>NZ_JAXLPA010000001.1:0-1691119 GCF_034322225.1 Aquimarina callyspongiae | reverse complement strand
ATCACCATTACACGTAGGCTCTGATGTAGCTGATCCTGTAACGGCTATAAAATCAATATTGTTAATCGTGAAATCTTCAGAATAAATACATCCATCAGTAGTCGTTCTGGCCTCAAAGGTATATGTGCCAACAGCTAAAGTATAGGTGTCATTAGTGCTAAACGCTGTAGCACTACCCGCAGGAGCAGTAATACGATATTCAAAACTGCTCGCTCCATTACTACCCGTAGCTGAAACCGTAATCGTAGATTCTACTGCCGGACATTGAACAGCCGTAGTAGAAAAACTTAAATCGGTTACCTCCTGTAAAGGATCAATAGTTAACTGACCTAAGTTGACAGGACAAGCTGCTGTATCGGTATCTCGAATGTATAACGTATAGGTACCATCGGTAAGACCCGTGAAAATACCCGTCGTATTAGTGAAATCAACTCCGTCAATACTATACTCATAACTCCCGTTACCATTCTGTGGGTTCGAAATCGTAATCTCTCCTAACTGCGGAGTAACACTAGAACCACTAGCATCACAACGATACTCCTGAGTGATCGCTATATCAGCGGTAATTATGTTTGAAGCAGTTAACGTCACATCAATTGGTGGATCTAATTCACAACCAAAACGATCTGTAATGGTAATTGTGTGTGCTCCAACTGGTACGTTATTAAAAGTATAGTTATTCTGATTTAATGGACCAACCGATGTGGTTCCGTCCAAAACATAAGTAAATGGTCCTTCTCCTGCAGAAATCTGCACAAGAATAGATCCATCGGCACCAGGACATACCGGATCTGTACCGGTAGCTGTTGCCTGTAATTCTTCATATGGACTTACAACAACACTTCCTGCAGGAATAATACATCCTGTAGAAGTATCTTGAACGAATATGGTATAAGTTCCTGCTGCTGTAAATCTAAATATGTTGGAGGTCGATGGCTCTGGTGTCAATAATGGCGGAGTCATCGTACTGTTAGTTCCGTATATAAAACCTCCTATTCCTCCTGTAACATTTACTTCGACTAAAGCAATAAATTGATCAGGATCAAAAGGTGGTGCTGTAGGATCAAAATTTGGATCTGTTGGATCATTTAATGTAGGATCTGGTTGATATCCAGGGTTACAGCTTAAATCTCTTGTAAGCGTAGATACGGCAGAAAATGCAAGTGGTGGAGAAATCACCACTTGTTGCGTATCTATACACTCTCCATCATATGAAAGTATCTCTACATCATAAGTGTCTGCATTTAAACCTGTAAATGTATGATTAGGATCTGTAGTAGGTCCTTCTGTAGCAGTAAACGCGGTTGTTGTACTACTGATGTTGTAGGTATAATTAGCGTCTCCATTCGTCACTTGTATCTGAACCTCTCCTGTATCTCCAGGACATCCTGGACTAGTAGTTGATATAGATACAGTAGAATCAAGAACATCCATAAACTGCGTCGCATTAAATACACAAGCAGTAGGTAATCCATTATTTTGACGTACGTTTACTGTATAAGTACCTCCTTCTGTTAAACCAGTAAATTCTGGCGATGCCTGGTAACCAATTGTTCCTCCACTTGGCGTCACTAATTGATACTCATATTGATTAGAAGAGTTTTGTACTCTAAGCGTACCTGGAGTACTACATACGATATCTCTTACGATAACCAGATTTGGTTCAAAGTTGTTCTTAAATACATTAAAATAGAATGTGATTGTACAGTTACCATCAAAAGTAGCTGTGATTCTGTATTCTCCTGCATCACTAACTGTGTAATCTCTGGTAGTAGCTACCTGGGTCCAGTCTGCAGCACAACCGCCATCCAGTGTAGGACAGTTTGGATCTCTTGGAACTGCCGGACAGGCAGCAGGATCTAATCGTTCCCAAACTATTGTATTTGCATCTACAAAACCTGAATCTAAATAAATTGAATCTGTAGCTCCACATAAAAATAATTCTGGTAATGGGTCTCCAGTAATAGGACAGGTTCTGATATTACCATTAACATTTGGATCACTAGCAATAGGAATAATTGGATTTGTAATTGTATTAAAAGCTGTAACTGTCCAGATCTCGAAAAGATCGTTACAATCTGGATTACCACTTTTATCAACACGATACTGACCTCCAGAACTCACAGTTAGTGTTTGCGAGTTTCCTACAATAGTTCCAGTACTCAAGTCTGTCCATACATAAGTAGGGAAGCCTCCTCCAGCTGTTAAATCTAATGTTCCTGTACATAAAAAAGCTTCAAAATTACCATCACAACTTCCTAAATCAATCAAAAAGTTAGATGCTCCTTCAATATCGAATTGACAAACATCTTGTGATAATACACTTTCTTCGCCATTTCTTATTTCACCAGAAATAGCTCCTTCATATTGTGATATGGCAATGTTTCTTATTTCGTTGGAACAAGCATCGCGTAAATCCGCACAACTTGCTACTACGTCCACACCAAAACGAACAGTAATAGGTCCATCCCCTCGTTCTATTATAGTCGGGTCTATTTGGATATCTAATTCTCTTGGTCCTGGAAGATATGTTACGGTAATTCCAGGGTCAGAAACGGTGATTGTTCCTGTTCTGAAATCAATGTTAGCAGGTAAAATATCTCTAATACTTGCATTAATTACATCTTCATTACCCTGATTTTCTATTTCTAATTCGTAGAATAACTGATCTGCCAGACTAACTCCACCTCCAGTAATATCGATACCATTAATGTCTAATACTCTCTTTTTAACTTTAAGTACTGGTTCAATTACCTCAATAGAGAAAAGATTTAAAAATATCCTATATCTATCGCCTGAAGTAGTCGCTGTAAAATCGACAGAGTTCTGGTTATTTCCTATAATAAAATTTCCTCCATTGGCAATATCAAAGATATCTGCATCAAATCCTAATGTGTTTTCAGAATTAGGATTACGTGCAGTATTAAAATTACCGTCGACAGATATCGAACTGTTAAAGAAGTTGTTTGTTGGGTTTACCGGATCAGCAAATAATGGTGATTGAAACCCAAAAGTATTTGTAATAGATAATCCATCACCCGTAATACCAAAATCACCTTCAAGAGTTGCTACACCATAACGAGCACGAACATCATTTGGTGCTGGTAATGTTTCAAAATCACCATATGTAAAGGTTTCTGGATTCGCACCATCAATTTCTAGGTAACCATCTTGTATGCTAAACTTTTTTGCAGATAATGAAGGATCCTCATATACAACTACTAATACCCAACCGGCAGAAGCTCCTGCTCCTAACTCAGTATCTCCTATAGTAGATCTAACATTACCTACAGTATAGATTCCTCTAGGATCTGCCAAACCAGATACAATGTCAGTTACATCAGCAAAACAAACATAAGGAATATCATTTGTAGCGGTATCATTAGGATTGGTAGGTGTATTACGGTATCCATCAAAGATCACCTCTGTATTTTCAGGTAGAGGACCTGGTACAATATCAATATAATTTGCCGCTCCAGGAGGTCTGAATTTTATACTTCTATAATCCGGACGTGGGTCTGGTAAAGGTAGCCCTGTTAATAGTGGGTTACCATTAGTATCTCTATCTACATAATACGTAGCAGACCAATATAATCCTGCAAACGCTACCTCTGCACAGTCTCCATTATTGGGGTTAGTAGGATTGTTAGGGTCGAGTGGAAAAATAAACTCGGCACTACTAGAACTGAAAGTTGAAGCGTCACTATCTATATCAATATAACCAAATTCCAGTCCATCATTATAACTCCCTCCATTATATGGATTATTAGGGTTGTAATTGGTCATATCCCCCGCAAAAAATGGGTTGCCCTGATCTTGTACTCCACTGAGTCCAACGATAGCATTAGAAATAATATGTATGTTACCTTGAACAGTAACAGAATCCCTAAGTGAAAAGTTAACACTCTGAGCTTGCAATGACGAAAAACTAATGCTTCCTAGCATTAGAAGAATTACAGCTAATTTAATTTGTATTTTGGGTTTCATAAGCTGTGGTTTAGTAGTTGAGTTTATTTAAATCATTTATCATATCTCTCTATAAGCAATACCTAGTTATTGTATTTTTAATATATAGAGCTCACCATCATACGAATTGTTTACGTTAGAAAACAAGCTTTGTTTGGCTTCTTCTAAGTCTTCAAATCGCTTTAAGTAAACATATATGTAATTGTCCTTCGGATTTCTGAAATATTGAGGTTCTAATCCTCTGGATCTAAGTCTTTCCATTCCTCTTTCAAAATAGTTTTCTCTCTTGAAAATATTCGTTATCAGATAGTAACCATTTTCAATATTATGCCCTCCGATATAAGATAAGGTCTCTGTCAATACCGTATCATCCTTAACCGTATCCTTTATCAATCGGGTTTCTTGTAATAGCTTTTTATATGATTCTACTCTGTTTTTAGCGATATGTAAAATCCACATATCTCCAAAGTATCTATTATCTATATTGTTTAAATATTTTTCAGCAGCTTCATCTTTATTCTTATAAGACTCGATCGCTACATACTGATATTGGTTTTCTGGATTAAGAATGATTTGTGAGTCATTAAATCCAAGATCATTAAGAGTTTGAGTAAACTTCTCAGCATATGCTCCTCCTCTAAATACATTACCAATCAAATAATATCCTTCTTCATAACCTGGAATATACTTGGTTGCATATTGTGCTTCTGGCCTAGACGCTTCAGCAAATTTGATAAATCTGTTTTTTGCTGTTAATTTCTTAGAGCTAGTAGGGTTCGTATCTTTCTTAACTTCTTCTGCATCATCACTCATACTAACAAGAGATTCTAATAATTTGCTAAATTCTCTTTTGTCAACATTTAATCCTGTGGTTAATAAAGAATCTCTACGTGCAAATATCTTGTTTGTAATTCGACTACTATTATCTAGTTCTTTTTGTATTTCTTCTAACCCTTCTTCAGGTTGTTCCTGAGCTTTTGCAGCTTCCTCTGCTAACCTGGCCGCTTCTGCAAGCCTAGCTTCTTCAGCCAATCGCGCTTCTTCTGCTAACCTAGCCTCTTCTGCAAGCCTAGCTTCCTCAGCCAATCGCGCTTCTTCTGCTAATCTAGCCTCTTCTGCAAGCCTAGCTTCCTCAGCCAATCGCGCTTCTTCTGCTAATCTAGCCTCTTCTGCAAGCCTAGCTTCTTCAGCCAATCGCGCCTCTTCTGCTAACCTAGCCTCTTCTGCAAGCCTAGCTTCCTCAGCCAATCGTGCTTCCTCTGCTAACCTAGCCTCTTCTGCAAGCCTAGCTTCCTCAGCCAATCGCGCTTCTTCTGCTAATCTAGCCTCTTCTGCAAGCCTAGCTTCCTCAGCCAATCGCGCCTCTTCTGCTAACCTAGCTTCTTCTGCTAATCTTTCTTCTTCAGCTTTTTGCTCTGCTACTTCTCTCTCTAGTTTTCTTTGAGCAGCTAATCTTTCTTCTTCTGCTAACCTAGCTTCCTCAGCCAATCGTGCTTCTTCTGCAACACGAGCCTCTTCAGCAACACGTGCTTCTTCAGCTAATCTCGCCTCTTCCGCAACACGAGCCTCTTCCGCAACGCGGGCTTCTTCAGCTAATCTAGCTTCTTCTGCAACACGAGTTTCTTCAGCTAATCGGGCTTCCTCAGCCAATCTAGCTTCTTCTTCTTCCTGTTGTTTTGCAGCTTCTGCTTCTCTTGCAGCCTCTTCTGCAGCAATTCTAGCTTCAGCTTCTTTATCTGCCTGCTCATTCATTTCCATCTCAAGTTTTTTCTGAGATGCTAATCTTTCTTCTTCTGCTTTTTGTTCTGCTACTTCTCTCTCAAGTTTTCTTTGAGAAGCTAATCTTTCTTCTTCAGCCTTCTGCTCAGCCACTTCCATTTCTAGTTTCTTACGGGCTGCTAATCTTTCTTCCTCCGCCTTTTGTTCAGCCATCTCTAGTTCAAGTTTCGTACGAGCGGCTAATTCTTCCTCTTCTTTCTTCTTATTTAATAGCTTCACTTCTTCTTCACGCTGTAAAGCTAATTCTCTAGCTCTTCTTGCTTCTTCTTCTTTAGCTTCCTGAATGGATCTTTCTAATTTACTCATAGCTCTCTCAGCTCGAGAAACAGAATCTCCATTTCTATTTTGAAGTTCTCTAATTAATCTGTTTTGTTCTAATATTTCTTTTTTCAGTCTTCTGATCTCTGAATCTCTGGCTTCATAGGCTTTTTGAGAAGTAGTTCTTTTTGAACTTCTTCGTTTTTCTACTTTAAAGTTATATGCCAATCCCACTTCATGAGTTGCTCCAAAATCACTAGTATCTCCAAAACCAGTTTCAAACGTATAACCAACAGATACGTTAGGTGTAATATGACCTCCTAAACCAATAGAGGCTCCATAAAAGCTATTATAACCTGCTTGAGCCCAACCTAATTTTGGTAATTCTACTATTGCATTTCCACCATATCTTAAGTCGGCATCTTGAATCATATTGGCATATACCATCCCTCTAATGATTTTATCCGATCTTCTTTCAAGACTTGTGGTATACATTACATGACCTGTGAATGCCATGTTATCAGTAATTAGTTCACTACCACTAATGTTATATGCGACAAGATTAGCTACAGATACCCCAACATCAAATGCATCATAATTAAAATTAACTCCAGGAGTTAATTGAAAAACTGAGCTATTTTCATAATTAAGAATTACAGGGTCTGAAACCTCTACTCCATTATTAAGTATTATACTTGTTGATGAATCTATATTAGATTTGATTCCGCTTTGAGAATATCCTAAATTCATACCAAAGGTGAAATTCATATCATTTCCAAACTCAAGGTTGTAAGCATAGTTTGCTACAGCTCCAAAATACCTGTAAATCCCTTCATTTTGCTGATGTAAACCAATAGAAACACCTGTTTTTTCATCAAAATTAGATGTATAGTTTATCAAATATGTTTGTGGGTTATCATTAAAAGATGCCCATTGGGTTTTATTATATACATTGATAGATTTTTTATTCTCTCTAACCAATGAAAATGTAGGGTTAAAGTAAAATCTATTATATCTAACTAAGTTATGCGTAGGAATCTCTGAAGGAATTACTCCAAAGGTGGTGGTTTCATCTTGTCCCATGATAGAACTCACGGACAAACAACACATTGTGATTAAAAGTAACTGTCTAATCATAAACTATCTCATTACCGTTATTGAACCTTTTCTAACAACGGAATTATTTTTTGTTATTATATAATAATAAACTCGTTCTTGACCCGAGGTTTTTGAATTCTCTGAAGGCCAGTTATTTTGATAACTAACTGAACTAAAATCAAGTTGTCCTCTAGAATTATAAATATTTATTTCTACATCTTGTTGGTTAACATATGCGGTTGGTAAGGCCCAATTATCATTCGCACCATCATTATTAGGAGTAATGACATTAGGAATAATTTCTGATTGTGCCGTTTCATCAGTAATAGTAATGGTATTTGATTGAACAACACATTCTCCTGAAGTAATAATAACAAAGTATTGACCTGCTTGATCAATCTCTATTTCATTACCTGTTTCTCCCTCAATCAATTGGTTTTCTCCATCTACTATTCTGAACCATTCATAAGTATAGCTAGCATTATTTGGTACAGTTAAGGTAACTGTACCTCCAAACGGTAATTGTAATGATGAGGCAATAATATCTATCACATCAGTTAAAATACCCGGTGTAATCTCATTAGATCTTACAGTAGGAAATGTAGTGCCTCTTAATGTAGCCTCTAATGCATAAACAGAGGTGTCGTTTGAGTCAGTAATTGAAATTGTTGTTCCTGTATCTCCGGTAGAGACGTTATCTCTAAACCACTCAAAATCGAAAAATGGATATTGCTCAACAACTAAAGGAATTTCAATGGTACCCGTTCCTCCATCTGCTAAACCATACAGCGTCTCTAGACCTAAAGTAGCTGTATCATCATTACAGTCTAATATAGAGGCAATTTCAACTCTAAATCCTATTGGATCAAAAATTTCTGTTTCTGCTTGAAGTGTATCTAAACAACTATCATTAGTTACTACATCTACTCGATATACTCCTATTTGATTTGCTTCAACAGATAAAGCACCCGGAGCATCTATTAATTGCACGGGTGTTATTGGAAAACCTCCTCTAAACCATTGTACTGTACTGCCCAAGGGCGCATCAGTAGCAATTGCCAAAGTAATTGAAGTTTGCGTAGGCAACAAAATCATCTGTGGCGGAGGTTGAGAGGTTATATTTGAACCTTTATTTAAAATAGTAACAGGATCAGTCTCTATACTACAATCATCACTTGCAGTTACTAATACTGTATAATCTCCTTCAAAATTACTTTGTGGTAATAATATAGTTGGGCTATCAGAATCTGCTATTGCGTTTCCATCCTGAAACCATTCGTATGTATATCCTGAATCAATAATACTACAGGTTAAAACCTTTACATCACTAGGACAAAATCCATCTACCGGAAAATCATTTCTGATGAATACGGTAGTCGTATTAAAATCCAGAACTTGTATAGTACCGCTATCAAAATTAAAAAATGGACTACAGCTTCCAAAGTTAACTTGTACGGTATATTCACCTGGTTGATTAACACCTGTTAAGGTAGAACCTGATTCTCCTTGAATTACTGATCCATTTAATGTCCATATATATTCTGGAAAACCATCAGGAGACGCTGTTAAAGTGATTGCATTACCATCACATAATGCCGCATTATTAGCATCTACATTTGGTCCCACCAAGGTTACTCCTTCGTTAGTATCAAAATAATATATTGGTATTCCTTGTGTTTCATTACCGGTAAAAGCTGGATTCTCAGCTCTAACTCGCATACTGTAATCTTCTCCTCTCAGATCTGTTGGGATCGGAAAATCAGGAAAAATAATTTCGGCAGTTGAACCAAGAGCTACAGAAAGTGTAATTCTACTAAGTTCTGCAGCCGGATCTGCATATACTCCGTTTTCGTCTGATATTTCAAGAATAAAAGTTGTACCCGGACCAAAAAATCCTGCAGGTCCTGTATATTCTGCTACCGCAGATCTATTAGGTACATTTTGATTAACACATGCTTGTGTTGCTGTAACACTACTATCATTAATGAAAAACTCAGGACCAAGAATAACCTGAGCATTAGCTTCCCATGAAGAAAAAAGGAAGCAAAGCACAAAAGCAACTAACGATAGGTTAAGTTTATTTCTCATGATATCACACTTTATACAGGGCGGATATTCGTAATATTATCGAGCGATTTGGGGCGCTTGTTAATAATATTGTTAATATATTTTTTACCAAGACATAAAATTATAAATTAAATGTTTATATCAAACCAAAATTCAATTTTTTTTTGTAATAATATTCTTACGCATTTAAGCAACCTAATATCTTTTGAATTATAAACACGTGCCCAAAATCAATATAATATACATAAAATTTTGTTAATCAAAACTTTGTACCTTTGTTTTAGTATGTTTTTAGTTCATATAAAAAGCGGAAAATTCCCCAAAAATAAAATTTATTTCGTTTAATTTGACATTAAAATCAAAGAATTTTTACAAGAATCTCAATTTTCAAAAAACTCTAAAACATCCTAAAAACGGCAAATTTGTTCGATTAAGTGTAATTTCTTAATTAAACTTATCAACTAAATAACCTCCATAAACGACACAAAAACAATCTAATATACTTGTCATAATCTAATTCAAAATTATGAATAGAGTAACGTAAATATTTATTCAATATCCCTAAAAAATTTAATATTTCATTATTGTTAATTACTAGTAAAAAGAAACAATACCTCAGGTTTAAAATTATCCTATTTTTCTAATATCTTCAGTTTATTACAACAATATCATATTAACACTATTCTTCAAATATTTGAAAAACCAATTCAATTTTCTAATCATTATTGGTCATTTACCCCTTCAAAATTGAGTAATATGAATTCAACTTATATAACTATATAATATTCTGTTTATATAATAAAAATCAAAAACCGTTTCTTTATAAGCATCGTAGTTTTAAAATTATAAGCAATTAATTATCAATTAAATAATATTTAATATTTATTAAAACTTACTTCAGATATAATCAAATATCCGTCAATTACAGACACAAAAAAACCCTATTAGTTAATACACTAATAGGGTTTTTAATTTATAATAAAAGCAAGGAAATTATTTGGTCTCCTATTCTTTTACTTCTTCTTTTTTCTCTTCTTCCTTAACTGGAGCTTCACCATTTAATTCAGTTAGTATTTTATCAGTAATATCTAATTCTTCTTTACCGTATAATATAATACTTCCTTCTGTATCTCCATAAATGTAAGTATATCCATTATTCTTACCATAATCTTTAATAAAATCCTTTACTTTATTAATAATAGAATCTATTTCTGCCTGGCTACCTTGTTGGATTTCCTGCATTTTTACTTGTTGCTCTCTCTGAAGCTGTTGTTGTTTTGTCAACAACTCCTGCTCTTTCTTTTGTTTGTTAGCACTTGTAAGAGATTTTTGAATATTTTGATATCCTTGTACTTCAACTTGAAATTCTCTAGCCTTTTGTTCTAATTCTGCTCTAACTTCATTATCTCGTTTTGTCCATTTTTCTTTAGCGGCTTTCATTTCTTTAAAGTCAGACACAACTTTAGTATTATTAACATAAGCTGTTTTTTCTGCTTGTTGATTACAAGATGCAAGTGTTATACATGCTATGGCAATGCATATGTATTTTTTCATGTTTCAAGATTTTAGTTCTGCGCAAAAATATCAAAGTTCTTTTGATGTTATTCATTATATCTACTCAAAATAATTGTTAATAAGAAAAAACAATAGTTTCAAATAGAGTCATACCAAAAATCTATTAAAAAACGATTCAAATAAAGCGATTTAAGCGATTTTGTGCAAAAAGCAAACTAATCATACCTATATATCGATTAAAATCGCTCTAAAACCATTAAAATAGAAATTAGCTGTTCTTTAAGACGTAAATGTGTGAAGAATACTCTTTAGATCGTTTTGCTCTCATATTAGAATACCATCCTATCCAAAATGCTTTAATATAATTCATTTTTCCATTTTTATATTTTTCGGATAAAAGAGAAACATAAAAAGAATCAAATTTCATAGGGAGTATTTTTATCATCTTTAAATTTTCTTTGATAAAAAGTTTTTCTATTGCTTTTTTAGAAAAATGCCAAAGATGTCTTGGGACATCATATGCTGCCCAAAAAGATTTATAATATGCAGCATCATAAGATTTAAAATTAGGCACTGCAATTATCAAATACCCATTTGGTTTTAAAAGTCTCTTTAATTCTTCTATCTGAACTTGTATATCAGGAACATGTTCTAATACATGCCACATTGTAATAACATCAAAACTCTGGGGTTCATATCCCAAAGAATTTGATTGCAGGTATACTCCTTTTTGTTCTGCTAATTTTCTTGCTGTAAGATTTGGTTCTACTCCATTGATTTCCCATTTCTTTTTTTTTGCTACGGCTAAAAAATCTCCAGTCCCAGAACCAATATCTAATATCTTACCAGGTTTTACATTTAGCTTGGTAATTAGATCTACTTTTTTTGAAAGTGAATATGTTTTAACAATTTGATACAATCGTTCTAAAAGATTACGTTTTCCATCTGTATGAGAAATATAATCTTCACTTTCATAATATTTACCCAATTCTGATTCATTAGGTTTTGGTGAGGTAACTAACATATCATATTCGATATCATAAAGCAATCGAAATTTTTCTTCGGAAACAGTATGATCCTTACACTCTATAAAAAAATCTAAAACCCGTTGTGTACTCATTATTTAAAAAAAGAAAGTTTTACTTAAAAACTATTATATTTTTTGTGTTCCACGTGGAACTACTCTTTAGTTGCATCATGTATTTCTATATTCAAGAGATCTCCAATTTTATTTGATTTACTTAAGGCTCTTGAATATTTATTTGTTTTATATATCGTGAAGTTTTTGTTTCCAGAAAAAAAACGAACCACAAAAGCATCATGTTTTCCCTCCTTACCTATAGCTGAAATCGCGCCCCACTCATTATCTTGTTTAAAAGAAGCTGAAAACACTGAAATGTAATCAGGGAAATCAATTTTAAGTTTTTGTTTAAAAACACTAAATCCCAAAAATGAAATATGTTTATAATTACTAAAATCTTTTCTTATTTCATAAGAAATAGAATATGATAATAACAAAAACGAAATTATAGAGAGTGTTACAATTTGAGATAAAGGACTATCGTAGAAAAAAAACAAATACACTATTAATACTATAATAAGTATTCCTAATATTTTTACTTTTAAAGGTTTTGATTGTTTTAAAAAAACTTCATTCATTATCTTCCCATATAAACTAAAAGCACAGAAATATCACTTGGTGATACTCCACTAATTCGTGATGCTTGAGAAACAGTTCTTGGTTTTATCTTGGTCATTTTTTCACAAGCTTCAAATGATAAAGATTTCAATTTTGTATAATCAAAGTTTTCTGGTATTTTAATATTCTCAAGTCGATTTAACTTATCTGCATTATTTTTTTCCTTTTCTATATAACCAGAATATTTTACTTGGATTTCCGTTTGTTCTAAAACCTCTTTATCCAAATTGTTTTCTTTTATATAAGCATCTACTTTTTCAAAATGTTTTATGTCCTCTAATGTAATTTGTGGGCGAGAAAAAAGTTTAAACAATTTACCGCTTTGGTTTACAGGAGAAGATTTCTTTTTTTCTAAAACAGGATTCGCTTCTTGAGGTGTAACACTAGTATCTTTAAAAAATCGAACAAAGTCATTTGACTTCTTTTCCTTTTCTTCCATTCTCTTCATACGAGCATCAGATGCTAAACCTATCTCATACGATTTTGGTGTTAATCTAAAGTCTGCATTATCTTGTCTTAATAAAGTTCTATACTCTGCTCTTGATGTAAACATTCTATAAGGCTCTTCTGTGCCTTTTGTAATAAGATCATCAATCAGCACTCCGATATAAGCTTCGCTTCTATTAAGCATGAAAGCATCTTTTTCTTTTACTTTAAGAGCTGCATTAATTCCAGCCATTAAACCTTGAGACGCTGCTTCCTCATATCCTGTTGTTCCATTAATTTGTCCGGCAAAAAACAATCCAGAAATCAGTTTTGTTTCTAATGTGTGAGTAAGTTGTGTGGGTGGAAAATAATCATACTCGATAGCATACCCTGGTCTGAAAAATTTCACTCCTTCAAAACCTACAACAGATCTCAATGCTTTAAATTGTACATCTTCTGGCAAAGAAGTTGAAAACCCATTAACGTATACTTCTACAGTATTCCATCCTTCAGGTTCTATAAACATTTGATGTCTATCCTTATCAGCAAACCTATTAATCTTATCCTCTATAGAAGGACAATATCTAGGTCCTATACTTTTTATTCTTCCATTAAACATAGGAGAACGATCAAAACCTTCTCGCAACAAATCATGCACTTCTGAAGAAGTATAGGTCATATAACATGATCTTTGCTTTGTAAGAGGTTTTGTCAAATCAGAATAGCTAAATTTTTCTGGCTGATCATCTCCTGGTTGTTCTACCATTTTTGAATAGTCGAGAGATCTTCCGTCTACTCTAGGAGGTGTTCCTGTTTTCATTCTTCCTGCATCAAAACCAAAATCTATTAATTGTTCGGTTATTCCTGTTGCAGCTTTTTCTCCTGCACGTCCACCACCAAATTGTTTTTCTCCTATATGAATTAAACCATTCAAAAAAGTACCATTTGTAAGCACTACACTTTTTGCTTTTACTTCAATCCCTAATGATGTTTTTACACCTTTTATCTGACCGTTCTCAACGATAAGACCACTAACCATTTCTTGATAAAAATCAAGGTTGGGTGTTTGTTCTAGCATCAATCTCCATTCTTCTGCAAAACGCATACGATCACTTTGAACTCTCGGACTCCACATAGCAGGTCCTTTTGATTTGTTCAACATCTTAAATTGTATTGCCGTGCGATCACTTACTATTCCGCTATAACCTCCTAACGCATCAATTTCTCGAACTATTTGTCCTTTTGCTATTCCTCCCATTGCGGGATTACAACTCATTTGGGCAATATTCTGAAGGTTCATTGTAATTAGCAAAGTGCTACTTCCTAAATTTGCGGCTGCAGCCGCAGCTTCACTTCCTGCATGTCCACCTCCAACTACAATAACATCATACTCTTTATCAAACATAACTTTTATAACAATGTTCCACGTGGAACAGTTAATTATTTTTTCTTTTATTATTAATTATGTTCCACGTGGAACATAGCTAATTTTTCATCTTCTTTGTTTCTCATATTCTCATCCTCTTCCTTCGTTTTATCCTTGTATCCACAAAAATGAAGGACTCCGTGAATAATAACTCTTCGTATTTCCTCTCCGAAATCTGTATTGAATTCTAATGAGTTTTCCTTTACTCTTTCTACCGAAATAAAAATATCCCCATTCAGTTCATTACTTATACTGTTATCAAAACTAATAATATCAGTATACGTATCGTGATCTAAAAAGTCTTGGTTAATTTTTAAAAGGTACTCGTCATCACAAAAAATATAACTTATTTCTCCTTCTTCTTTATCTTCCGACACAATAACTTTACTTATCCAATCAGAAATAATTTCCTCTTTTATCTCCTTAAAATCTGTTTCGTAAAAAAAATTAATCATTGTCTTTCTTGAAATACTCCTGTACTTTTTGTTTGAAATTTTGCCGCAAAGGTAATACTTGTCTATTTAATATTTCAGTAGTATTAAAATATTGTTTTGCTTTATCTAAATTAGCTTTGTTTTTGTTTTGAAACTGAGTCTGATTTGTTTCAGATTCTCTCTTCTCATCCTCTCCTTGTTCAAAACTTGCATCCTCAAGTTTTATCAATTCGTGCTTAAGATCTAACATCTTAGATAATGTGTTTTCATTAAATCCTTTCTCCAATAACTCTTGCTCTACCTGTTCCATTCTCCTCAATAAATCACTGCCGACTCCTCTACCTTTTCCCTCTTTGTTTATCTTATCCTGCAGAGCATTTCTAAGTTGCTGTTGTTCTTTATAAATATCATATAATTCTCCATTAAGGTCTTCGTTAAATTCATCAGATTCGCCTTCACCTTCATCTCCATTTTCTCCATTCTTTCCTTCCTTCTCACCCTTACCTTTCTTCTTACCTTTACCGTTTTTATCCTTCTCTCCACTCTCGCCTTCTCCATCACCTTGTCCTTGTCCCTGTCCTTTTTCTTTACCTTGTTGCTCGCCTTTGTTTTGTTCACCAGGTTTCTCTCCTTTGCTATTACCTTTTTCTGTACCTTCTTTCATTTTATCATTCAACTCACCTTGTTTCTTGATAATATCTGGTAGTTGAAATTCATTAGGATTTCCTTTCCCCTTTCCTTTTCCTTTGCCAGAAGATGACATGCTGTTTTGCATGTTATCCAAAATTCTACTCAATAAATAAGCCAGGTCATTTGAACCAGTAACGGTGTATTGTTGGTTTGCCGTTCCTTGAACAACTTGGTTTTCTGCCAATCTCTTTAATGACTTATCTATATTGAATTCTACATCCACTAATTTTTGTGTTACATCATCTGTTATCTGAGGGGTTCTCAACGCCAATGCATAAATACTATCATCTATGTGAATAAAGTTTTCTCTTAAAACACTTTGCCTTTTAAGCTTCTTAGAATATACAGGGTTATCAATATTAATACCCTTAAACTCTTTCATAAGATTTTCCTGTTCAATAGAAAAATCCACCAAATTATCCAAAATCTGTCGCAGCATTTCTACATCTTCTTCCATCTGTGCCTCACCAGACATCTGCATCTGCATCTGCATAGAATTGCTCATTTGTTTCATTTTTTGAGCAGCGCTTTTTTGGTTTTTTTTAGCTTCAGATTTCTTTTCCTTTTCTAAATTATCACTTGCCTTTTGTTGTTCTTCATTAATTTCTTTTTCATCAGATTTCTTTTGATCAAGATTCATTGGTTTTTTTAAGTCCTCATTTTGCTTTCTCAGATCCTGCATTTCCTTTTGAAATTCCTCAAAATCTTTATTCAATTCATCCTGTTTTTCTTTGGTGTTTTTATCTTCTGATTCCTCAGAAAGTTCTTCTTGTTTTTCTGATAATTCATTCAAGAAATTGGCTAATTTCTCATGCTTTTCTATAACATAAAAACGCTTAGTTAATTCTAATAACTGTTCTAGACTCTTCTCAAGATTCTTGTTTTCCTTTGCTAACTCTTCTAGTTTTTCAGTCAGTTCTTCCTTTTGTATTTTCTCTGCAAGTTTCTCTATTTCCTCTAATAACTTTTCATTCTTTTTTAACCTCTCCTCATTACGTTCTATCTTTTCTTTTAATGCATCCTTGAACGGTTCTTCTTCTTTTTTCTTTTCAAATTGATCAAGATTATCCTTCAGCTTTTGAGAAAAATCCTTCATCATTCTTTCCTGTTTCTTTTGCCTCTTGATGAAATCTTCAAGCTTTTTGTTATCATTAAAATCTAATCTTTTCTTTTCTTTTTGAAGTTTACTTAAACTATTTAATTCTTTTTCTTGTTCTTTAAATTTGTCTAAAGATTTATTCAAACCAGAAATAGCTTCGTTCTGCTCCTTTAATTGTTTAACTTCTTTTTCTTCTTTTGTTAATTGTCTAAAATTGAAAACCTGGCTCTTTGTACTTTTATAATTATGTAAAACGTCATTATCAAAAACCTGGAAGTAAAACTCATAATTTACCCCATCCTTTAATTCTATATCCCCAGGAAAAGCGTAAATAAAATCATCAAAAACTTGTTTCTCAATTGGTAATTCAATACTGCTTTTTTCTTCAGAATTCTCAGTATCATAATACACCAATCTCAATCTACTTAATCCATAATCATCACTAACCCTACCCAAAAAATATACTGTTTGGTTATCAACAGTATCCTTTTCTGATTCCAAATTTAATTCTGGATATTGATCCTTTACCACATTAAGGCTAAAAGCTAGGTTATCATAATTAGTTATCTCATTGTTTGATGTCTTAATTTCATAATCCAAATCATTAAATAATCGTAAGCTATGAGAAAATTTAGTTTCTGTTTTAGAGAATGATATAGAAGAATCTTTAGTAGATAAGTTTACTTCGTTTGTATTTCTAGTGTTTATTATCCACTCTACATTTGTTCCTTCTGGTATAGTAGCATTGCCAGAACTTTTAAGGACTTCATCCTTTTTTCCAACATACTCTGGGTAATCCAGTTTCATTTCAAAACTTAACAAAGTAGGCACAGGAACAATATTTAGACGGTAAGGTTTAGAACTTACTTCATTAGATTGTAAAACAAAATCTATTGTTTGATTGGGCTTTACAAATGTATATTCAAATTCACCTACTCCAGTATTTTTAAGAAAATATATTTCATCATTATAAGTAATACTCACATTACCCGGAATTATATCACCTGATGTTCTTACTTTTAAGATATAATCTTTATTTTCGAATGCATTAAGCTCAGAATTGGTAACAAAGAACTGAAAAGGCGCAGGTGGTTCATATGCTGTTTGATAATTAACCACTCTTTTATAACTATCTGAAAACCAATGTGTTTTATTAAAAAATACAATTAACACAATTATTGCTGCAGGAATTGCTGCATATCGCAAATATTTGACGTTTTTTCTAAAATTTATCGCTAATCTAAAAGGTATAGGACTTAACTCTCCAGATTTCTGATCGATACTGGCCAATAGCAATGATGATGATGATTGATTCTTACTTAGCTGTAATAAGTTAAGTAACTTATCATTCACCTCTGGAAAATGATTACCAATTATTCTTGAAGCTCTATCATAATCTAACCCCTTTGTTAATCCGAAAAGCTTAGTTATTGGTATAGCGATAAACCTAATAAATAAAGAAATTTCTACAACAATAAATAACCAAAACAATATTGTTCTTCCTAAACTATTAAGCCATAAAAAATTTTCTATTAACAGAGTTATTATAAAATACAACACTCCTATTGCAAAAAAAAGTATGGTTCCTTTTATTAATTCATTAAGATAAAACTTTCTTATAAATCCTTCTAATTTGTTCTTTATAAGCTCAAAACTATTCATAACTAATCCTTTCCTTTCTCATTAACCTTTAAAGCTACAATTTTATTTTAAATAGAATTGTTATATTTATGATAATTCAACTATCTAGCTATTAATTCATTATGAAAGATTTTAAATATATCTGCGCATATTCCATACCCATAACCGCTTTTATAGGTTTATCATTACAAGGAGTTTATAGCTATATTACTCCTATCTATGCTTTTATACTTATACCAATCATAGAACTTATCTCTCCCATTTCATCTAAAAATCTAGAGGCTCAAACCAAAACTTCTAAGTCCAAAAAAGCATTATTTGATTGGATGTTATATCTAAACCTGCCTATAGTATATAGCATTTTATTATTTACTCTTTATACTGTTACAAATTATAATCTTGAAACATACGAAATAACGGGTATCATTTTTACTACGGGAATAGTACTTGGGACTAATGGCATAAATGTAGGTCATGAATTAGGTCATCGTTTTACTAAAGAACGCTTCATCGGTAAAGCTCTTCTTCTCCCCTCTTTGTATATGCATTTTTTTATAGAACATAATTTTGGGCACCATCTAAAAGTAGCAACCAAAAATGATCCCGCCACTGCAAGATATAATCAAATCCTTTATACCTTTTGGTTTACCTCTATAGTTAATCAATACATCAGTGCCTGGAAAACTCAAATGAAATTATTAAAACAAAATCAACAATCTTTTCTATCTATCAAAAATGATATGCTTTGGTATTTAATAATTATTTCTTCTTACCTCATAATTATAGCACACTTCTTTGGTTCTATTGGATTTATAGTTTCTCTACTAAGTGGTATTGTAGGTTTTCTTCTTCTAGAAACTATTAATTATGTAGAACACTATGGTTTATTAAGACATAAAACTTCTTCAGGAAGATATGAACGTGTAAGAGAAATACACTCCTGGAATTCTAACCATACTGTAGGGAGAATCATGTTATATGAACTTACCAGGCATAGCGATCACCATCATAAAGCATCTAAAAAATATCAGTTATTAGATCATCACGATGAAAGTCCTCAATTGCCCTTTGGTTATCCTACATCCATGGTAATAGCACTAATCCCTCCAATATGGTTTATGTTTATGAATAAAAGAGTTCCTCTTAATATGAAACCTTCTTAATCATTTTGTTAGTTTTAAATTATAATTGCTCTATAAAAAACTATTCTTATCGAGAGCTCTTTTAAATTTGAATACTTGCCATTATCTTTGCATATCAAAACAGATAATCATGGCAACAAACATCAGGGTACGATTTGCTCCTAGTCCAACCGGACCCTTACATATAGGTGGTGTAAGAACAGCACTATTTAATTACTTATTCGCAAAAAAAAATAACGGAACTTTTGTCTTAAGAATTGAAGATACTGATCAAAACAGGTATGTTCAAGGCGCAGAAGATTATATAAAAGAATCTCTAGATTGGTGTAATATTCCTTTTGATGAAGGCCCTGGTAAAGATGGTGGATTTGGTCCTTATCGTCAAAGTGAACGTAAACATCTTTATAAACAATATGCCGATCAACTCATAAATGATGGATTTGCTTATTACGCTTTTGATAGTTCTCAAGCACTTGATGATTTAAGAAATGATCATCAGGCTAATGGAAAAACTTTTGTATATAACTGGCATAACAGAGAAGAACTAAATAATTCTTTATCCTTAAGTGAAAAAGAAGTTCAACAAAAACTAGATTCTGGAGAGGATTATGTGATTCGTTTTAAGTCTCCGAAAAATGAGATTTTGCACTTACAAGATGAGATTCGTGGAGATATCAAAATAGATACTAATGTTCTTGATGATAAAATATTGTTTAAAAGTGATGGCATGCCAACCTATCACCTAGCCAATATTGTTGATGATCATTTAATGCAAATCACTCACGTTATTCGCGGCGAGGAATGGTTACCTTCATTAGCATTACACGTTTTATTATATCGTTCTCTAGGATGGCAGGCTCCAAGTTTTTCGCATTTGCCACTTATTCTTAAACCTGTTGGTAAAGGTAAACTTAGTAAGCGTGATGGTGATAAAGGAGGGTTTCCTATATTTCCATTACAATGGAATGATCCAAAAACACAAGACGTTTCTTCTGGATATAGAGAAGATGGTTATCTACCAGAAGCTGTTGTTAATATGTTAGCTTTTTTAGGTTGGAACCCTGGAACAGAACAAGAATTATTTTCTTTGTCTGAGTTAATTGAAGCATTTGATCTGAAAAAAGTGAATAAAGCTGGAGCCAAATTTGATCCTGAAAAAACCAAATGGTTCCAACAACAACATTTACAACAACAGGATAATAATTTGTTAATCGATCAATTTACCAAAATACTTGAAGATAAAAATATCTCTACAACGTCAATAGATATATCTCAAATAGTAGAAATGGTAAAAGAACGAGCAATTTTTATTAATGATCTTTGGGATTTAAGTTCTTTTATTTTTGAATCTCCGGTGCATTATGATGAAAAAGCTACTAAAAAAGCATGGAAAGAAGACACATCAAACTTAATGTATGAGCTTACAAGAATACTAAATGATATAACAGATTTTTCAACAGATAATGTTTCAAAAATTGTAAAAAGCTGGATTACTGGTAAAGAAATAGGTTTTGGCAAAATCATGATGCCACTCAGAATCTCATTGGTAGGTTCTTTACAAGGTCCAGATTTATTCGAAATAGCCTCCATATTGGGTAAAGAAGAAACTATTAGACGGATAGAAAACGCTATAAAAATCAATTAAGTCTTTTACAGTTTATTTAATTCAAAAACGTTGTTCATCGATGAACAACGTTTTTTTGTTTCTATATCTTATGTAACATTTCTCAAAAAAATAATACTCATATTATAACCACCCCTACAAAATATAACTATGAGAAAACAATATAAAGTCATTAAAATATCTGAAAATTGGTCTATAGAAAAACTTAGAACTCGTATAGAAGAAACTTTAAACAAATTTTCTAATGATGGATGGATGTTAGAAGATTTATCTTTTATACCTAACACTTATGTAGCTATAATAACAATTTCAAAATAAATAAAATGGTTTACTATTAATTAGTAAATTCATTCTCGTAACATTTAACTTTAACACCAAAAAAAAAATGAACTACTATTTCATACCACTTTTTATTATAGGGTTTATCATATTGATAAAATTCTTCTTTGTTGTAAAACAACAAACCTCTGCTGTAATTGAACGATTTGGAAAATTTCAAAGTATCAGAAATTCCGGATTACAAATGAAAATACCTATTGTTGATAATATAGCCGGTCGCGTAAATTTAAGGATCCAACAATTAGATGTTATTGTTGAAACTAAAACAAAAGATGATGTATTTGTACGTTTAAAAATATCTGTTCAGTTTCAGGTAATCAAAAGTAAAGTTTATGATGCATTTTATAAGCTTGAAAATCCACATGATCAAATTACGTCTTATGTATTTGATGTTGTACGTGCAGAAGTTCCTAAGATGAAATTAGACGATGTTTTTGAGCGTAAAGATGATATTGCTATTGCGGTAAAGCAAGAACTTAATGAAGCGATGATTAATTATGGTTATGATATTATCAAAACTTTAGTTACTGATATCGATCCGGATTTACAAGTAAAAGAAGCAATGAATCGTATTAATGCCGCTGAACGTGAAAAAATTGCAGCAGAATATGAAGCTGAAGCAGAAAGAATTAAAATAGTAGCCAAGGCTCGTGCAGAAGCAGAAAGTAAAAGATTACAAGGTCAAGGTATTGCAGATCAACGTAGAGAAATTGCAAGAGGTTTAGAAGAAAGTGTTGATGTTCTTAACAATGTAGGTATCAATTCTCAAGAAGCTTCTGCTCTAATTGTAGTTACTCAACATTACGATACTTTACAGTCAATTGGAGAAGAAACTAATAGTAATTTAATTTTATTACCAAATTCTCCACAAGCTGGAAGTGATATGTTAAATAACATGATTGCTTCTTTTACCGCCTCAAATCAAATAGGTGAAGAAATGAAAAAGCAAAATGCAAAAAAAGGTCTTGGTAGAAAAAAACCAGGTACCCAAGAATAAAATTTCAAAATCCACGTTTTATAAACCCATTTTACTTTGTTAGAATGGGTTTTTGTTTTGATATAGATTTAGATATAAAATAAAAAGTAGGAATTTACTGAAAACACCGTATTAAGCCTTCTGTTGTATTTTTATAAATGTAGTAATAAAATTATATTACGTAATTTTAAAAAACTCTTAAAAGCTTTTATAATGAGTCGTTTTTAATAAGAAAAATTGATTAACTTAGAAATAATATAATAAATATTGATAGTCATGAAAAATTACCTTTTGTTATTACTTTTTGTTTCGGGAAGTATTTTTTCACAAAATACCGGAAAACTAAAAAAGATGGCCATTAGAGATGCCAAAGCAATTTCTGAAGCATCCTTAAAAAAAGACATAAATACTATTTTAAATTATACTCATCCAAAAATTCATAAAAAATATGGTGAAAAAGAATTGACCGCAACTATGGATGAAATTTTTAGAACTATGACTGCTCAAAAAATAAAAATAGTTAGTTCTAATGTAGATGAAGTTACAGAAATTAAAAAAGAACAGGGAGAATATCGTTGTTTGGTAAAAAATACTATAAAAATGGATTTTAATGGCAGAACTGTTACTTTAAAAAGTTCACTTTTCGGTTTTTATGATAAGAAAAAATCACAATGGTATTTTGTAGAATCTAATAAGTTACTTGATGATCCAGCAACACAAAAGATATTTTCAAGATTTAAAACAGAAATTGATATCCCTGTAGACGAACAAATAGCTGATAATTAAGTATCTATATAATAATAAAAAGGAAAATGATGACATTTTCCTTTTTTGTATATTTTAATCAATATTATATTTTTTTAATATTTCTATAGCCTCTTTTTTTAATAAATCATTATCATCATTCGCTGCCTTAGAAATAAACTCAATTGCAATATCATCCGGTCTAA
The DNA here is from genome assembly GCF_034322225.1 of Aquimarina callyspongiae. Taxonomy (NCBI): domain Bacteria; kingdom Pseudomonadati; phylum Bacteroidota; class Flavobacteriia; order Flavobacteriales; family Flavobacteriaceae; genus Aquimarina; species Aquimarina callyspongiae. Next base: position 1,667,990 of record NZ_JAXLPA010000001.1, on the reverse strand, counting down.
TTTCTTTTGTTTGAAGTACAATATCAAGTGCAACTATTGTTGCAATTCTTGTTCCTACTTTTTTAGCTGCAGTTTGGTATAAAGGCACTAATTCTTCAATTTCAACCTTCTTAGCTGCCTCTTGTATTTTGCTTTTAAGCAGTTCTCTCTTCTCATCAGGTAAATTGGTATACTTCTTCCCTGCTCTTTTGATTTCATCGATCGCAGCTACCTCATTTGGCTTATTCTGCGGTTGTTTAGAAGTATTAGATTGTTTCTGTACAGGTTTTATTTTTGCCCAAGTGTCACGTAAACCAACTGTTTTATTAAATACTAATGCTTCTGAAGTACTATCAATATCAACATTAAAATATCCTAATCTCTGAAACTGAAACTGATCTAGAGGTTTTGCATCTACCATACTAGGCTCTACATATCCTTTAATAACCTTAAGAGAATCCGGGTTTATAAACTCCATAAATTCTTTGTCTTTATGACTATCAGGAGCTTCATCATTAAACAACCTATCATACACTCGCACTTCTGAAGGTATTGCATGCTTTATAGATACCCAATGTAATGTTCCTTTTACATTACGTTTTGATTCTTCACTACCACTACCCGATCTACTTTTTGGATCATATGAACAATGGATTTCAATTATATTTCCAGCTGCATCCTTTACAACATTTTCTCCTTTAATGATGTAAGCATTCTTAAGTCGTACTTCTTTTCCTAATGTTAGTCTGAAAAACTTTCTACCTGCTTCTTCTTTAAAATCCTCTCTTTCTATATACAATTCTTTTGAAAAAGGCACCTTTCTAAACCCTGCTGCTTCATCTTCTGGGTTATTTTCAGCTTCTAACCATTCTTCTTCATCCTCAGGATAATTTGTAATTATCAGTTTTACAGGATCCAACACAGCCATTACTCTATCTGCAATCTTATTAAGATCTTCTCGAACACAAAATTCTAATAAAGAAACATCTATTACATTCTCTCGTTTAGCTACTCCCACTGTTTCTACAAATTTACGTATAGATGCAGGTGTATATCCACGTCTTCTTAAACCAGAAATTGTAGGCATTCTCGGATCATCCCAACCAGATACAATTCCTTCTTCTACAAGCTTAAGCAATTTACGCTTACTCATAATCGTATAGCTTAAGTTAAGACGTGCAAATTCTCTTTGTTTTGGTCGTATATCCTGTGTATATATCTGATCCAAAAACCAATCATATAATTTTCTATGTGGTTTAAACTCTAACGAACATAGAGAATGTGAAATACTTTCTATATAATCACTTTCTCCATGTGTCCAGTCATACATAGGATAAATACACCAATTATCTCCTGTTCTATGATGCGACTTTTTTAAGATACGATACATCAAAGGATCACGCATTAACATATTAGGATCAGCCATATCGATCTTGGCTCTAACCACATGTTCACCTTCATTAAAATCTCCATTCTTCATTTTGGTAAAAAGATCCAAATTCTCTTCTACTGATCGATCTCTGAAAGGGCTATTAACTCCAGGTTCTGTAGTTGTTCCTTTTTGCTCTGCTATAACCTCTGCTGATTGAGAATCAACATACGCTTTTCCTTCATTTATTAATTTAACCGCCCAATCATACAATTGTTGAAAATAATCTGAAGAATAACACTCTTTATCCCATTGATATCCCAACCAGGCAATATCTTTTTTTATTGCATCAACATATTCTTGTTCTTCTTTTGCAGGATTGGTATCGTCAAACCTTAGATTTACCGGAGCATTATAATGAAGTCCCAGTCCAAAACTAATACCAATAGCTTTGGTATGACCAATATGTAAATACCCGTTAGGTTCTGGTGGAAATCGGAATCGTAAATTCTTAGAATTCATTCCATTTCTTAAGTCTTCTTCAATAATATGCTCAATAAAATTGAGTGATTTTTTTTCTTCTGTCATTGGTATTCAAATAAAGTACAAAACTACTAAAATTCTAATCTTCAGATAGCATTGTTTTACAAGTGATTTTGATAAAACATGTATTTTATCAAAAAGAATCTTTTACCTTTGTAAAAAAACGCTGTGGGGCTTATTAAACTAAAGAATATAAAGGTTTATGCATATCATGGATGCCTTGTCGAAGAAAAGAAAATTGGATCAGATTATCGAGTTGATCTTAAAGTAAAAGCAGACTTATCAAAATCTGCTAGCACAGATCATTTGGCTGATACTGTAGATTATGTTCATCTTAACCATATTGTAAAAGAAGAGATGGCAATTCGTTCTAAGTTATTGGAACACGCTGCTGAACGAATTTTAGTTCGTATATTAGATGAGTTACCTCTGATAGATAAAGTGAGTATTGATGTTTCTAAAATTAATCCTCCAATAGGTGGTAATGTAGAAATGGTAACTATTACCAGAAGTAAAATAAGGGAATAGTAATTTTAAAATATTTTGGTTTTTGTATAAAAAATCTTCCACCTACTTACCGTTAGAAAGGATAAATTTTTTTACATTTGCCAACCAACTGAAAATTGGGTGTCGTGGCCGAGTGGCTAGGCAGTGGTCTGCAACACCATCTACAGCGGTTCGAATCCGCTCGACACCTCAAAAAAATCCTGTAAAAACTTACAGGATTTTTTTATTTAGAACCTTGAATTAGGTGTTATTTTTTCGATTTCATCTTTTAATCTTTTTTCTACTGTATCCGGAAGCACTCCTTTTACAATAAAAAATATCCCAAAAATGATCATTATTATACTAATCGATCTTTTTATAATATAAGTACGTTTTGGTGTTAATTTTCGCTTAAGTCGTTTTGCTAGAAGCATTTTAAAAACATCTACAATAAGATATGTTCCTAAAACCATTACAAAGAATAATACTATCCTATTGGTATTCATATCTAATTGTGGACCTACTACTACTATTACTCCTAACCAGAATGCCAATACTCCTATATTAATAAAATTGAGTAAAAAGCCTTTAATAAATAACATAAAGTAATTATGTTTATTAATAACTTCTACAGAGGTATCTCTTAATTTATTATAGTTCTTTTTTTCTTGTATAAAAGAAATAATACCATAAATAGCCAGAAGCATCCCACCAAAAATAAATAATGCAGGATCATCTTTAATTTTTTCTAAAATCTGATTGGTACTAAAATATGCAATCAAAATAAACACAATATCTGCAAAAATTACTCCCAGATCTACTGCCAATGCAGCCCTAAACCCTTTAATAGCTGCGGTTTCAAGGAGTACAAAAAATACAGGGCCAATTAAAAAGGCTAATAAAAATCCAAGTGGTATTGCTGCCTGAGCGTCTTGAAGCATAGAATGTAAGCGTGTTTCTTACAAAGTTAAAAAAACTCGTTAGTTAACTTCAATAATTTTTCCACCAAGTATCTTTTGTGGATCTACTTCTTTAGGGTTTCCATAAATTTTTATTACTCCACCAGCATTAGTATTTGCTTTAATATAATTACTAGCATAAACTTCTGCAGTACCTCCAGCACTTATTTTTACCTGTGTATCTTCTGTTTTTAATTTCTTAGCATAATATTGACCACCAGAATTAATAACTACTTCTTGTTCTTCTGCGCTTCCGATAAGTTCTAACAAACCTCCAGTTACAGCTTTTGCATATAAATAATTTATATCTAATCTTGTTGCTATACTAGCTCCTTCCTGAACTCTCAGATCTAATGTATTACCTTCAATAGTATGATCACTTTCTACTCTGGATCCTTCATTAGCATCAATTTTTTTGATTTTTTTGTAGTAAACAACAACTTCAGTATTATTATTATCCCAAATATTATCTAGTGACATTTTTATTTTTAAAATGTTGTTATTTTGTTTTATATCAACATCTCTTCTTTTGATTCCTGTTATCTCTACTTTATTTTCATCACTTTGAACAAGCGTTACTTGAATTTTATCAAATACTTTAAGTTCACTAAAATCTCCTATGTTCTTTGTTACAACATCTTGTGCTTGTGCTATCATCCCCATGCATAGCATCCATACAAATACTAACTTTTTCATTGTTTTAAATTTTAGAATTACAATTCGATATTAAGTTTATGTGTGATAACTAGCTTTATGTGCTAGTATGTATTATTTATTCTATTTCTTCTCTATGACCTAATAATGTAAAATCAAGGTGTCTTTTAACAAGATCTGCATTTTTTACTTTTACATATACTTCATCTCCCAACTGATATACTTTTTTAGAATTTTGCCCTATAACTGCATATTCATCCTGATCAAAAATATAATGATCATCACTCATATCTTTAAGACGTATCATTCCTTCACATTTATTAGAAATAATCTCAACATAGATTCCCCACTCAGTTACTCCAGAGATTACACCCAGAAATTCTTCATCTTTATGATCTTTCATGAATTTGATTTGCATGTATTTTATAGAATCTCTTTCTGCGCTTGCAGCTAGATTTTCCATACTACTACTATGATTACATTTTTCTTCAAATTCTTCTTCTGCTACAGATTTTCCATTATCCAGATAATGTTGTAACAAACGGTGTGCCATAACATCCGGATATCTTCTTATTGGTGAAGTAAAATGAGAATAATAATCAAATGCTAAACCATAATGACCAATATTATGTGTAGTATATTCTGCTTTACTCATACTTCTTATAGCAAGAGTATCTACTAAATTTTGTTCTTTTTTACCTTGAACGTCTTTAAGTAATCCATTGAGTGATGTCGTGGTAGTTTTACGATCTCTTAAATCTAATTTATATCCAAATCTACCGATGATATTTTGTAAAGCGGCTAATTTCTCATCATTAGGTTCATCATGAACACGATATACAAATGTTTTTTTAGGATTTTGCTTTCCGATGAATTCTGCGACCTTTTTATTAGCTAGTAACATAAACTCCTCAATAAGTTTATTAGCATCCTTAGAAGTCTTAAAAAACACTCCTATCGGTTCGTTATTATCGTTTAAACCAAATTTAACTTCTACTTTATCAAATGAAATAGCTCCGTGACGCATTCTTTGTGTACGCATAATCTTTGCTAATTCGTCTAATTTTAAAATAGCATCAGCTATTTTTTGGTCTGCTTTATATGTTTTTCCGGTTAATGAAATTTCAGCAGGAATTGTATTCTCTTTGGTTTCTATAATATGCTGTGCTTCTTCATAAGCAAATCTTGCATCTGAATAGGTTGCTGTTCTACCAAACCATTGATTTTTAATTTCGGCTTTATCATTCAATTCAAATACTGCAGAAAAAGTATATTTTTCTTCGTGTGGTCTCAATGAACAGGCATTGTTTGATAAAACCTCTGGCAACATAGGTACTACTCTATCTACCAAATAAACTGATGTTGCACGCTCATAAGCTTCTTCATCTAGAATCGTTCCTGGTTTTACATAGTGCGAAACATCAGCAATATGAATACCAATGCTATAATTACCATTTTCTAAAACTTCAAAAGATAACGCATCATCAAAATCCTTTGCATCTTTGGGATCTATTGTAAACGTAAGCGTTTTACGCATATCTCTACGTTTTTCAATCTCTGATTCCTGAATACTTGTATCTAATTTATTAGCATAATCTTCTACTTCTTCAGGAAACTCATAAGGTAATCCATATTGAGCTAATATGGCATGAATCTCTGTGTTGTGCTCTCCTGGTTTACCTAAAACTTTTACAATTTTACCAAAAGGTGAATCTGCTTTTTCTGGCCAATCTTCAAGTTTTACCAACACCTTATCACCATCTTCTGCGGTATTTATTTTATTTTTTGGAATAAAAATATCTGTATACATTCGAGAATCCTGCATATTCACAAAAGCATAATTCTTTTGTATTTCTATTACACCTACAAATTCATTTTTCTTACGTGAAATAATCCTTGAAATTTCTCCTTCACTTTTACCTCTTCGCTTTCTTTTATAGACATATACTTCTACTTGATCTCCATCTAATGCCTTGTTAAGATTGTTATTAGGTATAAAAATATCATCTTCGAGATCTTCTACAATCACATATCCAGAACCTTTGGAAGTGATTTCTAAAATACCTGTATATGTATTAATATTTGGTATAATTTTAAATTTTCCTCTACCTACTTCTTCAATTTGTTTTTTTGCAGCAAGTTGAGCTAATTTTTTAATAATTTGATTACGGCTGCTTGCATCATTTACTCCAAATTTTGCAGCTATCTGCTTGTAGTTAAAAGTTTTATTTGGATCTGATTTAAGTATTTTGAGAATTCCTTGGGTAATATTTTCAATTTTTGGTGACTTCTTTCTTCCTCTTCTACTCTTTCTTTTCATTAATATCATTTATGTTATATGTGATAAAAATACAGCTTATCTTTTAACATCTGTAATTTTAAGTTTAAACTTTTATTAATCATTAGGTGTAATTCATTTTAAACACCTATTTATTATCACATCTGTAAATCAGATTTTTACAGTTAAAAAAACTAAATCCATGTTCTTTTTTTAATAAAAAAAGCATATAAATTCATACCTCTATCTATTCTAATATTCTCTTAATTCATCTATAAATTATATTATAAATCAGAATTAAGAAACTGTGATCAATTCAAGAATAAATAATTCTGTAAAACCATATAAACAGGTATTTATTTGTATTTATTTAACCTAATTTCTTTTTTAATAATTCGTATATTTAGGTAATCTACTTAGGGAAAATTATATGAAAGATTTTATTATCGTTGGAACCTATACATATCCTTATGAATACGCTATTCTTAGACTTCTTTTGGATAGAGAAGGTATTTCGTATTTCTTCGAAAATGAAACTATGATCGGAGTATTTCCTTTTTACTCTAACGCTTTAGGAGGTATCAATCTAAAAGTTCATTTAAAAGACAAAGAGCGTGTTCTACAAATCATAGATGACCTAAACACAAATTCACACTTAAGAATTGTATAAACCTATATCCTAATAAATATAGTTTTGAACATATATTATATATATCTTTTTTCTTTTCTTAAATTTTAAAAATAAAAATAATGATTATTATGTAGTGTGAATAACGGTATAACTTTCTCAAATTTTATTTGCTTATTAAGTTTAATTGAATTTTCAGAAATATATAAACAGGATATTAAATACTTAAATGCTTGAAAATGCTTTAAAAACAAAATTTAATTAACAGTTGTTAATATATTATAAACACATGATAACTTTGATATTTTTACGGGAAAGACGTAGTTCATAACCTTAATTTAATACTTGAAAAGTTAGCCAAAAAAAGTGTAGTTAAAATTTTGATATGTTCTTATGAAGCTTGTATTCTAATAAAAATTAAACTAACCAAAAAAACTTTCGGAATTTTAAGAACTGTTTATCCACAATATATGTGAACAGTAAGTATAGAGTTATTAACATTGCCTTAATATTGAGTTAATATACTGTTTACGTGGTAATTACGTTTTTTTTGAAAGGAATCATAAAACTGAAGTTGAGTTAAGTATCTTTGTAAAGTAAAAAAGAGGAAAAACAAAAAACTCTATCAGATTTTTAAAATAATATATATAATCAGATGAAAGTAGCTATTGGAAACGATCACGCAGGTACAGAATATAAATTGGCAGTTGTCGCTTTTTTAGAATCTCAAAATATAGAAGTGATTAATTATGGTACTAATGAAAATAGTAGTGTAGATTATCCAGATTTTGTACACCCTGTTGCAAAAGATGTTGATTCAACAAAAGTTGATCTAGGAATTTTAATTTGCGGAAGCGGAAATGGTGTTGCAATGACTGCAAATAAGTATAAAAATGTTCGCGCTGGGTTATGTTGGACAAAAGAAATAACAGAATTAACAAGATTACATAATAATGCTAATATTATTTGTATTCCTGCACGATTTACTTCTCAACCGCAAGCATTAGAAATGGTAAAAACTTTTCTTGATACAGAATTTGAAGGTGGTAGACACTTAAATAGGGTTAATAAAATACCTATGTGTATGTAAACTGATAGTTGTAATTCTTTACAACTACATTTTATAGGTAAAAAAGGCAATTAAGAGACTAATTGTTTATTTACGTTATTAATCATTGTATACTTTCAAATTTATGGATCTTAATTTTACGGTTAAACGTTTTGATGAAATAAGTGCAGAAGAGATGTATAAAATTTTGGGCTTACGCGCAGAAGTTTTTGTGGTTGAACAAAATTGTGTTTATCAAGATATTGATGATAAAGACCAAGAAGCACTGCATGTTATTGGTATTAAAGAAAATACTATAGTAGCATACACCAGAATTTTTAGTCCAGGTGATTATTATGAAGAGGCAAGTTTTGGAAGAGTTGTGATTCCAAAATCACACAGGCAATTTGGTTATGGTCATAATTTAATAAAAGAAAGTATTAATGCTATTGAGAGTTTTTTTAATACAAAAGAGATAAAAATTTCTGCTCAGACCTATCTAAAGAAGTTTTATGAAACTCATGGATTTAAACAAGTAGGAGAGGAATACCTTGAGGATGGAATCCCACATATGGCAATGAAACGAACTTAAAAAAATAAACCTTCAGAAACTTCTGAAGGTTTTAATATTTTTAGATTATAAATAAGTTATTTTAAGATCTTATTATACTTATTTTTATTTCCTAATATTTCTTTACTCATAGCAACCTCGGGATTATGAGTTACATAGTAGTCATATAATCCTTCTCTATAAAAATAGCGCTTAACAATCTCGTCAGTTAATAGTGTTACAATCTCACTTTTATAATCATCTAGAGCTTTTTCTTTTGCAGTTTTGACTGAAGAAAGAAGTGCATTATAATTTTGAGAAATGTCTTGATCAAGTTTTTCTTTTTGAGCCATTTCTAACGATTTTTTTAATGCTTTTTCTGTTTCTGTTTCATAATTAAAATCACTTTGTTTTACAAAATTTTTAAAATCTTCATAATCGTTATCTGTAAACTTAAACTCATCTGAATTCTTTAGTTGATGCGAATAATAATACTTAGTACCGTAATCAAAAATGGCATCAGACCTTAGTAAAGCAGTAGTAATTTTACTGTATTTAGAAGTTTCTAATACTATATCAGGCTGTATACCACCACCATCATATACAGTTCTTCCGTTTTTAGTTTTAAAAGCTTTAAAATCTTTTTTATCTATCCTTACGGCATTATTGTTTTTATCGCGATTCCAGTAATCCAGTGCTTGTATACATCTACCACTTGGAGTGTAGTATCTGGATATTGTTATTTTTAATTGGGTTCCGTAGGTTAGTTTTTTAGGGCGTTGTACAAGACCTTTTCCAAAACTTCTGGCTCCGATAACAACACCTCTATCAAGATCTTGAATACTTCCGGCTACAATCTCACTAGCAGAAGCACTTCTACCATTAACTAATACCACCAAAGGAATTTCAGTATCTACAGGAGATTTTTTTGTATAATATTCTTTATTGTATTTTTTTACAATAGATTTTGTTGTTGTGATGAGTTCTCCTTTAGGAACAAAAATATTAGTAACGTTGATAGCTTCGCTTAATAATCCTCCGGGATTTCCTCTTAAATCAAGAATAATCTTATCGGCACCTTTAGCTTTAAGGTCTTTTAAGGCTTCAATAGTTTCTTTAGAAGCTTTATTATTAAACTTTGATAAAACGATGTAACCAGAGTTATCATCTAACAATGTATGATAAGGAACGGCATCTACTTCAATTTCTTCACGAGTAAGCACTGTGTTTTTTGTCTCTCCTTGTCTTTTAAAAATAATATCTACTTTAGTCCCACTAGCTCCTTTTAAAAGCTCTCCAGCATCTTCTTCAAAATCGGCAACTTTTGTATCTCCTATTTGAATAATTTCATCTCCCGCTTTAAGACCAGCTTTGTCTGCAGGATAATCTTTATAAGGTTCTACAATAATAATTTTGTTTTTTATAGTTTTTACAGAAGCACCTATACCTGTGTACTCTCCAGAATTTCTAATTTTAGAAGCTTCTACATCTTGTTCATTCCAATATTTAGTATAAGGATCTAAATCATCTAGCATCGCTTTTATTGCTGTATCCATAAGCTCAGCAGGATTGGTCTCATCTACATAATTCATGTTTAATTCTTTAAACATAGTAGTAAAGATTTCAATCTGTTTTGCAATCTCAAAGAAATCGGACTTAAAACTAACCGTCGAAAACAAAATAACGACAGCAACAACGGGGTAGAGAATTTTCTTTTTCATCATTATTGGATTATATTTTTTGATAAAGAAAGATGTCAATCTTTATCAAGCTCTTGCTTATTAAATTTTTGTAATATTCTTTCTATTTTTGATTCAATTAATGAATACTCTGGCATTTCTTTGCCAGTATATAAAAATAAAAAAGTGAATTGATGAGTAGTGTTGTGGGTTACAATATACTTATTTTTTCTGTAACCTTCGCGCAATAAACGTTTTATGCGATTGCGATCTACAGCTTTTTTAAAATTGCGCTTACTAACAGATACTGCAGCCTTAAAACAGATATTATCTGGAGTTGTTGATTCTCTATATACAAGACGTATCGGAAATTGAGCTATTGATTTTCCTTCAGAAAAAAGTAATTCAATCTCTTTTTTACTTTTAAGTTTTTCGTTTTTATTAAAAGATTCTTTTATCATCGGGATAAAAGTAATGATAAGTTCTTACTTAAAATCAGTATAATCTCTTAAAAGAAAGAAGACTCTAATGCTTTAAACATAATTCTTTGTTATAAAAGATAGGAATAAAATAATCCGGTTTTGAAACTTTCAAAACCGGATTATATATAAAGAATTAACTTTTTTAATTTTTGATAAAAGTAATTGCTTTTGATCTATTACTAGATGCTAGTTGTAAAACATACAAACCTTGTGTTAGCTCTTCAACATTAATTTGTTTTTCGCTATTTAATGTACCTGTTTTGATCACTCGACCATTAAGATCAGCTACAGAATAAGTAAGATCTCCTTCAGCAAACGAGCTTTCAAGATCAATATTTATGATAGAAGCAGCTGGTATTGGATACGCTACAAAACTATTAGAGGCACTATCAAATTCTGGTACAGAAAGAGAAGGTGTAACTGTTGCTTCATACATTCCGTTACCATGAGTTCCTATCAATAAAGTGTTATTAGAAGGCTTATAAGCCAAAGCACTTACTAAAGCAAACCCTATTTGATCAGGAGATTCTAATGTCCAGTCTTCTGCTAAAGGATCTAAACTACTAAACAAACCTCTTGCAGTACCTACATAATAGTTAGCTTCACCATCTATTTCGGTAATTGCTGCAGATCGAATAGAGAAAAGATTTAGGTTTCTTTCTACAAGATTCCAATCCGGATTGGCAGCAGTTGCATTTGAAGTTAGGTAGATATTAGTAGTACCGTAATTAGAATATGTAAGTAAAACAATATCTGGATTAGTAGGGTGAACTGCAATACCACTAACATTCCCATTAGCTCCTGCAGGAGTAATATCGCTAGCCAGAACTATGGATGCAGCATTTTGAGGATCGTTTAATCTTAATAATGTTCCAGCATTTCCTCCAATCAATAAATAACTAGATGCAGCATTATAAGCTCCCCAAGTAGCAGCATATTGTGATATACGTTCGTTTTGATTACCACTAGCTGAAGCATCTCCTATAGCTCCTAAGTTGGTCCAGGTATTGGCCGTTACTGTTGGAGCATCAGTTGTTCTATACATATTACCTAAACCGGCATAATATAATGCATTATTGTTGCTCGGGTCTAAATAAAAATAAGTTACAAACTGACTATTGTTAGGTGTTCCGGCTGGTGTTATAATTCCATCAGGAGTTATATCTGTAAATTCTGTATTAGAGACTCTAAAAACAGGACCTAATTGGAAACCTAGATAATATAATGCAGGAGCAACTCCTACGGCAACACCATCTCCTCCTGCTATAGTAAACATAGAAGTAAGATCAGTTTGACCAAAACTGGTTCCACCACCAGTGGTTCCATTATCTTGAGCACCACCTATAACAATATCTGATCCAGCTGTCGGATCGGTTGCTACATGATAAAATTGATAAGTTTGGTAGTTATTATTAAGATTTGTCCAAGCTATAGTACCTGCTGTAATATCATCTGTTCTATGAACTCCACCGTCTGTACCAGAGAATAAAATGTTTGTATTATTAGGATCAAAAACCAGTGCATGAATATCTGGGTGATGTCTATCACCTCCAACACCTAAATCATACAAAGCAAAATTTTGATTATTTCTATACCCACCAATTCTGGTAAAAGTCACATCATTTACTATATCTTCAATTTTATAGGCATTGGTTCCACCAATAACTACAAAATTTGGATCATCAGGTTTTACATTTACTATAAGATCATAACCGCCTTGAACAGCAATAGGATCGTTACCCCCAAGATCACCTCCTGGTTCATCTGGCATTTTAGAGGTATAATCTGTGAAGGTATCTGTATTATCATTAAATTGCCATAACCCTGCTTCTATATTAGTATCTCTTGTATAAAATATATATACAATATCTTCATTAGAAGGTGCAATAGATAAAACAATTCTTCCACTAGGATCAAAGTCAATAGGACTTCCATTTTGAGCAATTCTAGTCCAAGATCCAGTACCGGTAGGAGATTGCCACACTCCTGCATTACTACTATTATTGTCAAAAGAAGCATAAACAATACCAGTACTACTAATCACAACATCTGTGTTTGCATTATTGGTACTTGATAACTCTTCAACCCAATCGGTACCATTAAATCTTAAAAGACCTCTTATAGTGGCTGCAAATACTTCTCCTGTTATAGGATGAACAGCAACTTTATTAACGATATCAAAGGTAGAATCAAATTCTGTTTGAGAAGAAGCTGTAGATGGCATTTGAGTCCAGTTTAACCCACCATCTGTAGATTGCCAGATTCCTTGTCCAAAGAAAAAAGCACCACCACCACTAGCACTATTACCAGATAACTCTCCAGTACCATAATACCAGATATTTTCAGAACCAGCTCTAGGGTCTTGTGCAATAGATGTTGCATTATGTATTTGATTGTTTGCAGAAACTTTTGTCCAGTTACCACCACCATTAGTAGTTCTAAACACACCACTACTAACACCACCAGCAATGATAGTATTACTAGTTGCATCAGATCTGTCTATAACTAATGATCTGGTTCTACCTCCTAAATTTGAAGGCCCTCTTGAAACATAAGTAGCAGAACTTGAATTTTTTGCAATAGTTTCATCCATGAGTTGTTTAGAAACAACTATTTCTTGTTGCTTTTCCTCGAATGGAATTTGCCCTGTTTCTGGATTTACCTGAAAATCAAACTCACGTTGAATACGTTCTTGTGCAAAACGCCGCCGTTCTTCTACGGTCTTTTTTTTCTTCTTTTTTTCTTCTTTTTTTAATGGAGTTAGTTGTTCTGAAGCAAGATCAGTGTTAGTTTCATTATTATTAATGTGCGCAATAGTAAATAATAATGAAATCAAAACTACCGAAAAGAGAAGTAGTAATTTTCCTTTTTTCATAATTTTAAGTTTAAACAATTATATTTTTGTCCCTAAAATTATCAAAATCTTACATTATAAGGCTTTTTTTTAACAATAACACAAAATAGTTACTTTAAATAGGGGAAATTTCCGATTTTATTAATATTTAAGAAAATAGGGTAAAACCCTTTAAAAACAGGGTATGAACAGTAAAAAAGCCTTTTCTAAACAATTAGAAAAGGCTTTTTTTAGAAATTATTAAATTTCTTAAATTTTTATTGCGAATAGCTATTATTACTATTATTTACATCAGCTAGCCTATTACTAATGTCGATAGTAACAGATTTTATTTCAGATTTTGGTTTGGTAAGATCCAATTTGTAAGTAGGATGTGTCCATGGCCAATCAGATACTTGAGTTCTTTTTATAGAAGGGTCTGGATTTGCTTTTTCTCCACGCATCATTCTTAAAGGAATGTAATAAGATTCTTTTGTACCATCAGTATATTCAACATATAGGTCAATAGGCATTGGCATTAATCCAATACGTTCTAATGTAATCTGAGTTGAATTATTATCTTCTGTTACATCTTTGATAGCATAATCTACAGTATTTGTAGTTTGTGTCCAATCAGTAAGGTACCAGTCTAATTGTATGCCTGAAACTTTTTCTGCTACTCTTTTAAAATCATTAGGAGTAGGGTGTTTGAATTTCCACTCATCAAAATATCTATTGATTGTCTTAGCTAGATTATCTTCTCCTATTATATATCCTAATTGTGCCATAAAAACGGCACCTTTTGAATATGCAGATGCACCATAAGCAGCGTTACGATTATAACGATCTGCTTGTGTAGATTGAGGTTGTTCTATTCCAGAATTAGCTAATTGAAAGTATCCTTGATATAAACCACCTGTAGGATTAGATTTATTTTGCTTCATAACATCATTCATTGCCAGTGTAGAAATATATGAAGTAAACCCTTCATCCATCCATTCGTGTTTAGATTCATTGGTAGCCAGAATATGTTGGAACCAGGCGTGAGCCATTTCGTGTGCAGTTACACCTACAAGGCTACCAAAACTTCTTTGCCCTGTGATAAGCGTACACATTGCATACTCCATACCTCCATCACCACCTTGAATGATTGAATACTGATCATAAGGGTATTTTCCTATGTTTTTACTGAAATACTTCATTAAATCTACAGATTTTGGTTGAAGGTTTTTCCAGTTTTCAAGAATGTCCTTATTGTTTTTATATAAAAAGTGTAATGTAGGTCCGTTAGGAACTTGTACTACATCATGTATATAATCTGGATCTGCTGCCCATGTAAAATCGTGTACATTAGGAGCTTTAAAATGCCAGGATAATTTTTTTCCTTTTCGTTTTACTTTGGTTCCAGGCTTTTCATAACCATATCCTATTTCTTGTGGATTTTGTAGATATCCTGAACCACCAACAATATAGTTTTTATCAATATTTATGGTTACATCAAAATCACCCCATACTCCATGAAATTCTCTTGCGATATATGGGTGTGCGTGCCACCCTTCAAAATCATATTCTGCTATTTTAGGATACCATTGGGTCATTGATAAAGCAACTCCTTCTTTATTATTTCTTCCGGAGCGACGTATTTGTTTAGGAACTTGTCCTGTAAACTCCATAGAAAAATTCACTTTTTCTCCAGGAAGTATAGGTTTATCTAATTTCACTTCTAATACGGTTCCAGAAGTCTCATAAGTTAATGCTTTTCCGTTTTGCGTTAAGGATGAAACTTTAATATATCCTATTTCTTCTGGAGTAAGCTTACTTATTCTGTCCATTACTCTACCATCTGGATCTGGTAGGTTTAAAGAACGAGTATCCATTTCACTTCCAGGTTGGAAAGCATTAAAATATAAATGATAAAAAACCTGATTTAAAGTGTCGGGAGAATTGTTGGTATATTTTAATTCTTGAGTTCCTTTATACTGGAAGTTCTCTACATTCATATCCACATTCATAGTATAATCAACTTGTTGTTGCCAATATGAAGTGTTATTCTGGGCAAACATGCATAGGGTTACCAGAGAAAATCCAAATGAGATTAGTTTTGAGTTCATAACAATTAATTATTTAGACACTTTATCAGCTAGGATAAATGCGTTATAAAGGTTTACCATTTTACTTGATTTAGACAGATCAGAAAATTTACCGGTCTGTATTGCGTTTCCTCCGATAACTACAGAGGCTTTT
This sequence comes from Aquimarina callyspongiae, assembly GCF_034322225.1. Taxonomy (NCBI): domain Bacteria; kingdom Pseudomonadati; phylum Bacteroidota; class Flavobacteriia; order Flavobacteriales; family Flavobacteriaceae; genus Aquimarina; species Aquimarina callyspongiae. The sequence continues at coordinate 1,652,258 of NZ_JAXLPA010000001.1, read as the reverse complement.
GTACTTAATCCGCTATCCATAAGTATTTGCTTAACCTGAGAAGCTTTTAGTTTTGGATAATATGAGCGAATCAAAGCAGCTACTCCTGCTACTGCTGGAGCTGCCATTGAAGTACCTTGTAGATATTCATAAGAGTTATTAGGGGTTGTAGACCAAATTTTTACACCAGGAGCAAAGGCATCTACATTATTTTTTCCATAGTTTGAAAAATCAGCCACTAAATTAGAACCATATTTATAATTTAAAGCTCCAATTGTTATGAAGTTATTAGCAATTTCTGAAGTGTTATCAGATTGATCATTAGGGTACACGGCTTTTTTATCTAAGTCTATTCCTTCATTTCCTGCTGCATTCACAATCAATACATCTTTTTGCGCTGCATATTTTATTGCTTCCCATACCCATTCAGGGTGAGTAGAGTAATATTTACCAAAACTTGTATTTATTACTTTGGCACCATTATCCACTGCATATCGTATGGCTAGTGCAATATCTTTATCATATTCATCTCCATCTGGTACTGCTCTCAAAGACATAATTTTTACATTTTGAGCTATACCATTCATACCTTTTCCATTATTTCTCTCTGCGGCAATAATACCAGCTACGTGAGTACCATGTTTAATACCTTCTTTTTGTGGATCAGGCCCCATAACATTGTTATTCCCATAGTCAGTATCAGAAATATCATCAACGTTATCTCCTACGCTTTTTCTTCCATCAAATTCTGTATTTAGGTTATAGTTTAATTGATTTGTAAAGTGATCGATACCTTCTTTTAAGTTTTTAATAAGATCCGGAATTTTTTCACCTTCATCAAGAAAACCAAACATCTGAGAGAGAAATGCTACGTTTTGTTGCATTTCAGGAGTTTCGGCTTTTGCTTTTAATAATTCTTGTTGAGAATAATCTTCTTTTCCGATAACTTCAGAAATGGCTTTATGAGAGATACTAGCTTGATTATAAATCTGCTCATATTGATTTTTATTACCTAAAGATTCCTGGTATTCTTTTTCATACTCTGCTTTGGCCTGTATATAATTTTGATACTCTTCTTTGTCTGACTGAGCAACAGAAGCTAGGTTTTTACCAACGTATTTAGGTTTTAATTTCTTGATAATTCTTACAAACTCTAGATTTTCATCTTCAGAATCACCTAAGAAATTCCAGCCGTTGATATCATCTATATAACCATTATTATCATCGTCTTTGCCATTTCCTTTTATTTCTTTTGGATTGGTCCAAATTACTCCATCGAGATCTTCATGTTCAATATCAACACCACTATCGATAACACCAACAATAACAGTTTGTCCTTTTTTGTCTTTAATAAGCTCACTGTAAGCTTTATCAACACTCATACCAGGAATTGTATCCGAAACCAGGTCTAGTGAGTTCCAGTTTTTTAACTGGGTATCTGATAAATCTATATTCTTTAAAGGGATCGTATCAATATTTTCAATCGGAGTTGAAATAATATTAGGTGCTCCACAGCCAACAACAATCATTGATGAAGCAATAGCAACATAGGTTCTCTTTGACAAGGCAATCATTTATTTTAAAATTTTAATTAAATATTTCATTACAAGTAAAAACTTCTTTTAACCGTACTCCTTTTTCTGTATGTTGTACGGTAATAATTTCGTTATGAGCGTCGTGTTCAAGAAACAAATACCAATTATTTGTGGCAGCGTTTTCCAGGAACAGTTTTTTTTCTGGTAGTGTTAGTAATGGTCTTGTATCATATCCCATAACATAGGGTAGAGGAATATGACCAGCAGTTGGTAAAAGATCGGCCATAAAAACAATAGTCTTATCCTTATACTCTACATGGGGGATCATCTGCTTTTCTGTATGACCATCTGCAAATAGTACGCCAAAGCCTAATTCTGTATTTTTTTGGAAAGCCTCACCGGTTCTTGAAACAAAGTTAAGATGACCACTTTCTTGGATAGGAAGAATATTTTCTTTTAAAAATGATGCTTTTTCTCTGGCATTAGGATCTACTGCCCAGCCCCAATGATCTTTATTGCTCCAGATTTTTGCGTTTTTAAAAGCTAACTCATATCCTGTTTTTTCGTGGTTTCTTTGTACAACTCCACCACAGTGATCAAAATGTAGATGAGTGATAAAAACATCTGTAATATCATCTCTATGAAATCCTTTAGAATCAAGAGATTTATCTAAACTGTCGTCGCCCCATAAAGAATAATAACTAAAAAACTTTTCTGATTGTTTATCACCCATCCCAGAATCAATAAGAATTAACCTATTGCCTTCTTCAATAAGTAAGCATCTGGCAGCGATGTCAATCATGTTTTTTTCGTCTGCTGGATTGGTTCTAGTCCATAGAGTTTTTGGTACTACACCGAACATGGCACCGCCATCAAGTTTAAAATTTCCTGCTTTTATGGAATGTAATTGCATAGTTATTAAATAAATCTTTGCAAAATAGAAAAAATGATGAGGATCAGGATTTAATTTTCAAACTTTTTAACAATATTTCACCATATTGAATGCCAGATATAATTTTTTCTAATCGAATACCATAATCCAATAAAGCTTTAACTTCTTTGATACTTGCTAAACGTTCTTTTTGCATTAGTAACAAATTGTTACCATTACACTCGATATGATAATAAGGATTACTTTCAAAAAACAATACAAGTTCATCGGTGAAAAACAGTCTTATATTATCAGGGTTTTCTCCTAGTAGAAAAAATCTTTTCGAAAAATCCGGATGATCTTCGATAGGTATATCTTTAAAACCTGCAAATTTGTATATAAACTCGAGAAGACCCTCTCTATCAAGAGTAAATTTAGGAATTTCGGTGTTTAATTTTATCGTCAGAACAGTCGCTCTTATTATTTTTCTAGCAATAAACTCTCCTTCTGAATACTCAATATCTGAAATCTTAAAAGAACATCGATTATTATAAATAGTATTATGAAGATAACTTGTTTTTTTAGTCTTAAAAAACACAAAATCATTGAGATCTATACAATTTGTATCCTTGGTAGCATTATAATTCCATCCAAAATCTGATGCAATCATTTTAAGGCCTTCTTGACGTTTTGTAAGAGAAGTACTGGATTTGGATTTTTTTGAGAATGAAATTAAACTTCTTATCGCCATAGGGTGCTCTGACGATGTTTTATGAATATCTAATCCGATGATTTCAAGAGAACCTCCTTTTCGTTTAAAACTTTCTTGATAGCCAATTAAATTTTCTTGTACCGTGTAATCCACAAAATCGCAAAGAGAAAAATCTACTACAGCGTCGCTACTTTCAGGAATTGTATCTATTTTTTTTCTTAATTTATTATAATTAAGAAAACTTGAGAAGTTCTTAACACTTACGAAGTAGTTTCCATTAATTTCTTCTTTGAACATCAACACATTGGGTTTGATGAGGTTTCTTGCAAAAAGCATTACACTTTTATTAAGAATAAAGTGGATCAACACTGTGGTTAGAATCCCAACAAGAATTCCAGTTATTAGATTGGTAACTATCGTTGCAATAATAGTAGCTGCAAAAATAAATACTTGTTCTCTACCAATTTTAGCAACATCTTTTAGGTTTCTGGGAGCAGCCAATTTGTACCCGGTATATACCAATATAGCAGCCAGTGCAGTAAGTGGGATTCTACTTAGTTGATCTTGAAATAATACAACAAACAACACTAAAAATACTGCATGAAAAAAGTTTGCAGAACGATTGCTACCACCATTATTAACATTAACAGAACTACGAGCAATTACAGTAACTACGTTAAGTCCACCGATAAAACCACTTACAATAGATGCAACGCCTAATGCGGTAAGGTCTCTATTTACATTTGATCTTCTTTTCTCTGGATCTAATTTATCAACCGCTTTAATACTTAATAAGGATTCGATACTAGAGATCAAGGTTATAGCTAATACAACTCCAATAAATTTAACCTGAAATATCATAGAAAAATCTGGAGAAGGAAACCCAGAAAAAACTTTGTCCGGAATCTGAACCAAAAGCTTTTCTTGTATTGGATAAGAATCTGTAGAGAAAAACTCATAATAGTAGCTTAGTCCAACAGTCAATAGAACAATCCACATAGGAGCGGGGATGAGCTGCAAGTATTTGTTTCGTATTTTACCATAAAATACCATAATCAATAAGCTAATTATTCCTACAATTGCGGCAATGAGAACACTTTTATCAAAAGAAGAATAGAGAGAGATAATACTTGTAGGGATATCACTAAGTAATGAAACTGTATCTCCTTTTATACCAGTATTGGCTATCATAACATGAAATTGCTTTGCAAAAATACTTATACCAATTGCAGCGAGCATTCCTTGAATAGCAGATGATGGAAAAAAGTCACTTAAAGTCCCCAGTCTTAAAATTCCGATTAATATCATTAGAACTCCAGCGCATATGATTGCAGCTAGAGTAAAAAGATATCCTAAATATAAATCGCCATTTCCTAATGTGGTTATTGCACCTAATAAAACGACAACCAGGCCGTTTCCAGGACCTGCAATAGTAACATTAGAACCACCAAATATGGATACTATAACACCTCCTACAATAGCAGCTATTACCCCAGCAATCGGAGGAGCTTCTGATGCAAGTGCTAATCCTAGACCTAATGGCAAGGCAATTAATGAAACTACAAAACCAGAAAAAATATTCTTAGGCAAGGTCGAGATAAAAAGAGATACGTTGTTTTTATTTTCTTTCATTTATCTCATTATTAATACATCGGTTGGTAACTCTGATAAAATATATTCTAAGTCATGAGGAAAGAGACGATCCCAAAAAGATGTTTTTACAGGAGCATTCATAATTAACATATCTGCTCCAACAATTTTGGCATAATGACCTATAGAATATCCTCTTTTTCCAAAAATAGGTTGGGTTTTTACCAAAACATCATGTTTTAAATCACCTGGAGCTTCTTTTAGAATTTCATGAACCCTGAGTTCTCTTTTTTTAGCTAATTGTTCTTTAATTAAAGTGTCCTTAAGTAAGGATTTGTCATCTTCTACTACAACATGTACTTCTTGTTGAGATATTTCTTCAACAATTGTTAGTTTTTGAGTTCCAAGGTTTTGTGCAATTTCAAGAGAGTTTAGAATAGTTTGAGACGACTTGTCATCTTCTAAACCATTTACTACAATATGGTTACAGGGGCGTAAATCTTCTGATGGATTAATTAACAATAACACAGAGCAATGTGCTTTTCTAGTTATTTTTCTCGCAATAGATCCAATGTAGAATTTAAGAAGATCTTCTCTTGGAATAGCTCCCAGAATAATAAGATCAGCATTATTCTCTTTAGCTGTATTTACAATGGTTTCAACGGGATCTCCTTGTTTCCAGATGATTTGTACTTTCTCGTCATCAGAAAGACCAGAAATAAGACCTTTTATTTTATTTTCTTTCTCCTCAGTTTTTTCTCCAACATGAACTATAGTGAGCTTAGAATCGAAAAAATCTACCATTCTCATGGCTTCATAGATGTTGTTCTGAAGATTAGGGGAGAAGGCTACGCCTATAAGAATGTTATTAAATGTATGACCTGTTAATGGATCCAAATTAAAATATGCTATTTTTTTCGGGGCAGAATATAGAGTTAATTTTTTAAAGTAAGGGCAATTTGAGCGTTTTTTGATAGGATAGCACCAAAAAACAAACAAAAAGTGTCACTGAAGATACTTTTTGTTTGAATTAGAGATATAATAACAGATTATTTTTTCTTTTTGGCTTTGATGTATTTATCCTGTTCCCAAACACCTTCTTCGGTAACAACACCTTGATTATCATATTTTTTACCCTTACCGTTCTTTTGGTTTAATTTCCATTTTCCACTCCATTTGCTTCCATCAGAATGTATCATAGAACCTTTACCGTGTCGTTGATTATTTCTAAATGAACCTTCATAACGATTTCCATTTGGCCACGTATAAGTACCTTTTCCTGAGATTCTATTTCCAGAAAATGATCCAGAATATGAAGATTTGTCAAACCAGGTTATATTTCCTTTGACTAGATTACCACCAAGAACTTCAACATCTAAAAAAGCACCTTTTTCTGTAAATTTATGCCACCCATCCGGTAATAAACGCAGTGTAGATAAAGGGACAGTATTTAATTCTTGAGCACTTAATTGTCCTAAGGCCATGATTAATAATCCAAATAGTATTACATATTTTTTCATGTGTGTATAATTTTATATAAAATTGATATTCAACTTTTTAAACATTTAAAGAGCACTGTTTCTTTTTAAATATTTCTTGGTATTTATCTTATTTTCTGTCGATACTGAATGTTAAGACTTACATTTTGTGACATGGAATTTGATGATGTATTAATTTGTAAATTATAAAAATGTCAACAGGCACATTTTTCTTTAGAAGACTAATTAGGTTTTAAAGCACTATTGATAAAACTGGTTTAATCTTTATGAATTCTTTCTAAGGTTAGTTTATGTAATTCTAAAAAAATTACGATCTTTCTTTTGTTTAAAATTATAAAAGCACAATAATGTTAGAACTAGCAGGGATAATTATATTAGGGATTTTAGCACAGTGGGTAGCCTGGAAATTTAAAATCCCAGCCATTTTACCATTGATTCTTATTGGGCTATTGGTTGGACCATTAGCAACATTGTTTACAGAAGATCATAGTAAACTAATTCAACCTATCTGGGACGGAACAAAAGGGTTGTTTCCTGGAGAGAGTTTGTTTTATTTTGTGTCTTTAGCGATTAGTATTATTTTATTTGAAGGAGGACTTACTCTTAGAAAAAGTGAAATATTAAATGTAGGATCTGTAATTATTAATTTGATTACTGTAGCTGTTGTAATCACTTTTTTTGGAGCAGGAATAGCAGCACATTTTATTTTTGATCTTAGTTGGCCAATATCCTTTTTGTTTTCTTCATTAATTATAGTGACTGGGCCAACAGTAATTACTCCAATTTTAAGAAACATTCCGTTAAAAAAAGACATATCTGCAGTTCTAAAATGGGAAGGGATATTAATTGACCCGATAGGAGCTCTAGTTGCTGTTTTGGTTTTTGAATTTATTAGAGCAGGAGGTGGAGAAGAGTTTACGTTTACCGCATTAATAGAGTTTGGAAAAATTGTATTGTTCGGATTCACTTTTGGATTCACTTTTGCTCATGCATTGGCTTTTGCAATAAAAAAGAATGTGATTCCGCATTATTTATTAAATGTTGTTACTCTTGCATCGGTATTGGCAGTATTTGTTTTATCGGATGCATTTGCCCATGAATCTGGATTATTGTCTGTTGTGATTATGGGGATGGTTTTAGGAAATGTTAATTTACCCAACCTCGAAGAAATCCTGTATTTTAAAGAATCATTGAGTGTACTTTTAATATCCATTCTTTTTATTCTTTTATCAGCAAATATTAATATACAAGACCTGGAATTGATTTATAACTGGAAAGCAGTTTTACTTTTTGTGAGTGTTGTTTTTTTGGTCAGGCCATTGGGTGTGTTTTTAAGTTCCATAAAATCAGGACTTAAAACAAATGAAAAACTTTTTATTAGCTGGGTAGGTCCAAGAGGTATTGTAGCAGCAGGGATCGCATCCTTATTTGGATTAAAATTACAAAAAGAGGGTGTTGCCGGATCCGAGTATATAACTCCTTTAGTATTTATGATTGTATTAGGAACTGTTTTATTAAATGCTACTACTGCACGTTTTTTTGCTAAGGTTGTGGGGGTTTTTCTTACTAAATCTGAAGGAATATTAATTATAGGTGCTTCAAAATTTTCAAGACTAATCGCTGTTTATTTAAAAAACAACAATCGACATGTAGTATTAGTAGATAGCAACCGTGATAACATAAAAAAGGCCAAAAACCTGGGAATTGAAGCTATCGAAGGAAGCATTTATAGTGATCAACTTCAAAATAATGTTGAACTCAGTGACATAGGGTATTTGATGGCATTGACAGGTAACAGTAACATTAATAAATACTCGATTAATAAATTTAAAAGTCAGTTTGGTGAAAATGGTTCATTCAGGCTTATAACAACCGAGGAGATGAATGATCCTGAAAACAATCCTCAAGAAGGATTATTTTCTCATACTGATGACTATTACAGATTAATAGAACTTGTAGAAAAATATCCAGGGATTTCTGAAATAAAAATTGAAAACAAAGAGCATTATTCTACTATTATCGAGCTTACCAAAGATGAGGATATTATACCTCTATTTATTAAAAACACAAATAAAAGTATTAGAATCATATCTTCATATAGCGAAGAAATAAAGGAGATCGAGGAAGGAAGTTACCTTGCATATTTGGGAAAACCCATAGATGTCGAAGTGATCGATTAAGTAGTAATTAAGTATAAAAAACACTTCAATATAAAAAAGCTCAAACCAACGTTGGTTTGAGCTTTTTTACAAATACTAATAAATTTCTTTATTTTTTCTTTTCCTTAATCAAATATAAATAAACCGGAAAATGATCACTATATCCACCAGTATAAGCACCATTGGCAAAGCTACGATATGGATATCCTTTATATCTTCCTCTGGGGTTGGATAAATAATTTTTATTAAATACCCCAGACTTATAGTAGCGATAAGTAGAATAATCTTCGCCTAGTAGAGCTTTTGAAATTATGATTTGATCAAACAAATTCCAGCTGTCTCTCCAGGCTAATGATCCAATACCTTTTTTGGCCATAGCAGCCATGGGATTATAGAGTCCTCTGAGTTTTACATTCTCTTTTTTGGCTTTTGCAGCTAATACTTTTTTAACACTTGTATTATCAGGATCATCGTTAAGATCTCCCATGGTAATTATTTTTGCATAAGGATCGATATCAAAAAGAGAATCAATAATTTTTTTGTTGAGCTCTGCAGCTTTTTCTCTTTTATGTCGGCTTCTTGCTTCTCCACCACTTCGTGATGGCCAGTGATTAACGATTACATGGATAAGATCACCATCTAGTTCACCACTAACTAATAATTGGTCTCTCGTATACACACGTTTTGTAGCATCATTGTTATCATAGATAATCAGTTCGTGAATGCTAGTGTTTTTGGGTCTAAAAATAGATTTTTGATAAAGAAGTGCCACATCAATTCCTCTTCTATCAGGGGAATCATAATGTACGATACCATAATCTTTAGGTAGAAGAGCAGGCTCATTAGCAAGGTCTTCAAGCACTTTTCTGTTTTCTATTTCAGCAACACCCAAAATTGCTGGAGCATTTTTTGTAACATCAGCACCTATCTCTGAAATTACTTTGGCCATATTTTTCAATTTGTCCTTATAGATTTCCTCTGTCCAGTGATCTTTACCTGTAGGAGTTCTATCGTCATCATAGGTAATAGGGTCGTTTTCTGTATCGAAAAGATTTTCAAGGTTATAAAAGGCAATTGTATTAACTTTATATGTTTTCTTTTCTTGACCTAATAGAGTTAAAGAAGACACGATTAAAGTAACTGATAATAAATATTTTAAATTCATCTTTTAATGAAGTATTAACTAAATGTAAATTATAATGCAATCTGTGGGCCAAAATTAGCTTTTCTATTTAAAACATGTACTTTTGCGCGGCGGAAATAATATTTTCTTAACTAAAAACCAGTATTTAATGAAAGTGTCACAACTCAAAAAGAAGCTATTCTTTTTACTAATTTTATTAAACCTTTTTGTTATGCACGCACAGCAAACAGGGTTAAAAGGTAAAATTGTTGACGCGACCACAAATGAAAATCTTTCTGGGGCTATTATTACAATTGAAGGAACTGAAATTTCTACAATTACTAATAATCTTGGAGAATTTGATTTTGGGAATGCTCAACTTCCATTAGGAGAACAAATAGCGTTGATATCCAAAGAAGGGTATATTGCAAAACGTTTTCCTATCACAATTAACGAAGGAAGTATTTTAGATCTTAAAAAAATAGATCTGGACTACGATCTTAATCAGGAACAGATACAGATAGGTACCATAAGCCTTTCTGATAATGAACTTGATGATGGTGATGATGATGCATCTTTTAATGTATCAGGATTATTACAAGCATCAAGAGATGTATTTTTAAATGCAGCAGCTTTTGATTTTAGTGCTACGTTTTTTCGCCCTAGAGGATTAGGAAATGAAAACGGAAAAGTTTTGATTAATGGGATCGAAATGAATAAGCTGTTTAACGGAAGACCTCAATGGGGTAACTGGGGAGGATTAAATGATGTACAGCGTAATCAAGAATTTTCTATAGGTATTTCGGCAAACGATTATACGTTTGGAGATCTTTCTGGAACTACCAACATTATCATGAGAGCGTCTCAATACCGTAAAGGTGGTAGAGTATCTTATGCATCTTCTAATAGAAGTTATAATGGCAGAATCATGGGTACATATAACTCTGGTTTAATGGCAGACGGATGGGCGTATTCTATTTCTCTTTCTCGTAGATTTGGTAATGAAGGTTTTATAGATGGAACATTATATGATTCTAATTCATTTTTTGCTTCTGTAGAGAAAAAAATAAATGATAAACACAGTCTGAATCTTACTACTTTTTATACGCCTAACCGAAGAGGTAGATCTACTTCTATTACCGAAGAAGTTTTTAACTTAAAAGGACAAAAGTATAATCCCAACTGGGGATACTATGACGGAGAAAAGAAAAACTCTAGAATTCGTGAAATAGAAGAACCTGTTGTAATGTTAAATCATTATTGGGATATATCAGATAAGTTTAGCTTAAATACAAACTTTGCCTATCAAACAGGAAAAATTGGTAACAGCCGATTAGACAATGGAGGTACTGATTTATCAATAGGTCCTGACGGGCAAGAATCTTTTATTGGTGGAGGTAGAAGTAGAGATACCAACCCAATTCACCCAAGTAATTTACCAAGTAACTATTTGCAAGATCCTAACCCAACAGCCTTGGATTTCCAAAATGCATTTTTGGCGCAACAAGCATTTGTAAGAGATGGTCAGTTAGACTGGAATCGATTAATAGAAGCTAACCAGTTGAGTGCTCAACAAGGTGGAAACTCTACTTATATACTATATGAAGATAGAAATGATGATACGCAGTATACCGTAAATATGATCTTGAATGGTCAACTTACTGATAACATCTCATTAAATGCCGCTGTTAATTACAGAAACTTAAAAAGTGAAAACTTTGCTGAAGTATTAGATTTATTAGGAGGAACAGGTTTCTTGGATGTAGATTTATTTGCTACATCAGCTCCAGGTTTTTCTCCAAGTGAATTGGCAGATAGAGCGCAAAGTGATTTACGTAACCGTAACCGTGTTGTTGGTGTAGGAGATCGTTATGATTATAACTACGAGATGGATGCCAATACAATTAACGGTTTTGCTCAAGCTCAGTTTAAAACAAATAAAGTAGATTTTTTCTTAAGCGGAAATATTTCTCAAACTTCTTATCAAAGAAATGGATTGTTTGAAAATGGATATTTTCCAGGAAGTGAGTCTTTTGGAAAAAGTGAAAAACTAGATTTCACTAATTACGGGGCAAAAGGAGGATTTACTTATAAAATAGATGGTCGTAACCTAATTGATGTTCATGGAGCTTATTTTACAAAAGCCCCAACGATTCGTAGTGCTTTTGCCAATGCAAGACAAAACAATGTTACCGTTGCTCAATTAACAGGAGGAGAGCAGGATAGCGAAAAAATTCAATCGATAGATGCAAGTTATATTTTAAGGACACCAAAGCTAAAAGCCAGATTAACAGGGTACTATACTAAAATACAGGATGCAACCGATATCTCATTCTTTTTTACTGAAGCGATATCAGGTTCTGATGTAGGGTTTGTACAAGAGATCTTGACTGATATTGATAAATTGCATATAGGTGCAGAATTGGGTATCGAATATCAAATTACTCCTACTATTAAATTAAAAGGAGCTGCGGCGATAGGACAATTTACTTATGACAACAACCCTAACCTGATTTTAACCAGCACCAGTGATGCCTTTACTGAATCACAAGGTATAAGACCATTAGGAGAATCTGCATTAAAAGATTATCGAATTGCTGGGGGACCACAAAATGCAGCACAAATAGGTTTTGAGTATCGTGATCCTAATTTCTGGTGGTTTGGTGCTACAACTAACTATTTTTCTAATGCTTACATAGACGTAAGTCCATTTGCCAGAACATCAAACTTTAACCAAGATGTAGATGGTTTACCATTCAATGACTATGATGATGACATTGCCAGAGAGTTATTAAGACAAGAAAAGTTTGATGACTATTACCTTGTAAATGTAGTAGGAGGTAAATCCTGGAAAGTAAAAGATTATTACATAGGTTTCTTTGCAACGATCAATAATGTTTTTGATGAAGAATATAGAACCGGAGGATTTGAACAGGCCAGAAATGCTAACTATAGATTAGCATTAGATGAATCACAGCGTGATACTCCTGTATTTGGACCAAGATACTTTTATGGATTTGGTACTTCATATTACCTCAATGTATATGTAAGATTTTAGTAATGAACACAACAAAAAAATATTATAAAATGAATTCTAGTAACTTAATTAAATTTTTAAGCGTTTTGATGATAGCGGTTACTTTTACCGCTTGTGTAGAAGACGATGATTTTAACACACCGCCATTGGTGATAGAAGAACCTAATATCCCTGCAAATAATAAAATGGGTGTTGATGCTGTATTAGGAATCTTGGCGCAAGAAATAGCAGATGAAAATGATCCAGATGCAAAAGTGACTTTTGAAAGCAATGATATGTACATGGAAGGTTATGTAGTATCAACAGATAAATCCGGAAACTTTTTTGAAGAATTAATCATTCAGGACAGAGCAGAAAATCCTACAGGAGGAGTAAGAGTATTAATTGATGTTAATCCATTATTTACTACCTATGAATTTGGACGTAGAGTATTTGTTAAACTAGATGGTTTATCAGTAGGTATAGAAAATGGAGTTCCTACTCTTGGAGTTTTGGCAGGTGATGAAGTAGATCAAATACCTTCTTTTTCTCAAAACGAAGTTATTACAAGATCTTCTGAAACAGTTACTATTACACCATTAGAAATCGCTTTTGAAGATTTTTCTGATGATTTAGTAAATGTATTTATTAAGGTTAACGATGTACAATTTAATAAAGATGCTGTATTAGGTAATAATCCACTTACATTTTCAGGAGAACCTACAGATGAGTTTGATGGAGAAAGAACTTTAGAAAGTTGTGCTACTGGTGCTACAGCTATTTTAAGCACAAGTACTTTTGCTGACTTTAAAGGACTACGATTACCAGCACAAAGAGGAAGTTTTGAAGGTGTTTTGACTAAGAATTTCTTTGGAGATACTTTTAACCTAGTTCTTAACGGACCAACTGGATTAGTGTTTGATAATGCAGAAAGATGTGATCCTATAGAGCTTACTTGTGGTATTGCAGCAACAGTTGGAGCTACAAATCTATTCTCTGATGATTTTGAAACACAGAGTGTAAACTCTATCATATCAGGTAACGGATGGACAAACTATCAACAAGCAGGAACTGAGACCTGGGAAGCATATACTTCTGGAGGTACAAACGCTTCTTTAGGAATATCTGCCAGAGTAGGATCGTTTAATTCTGGAGATGCCAGTACAATTGCCTGGTTGATCACTCCACAGATCGATTTAGATGCTCAAGAAGGTGAAACTTTAAGATTCCAGACGTCTAATAGTTTTTCTGATGGTAGTAATTTAGATCTATTATTCTCAAAAGATTGGGATGGTAACCCAGATAACATTGCTTCTGCAACTTGGGGTATTATTACAGATGCTACTATTGTTCAGGATTCTGATTTCTTTGGAGATTGGATAGAATCTGGAAACGTAGACTTATCATGTGAGAGTGGACAAATTTATATCGCTTTCAGATATACGGGAAGTGGAGATTCTGATTTTGACGGAACTTTTGAATTAGATGAAATTAGCATAGACGCGAACTAAGCGTTATAACTATCAACTTTAAAACCCCTTTGGATTCTAAATCTAAAGGGGTTTTTCTATATATAGTTTTTTGGTAGAACCTACTATTTTAATTATAAAGTAGTCGTAAGAGGTGATGTCTGCGTATTATAGTTTTTATTTTGGATTAACTCATTAATAGCATCCCATAGACTAATTCTTTTGATTAAAGATTTTTTGGCAACAACAAGGGTTTCTTCCCATTTGTTTAAGTCTTTACCACATAATTCTGCGATCATTTGTAATGATAGAGGTCCATGTTGATCGCCATCTAGTTCGATATGTCTTTCTAAATAATATATCAATTTGTTATACAATGTATTTTCGGGATCTGATTTTTTTAAGATCTCGACAAACATATCCGGAATAACATCTTCTCTACCAAAAGTAAATGCAGATGCAATCATATGAGGTTTATCGGTTGCGATTATATCAAAAGAAAATTGTACAAAATCTAATGTCTTTTGATTTACCGTTAACTGATCTAAAGCAGTATTAATGGTATTTCCAGAGTCGATTAATTGGATTAATTGGTTGATTTGAGAAGTATCTGCATTGATTTGATCCATTGCCTCCAGATACATTTCAAAATGGCTTTTAGGCGCTCCTAATTCGTTAATGTCGCTTTCTTCGCCATGTACAATCTCATTTATAAACCTAGCAATCGTAGGGTTTTTTACAGGAGTCCAAGGTATTGAAACATTTGTAAGTTTTATTTGAAGCGCTTTGAGTAAAGACATAAAATCCCAAACGGCAAAAACGTGGTTTTCCATAAAGATTTTAATATCATCTATGCTCGATAAATTATCGTATAATTTATGGTTTTTTAATTCTTCTCTTAGTTCTTGCAGTTCAATTTCTATATATGATATGTGATCCATTTATAAAGTAGTCGTTTTATGAGAGGTATATGGTAGTAGATTAATTATAAATATATTTATTGAATAATACGGATTTGATTAGGATAGGAAATCTCATATGAAATATTGGCTTTTAGATTTTTAATATCGTAACGCTCCCCATTACTCCATCGAATTTCAACGTTTACACTAGTATCCTTTCCAAGTCCAAAATGTTGTACTTTAGGATGAACAGACAAGTATCCTGTGGTACTATGAATTTCTCGCCATATGTTTTTATGATTTTTACTATTTAAAACCATTGATGAACCTATGGCATCTCTATTAATTTTAACTTTTGGATCGCCAATGAGTTTTATTTTAATCCAGTTATTAGTGTTTGAGTTTTTATTTTCCAACATATTAGCGCTATCATGATAATTATTCACGATAATATCTAAATCACCATCATTATCATAATCAAAGTAAGCAGCGCTTCTTGCATTACTATTAATATCAACTCCAAGTTCTGAAGCTTTATTGATTAACTCACCACCATCATTTACAAAAAAGACATTTTTTTCACGATTACTTTCAGCATAAGTAACAGTTTTAGATCTTTCTTCTCTTTCAAAATAAAAAGGATTTTCGGCAGAGTATACACTAAAATCGTTCATTCCATTTAAACAATACAGATCCTCATCACCATCATTATCATAGTCAAAGAAATCTGCATCCCATGACCAGCCAGTTGCAGAGTATCCTCTTCCTACATTGGTAGAGAGGTTATAATTATTTAAGCTATTATTTTTTACAGATGATAAGAATAAGTCATTGGCCTCTATTGTTCTGATATTTGCCATTTTTTGAGGATCAAACTTCATTTGAGTATCCTGATTGGGATTTACATATTTCTCATCTTTTTGCATCACTACAATATTAGAGATGTAAAAATCAGGATAAAGATCTCTATTGAGATCGGTAATCCCTACATTCATAGAATATGATGGTTTGTCGGTGCCAAGTTGTTTACTAACCTCTTTAAACAAGCCAGTATTGCTGTTGAGGTAGTATTTATTAACACCAAAATCGTTTCCAACAATGATATCCTGTAAACCATCCTGATTGATGTCTGTATGACCAATCGCTTGTGTCCATCCAGAATTTGCAGTAGTGTTTTGCGTAAAAGGAATTTCTTCAAAAACAAAATTCCCCAAATTTCTAAATAATTTATTAGGCATCCCATTTTGATTATCACGACTTAATATCGGGAGTGTACCTTCAATATAATTTCCAAAATAACCGATAAAAATATCTAATAAACCATCATTATCATAATCTAGTGCTGTAGCAGGTCCGGCCACCGCATTTTCACCACCTAGGTTGGCAGATTGACTAACATCTTCAAAATGGGTACCATCTATATTTTTGTATAGTTTATGACGATCATTTACATAAGTGATAAAGATATCTTGAGTGCCATCATTGTTAAAATCAGCAATGATAGGTTGCCTTGGTTCACCAAACGAGTTGAGTTGATTATTCCAGTTATTGATGTTACTTATATCTGTAACATCTTTAAAATAGTTGCCTTTTTCAGAATTTAAGAATAGTTTATTACCAAAACCACCAAGTAATAATACATCAATCAGTCCATCACCATTAATATCTTCACAAGCAATACCAGAACCTCCAAATGCTGGAGGAATAGCTAATTTAATTTTTTGTTCTTTATACGATGTGGTATAACTTCGGATAAGTCGGTTTAGCCAATCAGCAGATTTGTGTTCAAAATGAAGATTTGTTTTATTATTTACTTCTTCGAACCCATAAGTTTTCTCAGAATGAGAAGTAGAAGAGTTGATATTTGTTTTTTTGGTATCTGGAGCAAAGGAGTTATAAGAGTCAATAAGTGATTGGATTTGTTTAAATCCTTGCGTAATATCTTGTGTATCTAAGACCTTTTTTTGATTTTCTTGAGAATATATCCCGGCCAATCGTAAAGCAAGAACACCCATTTGAGCAATACCTTCTACCATTAATTCTGCCGCATTAGGATCTAAACTTTTTAAAGGTTGTTTATCTAAATCTGCTAGTGAATATTTTAAAAGATTCCAATGAAATCCGCTATCTCTGAAAGAATCCAGATCATATGATTCCAGCGTTATTTTTTCTTTTTGGTTGTTAGGGAAAAAGGTGACATCTTCAAAAGCATTGGTATAAGAAGGCAAGAAGTTATATAAGGCAGATTGTACATCATCAACCCTTATTAAGAGATGGTTTTTTTTGATGGCATACGATTCTGATTGCTTCCATAAAGCATTAGTAAACTGTATTAGAGATTCTAAATAATAATTTTTTAAAGTCGTAGAACCTACAGAATCTATTGGCCACTTTTGTCGTGCAAAATATACTTGTACATTTCTTAAAAACACACTTGCGTTTACCTGATTATACTTTTGGTATGATGCTATTTTTTGTTTAATAACAGCTTTTATAACATCATGATTACTATTGGTAATTTTAATTGTATTATTAGGCTTTAGATATGCTATGGATATAGGTTTCTTGTTTTTTTTAGATTGTTGTAATACTAATATCCAGCTGTCTTTTATGAGTTCTTTAGTGATGTATTGTAAGTTTTTATTACGAGCAATATTATCAGCAATTTTTAAAGTAACCAGTGTAACCAGATTTACATAATCGTTAACCAGAGGGATACTCTCCTTATCAAAAGATAGCAAATCGTTTGTAGGAAAAAATAGTGCGTCTTGTTCTACAGATAATAATGAGCGATATACATATGAAATAGAAGAATATTGATCAAAATCTTTTTTTAAGATTTCGATAAATTTATTGTCAAATTTATATAAAAAACTACCCGTCCTATTTTTACCAAAGGATGACAAAGAATTTATTACTGGTAATAAATATTTTGCTTTAATTACTTTATCATTATTAGCTTTAGCTTCTAGCGAGCCTTGCTTTTTGAGATATAGTATTAATTCTTTTTGGATTTCGATTTTAAAGTTTCGAGCATTTTCTTCTAATGGTGTGCCATACATAAAATCTTCAAGTCGATTTGCTGTGGCATAACATTTTGGATCTTTATTTTTTTCGAGCTCTTGTATTTTTTGGATGATTTCTAAGAAACTAGAATCTTCCTGGGCATAACTCACAAATAATACAGATATACAAGCAAAAAAACTGATATATGTGTTCTGAAATCGATATCGCATTCTATTGAGATATTTATAGCAAATAAATGTAAACAAAGATACCACAAATTAGGAATCAACAGCCCTAATGTGATAACCAAAACTAAACCTTATTCGAGTAGAAATACGTATAGTATATCATTGTGTTCTTATTTATTTTTGAAAGTTCTACAACGTAAACAAGCACATCAAAATGAAAGTTTGGATTGAGAAATACCGACTGGCAATTGCCTTATTAATCTTTTACGCAGGTATTTTATATGTGTTGATCAAAACGATTTTTACATAAAAGAATCTTCATCAGATTTATAGTATTAGTTATTTAGTTTTAACTGTACATAAACAGGAAAATGATCACTATATCCACCTCTATATTTTCCTCCGGCATAGGTTCTAAAAGGAGTACCCTTATAGCGACCCTTATAAATTTTTAAAAAGTCATTATCAAAAATTGCAGCTTCAGAGAAGCTATGGTTGCCTTTTTCATATTTATGAAAATTATGACTAAAAATGATTTGATCAAATAAATTCCATCGACCTCTATAGCTTAGTGTACCTCGATATCTGGTATGCAACCATTCCATAGGGTTATATAAATCTTGCTGTACGAGATGTTGTTTTACACTTTCACTAGAAGGATCGTCATTAAAGTCACCCATGATCATGATTTTTGCATTTGGGTTTTCGCCAATAATACGATCTATGATTTCACGGTTCTTTTGTGCTGCAGTAATACGTTTATAAGCGGTGAGTTCTGCACCATCTCTTCGTGATGGCCAGTGATTAACCAAAATATGAATTTCTTCATTATTAAGATTTCCGGTTACGTGCAAAATATCACGGGTATAATCTCTTTCGCCATTTTCATTGTCTACCAATACTTTAATACTTTCTGAATAAGTAACCTCAAAAAAATCTTTTTGATATAATAAACCAACATCTATTCCTCTCTCATCTGGAGATTCATAATGCACCACACCATAATTTTTATTAATAAGATGTTTTGTGCGAGCTAGATCTTCTAAAACAGCTTTGTTTTCTACTTCGGCAACACCTAAAATTACTGGTGCTTTTCCAGTTTTATTAAAACCAACATTAGAAATAGCTGTACCTAATTTAAAAAGCTTTTTTTCATACCGTTTTTGATTCCAGTTTTTTTCTGATTCAGGCAAAAAATCATCATCCAAGGTATGTGGATTGTCTTTTGTATCAAAAAGGTTTTCAAGATTATAGAATGCTACAGTATATAAGTTGGTAGTTTTTTTTCGGTAATAAAATTTATTGGCCATGCTATTTAATTTTACAAGAAACTATTTGGAGTATAGATTCGACAGGTATAATGTTGTACTTTTGTACATTTGATTATAAGCACAATATAATAAAGATTTATTGATGTTAGAGAAGCAGGATGTAGCATATGAGAAAACAGTTCTAATAGGAATTGTTACCAAAAATCAGGATGAGGAAAAACTAACAGAGTTTTTGGATGAATTAGAGTTCCTTACTTATACCGCAGGAGGTGAAGTTGTAAAACGTTTTACGCAAAAAATGGACATGCCTAATTCTAAAACTTTTATCGGTACCGGTAAAATGGAAGAAGTGCAAACCTATGTAGAACAAAACGATATTGGAACTGTAGTTTTTGATGATGAATTGACACCAGGACAACTACGTAATATTGAACGAATATTAAAAGCTAAAATCATAGATCGTACTAATTTGATCCTTGATATTTTTGCACAACGCGCACAAACCAGTTATGCACGTACTCAGGTAGAATTAGCACAATATCAATATTTATTACCCAGATTAACCGGTTTATGGACTCACTTAGAACGTCAGCGAGGTGGTATTGGTATGCGTGGACCAGGAGAAACAGAAATAGAAACTGACCGTAGGATAGTGCGAGATCGTATTTCTTTATTAAAAAAGAAATTGTTAACGATAGATAAGCAGATGGCTACACAGCGAGGTAATAGAGGAAAACTCGTAAGAGTTGCATTAGTAGGGTATACTAATGTTGGTAAATCTACCCTTATGAATGTTATTTCTAAAAGTAATGTGTTTGCAGAAAATAAACTGTTTGCTACTTTAGATACTACAGTAAGAAAAGTTGTTATCGGCAATCTCCCTTTCTTATTAAGTGATACCGTAGGGTTTATTAGAAAACTACCAACACAGTTAGTAGAAAGTTTTAAAAGTACACTGGATGAGGTACGAGAAGCAGATTTATTGTTACACGTGGTTGATATCTCACATCCTCAATTTGAAGATCATATTGCATCTGTAAATAAAATCCTTAGTGAAATAGATTGTACTGATAAATCTACTATTATGGTTTTTAATAAAATAGATGCATATAAACATGAGGTTATAGATGAGGATGACCTGGTTACAGAAAAAACCAAAGCGCATTACACACTTGAAGAGTGGAAAAAAACCTGGATGAATAAAATAGGAGATCACGCATTATTTATTTCTGCAATTCATAAGGAAAACTTGGAAATCTTTAGAAAAAGAGTGTATAAAGAAGTTCGTGAGATCCATGTAACACGTTTTCCTTATAATAATTTTTTATATCCTGAAATTGTAGAGGAATAGGAATATTGAGCTTTTAAACTAAAACAGAATATTAAAACTCATAATTCAATCCTAATCCGATTACTTCTCTAATCTGGAATCCAGAAGTGGCATTATCATCATAGATAGCCTGAAACGCAAAATTACCCGAGATGTATTTATTAACAACCAGGTTGAGGTTAAGGGTATAGTCAATATCTATATTATATGGATCTTCAATATAGTTGGAGTAGAGATTAAGAATGTTCTCTACAGTGATATTTTTTACCAGTTTAAATTTGGCATATGCAGCAAAAGAACCTCCAAACTCGAATCGTGAATTTTTGCCCGCATCAACTCCAAAATAATCTCCATCAACGTAATCAGGACCACTGGTAAACTGATCATCTACAAAGATCATACGAGAGGTAACAGGTGCAATATTGATATTGAGGTTATCACTTTTTTTCCATAATAATCCAGGACCAATTTGTATAAAAGCAGGGGAGAAGAAGTGGGTTTCTTCGGTTCTAATGGTTTCATCAGTATCGGGATCTTGAGAAAATCGATATCCTTTTGCAAATTGTGATCTAAAATTGATAAACAAAGAATAATTCCACAAACTTTGACGTATTTGTTGCCCTAATCGAGAATTTAATTCAATACGATCATTAGTTTTTCTGGCAAAATTTTCTCCTCTTAAAAATGTGAGTCCGTAATCTGCCAGAATTTTATTATCCCAGGTAAGACTATTCTTTTTGTAGTTAAATTCATAATTAACTGCAGCATTACCCGCAATGTTTGAGGTTCCTCCTCCTTGCCAGTCAAAATTAAAAGCAGATTGGTTAAATAGCAATGAGAATTTACCCTTTGCTCTCCAACCTATATGCTCAGGTTTCTTTTTTTTTGGACTAATTTCTTTTAAGATTTGTTTTAAAACGATACTATTAAGTTCGTTAGGAGTTTTTGCTAAAAGACTATCGAGGGATTTTTTTAAATTTATCTGAATAGAATCCAGATTTTTTACTTTTTTTTCTTCCTGACCTAGGCTCTTAGCAATACAAAAACATAAAAAAAATATGAAAATCGGTTTTTTCATAAAGATAATAGTGAACTTAACAAGCTGCAAAGATACTTGTTGTAATTAGTTTTTCAAATCTGGTTGAGTTAGTAACTAAAGAATGATATAAAAGAGGTTGAGTAGTATTACACTTAAAAACTGATGTTTTTTTTGAATATTACAATTTAAGACCAAAAAAGTATTAAAATTACATCATTATGCCGGTTATATTTTGAAGTGAAAAACCCCAAAAGAATCCTTTAATTCAAGATACTTATTATAAAATATGAGATGGAGATAGAATTAATTAAAGCACAAGATACAGATAAAGATTTCTTACTCAGATTAAGAAAGTTAACGATGGTAGAACATCTGGAAAAGGCAGGTTTATATTTATCAGATGAGGAGCACATACAAAGGATAAAAAAATATTTTGAATGCTCTCGTATCATTTTGTATTTAACTAAAAAAGCAGGCCTTATAAAGTACTTAGAAACTGATGATACCATAGAAATACTACAACTACAGGTGTTACCAGAGTATCAGGGAAAAGGAATCGGAAAGCATTTGTTAAATGAATTATATACAAAAGCTAGAGGAAGAGAGAAAAAATTAACTCTAAAAGTACTAAAAGATAATCCTGCAAAACACCTGTATGAACGCACGGGATTTAAAGTTATAGGCGAAGATGATTATGAATATTATATGAAATTGTCTTAAGGATATAAAATCAAAAGAGCGGTCTAAAATCAATTTAGACCGCTCTTTTTGTATATATTTTATTGTATAACTTCTATTTAGAAACCATAGTTTACACCTAATCCAAATACTTCTCTTATCTGAAAAGCTCCGATAGCATTGTCATCATATATCGCTTGAAAAGCAATGTTTGCAGATAGGTATTTGTTGATAGTCATTATAACATTTGCTGTGTAATCTATATCTACATTCTGAGGATCTTCAAGGTAATTAGAATATAGATTTAAAATATTCTCCATAGAAACATTCTTCATAATTTCGAATTTTGCATACGCATTTACCGCGGCACCAAATTCAAAACGAGTAGATTCATTAGCCTCTACCCCAAAATATCCTCCAGCAGCATTAAAAGCATCAATAGCTACCTGATCGTTTCCTACATCAGTAAAATCTCCATCAACAAAGATTAATCTTGCGGTCGCTGGTGCTATATTTACTTTTAGGTTATCACTTTTTTTCCAAAGAAAACCTGGACCTGCCTGTAGATATGCAGGAGAAAAAATATGAGTAGTCTCTGTTCTGATTTCATTACCTAACGCATCTTCTCCAAATACATATCCAGGAGCAAATTGTGTTTTAAAATTTAAGAAAAAAGAATAGTACCAATTTGTTTCTTTGATTTGTCTACCTAATAAAGAGTTGAACTCAAAACGGTCATTGGTTTTACGAGTAAATTCTTGATCTTTTAATTTTGTTAGACCATAATCCGCCAGAATTTTATTGTCCCAGGTCATTTTTCCTTTACGATAATTAAAATCATAAGAAAGAGACAAGTTTCCTGCAATATTAGATGTACCTCCTCCAAGCCATTCTGCATTAAAAGCAGATTGATTGAACAAAAAACTTATGTTTCCAGTTTTTGTCCATCCATCTTTAGGAGTTTCATCTTTGGCATCTTCCTGTGCACATAAAATAGTAGTGCTTGCTAGTAACACTAGTGTTAGAAATGTTTTTTTCATTTTGATTATTAGTTTTTGGTAGTTTAAATACATTATCTAGAAATACTGATAGGGGTAGGAAACCACACATATAATTTTATGCGGCAAATATATCTTAAGAAACGATTTTCACGTTAAATAGAAAATAATAGGCGCTGTTTTTTCGATAAAAAACCACAATAAACGATAAAAGGAGTAGTTCTTATATCGTTATTTTCTTTTAAATAATGGTACAGAAGAACAGGCTTCTCCATACATAATACTTTTTGCTATTGGTTGTAATTTTTGGATCAGAGAAATGTATGCTCCCTCTGGTACTGGTTTGTTAGAGCAACCTTTTATAATGAGTAACTTGTCTTGATAAGAAGAAACATCCAGTGCATTTATTATTTCGTTGTAGACTATAGTTTCCAGCGTTTCTAATGAACCAACTACAACTTTTTTAGAATAAGGAATCAATACACTTGTTAATAATAAATATGCCCAACCAGGAATAATCGCATCAGTAGAACAGGTTAAAGCAATATATTTATCTTGATATTGACTCCAATCGTGGTCTGATACATGTTTTCTAAAATCTTTTTCTCGCAATAATAGACCTTCATAAAGCCAGTCTTTAATATCAAAAAGTATTCGTTCTCCCTCCGGATAATAATCTTCCAGATCAAAAGAAATCAAATTCTTGTTATTCGCAACGCGATTTATTATTTCATCACCCATTAGGTTTGTTTTTCTATAGTAACCAGGTTATTTATATCCTATTTTTTCAGTTAATGCAATTTTACTTTTTGCAAAATTACCAGTTCCAAAACCAATTTCTTTACCATCCTCATTGTATAAAGTAGATTCAGCAACAAAAAGGTTTCTGGATCTAAATTTTACTTTTCCGATAGCTTTTATAGTTCCTTTATTTGCTGGACGGGTCAAATTAATATTAAATGATGTCGTAAGTACAAAAGCATCTTCTATCATTGAATTTACCGCAAAGAAGGCAGCATCGTCTAATAATTTAAAATATACAGAACCATGAATGGCTCCTAGTGCATGAAAGTACTTATCTGATATTTGAAGTCCTACTTCTGCCAATCCTTCAGAGATTTTTACTGTTGTAGTATCATACAATTCTGTATTGATATTGGCTTGTAAAAACATCTTTTCTAATCTACGGTAGTGCTCAGGATTCATTTTTGCTTTTTTTAAAGAATTATATCCACCACAATTAAAAATGTTTATAACATCCCTAATTCAAGCTTAGCTTCTTCACTCATTAGATCTTGTGACCAAGGAGGGTCAAAAGTAAGTTCCATTTCTACGTCTTTTACAGCATCTAGAGATTTTACTTTTTCACGAATCTCTTCTGGTAAAGACTCCGCAACCGGGCAATTTGGTGAAGTAAGTGTCATAAGGATTTTTACATCATAATCCTCGTTTACAAATACGTCATAGATTAAACCTAATTCATATATATCCACAGGAATTTCTGGATCATAAATGGTTTTAAGAACCTTTACAATTTTTTCTCCTAGTTCATTTGTATCTATCGTGGTCTCACTCATCTTTTTGTTTTTTTAGTCGTAATCCTTTAGGATTCATTTAATTGTGTCTGATAAGCAACAGCGTATAATTTAAGCTGTTTGATCATGCTAACCAATCCATTGGCACGTGTAGGTGATAAATGTTCTTTCAAACCAATTTGATCAATAAAATCAGTATTAGCATCAATAATATCTTTAGGGTGCTGTCCAGAAAAAGAACGTATCAGAATTGCAATAATCCCTTTAGTAATGATGGCATCACTATCGGCTGTAAATTGTATCTGGTCTTCATTCATTTCTGCATGAACCCATACTTTACTTTGACATCCTTTTATAATATTTTGATCAATTTTATATTTTTCATCTATTAAAGGAAGGGATTTGCCTAACTCAATCATATACTCATAGCGTTGCATCCAATCGTCAAACATACTAAACTCGTCAACAATCTCTTCCTGAATTTCTTGTATAGTCATTACTTACAAATTTTCAGCAAAAATACAATAAGATTCATTGCTATTCAATACTTTCTGATAATGTTAGTATATGGTTTATCAATGGTGTAATTATTTGAGGAGGATTGCCGTGATCAAAACCGTTTGAAGGGTATGTTTTATTGTCTAAAGTGATTTTTAAAAGACCATGTGGAGCTCCGTCAAAAAGTCTCTTTTGTGAAGGGGCTTTTAACTGATGAATTTCTTTAATATTAACCTGTTTTATTAGAGAAAGTATGGTATTCCAGTCTTTTTCTGAACACTTTATAGATTGAAAGTTCTTTAAATCTCTATCACTGGTTTTTTTGATATTATTTTCATCCACTTCGATATATAAGAATGAATCCCTAGAAAGTGCTTGATATGATATGTTTTTAAGCTTTTTTTGTGAGGAAGATTGATCTTTTTCCTTCGACAAAACTTTTATCAAGGTATATTGCAATGATGAAGCATCAGCAGCAGGATTTTTAACTGGAGTAATTGTTACTTCTAGTTGATATTCATATCCTGTTTCATAGGTAAAACCCTCTATAGTATCATAAAATAATTGCCACTCCTGATCCATGTTTTCTTTAATAAGTAAACAAGTTTGTGGGCTAGCTCCTTCACACTCTTGCGTATAAGAGGCGACATAGATTCTTTTCTTTTCTTTACAAGAAAGAGTCAAAGCGATTAGAAAGATTAAAGCAACTATTTTTTTCATGATAAAGAGAATTTAACCTAACATCATTTTTGCTTTTTTCACTGCCTCAACTAAGGCGTCAACTTCTTCTATGGTATTATAAAATGAAAAGGAAGCTCTCACGGTACCAGGAATGTTATAAAAATCCATAATTGGTTGCGCACAATGATGACCTGTACGTACTGCAATACCAAGTTTGTCTACTATTGTTCCTATATCATAAGGATGTATACCTTCAAGATTAAAAGAAATCACAGAAGTTTTATTTTTTGAGGTACCATATATTTTAAGGCCTTCGATCTCTAGTAGTTTTTGAGTTCCATAAACTAAGAGTTCGTTCTCGTAGTCAGCAATAGTATCAAAACCTATACTGTTCATATAATCTAAAGCTGCTCCAAAAGCAATCCCACCACAAATATTAGGCGTTCCTGCTTCAAACTTATGTGGAAGCCCAGCATAAGTTGTCTTTTCAAAAGTTACCTGTTCAATCATTTCACCACCTCCTTGATAAGGAGGAAGTTTATTAAGCCAGTCTGATTTTCCGTATAACATACCCACTCCTGTTGGACCACAAAGCTTATGAGCAGAAGCTACATAAAAATCTACATCCAATGCCTGTACATCGGGTTTGATATGCGGACAAGATTGTGCGCCATCAATAAGTACAGCTGCTCCAACATTATGTGCTTTTTCAATAATTTCTTCTATTGGATTGATAGTCCCAAGCGCATTAGAAATATGATTGGTAAATACCAGTTTTGTCTTATTAGAAAGTAACTTATCAAAGACCTCCATAACCAGTTCACCTTCTTCATTCATTGGGATAACTTTAAGGACCGCTCCAGTACGTTCACAAAGCATTTGCCAGGGAACAATATTAGAATGATGTTCTAAAGCTGATACGATAATCTCATCTCCTTTAGAAAGAAGGTTTGTAAAACCAGTGGCAATAATATTAATACTATGCGTAGTACCAGAGGTTAAAATAATCTCGTGAGTATGTGCTGCATTAAAATGCTGCTGTATTTTTTTACGAGCTATTTCATAAGCATCAGTAGCCTCTTGTGATAAAGTGTGTACTCCTCGATGAATATTAGCATTATAGTGACTATAATATTCTACTATAGTATCAATAACCACTTGAGGTGTTTGTGAAGTGGCAGCGTTATCAAAATAGACCAACGGTTTTCCGTTTACTTTTCTGTTAAGGATTGGAAAGTCTTCTCTGATTTTATGAACATCAAACATATCAATTTCTTTCTGCAAAAGTAGTAAGTATTTCTAACTGATATTACTTATTTTTAGAATGATTTAACCCATTACACAATGAAGCGATTTAAAAAGATTTTACGATACGTTTTTATGAGTTTAATTATGATAATACTGATAGCAGTATTTTTAAATTATCCTAAACTTACAATCCTAACAGGATACTCTGCCAAAAACATGTGCTCTTCGGTTTTTATGGCTAATAGAAGCATTGAATTTACGGATGTAAATGACAATAATTTTGCTCCGGTTCATTTGGCAGATGATGAGGTGGATATCAAAGAAAAATCGGCTATTGCTTCTGTTTTTGGATTACAAGAGAGAAAAGCTATATATAGAGAAGGATTAGGTAGTGTTTTGATCAATGATGATTTTGATACTAGCGAACCATATCTTAAACCTAATCGTTCGACTGTAAAAAAGAATTTTCCTTTTCCTTATGGAGACTTGCCTCAAAAAGACACTGTTTTTGAGAATGTAGACTATAATAAAATTAATGGGGTAGTTTCATCGATTTTTGATACTAAAGGTGAAAGTATTAAAAAGACAAGAGCTGTTATGGTGATTCATAAAGATCAAATAATAGCAGAGAAATATACAGATGGATTAAATAAAGATTCTAAACTATTAGGATGGTCGATGACCAAAAGTATTTTAGCTACGGTATATGGTGTATTACAACATCAAGGAAAGATAGACATTAATGATAAAGCACCAGTTTCTGAATGGCAAAAAGATGAGAGAAAGAATATTACAATCAATAATTTATTACAGATGAATTGTGGTTTGGCTTGGGATGAAGATTATAACTCAATTTCTGATGCTACCAAAATGCTTTATATTGATGAGGATATGACAAAAACCCAGGTGTATAAAGAAGCGACTCACAAGCCTAATGAGTATTGGTATTATTCTTCGGGGGTTTCTAATTTGTTGTCAGGAATTCTAAGAGAGCATTTTGATAGTTATCAGGAATATCTGGACTATCCATATCGAGAATTTATTGATAAAATTGGGATGCACTCGATGCTTATAGAAACAGATATGGTAGGAAATTATGTGGGTTCTTCTTATGGTTGGGCATCTGTTAAAGATTGGGCGAAGTTTGGATTGCTTTATTTACATAGAGGTAATTGGAATGGAGAACAGGTTTTTAACCCAGAATGGGTGGATTATGTAACAACACCTAGTCCAACATCAGATGGTGATTATGGAGGTCATTTTTGGCTAAATTCAGGAGGGTTTTATCCTGATGCTCCTAGAGATATGTATTCTGCTAATGGATATCAAGGCCAGCGAGTATTCATAATTCCTTCTAAAAACCTAGTAATTGTTCGTTTTGGGTTAATAGGTGATGCAGGAGTGGATTTTAATAAATTCCTTAAGGAAATAGTATCTGCTATTGAATAAAAAAATAAAGCCTGTCTGATTCTAAAATCAGACAGGCTTTTAATACGTTTTTATAAAAAATTACAAATCAAAACCAATACTCACATTAAGCTTGT
This sequence comes from Aquimarina callyspongiae, assembly GCF_034322225.1. Classification (NCBI taxonomy): domain Bacteria; kingdom Pseudomonadati; phylum Bacteroidota; class Flavobacteriia; order Flavobacteriales; family Flavobacteriaceae; genus Aquimarina; species Aquimarina callyspongiae. The sequence goes on along the minus strand of NZ_JAXLPA010000001.1, from coordinate 1,623,387 downwards.
TGGCAATTAATTTGTTAATTCTACTTTTAAGCTGCGGTATTTTTACGCTTTCTAATACGTTATTTGCAAACGCATACATCAATAATGCTCTGGCTTCTTTCTCGCCAATTCCTCTTGATCTCATATAAAATAAAGCATTATCATCTAATTGACCAATAGTACATCCGTGAGAACATTTTACATCGTCTGCAAAAATTTCTAACTGAGGCTTAGAATTAATTGTTGCTTTATCACTTAATAGTATATTATTATTCGATTGAAAAGCATTTGTTTTCTGAGCTTCTTTATTAACGATAATCTTACCATTAAAAACACCTGTTGCTTTTTCGTCAAAAATCCCTTTGTAGTCCTGATGACTTTCGCAATTAGGCTCTGTATGATGCACAAGTGTATTGTGATCTACGTGTTGTTTTCCTTCAACAATCGTAATTCCGTTTAGAATAGAGTCAATGCCTTCACCTTTTTGATAAAAATTAAGGTTGTTTCTAGTGATGTTTCCACCAAAAGCAAAGGTATGAACAGAAGCAACACTTTGTCCTTGTTGTTCTATATAGGTATTGTCAATCAGAGAAGCATTTTGATTGTCGTTTTGGATTTTATAATAATCCACAAAAGCTCTTTTATCTGTAAAAATCTCTGTTACCGAATTGGTTAAAACAGGATTGTCAGTAAGACTTTGGTGACGTTCAATAATCTGAACATGTGAATTTTCTTCAACAACTATCAGGTTACGAGGTTGTAGCATTTGTGCAGATTCGTTTCCTGTCGAAAAATGTATGATCTGGATTGGCTTATCTGCCTGTTTGTTTTTTGGAATATAAATATAGGCACCTTCTTTTGAGAAAGCTGTATTTAATGAGGTAAGCCCATCGCTCTTTGCTATTTTATTAAAATAGTTATCTATAACTTGTCTATATTTTTCATGCGTTAACGCAGATGACATAAGACATACATCTATTTTATCATGTGTAGTTTCAGATAGATGTGATGAATACTTTCCGTCTATAAAAACAATTTTATAGGTGTCAAGATCGTGAAGAAAATATTTTTTAACGTCTTTAAAATCTAGTGCATTTTCTTCTTTTGGAAAAATACTATAATCGTGCTTTAGAATAGCATTTAAAGAAGTGTATTTCCAGGCTTCTTCTTTTTTAGAAGGAAATCCTTTTTCTTCGAAACTCTTTATTGCTTGACTTCTGATATCATGTACAGGAGCATCAACATCTACTGTGTTTTCAAAAGCCAAAAAAGAGGATACTAGTTTTTCTTTCAATTCCATTTTCTACGCGTTTATCTCCTCTTTAATCCAATCGTATCCTTTCTCTTCTAATTCTAGAGCTAATTCTTTGGTACCGGATTTAACAATTTTACCATCATAAAGTACATGTACAAAATCAGGAACGATATACTCTAAAAGGCGCTGGTAGTGTGTTATTACTACAATAGCATTGTCATCACCTTTTAGTTTATTAACTCCATTAGCAACAATACGAAGAGCATCTATATCTAAACCAGAATCAGTTTCATCTAGAATGGCTAGTTTGGGTTCCATCATTGCCATTTGAAAGATCTCATTTCGCTTTTTTTCTCCTCCAGAAAACCCTTCATTAAGAGAACGAGATAAAAATTTACGATCAATATCTAATAGCTCAGATTTTTCACGAATTTTTTTCAACATATCTTTTGCAGGCATTTCTTCAAGACCTTGTGCTTTTCTGGTTTCGTTAATAGCCGTTTTCATAAAGTTAGTAACGGTAACTCCAGGAATTTCTACAGGATATTGAAATGATAAAAAGACTCCTTTGTGAGCTCTTTCTTCTGCTGCAAGCTCTTCTATGTCTTCACCTTCTAAAAGGATATTACCATCGGTTACTTCATATTCTTCTTTACCAGCTACAATATTTGCCAAAGTACTTTTTCCCGCACCATTAGGACCCATTATAGCGTGTATTTCTCCTGCTTTAACGTTTAGGTTTAGGCCTTTTAAAATTTCTTTACCTTCTACACTGGCGTGTAAATCCTTAATTTCTAACATTACGTACTATTCTCTTTTATCTCTTTTTATAGAGATTTATTAATTTTCTTTTTCGGTTTTAGAGTTTTCACCAGTGGTTTCATCTTCAGAAGATTTGATCTTGGTGGGTAACTCTGAGGTTGGTGCGCTAACACCTATAATTTCTTTTATTTCTACAATCTCTTCCCATCCTTCTTCTGGATTGGGTTTAATTATTCCTTTAACTACTACAGGAACCATATCATATTCTTCTCTTTGTAATGGCTTTGCTTTTTCTGCAAGTTCCTGAGTCATATCATTGATTTCGACCCCATAAATAAAATCTTTTCCTTTTATTACTGCAGCATCATTGATAAGAATGAATTCTCCACGAATTAAATCGGGGTCATCATTTTTGTTTTCTGATTTTTCGTTTTTACAGGATAAGACGATCAGGCTTACAACGGCGAGAATAAATAGTTTTTTCATTAATAGGTTGATTTGATGGTTTATACATTACCCTACAGAACCTTCCAGAGAAATTTCCAGAAGTTTTTGAGCTTCTACGGCAAACTCCATAGGTAATTTATTCAACACTTCCTTGCTAAAACCATTTACAATTAATGCAATTGCTTTTTCGGTATCTATACCTCTCTGGTTGCAATAGAAAATTTGATCTTCACCTATTTTACTGGTAGTAGCTTCATGTTCTATTTGAGCAGTTTTATTTTTTGCTTCTATATAAGGAAACGTATGAGCACCACATTCATTGCCCATGAGTAATGAATCGCACTGCGAAAAATTACGGGCATTCTTAGCTCTACTATTTATTTGTACTAATCCTCGGTAACTATTTTGTGATTTTCCGGCAGAAATTCCTTTAGAAATAATAGTACTCTTGGTGTTTTTACCAAGATGTATCATTTTGGTACCGGTATCTGCTTGTTGGTAATTATTGGTTACTGCGATTGAGTAAAATTCTCCTACAGAATTATCACCTTTTAGTACACAAGAAGGGTATTTCCAGGTAACAGCTGATCCGGTTTCTACCTGAGTCCAGGAGATTTTAGCGTTGGCTTCGCAAATGCCTCGCTTGGTAACAAAGTTAAATACTCCTCCTTCTCCTTTTTCATTACCAGGATACCAATTCTGTACTGTTGAATATTTAATCTCTGCGTTGTCAAGAGCAATCAGTTCTACCACTGCAGCATGTAATTGATTTTCATCTCTAGAAGGAGCTGTACAACCTTCAAGATAACTCACATAACTACCTTCATCTGCAATAACAAGAGTTCGTTCAAACTGACCTGTTCCGGCCTGATTGATTCTGAAATATGTTGATAACTCCATTGGACATCGAACGCCTTTAGGAATATAACAGAAAGATCCATCACTGAATACAGCAGAATTTAATGCTGCATAAAAATTATCTTTTTGAGGAACTACTGATCCAATATATTTTTTTACCAATTCTGGATGTTCTTGTATTGCTTCAGAAATAGAACAGAAAATAATGCCTTTTTCTGCTAATGTTTCTTTAAAAGTAGTAGCTACAGATACAGAATCCATTACAATATCTACAGCCACACCTGCTAACTTCTTCTGTTCATCAAGAGAAATCCCTAATTTTTTAAAAGTCTCTAATAACTCAGGATCCACTTCATCAAGACTATTATATTTAGGCTTTTTATTGGGAGCAGAGTAGTAAGAGATATTTTGGAAATCGGGTTTATTATATCTTACATTGGCCCATTCAGGTTCTTCCATTTGTTCCCAAGCTCTAAAAGCCTGTAATCTCCATTCTGTCATCCATTCGGGCTCTTCTTTTTTACGAGAAATTGCACGAACTATGTCTTCATTAAGACCAACAGGAAATGTATCTGATTCTATATCGGTATAGAAACCATATTCATATTCTTTGGTTTCCAGTTCTTTCTTTAAGTCGTCTTCAGTATATGCCATCTGTTTATTCCTGAACTTATTTTCAGGACTCTTTCTAAAATCCTAGTTTATTATCTATTTAAAGGGAAAAACTTTCACCACAACCACAAGTTCTACTTGCATTGGGATTATTAAACACAAAACCAGTACCGTTTAAACCTCCAGAATATTCCAGGGTAGTACCTATAAGATAAAGAAAGCTTTTCTTATCTACAATGATCTTTACTCCATTGTCTTCGAATACTTTATCTCCTTCTTGTTGAGCTTTATCAAATTTTAAGTCATATGATAAACCAGAGCAACCGCCACTTTTTACACCTACTCTTACATAATCTGTAGTCGCGTTATACCCATCGTCGTTCATCAATTCTACAACCTTATTTTTAGCTATGTCTGATACCTTAATCATACTTCCTTATAAATAGATTAATTCTAAATGAATTGCAAATATACTACATAAGTAGATTTTATACACGAAACCTAACATTAATCTAACATATACTTGAATAAGAGAAACCTATTGCTATAATTGAGAGGTCTAATCTACTTGATATATAAATGAATAAAGCTAGAGTTTTTTATTAAAAATATAATCTGCTAAAACAGTTTATTTTTGATAATTGCCTTATAAGATTGACCTATAGGAACAGTAATTCCTTCTAACTTGATTTGATTGCCTACGATACTTTTTATAGAAGTAATGTTAACAATAAATGAACGGTGAACACGAATAAATTCATCTGGAGATAAAACAGTTTCAAAATGGGAAATGGACTCATGAATGAGTAACATTTCGTTTTGCAAGTATAGTTTTACATAGCTTCCGTAGCTTTCTAAATATTTGATATGATCTAGTTGGATATGGTGTGTTTCTTTATCTCCTTTTAAAAAAATACTGGTATTGGTAGCTTCGGTAACCGTTTTACTTTTTTGCGAAGATTGTTCTTTGGTTTTAATTACTTTGGTGTATGCTTTTAAAAATCGCTCAAACGAAAAAGGCTTCAGGAGATAATCACAAACTTCTAATTCATAACTTTCTACAGCAAATTCTGAATAGGCAGAAGTAATTACAATCAACGGAGGGTTGGTTAGTGTCCTTAAAAAATCTAGGCCTTTTAGTTTTGGCATTTCTATATCGAGAAATATCAGATCTACTTTTTGTTTTTGTAAAAGTGATAAGGCATCTATTGCATTATAACAATTTCCTAACAAGGTTAAATCACTTAAAGAAGCTGCATAATCCTGGATTATAGTGTGTGCTATAGGTTCATCATCTACGATGATATAATTCATAATCAAATATTAATTGTTAAACGGGCATTATACGTATCTTTTTCAATTGTAAAGTCAAGAGAATGTGATTTTCCATATACGATCTCTAATCGTTTTTTCAGATTTTCTAATCCGATTCCTTTTGATTCACTCAATGCCGAAGCATCATAGTTATTAGTTACTTCAAATGCGATTTCGCGATCTTTAACTTCTAACAAGATGTTTACATAGGCTTCTTTAATTAGCGAATCAACACCGTGTTTAAAAGCATTTTCTAACAAGATAATAAACAAAAGTGGTGTAATAGTTATGTTTTTCTGTTGTATGTCTTTGTTAAAAGTGATGATCACCTTTTCATGATGCCTTATTTGTTGAAGTTCTATATAATTTTCCAGGTATTCAATCTCTTCTTCCAGCATAACCTCATTTTCTTTTCCTTTATAAATCACGTAACGCATAATATCAGATAGCTTTAAGATTAGATCAGGTGTTTGATCTGATTTTTGTTTAGCTAATCCATATAAATTATTTAAAGTATTAAAGAAAAAATGAGGGTTTACTTGTTGTTTTAATAATGCTAGCTCTGCTTTGGCTTTATCAGCTTTTAAGGTTTGAAACCATTTCCATTGATCGTATAACCATAATAATATAAGCAATGGAATAGGAAACAAAAAGATCAAAAACACATCCAAATTTTGCTCATGCGTCCTATCACCATAAGACACGATAAACAAAAAGAAAAAGACCAATAGTGCTCCATAAAGCCCCAAGATCAACAATCTGTGTTTTTGAAAAAAAGTAGGAGCCAAAATATAAAATACTCCAAGCCAAAAAACAGTTAATAATGCAAAAGTAATTGGGTTATCAGGGATGTTCATATACTGGTCGATCCCAAATCCCACAGTAAAGATGATGAATAATACCAGTAACTTGATCAAAAAGGGTTTATGGGCTTTCTTGAAAGCAAGTTCCTTCAGTTTTTTATACCTCAGGTTATACCAGGACCAAAGAATGTAGTAATTGGTAATTAAAAACAGAAAAAAACTGCTTACACCAAATACTTTGTAATCCAAATATCTGCCTAATATAAACCCTGAAAGAGATAATACCCAGCAAGCTACCATTCCATAAAATACTTTCCTTTTTCGATGAAAAAGTATTGCGTGGACTATTATAGAAATGATTATTCCCCAAAACAAAAAACCAACTACATTCATAAGTGTTTCTTTTGGGTCAATCAGAATGAATTCAACAAAAATTAATCCCTGAACGATAATATAGAGGATAATGAATCCGTATAAAACTGAGGCGTATTTCTTTAAAAAAGCAATCATACCCCAAAAGTAGTAAACCTATAAGTTAAGAGATAATTATATGCATAGACATTATTAAAATTGAAACGAATACTTCGTTTTTTACCACGAATCTAATTGATTGTTTTTTTTCGGCTTTCGGTATAACTATACTGATGTTGGTAAAAATTATTAAGGTTTCTTTTGAATCTCACATAGGTTTGTGTCAAAGTTTAAAACAATTATTATGAATGCACTACAAATAACCTATGTACCTAAAACCTATCTTAAAAAGATAAAAGCATTGAATCAGAAAATTCGACTTTTTGAGCAAGGAATAAAAAAATATAGTTGAGATATTCAGTCAAGACACTATACACTTCGACATGAATCATAAATCTAAAACATCTTAAAAATATTATAAACACATGAAATTAATCACTTCTTTACTACTATTAGTTTTGACACAAACCATTTTTGGTCAAAACAAGGTTCAAAAAATAGACAGCTTATTTACTAATCTTTATAATAACGAAGAATTTAACGGCAATGTACTAATTGCAGAAAAAGGCACTATAACTTATAAGAAAAGCTTTGGTAATGCTAATGAGATCACCAACGAAAAACTTACTGAAGAATCCATATTTGAACTGGCTTCTTGTACAAAGCCTTTTACGGCAATGGCTATTGTAATTTTAAAAGAACGTGGACTACTGAATCTTGATGATAAAATAACCAAATTCTTTCCTGAGTTATCCAAATACAATAATGTAACCATTAGAAATTTACTAAACCATACAGGTGGACTTCCGGACTATATGTCTTTGATGTTTTCTATTTGGGATAAGACCAAAATTGCTACAAATAAAGATGTTATTAAAATCTTGAAGACAAATCAGTCGGATGTTCGTTTTGAACCAAATTCAAAGACAGAATATAGCAATACCGGTTATGTGTTGTTGGCGTCCATAATTGAAAAGGCCTCTGGTCAATCGTATCCTGATTTTTTGAAATCAGCCATATTTGAACCACTTCAAATGTCTAATACATTTGTTTATCATAGACGCCTTTCGCCACAAAAAATTAAAAATTATGCATTAGGTTATCTATACATAAATGACGAATACATACTTCCTGATGATTTCGACAGGTCTAAGTTTGTAATTTGGTTAGATGGTATCGAAGGTGACGGTACTGTAAATTCTACTATACTTGATTTATATAAATGGGATAGAGCATTGTATAATAATCAATTGGTTTCTGAGAAGAGTTTGGAAGAGGTTTTTAGCAATGGAGTACTGGATAATGGAAGCACCGCAAAATATGGTCTTGGATGGCGTGTATTAGAAACAACACCGTTTGGTAAAATTGCCAGACATAGCGGTGGATGGCCAGGATATCTTACTTACATCGAAAGGGATATCGATAATGATAAAACAATCATCATCCTACAAAACCACCAAAATGGTTCTATGCCAAAGCAAGCTGTTCGTAATATTCTTTATGGAATGCCTTTGCCTAAAACAATGAAAAATCTATACTCAGAAGGAAAAACCGTTGATCAAATCATTACGCTTTTAGAAGATCCTGTTTCAAAATATTTAATTGATAATTTTTACGAAAGAAATGTTAATAGATTTGGGTATCAACTTATGGAGAAAGGAAAAGTAAATGACGCACTTAAAATTTTTAGATATAACACGGTTAACTATCCAGCAAGTTCCAATGCGTTTGATAGTTTGGGAGAATGTTTATTGCAAATGAAGAATACCCAACAAGCTCAACAAGCCTATAAAAAAGCTTTGGAATTAGATCCCACCAATAAAAATGCAGCGTCTGCACTTGCAAAAATCCATGAAAGCAAATAATACAGTATAGACGCAATCCACAGGATACTTTTTAATGACTATAACCCATTCAAAACTAGTTTTTGAATGGGTTTTGTAATTAGAACAAGCTCTAATGTACAACCTGCATCTAATGAGTTGGCTGTGATATCCTGCCAAATAGTTAACCTAAGTGTAAATCTTTGTTAAATCCACTCATTAAATGGGATGGTTACCTGTACAGATGTTGTGAAAAATGAGATGAACACTTAAAATTTTACAACGAATCGTATTGATTCCTTTTTTTAGACTTTCTGTTTAACCATTGAGGTGTTGGTACAAATTATTAAGCTTTCTCTTTGATCAGGTGTAGGTTCGTAGGAATATTAAAACGATTATTATGAACACACTACAAATAACCAATGTATCCAAAACCTACCCAAATGGAGTAAAGGCATTGAATAATATTTCATTAACCATCAAAAACGGTATGTATGGGTTATTAGGCCCTAACGGAGCGGGCAAATCATCCTTAATGCGTACGATTGCTACATTACAGGAACCTTCTTCTGGAACTATCTTATTCAATGGTATGGATATTCTTAAAAACCCTCAGGAATTAAGAAACCAATTAGGGTACTTGCCACAAGAGTTTGGTGTATATCCCAAAATTTCTGCTCAGGACTTATTGGATCATATGGCGATACTAAAAGGAATTATTCATAAAAAAGAACGAAAAGAACAGGTTGAAGCTTTATTACAGCAAACTAACCTGTATCAACATCGTAAAAAATCGGTTCATACATTCTCTGGAGGAATGCGCCAACGATTTGGTATTGCTCAGGCTTTGTTGGGTAACCCAAAGCTAATTATTGTAGACGAACCTACTGCAGGATTGGATCCAGAAGAACGTAACCGCTTCCTGAATTTATTGAGTGAAATAGGAGAGCATATCATTATTATTCTGTCTACCCATATCGTAGAAGACGTAAAAGACTTATGTACCAATATGGCAATACTGAACCAGGGAAGTATTATAAAAGAAGGAATCCCGACAGGATTAACAGAAAAATTAAAAGGAAAAGTATGGATAAAAAGTGTTGAAAAAGAAAACTTAAAAAGTTATCAATCTGCCTTTAATGTAATCTCTACTCGTTTGTTTTCTGGCAAAACACAACTTCATGTACTCTCCGATGAAAAACCTGAAGAAGGGTTCGAAGCTGTTAATCCAGGATTAGAAGATGTGTATTTCAGCACATTGAGATCATAATACCAATTATAACCATAAAAATATAACCTATGTTTACTCATCTTTTTAAGTTCGAATGGAAATATCATACAAAGCAGTTATCTTTTTACATGTTTTCTGCCATTTTTTTTCTCCTGGGATTTTATATGTCTTCGGGAGGTAGGTTGGGAGCAACAGAACTGGTAAAAACCAATTCTCCATATCAAATTAGTTTTTTTGTCGGGATATTTAGCCTGGTATCTGTTTTTGCCACTATGTTCTATTGCATAAATGCAATGATTAGAGATCGTCGATATTTTATAGAAGAAATTATCTATAGTACACCTTTAAAAAAGTATCAATTTTACTGGAGTCGTTTTGCAGGAACGTTTTTGGTTAGCCTTTTAGTATTTACATTATTAATTGTAGGGTTTGCTATAGGTACATTTTTTTCGATGGATCCGGATAGCTTACTGCCTTTCAATATTTTTCATTATGTCTATATATGGGCTATTTTGATCCTACCCAATTTATTTATCTTAACCGCGCTCTTATTTTCTTTTGCAACCTTATCCAGAAAAGCTTTAGTGGTATATATAGGAGCTGTTTTTATCTATGCATTGTATTGGGGGTGCGCCATATTTTTTAACTCTCCGATGCTTGCCCAGGCAGTTCCTCCCTCTCCGGAAAATATGATTATTGCTTCACTGGCAGACCCTTTTGGTTTGTCTGCATTTTTTGAGCAAACGATGTATTGGACACCGTTTCAAAAAAACACACAACTCGTATCATTTTCAGGATATTTTATGTTAAACAGAGTCTTTTGGGTTATCATCTCATTGGTTTTGTTAGGAATAACGTATAAGTTATTTTCTTTTAGAAAAGGAAATCGAAGGATCAAAAAAGATAAGGAAGTTTCTGAAATGTATACGGAAGAAAAAACATATACTCCGGTATTAACATTTATTCAAACGAGAAAAGCCAGGTTATTGGGGTTATTTTCACTAGCAAAATTAGAACTCTCCAATGTTTTTAGAGGCTTACCATTTATTGCGGTAATGCTTATTTGGGTTTTGATTTCAGTAACGGAGATTTACAGCAGAATTTTTGAAGGAGGCACCTATCACGATAGTCAATATCCCGCTACATATCGTTTAATTGAATTAACAAGTGAAGGACTGCCTATGTTAGGGTTAATTCTAATTATATTTTATAGCGGAGAACTGGTTTGGAGAGAACGAAATCTTACTATTAACGGAATCATTGATACCACTCCTACAACCAATAGTATTTTCTTTTTTTCAAAGTATATAGCACTGCTTATTTTACCATTGTTTTTGGTTTTGATAAGTATCTTTATTTCTATTGGATTTCAGGTGATCGGCGACTATCATGACTTTAAGTGGAACCAATATATAAACCTGTTCTATTTACAAGGTGTTCAAATGATATTCTATGGTATTTTGGCTTTGTTCGTTCAAAATGTGGTGTCGAATAAATATGTAGGAATGTTTATTTCAGGAATTTTGATTTTCTTTTTAGGGAGCTCTTTAAGTAATCATATCGGAATTGAATATCCCTTGCTAAAACTCGGAAGAACTCCATTGGTGATATATAATGACATGGTTTCATATGGATATTACCTAAAATCGTTTCATTGGTATTCGATATATTGGTTGTCCTTAGGAGGAATCCTGGTCTTATTAGCTTTCAAATTATGGAGAAGAGGAGCGGTTTCTAATTTCAGGTTTAGAATACTTCAATTATTTTCTGGTTGGAAAAAAATTGAAAGACTTACAATTATCGGTTTTCTAATAGTATTTATGGGTTCTGGGAGTGTGATTTTTTATAATATCAATATTCTGAATAAATATTATTTATCAAATGAAAGATTAAACCTTTCAGAAATGTATGAGAAGAAATTCAAACAATATGATACCCTCGAAGAACTATACCCTGTAGATCTGAAAACCGAAGTTGATGTATATCCTGAAGATAAAAAATATAGAGTAAAAGCAAATTACGTATTAAAAAACAAAAGTAATACTAATGTGGAGTCTGTGTTTATTTCTCCCAGAATACCATTAGAGTCTGTATACTTAGAAAATGCTACCCTGATTGAGCACGATTCTATATTCAAAACATATTTGTTTCAACTTCAAAGCCCATTATATCCTGATGAGAAGCTTACATTCAGGTATCAATTAACCGTGGAGAATGATGGTTTTGAAACTAAGACTGATATTGTAAATAATGGTAGTTATATTTTACATTCTTCTTTTGAACCTTCTTTAGGATATCGACCAAGTATGGAAATTAGAGACTCCAAAGAACGTAAGAACCGAGGTTTACCTGAAAGGGAAGAAGAAGTTACTGAAGAAAGGGATTTGCACGAAGGATCAGACAATCTAATTGGAAGGGTTTCTTTTGAGACAGTGGTATCCACTCAAGCTGATCAAACTGCTATTGCTCCAGGTAATCTGATTAAACACTGGACATCCGAAAATAGAAATTACTATCATTATAAGGCAAAAGAGAAAATATCTCCTTTACTAGGGTATTTTTCAGCCAGATATAAAATTCACAAAGAAAACCATAGGGGAGTTAGTATAGAACAATACTATCATCCGGATCATGATATGAATGTTGAGTTAATTACCAAGGCAAGTAAAGAAGCCATGGATTATTGTTTACAGAATTTTGGAGCATATCCTTTTGATCATATTCGCATTGCAGAAATTCCGGGATACTGGCCATTCGGTGGGCAAGCGATGCCGGGTACAATAAGTATGGTAGAGGATAATTTGTATTTATTGGATCAGCGTAATAGCAGTGTCTTCAATTTAGTTGCTAAACGTACAATTCATGAAGTTGCTCATCAATGGTGGGGGCATATATTAACTCCTAAAATGACTGTAGGAGGAGGATTTTTTATAGAAGGATTGGCCAAATACACAGAAATTGTGGTTATGGAAAAACACTATGGTAAAGGTGTTTTTTGGAATCTGTCAGAATATTCTAATAACCGTTATTTTACAGGGCGTTCTTATGCTTCTGAGATGGAACCACCTGCGTATTTATCAGATGGTGAAGGATATATACTTTATGGTAAAGATTATACGATTATGCTAGCATTAAAAGAATTAATCGGAGTAGAAAAAATAGATAACATTCTTCAAAAAATGGTAACACAATATCGAGGTAAAGAAGAATTCGAGGCCATTACACTTGATTTCCTAAATGAAGTGTATCAGGTTACCCCTCCAGATTACCATACATTGGTAGATGACTGGTTTAAAAGGATAATTACTTATGATCTGGAAGTAAAAAACACTTCCTATGAAAAGCTTTCTAATGGCAAGTACAAAATAACTCTGGATCTAATTACAAAACGCTTAGAGGCAAAAAAACTTGGAGAAGATGTTCCAATTAGCATACAAGAACCCATCCAAATAGGATTGTTTCAGAAGCATCCAAAAGAGATTGGAGTGGGAGAACAACCCTTATATCTCCAAAGTCATAATTTTGATAAAGAGAACTCACAAATAAGCATTATTGTGGATAAACTTCCAACGTATGTATCAATAGATCCCTATGGGACAAGGCTTGATAAAAACAGAGTTAATAATATAAAACGATTGTAAAATAATATCATAAGATGAAATACTACTCCTAATTTGTAGAGAAATGAATTAGGAGTAGTTATTGTTTATTGACTTATCATTTTTTCAAATAGTGCTACGTATTTTTCTTCATAATCAAATATTCCTCTGATATGCTTTCCTTTTATTTCCCAAAATTGTGTAGATGATAAATGGGATGCATCATATAATTTCTTTCCTAGTTCATAAGGAACCTGTTGATCTGTTTGACTATGAATTATCAAGGAAGGTTTTGTAATTTTTTTAATTTCTTTTTCTGCAGGAAAATCATTATTCATTAATAGAGGTACAACTCCTTTAAAATTTTCAAGATGTAGTGCGTTTGCATACACTTTACCGATATCAGGAAAGGAAGAAAAAGTACCTTCTAGAACAAGGCCTTTGATTTTTTCTTGCCTCGCTGCAGCGTTCATAGTTGCAAAAGCACCTCCCAACGATTGTCCCCAAATAATAATAGGGGTATCTATAACATTTTTATGTTTTAATATTTCATCAAAAACATATAATGCATCTTCTTTTAAAACAAGAGAATTGTCTGCTATACCTGTGGATTTTCCAAAACCTCTGCGTTCAAAACTAAATACCTGAAACCCTCTTTGCAATAAAGCTTTGTAATACTTCTGGGAGGATTGTAGATGCATGCCTTTACCAGCATAATGGATAATAGTGCCTTTAGGGAATAGGGTTTTGGTTTTAAAAAGAACTCCATGTATTTTGACATTATTATCTCTGTGAAAATAATATTCTTCATAGTCAAATGCTGTTTTAAAAACACTATAACCTATATCATTAGTTTTATAAATCATAGTATCAGTATATCTGGAAAACCGGATATACAATACTAACAAAACGAATATTAAAATTCCTAATAACAGAATCCATTTGGTAATCTTATATACTTTTTTCATAGATGTATTTTTATAGTGACACTCCAAATGAAAGAGATTATCATCAATAGGAAAAAAGAATGGTGTTGGTGCTTATTTTTTGTGGTCAATTCATATTTCTTGTGGCGAAATACTATATGATTTGTGGTTAATTAATGAGTGTTTTAAGAGAAGCAAAATATGTTTTTGAAATAGGAATTGGCTTTTCTATCGCTTTTAATTGAAGTTTTGCATTTTGAGCATTTCCTTTTATAGAGATTATAAAATTTGGATTGATGAGATAAGATCGATGTGATCTCATTAATTGAGGTAGTTGCAAACTGATATTTGTCAATGTATTTCGAAGCATTTTCTCTTTCAAAATTTCATCTTCTATAAAATATAAATACACATAGTTATCTTCAGATTTTACATAAACTATAGAGTTGGCATCTATTAGGAAGTTTTCTTTCTTTAAAGAACCCTGAATCAGTATTCTTGTTTCTTGTGAAGATATGTTGAGTTCTTTTTTGTTTTCTATAACTTTTGATCCGTAGTAGTTTCTTAATAAAATAGCAATTACAGATACAATGATTCCAAATCCTAAAAACATGAGCTTAAACCAATCTAAAAACCAGTTCAGATTAAGACGTTCAGGTTGCTTGTTAATAATAATTTCGGTGTATATAAAAGCTATAATAATGGCAAAAGAAATATAGAAAAAACTGAAGATCAATTCTTCTCCCCATTTCCATACTCTAAAATGGCTGTGATACCATTTGGATAGTAAAAAAATGATTAAGTAAGTCAAAAAGGAAATGACTCCATAACCTATAAAATAGAGGTTTTTATAGGGGTTGTTAAAGTTATTTGAGCCAAATGGCTGCAAAAAAATAAGGATAAAAACAATGACAAAACTTAAAATAAAGGCAATCAAAAAATGATTCCTTAAAGAAGTCAAATATGGAAAAGGCTTATTAAAAAACATAAAAAAATCCCTGTTAACAAGTAACAGGGATTAAATATAATAATCTCTCGATTGTAAACACCTAATTAATGGTAAATTTAATCAGCTAAAACAATCACTTTATTGTCTTTCATTTCGATAGTTCCGGAGTTGATAGGAAGTAGTGTTACACCGTTTTCTTTAGAAAACTTTTCTGCTACTTCTTCTTCCAGATTCATCTCGCCATACACTTTTACGTTTCCTTTTCCTAATAAAGAAACAATAGGTGCGTGATTATCTAACATCTGAAACTCTCCGTTAACACCTGGCACTGCAACTGAAGTTACTTCGCCGCTAAATAATACTGCTTCTGGAGTTACTATTTCTAAATACATAGATAAATTTATTTATCATCCTGAATTTACTCAGGGATCTTATTATTATTTTCTCTTTGGTAAGATTACTAAAACAAAGTTCAGTATTAGTTTTGGCTTATGCCTCTGCTAACATTTTCTCACCAGCTTCGATAGCTTCCTCGATTGTACCTTTAAGGTTAAATGCTGCTTCTGGCAGGTGATCTAACTCACCATCCATAATCATAGTAAATGCCTTAATTGTATCTTTAATATCTACTAAACATCCTGGAATACCAGTAAATTGCTCAGCTACGTGGAATGGCTGTGATAAGAAACGTTGTACACGACGTGCGCGTCCTACTGCCAATTTATCTTCTTCAGATAATTCTTCCATACCAAGGATGGCGATAATATCTTGTAATTCTTTATAACGTTGTAATAGCTCTTTTACTCTTTGTGCACAGTTATAGTGCTCATCTCCTAAAATATCAGCTGTAAGAATTCTTGAAGTAGAATCTAATGGATCTACCGCTGGATAAATACCAAGCTCAGCAATCTTACGAGATAATACGGTTGTTGCATCAAGGTGAGCAAATGTTGTTGCTGGTGCTGGATCTGTTAAATCATCCGCAGGTACATATACTGCCTGTACAGAAGTAATAGATCCTTTCTTAGTAGAAGTAATACGTTCCTGCATCACACCCATCTCTGTTGCAAGAGTTGGCTGGTATCCTACTGCAGAAGGCATACGTCCAAGAAGTGCTGATACCTCAGAACCTGCCTGTGTAAAACGGAAGATGTTATCTACGAAGAAAAGTACATCTTTTCCTTGTCCATCTCCAGCTCCATCACGGAAATATTCTGCTATCGTAAGACCAGATAGTGCTACACGTGCACGTGCTCCTGGTGGCTCATTCATCTGACCAAATACGAAAGTAGCTTTAGATTCTTTCATTACTTCTTTATCTACTTTAGAAAGATCCCATCCTCCTTCTTCCATAGAGTGCATAAAATCATCACCATACTTGATAATTCCTGATTCTAGCATCTCACGAAGTAAATCATTTCCTTCACGAGTTCTTTCTCCTACTCCTGCGAATACAGAAAGACCACCGTGACCTTTTGCAATATTGTTAATCAACTCCTGAATTAATACCGTTTTACCTACTCCGGCACCACCAAATAATCCAATCTTACCACCTTTTGCATAAGGTTCGATAAGATCAATTACTTTGATACCTGTAAATAAAACTTCTGTAGAAGTTGATAAATCTTCAAATTTTGGTGCTTGACGGTGAATAGGAAGACCATCTTCTCCTGCTTTAGGAAGATCTCCAAGACCATCAATAGCGTCTCCAATTACATTAAATAAACGTCCATATACATCTCCTCCGATTGGCATTTGGATTGGAGCTCCTGTTCCTGCAACTTCCATTCCTCTACTTAATCCATCACTGGAATCCATTGCGATAGTACGTACAGTATCTTCACCGATGTGAGACTGAACTTCTAGTATGAGTTTGCTGCCGTCTGTTTTATTAATTTCTAACGAATCGTAAATTTTTGGTAATTCAGTTCCAGCTGTGAACTCTACATCGATAACCGGACCTACAATTTGTGATACTTTACCTGTAACTTGAGACATTATATAACTATTTAATGTTTAGTATTTAACTATTTAAAAGGGCCTGATTTCACTACTATAGAATACGACCTTTTTTCAGGCTGCAAATATAGTCTTTTAAAATGAAAAAAATAGCCTCTTTTATTTTGTTTTTCAAATACTAAAAAATCAAGCCTTTTCTGATATGAAAAACGATGATTAAAGAACCGTTTTTTATTTGATTTTGAACTCAATAAATCGTACTTTTCCTACGAATAAAGTACGATTATATTTTAACTACTACCTTTTATGGAAACATATGCAATTGCATTAACCTATGCTATACCAGGATTTGTGGTCCTGATTTTAATTGAATATCTAATAAGTAGATGGAAAAGAATTCCTGTAAATGAAGCAATGGATACTATATCTAGTTTAAGTTCGGGCATGACGGATACGCTTAGAAGCTTGACAGGCTTAGCAATAATTATTATTAGTTATGAATGGATGGTAGGTCATATTGCATTAGTTGAAATTAAATCATCAGTTCTGGTTTATGTTTTAACCTTTATTGGTTTGGATTTTGCCGGATACTGGTCGCATCGATTTAATCATACGGTTAATTTATTTTGGAATAGACATATAATACATCATAGTAGTGAAGAATTTAATTTGGCGTGTGCTTTACGTCAAAGTATCTCGGCCATAATCTCTATTTATTTCTTTCTTTATATTCCTTTAGCATTATTAGGTATTCCTGCAAATGTAATTGCGCTTGTGGCTCCAATACATTTGTTTGCTCAGTTTTGGTATCACACCCGCTTAGTAAATAAAATGGGAATCCTGGAACATATTATAGTTACACCCTCTCATCATAGAGTGCATCATGCGATCAATGATGAGTATCTGGATAAAAATTATTCTCAGATATTTATTTTTTGGGATAAGTTTTTCGGAACGTTTCAAGAAGAAATCTCTGATAAACCACCTGTATATGGAGTAAAAAAACCAGTAAATACCTGGAATCCTTTCTTAATTAATTTTATGCATGCCTGGGGAATATTAAAAGATGCGTGGAGAACAAAAAACTGGTGGGATAAAATACGAATATGGTATATGCCTACAGGTTGGAGACCAGAAGATGTTAAGAAAAAATACCCAATAGATATTATTACAGATCCTTATACAAGAGAAAAATACAAAACTGAAAGTTCTTTGTCATTGAAATTATGGTCTTGGACACAGTTGATAATTACTTTGGCTTTGATGTATTATTTCTTAGTTAGCTTTGGAGATCTTGAGTTTATCCAAATATTGAATTATGCTATTTTTATAGGTATCTCCATTTTTGCTTACACTTCTTTAATGGATAGGCATATTATTTCTCTTTATGCTGAAGTGATTAAAGTAGGATTTGGATTATATCTGATTATACAAGAGGGCAGTTGGTTTGGAATAGATGCCTTGTTTAGCGGCGCAACATATATTGTAGCTACGTATATAATTATATCACTGGTATTCTCAGTTTATTTTCAATTAATAGAAAAAAGAGAAATGATTCCGTCGACTCATAAAGTGATTTAAATATATTTTATAAAAACAATTATTCTTTTTAAAAATTAAAAAAACCGTCAGGAAATTTCCTGACGGTTTTTTGTTTTATTCTATATCTAAAATTACTTACTGCAGTGTTGCAGAATAAAAAGTAGGATAGTTAGCTGCTTTTACTTTTGGCAAGTTGGATCCGTAAGTAGTATTGATTGCATCGATTGCTAAATTTGATACAAAAGCATACCCTCTAGCAGTTGGGTGAACCCCGTCTAATGAGAATGCTCCTCCAAAGACTAAATTTCCTTGTAATAAGAATTCATCGAATTGTATACCATTTTGTGCTAATTCTGCTAAAGAAGAGTTTGCATCTATAAAAGCTAATCCAGCTTGTTGCACTGCAGAACTGATAACATTATTAAATGCTTCTGTAGCGGTTGCAATTTCTTGTTGCTCTTCTGGAGTTAGTACCCAATTATCAGCTAAGGGTATAGCAACACCATTAACAGATAAAGGATTTTGAGGATCTGCTAAAGTACCGATAAAACTACTTGCAGGTAATACTAAAAGATCATCGGCGGTAGCTTGCCTCATATTTACTAAAGCTGGGTTTAGACCGGTTAAATCAGTAAGGTCTTCATCCAGAATAACAACAGCATTACCTTCGCCTGCTGTAAAACTAATGGTTCTTCTGGCAATCTCTGCATCAGCATCTTCTTGTGAGATAGCGCCAGCCATTACTAGTCCTGCAAAAGCTTGTACAATACCTCCGTTATATGCTGCATATGCTCCATTAACGGCTGCAGCTGTAGCAGCATCTAGTGGAACTGGGTTATGCGGTACTGTCGTAAAATGAGGAATAGATGTTACATTAGGAATGTTTGCTACTACTCCTTTGGCACCCCCAGATGTTAAAGTAGCAACCAATCCATTATAAGATTGTGTAAATAATGTAAGATCAGTGATTGGGTCAGTACCATCTCCTCCTGATGTGGCATATCCCAAAACATCATTATTACCGATCCATAAAGAGAAAAATGTTGGACTCTGTGCCATAGCATCTTCTAAAACGGTTGCAGTAGAGCTAGATGCCATTCTTGCGAAATATGGGTTTGCTTGACCAGTGGCAACTCCTGCAACATTTCCGTATCCCGGAGCTAATAAGTGAAAACTTTTGGCTCCAGGAATCCCCATATTATTAAAGGGACCACTGATAGTATTTGTAATTTCTGTGGTCGGATTTGCAGGTAAAACTGCAGGTCCGGATCCATTAAAAAACAATCTTGAGGATAATATTTGCGTTCCTCCTAATAATGCTCCACCAATATTATCGTTCATTAATGGTTGAGTAAAAGAACCTCCACCAGCTAGTGCAAATTGTTGCGCTAATATGTTAGGCATTGAATTTTCTTGTCCTGCAATAAATAATGCACCGTCAGTAAAACCAGCAGTAAGAGAATTTCCCAGAGAAACAAATTTTGAAAAATCTGCACTTCCTGGAGTTATTACCTCTGGTATTGGCGTGGTAGCATCATCATCGGATTCACAAGCTATAAACCCAAAAGCCAATAAGATCAATAGCCATTTATATTGAATATTTATATTTCTTAATATCATTTCAGTAAATTATAAGTTGTTGATTGATAATCCTATGTAGTATTGAGAACCAATAAATCCTGTTCCGAATGCGGTAAAGTATTCATCTCCCCCAATATTTGTAGCACCAGCTTTCAATGTTGTTTTTAATGCAGGTATTTTATAATTAATCTGAGCATCAACAACTGAGAAAGAAGGAATTTGACCGTCAGCAAAAGTTGCTTCCCATAAATAATCATCACTCCACCTGTAACTAACATTAAATCCAAAATTCTTGAATAAGTTGGTGTGTCCAAGACTTGCTTTTACTTTATGTTTTGGTGTGTTAAAACTAGTTCTAAAGTCAGAATCTTGATTTCTGTCAAAATCTTGTTCTGAATATGTATAGTTGGCACCTACGTCAAATCCATGTATTTTAGTATTTACACCGATTGTAGCTCCAAATGAATTAATATCTACATCAGAATTGGTATATGTTTGATAGACTCTAGTATCTCCGTTTTGTAATGCTAGTAAGGATAGAGTTCCATCTCCAACTTCACCATATAAAGGAACGAGTACATTTTCATTAGAAATAAAATCTTCATATTGGTTGTAATATGCACTTAAGTCAATAATGAATTTTTTTATTTTACCTCTATAACCTAATTCAACTGCGGTTACTTTTTCTGGTTGTACTATCCCTACATTGGCAGCAGTAGGTGTTCCATTAAGAACAGAGTTTAAAGAAAATGCATTTTCATAAGCAGATCTAGCAGTAATTGAGGAAGTAGTAGCACCTGTTAATACTTGTCCGCCACCACTTAGGTCAAAAGTTCTTACATCTCTGTCTAAATTGTCAGGAGCAGAACCTACTAGAATAGCTCGACCTGCATCTAATCCTATATATAAATCCTGAGTAGTTGGATTTCTAAAACCTGTTTGAAATGAAGCACGAACATTATGATTTCTGTTGTCTCCTACAGTATACCCAAGAGATAATCTTGGAGAGAAATTTCCATCAAATAATTCAGATTTGTCATAACGTAGAGATCCTGTTATTTTTAATCTATCATCAACAAGCTTTTTCTGTATTTGTGTATAAGCACCATATTCTGAATACCTAATAGGTCCGTCAAAATCGGTAAAAATGGTTCCTGAAGAGTTTAGTTTATACTCTCTAAAAGATCCACCTACCTGGATGTCTGCAAAGTCACTTGTGATATGACTAAAATTATAATTTACATCTGCGTGTCTTAGCTGTGTGGCATCTTGGAATTTTGATCCTGTAGTCAAATCCGGATCGTTAGTAACTTGTCTGAATGCACTTTGAAATCCTGGAGTACCAGGAATTAAACGTCCTGTATCTGCAGTTTGTCTTGCGATAAGATGTGCTTGCTCAGGTAACTGACCAGCTAATGTGGCTTGAACGAAAGCACCTGCATATTCTCCAAACCAGGTTTGGTCATCTTTCCATAAGCGATTTATGTTAATTCCTGTAAATCGAGTATCATAGGAATCTCCTGCACTTTCATCGGTAATATATCCTCTTACAAAGAAATTATTATTCTTGAATTCTAATTTATGCTGTTGTAAAAAGAAATTACGAATAGAATACCTGTTAGCACCTTGATAAATTGTTGTTCCTCTACCGACCTTTGCTTGGTAAATAATCTCAAAATCATTTGCAAAAGGTCTATAGTGCATAGCAGCATCAAATTTAATGCTCTCTGCTTTATAATCGTTCAAGTCACTTTCTAGATATCCTGTTCTACTTACATTAGAATTAGGTAATAAGTTTTCTGCACCAGCTGGTAAAACTCCAAGATTTACTAGGGCTACACCAACTCCTCTTATATTAGTACTCACTTCATCACCATAAACATTAAGACCATCATAGTTAGGATCTGACCTGTCTGTATCTGGATTTAAAACGTTTACCTGGCTGGTTGCAAACCAGTCTGTACCTCTCAAATAGGAAAAATTAGCTTTTGCTGCAAATTTATCTGAGAATGCATGAGCTATTCTAATACCATAATCATAAAACTCATTATCTCCTGCAGCATCTTGAGAAGTAATACCTGCTTTACCATATCCACTGATTCCTTGATGATCAAAAGGATTCTTACTGGTCATAAATAAAATTCCATTAAATGCATTTGCTCCATAAAGAGCAGAAGATGCACCTGGCAGTAATTCGACACTATTTACATCCAACTCCGTCATTCCAAGTAGATTTCCTAAAACAAAATTAAGTGCTGGAGAAGTGTTGTCCATACCATCTACAAGCTGTACAAAACGAGTATTTGCAAAAGTTGCAAAACCTCTAGTATTTATGGATTTAAAGGTTAAACTATTGGTGTTAATATCGACACCTTTAAGACTTTCTAATCCGTCATAAAAATCTGCAGCGGGTGTATTTTTAATTTCTTTAATACCGAAACGTTCGACACTTACTGGCGATTCAAATATCCGTTCAGGAGTTCTTGAAGCAGAAATTACAACTTCATCTAGTTCGGTACCTTCTTTTAGGGTAATTGTCAAATCTTGTGTTGCTGATGAAATGGCGATAGACGAAGATTCAAAACCAACACTACTTGCCAAAATTGTAAAAGGAGGTGCTTGATCGACTGTTAATGTAAAAAGTCCGTCAAAATCTGAAACCGTTCCAACTGAAGCTCCTTCTAAAGAGATATTAACTCCAGGAATAGGATTGTTACTTTCATCTACAACTGTACCCTTAATCGTTGTTTGTGCGGAAGTAATAATACCGGTCATAAGCATTACTACTAGCATAATTTTTCTCATAATCTCAAGTTGTTTTTTTAAGTTATGATAACAATATACGTTTTTTTAGGATTTCTTTAATAAAAAAGTTAAAACATTGTTTTTTATGATGTAAAACAGCTCTATAGGGTTAAATATGATAATTAGAAGGTTTGGTTTATACTTTGAAAAAACATAATAAATTGATTGTTAGTGTGTTGTGTGGTTTTGTAATTCGTATAGACAAGAAAAAACTACTCAGAATGATTTCTGTTCAGAATTTGGAAGTTCTATAGTTAATATTTGAAAAAATTATGCATTCATAGCTTTTCCCATAAATTATTTGTGGTAAAAACTTACATTTTTAGATTTGCGACTTGTACCTTTAACAGTGGTGTGCACTAACTTCAGGGTGTCGTAAACGGCATTATTGCTATAGATTTTTGTTCTTGTATAATTGATTATACATAAACTCTAATTATAGGGAATTTTGCAATATAAGATTTGAATGAAAAAATTAACAGTTAAGGTGCATTATTATGAATTCTATAAAAAAAGCTCTAAAAATACTATGCATGCACAGTATGATTAGAGCTTTTTTAGAATTTAACTTATTTTTTTGTTAAAAATTTAGATAATATATAATATTTTAACAAAAATACCTGCTATTCTACAGTAACAGATTTAGCTAGATTTCTAGGTTGGTCTACATTTTTACCTAACATTACTGCAATGTGATATGAAAGTAATTGTAATGGTATTGTAGTTAAAAGAGGTGTCAGAAATTCTTCTGTTTCAGGAATTTCAATAACGTGATCCGCTAGCTCTTTAACCATAACATCACCTTCAGTGACAATACCTATGATTTTTCCTTTTCTGGATTTAATTTCCTGAATGTTACTTACTACTTTCTCATAATGGCCTTTTTTAGTTGCTATTACAACTACAGGCATTTGCTCATCAATTAAAGCAATAGGTCCATGCTTCATCTCTGCAGCAGGGTATCCTTCTGCATGGATATAAGAAATCTCCTTAAGTTTTAGAGCTCCTTCTAGCGCTACTGGGAAATTATAACCTCTACCTAAGTATAAGAAGTTCTTAGCATCTTTATAGGTGTCAGCGATAAATTTGATATGGTCATTAGAACCAAGTGAAGCTTTTACTTTTTCAGGTATGCGTTCAAGTTCTTGTAAATAGTAGTGGAAATCACTATTAGATATGGTGCCTTTTCTTTCCGCTAGTTTTAGTGCGATTAAAGAAAGTACGGTAATTTGTGTTGTAAATGCTTTGGTAGAAGCAACTCCGATTTCAGGACCTGCGTGGGTATAAGCACCTGCATGGGTTTCTCTAGAAATAGAGGATCCTACAACGTTACATACACCAAAAACAAACGCTCCTCTTTCTTTGGCTAATTTAATGGCCGCCATAGTATCTGCGGTTTCACCACTTTGTGATATCGCGATAACTACATCATCTTGATGAATCACGGGATTTCTATACCTAAACTCTGATGCATACTCCACTTCAACAGGTAAACGAACTAATTCTTCAAAAATATACTCGGCAACAAGGCCAGCATGCCAAGAAGTTCCACAGGCGATAACTATGATACGTTTTGCATTTAAAAGCTTGGCAAGGTTATCGTCAATTCCTGCCATTTTTATAATTCCGTCAGCAACTCGAATTCTACCTCTATAGGTATCACTGATTGCATTAGGCTGCTCGTATATCTCTTTTAGCATAAAGTGGTCATAACCACCTTTTTCTATTTGTTCAAGATTGATCTGTAATTCCTGAAGATAAGGATCTACTAAGCTATCATCTTGTATTTTTCTGACTTTAACTCCTTTTTTTCTACGTACAATAGCCATCTCTCCATCTTCCAGATAAATTGCATTATTGGTGTATTCTATAAAAGGAGAGGCATCAGAAGCGATAAAAAACTCATCATCACCAACACCTATAGCCAAAGGGCTACCTAATCGGGCAACAATGATTTCATCTGGCTTTTTTTTATCAAAAACTGCTATGGCGTAAGCTCCTACAGTTTGATTAAGAGCTATTTGTACGGCTTTACCTAGCTTTACTTTTTCCTTGGTCTTTACATCTTCAATCAGATTAACCAATACTTCGGTATCTGTTTCTGAAGTGAAAGAATATCCTCTTTTTATTAACTCTTTTCTAAGGGCGTCATAGTTTTCAATAATCCCGTTATGGATAATAACCAGATCTCCTGAGTTAGAATAATGAGGGTGAGAATTTACATCGTTTGGAACTCCATGAGTTGCCCAGCGAGTATGTCCTATACCTATATTTCCTTCTGTAGAAATTTCTTTTTCAAGTTTTTCTTCAAGATCTGCAACTTTACCTTTGGTTTTGGATAATTTGATATCGTTTCCATCATACAGAGCGATTCCTGCAGAGTCATAACCTCTGTATTCTAGTCTTTTTAACCCCTTCAGAACGATCGGATAGGCATCCCTGTGGCCTACATAACCTACTATTCCACACATAATTTAAGTTATTTGTTAATTAGTTTTAGTTGTTTGATTCAGTATAAAAGATTTCCAATTTTAAACGTTTCGATTCAGGAACATTGGCTCCGTTGCCATAAATTATAGTTCCTTCGTGCGATATAATGGATGAAAAGGGGATACTTTCATCTTCAGTACTTGTGGGGGTAAAACCATTAGCATTATTGGTGATATTAACATTTTGTGATACCGATAACCCTAAAGGTACGTTTTCTGTGTTGTTATTTAAAATATTAATTATATGTTGTGTCATTCTTATCTTATAGAATTCTCCATTATCATCAGCATCTCTACTAATCCTATTTAGATGATTAATTTTAGAATTTACTGGTGAAGTGTCATTTTGTGTACCGTCAATAAGGTAGTCAATTAAAACAGCACCGGTTTCCAGGTTATATATATATACTCTTTCAGGTTCTGCTTCTCCAGAAACAACAATATCTTGATTTATATATGCTTTGATACTGGCTTCATTGATTAACCAATCTTGATCTCTTAAAAAATCCAACTGAGTCTGCCCGTCTGTGCCTTTAAATAGATCAATAACTGCATAAGAACCTTCTCCACCTTTTAAATAAAGGTTTTCATCTCCGTTATCAACATCTGGATCTGGGATTGTAAGTGAAAAATTATTATCGATAGAATTGACAATATTGTTAGCAAAGGTAAATTCAAAATCTTCATTATCTTCTACAAAATCAGTAATATCGCCATCTTCATCTTCATCTTGAGTGTCAACTTTATCAAAAGTATAGAATAGTGTTAGACGAGCATTGGATATATTGAAAAAGACCAGGTTGCCATCAGGAGTAATTGCTTCGGCTTTAAAGTAAATCCCTCTAAAATAATTAAAAAAGTTATTGGCATTACTTAATTCTGCCATCCCTTCTTTATCCAAAATCTGTGTTTTGAAATGATCTACAGGGAGTAATAATCGTATTTGCGGAGCTATTTTTGTTACTTCGGGATCTGTATCTTCATCTTCGCCATCTGGAGAAAGAAGAATAATCTCATCTGCAGAAGGAACAAAAGAAGGTATTTCACCAAGAAAAGTGCCTTCTGGCTGCATTCCAAAATTATCCGTAATATCATTAGAAAAATAAACCTGACGCTGCTCGGATTCTGAATCTGGGTCAAAATCATTTAAGAAATAATTAGATTGATAGACAGAAAGTTTAATAGGTGAAGTACCGTAAATAGAATCTAACACATAATTGGTAATAGTTTCTCCTTCATCGGTAGTCTCAGTGCTCTCTACTCTATTAAAGTACGGGATACTTAATACAACACTATCTAAAACTGCATTTTCTCCAAAATCAGGGTCAAACCTTTCGGGTTGGATTTGGGATAATATACTATATACCGATTGTCCGTATGCAGGATCGTTGTAGACTCCTAATAGATTGTTAGGAAGACCACTAGTCTGAACTCTGTCAAATTTTCTAGTATATGCTACTGGTGTAACAGTAAACACTTCGTCTGTAAAATTGACACCTCCTATAATTTCACTACCAACTGAGTTAAAATCATCATCACAAGATGCGACCGCGAAAATTACAACTACTATAGCTGAAATTTTAATCAAAATATTTCTCAAATTCATAATACTTCACTTTGCTTATACCAATACCTCTTTTTGATAAAAGGCTTCATAGGCATCTGCAAATTCATCTGGGTTTTTATATTCTAATACAGGTTGGTCAACAGTTTTTAAATGCTTTGTTAATTCGGCAGGAATTTCATCTGATCCAATAATTACTGCATCAGAGTTATCAATAGCTACTTTCATAACACTATTATAGGTTGGTTTTGCTAAATCACTGATTTTTTCTTCTTCGATTCCATCAAATTTAACTTTCTCCATCATGTTTTTGTCCAATGTACCCTTGAATCCGTGATTGTACACAGAAGTCACTATCTTACTATGACTAAACAAAGGTTCATTAGCATAATAGTTCCTTAAGTACAAAGGTAAAAGAGAAGCCAGCCAGCCGTGAACGTGAATTACATCTGGAGACCAGTTTAATTTCTTAACAGTCTCTATAACTCCTTTGGCAAAGAAAATAGCTCTTTCATCATTGTCCGGAAACAAATTACCATCTTCATCAGTTAAAGTTGCTTTTCTCTTAAAATAGTCCTCATTATCAATAAAATAAACCTGCATCCTTTCTTTAGGAATTGAGGCCACTTTAATAATTAGAGGCATATCAAGATCATTAATAACCAAATTCATACCTGAAAGACGAATTACTTCATGAAGCTGATGTCTTCTTTCGTTAATATTCCCATATCTAGGCATAAAAATTCTAATTTGACCACCTTTATTGTTAACCATTCTTGGCGCTTCAAAAGACATTGATGAAATTTCTGTCTCTGGTAGGTAAGGTATTACTTCTGATGATACATACAATATCCTCTTATCTTTCATATAATCGATACTTTTATCGTCTTCCTTCGGAATAAATTTTCGCAAAATTACGAAAATTTATGCAGTCTGCCAGTAATATCTTATTTTTGCACGCTTTTAAGTTTTAATACCAATGCAGGTACACGAGAAGAGACGAGATATAGAAACTAATGTTGCAGTCTTGCTAAAAGAAAAGAAAACCATTGGTTTTGTTCCTACTATGGGGGCATTACACAGAGGTCATTTGGCATTGGTAGAAAGAGCAATTCAAGAGAATGATGTTGTAATAGTTAGCATTTTTGTAAATCCTACACAGTTTAATGATAATGAAGATCTTGTAAAATATCCAAGAACTTTGGCATCAGATGTTGATCTTTTATCAGAATTATCGTCAGAAATAATTGTATTTGCTCCAACACCGAAAGAAGTGTATGGAGATGATATGAAGTCTATCAAATATGATTTTGAAGGTTTGGAGCATGAGATGGAAGGCAAGTTTCGCCCAGGACATTTTGATGGAGTAGGTACTGTTTTGAAGCATTTATTTTCTATCGTTTCTCCAACAAAAGCTTATTTTGGAGAAAAGGATTTTCAACAGCTTCAAATTGTCAAAAAATTAGTCGAAATTGAAAAAATGTCAGTTACGATTGTAGGTTGCCCTATTTATAGAGAAGAAAGTGGCTTAGCGTTAAGCTCACGTAATAAAAGGTTAAATGAGAAGCAAAAGACTGCATCTCCTTTGATTTACAAAACACTAAAACAAGTCAAAACAGATTTTGGCATAAAAAATGTTAACACTCTATATGACTGGGTGTCAGAACAATTTGAAAATAGTAAGGAACTCAAATTAGAGTATTTTGAAATTGCCAAGATATCGGATCTCAAATCTGTAAAACATAAAGAAAAAGACATTGAATATAGAGCTTTTATTGCTGTTTTTGCAGGAGAAATAAGACTTATTGATAACATTGCCCTAAATTAAAAATAACTAACTTTGTAACATGCTTGTACACGTCGTAAAATCAAAAATTCATCGCGTTAAAGTCACTGGTGCTGACCTAAATTATATTGGTAGTATAACTATTGATCAGGATTTAATGGAAGCTGCTAATATTGTAGAAGGAGAGAAAGTACAAATTGTAAATAACAATAACGGTGAACGCCTTGAAACATACGCTATTCCTGGTCCTAGAAATAGCGGAGAAATTACTTTAAATGGAGCAGCTGCCCGTAAGGTGGCTAAAGGAGACGTACTGATACTAATCACGTATGCCATGATGGATATTGAAGAAGCTAAGAAGTTTAAACCAAGACTACTTTTTCCTAATGAGGAGAATAATTTATTAAAATAAGTATAGAGTGAACCCTAAACTTATAAAGTTTCTTAAAATAATACTCCCACTTACTCTGGGAGTTTTTTTAATTTGGTATTCTATATCTTCATTATCCCCCGAAGAAAGAGAACAAACACTTCGTTATGTTTCTCAGGCAGATCCAAAATGGGTGATTTTATCTATTGTTCTAGGAATCATCTCTCATTTATCCAGAGCATATCGTTGGAAATTTTTACTTGAACCTTTAGGTTATAACCCAAAAGTATATAACAGTTTTATGGCCGTAATGGCTGGGTATTTGGCTAATCTAGGAATACCCAGATCGGGAGAAATTCTTAGAGGAGGATTAATATCAACATATGAGGATATACCTTTTAAAAAAGCTTTTGGAACTATTATATCAGAAAGAGTAGTGGATCTGGTAATGCTTATGCTGATTATAGGAATAACCCTAATGTTTCAATCTAATAATCTAATATCATTTTTGGGCGAAAAGTTGACAAATCCCTTTATAACCTTTGGTCTTTTAGTAATTCTGATAATTATTGGGATTGTGGCTCTTAGAGTTCTTAAAAACTCTAAAAACACATTTATTGTTAAAATCCGAAATTTTGGTATAGGAATCCTAGAAGGAGTAAAGAGTATTTATAAGATTAAAAAGAGAAAGGCTTTTATTTTTCACACATTTCTCATCTGGACATTATACGTTCTTATGTTTTATGTAATAAAGTTTACAGTTCCAGAAACAGCTTCTTTAACAATAGGTCCAATTCTGGTCACTTTTGTAGCAGGTTCATTAGCAATGTCTACTACCAATGGAGGTATTGGCGCATTTCCGTTAGCAATAGCAGCTGTACTTTTACTCTTTAATATTGATAATTCTGCTGGAATAGCATTTGGTTGGATATTATGGGGCTCTCAGACTGCAATAAATAGTGTTGTTGGGTCGTTATCCTTTTTGTTTCTGCCAATTTTAAACAGAGGGAAATAATTTATATATTGTCACTTGCTTAACCGTAATCCTAAATTATTTATGAAAAAAGGTATAATTCTTATGTTAGCGTGTATCTGTGCTGTATCCGGGTATAGTCAGGTGCTATATGAGTCCTTCAGATCTATAAAACTAGATCAAAGTCGTGAATTGAAAATTCAACTTCCGCGCAATTATGAAAAGAACGAGGATAAAACATACCCATTAATAATTGTTTTGGATGGGGATTACTTGTTTGAACCTGTGGTAGGTAATGTGGATTACTTTTCTTATTGGGAAGATATGCCAGAATCTATCGTGGTAGGTATCAATCAAAGAAAAACAAGAGTTGAAGATTGTAGATATGATTTAGCAGAATATGTTCCAGACACTACAGGTGCCCAATTTTATGAATTTATAGGGCAGGAACTATTGCCATATTTAAATGAAACATATCGCACTGCACAATTAAAGATTATAGTAGGTCATGATTATACAGCTAATTTTATAAACTATTTTTTGTTTAAAGACAATCCAATCTTTCATGGGTATATAAATCTTAGTCCAGACTTAGCTCCAACTATGGGAGAACGTATAAATAATG
This sequence comes from Aquimarina callyspongiae, assembly GCF_034322225.1. NCBI lineage: Bacteria > Pseudomonadati > Bacteroidota > Flavobacteriia > Flavobacteriales > Flavobacteriaceae > Aquimarina > Aquimarina callyspongiae. Next base: position 1,592,664 of record NZ_JAXLPA010000001.1, on the reverse strand, counting down.
TATTGTCTCAAAGTCCTAGTGATATTTGGTATTATTTGGCGACAGCATCAAATGATGCAGAAAGCATCAAAAAGAATCTAATATCTGTGGATGAAACGCTATCAGTTCTAGAAAATCCAAACGTTAATTATTTCTTTGATAATTTTGATGAGTCTTCACATTACACTTTAGTAGGAAGAGGTATTCCAAAAGCACTTGAAGCAATTTTTGAGATGTACCGCCCTATAAGTAAGAAAACGTATAAAGAGGTAATTCTTCCTATGGAAACATCTCGATATGAATATTTAGTAGATATTTATAAAACTACAGAACAGTTATACGGTATTAAACGACAAATCAGGGTAAATGATTTTATTGCAGTTTCTACAGCAATAGAAAAAACTGAAACCTGGGATGACATGGAAGATTTGGGTAAACTCGCATTAAAAGAACACCCAGAAGTAATGTTAGGTTATTATTATCTGGGAATGTTTTTTGAGCAAACAGGAGAGCCTAAAAAAGCGATGAGAGCCTATGAAAGTGGATTCTTATTAGATGAGGTGGCTTTTCTTACCAAGGATTACATGTTGGATAAAGTAAATAAAATAAAAGAAGATTTTGGGTGGTAACCTAAGCTTCAAAAAAATCTAGAGACTCTATTTCTAAAAGATGGCAAAAACCAAAACTGTATTTTTTTGTCAAAATTGTGGTGCCCAATATACTAAATGGCAAGGACAATGTACATCCTGTAAAGAGTGGAATACTATTGCTGAAGAACTTGTTCAAAAAGCAGAAAAAAATGATTGGAAAAGTACTACCACTAAAGGTACTACAAATAAGGCAGCAAAACCACTCCTGATTTCTCAAATTGATACTAGTGTTGAAGCTCGATATAATACAGATGATGCAGAATTAAATCGAGTATTAGGAGGAGGACTCGTACCGGGATCTCTTACGTTATTGGGAGGAGAACCAGGAATTGGAAAAAGTACTTTACTGCTTCAAATTAGTCTTAAGCTACCGTATAAAACATTGTATGTTTCGGGAGAAGAAAGTCAGAAACAAATTAAGATGCGAGCAGAGCGCATCAAATCTAAAACAGATAACTGCTTTATTCTTACTGAGACTAAAACTCAAAATATCTTTAGGCAAATTGAGGCTACCGAACCAGATATCGTTATTATAGATTCTATCCAGACATTGCATAGTGATTATATTGAAAGTAGTGCAGGAAGCATTTCTCAAATTAGAGAATGTACTACAGAGTTAATCAAATTTGCCAAAGAAACGGCTACGCCTGTAGTCTTGATTGGTCACATTACTAAAGACGGAAATATAGCAGGACCTAAGATTCTGGAACATATGGTGGATACAGTACTTCAGTTTGAAGGCGATCGTAATCATGTATATAGAATTTTACGAGCATTAAAAAATCGCTTTGGTTCTACATCAGAATTAGGGATTTATGAAATGCAAAGTAGCGGATTGCGGGAAGTAAACAATCCTAGTGAGATCTTAATTTCTAAGAAAGACGAAGAGCTTAGCGGAACAGCTATTTCGGCTACATTAGAAGGAATGCGACCACTAATGATCGAGATACAAGCATTGGTAAGTACTGCAGTATATGGTACACCTCAGCGTAGCGCAACGGGTTATAATCTGAAACGTCTTAATATGATATTGGCGGTTTTAGAAAAGCGTGCCGGATTTAGACTAGGAGCAAAAGATGTTTTTCTTAATGTTACAGGAGGTATTACAGTAGATGATCCTGCTATTGATCTTGCTGTAGTTGCAGCAATTCTTTCTTCTAACGAAGATATACCAATACCTAAAGATTTTTGTTTTGCGGCAGAGGTAGGTCTTGCAGGAGAAATACGACCTGTTACTCGTGCTGAGCAGCGTATACAAGAAGCGGAGAAACTAGGTTTCTCCACTATCTTTGTTTCTAAATACAATAAAATTTCTTTGAAAGGTACCCAAATCAAAATTCAAATGGTAGCCAAAATTGAAGATGTGGTAGAGTATCTTTTTGGCTAATTATGGTGCCGGATTAGGGTTATTCTCGTGTACTGCTTCAATCTCTTTCATAATTTCTTCTGACAAGGTAAGATTGATACTATCAATGTTCTCCTTTAATTGTTCTAAAGAGGTAGCTCCAATAATATTACTAGTCACAAAAGGGCGATCCGTTACAAAGGCCAAAGCCATTTGAGTTAGACTAATATTATGTTTTTTAGCGATTTCATTATATGCCCTTGTGGCTTCAAACGATTTTTCATTATGATATCTTGAAAACTGAGGGAACAGTGTAACTCGTGCATTTTTTGGTGTTTCTTCAAGATATTTTCCTGTTAACTGACCAAAACCTAATGGAGAATATGGTAGGTGTCCAATATTTTCTCGATGCAACGCTTCTGTTAAACCTACTTCATCTTTTCTATTTAGTAAGTTATAAGGGTTCTGGATGGTAATCATTTTTGGAGCTCCTTTTCTGGCTTCTTCTGCATAACGCATTACTCCATAAGCAGTTTCATTAGATACCCCGATTTGCCTGATTTTACCCTCTTTGATAAAACCGTCTAAATGATTTAATACTTCGGCAAAATTATCATTCCATTTTTCGGCATCATCATGAGTATATCCTCTTACTCCAAAAAAGTTTGTATTTCTTTCTGGCCAGTGTAGTTGATATAAATCTATGTAATCAGTTTGTAATCGTTGTAAACTTTTATTGATAGCATCAGCAAATTCTTCTTTAGAAAAACCGCCAGTTCTTATATGTTTTACAAATTCACGAGGGCCTACTATTTTGGTAGCTAATACTACTTCATTTCGTTTTCCTGTTTTTTGAAGCCAGGAACCAATGATTTTCTCTGTGCTTCCTTGTGTGTCTTTATTTGCAGGTACAGAATATAACTCTGCTGTATCAATAAAATTGATTCCTTGATCTAATGCATAATCAAGCTGTTTATGACCATCAGCCTCTGTGTTTTGTTCGCCCCAGGTCATCGATCCAAGGCATATTTTACTTACTTTAATATCTGTGTTAGGTAAAGTAGTATATTTCATAGTGCTTAAAATGTTTTTTTAGTAATCATTTAGCATTATAAGGGAAGATGCGTTTTGTGAATACTTTTAGTGATTTTGGTTTATGTGAGTTATTATTTGTTGATTAATTCTTGTCAAAAGTAGAAACTCTTATACTACTTATTGTAAAAATTATCATAATAAATTGAGTATCTATTATTGTGTGAATCTACAAAATATTGATCGGATATATCCCTGTATAGAAGAATTGTTAAAAACTAAATGTATATTATTTTATACAATATCCAATTAAGTATACAAAATTTTTTATATATTTCTGGTGTTGTTTAACACAACGTAACACAAACATCTAATTTACAACCCCATGTTAGACAAGTATTATAAAGAGTTTAATGAAGAGAAACGAAAACTAGCTATTAAGAAAATTGCAAGTCGTACAGATTCTGAAGAGGCAATTGTTAAAAAAGTGTTGGAGCAGCATAATCCTCTTATGGATATTAAAGGAAATCAGGTTATTGTAGTTCGTAATTGGTTTAATAGATTGGTTAAGGATATTGAAAAAGCTAAAGATCTGAGTAGAAACATTCCCTAAGTTAAAACGGATATGATTACCCCAAATCATATCCGTTTTTATAAAAGTTAAACTTGTTTACTTCATAATTTCAAGTGTATTTCCTGAAATCCATTTCTTATATTCATCAGCGTAGTATTCATAAATAGTACTTGCTGGTGCCTGATATTTACCTGCAATATCAGCTTTAAGGTCTAGATTAATTGTTTTAGTTTCTGATGGAGCAAACTCTCTCCAATAAAGAACCAGATAATTATCAAAGATTTCGTAAAATGCTACCTTTTGTTTTTCCAGAATTTCTTTGAGTTGCCAAGGTTGAACTGATGCTCCAGATGGAATCCCAATAATTGTAGTGACCATAGGCAATCTTTTTTCTGTGGTATTAATAGCGTTGACCTGCATTCGTATGTTATCCCCCACTGTATAATTTTTATTAGTGATAGATGTTTTTAAATCTACTCTACCCATTGGTGAAGAATCTGGTAGACTACTGTCCCAAGTAATATTTAAAGCATACGGAAAGGTGACTTCAGGGTTTGTGAAGTTAACATCTACTTTTTGCGTTCCCTCAATAATGAAATCGGTAATACCATCAATAGTAATTTTTCCATTTTTATTTATTGCTAATTTTGTCGAGAGCTTTTTTCCGTTAATTGTTAATTCTATTGTATCCCCAGAATTAATAATCTTTTTCTTATTGTATTTAGTATACTCTATAAGAGTTTTAAGTGCCATACAAGTAGATTGTGTTGATCCAAAACGCCCTCCTTTTCTTTGATTGACAAGGTGTTCTATTCCTTGAGATATTAAAGTGTCATTTAATTCTTTTTCTCTCATTAGAGCGAGTAGTGTAAAGGCTGTGGTTTCTATGTTTTTAGAATCTCCATAGGATCTTGTTATGGTATTAGAAACGGGTAATTCTTTAAAACTATGACGATCAATATTTTCTTTGATTTTAGTTATTAGTGTGCTGGCTTTTTCTGGCTGATTAAGATTATAACTTGTAAGTGCCAGTAATGCCATTTTATAAGTATCCATACTTTGTAAGGCATCTTGGTATGAGAAATTATATTCTTTTTGAATATCAACAGGTATTTGAGCTTCACTGAGCGCATATACGATATAGGCATTGGCTACATCGGTAGGAGAACTAGCAAAACTGTCATACCCTTGATTACTTTTCTTAAAACCACCTTTACCATTTCTTCTACTCATAAGCCAATCTACGGTTCGCTGAATCATTTTTTGATTCACTTTAGGATAGATCTCCTTCATTTCTGTAAACTCCAATATTCCATAAGCGGTAAGAGTCTCGTGCGGAGGTGTTTTTCCAAACCATTCAAATCCTCCTTCTTTAGTTTCAAATCCAATCAGTCTTTTATACCCTTCTTTGATAAAGTTCATTGCTTTTTTTTCAATAGCAATATTGCTTTTACCTGTTTCTTTAAGATATTTTAATATCAAAATATTAGGATAGGTACTAGAAGATGTTTGTTCAAAACATCCATAAGGCTTTTGTATCATAGATTCAACACCATTCATTACATCTCCAACAATATCAGTATATATAGTAAACTCTGCAGAAATGCTGTTTTTTACTACATGGTTGATGTCAAACTCAAAAGATTGATTATTTAATCCTGATATAGATAATTCATTAGGAAAATAAGGACTTAAAATAGTAACCTCTTTACTAACAATATCTTTGGTGCCTGAAGAAATAACAGATACATTTATTAATGTTTTATGCTGTTTTTGGATAGGTACGACTCTAACATTTTTGATGATAGAAGAGTTTGCAGAGATCTCAACTTCTTTGTCCAGAGTATCTATAATTTGTATGGATTTAGGAAGATTAAGGTCTATGACACCTCTAATGGTTTGAGAGGCTTCATTTTTGATAATTATTGGCAATACGACCGTATCGTTAACAGCCAGGTAGTTTGGAACTTTAAAATCCAGGCTCAGTATTTTTTTAGTACTGTACTCTTTTTGTTTTTGCCCTATCAATCCATTATACCCTACTCCTTCTGCAGTAACCTTAAAAGAAGTAATGGCATCGGAGTTATGGAACTCTAAACGAGCTTCTCCTTTTTCATCGGTTTGTACAATTGGATTCCAATATATAGTTTGTCTAAAATCTGTTCTTTTTTCAGGTTCTATTTTACCATCATATACAGGAACATAAAACCTTTTAGTAATATAGTTGGTGATAGATCGATTATTGTAGAAGTTTTCAAAAGCATAATTATTATATTTTGCATTGTTTAGCTTTTTCTTCCTTGTGTTATTAATATAATTTCTGTTTTTGGTGGTAATGACAATAACTCCATTACCAGCTTGATACCCATATAACGAAGTGGCAATGGCACTTTTTAACACAGTAACAGATTGTACCTGATCACTATCAATAGTATCTATTGAATTGTTTGATAAAGGAACACCATCAATAACGATAAGTGGTTGATTGTTTCCGGATATAGATGTAGCACCTCTGATACTGATTTTAGATGCATTTCCATAAATACCATCTGCATTGATTACTTGCACTCCAGATACACTGCCTTGCAATAATTGAGCAATATTATTTGATGTTATATCTTCTTCATTTATAACGGTTACAGAGTATACCATTTTTCTCTTATTAGCATACCCTAAACCTGTGACTACTACTTCATCAAGAGAGGCACTATCTTCATTTAATGCTACAGAAGCTCTTGCTTTTTGTTTAATAGGTTTTTGTAAAGGCTTTTTTACTCCGTAAAAAGGGTTCTTTTTTGAAGAATCATGTATCTCATTTCCTTTTTGACGTGTTGTTGAACTATTCTTATAATTGCGTTTATCTTTTCTGATTTTAAGAGGGCGTTTATCATCAGAATATGCAATCATGGTATATGAGGATACTTTTCCAACTTTGAATGAAAAATTACCGTTGTTATCTGTATCAAATGCCAGAGCTTTGTTACCGTATTGATCAAATAGTAATATATGAGCTTTAACAGGTCGCCCTTTTAGATCTACAACACTACCCGATTGAATGGATTTTAGTTCTGGTTGAAATGTAGCATTTTCAAGAGTAACATCGTTTTTAATGATATAGTTTCTCCATCCGTGAGTAAGCATGACATAATCCAAAGCTTGTTGAGATTTTTGCTCTTCGGGATCAAAGTAAAATATGGGCTTATGTATTTTTCCTTTTAATTCTGAAGACATTAGAAGATAAGACTCGATATGATCTTGTTTGTCATCTGCAAAAGAAAGTAATTTGTTATCAGCTACAGCTAGAGAAATATTAGAAGGTATTGGCAAGCCTTTATCATCAGTGGTTTTTACAGTCACTTTTACTTTTTCTCGTGTTTCATAAACTTCTTTGTTCAAACAAATATCAATATTGAGTTTTTTGTTAGGATTTAGAAACACCAATCGCTCTGCTAGAGGAGTATTATTCTTATCCAATAAGGTAAATTTTGTTATACCTATAGGAAAGTTTTTGGTGTCTAACACTACTATTTCCTGTTTGGGATCAATGGCTTGCTGTATTAATGTTTTAGATGGGTTTGAAACTTCTAATCGAAGGGTTTGAACACTTCTTGAAAAAATATCAAGAGTTGTTTTTTCGCTATCAGTTTTTACTGAGAATCGTACTCCGTTTTTAATTGCTTTAGGCAGCGCGATAACCTTTTCTGAAATGAAAGGTTTTGTGATTTTTGCGTAGTAGGATTCGTTGGATTTTGGATTGAGAATGAAACTTCCCATACCATCATGATAACTACTAAAATCAGTTATTTGGTTGCCATTACTATCGCTAATGATACCAGAAATATCAGCGGGTTTTCCAAATTCATTTATTGCCTTAAATGCAATAACATTTTTTGTTCCGGTAATCAAATTTCCGCTTTCAGGGAAAAACTGTAAATCCACAGTATCTAATAGTACAGGAACACTTCTAGAAATAGATTCTGTGGTTCCTTGGTACGGAATAAGAATGTTTAATATAACATCGGTTGTTGACAGATCAGGAGGTAATCTAAAAGAAAGTTTGGCTTTTCCCTCATTGTCGGTCACATTTTTTTGTGATAACATCTTTTTCCCTTTAACAGATACATTAAATGTAATTTTGGTATTGGAGAGTGGTTTATTCTTTAGATCTTTTGCTTTAAAATTAGCAGTTACTTCTGAAGCTTTGCCATATCCTTCTTTTTCAAACTTTAGATTTAGCAGAAGGTTGGGTTGTACAACTTTTTGGATATTGATCTTTTTTGTAAAAAAGGATTCATCACCATAATTTTTCATCCAATGGGTATACATTTTCAAGGTATAGATACCGCCTACCCAGTCTTTCTTAATATCAAAATGACCGTAGGCATATCCTTGATTGATGGATATTCTCACCTTTTTTATGATTGAACCTTTTGGAGAGATAAGCTCGGCAATCATTACATCACTGAGAGAGGATACTTTATGTTCTGCATCAACTATATAGGATTTAAACCAGATAGTTTCTTCAGGAAAGTAAAAAGGTCTGTCTGTTTGCGTATAGATTTTCTCTAATGATAACGATTTTGAGCTGTTTGTTGTAAAAGAAATTAGTGTAACCATAAAAAAGGCTACTGATACTATTTTACTTATTTTGAATATTGAAGGTAGCATAGCGGTTATATTTTTATGTTGATTTTTATTCCGATCTCACTGGTAATAGGAGTATTGAAGAAATGAAGTCCTTGCCCAGAAGAGTGACCAAATAAGCTACTGTATGGAGAAGCACCTCTATATCTGGTCCAGGTAAATAGATTATTACCATAGATCCCGATATCTAATTCTCTAATAAAATGGTTATCCCGGTCTTTTTTTAGCAGATATGACAGGTTTATGGATTTTAAATTGATGTAACTGCCATCTTCGATAGCTTCTTCGGCAACACCTTCAAATCCATATCGCACAAACCTATTTTCCGAAATTCCGTTTATAGGGTTTGCAAAATCTACGGGAATCGAATTAGGTATTCCAGAAGTATTCACTCCATCAAAAACAAAGCTTGTAATGGATCGTTGATCTGCTGATTGCTGCGAAGTACCTAGATAGTTGAGTACATTTTGAGTTCCATTCCAGACATCACCTCCTTTTTGATAGTCAATTAAAAAATCCAGGTGAATCCTTTTCCAATTAAATGTATTAGAGAAACCAATAGTATAGTCTGGAGTAGGATCTCCGATAACTTTACGTTCATTAGCTACTAAGGGAAATCCCTGGTTATCGATAATGATGTTGTTTTGAGAATCTCTTGCAAAAGCAGTACCCACAATAACACCTGCTGGTTGATCTTTTATGAGGTTTTTAGAAACTGAAGAAAACCCGGCAATGGGTATTGTTTCTTCTGACGCATGAATTTTTAAAACTTTTGTTCTGTAAGAAGTAAATATAAGTTTAGGGATATAAGTAAAACCATTGTTGTTATAAACAGGAAGACTTAAGTCGAATTCAAAACCACGATTTCTGATATCAGCGATATTTCTTAACTGAAATTGATTCTGATCATAAACCGGAAAAACACTATTATCTGTAGTAGAATTATAATAGGTAAAACCTAATTGTACATCCAGGTCACCATAAAATAAATCAAAATCCAGGTTTGCACTCAATTCATAATTTTTCTTTTTTTCTAACTTAAGTTCATTCGTAACAAATAAATCTTGATTGGCTAGATACCCTAAACTTTCTTCTGGAGAAAAGAGTAAACTATTATGACTTTGATTTTTATAAAACAAGGATGTTTTATTTACGTCATAAGCGGTACTTGCCGAAACTGTAAAATAATTTAAACCATATATATCAAAGATGTTTTCGAGATCTAATTTGACTTGTAACGTTGGTAAAAACCATTCATTCTTCTGGATGGAGGATACAAATGAACTATTGGCTATAGAAACTGTTGTTTTCCAATCGGCTATGGTATAGCTTAATTTGTTAAATAATCGTAGCGTATTTCTTTGTAAATCTACATTTCTATTTGTTTGAAGCAATGCGTTTTGGAAAGTAAAATCTTCCAGTCCAAATCCTTCAGACAAGCTATACTTTAGTCTTTTATGCGTAAAATTAGTGTTAGATGCTAGTTCTATTTTAGAATCATCAAGATATTTTTCTAGCTTGAAAAGAACACTGGTATTAAAATTATCTTCTTGAATCTTTTTATCGCTGCGATATCCTTCAGAAAAACCGGTTGTGTTTTTGACAACACCAAATCTTTGAGTATTTACAGAATTTCTATAACTAAGGGCAGTTTTAAAATAGATATCATTAGAAACCCTGATCTTATTCTGTATACTTGCTATAAAAGAAGTGTTTTTTACCCGGTTTCTATTATTTTGTAATAACCAATCTGGATTATTAAATCTATCTGGACTAAAACTACGCTGTGTATTATCTGATAATACGCTACCTTGACTATTATCAAAACTTATAGGTGTCGCCCAATTATTGAGTAGTAAATTATTATGAAAACCATTGATGTTGGGTTGGTTATCAGAAGAATTAGTATACTTTAAGAAAGTATCCCAAATAACGGTTTTGTATGCGTTTTTAGGATTTCTATATTCTAAGGAGAAATCATTTAGATAACTCGTCTGCCTCCCAAAGATGCCCTCTTGAGTTTTATTCTTGTAGTTAAATTCAAAGAGGTTACTATCTGTGGTAACGTTAAAGAATAGAGAAGATGTATTGGTAACTGATGTTTCAAAAATTGTATTGTCATATGGGATTGCAGATTTACCTGAACCGGCACCTATTGGAACTAAGCTTCCGTTACTATCATAAGGATATGTATTTCCGTCAAATTCTAATGATAATAATCTGGGGCCATAAGAAAAGGTCTCGCCTGTTTCTGCTCCAAAAAAAGTGTTTTGACCATTAAAAGGCCTTCCCTGAGCATATGTTTTTTGCAGTAAAGGAAGATTTTTGTTTTGAACAAATCGAAACTCTGTAGTTAATGAAACTCCGGTTTCAAAAAAAATATCTGGACTAAAATAGGTAAGTTGTACTTTATCTTTTTTTACCTGAATATTTTTAATCCTGTTATACGGAAAAGTATTGTTGACTTTATTAAAAGTTGTAAAACTATCTTCAAGACTGGGAACAACGATTTTGTCTTTATCACTTCTTTTCAAAGCTTCTGTATATGCTTTATGTTTTATGGGCTGTACAGCTTCTTTTTTAATGATAGCCATAGCACCTTTTTGTCCAAACATCTCGGCAGTGACCAGCACTTCTTTGTTATCAAAACCAACGTAACTAAAAACCAAAGTATCGCCAGTAGAACAATTTATACTATAATTACCATCAAAATCGGTTTGTGTTCCTGTGGTAGTTCCTTTAACGATAATATTTACTCCAGGAAGTGGTAATCCCTGATTATCAGTAAGCACTCCGGTAACAGTTCCTTCTTGAGAAGATACCTGAATTGAAAATAACAGCAGTACAAATAATAATGGCAGTTTATGTAGTTGATTCTTCATTTGAGTCAGAATTTAGTTATGCTCAAATGTATTCTGATGTGTAGCTAAAGAAAATGATAAATTAGGGAAGTGGTCTTTTGATTGAGGGAAATGATTATCGATAATTTGAGAAGAAATAATACAGGAAATACAGTAAAAACGAAAAACGGATACGACTACCCCATTGTCGCATCCGCTTTTACACAACTAACCAACCAAAAACTTATTTTTCCCCCAACTAACATTTAAATTTTAATTGTTGATATCCCCAAAAGTAATGCTATCAAAAGTCGTGCAAAACTTTAATTGAGTGAAGTGGTATTATCAATGAGTGAAGTGGTGTTCTTAGGAAGAATACTGAAAAACAAAGAGTTGTGGCCGAGAAGTAGAGTAAAAAAATCGGATTTTTTTTCGGAATGTTATAATACCATTTCCAACTTAAACTTACTCAATAAAACAACATCTTTTTGCCTAATATTTCAAAATAAAATAAAAACGTAGCCCTGCTATGCTTGGATTTTATTTTTCATCTAAGTCAAAAATCTACTACTTTTCTTATGAGTAAATTTAAATCAGAACTGGTATAAGAGATCTATTGTCTAGTATAAATTTGTAGATCTTCTGATTTTTCGAAAGCGTAGGAGAGTGATTTATTATAGAATGATTTTTCGGGTTTGTAATTTAACAAAGAGAGTACATCAGGCAGGTTCATATTCCAGGAACCTGATTTTTTAATATCACCAGGAAGTATCATAACCACATGACCATAATCTGTAGAAGTGTCAATAATTAAAGAAAGTCCTCCGTTATTTGCATGTTCTGTGGCTTTATTTAATGTTTCTTGATCAGTAGCGGTTCCAATTTTTTGCCAATATGTTGATGCTTCAATAATAGGACGAATACTATCATATATTACAAAACCTAACTTTGGATCATTAAATTCTGAAAGATCATAAGTTTCACTAATAACCTGTGTGATCCGGTTTCTACAATCAGTACGTTCTGATGCCTTTTCTTTGCATTGTATAAAATCCTGTATGATATCTGGTAAATTAGATTTTAGTTTGGCACTGTAATCATTATCTGCATCAAAGGTTGTTGCTGTTCTATTCGTTTTACTTTGTTTATGTTCAGTTTCTGAAATTGAGTTTGTATCTTCAGTTTCTTCAATTTTCTTTTGTTGATCTGTTTTACATGAAACACTTAAAGATAACAGAGCAAATAGTATGAAGATTTTTTGCATAGTATTTTTTATTTAAGGTTTTAAATCTAAGGCCTGTCTTTTCAGCTAATCTGAAGCCATCTTGAATTTATCACAAGAGCCTTTTACATATTGCAAACAGACTATTATTGACTATTAATAATCTGCACATTCTTAATATGTTCTTTGATGAGGTATTCTACTAAGTTAAAGTTTTTATTTGCTCTATCCAATATCCAGGCATCAGAACTTACAATAATGTTGTCTGAGATTGCTAGTTCTTTGTCTGGATTATAAACCAAAGAAATCTCCCAAGAGAATTCAAATTGTTCTGATAACTCACGTAATCGGGTCTTTAAACGACCACTATTAGAAACAGGAGCATCAAAATACCAATGTACTGAGGTTACTTCTAATTTTTTCAAAGTATTACCTATCAAAATTAAAGCTTCTTCAGTTTTTTGTACTCTTTTGTATGAACCGTGTACACCAGAAATATCGCGATATGAACCATCTAAACCTCTAAAAACATAAGCTCCGGATAATGCACTTTCTAGAATGATTAACAAATTAAATCCATCAATGGCTATCATTTGTCCTTTAAGTTGATCAGATGTTACGGATCTTTCTTTACGAAGAACAATTTGCTCTTCTGTAGCACTCATACCTTGTAAGGCTTTTTGTTGTCGTACATTGAGTTTGTATCGATTACCTACTAATTGAACTGAAGATTTTTCTGCAAACCCTCTACTGAGCAGATAAGACATATCTTTTGCAGCTTCTTTGAGTTTATGTTGCATAACAGGGTCACTAAACAGCCGATCGTCACTGCCTTCTTTTCCTCGGTTACGGGTGGTCATAGTGGGATAATATAATAATTATGTAATTTTATATGGATTCTGTATCATGTGCAGAATGACATAAAGGGTATAGTAAAAACAAAAAAAGCGCTATTCGCGCTACTCTTATGACATAGGTAATATCTCTATTACTTTGCCATATACATTTTTGGTCCAGCCGTTAAGGCGACCTCGGTTGTTACCGATTAGTAATCCTCTTTTTACATTCTTGCCTTTAACAAGATGTGTAAAACAGTTTCCTCTTACTTTACAAAAAACAATATCTCCTGTTTCACATTCTTCCCAGGTAATGGGTTTTAGCACAACAGGTTGTTTTGACTTTAAGATAGGTAACATAGAATTACCAGGTTCTTTGGAGACAATCGTCTCGCCATTCAATAGCTTTTGAATTTTCCAATTCATAATCATAGTTTTAAAAATTAAACATTTATAATTCAAAAACTATGGAGTATAGCGTTACCAAAGAACGTGTGTATAACACAGGGTAAAGATACACTTTTTGAGAGCTTTGCACAAGGAGAAAAATTTCTTACTCTTGTAAAAAGGTTCCCAAATTGCATCTCAATACCTACGTTTTCCAAAAAAAGAAGTCTTCACTAACAATAAGTTAGCTGCAGATTCTTTTTTCTTAAGCCTTGTTCCTGAGCGCACTTTGGAATGTGTAAAACACTCATTTTATATATAAACTCAAGTTATATTTGCAGGAGTGGTTGTACTTTTTGTTGATATTTAATATAATGCTATTTGTGACTCGAATTTACTAGAATATGATTAATGGTCTGTATTACTCTTTATTCACTTTTTTTGTGATACCACATTTTCTGCGAACAGTTCTTTCGGCGAGAGCTGCAACATTTCTGGCCTGATCCTCAGAACCACCATTTTTAACGATATCATTATATACTGTTTGGTTTTCTATAAGACCACGGAGTACACAGATAAATCCAGGGCTGTCTTTACCCCTATAAGGATTCTTTTTTTTTGGTTTAGCGATCAACTCACCGTACAGGCGATCTTTTAATATTTGATCTTTTTGAACTTCTATCACCAATTTATATAGAACATTTTGATCCTCTTGATTCATATCATTCACTTTATCCAGAGCATCGGCGTACTCATCATTGGTGAAATTAAAATATTCATAGATGTCGAAGTAGTTGTTTCCCCCTTCTTCTTCCTCATCCTCTTGTACCTCTTCTTCATTTTGTACATCTTCTTCGTTCTGATACTCTTCTTCACTTTCCTGGCTTACTCCCTTAATCATGGACAGTAGCAATATTACAAAAATGGAAAACCTCTTCATTTGTTCTGTAGTTTTAAGTTCATTAGGTATTTATAAACGTCTGTTAACGCAGTTTTGGTACTTATCTTTCTTTTTTTTCTGCTTTTTCAGTATATGCATAATTAAGGATTTTATTTTTGTTTCCTAAATTCGTGGCACACTTTTTGGAAACTTCAAATTAAATTGGTTATTTTAAACCAAGTTTTTAAGATAACTTTAATACTAAAATTATTTTTATTTCGTTTAGAAATACGTGAAATCAAATACGTAATTTTGATAACTAAATTTATAACACCCAAATATTATGAAAAAACTATTTCTACTTTTATTCGTGCTAGGCGCGGGATTATCGGTTCAGGCTCAAAAAAACTGGGATGAATTACCTAAAGACTTTGAAGAACTTTACAGCTTGGCTACTGATTTAAATGATATGACAGATAAAGTGGTTGCTAATAAAAGTGTAATCTCTATTATAACTGCTAATGGTACTGTTTCTGTTGAACAAAGACTTGATAAGTCAAAACCTGCAGAGTTAAAGCATTATGAGTATCATTTATTGACTACCGCAGGTAAGGATATATTGTTGCAAAAAATGAATGCTAAAAGAGTTTTGGAAAAGTTTCATCTTAAACTTTTACAACTAAAAGAAGTGTTAGCCGAAAATCAAGATGCAGATGTTGAAAAGGCTTTAGAAGGCTTATTCAATTAATATTTAGACAAAATATATAAAAAGCTCCCAATTTGGGAGCTTTTCTTTTATATATCATTCAGTAACTTAGAAATCTCATCCAATTTAGGTGTTAAGATTACTTCAATACGTCTGTTTTTTGCTTTTCCAGTACTACTTTCATTAGAAGCTATGGGTGCGTGTTCTCCTCTTCCGGCAGCAGTAAGGTTTTGAGGATCTATGCTTTTATTTTCTAGTAATAGGTTTACAATAGCGGTTGCTCTTTTTGTAGATAGATCCCAATTGCCAGATAATTGTGCATTACCACTATAAGGAACATTGTCTGTATGTCCTTCTATCAATACTGCAATATCAGGATTATCCCCTAATACGGATCCTAGTTGCTGTACAGCCTGTCGTCCTTGACCTCCAACAGCCCAGCTTCCTGAAGCAAATAGCAATTTGTTTTCCATAGAGATATATACCTTGCCATTACGTTCTTCTACAGTTAATCCTTTGCCTTCAAAATTGCGTAAAGCTTTAGAGATTGCTGTTTTTAAAGCTTGCATTTTGGCATCTTGTGCTGCAATTAACCCTTCCAATTCATCTACTCGCTGGGATCTGGAATTGAGATCTCGTTGTAGTTGCTCTAATCGATTACGTTCTGCAGCAAGAGTTCTTTCTTTTTCTTCTAGCTGTGCCAATAATTCTCTATTCTTTTTGCTATTAGAAGCAATAGCAGCCGAACTATTTTTCTCTAAAGCATCGTAAGAGTTTTTTAGATTTTCATAATTAGCCAAGGCAGCATCATATTTTGTTCGCAACTCATCTCGCTCAGCTTTGGTTTTTTCATAAGTATCATTGAGTTGTTCCATAGCCAATTTATCGGCTTTACTCGTCTTTTTTAATGCTTTAAAATCATCTTGCAGTTTACGATTTTCACGTTTTAAGCGAGCATATTTACTTTCAAGTTCTTTATGAACTTTAGAGGATACACAGGATAGGGTAAGGATACCTGCGAGTGTTATGAATACTATTCTTTTTATCATGTTTAATCTTTTTAATCCACATTGTGGAGTTTAAAACTATGAGGTTTCTTAGATAGTTGATCCGTAATTTATTATTCCGATTTATGTAGGAATGAAAAAGTGTTACATATCCAATTCTACTACTATTGGACAGTGATCACTATGTTTTGCATCTGATAATATAACGGCTCGTTTTAATTTATCTTGCAATGGTTGTGCTACCATACCATAATCCAAACGCCAGCCTTTATTATTAGCGCGAGCATTGGCTCTATAACTCCACCAGGAGTAGTTGTGAGGCTCATCATTAAAATGCCTGAAGGAGTCAATAAATCCGCTATCCATAAAGTTACCAATCCACTCTCGTTCTACCGGTAAAAATCCGGATACGTTTTTGTTTCTTACAGGGTCGTGAATATCTATTGCTTGATGACAAATATTATAATCTCCTAAAATCACCAGGTTAGGATGTTTCTTTTTTAATTCGTTAATATATTCCTGAAAATCGGCCATATATTTCAACTTATGTTCTAATCGTTCAATATTAGTACCACTTGGCAGATACAAGCTCATAATGGATACTCCATTAAAATCTGCTCTTAGGTTACGTCCTTCAAAGTCCATATATTCAATACCAGTACCATATTCGATATGATCTGGTTCTGTTTTGGACAAAATAGCTACGCCACTATATCCTTTTTTTTGAGCGCTGTACCAATAGTTATATGAATATCCAGCTTCTGCAAATATGTTGAGATTTAGTTGCTCTTTTTGTGCTTTAATCTCTTGTAAACAGACTACATCGGGGTCTGCTTGTTGCAACCATTCTATAAACCCTTTGTTTACGGCGGCACGAATACCGTTGACATTGTATGATATGATTTTCACGAGTGATATTTTTTAAAGTTTGGATAAATCTAAGAACTATAATTAACTTTTGACTTTCCTTTTATACCAAAATATAGTTAATACTATTAGGATTAATACTCCTAATCCTATGATCCATCCTATATAATTATTACTACTTAATTGAATAGATGAAGGATCACCTACCAGGTAAAACCCGCCCCAGTAAAAAGGATGTGTCCTATTAAGTTCAGAGGTTTCCAGATATTTTAATTTGGCTTGTTGTAAAGCTTTTGCTTTATTTTTTCCTTCTTTTAGATGCGTATAGAAATATTTCATAATCTCTGGAGTAGTGGCATCTGATACTTCCCAACTGGTGAGCAATAAACTTTTGGTTCCAGCATATTGAAATGCATTGCCTAAGCTCATAATTCCTTCACCTTTGGCAATTTTACCAGATCCTGTATTACAGGCACTAAGTACGGTAAGTTCTGAAGGAATATCCATAGCAAATAATTCATGACTATATAACAAATTATCCTCTAGAGTATCTTTACTTTTAGTAAAAAAGAGTTTTGAATTTTCTGGGCGTTCATTATCGACTTCGCCATGAAGTGCAAGGTGTAATATGTTGTATTGACCAGCATTTTTCTTAAAATTACCTTCATTAGCTTCAGGTCCATAAAAGTATTGTCCACCAATAATATCGGCAATCGCTTTGATTTCTTTTCGGGTTCCAGGTAAATCATCATCACTATCTCTAAGTGTTGCTAAATCTATCGTTTTGGTATCGGTTATGTCAGTAATAGTATCATTAGAAAAAGAAAAAGCAAGACATTCTTGTTGTTTTTTGTGAGGTTTATCGGAAGTAAATGAATTAAACAAAAGGGTTGCAGAATTAGCATAAGTAATCGCATAATCTTTTAGTAGATATGAAAAATCTTTAGGATTATTAGAAGGGTTATCCTGGGTTATAAGTAGGTCAAAATTAAGATGCCATAGTGGCCCATCAGGAATAATAATTAACTCTTTACCTGTTAGTTGATCATGGATCGGATTTATTAGTTGCTGATAGAGATGATATGCTTGTGTTTTATAGGTTTTGATATTTTGGTCAATAATACTTTGTCTGAATTCCTCAATATTATTTTGCAGTTTAGGAGTTTTTAATTCTTGTACGGTTAGTTCGTTTTTGGAGATCACAAAGGCATAGGTAATGCTATCATCGGTAAAGAATTCAAGTAATGTTGTATTTTGTTTAAGATTTTGTTGAATCTTTTTTATCGAAACTACTTCATTTTGATATTTAAGTTGATAGTACTTGGGATAATTTTTTTCTAATATTTGAGTTAAAGAATCTTGGGTTTTGTTGATGTCGAAGAGTTGGTTTTCGAATGTGGATAGCTTAATTGAATCTATTTGTTCGTTTAATTTTTCCCGACCAACCTTAGATTGATAATACGATTTATTGGTAGCTAAGGTTTTTTCTAGATTAATTATATTTTCTGGAAGTCCGGAAAATGTTTTGGCTATAGAAACATTTAATAGTTCTTTTAAAGTATTGGATTTGCTTTTTTCGGCATAATAAAATGAAGTTTCCAATAAGTTAAGATCACTGGTTTTATTTCTACTTGATACAAATGTTTTGATAGCTTGGCTATATAAATCTTTAGACCTATTTGCAAAGATTACTTTATCTTTATATTCACTTAGATTTTGTCTGACGTATGCTATAGTATGATCAGCCATTTTATAAGTATTAATAGCTTTTTTTAAATTTTGAACATTGTTGTCTATTTTATACACTGCGTTTTCAGCATTAGCTTTACCCTTAAGAGTCACCAATAAAACCTCCCAATTTAAGTAGTTGGCAGGATCAAATTTTTTTAAACTATCAGAAGGAGTAGTATTGCTTTTTAGGGCTAAGTTGTACTGTGAGATTGCTTCATTCAGTTTTTCCTTTTCTATCAAATTTTCTGCAATGTCATTGTAACAGTCCGCAACATATAAGCTATTATTTCCAAAAGTATTTATATTACTATTTAGAGCAATAGAATGATAATGTAAAGCTTTGTCAAAATCTAATTTTTTTTCAAAAATATATCCAATAATTCGATAACATTCTGCTATATATGGATGGTCTTTTTGAAATATTTTTTTTCGGATTTCTAAAGATCTGTTAGCATAATCAAATGCTTTTTCATATCTGCCGATTTCGTTAAGAGCAAAAGCAATATTACTATATAATAATGAAATCTCATCTTGATAATTTGTTTTTTCAATAAAACTTAATCCTTTTTTATAATTCGTTAATGCCTGGTGATAATCCTGCTTGTACCTATATAAAACACCGAGATTATTATAAATTAAAGCAAAAGTTAAAGGAGGAATGTCGTTTTCTTTTTCAAGTATGTTAATCGTTTTTTTATTATTAATTAACGCTTTATTGTATGAACCTAACTTACGATAAATAAGCCCTAAATCATTATAGCAATAGGCAGTTTCTACGTGCTCTTTGCCAAAAAAAGCTATAGCAATTTCGAGAGCTTTTTTTTGATGATATAGTGCTTTTTTCAAGTTTCCTTTAGAAGAAAGTATTCTGCTTGCTGTATTGTGGGCATTGTATTTTTCTTTTAAGTTCTGTTTTTCAGATTTACTATA
The DNA here is from genome assembly GCF_034322225.1 of Aquimarina callyspongiae. Taxonomy (NCBI): domain Bacteria; kingdom Pseudomonadati; phylum Bacteroidota; class Flavobacteriia; order Flavobacteriales; family Flavobacteriaceae; genus Aquimarina; species Aquimarina callyspongiae. The sequence continues at coordinate 1,573,034 of NZ_JAXLPA010000001.1, read as the reverse complement.
TAAATACAATGCTTTGGTAATAAACTCTTCTGCTTTTTGTAAATCTCCTTTTCGATAAAATAAACCTGCCATATTGCTATAGATATAAGCACTTTTGGGATGATCTTTTCCTAAGTTATTTATACTAATATCTAATGCTTTATTGTAGTGGTTTAAAGCATTTTTGTAATCTGCAAGATCTTCATGGACAATGGCAAGATTAATGTGAGATTCTTCGATCTCACTGTGGTATTTATTTAATCTTTTTTTACTTATTTCAAGTGCTTTTTGCGCATTTTCCAACGATTTCTCTGATTTATAATCTCGCCAAAAACACTCAGATATTCCATTATAACAACTAGCTACTCGTTCCCAAGCTCTCGCTTTTTCATATAAAGGGATTGCTTTTTTAAAGTAGGCGATAGAACTGTTTAATTTTCTGTCAGTTAATAAAGAATCAGCTTTTTTAAAATATTGATAGGCGACAATGGTATCATTGGTTTGGGCAGTACTGGTTATAGTGAATACTAACAACAATACTATGATTTTTAAGAGTGATTTCATGAGTTCACGTTTTATAAGCAGCCATTATCTTAGGGTTTTTAAAGCTGCGATATTATCTTTTATTAATTATTGACTTTTCTTTTATACCAAAACATAGTTAATACGACGAGGGCTAAAACTCCCAATCCTATGATCCACCATATAGAATCTGAATTTTTAAATTCAATTGGAGTAGCGTCTCCTACCAAGTAAAACCCACCCCAGTAAAAAGGATGTGTTCGATTGAGTTCAGAGGTCTCCAGATATTTTAACTTGGCTTGTTGTAAAGCTTTTGCTTTATTTTTTCCATCTTTTAAATACGTGTAGAAATCTTTCATGATCTCTGGAGTAGTGGCATCTGATACTTCCCAACTGGTGAGCAATAAACTTTTGGTTCCAGCATATTGAAAAGCATTGCCCAAGCTCATTATTCCTTCGCCTTTGGCAATTTTACCAGAACCAGTGTTGCAAGCACTAAGAACGGTTAGTTCTGAAGGAATATCCATAGCAAAGAGTTCATGACTATATAATAAATTATCTTCTAGAGTATCCTTGCTTTTTGTAAAATAGAGTTTAGAATTTTCGGGGTATTCATTATCGACTTCTCCATGAAGTGCCAGATGTAATATATTATATTGATTTACATGTTTCTTAAAATTACCTTCATTAGCTTCAGATCCGTAAAAGTATTGACCATCTATAATATCAGCAATCGCTTTGATTTCTTTTCGGGTTCCAGGTAAATCATCATCGCTGTCTCTTAGTGTTGCCAAATCTATTGTATTTGTATCGGTTATTTCAATACCGATATCATCAGAAAAAGAAAAGGCAAGACATTCTTGAAGATTTTTAATCGATTTATCTGCTTTAAACGAATTGAGTAATAAGGTTGCAGAATTAGCATAGGTAATCGCATATTTTTTTAGTAGATATGAAAATTCTTTAGGATCCTTAGAAAGATTATCTTGTGATATAAGCAAATCAAAATTAAGATGCCATAATGGACCATCAGGAATAATAATTACTTCATCGCCGATAATTTTGCCTTTTAAAGGTAGGATGAGTTGTTTGTATAAAGAGTGAGCGATGGTCTTATATGCTTTAGTGTTTTTGGATATAATTTTCTCTCTTAAAAATGTTATGTTTTCCTGTAGTTTTGGAGTAGACAGTTTTATAACATCGAGGTCATTTTTTGAAATTGTAAAAGCATATGTAATACTATCTTCGGTAAAGAATTCAAGTAGCGTTGTATTTTGTTTAAGATTTTGCTGAATCTTTTTTATCGAGACTATCTCATTTTGATATTTGAGTTGATAATACTTGGGATAATTTTTTTCAAGCACAGTAGTTAGCGAATCTCGTTTTCTAGTAATGTTGAATAGTTTGTTTTTTATCTCCGTAATTCTTACCGAATCAATCGTCTTTTTTCCTTGTTCTTTGGCTATTAAAGACTGGTAATAAGATCGATCTGTTTTAAGTTTTTTTTCAAGCTTGACTAAACCTGGATTCAATCCTGCAAACTGAACACTACTCTCATAAAACAATTGTTCTTTTAAGGTATTGGATTTTCCTTGTTCGCTGTATACAAATGCTTTGTTTAGAAACTTAGTATCATTGGTTTGGGTATATAGTAACATTTGATTTTCGATGGCACCCAAATAGATTTGTTTTACTTTTTTAGAAAAGGTTATTTTATCCTTATAATGACGTAGGTTATGTCTTGTTTTATTAATGACTTGTTGTGCTTTTTGATAGGTGACTTTGCTACTATCTAAATATTTGACCTTTTTGGTTTCTTTAAATAAGGATGTATAGGTTTGTGATTTGCCGATTAAAGATGTTAGTAATACGCCAAAGTTTCTGTCCAAAGTTTGTTTTTTCTTATCTTCTTGTAAAGCACTTTGGTAATATGATAAAGCCAGATCCAGTTTTTTGTTTTTATAATGACAATAAGCGATTTGATTTTGCACAGCTTTGGTAACACCATGATGAACCCCATATAATTCTTTTCTAATCTGAAATGCTTTTGTAAGGTATTCTTCAGCTTCTTCAAACCTTTTTTCATCAATAAAAAGAGCTCCGATTTCTTTCATAGAATTGGCAATCGACTTATGATTTCCTTTGTATTTCCTTTGTTTAATAGTCAATGATCTTAGGTAGTAAGACAATGCTTCTTTTCTTTTTTTTTGAAGCCTATACACGGTTCCTAGATTGTTATAAGAATCGGCGATGGCGATATGATTTTTCCCAAAGATTTTTTCCTTTAAAAAGATTGAGTTTTGTAAATACTTTTCAGCTGCGGGATAATTACCCATCTGAGTATAAATGAGACCTATTTTGTTATAAATAATAGCAAAATCTTCTTTACTTTGATTGGTTGTTTGTATGATATCCTTGATTTTATTATAATAATTCAAGGCCATATTCCATTTGCCAGTTTTGGCATATATACTTGCTAAGTTAAAGTAAACTGGAGATGTTTCTACATGATTATCACCAAAATGATTCTTTAATATTTTTAATGCTTTTTCTATGTATACTAATGCATTATCAAACTCTCCTTTTTCTTTGTAAACTGCACCAATATTTAAGTTGGTATCTGCGAGATTAGGATGATTCCTTCTAAGGACTTTATTTTTGAGATATAGCTCTTTTTTCAAATATTTTAAGGCAACATCATTTTCTCCTCTTACATAATAAAGAATACCAATATTACCATATACTCTAGCAGTTTGAATGTGGTTTTTACCGAAAAAACTTAATCTAATTTTTAATACCTTTTTGTAATACATTAAGGTTTTATCAAATTCCCATTTATGCCTGTAATTCCTCGCAATTAAAAAATACGTTTCTGCTGTTTTGTAATGATTTTCTCCATAATATTTAAGTCGAATATCCAAAGCATTATTAAGAAGATTAATCGCTTGATCATATTGACCTTTATTCATTTTTAATCTAGCAAGATTTGTGTATGAAATTGCAATATCAGCAGGGCGTTTAGAGATTGTTTTTTTTCGAATAATAAAGGCGTTTTGGTAATAATTTAGTGCTGTTTTTAAATCTGATTTTTTTATTCTATAGTAATCACCAATATTATCATAAGCATTAGCTTTTTCAAGATTATCTTTTTCAAAATACTTAGTGCTAATTAACATAGCTTTTTTTGCCAATACGAATGATTCATTATAAAAAGCTTTATATTTTTCACTCTCTGACATTCTATTATAACAACCCGCTACTTGTTCCCAGGATTTAGTCTTTTCATAAAGAGGTAATGCTTTTTTAAAATAGGAGATTGCACTATCTAATTTTTTATTAACTAGTAACAATTCACCTTTCTTAAAATATTGAGAGGCAATAATCGTGTCATTAGTTACTTGTGCCGAACCATTAAAAACAACTATTAAAAGTAGAAATACAAGTTGTACAAATTGCTTCATTGGGATAAGGGTTTAAAAGCAATGGCTAAAATACCTTAAATCGATAAAATATCGTTACGGAAAACCTCATTGTATTATATAATGATTTGATTTACACATAAAGTTTTAATGTTGGGTAAATTATAAGGTATTTTTATATGATTGTGTATTCCTGTATCGTGTAAGTGTTATTCAATCAGGAAACAAAAGGCTCATCATAAAAAAGAATATTCACCTATTTCATGAGTGTTATGTTTAGTATAGGTTTTACGGCCCGTCAGGAAGACGAGGACGAAGACTCAAGTCCAGAAAACACACAAGATGATAGTAGCTGATTAATTGATGGTTGAGGTTAAATACCCGTGTTCTTTTAGGTCACTTTTATTAGTTATTACAACAGCATCACCGTTTTTGATAAGAATATTATAATCGGTAATACCCAGTACATCATCATAGTAATGATCTGTAATGAATATTCCTTTTTTTTCTTTTAATGACAATAATAATTCCTTGATTTGATCCTTATATATTGGTTGTATCATAGAGAATGGTTCATCCAGAAGTAAAAATTGATGATCTAAATGAGCAAGCAACAATACTTCGAGATATCGTAATTCTCCTAAGGATAGTTTTCCGATTTTTCTATTCTCTATTTTGTAGATACCTTCAGAATAAAAGATACGATCTTGTTGAGCTCCATTGGGAAATAAAAGCGGAATAATCTGTCGTACCGTTTTTTCTTTGGGTAAAAAAGAGTTTTGAGGAAGATATCCTATTCTTTTATCAGTAATAACTTCCTGAGGCAATATATTTTCTTCGTCAATACGAATCTGAAGGGAATCTGCTTTTAAAGTACCAAAAAGACATTTAAGCATAGTAGATTTACCAGAACCGTTTCTTCCAAAAATTCCAATAATCTCTCCGGTATTGCAGGTTATAGAAATAGTGTTTAATACGGTATGCTTACCAAAAGATTTAGTAAGATTACAGATGGTTAGGTTATGCATATTAAAATAGTAATAGTAGTATTAGTATAGGAAAAGCTATTAGAGTGTTCATAATAAATACTTTGAATAAAAGATCTGATTTTGTGAGTCCAAGATTGTAGTACAGATAATATTCATTGTTTTTAAATACTTTAAAACCTTGATAACCAACAAAAATACCAAGTGTAAAGAACATTAAACTTCCCCAAAGAAGATTGTTTAGAACCGTTACTACAGCGCAAAAACTGATATTGAACATGTTGATGTCACAGGAATATTTAAAAAGAGCGCGGTAATAATACATGTCTAATTTTTTGGAGGATCATAAAACTAAATAGTACTTTTATCGTTATTGTACCAACATAAAAACCTATCCAATCCAAACTTGTTGCACAAATCACCATATTTTAGGGTGTAAGCGACTATTTTAAAAGGTTAAAAACTTTAGTTTTGTAGACAATGCGTATTGTAAGGGTTTTAGGTTTTTTTCTTTTTTCTGGTATTAATATGATACTGGGTCAGGATGCTTCTATACATTTTAGAAATAAAAAGGTAAGTGTTAAGGATACGATCCAAATTGATTCTGTAAGTATCAACCCAATAGACTTTAAAGTACTTTCAAAAAACAATACATTAATCGATAGTACTTCTTATGCGGTTAATTTTGAAAATGGTACTCTGATCCTTTCGTCATTAGCCAAATCTAAAAATGACTCTATAAGTATTGAATATTATAGATATCCTGATTTTCTGACCAAAAAATACTTTGAATTTGATCCCTCTATTATTGTAGAAAAAAAAGGAGATTTACAAAAGCTATACAGTCTTTCTAAACCTAAAAATAAAACAGAGTTTAAACCTTTTGACGGACTTACCACCAACGGAAGTATTTCTCGCGGAGTAACCGTAGGAAGTAATCAAAGTACAGTATTAAATTCTGAATTAGATCTTCAGATATCAGGAAAAATAAGCGACAAAGTATCTCTTAGAGCTTCGATTCAAGATGCAAATGTACCTGTACAACAGAATGGATATTCTCAAAACTTAGATGAATTTGATCAGGTTTTTATAGAACTATATAGCAAGAACTGGAATATTAGAGCAGGTGACGTGCAGTTACAAAATAGCACGAGCTATTTTAATCGCTTCACAAAAAATGTACAGGGAATTTCATTAAACGGAACGTTAAATCATATGAACTCAAAAACAGATCTTTTTGCTGCAGGAGCTTTGGTGAGAGGTGTTTTTACCAGGAGTCAATTTACTGGTCAAGAAGGAAATCAAGGACCTTATAAATTAACAGGATCTAATGGAGAACTCTTTATATTGATTGTATCTGGCAGTGAGCGAGTATATGTAAATGGACTTTTATTAGAACGAGGAGAAAACAAAGATTATATTATTGATTATAATGCAGGAGAGCTGCGATTTAACCCTACATATCCTATTACATCGGATATGCGTATCTCTGTAGAGTATCAAACTACAGAACGAAACTACTCCCGTATTATAGCATATGGAGGAGGAGGTCATCAAGGCGAAAAACTAAAAATAGGAGCATTTGTATATTCAGAAAATGATGCCAAAAATCAGCCTTTACAACAAAACCTAAGCGACCCGCAAAAAGAAATTTTGTCAAATGCTGGAGACGATCCTACGCAAATGATTTCACCGTCTGCGGTTCCAGATACTTTTAGCGAAAACAAAATTTTATACCGAAGAGATATTGTTGATGGACAAGAGATTTTTGTGTTTTCAAGCAATCCACAAGATGAGTTATTTAATGTTCGTTTTACTTTGGTAGGAGACAATCAAGGAGATTATATTGTGGGCGATGTAAATGTAATAAGTAGAATTTTTGAATATGTAGCTCCGGTTAATGGAGTGCCGCAAGGAAATTTTGCTCCTGTTATTCAGTTACAAGCACCAACAAAGCTACAAACAGCGGTTGTTCAAGGTTCTTACACTCCTAATGAAAAAACTACGGCAAATTTTGAACTTTCGGGAAGTAAAAATGATCTGAATTTGTTTTCTGATCTTGATGATGATGATAATGATGGGGTGGCCGCAAGAATACAATTCACACAACGAGTTTTTGCCAAAGATAGTAGTTGGTCTATGAATGCCTTGGCAAGTGCAGATTATGTACAAGAGCAGTTTAAAAGTATAGAGCGAATATATAATGTAGAATTTACCAGAGATTGGAACCTTAATGACCCTTTGGGAGATCAACAGTTTTTATCTACTGGTTTAGAGCTCTTCCATCCTAAAAAAGGTTTTGCAAGATATTCTTTTCAGCACCTAAACTTTTCGGAAAACTACAACGGTAACCGACATAATTTAAATAGTGCATTGGCTTTTAAAAGATTCAGACTTTCTTTAAATTCTAGTTTACTAAACAGTAAAAATGCTGCATTAGACTCTAGATTTTTTAGGATGTATGGAGGTTTGGCATATAGTTTTCCTAAAAATTGGATTGGTTCAAAAATAGCAGTCGAAGAAAATAAAGAGATAAACCTTACTGATCAAACATTTACCTTAAATACTCAACGATTTAAATCCTATGAACTTTATACAGGAGTAGGTGATAGTACTAAGATTTATGCTGAGATAGGATATAGATATCGTATTAATGATAGTGTAAGAAGTAATAAACTGGACGAAATAAGTATATCTAATACATATTATCTTAAATCAAACCTTTTAAATACTTCGAGTACACAGTTATCATTGTTTGTAAATTACAGAACATTGGATAATAAAGATGAAAATCAGGAAGACGAACAATCTTTAAATTCTAGATTACTTTATAACCAACGTTTCTTTGGAAATAAAATAAATTGGAATACTGTTTTTGAAACTAATAGCGGAACGTTGCCTCAGCAAGAATTTACATATGTTGAAGTAGATCCTGGTCAGGGAACCTTTACTTGGAATGACTATAACGATAATGGAATACAAGAATTAGACGAATTTGAAGTAGCTCAGTTTACAGACGAAGCTAATTATCTAAGGGTTTTACTACCTAATCAGGTTTTTCTTAAAACACATCAAAATCGTTTAAGTCAGATTGTTACTCTTAACCCTTCTAGCTGGTCAGGCTCTGATAATAAAACAAAAAAACTACTATCTCATTTTTATAATCAAACATCCTATATCATAGATCGTAAAAATCGTAGAGAAAACAATTCTTTTGACCTTAATCCCTTTGGAGAAAGTGATAATGAGTTGGCATTAAATCTTAGTTTTAGGAATACATTGTTTTATAATAGAGGAAAACAACGATATACAACATCATATACATATCTCTCTTCAAAGAATACGAATCTTTTGGTTACAGGGCTTCAAGAAAACAAATTAAAAAACCACCAACTTAATTTTGTCCATAAAATAGCGAATACCTGGCTTTTGGACATTAAGAATGAACTAGTAGAAACTGAAAGTACTTCTGAGAATTTTGCGAATCGAAATTATTTATTAGAAGGATATAGAGTAGCACCTAAATTGTCTTATTTGCTTTCTGATCAGGTACAGTTTAGTATTTTTTATTTACTAAATGATCAAGATAATACTATGGGAGTTGAATCCTTGTCTCAGCAAAAATTAGGAGCATCGTTTATGTATACGAATAAACAGCAAGTTGCTATTACAGGGGAGTTTAATTATTTTAATAATGATTTTACAGGAAATTCTTTTTCGCCTGTAGGATATCAATTGTTAAACGGTTTGCAACCAGGAGATAACTATACTTGGTCTTTATTAGCACAGAAAAAACTTACTAAATTTTTGGATCTTAATGTATCTTATTCGGGCAGGAAAAGTGAAATTTCAGAAACAATTCATACAGGAAGTATACAACTAAGAGCATATTTTTAATATTTTTTCTGATCTTTATAGACCTAACACACAATTATTGTTTTTATGAGGAATATTCTCAAAATATCATTAGCTCTGGTACTTTGTATTAGTGGTTGTAGTACTACAAAAGGAACTGATAACAAGGATAAAGAAGACGGAGAAAATAGCGCACAAATTATAAATCCTGATAAAATGGTGGAGCAAGGTTTTAGTAAAGGAACATTAACAGTAAATAAATCAAATGGATGTCCTTATATCCTTACTGTAGAAAAATATAAGGATAAATTAGATCCTATAAATTTGGGAGATTTTTTTAAAGGAGATATGCCTGAAAAAGTTTGGGTAAAATATGCAAGTCTTAGAATGGCAAGTAGATGTAATGAAGCTCGTCCCGTTTCTATAAATGAAATCTCTAAACGAGAATAAGCATATATATTATTGGACAGCAAATTTTGCTGACTTCCCATTTTTATTACTTCCCAGACGAACAAAATAGATTCCGGTACTGGCATGAGACATATCTAATTGATATACAAACCTTCCGTTTGCATCTTTTTCAACAAAATTAGAAACAATAGTTTGACCAGTTAAAGTAAAAACATTTATCCTTAATGTTTGATCTGCATTAGAATCGCTCATCGTAATAAAAAATTGATTATTAGGTAGACTTGCTATTACTAGATCAGTATTAGGGTTTGTGTTTTCTCCTATCTCTACAGAGTAATCATGTGTAGTTCCAAACTGCATAGAGCCACAAGGATCATTAAGTGATGCGCCATTATTTGTATCAGTATCTCCAGCACGAATTCTTAGTCGATGAGTTCCTAATTGTGCGTTATCTCCAAAAGTAATTGCAAAATTTTGATCCGTATTTTCTCTATCAATAACTTCATTACTAAGTAGTAATTCAGATTCTTCAAAAACAGCATTGTCATTAAAATCTATCCATAATGATAGTTGTTCTGCAGTACCACTTGCAAACCCAGTTTGTACTGTTAAAATATATACTCCAACAGCTTTATCCAGGTTGATAGTCATGTTTGTAAAATCTTCATAACCTGAACTACAGGTAATATTAGTATTAGAAATATTAGATAGCACAAAAGAGGTTATTCCATCACCAAATTGAGTGCAATTAGAAGTAGGGGAGCATAAACGATGTTCAACAACTCTGGTAATACTATCATTAGTAGTATCCTCATCAGTTGTTAAGGCAGTTCCAAGTTGCAGCGTATAATTTTTGAATTCCAGAAGATTAGCAGTCTGTGTAAATGTATATTCTGCAGATTCTCCAACAGGAATAGTACCAGTAAAAGTTTCATTGACTGGATTTCCACCATCAAGCGTATAAAAAACAGGAATATTAGATTGTGGGTTTCCTCCGTAGTTTTGTATTTGTATTGTGATAGACTCTGTATCAGATAATCCTCCTCCACTAATAGGAGAGATTAATCCCACAACTCCCACATCATTTGGAAAAAGATTTAATACTTTTTTAGATGCACAGTCATTTTCTGGAGTAACATCACCAGCAAGATTAGTTTCTGCCTCGATAGTAAAATTTCTTCCAGAAGTCAAATCTGCTGTTGCGTTAAATGAAAAAGAAGCTGTTGCACCAGAAGCAATAGATCCGGTAAAAATTTCATTAACAACTGCACCGCCATTAATAGAATAACTTACAGGAATATTATTTTGAGTAGTCTCTCCAAAGTTTTTAATAGTAATTGTTACCACTTCTGCATTAGTAAATGTTGCATCGTTAGGGGTATCAATACTTATTACTCCTACATCATTCGCTACATCTGGAGCTATTTTGAAAACACCTACAATATTTCTGGAATTACTAGGTGAATCTTGAAAATACTCAGCAATATGCCAAAAAGTTTGATCATCGGTTGGATCTACCGTAAGTTGTGCATAATCACCATAACGATCTCTACCATTACGTTGTATATCAGTACCAATAGCGATATTCTCTTCTGTAAAAGTCATAGTTCCTAAAGGATCACTGGCTAATCTTCCTGTGTATCTAATAGAAGCAAAACTATCTTGGTTAGCACCGTTTGCGGTCGTTCCCATAGTAGTATATCCCATACCGATATTTCCAAAAATATCCATGGCCATACTTGCACACCAGGCACTTTTTCCATCTGGAGAAGTATATGTACCTTCTTGATAAACAGTCCAGGGCTGTCCGTCACCACTTTGTCGTAATTCGTACCAACGTATTCCAGCAATATTATCGGTGTCTGGCCTGTTATCAATATCCACAGCAAAATTAAGTACTACAGAATTATAATCGCAAAACCTTCTGTAATTGGTTGCAAACATAACTGCTCCTTGTAATACATCAATCTCCTGTCCTTCAGATCCTGGTTGAGGTAGATTACTAAAAGAACCACCATCAAAAGTAGAATCAAAGGATGTGATATCACCACCACTTACCGTAAGTTCTTCTGCTTCTGTAATTGTAGATTGATCAGGATTAATCCAATCAACATTGATTGTCCATAGTTTTAAAGCATCTTGCGATACATTTTGCCAGGCATCATCTTGAAAATAAATGATCTTAGCATCACCTTCAGGAGGTAACGTATTACCAATAGCATTAAAAGAAGCAGGACTGTAAAAACCTCCAATTCTAGCTCCGGGCAATGGAAATCCAATCATTTTTGCTCGTTCTGCACCAGCAAGCATTTTTTCTCTTTCTATAACATATACTACTTCACTTGTTTGTTGAGAGCCTTGATCTTTATTAGCAGTTACATAATATCCATCAGACCAGATTGAGAATTTTGTATAATCAGGAAAACTACCGGTCTCAAATCGATAGGTAAACCATCCATCATTTACAGGGTCGGGACCTTGCGAAACAGCAACCAAAAAACCATTAGGTGAATTTGAAAATTGAGTGATTACGAATCGATCTGCAAAACTATCATAGAATACAATCGGATCGCCAAGAGTTTCTCCTGGAAAAATATTTGCCAGGGATGTAGAGGGCACTAATACATTACCATTTCTGTCATGAATAGCAAAGGCAAAGTTTTTGGCACTTACATAATGATTAGGTCCTATAGCTCCAGTAGGATCAGAAGGTGATGAAGCACTTGAGTTTGCTTCAAAAGTTAATGAAGGAGCCCTACCTATTCTGATATTTTGAGCATTTTTTTGTTTAAAAAGAAGTTGATCTTGCCCTGTAGGTAATCCTTTTCCTGGTACTATCTTATTAGCGTCAGTTCTTCTTGGATTAATTTCTCCTTCTCGAGGTTTTTCAGGAATGAGCTTTTTACCTGTCAAGGGTGTTACCTTCTTCATTGCAGAAGATGTTGTTATTAAAGTGGCTTGTAACGTTTCCTTTTCTTGAGAAAACCCTATAAAACAGTATAATAAGAAAGAAAAAACAACAATCTTTTTCAATAACATGAGCGCAATTTTATATTGAGAAAATATTCAACTTTTGGACTAAAATACAATTTAACTTTAAAACATGGCAAAACACAATAGTTAATCTATAATAATAAAGGAGATATCATTTGCGTGATATCTCCTTTATTATTGCTCTTGTATAGGTTAAATATTATCTAACAATTATTTTCTCAGTCAATCTATTGGAATTATCTCCGATACTAACAATATAAATACCAGAAGCGGCATATGACATATCTAAATCATATTCATATAGTCCCTTTCCATTTTTATTTACATAATTAGATACAAGTGTTTGTCCAGAGAGTGTAAATACATTAAAAGTTAATCTTCCTTCAAAACTCGTATTTAAACTGATATTATATTTATCTTCTGGTAAACTTGTTACTATCATTTCACTTTCTGAGTTCACAAAATCAGGAACAGATAGTGGCTCTGTGATACTTGCAGTATAGTCATGAGTAGATCCATAACTCATCGAGTTACAAGGATCATTAAGATCTCCTGCAAAACTGGTATCTCCTATTCTTGCACGCATTCTATGATCTCCTAGTGGAGCATCAGTTGGAATTGTAATAGGAAAGCTAATATCAGTATTTGCAGAGGTTATTATACCATCTGTAACAAGTCGTTCAGAATCATCAAATGTATTATTATCATTAAGATCAATCCAAAGAGAAAACTTCTCGTCATCTCCGCTGGCATAACCACCTTGAAGAGTTATAGTATAGTTACTTACTGTCCTGTCTAAAGAAGCTGAAAGATTAGTGAAATCCTCATACCCGGTATTACAAGGAATGCCTGTATTAGAAAGATCAGAAAGTGCGAAAGATAAAATGTTATCACCAAAACTACAGTCTGAAGTAGGAGAACAGATTTCTTTAACTACTTCTACGGTGATTGAGTTGTTGGAGGCATTAGCATCCCCAGTTTGAGAAACTGTTAAAACAAAATTATAAGTTCCAAATGATGAAAGATCTGCTGTTTGATTAAAAGTGAAATTTGCACTTCCTCCAATGGCAATTGGTCCAGGAACAACTTCATTTACAGCAGCTCCTCCGTTAATCGTATAAGAAACCGGAATATTAGATTGTTCAACTCCTCCCAAATTATTTATTGTTATTGTAACATTTGTTGTTGCAGAAAGCTCTCCATTAGATTCAGGTGATACTAATGATACTAGTGCCAGATCTACTGCATCCAATTCTTTTACTATAACAGAATTACAATCATTTTGAGGGTTTTCATCTCCGGATAAATCAGTCTTTGCAGAAATCTGAAATGTATCAGCACCGCTTAAATCAGCTGTGGCACTAAAACTAAAGGAGGCAGTGCCATTAGCAGGAATAGAACCTGTAAACACCTCATTTACTGCTGCACCCCCGTCAATTTGGTAGCTTACCGGGATATTCGATTGTACAGAGGTTCCTAAATTTTGTATAGTAACGGTAACAGTTTCAGAATTACCAAAAACCGCATCTGATGGAGAATCTATAGAAGCAATTCTTACATCAGTTACTGGATTTGTCGCGATTTTAAATACCCCTACAACATTTCTAGCATTATTACCAGTACTCTCAAAATACTCTCCAATATGCCAGAAAGATTGATCATCTGTAGGATCAACAGTTAGTTGTGCGTAATCTCCATATCTAAAGTTTACATCTTGTGCTGTTCCTTCAGCTATAGTTTGTTCTGCTACAGTCATAGTTCCTAAAGGATCGCTAGCTAATCTCCCTGTATATCTTAATGAAGCAAAACTATCTGCAGTAGCATTATTGGCAGTTGTACCCATAGAAGTATATCCCATTCCGATATTTCCGAAGGCATCCATAGCCATACTTGCACACCAGGCACTCTTTCCATCGGGTGCTTCGTAAGTTCCTTCTTGATAAACTGTCCAAGGTTGACCATCACCAGCCTGACGTAATTCATACCACCTTACGGCTGCAATGTTATCTGAATCAGTACGATCATCTATGTCCACAGCAAAATTCATTACTACAGAATTATAATCACAAAACCTTCTATAGCTTGTCATATACATCATAGTCGACTGGATAACGTCAATATTTTGCCCGCCTCCTGGCTGAGGAAGATTATTAAAACTTCCACCATCAAAAACAGAATCAAAATCGGTTATAGCATTACTATCTGCAGTAAATTCTTCTGCTTCAGCAATTGTAGAGGAAGCAGGATTATCCCAGTTTACATTAATAGACCAAAGTTTTAAGGAATCATCGTTAACATCTTGCCAAGAATCATCTTGCATAAAAACAATTCTCATATCTCCAGCTGGAGGTAATTCTGGTCCTGTTGCATGAAAACCACCTGGACTAAAAAAGCCATTGTCTTCAATTCCAGGAAGAGAAAATCCTACCATTTGGGCATTAGGATCTCCTTTTAACAGCTTTTCTCTTTCTAAAGCAAAAACTACTTCGTTTGTTGTTTGAGCTCCTTGATCTTTATTTGCCGTTACATAATATCCATCAGACCAGATTGAAAATTTGGTGTAATCTGGAAAACTACTGGTAGTAAAACGATAAGTAAACCATCCATCGTTTACAGGGTCTGGCCCTTTTCCTACTGCGACCAAGAATCCATTTGGAGTATCACTAAACTGTGTGATCACAAATCGATCTGCATAATTATCATAAAATATTATGGGATCTCCTAAAGTTTCTCCTGGCCATATATTTGCTAAAGAATTAGAGGGTACTAAGACATTACCACTTCTATCATGAATTGCGAATGATGAATTCTTAGCACTTACATAATGATTTGGACCAACTGCTCCCGTTGGATCTGTAGGTGATGATGATGATGAATTTACTTCAAAAACCAGAGAAGGTGCTCTTCCCGGTTGAGTTCCAGCAGCATTACGTTGTATTGCTCTAAGGGGATCAACTCCTTTTGATCCTTTTCCAGGAACTACTTTACTTCCATTAGTTCTCCTTGGATTAATTTCTCCTGTTCTTGGCTTTGCCGGAATCAATGTTCTCCCAGCTAAAGGGGGTGTTTCACCAAGATAAATAGCTTTAATAACAGATGAAGCCCTTTTTGTTTCTTTTTCTTGCGCATTACCTAAGAAGGTAATAGCAAAAAACAGAAATACAAATGATAATTGTGTTTTCATAAAAATGGTTAATAAATAATATTATTGTTAATAATTATACAAATAAGTCCCTAGGAATTCTAAATACTTTAATTGTTTCCAAACAAAAATAAAAAAAGCCGCTTAAAAAAGCGGCTCATATTTGATAATCTATAATTTTATTTCAACCAATATTCAGCATCTGTCTTTTCTGAGATGATTGTTTTAAGGTCTTTAATAGAAACTCTTTTTTGCTCCATAGTATCCCTATCTCGAATGGTAACAGTCTGGTCATTTAAAGTATCGTGATCTACAGTAATACAAAACGGTGTTCCGTTTGCATCTTGTCTTCTGTAACGACGTCCTATGGCGTCTTTTTCATCATAGATAACATTAAATTTCCATTTTAAATCATCAACAATCTGTTGAGCGATCTCTGGCAACCCATCTTTTTTAACTAATGGAAGAATAGCAGCTTTAACAGGAGCTACTACAGCAGGGAGTTTTAAAACAACTCTACTGGTTCCATCTTCAAGATCTTCGTTTTGTAAAGCAGTAGCAAAAACTGCTAAGAAAATACGATCCAACCCTACCGATGTTTCTACTACATATGGAACATAACTTTCTTTCATCTCTGGATCGAAGAATTGTAATTTTTTACCAGAAAATTCTTCGTGAGCTTTAAGGTCAAAGTCTGTTCTTGAATGAATACCTTCTAATTCTTTGAATCCAAAGGGGAAATTAAATTCGATATCTGCGGCCGCATTGGCATAATGCGCTAATTTATCGTGATCGTGGAAACGATAATTTTCTTTTCCTAATCCTAGTGAAAGATGCCAGTTGAGACGAGTTTCTTTCCAATACTCGTACCATTTCATTTCTTCTCCAGGTTTGACAAAGAATTGCATTTCCATTTGCTCGAATTCACGCATTCTGAAGATAAATTGACGAGCTACGATCTCATTTCTAAAGGCTTTTCCTGTTTGAGCAATACCAAACGGAATTTTCATTCTTCCGGTTTTCTGAACATTAAGGAAATTCACAAAAATACCTTGAGCTGTTTCAGGTCTTAAAAACAAATCAGTTGCTGATTCTGCAGAAGCTCCTAATTTAGTGCCAAACATAAGGTTAAACTGACGTACTTCTGTCCAGTTTTTAGATCCCGTATCTGGATCGGCAATACCTAATTCTTCGATTAAAGCTTTAACATCAGCAAGATCTTCATTTTCAAGAGATTTCCCCATTCGTTTTAAAACTTCATCTCTCTGAGCAAGATATTTAACTACTCTTGGATTGGTAGCAACAAATTGCTCCTCATCAAAATCTTCACCAAATCGTTTTTTGGCCTTTTGAATCTCTTTTTGAGCCTTTTGATTGAGCTTTTCTGCATAATCTTCGATTAATACATCAGCTCTATATCGTTTTTTAGAATCTTTGTTATCAATTAACGGGTCATTAAAAGCATCTACGTGTCCAGAAGCTTTCCAGGTAGTTGGATGCATAAGTATAGCAGCATCTAATCCTACAATGTTCTGATGCATATAGACCATGCTTTTCCACCAATATTCACGAATATTCTTTTTTAGCTCTATTCCATTTTGACCATAATCATATACTGCACTTAAACCATCATAAATCTCACTAGAACCAAAAATATACCCATACTCCTTAGCATGGGCTATTACTTTTTTAAATGTATCTTCTTGCTTTGCCATTGCGCAAAAATAATTGAATTTAAACGAATTAAAAATGAATTTATTTAATTAATGATCAAGCACTGTAATTTCTAACAAAAACATAAAAAAACCGTCATACTAATTATTAATATGACGGTTGATTTTTTATTTATAATGAAATTATTTCAACTCAAATTGTGTATTAGAAATCATTTTTGGACCTGAAAACAGGTTTACTACATAATTTCCTTTTACCAACTCACCTTCAGCTGCATCAACTAGAACACATACATCTAAGGCATCGTTTTCATAAAACACTTTATTTCTTCCACTATATGTAAGTATTGCATCATCAAAGTTAATAGAAACTTTATCACCAATAAGGTTATTGTCAGGATTAACAACCTGAACAAAAAGTTCTTTATCTCCTTTTTCTGTTAATTTGTTAGGTGATAACGTAAAGCAAACTCTTACTTTTTCTGCTCTACTAGCTCTTGAAGTAGGTGAGATTTTACCACTATTACGAACTCTTACACCTTCTGCTTTGATATTTGCAGCAGTTAAGGCAGAACCTCTTTCTACAATTCCTGCAAGTCTATCATTTTGAGTTCTTAAAGAATCAGAGAAAATGATTCGCTGATTTAATGCTACAGAGGTGCTATCAAGATCTGTTGCTAATTGTTCATTAGCAGCAGTAAGACTATCTGCTAGTTTGAATAATCTTTCACGTTCTTTTTTCAATTTACTTACTTCTCTTCTGTATCTTGTGATTAGAGCTAAATTAGCTTCATTCTGCTCTACACTATCCAAAAGCACAACAATACGTTCCTTAGCCTTAAGTAAGTGATCATCCATTACTTCATTTAATGCAATTGCATTATCATATTTAGTGATTAATTCTCCTAATTCACTTTCAATAAGATCCTTTTCCTGTTGCAAAATTGCTTTATTTCGCTTTTCTTCGTTATAAAACTTATAAGTAAATATCCCCAGAATTAATAATAATGCTCCAAGAACTCCTATAAGAATTTTAAGGGTCAGATTATTGTTTTGAGTTGTCATAATAAATTTCTGATTTTGATGGTTACGTTAAATAGTAGATTAAATATGGTTAAATATAATAATTAATGTTTATTCCCCTAATAATATGCTAAGAGACTTAGCTTATTTATTCTATCCCATATATTGTGCTGCCTGTGACAGTCCACTATATAAGAACGAAAGATTGTTGTGTACATCTTGCAGACACCAACTACCTTTGGGCAATTTCCATAAGATAAACGCTAAAAAGATTGAAAAAGTATTTTATGGTCGAGCCAATATCCAAAATGCTACTTCATTATTTGTATTTGAAAAAGAAGGTTTAGTTCAAAACTTAATACATAATTTAAAGTATCGAGGACAAGAAGAGATAGGTAGTGAATTAGGTAAATGGCTTGGAGAAGAGTTGTTGAAAGTAGTTGAATATAAGGAGATTGATGTGGTGATCCCCGTTCCCTTACATAAAAAAAGATTACAAGAAAGAGGTTATAATCAAGTAGAAAAATTTGGAAGAGAAATAAGCAAGATGCTAGATGCAGAATATACTGATTCTGTATTGAAAAAAATTTCCTACAATTCTAAACAGTCTAAAAAAGGAAGACTTACGCGATGGATAAATGCCGCTGAAACATTTGGGATACAAAATGAGTCTTTACTAATGAATAAACATATTTTACTTGTTGATGATATCATTACTACAGGAAGCACAATAGAAGCCTGTGTTGATGTACTAAAAACAATTCCAGGAATTAAAATAAGTGTAGCTACCATGGCTATTACAGAATAATTATTTAAAATAGCTGTTATATGAGCTATTATAGAAAATAACTTATTTTATGAACGGTCCTAAAGGTTTGTTTTTGGCTTAAAATAGGACTTCATTAAGTTTTTTGTTTGTTATAAATAGTTGTTTCTTTGTGTCTTAAAATTGTTAAGGTTATATGTCCAAAAGACTTTATACGTTAGTATTTGCTGCTTTATGCATAATTCTAGTGGTTAATTGTGCAAAAAGAGGTTCGATTACCGGTGGTGAAAAGGATGAAATCCCTCCTGAATTTGTTAGAGCTATTCCTCCTAATTTCTCTACTAGTTATAATAAAGAGGAAATAAGAGTATATTTTGATGAATATATAAAATTAGATGACCCTCAGAAACAGATTATCATATCTCCACCAATGGACCCTAAACCCACAATTTTGCCTTTAGGAGGAGCAAGTAAGTTTGTAAGAATTAAATTTTTAGACACTTTATTAGAGAACACAACATATAGTATTAATTTTGGAGAAAGTATAGTTGACAATAATGAAGGAAATGCTTTTCCTTTTTTCAGATATGTTTTTTCAACAGGAGAATCGCTGGATTCTTTAAGTATTAAAGGAACTATTGTTGATGCGATACAAAAGAAAGTTGACCCATTTATAACTGTAGCTCTTTACGAGATTAATGAAGAGTACTCTGATTCATTAGTTTATAAAACAGTTCCAAGATATATAACAAGTACTTTGGACAGTATTAATTTTAATTTCTATAATTTAAAAGAAGGTACCTATAAATTAATTGCTTTAAAAGATGCGGCAACCAACTATACGTATGAACCAAAACAGGATAAAATTGGTTTTTATGAAGAAGTGATTACTCTTCCGGCAGATACAGCTAAGTTTTTCTCGGTAAATATTTTTAAAGAAATACTGGATTTTAGAGCATTAAAGCCAAAACAAGTTTCGAAAAATGAATTTATTTTTGGATACGAAGGAGTTTTGGATAGTATGAAGATTAAATTATTGAGTGAAGCTCCTGATAATTTTGAAACAAGAATTATTCCTGATAAAGAAAAAGATACGCTACATTATTGGTTTAAACCA
The DNA here is from genome assembly GCF_034322225.1 of Aquimarina callyspongiae. Classification (NCBI taxonomy): domain Bacteria; kingdom Pseudomonadati; phylum Bacteroidota; class Flavobacteriia; order Flavobacteriales; family Flavobacteriaceae; genus Aquimarina; species Aquimarina callyspongiae. The sequence continues at coordinate 1,553,147 of NZ_JAXLPA010000001.1, read as the reverse complement.
TTTTTTGAAGCAGATTCATTAATTTTTGAAGTTACTAACTCAAAAAACTACAGAGATACTATCATTACCAGGTTTAAGGATCAATATAAAGATTCTTTAAAACTTACATCGGATGTGAAAGGTAATTTAGCCTTGAATAAAGATTTTGTGATTTCTGCAAATACACCACTAGAAAGTATTGATGAAAAATTAATTACACTTAAAGATAAAGACACCGTAGAAGTACCGTTTAAAGTTCAATTGAACAAGGTTGATAATGAAGCTACAATTACTTTTGATAAAGCCGAAAGCAACTCATATTCATTGACATTTCTTCCTGAAGCAGTAAAAGATTTCATAGGTAATGCTAACGATACAATATATTTTAGGTTCAGAACTAAGAAATTAGCAGATTATGGTAAAATCTTTATGACGCTGCAAAACGTAAAACAGTACCCAGTTTTGGTTCAGGCTACGACTGAAAAAGGAGAAGTAATTTCTGAAAAAATTGCTGTAAATGAAGAAACTCTCATTTTTGATTACCTTAATCCAGGAAAATATAATATTAGAGTGATTCATGACACAAATAAAAACGGGAAATGGGATACAGGTAATTTTCTAAAGACAATACAACCAGAAAAAGTAAGTTACTTTCCGGATTTAATAGATGTTAGAGCGAATTGGGAATTAAAACAAACTTTTATTTTAAAATAAATAGCTTAGATAAACTTAAATCGATCTCTATCCTCAAGAAAAGGCAATTTCTTTCTGACATTAAGGAGATGAGATTTGTCTAATTGTGCAAAAAGAATTATTTCTTTTTCTACAGGATTTTCTTCTAATATAGAGTTTCCTAAAACATCATATATTGCCGAGTGGCCGTTGTATTCATATCCTTTACCATCCAACCCTACACGGTTTACACCAATACAATAAGACATGTTTTCTATTGCACGAGCTTGTAATAAGGCATCCCAGGCATTGATTCGAGGTTTTGGCCAACTTGCGACATATAATAAAACATCATATCCTGATGTATTTCTTGCCCATACCGGAAATCTAAGATCATAACAGACTTGTAATTTAATTTTCCAGTCGAGATATTCTATAATAACCTCTTCTTGTCCTGCGGTAAACACTTTTTGTTCCTGAGCAAGGGTAAATAACTGATGCTTATCGTATTTCTGGATTGTACCATCAGGTCGTACAAAAAGAAAACGATTATAAAAGTTTCCAGAATCCTCGATAATGATACTTCCTGAAATTGCACTACCTGTATCCTTAGCAGTATTAATTAACCATTTTACTGTTTCTCCATCCATTGTTTCTGCAACTTCAGAAGCATTCATAGTAAATCCCGTTGTAAACATTTCTGGTAATATGATCAAATCTGTTTTTCTGTCAATTGATTTGATTTTTTGAGTAAAAGAAGCCCTGTTTTGAACAGGGTTTTCCCAAGCCAAATGAGATTGAATTAAAGCAATATCTAATGTCTGATTCATCTGTTTATTTTTACTTTATTTTCAATGGTCAGATAGAATTTACCAATAATCATTTCAATAGATATTAACTCAATTCTTATCGTTCATTTTATAGGATAAAAATAGTAAAATACTACTCAGAAAAAGTACTTACTAAAAGTTAAAAGATTATAGTTGAATAACTCTTAATGATTTAGGCATTTTACCCTCGTCATTTTTCCAGAAAATCCTTATTTTCGCAGACTTAACAGAAAGAACGATCAAATGAGCACGAAGTTTCCTGAATACAAAGGACTTGACTTACCAGAAGTAGCTGACAAAATACTCGATTTTTGGCAACAGAATGACATATTTGAAAAAAGTATGAGTGAGCGTGAAGGAGCAGAACCGTTTGTGTTTTTTGAAGGACCGCCTTCTGCAAACGGATTACCTGGAATTCATCACGTCATGGCTCGTGCTATTAAAGATATTTTTTGTAGGTATAAAACCCAGAAAGGATATCAAGTAAAGCGTAAAGCTGGTTGGGATACTCATGGGCTTCCAATAGAGCTAGGAGTAGAAAAAGAACTAGGTATTACCAAAGAAGATATAGGTAAGAAGATTACAGTTTCAGAATATAATGAAGCTTGTAAAAAAGCAGTGATGCGATATACTGATATTTGGAATGACCTTACTCAAAAGATAGGATATTGGGTAGATATGGAAGATCCATACATCACCTATAAATCCAAATATATGGAGAGTGTATGGTGGTTACTTTCTCAAATTTATAAGAAAGGACTGTTGTACAAAGGATACACAATTCAGCCCTATTCTCCAAAAGCAGGAACGGGTTTAAGTTCACATGAACTTAATCAACCAGGAACCTATCAGGATGTTACAGATACTACAGTAGTAGCTCAGTTTAAAGCCAAAAAAGAAACGTTGCCTTCATTTTTAAGTGATGTAGCAGAAGATGTTTACTTTTTGGCCTGGACGACCACACCTTGGACACTTCCATCTAATACAGCATTAACGGTTGGATCTAAAATAGATTATGCTTTAGTAAAAACATTTAATCAATATACGTTTGAGCCTGTCAATGTAATTTTAGCCAAAAATCTAATAGGTAAGCAATTTTCTGGGAAATTTGTTTTGGCAGAAAATGATGAAGCAATACAAACTTTTAAAGAAGGAGATAAAAAGATTCCTTATACAATCCTTAAAGAATTTAAAGGATCTGAACTTGTAGAGATTCGTTATGAGCAATTAATAGATTATGCGTTACCAAATGATAATCCTGAAAATGCTTTTAGAGTAATCTCAGGAGATTTTGTAACGACAGAAGATGGTACTGGTATTGTTCATACTGCACCAACTTTTGGAGCCGATGATGCTATGGTTGCCAAACAAGCAACACCAGAGGTTCCACCAATGTTGGTAAAAGATGATGATGATAATCTGGTTCCATTAGTAGATTTACAAGGTAAGTTCACCAAACATATGGGTGAGTTTGCTGGTAAATATGTTAAGAATGAATATTATAATGATGGTGATGCACCTGAGAAATCAGTAGATGTAGAAATCGCTATTAAACTAAAAATAGAGAACAAAGCCTTTAAGGTTGAAAAATACGTGCATAGTTACCCTAATTGTTGGCGTACTGATAAACCTGTACTTTACTATCCATTAGATTCCTGGTTTATAAAAGTTACAGATTTTAAAGATCGCATGCACGAACTTAACTTAGGGATCAATTGGAAACCTAAGGCAACAGGAGAAGGAAGATTTGGTAATTGGTTAGCCAATGCTAATGACTGGAATCTATCACGTTCACGTTTTTGGGGAATACCATTACCAATCTGGAGAACAGAAGATGGTAAAGAAGAAGTGATCATTGGATCAGTAGAAGAGTTAAAATCCGAAATGAAAAAAGCTGTTGAAGCAGGAGTGCTTGAGGCTGATCTTTTTGCTGACTTTGAGATAGGAAATATGAGTGAAGAAAACTATGATAAAGTAGATCTTCATAAAAATATAGTTGATCAAATCACATTAGTTTCTGCATCTGGAAAACCTATGAAGCGAGAGAGTGATCTGATTGATGTATGGTTTGACTCAGGATCTATGCCTTATGCGCAATGGCATTATCCATTTGAGAATAAAGAAAAAGTAGAAGCAGGAGAAAGAAAAGCTGATTTTATTGCAGAAGGAGTAGATCAAACACGTGGATGGTTCTATACTTTACACGCGATCGGAACAATGATATTTGATGATGTAGCCTATAAGAATGTAGTATCTAATGGATTGGTTCTGGATAAAAATGGTCAGAAAATGTCTAAAAGATTAGGCAATGCTGCAGATCCTTTTGAGACATTAAAGACGTATGGACCTGATGCCACTAGATGGTATATGATTAGTAATGCTAATCCTTGGGATAATTTAAAGTTTGATTTAGAAGGGATAGCCGAGGTACGCCGTAAGTTTTTCGGAACCCTATATAATACATATTCCTTTTTTACATTATATGCCAATATCGATAACTTTAGCTATGCTGAAGCTAATGTTTCATTATCTGAAAGACCAGAGATCGATCGATGGATCCTTAGTGAGCTACATACTTTAATCAAAAATGTAGATGAATATTATAATGATTATGAACCTACAAAAGCGGCAAGAGCTATTTCTGATTTTGTACAAGAAAATTTGAGTAACTGGTTTGTAAGATTAAGTAGAAGAAGATTCTGGAAAGGTGATTATGGGCAAGATAAAATCTCGGCATATCAAACCTTATATACTTGTATGCTTACTGTTGCTAAATTAGGAGCTCCTATAGCACCATTTTTTATGGATCGATTGTATAAAGATCTTGTTGCAGGAACAGAAAAAGAAGGTTTTGAAAGTGTACATTTAGCTCATTTTCCAGAGTATGATGAATCTTTTGTAGATAAAGGTCTTGAACATAAAATGCAAAAGGCACAAACCGTCTCTTCATTAGTACTTTCTTTACGTCAAAAAGAGAAAATCAAAGTGCGTCAACCGTTACAACGTATTATGATTCCAGTGTTAAATGAAGCTGAAAAAACAGAGATTAATGACATTGCTGAACTTATAAAAAGTGAAGTAAATGTTAAAGAAATAGAGCTTCTAGATGATGCTTCGGGCATATTAGTAAAGCAAATTAAGCCTAATTTTAAATCTTTAGGCCCTCGTTTTGGCAAAGATATGAAGCTGATTTCCAATAAGATACAAGGATTTGATCAGGAAACTATTAAAATTCTTGAACAAACTGGTAGTTTTGATGTAGAAATTAATGATAAAATTGTTACATTAGGTACCGATGATGTTGAAATCAGTTCTCAAGATATTGAGGGTTGGTTGGTTGCAAATTCAGGCCCCTTGACTGTCGCACTGGATGTGACAATAACTCCTGAGCTTAAGAAAGAAGGAATTGCCAGAGAACTTGTAAATCGTATTCAGAATATCCGTAAGGATAGCGGGCTTGAAGTGACTGATAAGATAGAAATTGTTTTTGAAGAAAATAAAACTATTAAAGAAGCTGTTGCGACCAACGAGACATATATCAAAAATGAAACCTTAACCGAGACAATTGAGTTTGCAACTGATGTAATAAACGGTACAGAAATTGCGTTTGATGACATTGCAACCCAATTGATAATAAAAAAACATTAAGAATATGGCAGAAGATATCAAAGTAAGGTACAGTGATAATGATTTGGCAAAGTTTAAGGAGATCATTGTCGAAAAAATGGAAAAAGCACAGAAAGATTTAGAATTGCTAAGAAGTGCTTATAAGAATGATGGGAACAATGGTACAGATGATACTTCACCAACCTTCAAAGCTTTTGAAGAGGGAAGTGAAACAATGTCTAAAGAAGCAAATACTCAGTTAGCAATTAGACAAGAGAAATTTGTACGAGATCTTAAGAATGCGCTTTTACGTATAGAAAATAAAACATATGGTATTTGTCGTGTCACTGGAAAACTAATTAACCCAGAACGATTAAAACTTGTACCACATGCGACGCTTAGTATAGAGGCTAAGAATATGCAGAGCTAAGAATATTTCATTCTAATTTATTAAAAAAGACCTTCAAGATTTTCGAATCTTGAAGGTCTTTTTTTTTTCTTCTTTTTAAAATATAAAACCAATAGCTTTCTCATTGACTAAAAAAAGAAAAACTATGATTTCTTTGCTAAATCATAGGGTGTATCAATAGTAGAAAGGTGTTTTATCTAGTACAGAAATAAAAAATAGAAGATTTATTACGTTAAATTTATGTAATAAAAGATACTATATGTAACCTTTTTAAAAAACGCAGGTATTACTAATAGAAACTAACCAAAAAGAGTGACATCTTGAAAAATTTAACTGACGAAGAATTAATGATTCTGGTATCTAATGGAGATTTAGATAAGATGAGTGTGTTGTTTGATCGATATCATGTCAGAATTTTTAATTTTTTATTAAAGATGACCAGAGATCGCGATGTGAGTCAAGATATTACTCAAGAGGTTTTTTACAAGGCTATAAAGTATAGAACCTCATATAAAAAAGGAAAGTTTTCATCTTGGATTTATACGATTGCGAGAAATATATTCTCTGATCATTATCAAAGACAAAAAAATAAAGATCAACGTTTAGATGATTTTCAATATAAAACTGAAAGTGAAGAAATAGATACTATCGAAAGGGTTGAGGATTCAGAACAATTAAAAAGAGCATTGGGGCAACTCAACAATAGTGATAAAGAATTGATTATTATGAATCGATATCAAGGTATCAAATATCAGGAGATTGCAGAAATCACGGGATCAACAGCTGGAGCTGTTAAAACCAAAGTGCACCGAGCAATCCATAAATTAAAAGATTATTATTTACAAAATATATAATGATATGAACTGCAAACAAATACAAGATCAACTTATCGATTTTATAGATGATAATTTAGATCAGAAGACATATCAAATAGTTAAAATGCATCTTAAAAGTTGTGATGATTGCAACAATGAGTTTCAAGAGCTTCAAGGTATTTTTAAAGGAATCCAGAATGAACCACAAGAGCTTCCGGATGCAAGTATGAAGATGAACTTTGAACGTATGTTGCAAGAAGAAAAAGACTTATTAAAAGAACCTAAGGTAGTTTCGCTTCCTAAAGAATCTAGAAATTACTGGAGAACAGCTTTTCAGATTGCAGCAACAATTACTTTGGTGATTTCAGCATATTTCTATGGAAAACTAGAGAGTAATGAATCGCTTTCTCAGGAGATGGCAGTTTTAGAAAAAGAAAAAATAGAAATGAAACAAAGCATGACAATTTCTTTGATAGAAAATGAATCGGCAAGCAAAAGATTACAGGCAGTAAATTATGCAGAGGAGTTTGAAAAACCAGGAAACGAAATTTTAAAAGCTTTGATAAATAAAATGAATTATGATGATCATATTAATGTGCGACTGGCTGCAGCAGAAGCACTAGCAAAGTTCTCAGATTCTGATATGATTCGCAAAGCATTAATCAATGCGCTGGATACAGAAAAAGATCCGGGAATGCAGGTAGAATTAATTCAAATTTTAGTGTCTATTCAGGAAAAACGCGCAGTTCCTGCAATGGAAAAATTACTTCATAATGAAGAAACACCTAATTATGTAAAAGATCAAGTAACTATTGGTCTACCAAGTTTAATTTAAAATTATAATCAAAAAACGAATAATCATGAAAAATATAGCAATAGCACTTGTCCTTTTATTAACGATAGGAAGTTTAAAAGCACAGGAAGATTATGTACAATCTCTTCAAGGAGTCAAGAAAGTAAAAGTACACTCAGAGTCAGGTGTAGAAATTAAGGCGCACGATAAAAATGAGGTTCTAATCGTTGGAGGAAACCGCAAGATGCCTGAAAAAGCACGAGGATTAAAAGCTGTTTATGCAGGAGGAAGCGACAATACTGGTTTTGGAGTATATGCATTTAAAGAAGGAGAAACACTTATTCTTAAAAACTTAAAAAATATGCATAGTAAGACACTTCAGGTCTTTCTTCCAAAAAACGTAAATATATCTATTGAAAGAAGTAATTTAGGAAGTATCGAAATTAGTGGATTCTCTTCAGAAATTGAAGCTACTACTAATGTGGGTAATATTACATTTAGAGATGTTACAGGTCCTATTGTCGCTAAGACAGCTACAGGAGAGATTAATGTTGTTTTTAATAAAGTGAGTCAGAGTTCTCCTATTTCATTGATTTCTGCTACAGGAGCTATAGATGTAAGCCTACCATCTAATACTCCAGCCAATTTAGAGCTAAAAACAACAATGGGCGAGATCTTTACAGATTTTGATATCAAATTTCCAAAAGAAGATAATAATATGAAAATTCTTGTTGGAAAAAGAACAATCGCTACCGAATTAAATAACGGAGGAGTAGAAATTAGTCTAAGATCATCGACAGGTAATATCTATCTGAGAAAACAATAACAGGTCATTAACAATCAAAAATCGAACATCATGAAAATTTTAGTAAACCTATTTATTTTGTGTCTTATTTCTGCACAGATAAATGCACAAAAAGTAATCGAAAAAGAGATCAATACTTCTGCCGATAGAATTAAGGCTGAGTTTAAATTTGCTGATGATATCACTATCAAAACCTGGGATAAAAATGAAGTGTATCTTAAAGCAGAAGTAAGTATTAACGGAGGTCAGTTTGATGATTATTATACACTTAATATTGATAACAATTCTTCTGTTTTAAATATAGAATCGGATTATGGGGATTTATTTGATAAATGGAAAAAAGAACGAGGATCTAATAAAAAGAACAATTGGGATCCGTGCAATAATCTTGATATAGATGCGAATTATACCTTGTATCTTCCTAAAAAATCTGAATTTAGAATAAAAAGTATTTCAGGAGATGTAGCTTCAGAAGACTATCAAGGCGATTTAGAAGTAGATATCATAAGCGGTGATATAGATATAAAAAAATATAGCGGTGATCTAGTCCTTAAAACAGTAAGTGGAGATATTGATGTTAAAGTATCAAAATCAAAACTAAGAGCTGAAACCGTAACAGGAATGATCTATTCTGACAAGGATATGAATTTTGATCAGGGAAAAAACAGAATGGTTGGGAGTAAAGTTACAGGAAGTTTTGGAGATGTTAAAAGTCAATTAGAGCTCAAAACAGTTAGTGGAGATATATTTATTCGCAAACAATAAGCACAAAACAAAATTAATTTTAAAGTGTTATGGGATTTAGCTACCTTACATATATGAGGCAGCTAAATTCTTTTTTTATACTGGTTATGTTTACCACTATTATGGTAGGACAGTCTTCTATTGATAAAAGTATAGATGCATCAGGTCTTAAGGAAGTTACTATTATTCTTAATAATACTTTTCAGATCGAAATTAGTAATAACCTTGAAGATAAAATTATATTTAGTGTGCAATCTGAAGGAGAATATCAAGATCGCATATTGATAAATACACAAAGATTAGAAACATCGGTAGTTCTGCAGGATGATGTACAACCGTTTTCAGAAAGCCATAATGATAAATTAAGTGCTCATAAGGTTTTTGCAGTTAAAGTAAAGATACAAATACCGCCATATCTTAAGGTTGTAGTGCAATCACGAACTGCTTCATTAAATATAACCGGAAAACTAAAACATCTTTTTGCAGAACTCAATTCTGGGGATTGCCTGCTCAAATCATATATCGGAGAAGCGATGATCAATACGTTTACAGGAAATATTGATATATATACAAAAGATGCTTCTATTAATGCTTCGACAAGATCGGGTGAAATTAAAGGAAAAATGACTTTTGGTCGATATCCGATTGAATTAAAATCGATAAGCGGAAACATAAATATCCATAATATGAAATAAAACACTATTTTTGTCCGTCGTATTTTATACGCTTGTATAAACTAAAAACACCTATGTCCTTAAAGAAATCTATTTTAGTGATCATTTTAGTACTGTTAATAGATCAGATCACAAAAATTTATATTAAAACTAATTTTGCATTGCATGAAGAAGTTTCTGTATTCTCATGGTTTCGTATAGTTTTTGTTGAAAATAAAGGAATGGCCTGGGGTTTTGAATTACCAGGTAGTTACGGTAAATTAATCCTTACTTTGTTTAGATTAGTTGCGATAACAGGTATTGCTTATTGGTTATATGACTCTGTAAAAAAGAATAGCCCTAAGATACTTACGTTTTGTATTGCTCTAATTTTTGCTGGTGCTTTTGGTAACATCATAGACTCTATATTTTATGGTATGTTGTTTGGCGCAAGTACACCTGTAGATGTTGCAGGGTTTTTACCAGACGGAGGCGGTTATGAGAGCGTTTTTTATGGTAAAGTGGTAGATATGATTCAGTTTACATTTTATAATGATACTTTACCAGAATGGATACCTTTTTGGGGAGGTGATCATTTTTCTTTCTTTGATCCTGTTTTTAATATAGCTGACTCTGCTATAAGTGTTGGAGTATTTTTATTAATTGTTTTTAATAAAAAAGCATTTCCAAAAAACATTGAATCTTAATATAGCTTTTAGTCTAATATTCTATGAAAGTCGTCTAACTTGATCGGTTTGGTAATATAGTCAGAGACTGCATCAATTGATTTGGCTCGTTCAATATCACGAGAATCAATAGAAGAGCTGACTACATAAAGGTCAATTTTTTTAGAGAGTTTATTTTTGATTTTAGAAAACTCATGAAGAAACTCCCATCCATCCATAATGGGCATATTAAGATCTAGAAAAATAACCTGAGGAACATCATAATCTTGTATATCCTCTTTTAGAACTTTCAGAAAAAAATCTAAAGCTTCTTTGCCGTTATTAAAAACTAAAACAGATTCAGATAGCTTTTTTAACTCAATAATCTTACTTACTAAACTAATATAAATATTGTCATCATCTATGATGCAAACGCTTTCGATATTTTGGGACATTGTGGGGTGTTCTCAAAATTAAAATCCGAATATAGCATAATCTATTTTCGAACACAAGAAATGATAATTGTTTATGTGCTTATATTTTATTGCTTTAGAAACCAGACAGAAGTTGTCAATAATCATTTCATAAAATTATAAATTTCAGAAGGTGTCACACAATAATTTAAACCAATATCTGTAAGCAATATGTTATCAATCGTTTCTTCTGCAGAAAAAAAAGAAAGACCAACTTTTAAAGTATCTGAAGGACATTTTGCTAAAAATTTATCATAGAACCCTTTTCCATACCCTACACGATTTCCCGCCTGATCAAAAGCTAGAAGAGGTATAAAAACGACTTCAATTTTACTTTCAGGAATAGGAATCCCATCGATAGGTTCAGGAATCCCCCATGAATTCGTTTTTAGTATAGTATTATCTGTAAGAAGAAAATGCTCTAAGGAATGATTTTCGAAATCACTTTTTGATACTACTACGTTTTTATCCTTGCCTTGCAGAATATGTAATACAAACTCTGTATTAATTTCTTTTTGCTTTTGAATAGGTAAAAAAAGATGATAATATGATTTTTCCCAAATAGGTAATTGAAGCAATTGATTGGCAATATCCATACTTAAATCTTCAATGGCAGAAAGACTCAATTCTGATCTAAGAGCTTTATACTTTTTACGTAATGATGTTTTATCCATTAGTTAATTTCTAATTCGGTTGTAATTCTAAAAATGGCATCACCTTTATAGACTATAGGAGCTTCGTTTACATTAATAATATATCCGTCATTGGGTGCTTTTACAACATGTCTTTTTGTGCCATATGGATCTGTTATAGTTGCCAGAACCTCTCCTTTTTCTACGTGTTTTCCAAAAGGGATTTTGATATGTAATAAACCACTGTACTTTGCTCGTAACCAGAAGCTTTTTCTGATAATAATACTTTCTTCTGTTTTATCAGGTATTGAAAAAGAAGGCTGCAACATTTGAAGATGATCCAAAATACGCATAGTGCCATACACCCCTTCTAGAGCAATGTGCTTACTACTGTTTTGAGACTTGCCTCCTTCAAATAATAGAATATCTATCTCTTTTTTGGCACAAGTAGAACGATAAGATCCATCAAGGTTTTTAGAAAGCAACGTGAATGGAGCATTGAATATTTTTGATAACTCCACAAGCTTTTCATTTTTAGGGTCTACTCGTATATGTGGTGCGTTAAATCTGCTCCCGCCTCCAGTATGGAAATCAAGACAGAGATTTGCTACAGGCAGAATTTGATTAACAAATTGATGAGCAAAACGACTTGCAAGTGACCCGTTCTTGGTTCCTGGAAAAACCCTGTTTAGATCTCTCCCATCAGGAAAAAATCGATTCATACTTAAGAAACCAAATACATTCAGTACAGGAATACAAATAATACTCCCTTTTGCAGGTTTATTAATTTTTTTCGCGATAATTTGACGTACTACTTCAACTCCATTAATTTCATCTCCGTGAATACCTGCTGTGATAAGAATAGTTGGTCCTGGTTTTTTAGACCTTTCAATGATAATAGGTATTTCTACCTTGGTTGAGGTGTATAATTTGGCGATATTAAAATTGATAATTTTACTACAACCAAGGGGTATTTCTTCCCCCAATATGTTTAATATGTCTTGTTCTGGTGTTTTAGTCATAAACTTTTATAAGTTTCTTTCTATATAACGAATTATCGTTTTTGCAATATTATTTCCGGTTGCGGTTTCAATTCCTTCTAATCCAGGAGAAGAATTTACCTCTAGAATAAGAGGTCCGCGATCACTTTGCAACATATCCACTCCGGCTACATCAAGTTTTAAGGCTTTGGCAGCTTTTATCGCAGCATATCTTTCTGCTTCGGTTAAACGAATAACTCTTGCAGTTCCTCCACGATGAAGATTAGATCTAAATTCACCTTCTTTTCCTTGCCTTTTCATTGCACCTACGATCTCACCGTCAACAACCAATGCTCTAATATCAGCTCCTTTAGCTTCTTTAATATATTCTTGTACAATTACTCTGGCTTGTAATCCATTAAATGCTTCAATTACAGATTCTGCAGCATTTTTGGTCTCTGCAAGCACTACACCTAAACCTTGAGTTCCTTCTAATAATTTGATGATAAGAGGAGAGCCGCCCACGTGCGCAATTACTCCATCGACATCTCTAGAATAGTTGGTGAATACCGTTTTGGGGAGCCCCAAACCAGCTTTGGATAAAATTTGCAAACTTCGTAGTTTATCTCTGGATTGTAATAATGCCTGAGACTTTAAGGTAGTAAACACATTCATCATCTCAAATTGACGAACAACAGCTGTACCATAATAGGTGATAGAAGCTCCAATTCTAGGAATTACAGCATCTACGTGATCCAGTTTTTTACCGCGATAATAAATTTCGGGTTTTTGTTTTTCAATAACAATATCACAATTAAGAGGATCTATTACTTGTACATTATGTTTGCGTTTTACTGCTGCTTGAACCAATGCATGTGTTGAATATAAATTCGGACCGCGAGACAAAATTTTAATATTCATTATTATGTTAGATTATAAGATTGATTTTCCAATTGTGGATCAACCAGGAATTTTCCGCTTAAAAATTTACGGCCGATCAATACGGGAAAACGCATATCATCACGAGGAGATAGTGTTAGAGTTATAGGATAGGTTTTATTAAATAAAGTAACTTGAGTTCTGATTGCATAACGAACTTCTACTTTTCCATTACTACTTTTTACAGCAGTAATATCGTAATTCTTAAAAGTAAATTTTTTGCCATTATATTCAGGGTGCGTAGCGTCGAGAAAACTGCATTGCAATGTTTTTCCAACTTCTCTAATATCAATACAATGAATAGAAGAAGTATAGGCGCCAGTATCCATTTTGGAATCAATAGCTACTAGTTCCAGAAGTGGAAAATCCACCTTATCTGTTCGACCAATTATTTTCTTTTCTTTTTCCAAGAAGTAACATTGATAATGGACTACTAATGTAATAAAAAACAAAATGCTATATATAATATCAACTTATTTTAACCCGCTTTATGTATTAAAGCTTCACAATGAAGTAAGTGAGTATAATAAATTGTAGCATAATACAACGGAGATAATAGCAAAGTAGATTTTTGAAATGATATATAAAGACAGAATATTTTCTAATTAAGAGTAGATAAATATGAGGAACTGGTTTTTAACAAAATTTAAGGGCGTTAAATTTGCATTACAATAAAGGTAAAGCATTAAATTTACATTTAGAATATGCAAAAAGCTTCTTTAGATATCCAGATTAAAACATTACCTACCGGTCCCGGAGTGTATCAATATTATGATAAAGAAGATAAACTACTTTATGTTGGGAAAGCCAAAAACCTAAAAAAAAGAGTAGCTTCTTATTTTACCAAAAATCATGATAATTATAAAACCAAGGTATTAGTAAAAAAAATCCATTCTGTAAGACACATTGTAGTAGAAACAGAAACAGATGCATTATTGTTGGAAAACAACCTCATTAAAAAACATCAACCTAGATTTAATGTAATGCTCAAGGATGATAAAACGTATCCTTGGATTTGTATTAAAAAGGAACGGTTTCCTAGGGTTTTCCCTACGCGTAATGTAATCAAAGATGGGTCAGAGTATTACGGTCCTTATACTAGTTTTAAAACGGTAAATACGCTTTTAGATTTGATAAAAGGATTGTATCAGCTTCGTACCTGTAATTATGATTTGTCAAGAGAAAAAATAGAAAATGGTAAATATAAAGTCTGTCTTGAATATCATTTAGGAAACTGTAAAGGCCCATGTGAAGATTATCAGGAAGAGGCAGAATATCATGAAAATATTGAGGCAATTCGTCAAATAGTTAAAGGTAATTTTAAGGACTCATTGAATCGTTTTAAGAAACAAATGGTTGCACATGCTGAACGTATGGAGTTTGAAGATGCACAAAGGATCAAAGAAAAGATTGAGGTGTTAGAAAAATATCAGGCAAGATCAACAGTTGTTAATCCTAAGATTAGTAATGTTGATGTGTTTTCTATTATTACTGATGAATCATACGGATATGTCAACTTTCTTCAAATATCGTATGGGGCAATTATTAGGTCACATACTACTGAGATCAAAAAAAAGCTTGATGAGTCTGACAAGGAGCTTTTAGAACTATCGATTATAGAACTACGTCAACGTTTTAATTCTAAATGTAAAGAAATATATGTTCCGTTTGCCGTTGATGTAGGAGAAGCCCTGAAAATAACAATTCCGCAATTGGGCGATAAAAAGAAAATCTTGGATCTATCGCTTAGAAATGCAAAATATTATAGGCAAGAACGATTTAAACAGATTAAAATAATTGATCCTGATCGACATGTGAAAAGAGTTATGGCTCAAATGCAGAAAGATCTTCGATTACCCAAAGAACCAAGGCATATAGAATGTTTTGATAACTCAAATATACAAGGAACCAATCCGGTAGCAGCTTGTGTGGTTTTTAAAAACGGAAAACCTAGTAAAAAAGAATACAGAAAATTTAATATAAAGACAGTAGAAGGTCCAAATGACTTCGCTTCTATGGAAGAAGTTGTGTATCGACGTTATAAAAGATTGTTAGAAGAAGAACAACCTTTACCACAATTAGTAATAGTAGATGGAGGAAAAGGGCAACTATCATCAGGACTAAAAGCTTTGGATGACTTAGGACTTAGAGGTAAGATTACTATCATAGGTATAGCAAAAAGACTTGAAGAAATCTATTATCCAGGAGATTCAATACCTCTATACCTTGACAAGAAATCTGAAACACTTAAAATTGTGCAACATTTACGTAATGAAGCACATAGATTTGGAATAACATTTCATCGGCAAAAGAGAAGCAAATCTGCATTAGAAACAGAATTGGATACTATTCCTGGTATTGGAGAAAAAACTGTCATCGAGCTATTAAAACATTTTAGATCTGTAAAAAGAATAAGTGAAGCTTCAAAAGATGAATTAACCGAGGTGATTGGCGATTCGCGCGCAACCAAAGTATATAATTACTATCTTTCTAAAAAAGAGTAACTGTGATCAGATACAATTCTCCCAAGCACTTTATAGCACCGATAGCATTTATAATGATTTTTATGCTTTCTAAAACAGCTTGGTCTCAAGAGAAAGAAACTTTACAAAATCAGGACAATGCTTCTTCTCAAGATGTAAAGGTTGGATTAGTACTCAGTGGTGGTGGTGCAAAAGGTTTAGCACATATAGGAGCTTTAAAAATTATTGAAGAAGCCGGTGTTCGTATCGATTATATTGGAGGTACCAGTATGGGAGCAATTGTAGGAGCTTTATATGCATCAGGTTATAATGCTAAACAGTTGGATTCTATTTTTAGATCTATCGATTTTGATAAATTTATACAAGATGAACTTCCTCGAAACGCAAAAACATTTTATGAACGTGAGGATAGCGAGAAATATGCGATAACTTTACCATTTGACAAATTCAAAATAGGATTACCAACGGGGTTTTCTAAAGGTCAGAACTTTTATAATCAGTTTTCAATATTTACTTCACATGTCAATGATATACATGATTTTAGTAAGCTTCCTATCCCCTTCTTTTGCATGGCTACTAATATTGAAACCGGGGAACAGATTGTTTTGGATAAAGGATATCTTCCAGAAGCTGTAGCTGCAAGCGGTGCATTACCATCTATTTTTAGTCCTATAGAACTAGAAGGAGTTTTAATGACAGATGGCGGTGTGGCTAATAATTACCCTGTAGAAGAAATTAGAAAAAAAGGAGCAGAAATAGTAATTGGAGTAGATGTACAAGATAGCTTAATGTCAAAGGATAAATTAAACTCTGTGACTAATATTATGTTACAGATCAGCAATTTTAGAACGATTAATGCTATGAAGACTAAAGTTGCCAAAACCAATGTGTATATAAAACCTTCGATTACAGATTTTTCGGTAATATCTTTTGATCAAAGTGATAAGATCATTGCCAATGGTGAAAAAGCAGCTTTTGCTAATTATGAAAAACTAAGGGCTATAAAAAGTCGACAGAGAACAACAACATCCAAATCAAAAATTCCCAAAAACGTAGATTCTGTTCGTGTTAATAGTTTGGTTATTTTAGGAAACGAACGCTATACCCGATCTTATATAAAGGGAAAATTAAAACTTAAAACACCAAAAACAACAACCTATCAAAAATTAAATGAAGGAATAAACAACCTCTCCGGAACAGGTAATTTTGACAGGATAAGCCATAGGATACTTGAGAAAGAAGAAGGAAAAGAGCTGGAATTGAGTGTGAAGGAGAGTGAAAACAAGATGTTTTTGCGTTTTGCACTGCATTATGACGATCTGTATCAAACTGCAGCATTAGTAAACCTTACAAGAAAAAGATTCTTGTTTAATAATGATGTTCTTTCTATAGATGCCGCATTAGGAGATAATATACGTTACAATCTCGATTATTATATTGATAAAGGGTTTTACTGGAGTATAGGAATGAAATATCAGTATACTAATTTTGAGAAAGCAATTGATTTTGATTTTATACGGCAATTTGGTGAAGTGCCTGATCTGGATCTTAATACTGTAGATGTGGATTATACAGATTTTAATGCACAGATTTATGGCGAAACCTTGTTAAGAGAAACCTTTTCTGTGGGATTAGGAGGAGAATTTAAACATCTTAGAATCATATCAGAGACCTTTGGAGAAGATGAAGATCAGATTCCTAGAACAGTATTTGAGAAGAGTAATTATTGGAGTCTCTTTGGGTATATAAAACTAGATAGTTATGATAACAAATATTTTCCGAGGAGTGGATTTTTATTTGATGGTGATATTCACGGATATCTTCTTTCATCAGACTTTAATAATGACTTCAGTGAGTTTTCGATAGCAAAAGCTAAGTTTGGATATGCAACTCCGCTATTTGATAAAATGGCAATGGTTCTAGAGTTTGAAGCAGGAACCAAGATTGGAAATACAGATGTTCGGTCTTTGGACTTTTTGCTGGGAGGCTTTGGAGCAAGAACTATTAACAACTTTGTGCCTTTTTACGGCTATGATTTTCTCGGGATCACAGGACAAAGTTTTGCAAAAGGACTAATTACCTTTGATTATGAAATCTTTAAAAAACATCATATCAACCTATCAGGTAATTTTGCTAATGTAGGAGATAAATTATTCAGTACAGGAAAATGGTTTGAAAATCCAGAGTTTACCGGATATGCTTTAGGTTATGGATTAGATACCTTTATTGGACCTGTTCAGATTAAGTATTCATATTCTCCAGAATTAGATGAAAGCAATTGGTTTTTTAGTATAGGTTTCTGGTTTTAGAGGTTTTATAAAAAATAGAAAAGATAGAATTATTAAGATTTTTTATCAAAGATTAATAGTCTATCTCCTTTTCTTTCTTTAATGTATCAAAATATTTACGATATTTGTAATACTATGAAATGAGCCATTGATATGGTAGTGTATGTTTTTAATACACTTGCTAGGCGAATTACATCTGACGATTGAACAAACAATAGATTTGAACAGATGAAACCATTTTGGCAGGATTTACTACTACTATTACATTACCTTATTAAACGTAATCCGGAATAAGGAAGATTTGCTATTTATTGTATTTTTAAAAAAGTAGTTAATATCTTAAATTTTGCAACATCATGCCATTTTATCATTCCTTAGGGGAAATACCACCTAAACGCCATACCATCTTTAAAAAACCAGATGGTAACTTATACTATGAACAATTATTTGGAACCATTGGTTTTGACGGGATGTCAACCAATATGTACCATTGTCAACGTCCGACACAAGTAAAAGAAATTAAAGGAAACTACAGTGTAGCTCCAAAAATTGCTATCGGCAATAATATAAAATCATATAGATTTCATGGCTTTAAAGTAAACCCAGAGAAAGACTATTTGCAAAGCAGGAAAAATGTACTAACAAATAGTGATGTCAGTATTATTTTATCAGCACCACAAGAATCTGCCTCAACGTATTTTTATAAAAACACAGATGCCGATGAGTTAATTTTTGTACATCGAGGTAGTGGCAAATTCAGAAGTCATTTAGGAAACCTTGATTTTAAATATGGGGATTATATTGTGATACCCAGAGGTACTATTTATAAATTAGATTTTGATACTACAGACAATCGTTTATTTATTGTAGAATCCAGAAGACCAATTTATACACCTAAGAGATATCGCAACTGGTTTGGGCAATTATTAGAACACTCACCCTTTTGCGAACGTGACCTTAGAGCGCCATATGAGTTAGAGACTAATGATGAAAAAGGAGACTTTTTGATCAAAGTAAAAAAGCAAGATGAGATTTTTGATATGGTATATGCTACACATCCTTTTGATGTAATAGGATATGATGGATTTAATTTTCCGTATGCTTTTTCAATACACGATTTCGAACCTATCACAGGTAGGATACATCAACCACCACCAGTGCACCAAACTTTTGAGACTGATGCATTTGTAGTTTGTTCTTTTGTGCCAAGATTGTATGATTATCACCCAGAGAGTATTCCTGCACCGTATAATCATAGTAATATTGATAGTGATGAAGTACTGTATTATGTTGATGGGGACTTTATGAGTAGAAATGATATTGATGCAGGACATATTTCTTTACATCCTGCAGGGATACCACACGGACCACATCCTGGAGCTGTAGAACGTAGTATCGGAAAGACCAAAACCGATGAACTTGCCGTGATGGTAGATACGTTTAAACCATTGATGGTAACAGAAGAAGCTATGAGAATAGCAGACGAAGATTATCATAAATCGTGGTTAGAATAATAATAAATAAGAAAACTTGATTCTTAAATACGTGATAGCCCATGTTAAATTATAGAAAAGATATCACAGCTCATCTTCGGGCAATGTGGTAGTTTGTGTAAGAACTGTAACTCTTGATAAGAGATTTGATTTCTCATTAATAAACTATTCATCATTAAATTTTTAAAAAATGTCATCCAATATAACACCACAGAATTTAGAAAAGATTATTCCTCAGGCAGAAGATTTTTTACCGCTTTTAGGAACTGATTATGTAGAATTATATGTAGGTAATGCAAAACAGGCAGCCTATTATTATCAAACAGCTTGGGGGTTTCAGATTGTAGCTTATGCCGGTCTTGAAACAGGATGTAAGGATAAGGTTTCCTATGTACTACAACAGGATAAAATAAGACTGGTTCTTACATCTCCGCTCCAACCCGATGGAGACATCAACAAACATATCAATGCTCATGGTGATGCAGTAAAAGTGGTTGCATTATGGGTAGATGATGCTACCAAAAGTTATGAAGAAACCGTAAAACGTGGCGCTCAATCCTATATGGAACCAACTACTGAAGAAGATGAAAACGGAAGTGTTGTGTTTTCTGGAATTCATACTTATGGAGAAACTGTTCATGTATTTGTAGAGCGAAAAAACTATCACGGAGCATTTCTTCCAGGTTATATGGCCTGGAACAAACCTTATCAAGCGCCTACAACAGGTCTTAAATATATAGATCATATGGTGGGTAATGTAGGTTGGAATGAAATGAATAAATGGTGTGAGTTTTATGCAAAAGTTATGGGATTTGCTCAATTAGTTTCATTTGATGATAAGGATATTTCTACAGAATATACGGCATTAATGAGTAAGGTGATGAGTAATGGTAATGGCCGTATAAAATTCCCAATAAATGAACCTGCAGAAGGAAGGAAAAAATCACAGATCGAAGAATATATTGATTTTTATAACGGAGCTGGAGTACAGCATATAGCTGTTGCGACTGATAATATTATAGAAACCGTATCAGAATTACAAAAAAGAGGTGTGGATTTTCTTACCGTACCTTCTACATATTATGATACAGTATTAGATCGAGTAGGAGAAATAGACGAAGATTTAGAGCCACTTAAAGAATTAGGGATTTTGATTGATCGAGACGATGAAGGATACCTTCTTCAGATTTTTACAAAACCAGTATTAGATCGTCCAACTATGTTTTTTGAAATTATTCAGCGCAAGGGAGCACAGTCTTTTGGGAAGGGAAATTTTAAAGCACTTTTTGAAGCTATAGAACGAGAACAAGAACAAAGAGGAACTTTATAAAATTGAAAATCAGAAGATTCTTCAAAAATTACAGCTGTATATGTTAATATCTTGAGAAAATTGAGATATTATAGGTTTTTGCTTAAATTTCTGTTAAAATTCATAATAAAAAAACGTTTTCGGTTGATAAATATTCAAAAAAAGTTGACTTTTGTAAATGTAAGTGGAGTGGTTACCACTTATACCAAAAACAATAATTATTCTCATAATTTAAGTTTTTAGTTGGTTAATAAAAGTAAAAAGAGAGCTGTGGTGGCTCTCTTTTTGTGTTTATTTATTAGACATTTAGTAATATTGTACATTTTTATCTCTATGCATTAAATATTACTTTTGGAATAAAAATTGTAATTACGTAACCAATTATATTACGTTAAACAAAAAAAGAATATCCAAATGACTATAAGAGCCCTTTTTCTATCATTTTCATTAATGATCATTGGTTCCTCCTTTGCACAGGAAAACCATAGTTCATTTAAGCCTGGCGAATGGTTTAGGTTTAGAATACATTATGGTGTGTTTACAGCTAGCTATGCTACACTAGAAGTTAAAGAAGAAAAACTTAATAATACACCTGTTTATCATATAATAGGAGAAGGAAAATCTTCTGGATTATTGAGCTTGTTTTTTAAGGTTGAAGATAATTATGAAACTTATATTGATAAGAAAGAAGTAAGGCCTTATCGATTCGTTAGAAAAATTAATGAAGGAGGACATACCAAAGACATAGAAATTAATTTTGATCACCAGAAAAATGAAGCGCTGGTTTTTAATAAAAAGTATAACACTAAGAAAACATTTACTATAAAAGAAAATGTTCAGGATATGATGTCATCTTTTTATTTCTTAAGAAATGAAATAGATACATCCAACCTTAAAAAAGGAGATGAGTTTTTTGTGAATATGTTTTTTGATAGTGAAAATTATAAATTCAAACTCAAATTTTTAGGAAGAGAAGTTCTTAAAACTAAAATAGGTAAAATGAATACCCTTAAATTCAGACCATACGTGCAGGCAGATAGAATATTTAAAGAAGAAGAAAGTATGACTGTATGGGTAAGCGATGATGATAATCGTATGCCTTTAAAAATAAAAGCAGATATTGTAGTGGGTTCTATACAAGCTGATCTTATTGCTTTTAAAGGTTTAAAACACCCTTTTAAAATTATAGTAGATTAATGGATCAACCAATTAAACCTGAGATTGCCGAAAAAATAAAGCAATTAGAAAAGAAGTTTAAAAATTCAGGACAAGATCTGGGATCTTACCTTGATGGATTATTACATGACAGATATCTTACCTATTGGGATTATATTCATTTAGACACATTACTTAGTTTACAGATTCCCAGGACGCATTTTCCGGATGAAGAAATCTTTATCATGTATCATCAAATTACAGAACTGTATTTTAAGCTTATTATTCATGAGCTTAAACAGATTATTGATGACAAACTACAGGTAGCAGAGTTTTATGTTGAGAAATTGGATCGAATAAATAGGTATTTTAGAGTATTGATAAATTCTTTTGATGTTATGATTAAAGGAATGGATAGAGATCAATTCTTAAAATATAGAATGTCGTTACTACCGGCAAGCGGTTTTCAATCAGTTCAATTCAGGTTAATAGAAATTTATTCTACTCCACTATTTAATCTGGTAAGCGCAAAAGAAAAAGAACAGTTTTCAGAAAAAAATACATTAGAAGAAGTGTATGAGCATTTGTATTGGAAATCAGGAGCGACTGATGCAAAGACTGGAGAGAAAACTTTGACATTAAAACAATTTGAATATCGCTATACACCAAGAATGATGCGTATAGCTAACCAAGTAAAAAACAGCACAATTTATCATAAATACCTTGATCTTCCCGAAAAAGAACAAAATAATGTGCACCTTATTAATGCTTTACGTACTTTTGACAGCAATGTGAATATTAATTGGTTATTAATGCACATGGGAGCTGCCTACAGGTATCTCAACAAAGATAAGGGAGAAGTACTAGCAACAGGAGGAACTAATTGGAAAAGTTTTTTACCTCCTAGTTTTCAGCGTATCATGTTTTTTCCAAACCTTTGGAGTGAGGAAGAAAAAGAAAACTGGGGACAGCAATGGGTTACCCATCAGTTTAATACCACAAAATAATAGTCGGTTGATGAGAATAAGTTACGTTCTACTGTTAGCAGTAGTATTGATTTCATGTCAGAAGGAAAAAAAAGAAGCCAAAATTGTAGCTCCTGAAGTAGTAGAAGAGAAAGCGCCTCCAATTATTAAGGAATTTGGTTATGATATTAATGAATTTAAAGTAGTCAAAGACACCATTCGTCCAGGAGATAGCTTTGGAGCAATTATGGATAGCCATGGTATTGGTAGAGGTAGAGTTTTTGAGATTACAAATAAAATCAAAGATACATTTAATGTAGCTCGTTTACAGACAGGAAAACCATATACTCTATTCAAGTCCAAAGACACGACAGAAAAAGCACAAATATTTGTCTATCAGAATAATAAGATAGATTATACGGTGATTGATTTCAGAGATAGTATTATAGCACAAAAAAGACAAAAACCTGTCACTCTTGTCGAAAAAGTAGCTTCAGGAACCATAAATAGCAGTCTGATGCAAACTTTTGATGACCTTGATCTTAATTTTTTAGTAGCATATAATATGGCAGATATTTATGCTTGGACTATAGATTTTACAAGACTGCAAGCAGGAGATCAGTTTAAAGTGATCTTTACAGAAAAATTTATTGATGATACAATTCCTGCAGGAATCGATGAGATAAAAGCTTCTTATTTTGAGCATAAAGGAAAACCTATTTATGCATTTAAGTTTGAAGATGATTCGATTAATAATACCTGGGATTATTTTGATTATGATGCGGATAATTTACGTCGAGCATTTTTACGAGCACCTGTAAAATTTAGTAGAATATCATCGCGCTATAATCTAAGACGTAGAATCAAATACTACGGAAATAAAATACGACCACATAGAGGAACAGATTTTGCAGCTCCTATCGGAACCCCAATTTTAGCCACAGCCGATGGTACTGTTACTAAATCAGAACGACGAGGAGGGAATGGTAAATATGTAAAAATCAGACATAACGCTACTTATGATACTCAGTATCTTCATATGAGCAGACGAGCTGTAAAAGTTGGGCAATATGTAAGACAAGGCGATGTTATAGGATATATAGGTATGACCGGTAATACAAGCGGTCCTCACGTCTGTTATCGTTTCTGGAAAAATGGAAAAGAAGTGGATCCTTTTAAGCAAGATTTACCAGCTTCAAAACCACTAGCGGATAGTTTACGTCCGGCATTTTATAAACATATTGAAACATTAAAAACTACATTAGATAGTATAACCTTAAAAAAACCACAAGAAATTTTATAACCAAATGACATTACCAACTATTAATCCCACCACCACAAAAGCCTGGGGAGCATTACAAAACCATTATGAGACCTTAAAACATACACATCTTAAAGAGCTTTTTGCAAAGAATCCAGATAGAGCCTCACAACTTTCAGTTGTTTGGAAAGATTTTTATGTGGACTATTCTAAAAATAGGATAGATGATACTACAAAAAAATTACTGATAGATCTTGCTCACGAAGTAAAACTAGATGAAGCAATAAAAACTTATTTTCAAGGAGGTATTATTAATGAGACCGAAGAACGAGCAGTACTGCATACTGCATTAAGGATTCCGTCTGATGGTACCGTTGAGGTAGATGGAAAAAATGTAATTCCCGAAGTAAATACAGTAAAAGAAAAGATAAAAAATTTTAGTGATCAAGTAATACTTGGTGATTTAAAAGGGTATACGGGTAAGAGTTTTACCGATATTGTTAATATAGGTATTGGTGGCTCAGATCTAGGGCCAGCAATGATTACAGAATCTCTGGAGTATTATAAAAACCATCTTAACCTTCATTTTATCTCCAATGTAGATGGAGATCACGTGCATCAAAATCTAAAAAGATTAGATCCGGAAACCACTTTATTTGTAGTAGTTTCTAAAAGCTTTGGAACACAAGAAACATTATCTAATGCAATAACAGCCAGAAAATGGTTTGTAGAAAAAGCGTCCCAAGAAGCGGTAGAAAAACATTTTGTAGCGGTTTCTAGTAATGTGCAAAAAGTAGTTGATTTTGGTATTGCCAAAGAAAACATATTCCCTCTATGGGATTGGGTAGGAGGACGTTTTTCACTTTGGAGTGCAGTGGGATTATCTATTAGCTTATCAATTGGATATGATAATTTTAAAGAATTATTAGAAGGAGCTCATGAAATGGATATACATTTCAAAACAACTCCTTTTGAAGAAAATATCCCAGTAATTCTTGGAATGCTTAGCATATGGTATAACAATTTCTTTGAAGTAGAGAGCGAAGCGATTATTCCTTATTCTCAATATTTACATAGATTACCAGCATATCTACAGCAAGGTATTATGGAAAGTAATGGTAAAAGTGTAGATCGAAACGGAAATCCGGTAGATTATCAAACAGGAACTATTATTTGGGGAGAACCAGGTACAAATTCACAACATGCTTTCTTTCAATTAATTCATCAGGGAACCAAATTGATTCCTTCAGAATTCATCGGTTTTAAACATTCTTTATTTGATGATAAAGATCATCAAGATAAATTGATGGCCAATTTCTTTGCACAGACAGAAGCATTAATGAATGGTAAAACAGAAGAAGAGGTTTTGGAAGAATTAAAAGCAAAAAACCTTTCTGATGAAAAACTAAAGAAATTAATCTCTTTCAAAATATTTGATGGTAATAAACCTACAACAACGATTTTAATAGATAAGCTAACTCCTAGAAGTTTGGGTTCTTTGATTTCTATGTATGAGCAGCGAATTTTTGTGCAGGGTATCGTCTGGAATATATTTAGTTATGATCAATGGGGGGTAGAATTAGGTAAGCAATTGGCTACAAAAATCCTATCAGAAATCAATAATAAGCAGATTTCTGACCATGATTCATCGACAAAAACCCTGTTAAAACGTTTTTTAGATTAGTTCTTTTCTGGTTAATAACTTTTTCATATTTTCAATTCATTAATAGTCAGGATAATACGTAAAAGAGTTATCTTAAAACTGCAAAAGTTTTGTGTATAAAAATTTAACATTAAAATAAAGTATGCATACATAAAGATTTGTTCTTTTGCAGCGAAAACAATTAACTCAATTCATTATAATGAAAAAAATTACATTTTTATTTATTGTAATCCTCATGGCAACGGTTTCTGGAACCTTTGCTCAGGGAACAGTAACGGGTACAATATTCGATGCTGAATCAAATGCTCCACTACCGGGAGCAAATGTTATTGAAGTAAGGACTTCAAATGGGACTTCATCAGATTTTGATGGTAAATTCTCTCTTAAAGTAACTAATTCAAAAGGAATCATTAACATATCCTATGTAGGTTTTGGTTCTAAAAACATCGAGTATGATGTTACTAATGGAGATCAGGATTTAGGAACGATTAGCTTATCACTTGATAATTCGTTAGAAGAAATTATAATTGTAGGAACAGGGGTTGTCGATCTAGCAGAAGATAGAAAAACTCCAATTGCAGTGTCTACAATTAAAGGAGAAGATATTCAGTTAAAAGCTGCGGGTAACGTAGAATTTACTGAAACTATCAAAAACACTCCTTCGGTATATGTATCTAACCAAGCAGGAGGATTTGGAGATAGCCAGATTTTCTTAAGAGGTTTTGATAATACTAATACAGCAGTATTGTTAAACGGTCAGCCGATTAACAGTCCTGAAGATGGTAGAGTTTTCTGGTCAAACTGGGCAGGTATGTCTGATGTTGCTAATGCAGTACAGGTACAGCGTGGTTTAGGATCTTCTAAACTTGCGATTTCATCTGTTGGAGGAACTATAAATATTATTTCTAAAACTACAGACCAAAGAGAAGGTGGTTTTGTAAGATTATTAGGAGGTAATGATAGTTATGCAAAAGCTACAGTAAGTTATAATTCTGGACTGAATGATAACGGATGGGCATTTTCTGTATTGGTAGATCACTGGCAAGCACATAGAAAATTCTCAGAGGGTACTGCTGGACAAGGACAGAACTACTTATTCTCTGTAGGGTATAAGCCAAATGATAGAAATACTTTCAACTTCTTAATTACTGGTGCTCCACAATGGCACGAGCAAAATTTCTCTCAGGATCTTGAAGTATTCGAAGAATTTGGAGAAAAGCATAATAGAAACTCTGGTTTCTTAGCAGGTGAGCGTTTTACAGAAAGAAGAAACTACTACCATAAACCAGTAGCTAACTTAAACTGGGATTTTGATATCAATGATCAATTAGATCTATCTACTGTAGTTTATGCGTCTTGGGGACGTGGTGGTGGAACCGGTGGACTAGGTAGAGGTCGAGTAAGAGTAAACGGTAACAATAATGATAATATAGATTTTGATCAGATTTTTGAGAACAACCAAGGGATCGGAGACGGTAACTTTGGTAACTCATACATCAGAAGATCTTCTGTTAACAACCATAACTGGTATGGATTACTTTCTAATTTGACTATTCAAGCGGATGAGAATTGGGCATTTAATGTTGGTTTTGATGGTAGATTATATCACGGTGATCACTTTAGACAAGTTAACGATCTATTAGGTCTTACAGGTTTTGTAGATAACTTTAGAACGGATAGACCATCTGATTATACTTTCAGAGAAGAGTTTGAAGCTAATCCTTGGGCTGCATTATTTGACTTTGCAGACGAAGCTAATCGTACACAATTTGATTACTCAGAAGATATTAATTACTTAGGTGGATTTGGTCAGGCAGAGTACTCTACTGATAAATTTGCAGTATTCTTCCAGGGAGCATTATCAACACAATCGTACCAAAGAGAAGGTCGTTTTGTAGGAACTGGTAACGGTTTAGGGAAATCTGAAAAACTAAACGAAATAGGATATAACTTAAAAGGAGGAGCATCATATAATATTACATCTCAGCATTCTATATTTGCTAATGGAGGATTCTTCTCTCGTCAACCATTTTTGGATAATATATTTGTAGATATCAGAAACTCTAATGACTTAGTGGAGCCAGGAGTTGAAAATGAAGAAATTACTGGTTTTGAAGGTGGATATCGTTTTAGAGGAAGCAATTTTGCTATAAGCGTTGATGTATATAGAACAGAGTGGGCAAATCGTTTCTTAAATACTTTTGGACCTGAGCAAACTAATGGAGATTTTACTACATACAGACTTACTGGAGTAGGACAAATCCACAAAGGACTTGAATTTGATTTTGAATACAGACCAAATGGTGGAAGATGGAGAGTAAAAGGATATGGATCTATTGGTAATTGGGAATTTGATGGAGATTCTCCATTTACATTAACTAATGATCAAACAGCGACTATCATAGATTCTGGAAATGTAGATTTAACAGGAACAAAAGTAGGTAACGCTCCACAAACTTCATTTGGTGCTAGTGGATATTTCGATATTCTTGATAACCTGTCAGTAGATGCTGATTATAACATTTATACAGATTTATACGGATTTGTTGATCCTGCAGATGTAGCTCAGGCTGCTTTTGATGGAGAAGTTTATCAAGCTGACAGATTACCATCATATGATCTTGTAGATATTGGAGCAACTTATAAATTCAATATTGGAAATAACAGAGTAACATTAAGAGGTAATGTTAAGAATTTATTTAACTCATCTTACATTAACCAATTAGACTCTTTCGGTTACTATTTAGGAATTGGAAGAACCTGGAATGCTAGTTTAAGCTATAAGTTCTAAACCTTGGTTTAAAAACATAAAAAAAGCCTCATTCGTTTTTCGAATGAGGTTTTTTTATGCAATATGATTACCTTTGGGATTAATCAAAACAAAACACTCCATTATGTACGACGCTATACAAATCGTTCACTCGTATTGGGCTTATCTTGTAACTCTTGTAGTAACATTAGCTACCATTAATGCATTAACCGGATTTTTTGGTAAAAGAGAGTATGCCCCAAAAGATTTTAGAATTTCATTATTTGCATTAATTGTTACCCATCTCCAATTAGTAATTGGAATTATTATATTTTTTGTTTCACCAACAATTGTATGGTTTACAGAAGGTATTGGAGTAGGAGATATTATGAAAGATCCATTATTGAGATTATATAATGTAGAACACCCCACAGTAATGATTTTGACGATTACTTTTATTACTATTGGGTATTCAAAACACAAAAAGAAACTAACATCTACTCCAAAATTTAAGATGTTGGCAATTTTCTATACTATTGCGTTAATACTAATGTTATCAAGAATTCCTTGGGCACAATGGTTTGACTAATTTTTAGAAAAACTTAATAATAAAATAAGGGCGGTGTGTTATACAAAACACACCGCTCTTATTATTTAAAATTATATCATCGGTAATCTCAAAAAAGAGATTTAATTTCCTGACAGCGTTAATACCAATTTCCTGGAACCACCATAATCTCTGTGTTCACATAGGTAAATACCCTGCCAAGTTCCCAGATTTAATTTTCCGTGTGTAATAGGCGCCAGTACAGAAGCGCCCAGTAAGGAAGCTTTAATATGTGCTGGCATATCATCGGGACCTTCATAAGTATGAATATAATAAGGTGCATTTTCTGGAACCATAATATTCATATGGCTTTCAAAATCTTGACGTACTGTTGGATCTGCATTTTCATTAATCGTAAGACTTGCAGAAGTGTGTTTGATGAATACTTGTAATTGACCAATATTGATGGTTTTAATTTCTGGTAATTCTTCAAGGATTTTATCTGTAATCAGATGAAAACCTCTGCGATAAGGCGATAGTTGTATTTCTTTTTGAAAGAATTTCATAGAGTTCTGATATAGATGATTTACAATGAGTTCATACCTTTTATTCTTTGGGTTTACTGTAATAGGATGTTCTTCTTCAGTAAAGCAAAAAAACATAATTTTCTTTTTCGGTAAATTCAAGCAACAAATGGTATTACTTTAGGAATTGACTAATTTAAAACAAATTTCACAGTATAATAAACCATAGTTCTTATGAACTATAATACCTTTACATTGTAATAAAAATCAATTATGATGGATTTATCTCAGATCAAACTAGTGGCTACGGATATGGATGGTACGCTATTGAATTCAAAAGGAAAAGTAAGCAATCATTTTTTTGATCTTTTTTCAGAATTACAAGATTTAGGAGTAGTTTTTGTAGCAGCAAGTGGTCGTCAATATTATAGTATTATAGACAAACTTAAACCTATTAAGGATGACATATTTGTTATAGCAGAGAATGGCGCATTAACAATGCAAAAAGGAAAAGAACTGCAAACTACAGTGATTGATCGTGAGACGTATCTAGAACTATTAGATATTACAAAAACCTTAGAAGGCTCTCAGGTTATTCTTTGCGGTCGTAAAAAAGGTTATATAGAGGATTATGGACAAGATTTTGTAAATATGTTTACCGAGTATTATGATAGGTTTGAGATCGTAGAAAACCTTGCAGATGTAATTGATGATCAGTATCTAAAAATCGCTATTTGCAATCAAAAAGGGGCAGAAGAATATTTATATCCAGC
The DNA here is from genome assembly GCF_034322225.1 of Aquimarina callyspongiae. Classification (NCBI taxonomy): domain Bacteria; kingdom Pseudomonadati; phylum Bacteroidota; class Flavobacteriia; order Flavobacteriales; family Flavobacteriaceae; genus Aquimarina; species Aquimarina callyspongiae. Next base: position 1,522,942 of record NZ_JAXLPA010000001.1, on the reverse strand, counting down.
ATTAAAACATCTGGAAGACAAATTAAAAGTAAAAGTCTCAGGAGAAATCTGGTTAGATTTATCTCATAATCTTGCTAATAAAGGTCACGCATTACAGCAGCTTCAGGAGAGTCACCGTATTTTACCAGAAGAAACCATGGTTTTTGGAGATTATAATAATGACCTGGAAATGATGACCAGAGCTACCTATAGTTTTGCTATGGAGAATGCGCATCCCAATGTAAAAGAAGTAGCTAATTATATTACCAAAAGTAATAATGAAAATGGTGTAGAATATATGCTTGCTAAAATGATTGAAGCAAAGAAATCCGTAAATAGTTTATAGTAATTATTACATAGTAAACTATAAAAGTGCCATTTTCTGAAAGAATTAATCGTTAAGCTTTAGTACAGCCATAAACGCTTCTTGAGGGATCTCTACATTACCTACCTGACGCATACGTTTCTTTCCTTTCTTTTGCTTTTCAAGTAATTTTCTTTTACGAGAGATATCACCACCATAACATTTTGCAGTTACATCTTTACGTAGCGCTTTTACAGTTTCTCGTGCAATAAATTTAGCTCCAATTGCTGCCTGAATAGGGATATCAAATTGCTGGCGTGGGATTAACTCCTTTAGCTTTTCACATATCTTTTTACCAATGTCATAGGCATTATCTTTATGTAATAAAGCAGATAATGCATCAACAATATTTCCGTTTAGCAATATATCCACTTTTACCAGCTTAGAAGATCGCATACCTATTGGAGTATAATCAAAAGAAGCATATCCTTTGGATACAGTTTTCAAGCGATCATAGAAATCAAAAACAATCTCTGCCAATGGCATATCAAAAGTTAATTCTACTCTTTCTGTAGTCAAATAAGTTTGATTAGTGATCTCACCGCGTTTTTCAATACAAAGTGACATTACAGGTCCTACAAAATCAGATTTAGTAATAATAGATGCTTTGATATATGGTTCTTCTACACGATTCATAGAAGAAGGATCAGGTAAATCAGATGGGTTATTTACAATAATGATCTCATCAGGGTTTTTATTGGTAAACGCGTGATAAGATACGTTAGGTACTGTGGTGATCACAGTCATATTAAACTCACGTTCCAGTCGCTCCTGGATGATCTCCATATGCAACATCCCTAAGAACCCACATCTAAAACCAAAACCTAAAGCTGCAGAGCTCTCAGGTATAAATACCAGAGAGGCATCGTTAAGTTGTAATTTTTCCATAGAAGAACGTAGCTCTTCATAATCCTCGGTATCTACAGGGTAAATTCCAGCAAATACCATAGGTTTTACATCCTCAAAACCTTCGATAGCATTTTGTGTTGGAGTCTTGGCATCAGTAACTGTATCACCTACTTTTACTTCGCGGGCATCTTTAATACCAGTAATCAGATAGCCTACGTCTCCTGTTTTGATGATTTGTTTAGGAACTTGATTAAGTTTCAGTGTTCCAATCTCATCAGCAAAATAATTTTTTCCGGTCGCAACAAATTTTATCTGTTGCCCTTTTTTGATCTCACCATTCACTACCCTGAAATATGTTTCTACACCACGAAAAGGATTGTATACAGAATCAAAGATCAGAGCCTGTAAGGGTTCTTCAGGATTACCTTCTGGCGCAGGAATTCTTTCAATAATAGCTTCAAGAATTTCTTCAATTCCAATTCCTGTTTTTGCACTTGCCGGGATTACTTCCTCAGCATCACAACCCAATAAATCTACGATATCGTCAGTTACTTCTTCTGGATTAGCACTTGGTAGATCCACTTTATTTAATACAGGAATAATTTCTAAATCATTGTCCAAAGCAAGATATAGATTAGAAATTGTCTGTGCTTGTATACTTTGTGCCGCGTCAACAATCAACAAAGCACCTTCGCAAGCAGCGATAGAACGAGAAACCTCATAAGAAAAATCAACGTGTCCTGGAGTGTCAATAAGATTCAGGATATATTCCTCACCTTTATAAGTATATTCCATCTGGATAGCATGACTTTTAATCGTGATTCCACGTTCACGTTCCAGATCCATACTATCCAGTAATTGAGCTTGTGCCTCACGAGCTGTTACCGATCCTGTAAAATCTAATAGTCGATCTGCAAGTGTACTCTTACCGTGATCAATATGTGCAATAATGCAAAAATTTCTTATGTGTTTCATTTCAATTCTTTTAGGCGGGCTAAACCGGGCTATTCACTATATCTTTTTTGTTCTCCAATACGCTGCCACCAGCTACTACAAAAAAGGATGTCGTTTCTATCCCTGCCCGATGATTCTTATAACTAAATAAGAATCATTGAGTCTGCAAATATAATTTATTTTAGAAGGTTTAGATACTTACTTACTTATTATTTAAATGTCAAAGGTTTTGAAATTTTCTAAGGTCTTTAGTAGATGACTCAGAATTTGTATTTTTGCCAGAAATAATTAATTGTTGTGGCCAAAATAGGAGACATAGATGTAGGAGAATTTCCGTTGTTGTTAGCACCGATGGAAGATGTAAGTGATCCACCATTTCGAGCATTATGCAAGGAACAAGGAGCTGATGTGGTATATACAGAATTTATATCCAGCGAAGGTTTGATACGAGATGCTGCCAAGAGTGTGATGAAATTAGATATTTATGAAAAAGAACGTCCGGTCGGGATACAGATTTTTGGAGCTAATCTGGATTCGATGCTTAAATCTGTAGAGATTGTAGAAGCTTCTGGCCCGGATATTATAGATATTAATTTTGGATGTCCTGTTAAAAAGGTGGTAAGTAAAGGAGCTGGAGCCGGAATTCTTAAAGATATTGATCTTATGGTCTCTCTTACCAAAGCCATGGTGGAGCATACCAAACTACCGGTGACGGTAAAAACTCGATTAGGCTGGGATCATGATTCTATTCGAATAGTAGAAGTGGCAGAGCGAATACAAGATGTAGGTGCCAAAGCAATTTCAATACACGGTCGTACCAGAGCACAGATGTATAAAGGTAATGCCGATTGGAAACCTATCGCAGCTGTAAAGAACAACCCCAGAATGCATATTCCCGTTTTTGGAAATGGTGATGTAGATACTCCAGAAAGAGCTATGGAAATGAGAGATCAATATGGCCTTGATGGAGCTATGATTGGTCGTGCCAGTATAGGATATCCATGGTTTTTTAAAGAAGTAAAACATTTTTTTAAAACTGGAGAACACTTACCTCCTCCAACAATAGAAGAACGTGTGATTGCAGCACGCAGACATCTACAAATGGCAATTGATTGGAAAGGAGAGAAACTAGGAGTTTTTGAAACACGAAGACATTATACCAATTATTTTAAAGGGATTCCTCATTTTAAGGAGTATAGGACCAAAATGGTAACCAGTGATCATTCAGAAGATGTATTTGCAGCTTTTGATGAAGTAAAAGAAAAGTTTACGGGGTTTGAATTCGTATAATTGTAAATAATCCTGACAGTAATTCTCTAACTACTCACTAACCTTTGACCAATCCTGCTAGAAGCTAATAAAGAAGCTATAAACCCGATAGCTACGATCGTAAAGAATACAACGACAAAACTTGTAGAAGTAATTTTTGTTGGGTAAGCAAGTGAAGGAGTAATCATTAACAATCCAAATTGTTGTTGTAAAGTAATGATGGTAAAACCTAGTAATAACCCTAATAAGGTACCTAAAACAGTCATTAAAGATCCCTGAAACAAGAATACCCTTCGGATTTTTGACAATGTAGCTCCCATATTATAAAGGGTTTTGACATTGTTCTTTTTATCAATAATCATCATAATAATAGCTCCGGCAACATTAAATAAGGCAATGATGGCAATCAAAGTAATCACCAGATAAGAAGCAAGATTCTCTGTATTGAGCATTTTGTAAAGAGTATCGTTGAGTTGTACTCTATTTTTTATAATCACCTGATTGTTAAAAATGTTTTGTACCTCTTGCCTCGTTAATTCTTCATCAGCACCATCGGTCATTTTTAATTCTAAGTGTGTGACTTCATTCTCTTTGAGTTCTAATAATTGCCTGGCTAACCCGGTTGTAGAAAAAATATACTTATTGTTTAATTCTTCATTTACACTATAGACACCAATATTTACAGCACTTTGCTTCATAAAAGCTTTGGTAGGGTCATTTGGTATCCCTTTTCCAGGTTTAGGAACATAGATGTTTAGTAAATGTGTGTAGGTTTGTTCAACGCTCATACTAAGTTCGTTGCTGATGCCATTACCAGCCACTATCTGAAAATCGTTCCCGGTTAACCATTCTCCGTATACCAAAATACTATCAGTATGAATAACCTTGTCATAATTAGCATCTACACCCTTTATAAATGCAGTTTTTTGCTTATCTCGATACTCCAGAAAAACGCGTTCTTCTATGATTTCAGAAAAATAGGCAATACTGGATAATTGAGATAACTGCTCTTTTTGATCCTCTGTGATGGTAAAAGTTTTTCCGCTTGTAGGGAAAAGCTTAAGATCAGGATCAAAATAAGAAGAAAACTGAAGACTAAAATCTTTAAGTCCTGCAAATCCCGATAATACTATAAACAATGCCATCGCGCCAATGACTACTCCTGCGGCAGCAATACCTGTAATAATATTTATGGCATTACTACTTCCCGGAGAAAATAAATATCGTTTAGCTATATAGAGAGAAAAGTTCAAAGACTACTGATCAAAAAATGAGTGAAACTTAATTTCCGAATAAAGATAAGAGAATAAAAAAGAAAATGAACTCAATACAAAAACTGAAGATCAAAAAACGTTATTTCTTTTTACGTTTTTCTAGAAGATCAGGGTTTTCAATTGGATTTTCTTCACCTTTTATAGCTTTATCAATATTATCGATATACTCTAGAGAGTCATCAATATAATATGACATTTCTGGTGTACGACGTAGTTGGTTTTTAGTACGTTGCGCTACCTGGTGTTTGATTTGAGATTTTACTGCAGTTACTTCTTTCAGTACACGTTCTCCCTCAGAATGTGGAAAAACACTCATATATACCTTAGCTATTGATAGATCGGTAGTAACACTTACTTTAGTTACAGAAACTAAAATCCCTTTAACGCCTGCTTCACGTAATGCTAGTTGTATTACATCTGCTACATCTTTTTGTAATACTCCTGCAATTTTTTTCTGTCTGTTTGTTTCCATGGTGCAAAAGTACATATTAATATGATTTCAAAAGTAAAGGCCTGCGTTTATTATATCGTTCAGAAGAAACAATAATTGTATTTTTACCCGATCGTGATAAAATAAATAAATAATGAATCATATAAATAAAATCGAACACCTGGGTATAGCGGTTAAGGATATAGATAAAGCTAATGACTTATATGAAAAATTACTGGGAGTTCCTCCTTATAAACAGGAAGCGGTAGAGAGCGAGGCTGTGGTTACTTCTTTTTTTAAAGTGGGCGAAAGTAAAATTGAATTATTAGCCAGTACTAAAGTCGATGGCCCTATCGGAAAATTTATTGCAAAAAAAGGTGAAGGGATTCATCATATTGCTTTTGATGTTGATAATATAGAGAAAGAACTAGAACGATTAGAAGCAGAAGGTTTTCAATTAATTAATAAAACCCCTAAGAAAGGAGCTGATAATAAATTAGTTGCCTTTGTACATCCCAAAACTACAAATGGGGTTTTAGTAGAATTATGCCAGGAAATTAAGGCAGAATCTTTTGAAAAAGGAAGAGAGCGAGATGGATAGATTACCCATAAATTAAAGGGATTTAAAAATAATAGAAAAAAATGTTGGCGTGTTTATAACATTTACTTAAATTTGCCCTCCGTTTTAGGTCCCATAGCTCAGCTGGTTAGAGCACCTGACTCATAATCAGGGGGTCCTTGGTTCGAGCCCAAGTGGGACCACCTTTAAATAGAAGCCTTTGCAGAAATGCAAAGGTTTTTTTGTATAATAGAACTTACCGATTAAGAAAAGAATAAATGTCTTAATGCTTAGTGTTCTATAATATCTTCACAAACCCTATTCAGCAACCATAAAACACATCTTGTCTTACATCCTTATAGGTCCAATAAAATACCACCCGAAATGGGTGGTAAAAATAAAATAACTATGATTAAATTTATTAGTTAATTGATAAGAGGGATAACCACCTCATTTTTTAACTTTTAAAACCATAGAATGATGAAAAAAATCATTGAAAAATTAATCGTATTATTTGTACTCACCTTCCTAATTCAAAGCTGTTCTAAAGATGATAGTTTAATAGAAATGCAAAATAATTCAGCTCTTAAGGCAATAGAAAGCCTGAATTTTCCTGAAGACTTGATCATAGATAAAGGATCCTATTATCTGGTTGATGGAGATCTTGTTTTTTTTAAAGATCAAGAATACAGTATTCTAGACGATCCTAATTCTAAAGATATAAATAAACAAAGAAGGCATTATACGCGAGTTCGTATGTATGACATTAATGTTTTTATAAATCCAGACATGAATGCTGATTGGCGAGATGCATCTCAAGCTGCAATTAATCGTTGGAATGCTGCAACTACAACTCCATTAAACCTTATAGTAACCACGGATCCTAGTGATGCACATATTCAAATCATTTATGACAGTATGGATAGTGCTGTTAATTTAGGAACTAATGTTTTTGGTCAAGGAGAGTTCCCGATAGGTAACGGATTGCCTGGTAGAACGGTATGGATAAATCCAGATTTTGATTCAAATAGATTCTGTGGGCACGCAATTACTCAAAATATGAGAATCGCTAATGTTCAGCATGAGTTAGGACATAATTTAGGTCTTACTCATACCAATCAATCCTTTGGAGTTAAAATCCCAGGAACTCCTGATTCAGATCCACAATCAGTTATGAATGGTGGAGAGGCGTGTACAATTAATGATTTTAGCTTAGCAGATGATAGAGCCATTAGATATTTGTTTCCAGCGCTTAATTTATCACCGGAGTTTTTGTACTTAAGCCCTGCGTTCAATTCTTTTACAGGATCGATGACTGTAGAAGGTTTTGGTCCTGTTACTGTTACACTTGGAGGAGCTCCTGGTGTTTTTATTAGTGGAGGATCTTCTGGAGGATCAATGACCAACACCTTAAATTTAACAGCGCCTGCAACCTTTCAGGTTCACGCACCTGATATTACCAGACCTGGATATGGTGTTAGAGAATCTATCGTTCTTCTTCAGGTTAATAATACGACTGTAGATTTTGGTATTGTTATACATAGCGGTAACTAAAATAAAAGCTACTGCAATTACGGGAGTAGCAATCAAAAATTTGAGGATATCAGGTTGGTAAGATTTATTTTTGTGTAGAAGAATTTGGGGATTTTTTGAGTACTTCATAAAAGGAAAAAGTAAGGGGATTTTTTACTAAATGAGAATACCATTTCACTCATTGGTTATTGTAGTTAGCTCATGATCTGCCTAAGTTTATAAAATAAGAAAATAGAATTTTGAAATCTATTTTTTTGATATAGCTGCCATAAACAGGTGTTTGAATCTGTCTATTAAAAGATTAGTTGATCATTTAAAACCAAACTAAGAATAAAACCACTGATATCTACATACTCATGACTTACCACAATGACCAACGTATTATAAAAGGAATACAAACCGGAGATGAAGCCGTGATTAAAGCTTTTTACAAAAAAAACTTAATTTATATCAGAGGATATATATTAAAAAATAGAGGCTCAGAAGCTGATGTAGAAGATGTATTTCAAGATGCATTAATATGGATGTATCAAAAATTTCGTTCAGAATGTTTGAGAAAGGATGTCTCTATTCATACCTATTTTTATGGGATTTGCAAGAATATGTGGCGTAATCGATTACGACAAAAAACAAGACTTATCCTTGATGAAATACATTTTAAGAACCTGGAACTTGATGAAAATTATATTATAGATAAGATATCGCTTAATGAAAAGGAACAACTGTATCGCAAATGTTTTTTAAAACTTAGTCGCTCTAATCGCGAATTATTAAATCTCTTTTTTGAAGGGAAAAGCATGAAAGAGATTGCAAAAATAATGGGGTATAGTGAGGGATATACGAGAAAAAAGAAATTTCAATCAAAAAAAGCATTACTAGAAATTATAGAAAATAATCAAGTATATCAAGAATTAAGAACGGCGTAGATTGGAAGGTATAAGCTTAATCCTAGTTAAGAATATCTAATATGAAAATTTCATATTATAAATAAATTGAGGATACTTCATTAAATAAACTAAACCAATTTAATATCTTCCTTAAAAAGCATATGAATATACTGCGCATGCATATCAGCGGCATCATGGTTTTCCATACAATGAAAAAGTAAGTGTATCAATCCATAATCACCTAGCGTATCTCTATACTCATGTTGTTCAATATTCTTTACCCATAAAATAAAACAACAAAGATGACCAATTTCACCAAGTTTCTGGCGGTCTTTTAAGCATTCACGAAACTCCTCTAAAGACATACGAGCATACTCATCATACTTTCTTTTACAAAAATTGTAATCAAACGTATGCTTAAACGAATTTAGCTTTCGATCTTGTATTTCATAATTAATACCACTCATAGTGTATACTCTTATTCATTAGGTATTTTTTGTCATAATTAGGTGTTTGGGTAATTATATTTTTGCAAATGGTGTGCCGATAAATCCAAAAAAATGCTAACAAAACTTAAGTAAACATTAAAATTGAAAAAACATCACATTTTATGGAATAATTCCAATACAAAAATACAAATTTTGGAATTATTCCTAGCTAATAAATTGATTTAATATTATAATATTTTTGTAGAAATAGAATATAAACTCCATCCTTCAAATATCAAATAACCAGCGTTTTAGTAATAAATCAGGATCTCAGATTCTTCGACTAGAGAATCGATAATTAGTAATCAAAACAGGTGTAAATACCCCTTCCATAAGTAAGAGCTTCCTTTTAATTTCACAATTGACTATTTGTCAACGAGATAGATATAAGTTTATTAACCATAAATCACATTAAAATGATCAAGTACGGACAAGATATTCCAACAGGAACAGAGCTTAGTACACAAGTATGTGTTGTAGGAAGCGGAGCAGCAGGAGTTACATTAGCCTGGTATTTACAAAAGGCAGGAAAAAAAGTGATCTTAATTGACGGTAGTCGCGATATGCCTAATGATCCATATGAAGATAAGATATTACTGTATAATGGCGAAGCAACAGGATTGTTTAAAAATAATGAACCTGAGTTTCTTATCAGACCTACCTCGGCATATCAATATGGCCCTTGGGAACGAGAGCGAACCTATGGGGGAACAACAACCCATTGGGGAGGTCAATCCAGACCATTAGATCCTATAACTTTTGAAGGTGTTCCAGGTTATACTGGCTGGCCAGTTACTCGCAAAGACCTAGATTTATATTTTGACGAAGCTGTAGAGTATTGTAAACTTGCTAGTACTAATTTTGAAGCAGATTATTGGGCTAAAGTACTGGGAGCAGAAGTCCCTCGTCTAAATGGGTTTAATACCGAGATGTATCAATTTATGGGAAACATCGATTCAAACCTGGATTTTGCTAAAAGAAAAGTAAACGGACAAACAATTGGAGATACCTCTGTAGAAGTGATTAGGAATGCGAGCTTACTTACTATAGAACATGACAATGGTAGTGCTAACCGCTTGCATGTAGCTAGTATTAGTAGTTCTGGGAATCCTCCAACAATTGAGACCGAGTTTTATATCAAAGCAGACGCTTATGTACTAGCAACTGGAGCTGTAGCCAATGCACGTCAATTACTACTTTCAGAAATAGACAATGATAATATCGGGCGTTATTTTATGTGCCATCCACTTGTTGCTTCATATCTTGATGGAGGTCCCAATCCGGTCACAATCACAGGTAATTACTTAAACTATAGTGAACAAAGACTTATGGATGGTAATGATCAAAATGGTATGCAATGGAAAGACGAAAATGGAGTAACTGTTCAAGGAAGATTTATCCCAAATGAAGAAAAAACTAGAGAGTTTGATATCGGTAGATGCTGGTTTTGGGCTAATGGAGGTAGTATGTATTTTGAGCAAGCACCTAATAAAGAGAGTAGAATTACTTTAAGTGAAAACACAGATAAAGTTTTTGGGCAACGACAAACTCATATTAACTGGGAGTTCAATGATTTGGATGAAAAAACATATAAAATAGTGACAAGATTGTTTAGAAAAGCCGTAAAAGATATCAATAACAATGCTGATGTTAATTTTGTAAGCTGGGAGAATATCAAAAGTCGGGCTGTTGTTAATGGGCATCATTTAGGAACTACACGTATGTCTGACTCGCCAGAAGACGGCGTTGTAGATAAAAATCTACGATCACACGATGTTGATAATCTTTATGTAGCGGGATCTTCTGTGTGGCCATCTGCAGGAATCTCAAACCCAACTTTTACGATCATTACGTTTTCTATTCGTTTAGCAAAACATCTTATCAATAAAGTACTATAAAACTGAAACCAAATTAAAGCTTTAGAATCAAAACATTAAAAAACGTATAAATATCTATTCAAAATATAGGTAAAGTTGCTATTATTCCTGTTGGAATGTGCCAGGGATCATCGGTAAATATGACAGTCACGATAGGAAAAACACTCTTAAAAGGAGATGAGTTTGGATACTTCTTGTTTGGAGGGTCTGACATTATTATGTTGTTTCAAGAAGGAATAGACTTAGAGCTTAATAAACTACCAGAACATCACAATTATAGAACATAGATAGGAGCTTGTAGATCCTTTTAAAAAAGGAAGTTAGAACATTTTTTAATTGCTTTATACAGATCTTTTTTCGTTTTTGTTGTAATTAAATTTAAAGAAATTGTTAATAAAACCTGATAAGTTTATTTTCAAAAAAAAGGATTGACTATTAAATTTACTTTGACTTTGATACGTTCTGGCATCTTTTTTGGGGAAAGAAGTTGTTGAACGAAAATGGGAAAACAAATCAAACTTGTAATTATGCGGTATAAAGTAATTGATACTAGAAGTCAACATTTTGGCAAAGTATTAGATTTCGAATCCTGCTCTAACTTAAAAGATTTGGCAGGGGTGCTACTAAAAATTGAAAAAAATAGAGTTTCACTTTTTAAGTTTAGCGAAGTAGAACTGGTATAACATATAATCAGGTGTTCTATGAAGTAACTTAACACATGGTAAGTTTTTAACTTTTTGTAACACCTGATTTTATCAAAGATTTGGCTTAAGTTTTATAGTTTTTAATCTTTTGTGATTATATGAAATGGTTATCTATCCTCATATTGTTTTTAATAAATATTGATAGCTGTAAAAAAGAGACTCAATCAGATACAATAGATCGTTTTCCAACCTTTACAGAAAAAGATCAAGAATATGCCGATGTATTTAAAGAATTAGATGGAGTTTGGAAAGGGAAATTTTTGATTTATGAAGATCACCAGAGACTACCTAAAGATAAAATAGATCTAAAAAACATATCAATTCAAAATCTTCAGAAAAAAGGATTAGAACTTATCAATAGTATTGAAGTAGAGCAAAAGTATGTTTCTGAGACTTCATATTTTCAAAAAGTAGTAATTAAAGACACTTATCCTGATACAGGACAAACTATCATTAGCAATGGAGTTAATAAGATAGAAGACGGTCAAATGTGGTGCATCGTCCAAAAACCTGATGAAACCGTTATTCATAAAGGATATACTGAAGGAAAGCATACGATTATATGGCAAAGAGATGAGAAGTCACCTCAAAAAATCGAATACTTTAAAGAAACAGTATCACAAGACTTTTATGAGATTATAGGTTGGGGATATTATCAGGGAGACGACACTAATTTATCACCACGACTTTGGTTTTATTCAAAATATAAACGTCAAAAATCTGAGTGATTTCTATGAAAAGAGACGTCTTTATGATCCTAATTCAGTAATTCGTTTTACATACTTGCCAATTACATCAAATTCAAGATTAACTACAGTTCCTTCTTGAAAAGTATTGAAATTAGTATGCTCATAAGTATAAGGAATAATAGCTACACTAAATTCATTTTTTTTAGAATTCACCACAGTAAGGCTAACTCCGTTTACCGTTATAGATCCTTTTTCGATAGTTATATTTTGTAAAGAAGAATCATAATTAAAAGTAAAATACCAGCTTCCGTCTGCTTCAGTGATAGCAGAACAAACTGCGGTTTGATCTACGTGTCCTTGAACAATATGACCATCAAGACGATCACCAAGCTTCATTCCGCGTTCTAGGTTTACAATATCACCTTCGGCAAGGTTGTTTAGATTTGTCTTATCCAAAGTTTCTTTAATAGCAGTAACGGTATAAGTGTCATCCTTGATCGAAACCACAGTGAGACATACTCCATTATGAGCAACACTTTGATCTACTTTTAATTCCGAAGTAAATTTAGCGCGAACAGTAACATCAAGATTTTCTTGATTTGTGACCAAAGATGTAATTGTTCCTAATTCTTCGATGATTCCTGTAAACATAAATGCAAATTATTTAGTTAAATTTGTGACCTTAAAGTTTTGAACCTCCAGATCCAGATAAATATTCTGGATTGGATTAGGTGTCAAAAATACTGATAAAGGAGTTTATATAATGAAGAAAGAAGAAAAAATAAGATTAGGAATTTCTATAGGAGATTTAAATGGTATTGGAAGCGAAGTAGTCCTTAAAACATTTGAAGATTCGAGGATGTTAGATTTCTGTACACCAGTGATCTTTGCCTCGGTAAAAATCCTTTCCTTTCTTAAAAAGCATTTCCAAATCAATGCCAATTTACACGGTATTGATAAAACTTCGCAGATTTTAGATGGCAAAATAAATGTGCTAAACGTTTGGAAAGAGTCGGTAAATATCAATTTTGGAAAAGAAGATGAAAAAGTAGGTAGTTATGCCATCCGATCCCTTAAGGCGGCTACCAATGCACTTAAGAATAACGAAATAGATATATTAGTAACGGCACCAATTAATAAGCATAGTATTCAGTCTAAGGATTTTAATTTTCCAGGACACACAGATTATCTCGATCAGCAATTACAGGGTAATAGCCTAATGTTTATGATTACAGATGATCTCAAGGTAGGATTACTTACAGATCACGTTGCGGTAAAAGATATTGCAGAAACGATTACTTCTGATTTGATAGAGCAAAAAGTGAATACTATTCATCATGCTTTAAAACAGGATTTTAGAATAGCTAAACCCAAAATAGCTGTTCTGGGCATTAATCCTCATAGCGGAGATAATGGGGTGATTGGCAAAGAAGATGAAGAGATACTGAAGCCTACCATTAAAAAAATTAACGATTCTGGTAAGCTAGTATATGGTCCATATGCAGCAGATAGTTTCTTTGGGTCAGATAATTATAAAGCATTTGATGCTATCGTAGCGTCGTATCACGATCAAGGATTAATTCCGTTTAAAACATTATCTTTTGGTAAAGGAGTAAATTATACCGCAGGATTAAATAAAGTGCGTACTTCTCCTGATCATGGTACTGCTTTTGAAATAGCAGGAAAGAATAAAGCAGATCATAGCTCGTTTAAAGAAGCTGTTTTTGCAGGATTAAAGATTTTTAAAAATCGTAATGAGTTTGCAGAGATTACTCAAAATCCTTTAAAAAAGCAGCCTCGTAAACCACAAAACAAGGGATAAAAAGTGGGATGAATGATATGAGTGTTTTCTCTGATTATTCAAACTAAAAACCTTAAACAGGATAATTCTGTAACAATCTGATATAATTTTATTTACAAAAATACATTCATAACGAATTTTTATTATCTTTGCACCCGCCTTTACCAAATTGGTAGGCACTCAAATCTGATGACGAAATGAGACAACTAAAAGAGTATACTATTCCTTTTGTTGGGCTGAAGCAAGGATTACACCAGTTTGAGTATCAAATTGAGAATTCGTTCTTTGAACATTTTGAGTATGATGAGTTCAATGCATCCGCAGTAAAAGTAGCGTTGGAGTTTAATAAAAAAACGACAATGTTGGAGCTTCGCTTTGTAGCTACCGGAACTGTAAATGTAAATTGTGATCTGACTAATGAACCTTTTGATTTACCTATTGAAAATGAATTGTTTTTAGTAGTTAAGTTTGGAGATGAATATAATGATGAAAATGAAGAGCTTCTGATAATCCCGCATGGAGAATTTGAAGTAAACGTTCAGCAATATATTTATGAGCTAATTGTTTTAGCAATACCACCCAAAAGAGTTCACCCAGGTGTAGAAGATGGAACTTTGGAATCAGATATACTCGAAAAATTAGAAGAATTAAGTCCGAAAGAAAAAGAAATAGAAAATAACAATGAGGAGACAGATCCTCGTTGGGATAAATTAAAAAACTTATTAAACGATAAATAATAGCTAAGCAATGGCACATCCTAAGAGAAAAATATCGAAAACGAGAAGAGATAAAAGAAGAACACATTATAAAGCTTCTGTACCACAAATTGCTACAGATCCTACTACAGGAGAAGCACATTTATATCATAGAGCACACTGGTTTGAAGGTAAATTATACTATCGTGGCCAGGTAGTTATTGATAATACAGAAGAAGAAGTAGCATAGATTACTGTTAAAATTCTAAGTAAGCTCTCACATTTGTGAGAGTTTTTTTGTTTTTAGTTGAATATGTGTCAAAATCCGATTATTTTGCGCCATATTTGCATGTTATTTAGTAATTTCAACGACTTTTTGTGCAATAGTTCGTGAACTAAAACTAAGATATGAGTAAAATCACAGCCGCTATCACAGCTGTAGGCGCATATGTGCCAGACTATGTGTTGACCAATGATATATTAGCAACAATGGTTGACACCAACGACGAATGGATAACCAGTCGTACAGGTATTAAAGAACGTAGAATACTTAAAGATCAAGATCAAGGAAGTTCTTTCTTAGGTATCAAAGCGGCAGAAGATCTGATCGCCAAAAAAAATCTCGACCCTAAAGAGATTGACATGGTGATTTTTGCTACTGCTACTCCTGACCTCCCTGTTGCTGCAACAGCAGCCTATACAGCTTCAAAGATTGGAGCAGTAAATGCATTCTCTTATGACTTACAAGCTGCGTGTTCCAGTTTTTTATACGGAATGTCCACTGCAGCCAGTTATATTGAATCAGGAAGATATAAAAAGGTTCTGTTAATAGGAGCAGATAAGATGTCATCTATCATAGATTATACTGATAGAACTACCTGCATCATATTTGGTGACGGAGGCGGAGCCGCACTCTTTGAACCAAATGAAGAAGGATATGGTCTTCAGGATGAATATCTACGTACAGATGGTATCGGAAGAGAATTTCTTAAAATCCAGGCTGGAGGTTCTATTTTGCCACCTTCAGAAGAAACCGTAGCCAATAGACAGCATTTTGTTCAGCAGGATGGGAAAACAGTATTTAAATATGCAGTTTCTAATATGGCTGATGCGAGTACTAAAATCATGGAACGTAATAACCTTAAAGGTGATGACGTAGATTGGTTAGTGGCGCATCAAGCTAATAAACGTATTATAGATGCTACTGCCAACAGAATGAAATTGGATGAGAATAAAGTTCTTATGAACATTCAACGATATGGTAATACTACCTCAGCAACATTACCACTATTGTTACACGATTACGAAAAACAACTCAAGAAAGGAGATAATATAGTATTTGCTTCTTTTGGTGGAGGCTTTACTTGGGGCGCCATTTATCTTAAATGGGCCTATAATTCCTAAACAACTAAAAACACACAATACCCAACATTATGGATTTAAAAGAAATTCAGAATTTGATTAAATTCGTAGCCAAATCTGGCGCTAGCGAAGTAAAATTAGAGATGGACGACGTTAAAATCACCATCAGAACTGCGTCGGATGACGATAAAGAAAAGACATATGTGCAGCAAATACCAGTAAGTACTGCTGTAACACCTCAACCTGTAGCACCAGTACAGCAGGCAGCCGCTCCAGCAGCTGCAACCCCAACTACTGAAAGTAGTGCTTCAGATGATAATTCAAAATATATAACAATCAAATCTCCAATTATTGGTACTTTATATAGAAAACCATCACCAGACAAACCAACTTTTGTTGAAGTAGGTGATTCTGTAAAAGAAGGAGATGTGCTTTGTATTATTGAAGCAATGAAACTTTTCAATGAGATCGAAAGTGAAGTTTCAGGTAAGATTGTAAAAGTATTAGTGGATGATTCTTCTCCTGTAGAGTTTGATCAACCATTATTCTTAGTAGACCCATCATAACCCAATTTTAAAATTCCAATCCCAATTACTTTGGAGTATTATACTGAAATCCATTATTTAATGGTGCTTGGTTTCTACTACAATCGGAGTGGAATTTGAAATTTTAAAATTTCTGAGAAGTTATGTTTAAAAAAATTCTAATTGCAAATAGAGGTGAGATTGCAATGCGTGTAATCAGAACCTGCAAAGAAATGGGTATTAAAACAGTAGCGGTTTACTCTACTGCAGATGCCGAAAGTCTACATGTTCGTTTTGCTGATGAAGCAGTATGTATAGGACCAGCTCCTAGTACTGAATCATATTTAAAAATGGCAAATATCATTGCAGCTGCAGAAATTACAAATGCAGATGCCATACATCCAGGATACGGGTTCTTATCAGAAAATGCTAAATTTTCTAAGATTTGTGAAGAGCACGAAATCAAATTTATTGGAGCCAGTGCAGAGATGATTGATAGAATGGGTGATAAAGCCTCGGCAAAATCTACCATGATTGAAGCAGGTGTACCTTGTGTGCCTGGAAGCGAAGGTGTAATTCCGGATTTTGAAACTTGTAAAAAAGTAGCTATCGAAACTGGTTATCCCGTAATGCTTAAAGCTAGTGCTGGTGGAGGTGGTAAAGGTATGCGTGCTGTATGGAAAGAAGAGCACCTGCAAGATGCTTGGGAATCTGCTCGACAAGAAAGTAAAGCTGCCTTTGGTAACAATGATATGTATATGGAAAAGCTTATTGAAGAGCCACGCCATATAGAAATACAAGTTGTAGGAGATAGTAATGGTAGAGCTTGTCATTTATCAGAAAGAGATTGCTCTGTACAACGTAGACACCAGAAGTTAACAGAAGAAACACCTTCTCCATTCATGACTGATGAGCTTCGTGAGAGAATGGGTGAAGCTGCTGTTAAAGCTGCAGAATACATTAAATATGAAGGTGCTGGAACCGTCGAATTTTTGGTAGATAAACACCGAAACTTCTACTTCATGGAAATGAATACTCGTATTCAGGTAGAGCACCCTATTACTGAGCAGGTAGTTGATTATGATTTGATCAGAGAACAAATATTAGTAGCTGCCGGAGTACCAATTTCTGGTAAAAATTATTTCCCGCAGTTGCATTCTATAGAATGTAGAATTAATGCAGAAGATCCTTATAAAGATTTTCGTCCTTCTCCAGGTAAAATTACCAACCTTCATATTCCTGGAGGTCACGGTGTTCGTGTAGATACTCATGTTTATAGTGGATATATAATCCCACCTAATTATGATTCTATGATCGCTAAATTGATCACCACAGCACAAACCAGAGAAGAAGCTATCAATAAAATGAAAAGAGCTCTTGATGAATTTGTAGTTGAAGGAATAAAAACTACAGTTCCTTTTCACAGACAGTTGATGGATCACCCTGATTATGTTTCAGGAAATTACACCACTAAATTTATGGAGGATTTTGAAATGGAAGATCCCAAAGAATAATTAAATAAAAAAGGCCTCAATATTGAGGCCTTTTTTAATGGTTTTCAATAAAACTAAAACTTGTATTTGCTACTGATTATAGAAAGATTTAGAAATTTAGGGTCTGCGCCCTAGTTTATAAAGGTTGTTACATAACTCTTATATAGCGACTTAATCGACATCAAGAATAAAGCCTTTACCGTGTACATTTTTGATATGAACAGAAGTATCTTTACTTAAATATTTTCTAAGTTTATAGATAAATACATCCATGCTTCTTCTGTTAAAATAATCGTTTTCGCCCCAGTATGTATTCAATGTTTTTTTTCTATCGAGGATTTGCCCTTTCTGGATACATAATTCTCTTAAAATATCCGCTTCCTTAGCAGTAAGTTGTTGTTTATCATCTTCAAAAGTTAATAACTGATTGCGATAATCAAAGAAATACTCTCCTAATTGAAAATGAATTGTATTATCCTCATTAATAGTATTTGAAGTTCTTCTTAAAATAGCATGTATTCTTGCAATGAGCTCTTCTTCATCTACAGGTTTTACAATGTAATCATCTGCTCCAATCTTAAATCCTTTTAATTTATCAATTTTTAAAGTTTTGGCAGTTAAGAATACTAATGGGGTTTCTTGCTTTCGTTTCTTTATTTCTTGCGCTACTGAAAATCCATCTAAAACGGGCATCATAATGTCTAAGATGCATAAATCATAACTATTATTATTAAATGATTCCAGAGCTTCTTTACCATTACAGGTTAAGGTTACATCAAAATTGTGCATAGACAAATATTCCTTTAAGATATATCCCAGGTTTTTGTCGTCTTCGGCTAATAAAATTTTTGCAATTGCCTTCATGAAAGTAAGGGTAAATTAATTATAAATGTGCTTCCTTTTCCTAACTTACTATTAAGTGTAATACTTCCGCGATGTGCTTCTACAATCTCCTTTACATAACTCAAACCAATCCCGAACCCTTTTACATTGTGAATATTCCCTTTTGTAACTCTATGAAATTTATCAAATATTAATTTTTGTTGCTCCTTTTTTATTCCGGTTCCATTATCTTGAAAAGAAACAGATATGCAATCTGCTGAAGTTTCAATGTCAATTAAAATAATAGGGTCTCTATTGGTATACTTAATAGCATTATCAACCAGGTTATAAAAAGCATTGGTAATATGAATTTCATCACCTACTACCTCTACTTCTTTAGTATTAGATCGATATTGTATAGTTCCATTTTTTTGCTTTAAAAGCATTTCAAAACTGTCAATTACATTCTTGATAATACTTATTAGGTCGATCTTTTTTTTGTCGACTGTATATTTTTTAGAATCCAAAAGAGATAACTCCAGAATTTTATCTACTTGGTTTTTTAAACGATCACCCTCATGATCAATTACATCAACATAGCTGAGTATTTTGTCAGGTTCATTAGTACCTACACTTTTTCGCAGAGCACTTGATGCTAGGCTAATACTAAAAATAGGTGTTTTGAATTCGTGAGTGAGGTTATTTATAAAGTCGTTCTTTACCTCGGATAAGCGCTTTTGTTTTCGTATGGTAATAATGGTATAGAAAAAACCAAATAGAATTAATAAAATAAAAAGTATAGAAGTTAATAAGGTGCCTTTAATCTCACTAAAAATATAACTATTAAAAGATGGAAAAATAGCCAAATGATAACTATTATGTTCTCCATATCCCATACTACACGTTAAGCGAGTCCAACCATAGTTTCGATCTTCTTTTTTAGAACATTGAGATAGGTCAATTATTTCTTGATCAGTATTTCCTGCCAGGTAAATATTGTTTTGACCAGAACCGTGTTTATATATACCATAAGTATAGGTTAACGGAAGGTTGCATTGCTCAAAAGAAGAATCAATAAATTGAGTGATAATTTGATCGATTTTTTCCTCATCTGGATCAGATGAAACAATAGCGTTATGAATGGCCATTGGCGCTTTATGATCTTTTCTAAAAAGCTCTCCAGTAATATTAGCGGCCAGATCAATTTTTTGTTGAAATACCTGTCGATTGGTTTCAATAGATTTATTAATCCAATGTACTTGGATGATAATCAAACCTACAAGTGATAGTAAGGTTGCAACAATAACGGCGGTTATAACTCTCTTATTCAGATACATAAATCTGGTTTATAATATGCAATATACTATTCATTCCTAAAACCTAATATCGGTTAACTTCTCATTAACTCTTTTAACTTTTTGATGAAATCCATTGAGTTATCAATAACCCAAACCTGTCTTATTCTCCTCTTAATTTGCTGTAAACTAAAAAATCATGAAAATAAAACTCACTATTATATTAATATGTTGCTATTGGTTTTCTTATGGAGAAAGTAAGATTTCTGGAACAATCACCGATCATAAAACCAAAGAACTAATAGGATGGGCAGATGTTATTCTTTTAAAGGAAAAACAAGTGATGTATACTACAATTAGTAATGATCAAGGGTATTTTGAGATTAATGATATTAAAGAAGGTACTTATGTATTAAAGATAAATTATCTGGGATATCAGGATTATACAGCCTCTATACAAGTAGATTATAATATGTCTACAACAATTGATATACAACTACATAATAATGAAGAACAATTAGGAGAGGTGTTAGTTACGGCAGAAAAAACTACAATTGAGTTTAAAGGAGATAAACGTATAATTAATGTTGGTAAAGATTTATTAGCTGCTGGAGCTTCTACAGAAAATATTTTACAACAAGTACCATCTGTTGATGTTGATTTGTCGGGTAATGTAAGTTTAAGAAATGATACCAATGTGATTATTATGATTGATGGTAAACGATCCACATTATCTTCTGCAGATATTATTGCTCAGGTCCCTGCTAATCTTATAACAAAGATTGAAGTTATAACAAATCCGTCTGCCAAGTATGATGCAGAGGGAGTTTCGGGGTTAATAAATATCATAACCAAAAAACTTAAATCTAACGGAGGAAACGTAGGGATTAATACCGGAGTTGGTGAATCAGAAAGACACCATATCACACTTAATGCAAAT
Source organism: Aquimarina callyspongiae (assembly GCF_034322225.1). NCBI lineage: Bacteria > Pseudomonadati > Bacteroidota > Flavobacteriia > Flavobacteriales > Flavobacteriaceae > Aquimarina > Aquimarina callyspongiae. Next base: position 1,502,154 of record NZ_JAXLPA010000001.1, on the reverse strand, counting down.
TATAGAACACAAAAAGTTAATGTGTACGCCAATTACAATTACAGGGCTCCTTATTTTTCTTCAAACTCAAAGACGATTAGGCAAACAGAAGAAGAAATTATTAATCAGCAAACAAGAAATGGTTTTGATAATGCGACTGTTAATTATTTAAAAAGCGGAATCGATTTTTTTATAGATAGTACAAATACTTTTTCGTTATCTGCTATTTATGCAAAAAACAGGCATTTATTAACCAATACGACCAATACAATAATCCAAGATCGGATAACAGAAGAAGAACGTTCTGTTTTATTTAACTCTAATAACCTACACGACCATATTTCAAAAGAACTCAATGCTAACTATAGAAAAGAGTTTAATGGAAACAATCATTACCTGGAAACAGATATTAATTATGCATATTTTCCTAACGAGTTTACACTTGATCAACGAGAATCATCCATAGGAAATGTCGATATTTCTATTGATGATCGGCAAAAAAGAGAAAATACCATAACCACTTTTAGCGCAGATTATTATCTAAATAATCAGAAAGGAAAAGTATTAGAACTTGGCTTAAAAACAGAATTCAAGAATCTGGATAACACGCAAAACAGAATAGAAAGCTCTAATAATAATATTGATGATAATTTTTTATATGAAGATAGAGTATTAGCAGCATATGTAGTGTATGAACAAAAGATAAAAGATGTACAATTAAAAGCAGGTCTTCGATTAGAAGATTATCAGATTGATCTCAACAGTAATGATCAGGAAGAATTTGATGACCATTATACGAATCTATTTCCTTCTTTTAGCATCTCTTATTCATTAGGGAAAAATGAATTGAGTGCCAATTATACCAGAAGAATATCAAGACCTGGAATTTTTGCTCTTAACCCTTTTGTTGTAGAAACAGGTAACTTAAGTCGAAGAAGAGGGAACCCTTTTTTAAACCCTTCTTTTGCTGATAAAGGAGAGGTTAATTATAATAGAAAATTCGAAAAATTTGACATTAATTTATCTGCTTTTTATTCTCAAGTTGATGATGTTATACAATTTGTTTTTATAAGAGAAGGAGATTTTTTAATCAGTACTTTTGATAATGTAGGACGTTCAAAAAGATACGGAATAGAGTTGTTCTCAAAAGTCAAATGGTTCTCCTGGTGGAACACCAACTTCTCATTAAATTATTATTTCTCTGATTTTGAAACAACGCAATTTAATAACACAAATACATTTTCGCAACGATATCGAATACGTAACGATTTTAAGTTTGCAAAAACCTGGGGAGTGCAGCTTAATGGAAATATAAATCCTAAAGGACAAAACCTTCAACAAGAAACACAAACAAATTATAGGATTGATTTTGCAATTAGTAAGCGTTTTTTAGAAAATAAAGGACAAGCAGTATTGAGAGTTAATGATATTCTAGATTCTTCAGAGTTTGATTTTGAACGTAATCTTAGTGGTTTTTCAGAAAGAACAGTGTGGAAGCCTCTTTCACGATACTTATATCTTACCCTTAAATATAATTTTTCCTTTGGTAAAAACACTGATAAAAACAGACAGAGAAAACAAAGAAAATATAGTAGTGGTAAAGTAGATTAAAGGATTTTAGTATCCTCTGAATTAACTTCTAATTAACTTTTTTAACTTTTAGATAGGTATCATTGACATTTGGATAGCCCAACAGAATTCATATATACAGTTAATTTGATAAAACTTTAAAAACAATAAATTATGATAACCTATGCAAAAATTCTAATCGTATTAATTCTTATGGCTACAACGCAATGTTTTAGTCAGCAACACTGTCCTTCTCCTAAACCATTGGATTTAAAAGAAGCAACAGGAGAGTGGAAAGGAAATTTTACATATGACGGAGATCTTAAAAAAGTGACTATTCAAATATCAGAACAAAAAGGAACATTAATTTCTAAGGTTTCAATACCAGATATGAGTAAAGCAAACCTTTCTGCATTTACCAAAATCTGTTCTGGAGAAGAATTACACATTGAGGTGGTGGTAAATGATAAAAAGTTTGATTTCAGAGGAAAACCTAAAAAAGGAAAAATGTCTGGTCGATTAATTAGTAAGGATATTATGAATGAAACTTTACGAGAGGTATTTACCTTAAAAAGAATATAAATATCCTTATTACAACCAAGGTCATTTATCAATCAAAAAATCAGAAAAGAGACTAATTCTTATATTGTATATATAGATTTAGGTCTCTTTTTCTTTTTAAAACTCTCTAATTTTATTAGATAACAAATAATGTATAAACCTCCTTTTTTGATGTATTTTTGATATTGTAATCTAAATCTTGAGAGAAATTAATCGAATGAGTATAGTTAATTTTAGTTATTGGGAACATAAAACATGGTTGTCTGATATTGATTTTACCATTATTGGTAGCGGAATCGTAGGGCTTAATTGTGCACTTCGATTACAACAAAAATTTCCTGAGGCTAAGATTCTTGTACTGGAAAGAGGAATCTTACCCAATGGAGCTAGTACTAAGAATGCTGGGTTTGCTTGTTTTGGAAGTCTATCAGAGATCTTAGAAGATTTAAATTCTCATAATGAGGATGAGGTGTTACAATTAGTACAAAAGAGATGTGAAGGGCTTCAATTGCTTCGAAAAAATTTAGGTGATAAAAAAATTGGTTATATACAGCATGGAGGGTACGAGCTTTTTACAAAAGAAGATGTGTACTTATATGAAAAATGCCTTTCGAAAAAAGAACAGATCAATCAATTGTTAAAACCTATTTTTAAAGATGATGTTTTTAGTGTTAGTGATAACTCATTTAATTTTAGGAATATACAACCACAATATATTGTAAATCGGTTTGAAGGTCAAATCAATACCGGAAAGATGATGGAAGCTTTATTACATAAGGCACAAGCTTCAGGAATTAAGGTGTTTAATAATTGTCGTGTGGAGGCAATAGAAGATATTAATACTTCAGTTAAAATAAAAACAGATCGATTTACGTTCTCTACAAACAAAGTGCTAATTGCTACTAATGGTTTTGCTTCACAATTAGGTATTCAAGAAGTAAAACCGGCACGTGCACAAGTCCTGATTACCCAACCAATTAAAGATTTACAGATCAAAGGAACCTTTCACCTGGATAAAGGATACTATTATTTTAGAAATATAGATAATAGGATTTTATTTGGTGGAGGAAGAAACCTGGATTTTAAAGCCGAAGAAACCACAGAGTTGGTTCAAACAGAATTGATACAGCAAAAATTAGAAGAGATTTTAAGTGAAGTAATTTTACCTGACACTAATTTTAAAATTGAACACCGATGGAGTGGCGTTATGGGAGTTGGCAATCAGAAAAAATCTATTGTCAAACAAATATCCAATAACACATTCTGTGGAGTGCGTCTGGGCGGAATGGGCGTTGCTATTGGTAGTTTAGTTGGTGCAGAATTAGCTGATCTATTATAGTTCAATTAGTTTAAGTATAGTGAATGAAAAGGATCTTTCGGTTTTTTTATAAAGGTACTCTCGTATTTTTGATATGTAGCGTGATTTGGGTATTAGCCTACAAATGGATAGATGTTCCAATAACACCATTAATGGGAATACGTAAATTACAATCTGAGAATAAACAGGTTATAAAACATCAATGGATTTCGTTACAGAAAATGTCAAAAAACATACAACTAGCTGTTATTTGTAGTGAAGATCAGAGATTTATAGAACATCGAGGTTTTGATAAAGAAGCTATTGAAAAGGCAATAGCAGAACACAAATCAGGAAAACGATTGAGAGGCGCTAGTACAATCACTCAACAAACTGCAAAAAATGTCTTCTTATGGCCGCAGAGAAGTTGGGCACGTAAAGGATTAGAAAGCTATTTTACTTTTTTGGTAGAGAGCTTCTGGAGTAAAGAACGTATTCTGGAAGTCTATCTTAATAGTATTGAAATGGGAGATGGTATATATGGTGTAGAGGCCGCTGCAAAATTTTGGTTTAATAAATCAGCATCAGACCTTACAAGAGATGAATCTGCAGCTATTGCAGCTATTTTGCCCAATCCCAGGAAGTTCTTAGCAGACCCTCCATCAGCCTATACGCAAAAAAGGAAAAAGTGGATCCTCCAACAAATGCGTAATTATGGATCACTTTCATTGTCCAAATAAAATTTCGAACAGTATAACTCTAAAAAATAGGGTAAAACAAAGTTGAAACGTCTTATATATAAAGCCCTTAAATTCTTTAATATGGAAAACACAGTGAGAAACCACATTTTTTTTAAAGAGAATAATAACCCAATACCTTATTATGGATTAAATTATATTGATGATCATAACCAGGAGATAACACAAGTAGTAAATCTAAATACTAGAAACCTCCCTGGAATCCCTACTATAATCTCCGGAAAGATTTATACCCAAGAAAAAAAACCGGTTATAAATGCTAAAATCGAAATCTGGCACGCTGATGATATAGGAGCTTATCATACCAATGGTAATTTATGCTTTCCTGTACAAACCACATTATCCGGGTATGTTCTAACTGATCATGCAGGTAACTACAAAATAAAGACGATTCGTCCTGGAATCTATGGATACAGAGCCCGGCATTTTTATTACAGAATTTCTGCAAAAGGGCATATGACTTTAGAAACCACCATTTATTTTAAAAATGACCCTAGGATTAAAATAGATGAAACCGCCTCTATTGCTGAAGATTTCAGGCATATAGATTTTAAAAACAACAATGGTTGTCTTGAAGGAATCGCAAACATTTATTTACCTAAAATTTAACCCCTATGATTTTAAAATAATAGAGTATTATAGAATTATGTACGATGACTTTACTATTTGTACAATCAATGCTATTGTTATATATTGAAATCTAAAATTGTTTTTTGAAAGCTATAAAAGAAGAATTGTACCGTCATTGCCAACAATTTGTTCAAGATCGTCTTGATCGAATTCAGCAACGAATAGCCAATATCCAAGAATCATTGACATCAGAAACCAAAAGTACTGCTGGGGATAAACATGAAACAGGTCGTGCAATGTTACAATTAGAACGAGAAAAAAGTGGACAACAACTTGCTGAGGCTCAAAAATTACAGAAAACCCTGTTAAAAATTGATATTACTTCTTCCAATACTATTCACTTAGGTAGCATTATCTTAACATCACAAGCAAATTATTTTCTAAGTATTTCTGTTGGTAAATTAGTGGTTGAGCAAACAGATTATTATGCTATAGCTGCAGGATCTCCTATTGGCAAATTGTTATTAGGTAAAAAAGAAGGAGATCATTTTAGTTTTAATGGAAATAAAATTCTAATAAAAAAAGTTGCCTGAAAAACTCATTAGATTTATATAAATAAAATAGTAAATGAAAAAAATTATACCTTATAAAAGTAGTAATGAAGCAATAAGCTCTCTTGATAATGGAGGAAGGTTTTATAATATACTTACCAAAGCCGAAGATGGCATCATATCAGGGGCAGAACTAGGAAAAGTAGGCGGGATATTTAATAATAAGCAAAAGATGATGCTCTTTCTTGAGTTATCTATATCCGATTTAGATCAACAATCAAAAGATGTAATAATCTCAAAACTTGATAACGATTTAGAAGAGGTTTATGAAAAATACAAACCTCAATACTTGTTACCTTCAGAAGCACAATCCCAAGGTATTATATCATCAAATGCAATTATAACAGGAGTTCCAAAACTAACTGAATCTAAATCAGATTTTAATGGGTTTTTAATGGTGCCTGTAGTCACAAATAATGTTACTACTTTTATAATGATTCCTTTGATAGACAAATATGACGTGTATGAAGTTAGAGATGAGGCATCTGCCGATACTTTTTTTATTGCTCACACAAAGGGTTCTAAGAAATTGCCCGAAAAGAAAATTAAAGTAGCTGGAGTTTTAAAAGAATTAAAGGCTAATAAAGAAGAGAAAAAAGCATCGAAAAAGTTTCTGGAAACTTTATATTACTTAGATTTAGAATAATGTATTTAGTTTTTCATTACAATTGCCGATGTGATAGAGATCATAATTAATCTAAACATATAGAAATAATATGATCAAAAATCAGGTTTAGAAACATTACAAAAGCGCCTAATTCTATTCTTTTTTAAATATATAATGGTCTAAAATTTATATATACATTAAAATTGTTAAATGTGATAGCATAAAAAAATGATTTTGAGTAAATTGCTAGCTCACAAATCATAGGGGCAAATGAAGAAACTTTCTTTACTATTTCTTATTGGAGTATTACTTTTTTCGTGTAAACCATATCAAAGCGTTAAAATCAGAAAAGGGCAGATGACCTATTCAGAATTTAGAGCGCAACAAAGATCCTTTCCAACAAAAGATGGTATCATAAAATATATAGATAAGGGTAATGGCCCTGCTATTGTATTACTTCACGGAGTTCCTACTTCTGGATGGTTGTATCGTAAAATGATTGATCCATTAGTTGCTGGTGGATATAGAGTAATCGTTCCAGATATGTTGGGTTTTGGATCTAGTGATTCTCCAGATGGGTATAAGATATATAGTGAAGAAAATCATGCAAAACGTTTGCTGGATCTGATGGATGGATTAGGTATAGAATATTGGTCTCATGTAATGCATGATGTAGGAGGATTATGGACTTGGGAATTGATGAGACAAGCTCCTGGAAAAATTGAAGATTTAGTTGTACTCAACACCCTTATTTATGAAGAAGGATTTTATCCTCCAATCCGTATGAGTCCTGGAGCATTTGCAAGAACAGCAATGTGGTCATATCGTAATGGAGTTACAACCAATAAAATGTTGCGAAGTTTGTTTAATGAAGGTCTTAAAGAGAATACACTTAATGAGCTGGATGTAGAAGGGTATAAAACACCGTTGTTAGAAGGAAAAACTCACGGAATGTATTATTTCTTTACCAGAACCTGTAATTATTTTCCGGATTATTCATTAGTTATTGAAAACCTGGAAATCCCGGTAGCAGTAATTTGGGGAATTCATGACACTATATTGCAATGGCCTCCTCAACAAACAAAAGCAACTAATGCTTTAAAAGTGGACGAAGTGGATATTCATTTTGTAGATGAAAAGCATTTTATACAAGAAACTAAGGCAAAAGAGATCAGCTATAAAATTCTGGATTTCCTTAATTAAGACTTACATTCTTAATCCAGTGTTTTAATTCTATTCTAAAAATAGTACCATTAATTAATTCTTGTATCTGTTGAAGCTCTTTGGTGTTTACGGCAAGATCTATTTTGTCAGAAGGAGTTCTAAGTAGTAGGGATTTACAACCATCAGGATTTGGGCATTGACTACAACATTGAGATTGCATTGTTGATGTACAAGAATCCGAAAAATCCTTTAATTCATTTAGGGTAAGGAGAAATCCAATATCTCTAAATACTAACTGGACTTTGGAAGATGGAGAATGCACCTCCTTTTTCCAAAAGAAGGAAATCCCAAAATCATTACTGTAAATCTTATCTATAGCACTCATTATGAATCTTTATTTAATTCAAAAATAACAACTATTTATAATAAATCTAAATAAAAATAAGTTAATTTATATCTTTTAATCTAAGTTGTAATGATACCTCTCCATTCCATTCATTTTCATCAATTGCATATGCTATTTTAAAGTGTTGTCCACTGCTTATTAGATTGTGTTTTGTTCCCAGGTTAAATCCAATAGCATTTATGGCAGTATCGTTTTTTTGAACTCTGCATTTAAGATGTTTTTCATCAGCACCTACACATTTACCATACCCTGTGTCTTTTACACCCTCTGTCATAAAGGTTGGAGACATATTTCCAGGGCCAAAAGGCGCAAATTGTTTTAAAATACGGTAGAATTTAGGAGTAATATAGTCCAGTTCAATAGCAGTATCAATAGTTATTTCTGGTGTTAAAAGAGTTGTATCTATGGTATCTGAAACCACTTCTTCAAACTTTTGCTTAAAAGCCTCATATTGCTCTTCTAATAAGGTTAATCCAGCAGCGTATTTATGCCCTCCAAACTGCTCTATATGGTCAGAGCATTTTTCTAGAGCATTGTAAACATCATACCCTTTTACCGATCGAGCAGATGCAGCTAATTTTTGACCACTCTTAGTAAAAACAAGTGTAGGGCGATAGTAAGTTTCGGTTAATCTGGAAGCTACAATACCAATCACACCTTTATGCCAATCTTCTTGATATACAACGGTAGTGTGTTTGTCTTCTTCTTGATTTGTTGTTATTTGTGCCAGAGCTTCTTCAGTAATAGTTTTATCAGCGCTTTTTCTTTCGCTGTTATATACCTCTATTTCAGATGCATATTGCAATGCTAATGTGTAATTTTCTTCGGTTAATAATTGAACAGCGTAAAGACCGTGTTTCATTCTTCCTGCGGCATTAATTCTGGGAGCAATAATAAATACAAGATCAGTGATGGTTAACACTTTCTTTTTAATCTGTGATATCATTGCTTTAAAACCGATTCTTGGATACGAATTGATTACTTTAAGACCATAATGAGCCAACACTCTGTTTTCTCCTGTAATGGGTACAATATCTGCTCCAATTGCTGTAGCGACCAAATCCAGGTATGGCAATAAATCATCAATAGATTGCCCTTGTTTACTGGCAAGTCCCTGAATTAATTTAAACCCAACGCCACAACCACAAAGCTCTTTATAAGGATATTCACAATCTTCACGTTTAGGGTCTAGAACAGCTATTGCTTCTGGAATTTGATCTCCTGGACGGTGATGATCACAGATGATAAAATCTATTCCTTTAGATTTTGCATATGCGATTTTTTCTATCGCTTTTATTCCACAATCCAGAGCAACAATCAAACTAATATCATTGTCATCGGCATAATCGATCCCTTGATAAGAAACACCATATCCTTCTTTATAACGATCAGGAATATAAGTGGTGATCATTGGGGATAATGTTTTTAAATAAGATGACATTAAAGCAACAGAAGTGGTGCCATCTACATCATAATCTCCATACACCATAATATTTTCATTAGTTGCAATAGCTTTTTGGATCCTGAGAACAGCTTTGTCCATGTCTTTCATCAAAAAAGGATCATGTAACTCTTCTAAAGATGGTCTAAAGAATTTTTTGGCCTGATCAAAAGTTTCTATACCTCGTTGAACCAAAAGTGATGCTATAATTGTATCTACATTAAGAGCTTCAGCAAGTTGTTGTATCGTTGTTGTATCAGGTTTTGGTTTCAGTGTCCATCTCATTCGTGAAGTAAATTCTGGTATTAAAAATTCCAAAGTACAAAAAACATATTGATCCTCATGATTTGTCATTAGTTTTGTATTTTGTCATACCGAAAATTTTACAATTAAATTTAAAAATTACACATACATATGCCATTAGTAACGCCATTATCTCCAGATCACGATCTTGAAACCAGAGAACTAGCAGAATTTTTTAATGAGACCTTGGGTTTTTGTCCTAATTCTGTACTAACAATGCAGAGAAGACCTGCTATTTCTAAAGCATTTATCAATCTTAATAAAGCAGTTATGGCTAACGAAGGTCGTGTAACTTCTGCTTTAAAACGTATGATTGCTTGGGTGAGCAGTAATGCTACCGGATGTAGATATTGTCAGGCACATGCAATTAGAGCAGCAGAACGTTATGGAGCAGAGCAAGAACAGTTGGATAATATTTGGGAGTATAAAACACATCCTGCTTTTAGTGATGCAGAACGTGCGGCATTAGATTTCTCGCTTGCTGCTTCTGTAATTCCTAATGCTGTTAACGAAACCATCAAAGAAGAATTATATAAATATTGGGATGAAGGTGAAATCGTAGAAATGCTAGGTGTGATTTCTTTATTTGGATACCTTAATCGATGGAATGACTCTATGGGAACCACTGTTGAAGAAGGAGCTATCGAATCTGGAGAGCAATACTTAGGAAAGCATGGTTGGGAAAAAGGAAAGCACGTTTAAAAGTTTCCAAAACACCAAATACTTATAAAATAAGAGGCTGATTCTGAGTTAAAGAACAAAGAATTCAGCCTTTTTATTTTTTTATCATTCTATTTTGATTGAAATAATGTGTCAGAATCTGAGGTTCAATGGGGTATCCTGACACATCACTTCTTGTAAACTAGTGTAATTGTATTTACAATACATTACACTAAGTCATAGCATATAGACTCTTCTTGTATTTAGAAGGAGTTGTTCCTTTTATTTCCTTAAACTTTCGATTAAAATTAGAGAGGTTTTTAAAACCACTATGTAGAGAAGCTTCAAATACAGTAATATCTGCATCACTGGATAATAGTTTGCAAGCATTTTCAATACGTACTTCTATCAAAAACTGAAGAAATGTTTTATTTGTTCTTTGTTTAAAATAACGACAGAAAGCATTTGGCGTCATGTTAACTAAACTTGCTGCTTCTGCTAAAGAAAAATCCCTATTAAATTCATTCATAACAGATTGAAAAACTTTAGCTATTCTTTTTCCTTCAATATTAGTTTTGGTTTGTTTAGAAACAAATGAAGATAATGTTTGTGTTTCTGCAATATTAAGTATGTTTAAGATTTTAAGGAAAATAGTAAAGCGATTCAATTTACTGGTACTCTCGATAATCTTAAGAAATAATTTTTTTAATTTTTCTTTATGTGATAATACACTAAGTCCATATGATACTTTCTTAAAAAACTCTGATAGTTCTTCAAATTCGCTAAGTTCAAAAAAACTATCTCCAAATGAAGCTTTGGTAAAGAAGATCGAAATTCTATGTGACTCTTCGTTTGAAACTTCGCTTTTAAAGGCATGTGGAGTATTGCTTCCAAAAATAAAAATATCACCTGGATTGTATTGAGCAGTATTATCTCCAACAATTAATTTACCTTCTCCTGCAATTACAATCGACATTTGTATTTCTTTATGCCTATGTAATATATCATAAAAAGTTTTCTCTCTATCCTCTTGAACTATTAGGGTATCGGTCGAGGATTTTGGTATTTCAAAGGGTAATGTTTTCGTTTTCATGTTAAGTCATAAGTTCATTAGAATGGTTTAATCTCAATTAAAATTTAGAACGATAGATACTCATTTATCACATGAATTTTATTCGAAAAAAGAAACTACTAACATAGGTGTTAAAGAAAAACCAAGTTTTTAAAGATCTTTTTCTGAACAAAATGAAATATAACTAATCTTGATATAAGAAATTATGAGGTTTATCGTTTCCCGTCAACAAACACTCTTCAAAGCTATATTAATACTAGAATAACAACTAGTACCTTTATATCAAGATATAATACTATTTTATCAAAAATATTCTTAATTACCATATTTTTGATCAATATCACTGTTGCTTGTTATAAATCTTTTATGTATAAACTATTTATTTTCAGTAATTTGAATGATGATTACATATCAAATTTGTGTTAAGGATATTATTCTGAAAAAGTCATTGTATGTGTACTATTATTTCAATAAAAATGTATTTTTACATCAAAACCGAAATAATTTGATCATGGGTATCCATAGAGAAATTACTCCATTAAAAGAAAGTGACTGTTTTTTGGTCCTTGATAGGGAGCTTAAAAAGTTTAATTTTCCAATTCACTTTCATCCAGAATATGAGATTAATTTTATACATAACGGCACAGGAGCCAAAAGAGTAGTTGGAGATCATATTGGAGAAATAGAGGAATACGAGCTTGTCATGGTTGGTCCTAATGTGTACCACGGATGGGAAAATTATAAAAATGATACTAGTCAAACATTACATGAGATCACTATCCAGTTTCCAAGGTATTTGTTTAACTCTCCTATGCTCAATAAAAACATCTTTAAACCAATAAAAGAATTGTTTAAGCATGCAAATCACGGTATTTTATTTTCTGAAGAGACTGCAAGAAGTGTGGAGAGCAAACTTAAATTGATTAGTAAAAAAAGCGGTTTTGATAACTTTCTGGACTTTCAATCCTTATTATATGATTTAGCAATTTCCAGAAACAAAAAAATGCTAACCAATCTTTCATTCGAAGATCAAAATGATTTTCACAATAGCGAACGTATCGAAAAAGTATACCATTATATAAAGAATAATTACACAGAAAAAATCAAAGTCGAGGATGCAGCAGCGGTTATAAATATGACTGTAATCTCTTTTAGTAGATTAATTAAGCAACGTACCGGAAAAACATTTATTGAATTTGTTAATGATTTACGTTTAGGTTTTGCTACACGAAAATTGATGGAAACGAATGAAAGTATTTCTGAAATTTGTTTTGATTGCGGGTTTAATAATATCTCTAATTTTAATCGAATATTCAAAAAACACAAAAACTGTACACCGTCAGAATTCAGGCAAAATTTTAACGGTACAAGAAGTTTTTTCTAACGCTCTTCATATTAGTTAGAAATAATAGTTTAATCAGACATAAATGTTTAAGCAATAGATAGAGTTTTTATTTTAAAGTATTTTTATGAAGATGTATTGGCGATAGCAATTTGAGCGTTTACTCTAACAAATGGTCCGTTATTCGAATCTACTCCTTTATCTGGATTTACTACAGTAAACTGTTTGACGGCACCTTTCTGAAAAACTAAACACATACTGGACCCTCCATAACTAAATCTGCCTATTTCCTGTCCTTTCTTAACATAATCACCTTCTTTAATATCTATTGTAATCGAAGATATTTCGGTTATTCCGATTGGGATTACACATACTTTTCCTATTGCTTTATTATCACTTTCAATAAAAACCAATCCTCTGGTATTTACATTAGCTTCATATCCCTGTGATTCTGTACCGGCAGATGGATCAAAACCTTCTGATGGTAATTCACTAAACATATATCCAGGTACTACCTCCGTTTTTATAACTTTACCGGATATTGGTGCACGCCATCTATGATAGTCATGGCCGCTCAAAAAAGTTTGCAGGACAGAACCTCCTACAAAATCATCAACAAAATTATTATTAAGCATTTTAACCAATGAATATGGTTGGCTTTTTAAATTGAAATCAGTTTCTCTTCTTACATTTTCGGCAATGCGATATATGGTTCCGTCATTAGCAGAGACAATTACTGTATCGTTATCTCTCCCGTCCAGAGGTCGACAAATCGGTATGATTTGTCGGTGAAAAAAATCGTTATATGATTTAAAGTTCCAATGAATAGGATCTTCTATCATATCAGAGTTGGTGACGAATTGAGTCAGGTTATTGTTAATAACTGATTGAGGAGAAAGCCAACCTTTGGGAGCTGTTGTGACAACATCCAGGGATGCAGGCGAATTAAGGTATCCGCACCAGGCTTTCAGGATAATCCTAAGATGAATGTTAAACTTAGTAACCCTGAAAACATTCCATCCTGCTGGAGTTGCCATCATATAGACAAACAGTCCTGACATGGGAAATGCTGAATGATCGACATTGGGTTCAAATCTGGGAGCTCGTTGGATAATGTAATTCATAGCAATTAGCATATCATTGATCGTTTCGATTCCGTATTTTGTTTGAGGTTCATAGATTTTGTGAATCAAAAAACCTTCAACAATCATTATATTAACCTGTTCTCGTAAGCGATAATTTTGTTCAAGCATTATTTTCATGGCTTCAACTGATGGCTGAAAAGCACCACCGGGATATGAATCTTTTGCTTTTTGTAAAATATCACTTAACCATTTTCCGATATAATCTTCATCTTTGGGTAGATATCCCGAAATTACACCGAAACGATGAGCATAAGCTTTTTTAAAATTGGTTTTTGGAGCAGTGTTGTTGGTTAAATCACTCATTGTCTGTTTGTTTTTTTCTAGAAATTATAGATTTCCTGACTAAGTCAGAAAACCCTGAGAATTGTCATATTAAATTAAGAGCGTAAATATTTCTTTTTTAAGAATCAGAATTTTAGAAACTGATTAATTACTTCTGTAAAATGTTAGGGGTATTGCTTAAAGTATAAAGACTGGCTATCTACTATTTTAAATACCAGTAATCTTTATAATAAAGCTTTAATGTATAAAACGGGGTTAAGGTTAAGGTTAAGGTGATTATTACCTTACAGTATAAAGCTATAGTATAATATCCAGGATTCCTATAAGTAGAAATACCTGATTTATACAATAAAAGTAGTAGGGTTTAGACAGAAATGATTTTTTCTTTTACAGCTTTTATGATTAATCCAGCAGTATTTTTTACACCTAGTTTGCTCATCAGATTTTTACGATGACCCTCAATAGTTCTTATGCTAAGAAAGAGTTGCTCTGCAATTTGTGCAGTAGTAAATTCTTTGGTGATTAACTCTAGTACTTCTCGTTCTCGTTCTGTAAGATGATAATCTTTTCCTAAAGAAGGAGGAGCGCTGCTTTTATGTTTTAATCCTTTTAGTAGAGCCTGAGAAACATAAGGGTTAAAGTAATATCCTTTTTCATAGGTAGATCGGATCGCTTCTTCTAATTCTACAGGATTTGTATCCTTTAGTAAATATCCATTAGCACCTACTTCCATTAAATAAGAAATCATGCGCTCTTCTTTATGCATGGTAAGGATAATAATTTTCAAATCCGGATATAATGATTGTAGTTTTAGAGTAGCGTCTACACCATTCATGTCTTCCATTTCCAGATCTAAAAGAATCACATCTGGAATTACATTATTTAGCTTTGTTAGTAAATCTTTACCACTTACCGCTTCTAATACCAGATCGATATCAGGCATTTTGTCTAATAATGATTTTATGCCTTCGCGAAATAGATTGTGATCATCAATCAAGCCTAATTTTATTGTACTCATGATAGTGTGATTAATTTGTTTTATGAATGATTATCTTATAAAGGGCAGATGATTTTAACTCTCATACCTGATTTTTTTTGCAAAAAATGTATCTCTCCTGACAACACCGATAATCTACTTTCTATGTTTTTAAGACCTAACCCCTTTTTGTGAGACAAGTTTTTTTGATCCAACCCTTTTCCATCATCTTCATATAAGATAATTAATATACCTTCTTCGTTTTTAAGTTTAATATTTATACTAGATGCATTAGCATGTTTTAGTGTATTAGTAATTAATTCCTGTATGATTCTGTATAAATTGAGTTCCTTTGACTTTGCAATAGTGTGTGATGTATGATTAGAGAAAGAAATTTCAATTTTTCCAGAATCTTGTATGTTTTGTACTAAACTCTGTATAGCTTCTATCAATCCAAGTTTTTCAAGAATCACAGGTCTTAGATCTTGCGAAATGCTTCGTACACTATGAATCATATCATCTAGAAAACCTCTGGTTTTTTTAGTGATTTTCCAAAGCTCATCAGGTGGTAATTCTGGTACTATTTGCCCAAAATATAGCTTAGTTGTAGTTAACATAGCTCCTACATCATCGTGTAGCTCTTTGGCAATCCTGTTTCTTTCTTCTTCCTGACTTTGGATAGAGGTTTTTAATAGTTCTTTTTGATAATCAGATTCTAGTTTTTGATGTTTTCTTTGTTGAGCTAATAACCTTCTTTGATAAATAATAAAAAATACAATCACTGATAGTGATAGTAGAAAAATTACAATCATACCAATGATGATAATTTTTAAAGTAATTGCTTCTTCGGATTCACCCATAAAGCGATGGTATAAAACAACGTTAGTACTATATTTACGATGGCATGAAGGCCCCAAACCAAATAACTAGCTTCTGTAGATCCTTTAAATAAATTGTTATTAATAAAGAACAGGATCAAGTTACTGGAAAAATAAATCAAAAACCCTGAATTGATCCAAAACATAGGATTTGTCTCCAGGGCACTATAACGTACTTCTTTGAGTAAAGTATAAAAATAACTAAGTGAAAAAAAGATGACCAAAATACTTAATAACGTTGTAGCATTAGAATTAAAAGTATTCAGGTTTTGTAAAAACAAAATATTAACTATTGCAAATACGCTAAAACCGATACTCAAAAAATTAAAAAACCATTTCGGAAACGTTTTTGATAATACAGTTTTGTAAATATTAACAATCAATAAAAATTCTATAATAGTATAGAAATGATAAAGAGGTAAATTATTCATTTTTTGATACCAAAGAATCCATGATACTATTTCTACGATTATTGTTATACAAATCAAGAACAAGAGTTTCTTTTGTTGATCAATTAAAAATTTATATCTAAAAATTGACAAGATTAAAGGAGCTATCAAAAAAACAGAAGCTACTAAAGTTAGATTTTCAAATAGTTCCTTGTTCATTGATTAGATTTAAAGTATTTATAATTTAATTTTTATTCTCCTGGACAAGTTGGAGGACATGGTCTTAAATACTCTACAAAAACTTCATTTGATTCTGGTAAAATTTCTAAAATACCTTTAAGACCTAATGCTTCAAGTGGTTTTTTATTTGGAATTGTTTCAAACCCAATAGTTGGTGCAAATGAGATCATTTGTTTGTGTTGAAACTTATTCATATCAACTCCAGGATATAGTTTTATTTTATTTAAAATTCCAAGTTTTTGAATATAACTAATCATCTCTTTTCCTATGTAATAATGATGCACTCTTACTCGTGTAATTCCCGCAGCTGCAATAAAAAGATCATCTACCAAATGATTATCGATATTATCCCAGTTTCGGCCAATCATTTCTTTAAACTGTCCTGGAACAACATCTCCTTCGGTTTGTTTTTCTCCATCTTCTGGGATTTCAATTTCAGAAGGTACTAATTTAAAATATTCTTCTTCTTTTGCTCCTTTTTTCAGAATCCCGAAGACAGGGTAAAAAGTATAAGCTTCTAGATTTTCTTTTTTGAGGGCCAGATGAACTTTAAAGGCACTAATTTTATTTGCCATGACTTTATTAAATCTTCCTACATCTTTGCTTTCTAATTCAAATTCTGAAACTCTTCGATATTGTATTCCAAGGGATTTATTAAGCTGTCTTTTGTGAAAATGATTTGCTAATCTCAGGATGTCTTCATCCTTCCATCGTTGTATATCTTTTTTAAAATTATTTATGGCTTCTACATCTTTATTCTGTACGACTGTGTTTTCCATGATTTGTGTGCTTATGGGTTAATAATTGGCTACTAAAATTAATCAAAAAACTTGTGAATACTTGGTTCCAAACAGATTAACAGGTAAATACCATGGGTAAAACACGTATTTACCACATAGCAGTAATAGGGATGTAGAAAAAAGCAACGACGTATTAATGGTATTAACTATAAACCCTGAAGCAGAATAATTATTTTTTTAGGTAAAACCGAAGACTTTTCCAAAGAATATAAATACTTAAACCAATGATAAAAATAGCCCACATCCAATAAGTGCCAACAGTATTTTCGGCAATTACCTGTGTGTCAGAAACCAGAATAGAACCATCTCTTTCAAATTGTTTAGTAAATAGATAGTCTAATTGAAGATATGTACTTAAGACAGATTGTAGCCCTAAAAATAAAATGGTGATTACTTCTAGTTTTCTGCTCTTAAAAAATGTAATTATACATAGAAAGATAGAGAAAGAACTTAATACGACAATACCCCAAAAAGACCTGATCCATAGCAATAGCGAAAGAATCATTATTCCTATTAAAACCCTAAGGGCTATCTTGGAACTTTTATGAGATTTTCCAGAAATTATTAGTAATGCTCCTACAATAGCAGGGCCTAATAATCCTCCTGCTGCGGTAAAAGCTTTTGCTATAGCATAGGGCAGATAACTTCCTGCAATATCAGAATAAGCAACCCCTCCACCATTTTCATATATCTCTAAGCGTTCAAACGTGCCTCCTACAAATAAGGCTGTAAGTCCATGACCCATTTCATGAAACCAGGTACCTAATAACCGAAATGGATATTGAATCCAACCAAAATAAGGAAGATACCATAGTATGAATACTACTATAGCAATAAGTAAAATGGTATAATCAAATTTCTTATAAATCGCTCTTTATTTTATAAATATACTTACATATGTATTAGTAGTAATGATTAAAAAAAGTTACAAAGAGCATAAATGAGAATATTTAGTTCTTTGTCAATGATAATGCTTCCTGTTCAAAAGAAACCTTATCCCATCCGGTTTTCATAAAATTACGGATGTTCTGATGATCATCACCTTTTGGAGTATTTAAGACATCTTTATAATAAGAACCAAAACAAGAAAGCGTTTCTTCTTTAGTAAGGTTATGAAGTTTTGCAAAAGAAAATAACTTACAAGAACCAGAATTTTGCCCGGCTTCATTAGTTGTATTTCCATTAGTGAATGCTGTATTCTCAAAACTATAGTTTGTATTTATTACATCCATGGTTTCTTGAAATGAAACTTCTTCAGGTGAGTTTTTTAGTTTTTCTAAAAAATTAATGATAGTCATTACTGTAATTTAATTATTGTTAAAAAGATTTTGTGAATTTTATAGATTTAAAAGCTTCGAATAGTATCTAAAAGAGAGTGAAAGTATGCTAATTATCCTTTTTTGCCCTCTAAGACAATAACGATCTCACCCTTGGGAGGTTTATTTTCAAAGTGTTGTAAGACTTCTTGTACGGTGCCACGAACGGTTTCTTCATGAAGTTTGCTTAGTTCGCGAGAAACTGAAACCTGACGATCCGCTCCGAAATACTCGATAAAATTTCCTAAGGTTTTGATGAGTTTGTGGGGGGACTCATAAAAAATCAAAGTTCTTGTTTCTTCTGCCAGTAATTTTAACCGGGTCTGCCTTCCTTTTTTTACAGGCAGAAATCCTTCAAAGACAAATTTATCATTGGGCAATCCACTATTAACCAAAGCTGGTACAAAAGCAGTAGCTCCAGGAAGACATTCTACATCAATCTTTTGTGCAACACAGGCACGGGTCAACAAAAAACCAGGATCACTTATAGCAGGTGTTCCGGCATCACTTATTAATGCAATTACTTCTCCGCTTTGTAGTTTTTGTATGACACGATCAACAGTCTTATGTTCATTATGCATATGATGACTTTGCATAGGAGTGGTAATGTCAAAATGCTTTAATAACTTCCCACTTGTTCGTGTATCCTCAGCCAATATCAAATCAGCTTCTTTAAGTACTTTAATAGCTCTGAAAGTCATATCTTCCAGATTACCGATGGGCGTAGGTACGAGATATAATTTAGACATTTAAGGTCTTACTTTTTTTCCGGTTGCATACGAAATCGCTAGAATCAGAATAGCATAGACAGACATTCCTATAGGATGCCCAGCGTATTGATGGGCCATACTGGCTAATACCAGATCAAAAAAGATTCCGGCATATGCCCATTCTTTGATCCATTTTATTTTATTGGTAAGAATAGCAATTACTGCTAATACCTTAGCAACTGCTAAAGGGATTACAATATATTTTGGGTAATTAAAACTTTCAAAAAATCCTTCTACCATTTCGGTATTTCTAAAATACATTTGAGCAGAATATAACATTATTGCGCATAGAGCAGCGGTAGCAATCCAATAAACAATTTTCATAAACATTTTTTTAATTAATATTCGAATTTGCGCAATACAATATCAATAAAACGCTCTTCGTATTCTTCTTTTCCTTCCCAGTTATTATAGTCGGGTTTTACCATATTAATAATAAACTGTTTTGCTCCTCCTTTACTATTAAGAGTATTAAGTTGAGAAAGTACTCTATTATAGTCAGTCGAGCTTCCTTCAAAAAGATGCTTAATAAAAGCCAAGCGATCATTTAATCCGATATTGATACCTTTTTTAAGTTGATCATTAAGAGATTTTGGTTTCTCTTCAAGATTATTAACGGTTTCTGCAGCGGGTATTGACTTTGGAGCTTCTCCGATGTCTTCTTTGTCATTTTTTTCATAGATCGATTCATTTGTTGTAATATTAGCAACAATCGACTCTTCATTAACTGCAGGTACAAAAAGATCCTCGGTAACTTTTGCATTGATTTTTTCAATAACGATTTCAGGTTTGTTCTCTTCTTCTACTTCTTCAACTTTGACGGAAGTCAATTCTTTTTCATCAAGATTAAATATAGTTTCAGGAGTTTCTTCTATTTCAGGTTTTTCACTTAGATGTAATATAGGCTTTATTACCTCTTTAGGTGTTTCCTCTTCTTTTTCTTGTTCAATTTCTACATCCAATGCAGCTGTGACTTGACCTATAGTAGGTTGAGGGCCTGATAAATATGACTCTGCAAAATTAAGAATTGTGAGCTTTTCATATAGTTGTTTGGCCTCGTTTTGCAATTGAGGTAAGGTAGACTTATCTTTAAGTTGTAATATTCTATGTGCAATACTTATGAGCTCCGCTTCCAATTTCTTCTTCATAACTTTCTAATTCGTTTGTATACTGCTTATTGATTTTTAATAAATTTACCCCATCTTTTAAAAAAGTAAAGGATATCATTTAATTGATGCTGAAAAATACAAAATGTTTCTCGAAAATACAGTAAATCATAAGGAGCAATTTGGGTGGATAGAAGTAATCTGTGGTTCTATGTTTTCGGGTAAAACCGAAGAATTGATCCGAAGATTAAAACGCGCGCAATTTGCTAAACAAAAAGTTGAAATATTCAAACCTGCAATAGATGTTCGTTATGATGATGAAATGGTAGTTTCTCATGATGCCAATGAGATTCGTTCTACACCAGTTCCTGCAGCTGCAAATATTAGAATTTTGGCAGATACCTGTGATGTTATTGGAATAGACGAAGCACAATTTTTTGATGATGAAATTGTATCTGTTTGCAATGACTTGGCAAACAAAGGGATTCGGGTTATTGTTGCGGGATTAGATATGGATTTTAAAGGAAACCCGTTTGGCCCTATGCCAGCATTAATGGCAACAGCAGAGTATGTAACTAAGGTACATGCAGTTTGTACTAGAACCGGTAACCTTGCTCAGTTTAGCTATCGTAAATCGAGAAAAGATGACTTAGTTTTGCTTGGAGAAACAGACGAATATGAACCTTTAAGTAGAGCAGCATATTATAAAGCGATGCTTAAAGAAAAGGTAAAAGACATAGAAGTTCAGGAGCCTAAAGAAGTATCAAAAAATTCTGAAAATACTGATGAGTGATACAAAGGAAACCGTTTTAGAAATTAACCTGGCTCATCTTACCCATAATTTTAAATATTTAAAAAGTAAAGTAGCTCTAGGTGTAAAGATGTTAACTGTTGTAAAAGCATTTGGGTATGGAAGTGATGTGACGGCAATAGCAAAGCATTTGCAAGAAATAGGAAACGATTATTTTGCCGTTGCTTATGTTTCTGAAGGTATTATGCTTCGAGAAGCAGGAATTACCAAACCAATTCTAGTATTACATCCACAGCCAGTAAACTTTACTAAATTAATAGAACATCAACTAGAACCAAGTTTATACAGTCCTCGTATTTTAAGAGAGTTTGTTTCTGTTGCTTCAAAATTAAGTAAAACAGAATACCCTGTTCATATTAAGTTTAATACTGGCCTGAATCGATTAGGTTTTTGGGAAAACGATGTAGAACATATTATAGAAAGATTAAAAGAAACAAATTCAATTAAGATTGTTTCGATGTTTTCACACTTGGCCGCAAGTGAAGATCATTCTGAAAGAGAATTTACATTAGGGCAGATCAATTCTTTTAAGAAAACTGCTTCAGAAATGATTGATAAGTTAGGTTACACTCCAATATTGCATCAATCTAATACTTCTGGAATCCTTAATTATCCTGAAGCTCATTTCAATATGGTAAGAGCAGGAATAGGTCTTTATGGATATGGTAATGAAGCTCAATATGACGCCCAGTTGAAACCGGTAGCATCTTTAAAATCCATTATTTCTCAAATCCATATGCTGGAACCAGGAGAAACATTAGGATATAATAGAGCATATACTGCTCCAGGATATGCAAAAACTGCTACAATCCCTATTGGACATGCAGATGGAATAGGCAGACAATACGGTAATAAAAAAGGATTCGTAATGATCCAAAATAAACGAGCATATATTATAGGTAATGTATGTATGGATATGATAATGGTAGATATTACTGATATTGACTGTAAAGAAGGAGATGAGGTAATTATTTTTGATGCGCAATCAAATGCCGCTACAGTTGCTGAAAGTGCAGGGACTATTTCTTATGAATTGTTAACGGCAATTTCTCCAAGGGTAAAAAGGATAATAGTCGACAATAATTGATGTTTGTCGAAAAAAACCGAATAATAGTTATCAAAGTTTTTAATGAAATGCCAAGTTTTTGTTAAATTAGACAAATACTAATCATCTAAAATTTAACATAGTATGGGATTTTTTAAAGATTTTAAATCTTTCTTATTAAAAGGAGATATCGTCGCCTTGGCCACCGCAGTAGTAATTGGCGGTGCTTTTAATAAAATAGTAGGTTCTGCGGTTGCAGATATAATTATGCCAGTTGTGGGTGTTATAACCGGTGGTACAGATTTTACACAAAAATTCATTGCGCTTGATGGAGGCGAATATGCAAACCTTGCAGCAGCAAAAGAAGCGGGCGCAGCTGTTATGACCTACGGTAATTTAATTCAGGCTATAATCAATTTTATCATTGTGGGTCTTTTTATTTTTATTGTGCTTAAAGCGTATGAAAAAAGTAAAAAGAAAGAAGAGGCTGCACCAGCTGCACCAGCAGGTCCAACACAGGAAGAGTTATTAGCAGAAATCAGAGATTTACTGAAGAAGCAATAATTTTATAAAAAAGAATTTATCTATAGCGACCGCTATACTACATATTCTAACTAAACCGCTCTTAATGAGCGGTTCTTTTTACTGTGAGTTATATATTTAACAAGTTGTTTAAATTTATGTAATTTGTAAATTTTTGATGTGAGTCTAATAAATAATCCAGACATTTGCTGGAATTTAAAAAGTTTAGGATTTTTGCATAAGCAAAAGAATAAAATAATAAAGCTATGAAAGTTGCTGTAGTAGGTGCTACTGGGTTAGTAGGAACCGTAATGTTAAAAGTATTAGAAGAGCGTAATTTTCCGATAACGGAATTAATTCCTGTTGCTTCAGAAAGATCAATTGGTAAAAAGATATCTTATAAAGATAAAGAGTTTACGGTTGTAGGGCTTTCTACCGCAGTAGAAATGAAACCTGACGTTGCTTTATTTTCTGCCGGCGGAAGTACATCATTAGAATGGGCGCCTATATTTGCTGAAGCAGGAGTAACAGTAATCGATAATTCTTCTGCCTGGAGAATGGATCCAACCAAAAAATTAGTGGTACCAGAAATTAATGCAAAGGACCTTACCAAAGATGATAAGATTATTGCAAACCCTAATTGTTCAACAATACAACTAGTTATGGCATTAGGGCCACTACATGATAAATATAAGATTAAACGCGCTATTATTTCTACCTATCAATCTATTACTGGTACAGGTGTTAAAGCAGTACAGCAGTTAGAAAATGAATATGCTGGTGAGAAAGGAGAAATGGCTTATCCTTATCCTATTCACCGCAATGCAATTCCTCATTGTGATGTATTCCAGGAAAATGGGTATACCAAAGAAGAAATGAAGTTGGTAAACGAAACTCAGAAAATCCTTGACGATCGTACGATAGCTGTTACAGCTACGGCAATTCGTATTCCTGTAGTTGGAGGGCATAGCGAAAGTGTAAACCTTGAATTTGAAAATGACTTTAGAGAGAATGAGATTCGACAAGTCCTTAATGAGACTCCAGGAGTGACCGTACAGGATAATCCTGATACAAATACATATCCAATGCCAATTTATGCAGAAGGTAAAAATGATGTATTTGTGGGAAGGATACGAAGAGATCATTCTAGAGAGAATGCGTTAAATATGTGGGTTGTAGCTGATAATCTAAGAAAAGGAGCAGCTACAAATGCAGTACAAATAGGTGAATACCTGATTGAAAACAATTTAATAGGCTAAATAACCACCATTATATTAAGAAGCCCTTACTTTTATTATAAAAGTAAGGGCTTCGTTTTTTTGTAGAATTAACTTTCCTAGTCAGGCTTAAGCCTTGAAAACCTTATTTCTTTAGAAATTTCATCAATCGGTTTTCTCCGTTTTTGGTAATTAATTTAATAATATACATTCCTGGATTTAACCCTTCTGTTGATAATGTTATATCTTCCGTTTTACCGGATGGAATGTTTTTAATAATTTCTTTGCCTTGCATATCAAAAACCTGAATATTAGTGATTTGCTCTTTTTTATTAGGTTTTATGGTAAGAAGATTATTTACCGGGTTCGGAAATAATAGAGAACCTGATTCAATTTCTGATGATTTGATATCATCGGTCTTGAAACCACTTGCTCGGCCACAACGATCTTCTTTGTATTCTACCCTTTCTACTGGAAGATCTATTATTCTATAATCGTCTACAAAAATCTGTTGGGCACTTTTGGTAATACAAGGCTCGTGCTTTATTTCTTTGAGATCAATTTCTTTTTCACAAGAAGTACCAGTTTTTCCGGTATCGGTAGTCTCTACAAGATATATTTCTTGAAGACCAGCCCCAAATGATGTAGTATATCCTGTAAACGCAAATCCTTTATCATAATCATCTGTTACTAGTTCTAAACCTCCTTCATTTCCGTCTCTTCCATAATCTCGTGCCCATTGCAGATTACCACCACCATCTGTTTGAAATAGCATTGCTTTTCTGGAAGCTATCGTTTGCTGACCAACTATTGTATAGGATTGATTACCAAATGAATTAAATGTTTCTTCGAGTGTATAACCTAATTCTCTTCTTTCTGTTCCGTAAGTTTTGAGACCTAAAAAGTTACCGGTTCCGCTCAAGTATAGCAAAAAGGCATCATAAGAATTGTTAATACCAAAACTATTGGTAATCCCGGTAAAAACATAATTGCCTTGTCGATTTTGCTTTACACACGTTGCAATATTTCTATACCTTATAGAAGGATCTAATTCTTTAGGATATCCAATAATGCGATTCCATTCCATATTTAAATTGGGTTTTAATTTAATAGCAAAAAGATCGATGGGCGGGTTTGCAAGAGTAGAACTAGCACCACACCAATAATTTGTGGTCGATCCTGATATAATATACCCTCCATCTTCTGTTTGTTCTATCCAGAAACCTCGTTGATCTCCTCTGCCACCTATTACAGTCGCTCTAACAAGATTACCCATATGATCTGTTTGAGCAACATACACATTTGTTCCAGGAAAAGCGTTGGGATAACTTCTGGTTTCACCTACCATAATATAACCAGGTCTGCCATTCTCGTCTTTGATATTCTGTACACAATAGGCAACATCGTATAGATCCCCACCATAAACACCTGAAAAAACGGGAGCACCATTAGTATCTACTCCTACAAGAAATGCGTCTCCAGCACCAAAACCGTAGCTTCGGGTAGCACCTGCCGCAACATATGAAGCAGAGGCACTAGTACTTAAAAAGGTGGATTGTCTTACCGAATGAAAATAATCAGCATCCTGACCACCATAAACACGAGACCAAATTTGATTGCCATCTAAATCTGTTTTTACCAGAGTTGCGTCCAGACCTCCTATAAAGTTATTAGAAGTATATCCAGCAATAAGATATCCTTTTTCAGGCCCTCTAAGTTGTGTTAGAGAAGTTCCAACTTCTGTTTTTTCGGTTCCATAAGTACGTTGAAACTGTGAGTAACCAAAGCTTACTAAAAAGCAACATACTATACTACATAGAATTGTTTTCATGATATAATTAAATTAGTTAATAAATAAGTTTTCTGTAATTTAAATTGGTGTTCTACTAAGTAAGGAAATGACAGTATGAATAACAAGGGTTAAATGTCTGATAAACAATGAGGTAAAACCTTATTGTGTGCTTTTTGTAACAAATAGTAAGAAACCTAGAATACACAAGGGAAAATGGGAGAAGAAGATTAATTTCTTTGCAAGAAAAACAGAAAAAAGGCTTAAAAAATAAATTTTTAAGCCTTTGTAAATTGATAATGTATAAGAAAGAATACAATAAAAATGATCTATATTATTCTCTCACATTAGGTACATAAATATGTTTTCCTAAGAATAAAGCATTTAGAAATAATCGATTTGTACCATACCAAGAACCTCTAAAATTAGGATTGTCAGCAAATAGAATAACTCGGCCACCACCTAGTTTGCTTACAATTAGAGAGGCAGAAGGTTTTAAATAGTTCTTATAATTATTTTTAGAAATGTAACCATCGATATGTGCATCTTCTGTGTATTTGGCGACAGTAGAATATGGGTTTTTGCTAGGAGCAATAAACACCTCGTTATTTTTATATATTGGTAGCGAATTTCTACGATATCCAAAGCCCAAAGGATGTGTAACATCCAGATCAACCTCAAAAATAGCACCACCCAGACGTTCACGCCCGATGTTTTCTCCTGCATTTACAAATGGTAATCGCTTTACTGTCTTTTTCTTTGTAGTATCTTTTTCTTTTTTTATTAATTTTTCTTTTACAATCTTTTTATCAATTGCCCATTTAGATGCATTGGCAATAGTTACCAAGGTATTGCCTTTTGAAACCCAATCTTTAATTTTTTTCTGTTTGAGGGAATCTAATTGACCATACCTTCCTGAGACCATTACTAAGGTGTTATATTTTTCTAAAGGAACTCGATTAAAATTACTCACTTTCAATTTAGTAATAGGCATATGAACCCGAGTATCTAATAGATGCCATACTTCTCCGGCTTCATACGAATTAACTCCATCTCCAATCAACAATAATGCTTTGGGAGTATCCAGTTTTTCAAAATTACCACTTCCCAAATCAATTCCAGATGTACTAAATCCGGTATTAGTAGCATATATAGGTACATTAAATGCGTCCTGAGCTTCTTTTACGATAGCATATACTTCATCACTGGTTTTTTTCTGCTTACTTACAGGAACCATGATACTTCCGTAGTTAAAGCTTCTATTTCCATTTGTTGTAGTATTACTAAATGGTTTAAAGGCCGAAGCTACTTTTAATCCTTTTGATTGCATAAAATACAAAGCAGCAGGAGCATTGTAATCATCCCAATCCATAATATATGCATAATTGGACTTGGTTACTTTTGAAACTTGTACTAATGCATCGGTAGATGTAATTTCTTGTTCTGGGTTTACAGATTTTACCCCTTTATAATTCATATTGTAGAAATTAGCCAAACTCCAGGCCGAAGCATCATAAAATACACTGTCGCGGTATTTGTTATAAGTTTCAAAAACAGTTTGTACCATACGTTGTTGAGGTTGCTTTACTGGTACGACATATCGATTTCCTTTTTTATAGACTTTTATTTTATGAAGTAATAATTTATCTATAAAGGCTTTATTACGGTTTTGATCATAGGCATCACCAAATTCATAAGCTGCAAAACCATTTTTAGAAACACTGGAGACGGCAGATTTGAAAAAATCTTGCTGATATTTACGAAGTGTACCCTTATTCTCTACAGCTGCTTTTACTGTAGCAATACTAGAAATATATTGATTTCGAATCGTAAAAGGAAATGATATAGTACCATAATCTGTATCTTGCAAATGCCCTCTAGAACTGGCTTGTTCAAATAATAATGCCAAAGCTCCCTGTAGATCAGGATATGATGAACCATAACCTGGATATGTTCCGTCAAAAGCTTCCTTGGTAAAGTAAAGAGATCCAATATTATCAAGAGCATTAGAAAAATATGGAGCAAATAGATTGTTTAAATCTTCATAATTCTCTTTGGGCATAATAGGATCTTGAGAACCAATAGGTTTCATAGGTTCAAAAAAATAGGTGCTATTAGTACCCATTTCATGAAAATCAGTAACCACATTAGGGTACCATTGGTGATACCAATTTAGTTTTCCTCGACTTTCAGGATTTATAGCTAATAACCAGTCACGATTAAGATCAAACCAATAGTGATTGGTACGACCTCGAGGCCACATTTCATTGTGTTCTGCATCATAATTATCGCTAACTAAAGGATTCCCTCTAAATTGATTTGCCCATTGCGTATGCCTGTCACGACCATCTGGATTAATTGTAGGGTCAATAAAAATGAATGCATTTTCAATATAGTTTTTTACCTCGTTACTATTAGAAGCTACTAATGTATAAGCTGTTAACATAGCAGCCTCAGAACTAGAAGGTTCGTTGCCGTGTACATTATATCCTAATTGAATAAAAATAGGGATTTCATTATAATTTGTAGGAGTCTTAGATGGATTAGTAAAATCTAAATGCTGTTGTTTTAAACTAGAGATTTGATTTAGATTTTCGGGTGTAGAAATTGTAAGAATAACCAGTTTTCGGTTTTCATGAGTTTTGCCATAACTAGAAATGGTTGCCCTATCAGAAATTTCAGCAAGTTTGGTCAAATATGCTACAATTTGATCATGTCTGGTATGCTGTTGGCCTATAGGGTATCCAAGAAATTCTTCGGGAGAAGGAATCTCTTTATTAAAAGGTGCTTTATCCTTAAAAAAATAATCCTGCGCAGTAGCAGAAATAATAGAACATAAACAAATAAAGAGGGTAAGTTTTAAGAGAGGTATGAATTTCATCAGTGCAAAGATTAAAAGATGTATTTGTAAAAGTAGCTGAAACTTTTCAGAATAAAAAAATACAGTTTAAGTCAGGTATTTCTTTCAAAACCTTACATTTTTTAAGAGTATTTTAAATGTTTTGTAAGGTTTTTAACATGTTTACATCTAATATAGAACTACTTACTAACAAAAAAGAATATAATGAATAAACTAATACTAATATTAAGAATAATACTAGGGATCTTGCTGATTGTATTTGGAAGCAATAAGTTTTTTGGATTTCTTCCAGAATTTGAATTTGCAAATCCAGATGCAGGAGTTCTTTTTAGTGCTCTAGCGGGAAGTTATGTATTAAAAACAGTAGGAATTATTGAAGTGGTGGTTGGACTTTTACTGGTAATTGGTAAATCTGTTCCGTTTGCATTAGTACTTTTAGCTCCTATCTCTGTAAATATAATTTTGTTTCACGGAACATTAGATCCTGCTAATATTGGTCCCGCTATATTTGTATTTCTTGTAAACACATTTCTGATCTACAAAAATTGGGATAAGTACAAAGCACTATTCTAAAACTTCTTTTTATATAATAAAAAATACGGACTGCTCTTATAGTTGCCAAAATCGTTGCTAAACCCCAAAGCAATGAAAAAGAAAAGAATTATTTCTTTATGCAAGCTATAAAGCAGTCTTTTTTATATTTTCTTTAGCATTTGGCAATAGTTCTTTTAATAGATTTGTGAGTTACATCAAACAAACACCCATTATGAAAAGAATACTTTTTATGTTATTTATGGTTTTTACCATGATCGCATGTAAAAATGAAACCAAAGAAGAAACCGCTAAAACTTATATTCCATTGAACTATCCTGAAACTAAAAAAGTTGATACAACAAACACTTATTTTGGTACAGAGGTTAAAGATCCATATCGTTGGTTAGAAGATGACCGAAGTGAAGAAACCGAAAACTGGGTTACATCACAAAACAAAGTGACTTTTGGATATCTTGAAAAAATACCTTTTAGAGAAGAGTTAAAAAATCGTTTATCTAGTCTTTGGAATTACGAAAAGGTTGGAGCACCTTTTAAAGAAGGAGAGTATACCTATTTTTATAAAAATGATGGGTTACAAAACCAATATGTTATCTATAGATTTAAAAATGAAGGAGATAAACCAGAAGTATTTTTGGATCCAAATACATTTAGTGCGGATGGTACTACCTCACTAGGAGGAGCAAGCTTTTCTAAAAACGGTAAATTACTTGCCTATTCTATTTCAGAAGGAGGTAGTGACTGGAGAAAAGTAATTGTTAAAAATGCTGAAACCAAAGAAATTATCGAAGATACTCTGGTAGATGTTAAGTTTTCAGGAATTTCCTGGAGAGGTAACGAAGGTTTTTATTACTCAAGCTATGATAAGCCAGAAGGAAGTGAGCTTTCTGCAAAAACTGATCAGCATAAGGTATACTATCATAAATTAGGGACTTCTCAAAAAGAAGATGAACTGATTTTTGGAGGAACACCAGAAGAGAAACACAGATACATAGGAGGTAATGTAACCGAAGATGATCGTTATTTGGTTATTTCTGCCAGTACATCAACATCTGGAAATAAATTGTTTATTAAGGATTTAACAAAACCTAATAGTAAATTGGTTACTATTCTTGATAATACAGATAGTGACAGTTATATTATAGAAAATGTTGGTTCTAAACTATATATAGCTACTAATCTTAATGCACCTAATCAAAAAATAGTTACTGTAGATGCTTCTAATCCTGCACCAGATAATTGGGTAGATTTTATTCCTGAAACTGAAAACGTACTTAGCCCAGGTACTGGAGGAGGTTATTTCTTTGCAGAATATATGGTAGATGCTGTTTCTAAAGTTAAGCAGTATGATTATGACGGAAAATTAATTCGTGAAATAGAACTTCCAGGAGTAGGTAGTGCCAATGGATTTGGAGCTAAAAAAGAAGATAAAGAACTATATTATTCTTTTACAAATTATAAAACGCCAGGAAGTATTTATAAGTTTAATATTGCCGAAGGTACTTCTGAGCTATATCGTAAACCTACGATCGACTTTAATCCAGAAGATTATGAAAGCAAACAGGTATTTTATAATTCAAAAGACGGTACCAAAGTACCTATGATTATTACATATAAAAAGGGGATTGAATTAAATGGTAAAAACCCAACAATATTATATGGTTATGGAGGTTTCAATATTAGTTTAACACCATCATTCAGTATTGCTAATGCTGTTTGGATGGAACAAGGAGGTGTATATGCAGTACCTAACCTAAGAGGTGGTGGAGAATATGGTAAGAAATGGCATATAGCAGGTACAAAGACACAAAAGCAAAATGTATTTGATGATTTTATTGCAGCTGCAGAGTATTTAATAGAAAACAAATATACATCTAGCGATTATCTGGCGATTAGAGGAGGTTCTAACGGAGGATTATTGGTTGGAGCTACGATGACGCAACGTCCAGACTTGATGAAAGTAGCATTGCCAGCAGTAGGAGTATTAGATATGCTACGTTATCATACATTTACTGCAGGAGCAGGTTGGGCGTATGATTATGGAACTGCAGAAGAAAACAAAGAAATGTTTGAATACCTTAAAGGCTATTCTCCTGTACATAATGTAAAAGAAGGAAAGCAGTACCCAGCTACTTTGGTAACAACAGGGGATCACGATGATAGAGTAGTACCAGCACACTCATTTAAGTTTGCGGCAGAACTTCAATCTAAGCAAAGTGGAGAAAACCCTACATTGATCAGAATTGAAACCAATGCGGGTCACGGTGCAGGAACTCCAGTAAGTAAAACAATAGAGCAATATGCAGATATTTTTGGATTTACTTTATATAATATGGGATATGAAGTATTACCAGAAAAAGTAACAGATGAGGTAAAAGGATAATCTTTTTATTTCTAAAAATAACAAAAATCCGCTTTCTGAAAAGAAGCGGATTTTTTTGTTTATTCAATTCATTATTAGCCTGATTTTATGTTTAATTTGATATAAAGTTCAATATATTTGAAATATGCTAGAAGTCCATAATATATCATTTGCTTACGATAAGCTACCCGTATTAAAAAATGTGAGTTTTACCATAGAAAAAGGACAACACATTGCTCTTATCGGAGCCAGTGGATGTGGAAAAAGTACTTTGCTAAAAATTATTTATGGTTTGCTGCAAATAGATAAAGGAGAGCTATCCTGGAATGGGAAAAAAATACTAGGTCCTGATTATAACCTGGTTCCTGGAGAAGAAAATATGAAATACCTCTCGCAAGGATTCGAATTACAATCGTACCGAAGTGTTTCAGAAAATATCGGACAATACCTTTCTAATTTTGAGCCTGATTTAAAAAGAGGTCGTGTTAATGAATTATTAGAGATAGTAGAAATGAAAGAATTTGCTGATACCAAGGTAGAAAACCTTAGTGGAGGTCAAAAACAAAGAGTTGCTTTGGCAAAAGCATTAGCAAAAAGACCAGAATTATTACTTCTTGACGAGCCATTTGGGAACATTGATAACTTTAGAAGAAGCTCATTGCGAAGGAACTTGTTTAGGTACTTAAAACGAAATAAGATTACCAGCATCACTGCCACACATGATAAAACGGATATTCTGTCTTTTGCAGATGAAACCATCGTGATTAGACAGGGCGAGATTTTGACAAAAGAGAATACGATACAGTTATATCATAACCCTGTCGATTATTATGTGGCTTCCCTTTTTGGAGAAGTGAATAAAATAGAGACTTCTTACTTTAATGAATCAGATACTGCAGAAACCATTCTTGTTTATCCTAATGAAATAAAAGTAGATAATAACGCTAATACATTGGTAAAAGTCAAAGATTCTTACTTTAAAGGGAATCATTATTTGATTGAAGCCGTTTTGAATGATTCAGTTATTTTTTTTGAACACGATACCAAGATCAACCCTCAGGAAATGATAGGGATTACTTTGCGAAAAAATCAATGATTCTTAGTCGATACTTTGCGAAAAATTAATACTTTTCTAAAGTAAGTTTTTGACCATCAAAAGCGGCGTAGGTATAATGAACGATCCAATCTCCAAGATTGGTATAACGTGATATTTCATTTAGCTGAATCTCCATCGGGAGATGTCTATGCCCAAATACAAAATAATCTCTGTGTTTACTTTCTAGTTTTCTTTTACAATACTGCACCAACCATTCATTTTCTTCTCCTAAAAAGGTAACATCTTCATCTCCTGATATCAGTTTGTTTTTTACAGAAAGATATTGTGCAAGTTTAACGCCAAGATCTGGATGTAGCCATCTGTAGAACCATTTAGCCACAGGGTTAGTAAACACTTTTTTCATGCGTTTATAACCTTTATCACCTGGCCCTAAACCATCACCGTGACCAATAAAAAAGGAAGTGTTGTTAAACATGAATTCTTGAGGTTTATGATATACAGGAATGTTTAATTCTTCTTCAAAATATCCATTCATCCATAGGTCATGATTACCTACAAAGTAAAACACAGGGATACCAGAATCTGTAATTTCTGCTAGTTTGCCTAATGTTCTGGTGAAACCTTTAGGAACTACAGTTTTATACTCAAACCAGAAGTCAAAAAGGTCTCCTAATAAAAAAATGGCGGCAGCATCTTTTTTTACTTCATCTAACCATTTTACAAATTTTTGCTCTCTAGGGAAGCTTTTTTCTGAGGTAGGTGCTCCCAAGTGGTTATCAGACGCAAAATATATTTTTTTACCTTCAGGAAATTGTATGTGATGTGGATCTTCTTGTTTCAAACCCTTAAACTTCTTAATAGTTGTTATATTTCTAAAGCAAATATAATGGTTTTACTGCATCGAAGACTTGAAACCTTTATAGTATTAAGATTTCTTTTTTAAGAGTTTGATGGCTTCTGCTTTACTAGTAACGTGTAGTTTTTCATAAATATTACGGACGTGATATTTTATGGTGTTATGGCTCACATTTAGATCTTCTCCGATATTAGCGTAACTTTTTCCTTCAGCTAATAGAATTAGAACCTTGTTTTCACGCTCTGTAAGTTCATCAAATTTCTTTTCCTGAAAAGATTCTACTACCATTCGAGCGATATTAATACTCATTGGGGCTCCTCCATCTTTTGCCTGATACAATGCTTGTAAGAGTTTTTCTTGACCACTACTTTTTGTTAGATACCCTACGGCTCCTGCACAGAGAGCATCAAAAACATATTTAGAGTTTTCATGAACACTAACCACAATAATAGATGTATCAGGAAGCTTATGCTTAATATGTTTGATACCTTCGATACCACTCATTCCTGGTAAAGTAATATCAATGAGTACAAAATCGGGATTAAGAAGTTCTATTTCTTTAAAAGCATCTTCGCAACTAATATACGCTCCTACTACTTCAAAATCTTCAGTATTGTTAATGATTTCAGTATACGATCGTAATACGATTTCATAATCTTCTATAAGTACTACTTTCTTCAATAGTTGGTTTGTTTTTTTGGTTATGATGCAAAGATCACAAATAAAACTGGTAGTTTTCTCACCCAAAAAGGGTAGTATTAAGATAAATTACCTTCAAAAATAACAATTGTTCCTTTTTTTGAATGAATAGATAATTTTCCTCCAATTTTTTTGGCTCGATTTTCCATGTTTATGAGCCCATTTTTACGTTTTAGTTTTGAAGCATCAAATCCAGTACCGTTATCTATAAATTTAATTTTTAATGTGTTTTGATCAATGCCAAAGCTTAAAGTTACTTCAGATGCATTCGCGTGTTTTAAACTATTGGTCATCACTTCCTTAAATAAAAGTAGTAACTGTTTACTCCAATAATAAGGAAGTCTTGTGATCTCTTGAGGGAGTTGTTTTTTGGTTTTAAAAACAACGCCCTTGTTCTGAAAAAGATCTTCTCCAAAATCGATCAGGTAAAATACTAATTCTTTTAAGTTGTCACTTTTTGAATCAATAGACCACACAAAATCTTTAATCCCAAAATAAAGGTCTTTGGCGTCTTTTCTAACTTGGGCAATCATATCGATAGATTTTGATTTTTGTAGCTCTTTATCTTTCATCATCATTTCTGACATTACAGTAATTCCGGCAAGTTTATTACCAAGTTCATCATGAAAATCTTGAGCTACATTTTCTCTTACTGTGTTTAGTTCTTTTTCTAACTTTAGAGATTGAGCAATGGTTTCTTGTAATAATCTATTTCGTTTACGAACTGCATTAAGTTGAAGAAATATTAAAGAAGAAGTCAATGTGGTTATTATAAAAGCGATACCTATAATAAACCATAATTTTTTATACCATTTTTGTTTTATCTGAAAGAAATGTTCTTTAGAATACTCCCAATCACTATTTGGGTTCCTAGCCCTAAATTGTAAGTTATATGCCCCTATTGCGTATTTATTTACATCTAATGTTTTTGACTCAATAGCTTTCCAAGCTTCATTTTTATTGGATCTATACTGGATGGTGGTGGTTTTTCCTGAGTAATCAATCACATCCAACTCAAAAGTATTTTTTAACTGATTGACGATTAATTTAGGAGGGGTAATTGGGGTAAATGACTTGGTATTATCAATTCTGACCACTCCTTTGTTTCCGGAAATCCAAATTTGATTGTTATCGTCTTCGACAATTCTGGAAGTAAAAGAGGATCGTAATTTTTCATTACCTCCAAAATTGTAAAACATATTGTCTTTAAATATGGAAAAACCTTTCTGAGTAGCTATCCATAATACTCCTAAATCATCCAAATAGATGTCATTTATTTTATTGGACTCCAGATCGTCTTCTTTTCCGAAGTGAATAATTTCATCATTCTTTTTTATTAAAGATAAACCATCAGAAGATACAAACCATATCCCTTGCTCAGCATCATAATCGATCTGTTTTATATAATTCTTTTTTATCCCAGGTTCTAAATTAACTTTCCTTTTGTATTCTAATGAGTCTAAATCATAAATCCGGATTCCAATATTTGTCGCAATCCATAATTCATCACCAACAATGGTTATATCATTAATTAACCTCTCTTTTAGACAAAGATTCACAGATTGTTGAGAATTCTTATTCGTTCCATAAAAGCAGGATTCATTATAAAAAAAATTAACCCTTCCGATTTTTTTGGTGAGCTTATATGTACTGTATATTTCATGATCTAAAATAGTTTCTTTTTCTTTCTCATAACCTGGAGAAGCTAAAAAAATCTTATTGTTTTCTACTTTTCTTTGAGCAAAAGAACCTACATCTGTTTTTAATATCTGATCATCTTGTTTTTTTGTTTTATAGTTATATCCATAGATATGTTTTTGTTTTAGAAAAAAGACAGCACCTTTATCACCTACAGCAATATCGTCAATGTAGTTATTATCTAATATGCTTTCTTTTATAAAATCAGCATCTTTGGACAGTTGATACAATCCATCTGCTTTTGATGTAATCCAGATATTTTCATCTTTGTCAACAAAAACTCCACTAGCCAATATTTTAGAATCAATTTGATCTGTTAAGATTTGCCAGGTATCCTTTTTCTTATCGTATATGTGGATTACATCGTTTCCTGATTCCTTATCATTTACTACAAAAACTTTACAATAACTAGCTTCTGCATATTTATGAATAGAACCATTGTTGAAGTTATATTTTTCCTCTTTGATAATACTATCAGTATTAAAAATATAAAACCGATCATTGATGGTAGCATAATAGGTGTCTATGCCATATTTTCCTAAACTATTGATGTAATCGTTTTTAAAAAAAGAGAATGTTTGCTTTACTTTTCCTTCTTTATATTTATATATCCCTTTTAATAGTTTAGTACTTGACCAGGAAAAAATACCTCGATAGAAATATAATTTATCATCTATAGCAACACTTCGGTTATATGTAGGGATCTTATTTTCTCCAATAGTAAGTGAAATGTTTCCTTGATCATCCTCCTGAAGCACTATCTTTTTTTTTGTAAATAGTATACCATTTTGTTTTTCATACAAATAATATCCTCCTTTATTATCAGAAGAAAAAACATCTTTTCCTAAGACATGTAGTTCACCTGTTCTGGTCAAACTATCATTTTTTATAGCAGGTTTGAGCACAGAATCATTTTTCATAAAATGAAGTCCTCCTTTCCAGACAGCAACAGCAATTGTATCAGTATTATATTTTTTTAAATCAATAATATAATTGGTTCTAAAACCATCTAAATGATTTAATACTTTAAACTCATTTCCGTTAAATTTTGCTAATCCATCATCAGTACCTACCCAGATATAGTTGTCATCATCCTGAAAAACCTGAAAAGTAAAATCATGAGGCAATCCATTTTCGGTTTTAAAATGTGTAAATTTTATTTGCGAAAAGGTAATTATTGGGAATAGAAATAATATACTAAACCAAGATCTGATCATTATTAAATATAAGAATAGATTATTAGTGAAAATTGAATTTTGACTATGGTATAAAATTAATCATTCAAAGTTGAAAAAAACCACCCGAAAAGGGTGGGATTACTCATAGTTTTATAAACTAAATTTGAGATTGAGTTTTAGTTTGGTTAATTACTAAGTTTAAAAATCAATCGATAGCGAATTAGTTGATATGTTTTATCAGATACGTTATTAATTATGTTTGGGGAAAAGGCCGCAGTTAGCGGCTTTTTTAATTATCACTTGCATACCACTCGGCATACGAAGTATCAGTTTCTTTAAGTTTTAGAGAATGTAGTTCTATATTCTGCGGTAATCTAGCTTTAATCTTTTTAGCAAAATCGATCACCATATTTTCACTGGTAGGTTGATAATCAACAAGTATTACGTTATGTCCTCTGTTTTCCAGTTCTTTTGCTAATTCTACGTGAGGTGTATTTTTATTAAATACAGTAGCGTGATCAAAAACATCTTCGATATCTTCTTTAACGATTTTTTTAAGATCGCCAAAATCGATTACCATGCCTAGTTTTACGTGAGAAGTATCTGTAATAGGAGTCCCGATTACAGTAACACTTAATTTATAACTATGTCCGTGAACATTTCTACATTTACCATCATATCCATATAGAGCGTGGCCTGTTTCAAAAGAAAATTGCTTGGTAATCCTGATTTTACTCATTGCTATAAGTCGTAATTTTTTGCAAAGTTAAGGAAGATTATCGTCTCTTCCTTTTATTAATAAAGTAAACTACAACAAGAACGATCCCTAGAATAAGAAACAATCCATTACCTCCTAAAAAGTTTAATATATCCATTTGTTATTTTTTGAATTTTGCCAATGCTTGTTTTGTAAAATCCGAAAGTACTAATTCTCCAGAAATTCCTGCTCGTTCTATCAATAAATCATCCCAATGATCGGTTCCTTTCCAATTAACCTTTTTCATTTGTTCAAGGGCTTTGGGGTTATAACTTGCTAGTTTTTCGGCAAAAAGCTGGACTTCTTTGTCTAGTTCTTCAATATTTAAAAATACTCTGGAGAACAACCCTTTTTCTTTGGCCCAATATGCATTTTTCCATTGAGAAGCGTCCCAGGCAAGAGATTCAAAAGCGGCAAGTCCTATTTTACGAGATACTGCAGGTTCTATTACAAAAGGACCGATGCCAATAGTAAGTTCGCTTAACTTAATTGAAGCTGCTTCTGTTGCTAAGCAAAAATCACAAGCAGAGGCCAAACCAACTCCGCCACCAACTGTTTTACCTTGGATTCTACCAATAATAGGTTTTTTACAGCTTCGCATAGCATTAATAACATTAGCAAATCCAGAGAAAAATTGTTTTCCTTCCTCAAGGGTTGTAATTGCTATTAGTTCATCAAACGAAGCTCCTGCACAGAAGGCTCTGCCTCCTTCAGATTTTAAAATAATAACATGTACAGTAGTATCATTTGAAAGCTGATCAAAGGCTTTAGTCAATCTTTCTAAAAGTTCGGAGGGGAAAGAATTACTTGCAGGATGACCAAATTCTATTGTAGCGATTTTATTTTCAACATGGGTATATAAGCTACCATTAGATCGAGTTGTTGTCATTATGATATTTTTAAGTTTAAAAATAGATAATATTTCGATTAGCTTAAAATAAATAGCTTTTGATAAATGAAGAACCTAGATCAGAGATAATTTTCTTGATAAAGAGCGTGGAGGTATTGTTTTGATTTTTAATTTGTTATAGTCAAAATAAAAAATTAACATATTTTATTGCAAGTATTGGGTAACATATTTGCTTCTCGAGACACTATATAAAAAGCCAAATTTAATTAGTTGAGTTTGTGTAGTTGGAATGCCGGGTAACAAACGGGGTAACGTTACCCGGTATTATTTTTTTGTGATTTCTTACTATTTTAGACCACACCCTTTTGTACAGAAGCTAATCGCAAATACTTATTCTTAAACTTTACAACTAGGGACAATCCACGAATTAGCATCCATACGGTAATAGCAATCCATATCCCATGAATTTTTAAATCATAGTGCATAGCAATTATTAATGTAGGAATGAATCCCAGAATTGTAGATCCTAATAAGACATTGCGCAGAAATCCGGTTTCACCAAGTCCTTTAAAAATTCCATCACCTACAAAGGCCAATGCATTTATCGGTAGCATAATTACTACGAGATAGAAAAAATCATTAAAAATAGAGAGTACTTCTTGATCTTTGGTAAATATAAGCCCAAGCATTTCTGGAGTCAGTAATGCAAAGCCACCTAAAATACTGGCAACGACAATTCCATATAGATTTACCTTTTTTGCCATGACCACCAGTGCTTTATAATCTTTTGCTCCCAGTAGTTTTCCTCCCAAAATATTACCTGCACTGCCATAACCATCAATAAAAAATGCAAAAAACAGCCATAATTGCATAGCAATAGTATGTGCTGCTACATATTTTGTGCCTAATGAAGTAGCTTCTCTAACGGCTAGAATAAGAGTAGCATTCAAAGCGAGAGAACGAATAAAAAGATTGCCACTCATGATCAGAAAACGATTCATTTCAGGATGCCAAGGTTTTTTAAGTCTCAGAGATACATCGGTTTTTTTAAGTACTAAAATTAAGGATAAAACTGCCATAACGATCTGAGAAAATAAACTCGCCCAAGCAGCACCTTCGAGATGCATAGGAGGTATAAAATCTTTAATACCATATACCAGCGCAAAATCCAAAATAATATTCATTGCTACACCAATCAATGCAACTATCATTGGCCAAAAAGTGTTTTGCAATCCTCGAAAGATTCCGAAAATCGCAAATACAAAAAGAGATAATGGAAATCCCCATACCCGGATACTATAATACGATATACAATATTTCAAAACCTCTCCTTCGGCTTTTAGAAGAGTAAAAATCTCCTCAATAAATGGTACCGTGGTTAAAAGGACAAGAATACTAAGCCCAATATTGAAAACGATAGCTTGAGCCGGCAAGGTTTTTACTTCATCTAGTTTTCCGGCTCCTAAATATTGAGAGATAATTGCCGAAATAGCACTTCGGGTTTGTGCCAGGATCCAAATCAACATTGATAGAAATGTTCCTACAATCCCAACAGCAGCCAAAGATTCTGTACCATTTATTGGTATATTTCCTACCACAGCTGTATCTGTTGCAGATAGTATTGGTTCTGCAATTCCAGAGATAATTGCCGGTACAGCAAGTTTGTTTATATTTTTAAAACTTATAACACTCACAATACCAATTCGAAGCAGTAAAACGGATATTCACTTTGTTTAGGGAAATAAATATCTCCTAATTGTTGATATCCGCGAGTTTTATAAAATTTTTGATTTCTTTTATTTTGACTAAAAGTATCCAGACGTACAGATGAATACTTATTGGATGTAGCATGTGATTCTGCAAAGTTCATTAATTGTTGTGCATATCCTTTTCCCCAATAGTCAGGATGAATAGCTAAACGATGGATATATAGATTGTTCTTATTTTCGGTCAACCATTTAATAGGAATATATTCATCATCCATTAGTTCTGTAAGAACAATAATTCCTTTAAGAATAGAATCTTCTTCTAATACGTATAATTCTTGTTGCGTTATATCTTTTTCAAAACGCGATCGAGTGGGATAATGTTCGTTCCATTGGTAAATACCTTGTGAGATCATTGCTTTGGCACAAGCTAGTGTTAATTGATGAATAGAATCTAGATCAGAGAGTAATGCTTTACGAATCATATATTTTAAAAACCTCAAAAATACTAACTTTATATCGCAGTTAATAGTACTATAAAGTATTCTGATCCATATTTAAATAAATTTTAAGAAAAGTAATGGTTTATCTTTTGATACATTTCGGTTTGCACTTCGTATAAAATTGTAATTTTGTGGCTTCAAACACAAATCAGATTTCTCAATGAAAAATATACTAGTCCCAATAGGATTATCCAAAAACTCCCTTGATATTGCTAAGTTTCAGTATGCCATAGATTTTGCAAAAGAACTAGGAGGGACTATATATGCTGTTCAAGGTTTTAAGGCATTACCTAGATCTGGAAGTCTTCCATCTGCTAATAAGGCACTTAAAGATATAACGGTTTCTTCTATTGAAGAATCGTTATCTGGAATTGATAAGAAAGGAGTAAAAGTGGTTGCACAACCTTTAGAAGGAGAATTATTAGAAGCAATCCCAGAATTTAACCTGAAACATTCAATAGATCTCATTATTCTAAGTTCAGAAAGTCTGGATATAAAAGATCCTTATTTTTTAGGTGAAATATCAGGTAGCTTGGTAAAGAAAACAGAAATACCAGTTTTGATTGTACCAAGAGAATATGTGTTTGCTCCTTTTAAAAGAGTATTAATGGCGATTAAATCCGGAGTTATTAAAAAGCAAAATGCATTAACACCTATAAAGGAAATTTTAACTACTTTTAATGCCGAAATGAAATTACTTCAGGTAAAAACGGCAAATTTCTTACCTGAAGATGCAGAGTTTCATAAGGATTTAGGAGAGATTATATCATCATATAAATCTTCTGAAAATGGAACTTTGTTTCAAGGTGTTTTAGAACATCTTAATGAAAATGATCCGGATCTTCTTTGTGTTTTTAGACGTAAACGTGGCTTTTTTGCCAAGCTATGGGAAGAAAATACGATCCTAAAAAAGGATTTTGAAAGTAGAATTCCGTTATTGGTTTTAAGA
Organism: Aquimarina callyspongiae; assembly: GCF_034322225.1. NCBI lineage: Bacteria > Pseudomonadati > Bacteroidota > Flavobacteriia > Flavobacteriales > Flavobacteriaceae > Aquimarina > Aquimarina callyspongiae. Next base: position 1,460,501 of record NZ_JAXLPA010000001.1, on the reverse strand, counting down.
GGATCAAATTAATATATTAAAAATGGGGATGTAGCTCAGCTGGCTAGAGTGCTTGACTGGCAGTCAAGAGGTCGTGGGTTCGAGTCCCATCTTCTCCACAAATCAAAAAGACTTTAGAAGGTTCAGTTCTTCTAAAGTCTTTTTTGTATGAATAAAATATTAAATAAACTTTAGTTTATTCATTTGCATCGTCAGAATTATCAGAATCTTTTCCTTTACAAGGCATAGGTTGTAATCTACCATCACAATAGTAAAAAACAGTTCCTCCTTTAATAGTAGATTGTTGATCTTTATTTATTTTTTTAATTCCATTTAAACTTAAAATACTTGATAACATAGTTTTCTTTTTATAAAATTTAATCTTCTTGAATAATTTAAAGACACTCAAGTGTTATGTCTTTTTGTTACGTAACATTTGTTTTTTGATTGATGTAAATGTATTACGAGTTCCTTGGGTAAAACAAATGGAACAACTCTGTTTTCAGGAAAAACAACAAGTGATTCCGTGAATTCAGACTTTGATTTTTTGTAATTAAAATATTGGTTTACAATAACGTATGGGGTGTTGGAATAAGAGTTTGATTAAAAATGTAAAACAGTATCTTTACACTTTGTAATCCTTATGAATTTACCTTTCTGATATTATTAAAAGCAAAAATCAGGCGTTGTTTTCTGTACAATTTATCTCCAAAATTTAAGTTTTGTCATGAACTTATAACATGTAGATATTTGATAATCTTGAGGAGAAAAAGATGGCAGATAATAAGATCAAATAGGTAATTTTTAACCTTTAAAATAATAAAACCATAATTGGTATATTATATATGATATGTCGATCAGAAAAATTAAAAAGAAATAACAATTTGAAATTAAGGATATTATATATCTTTTTTGTTTGTAGTATTCAAAGTATTCTTGCCTTTCAACTGAGTGATGACTCGGTAAATCAAAATAGCTACAAATTTTTAGTGGATCAATTCTATGCTAATGAAGTGACTGATACAGTAAAAGCAAAACAATATGCGAAGAAATATCTCTATAAAGCAAAGCAAGATAGAGATACCTTGAATATGGCACATGGATACTATTTTTTATCAAGAATTGCCGCTGATGTTGATGTTTTAGCCTATAACGATACAATAATTACAATTACCAAAAAGAAAAGTTCCAGGTTTTATCCCATTTACGCTTATTATGGTAATGCGATGGTTTATTATAATAACGGAAATTTTAAAAGAGCTTTTGATAACCTTCTTTTAATGAATGAAGAGGCAAAAAAGCATAATAATATAAGTCTGGAATATGCAAGTAAACAAAGTATAGGAATACTAAAAAGTAGGATTGGAGAACATAAAACAGCACTTAAGGCCTTAAGAGAATGTTACGACTTTTATACCAAATATAAAGAAGAATCTCCTAAAGAGTATTTAAGAATGCTTTTTGCTTTGTCTGATTCTTATAACCTTAATAAAGTTTTAGATTCTGCATCCCTAATAAATAATTTAGGGTACAAAGAATCCATAAGATTACAAGAAAAAGAGTTTCAATATTTTTTCATTCTTAATGAAGGAATAAACCAATATAGTAAAGAGAATTATGGGAGAGCAAAAGATAGTTTATCAAAATCTATTGCTTTAATGAATGAAAATGGTGATAAAGCAAATTTATCTATGGCATATTTTTACTTAGGAAAAACTTTATCCTCTATTGATATGGAAGATGAAGCTATTGAATCGCATAAGAAAGTAGATGAAATATTTCAGGAAATTTCTGAGATTATGCCGGATAATAGAGAGAATTATGAAATTTTAATCAATCATTATAAGAAAATCAATGATAAAGACAATCAATTAAAATATATAGAACGATTGATAAGAGTGGATAGCATATTACATACTAATTATAAATACCTGATAAAAAATGTAGTACAGAATTATGATACTCCCAGGTTGCTTTCTGAGAAACAGGAAATCATTGATTCTTTAGAAAAAGAGAAGAAATCATCTCTATTATGGATAATATCTTTATTTATTGTTAGTATTATTTCTATTATATTTTTAGGATATAATTTTAGAAAAAGAAAAATATATAAAAAGAGGTTTGACGAACTTTATCATACTAGAATATCCAACTCTAATAATCATATCGATGATAAAAAGAAAGAAAATATAAACTCAGATACTATTGGTGTAGACAAAACAATAACCATAGGAATCTCTGAAGAAATTGTAAAGGATATTCTGGATAAATTAATTAAGTTCGAACAAAATTTTGATTTTTTAAAACGTAATATCACTATCAACAGTCTGGCCAAAAATTTTGATACCAATTCTAAATACTTATCTAAAATAGTAAACACTTATAAGAAAAAGAGTTTTAGTTTATATGTGAATGAACTTAGAGTAGATTATGCAATAGAAAAACTAAAGACTGATAAAAAATTTAAGAATTATACAATAAGAGCTATTGCACAAGAAATAGGGTTTAATACAGCTGAAGCTTTTTCTAAAGCTTTTTATAAAAAGCATGGCATTCATCCATCTTATTTTATTAAACAGTTAGAAAAAGAGCAACAGGATTAAATATGTTGGTGTTTTACAAAACACTGACATTTAGTTGGTAACAAACCGTTTTTCCTGAAAACAGTTTAATAGAAGATTTTTTATTATACATCAGAATACGATAATATGTATGTTTGTATCGGAAACAAAAAGTATAAAGAAATGAAAAAGAAACAGCTTACAGGAAAACTTGGTTTAGATAAGATAAAGATCGCCAGATTAACCAATACTGAGTCGATTTATGGAGGTAATGATAACGGATATTTATCGTTGAACACTAATTGTGGACCGACTACGAAAACAGGAATAAGTGGTCCCACAGGACATGGTGATGGTCCATCGCAAAGAGCTACAGAGTGTGGATGCCATGGAGGAGGAGATAGAGGGTAAATAATTTCTCAATTCTCAGAATATCTGTATCTTTTGATAAAGAATTATTATTCAACAAAAGAGATTTCTCGAATAAGGTTTATTCGAGAAATTTCTTGAGTATAACCCATTATTTACGTTCTAATTCTTTAACTATAATATCGGACCCAGAATATTCATCACTTTTATATTCATGCCAATGTTTAGTTCTGATGATTTTAACTCCGTTGATTTCGATGTTACCTGAGAGATAAAGACGTTCACCTTTGGATTCATCCTCAGGAAATACCATCTCTAAGCCAATCACCTCATAGTTTTGCTTAGAAATGTAAAGAACCCAATGTTTTGAAAACATAGCTTCTTTTAAGGTTAATGCAATTTTGTAGCAGGCTGTTTTGTTAAAGACCACCTCTTCAGTTTTTTCAAAATAGTCAATAGTTTTACTATTTAAAGACATAGGAATACCTAACAAATACTGATAGAATTTTTGATATCCATAATTTCTTTCTGGTTGCAAGCGATATTTTTTTATCTGTATACTATCTGTGCTAATCTTTCCATCCAGAAATGTCACACTTTTTCCATTGTTATCAACCAGGTGAGTAGAAATATGTTTTTCTCTGCTTCTATGTAGTTCAAAACTATGATCATTATTGTTTAATGTAACTATAGAATATCGCAAAGGATTTAATACACGAGGTTCTTGAATATGAACTTTAAAACCTATCGAACCCCATTTATCTTTTGGATCATAAAATTGTATACTTTTTTGAAGAATTTCTGATCCGTTGAGTTGTTGTTCTTCTCTTTTTTCAGATTTTATGGATTTTCTATGTGAGATTTTATTGTTTATAGCGACAAGAGTATTTTCTATAGCAGAATCTAAGTCTGTTTTTTTATCTAGATACGGAGTAAAATATTTATAAATAGGACCTTGATAAAACTCAAAAATATTTTCTCTATCCATATATAATGAGTACGAATCTATTTTTTGCTGTAAAAAAGCATCACGACATACTTTGCCGGCAGTATAAAATAGGAGGGCATGCCATAAATTTTTGGGAGGCTTTTGATTTAATTTCTCACTTATTCTATTGATACTCTGAGTAATTGCACCTTTATGCCCTTTTATAACCGTATGACTAGCTTCATGAAATAATGTTTCTACCCAATCTCCTGGGATTTCTTTATAATCTACAATGGTACTCATTACAATAGAACTAGGGACTCTACCTAAAGTAAAAGCGCCACCTCCTGGACTTTTTACAGATAGATCAATACGTATTTTGTTTTTTTGCCATTTGGTTTGTGCCAATGTTGCGATTTGAGGAATAATAATATTTTCTGTAGCTTTAATAAGCATTAAGTTTTCCTGCAATTTTTCTTCATTTGTTTTAAGATGATTCTCCCAAAAATGATGTAGATACACAGGTTTAAAAGCATTGAGTTTTTCTAACCATATCGGATCAAATTGTGAAGAATAAAGTTCATCGTATTCAGAATAATTAATTATCCATTTTCTAAAAACAATAAGAGTATTACTAAAATGATTTTTTAGGTCAACAGTGTTTTGGTAATATGTGATGGTATTTTTAAAGATCTCTTTTTCTTCAATAGTAAGATTTTTCCAAAGGCTTTGGTCAATTATTTCTTCTAACGGTTTTTCTAAGGATGACGAAGCAGTTTCATATAAATAAAAATGAAGGTTCACCCAAAAATTAATGTGGAATTCAAAATATTGAGTTTCTATAATTTGTCCTTTTTTTTGTGCTGATATATGGTTCAAGTTTAAAAGGAAAATAAATAGTATTACTTGTTTTAGTTTCATCTGCTAATTTTCTAATAATATGGATTGGATTTTATTTTTAGGAAACTTAATCATAACATCAACACGAGATAAAAAAGTAGTATCACAAAGAGTCTCATTTTATATAAATGAGACTCTTTATAACATTTTTTAACTGAAACAATGTAGTTAAGAGATCTGCTGAAGGTATTCTCCGGGAGTTATATTTTCATTCTTTTTAAAAACTCTATAAAAGGTTGCTTTGGATTTAAAACCTGATTCCTGAGCAATACTAAATAGATCAAACTTTGAAATATCTTCATTTTTAATCCGATTTTTAAAATCGTTGATTCTATAGTTATTAATTAAATCTTGAAATTTATCAAATCCTTGATCTTTAATAAATTGGCGTACCATCGATCTATTTATCTGGTAATTATGAGTGAAGCTATCTAATGTAAGGTTAGGATCGATATAAACTCTGTCAACATTCAGTAATTTTTTGATGGTTACATAGTCTACAGTGATTTTTCTTTGTTGTTTATGGATGTCTATATTGAGAAAAGTTCTTTTAAACCAATTGATTTCAGTAAAGGCATAAAAAATATAGATAAAAGAAAGAATTATAAATAAAGGAACAATAATATAATCATAAGCCGGAACAGAAAACTTTAGATATAAATCATTTAATATAGGATTATCTAATATATCATTAATAAGAACTATAAAAATGATTAAAGCTTTAAACAAAATATAGGCGTTTACAGAAATGTAAAAGAACTGAAATCGCAACCTGGGATAAGGCCTTAGTTTTTCCTTTAGTAGGTTTTTAAATAACAAGATCCCTTTAAAAAAATAAACAACACTAAAAACAATGATGGTTACTAAATAGAACGGAAGGATATCGGTACGACTATCTCTAAAAAATAAAAGCCCAGAGAAATGTAAAATCAAATACACTCCAAAAGCCAAAAAAATATGATTTAAATAATTCTTCTTTAATTTTTCTTGACCAGTAAGTAAATAAGTATACAAAAGAGGTGCATACAACATATCATGAGGTCCTCCTAATAAGCAATATAAGGCAGATCCATCAATAGACTCCCAAAAAGCTCTTTTAAGAAGAGAAAAGAGGATAAGAAAGCAAAAAACGCCTAGGATTTTATTACGTTTTTTATGCTGAAAAAGATTTATGATTCCTAAAATAGCTACCTGAAAGGCAATGCATATATAGAATCCGATTAAGATATTTTCCATTTATCAATATTTGAAATAAATATTTTAGAAATATTTCTTGCATCATCAATTCCTCTGTGATGAGTTCCTTCTAAAGTAAGTTTTTCCTTTTTTAAAGCACCACCCATTCCAATAGGCTTATTCAAATTTTTAATATCTGCATATTGATGTTTTAAACTGATATGATTTTTTAGCCAATCTGTATCTAAGCTGTGCAGTTTACAATCTTTTAAAAATTGTTTTTTATCATAAAAACCCCAACTACATAACAGATAAGAATTCTTTAAGTTAATCCATTGTTTAAATGCTTCAATCACGCTTTCATAAGAATCTGCTTTATCAATTTCATTTTGTGTAATAGTGGTTAATTCTATACAAAAATCAGATAATACGGGATTTAGTTTTGGTTTGATAAACGCACAAAATTCGCTTACTATTTTACCTTCGGCATTAATTTTTAATGCTCCGATTTCAATAATTTCAGATTGTTTCTGAATACTTCTGTCTTTCCAACAAGTGGCTTCTAGATCTAATATGATATAATTCATTTGTTTATCAATATATAAAATGTAAGTTTTACCTCTTGTATTTTTACAGATAAATCATCTGTTTTTATTTTAGATAAGATTCTTTTAAATATTTCAAAAAGACCTCAAGAACCAAAACAAATAATTATTTTGTATTTTAAATACCCTCATAGATAAAAGATGGTTGTTTATCTACAAAAATATGCTGTTTAGGAGATAAATTTAAGATCAAAAGAAATGTTCGTTATTTTGAATTTTTCTGATAAAGACATCTAATTTTAGCTTATGAACTTTAATAAATTATATGTAATTCTATTGATTCTTGTTTTTTCTAACTGTTCTAAGCAACAGACTAAAGAAAATTTGGAGATATCAAAAAACGAACCCCTTACATTATTTGAAATAATTCCCCAATCTCACAGTAACATTAGTTTTAAGAATGAGGTTAAGGAGACTCTGTATTTTAATTTTTTAAATTATTCATATATCTATAATGGTGGAGGTGTAGCTGTAGGAGATATTAATAATGATGGCTTGGAGGATCTATATTTTAGTGCTAATCAGGGGAAAAACAAATTATACCTTAATAAAGGAGATTTCATTTTTGAAGATATTACTCAAAAAGCTGGAGTATTTGATGAAGAAGGCTGGTCAACCGGAGTTTCTATGATTGATATTAATGCAGATGGATGGATAGATATTTATGTTTGTAAGTCGGGATCACTTAGAAATAATGAAGCGAGAAAAAATAAACTCTATATCAATCAAAAAAATGGAACTTTTGTAGAGAGTGCCAGTCAATATGGCGTTGCTTCAAGTGCCTTTTCTACTCAGGCATACTACTTGGATTTTGATAAAGATGGAGACCTTGATATTTACTTGGTAAATCACCGTCCGGATTTTAATAATAATGTAACGATAGACCCCAGGATTCAATCTGATATTCGTGAAGAAAGTACAGATCAGCTTTTTGAAAATATAGAAGGAAAGTTTAAAGATATTACGCAAAAATCAGGAATATCAAATAAAGCTTGGGGGTTAAGTGCTTCTATAGGAGATTTTAACGAAGACGGATGGCCTGATGTTTATGTAGCTAATGATTTTTTAGAGTCAGACTTTTTATACATTAATAATCAGGATGGAACTTTTTCAAATACGATCCTTGATACCTTTGATCATATAGCTGCAAATAGTATGGGATCAGATTATGCAGATATCAATAATGATTTGAAACCTGATTTGGTAGTATTAGATATGTTATCAGAAGATCACCAGAGAAGTAAGGAAAATATGGCTACTATGAGTACCGAGAACTTTAACCTCTTGGTAAATGCGGGATACCATCACCAATATATGTCTAATATGTTACAGTTAAATCTGGGTAAAGGAGTATATAGTGAAGTAGGACAACTTGCCGGGATTGCAAAAACAGATTGGAGTTGGGCACCATTACTCGCAGATTTTGATAATGATGGATTTAATGATCTTTTTGTTACCAATGGGATCCTTCATGATCTTTCTAATCAGGATTTTAGAAATAAGATGAAGGCTAATATCATGAACCGTAAAAAGGTCACGTTGGATGAAGCGATTGCTATGATGCCATCTACGCAATTAAGTAATAAAATCTTTCAAAATAATGGTGATGTGACTTTTTCGCCAGTAACAAAAGAATGGGGATTAGAACAAAAAATGAACTCTAACGGAGTTGCTTATGCTGATTTAGACAATGATGGAGATCAAGATCTGATTCTTAATAATCAAATGGAAACTGCCAGCATCTATAAAAACAATCAAAATAAGAACTTTATCACTTTCTCTGTGACAGGAGCAAAAAATAACCCAAACAGTATTGGAACAAAAGTTAGTATTTATACAAAAGAAGGTCAACAGTCAAAACAACTTTATCCAGTTAGAGGATTTCAATCATCCGTAAGTCATAGACTACATTTTGGAATAGGAGATATAAATGTTATTGATAGCGTATTAATTGACTGGTCTGAAGGAAAGCATACCAGATTAAAAAGTATTAAAGGAAATCAAATATATAAACTGGCATATAATGATAGCGATTATATAGAAAGTATAACCAAAAGAACTAATGATCAACTTAAAATCATAGATGCAGAGAGATTTGGTATTACCTATAGAAATGTAGAAAAAGAGTTTGATGATTATAAACTTCAATTACTATTGCCTCAAAAACAAAGTGAAAAAGGAAAAGCATTAGCAGTAGCCGATATAAACAATGATGGGAGAGATGATTTCTTTGTAGGAAATGCAAAAGGAGCTGCGGCAGAAGTATATGTTCAGAAGAATGACGGCACTTTTACATTGACAAATCAAACTGTTTTTAGTGATGATAAAAACTATGAGGATAATGATGCCATATTTTTTGATATGGATAATGATGGAGATCAGGATTTATATGTAGCTAGTGGAAGTTATGAAGAACAAGAAGATAGTACCTGGCTTAAAGATCGTATTTATGAAAATGATGGAAAAGGAAATTTTACTAAGAAGAATATACTTCCTGAAATAATATCGGTGACAACAGCTGTCGTTGCAGAAGATTATGACAAGGATGGTGATCTTGATCTTTTTATAGGAGGTAATGTTATTTCGGGGAAATATCCCCAATCATATCCATCTTATTTATTGAAAAATGAAAAAGGCAAATTTATAAATGCTACCAATGAGGATTCTGAAGGTTTCGATAATTTGCATATGGTTAATGACGCTATTTTCTCAGATTATGATCAAGATGGAGATAAGGATTTAGTGGTAGTAGGAGAGTGGATGCCAATTCAGATTTTTAATAACGATAATGGAACATTTACTAAATCCAAAAATGATCTCTTAGATACATATTCCGGATGGTATTTTACCATTGAAGAAGTAGATTTTGATAAAGATGGTGATATGGATTATGTAGTAGGGAATTTAGGTAAGAATAATAAATTCAACCCTAAAAAAGACAAGCCTTTTCATATTTATGCCAAAGATTTTGACAGTAATGGAAGCTTAGATATAGTACTAAGTAAGGAGTCCAAAGAGGGTATTTTACTACCTGTAAGAGGAAAAGAATGTTCATCAGAACAAATTCCTGGACTTAACCAAAAATTTAAAACATATAAAGAGTTTGCTTCAGCATCTTTGTTAGACATTTATGGGAAACAAGATCTTAACGATGCTACTCATTATACGGCTAGCAATTTTGAATCTATAATCCTGATAAATAAAGGAAATGGAGACTTCGATGTAAAAAAGCTTCCTATCCTATCTCAGTATGGACCAACTACAGATATAGTAATATCAGATTTTGACAAGGATGGAAATAAAGATATTTTTGGTTTAGGTTCTATCTATGAAGCTGAGGTAGAGACTGTACGATATGATGCTAATAAAGGATACTTTCTTTTCGGTAAAAATAGAGGATACGAGAATACAAAAAACATTTCAGCGGCCTTACCTAACTTGCAAACCAAAACTGCAGAACTTATTAGTATTGATGCACAGACTTATTTAATGATTGCAAGTAAAAATAATGGATTAAAATTCGTTGAATATACCTTTGATTAAATACAAAAAGAAACCCCGAAAGAAGACCAGCCTTCCATATCGGGGTTCCCAACAATCAAAAACTATATATTTTTATAATTGTGCTCTTTATTAATTACAAGATCCAATGGTTTTCCACCAATGTTCTCCACTTCCAGGAGTAACCCAGATTGGCCCTGTCTGTGCTTCGTATAATGTTCCTTGATATACTACTTGATCTCCTTGATTGTATACCGTAGGATAAGGTTGCCAATTTGCAACTCCACTACAAGAACCTCCACCGCCACCGCCAGAAGATTCTACCGTTATCGATACAGAAGTTGAGGTGGTTGTGCCATTATCATTATCAGTAGCGACAGCAGTTAAATTATAAGTTCCTACTGCTGCATTTGTCCAATTATAAGAATATGGACTGGTGGTATCTTCTCCTAATTTAGTATTACCTTGAAAAAATTCTACTCTGGTAATGGTTCCATCACTATCTGATGCATTTGCTGTAATATTAATCGATTCTCCTTGAGTTGAAGTAGCATTGTTTGTTGGAGTTGTTATGGTAACAGATGGTAATTGGTTATTACCTCCTCCTCCAGAGCCGTCACAGTCTTGTATGTATTCCCAAGGTTGACCTTCTCCGGTATTTGAAGCAGGGATATCACCTTGTGTCCACCATCTTGCTCTGTATAATTTATTTTGATATACAGTTTCCTGATTACCATTGTATGCAGTAGAAGCGTTCCAGGCTGCAGATTCGCAACCGGTACCGTTACCGCCGCCTCCACCTCCGCCATCACCGCCACCGGTGTATGGAGATTCTGGATAATTTTCTGCATTAGCAATTGCTTGTGATTGAGATATACCATTAAGTACCTGACTAGATACATGAAGATATCCATAAGCTGTAGAAGAACTATTACCTAAAAGTAATTGCCAAATCATAATTCCGTCATTTCCGCTGTTAGCATTATTTGATGCAATGTGTGCAGAAAGATCTGCCATATTTTGATAATCGTAAGTATAATATGGCCCCCAAGGTTCATTAGGATAATGAGTACCGGCCGCTATATCAAATCCATATTGATCAGCATAATGTTTGTAGGCATCATACATAATTTTTCTATTAGAAGCGGCTCCTGTATTATATCCTTGATAAGCGATAAGATCAATTTTACTACCTACAGCTTCAATAACAGGGATCATATGTCCTGTTGATGAAAATCCAAATAGACTAATTGCCTGATTAGGAGAAGTAGCATTATGCAAATTAGTATCAGATTCGCCAGTTGCTATATTTCTATTGTTATAAGAATAAGGAGATGAAGGGTCATCATTGTTTAAACCTCCTAAAGCCCCAACTCCTGCAGGTGCACATGCCAATACATATTCTCCTTCTGGCATAATAGCTCTGGAATTATTAAAGAAATCGATAAATCGTTGTACATTGATTGGATCACCTATAGTTTGAAACCCTCCATTAGGCTCAAAATCCCAATCAATACCTTCAAATCCCATATCATCTACTAGATCTTTTATTTGTTGATAATCAATATCATAAGCTGCATCTGTACCCCAATAGGTTTCTCCTCCAACAGACAGAATAACTTTAATTCCTTTAGATTTTAGAACTTCAACAGATTCTCTTAAAGTGGCACCACCATAAGGTGTTTGAATACCAGTATTTGCAATATCTAAAGATCCTTTTTGATAGCGTAAATTAGGTCTTGCAAAAGCTAGAAATACATGAGTTACATGTTCTGGAATATCTCTGAGTTTAGATCCTTGCCCTGTTGTTGTCCAATTTTCTGACCAAGAAGGAAAGTATCCAAGAATAATAGGTTCTGTAAGAGATGATTTATTTATAGATTCTAAAGAATCAGGTTTTTCTGAAACTTCATCCAGAAAACTTTCATTAGTACAGGAAAATAAACAGACCTGTAATAACATGACTACCGTTATTTTTTTTAGTAAGCCCATAATTAGATAATTTATAGTTAAGAGTTTGTGTCATTCATAAGGTGATTTTTCGTTAATGAAAAATCATCGTCTCATCGACTACCTGATAATCTGTATCCGATGCTTTTCTGTATTTTAGTTCTACAGTATTCCAATCTGTAGCCCAACCTTTATATACGTTGTTTAGATAAACTATTTTAAGTTTATGTTTTCCTTTTTTAAGCGCTATTGAACTTTCAATAGGATGTTTTTTTAACGGAGTTTTATAATCGATCAATAATTGATCTGCTATCCATACCTGATCTTGAGCACTTGAGAAATAATAGACTCCATCTTCAGGAATATCTAGGTAGCCATCTAGAAAAACGGCTTTAAAATTATCTTCCATGATCTCATGTCCCCAATGATACGTTGTATTAGCATCTTTTATATTCTTAAGGACAATTGTATTAGCAGTTTTATTATTTTGAATTTCGCTTACATTTTGAAAATAACCTTTCACTTCTTTCATAATAAGACCGTTAGACTTTGCTGAAATACCTTGAGGTTTAATAGGCTCTTCTTTGATAATCTGTAACTTTCTAACTGCGCTGATTTTACCATTATCTAGGACCGAGGCTATTCTTAGATCTGTAGTCTCTTTAAATAGAAGAGGCTCTGTATATGTTTTACTTTCTACAGAAGGATCTTTACCATCTGTTGTATAGATCATTTTTATTGGACGAGTACTGGTAAAAGGCACCGTAACACTATCTACAAATACAATTTTGTTTGATGTTGGTCCTTCTGGTAGAGGTATATGATAATTTACATCTTTACTATCCAATATATTATAAACTCCATCGAGACGAGTTATAAAATCTTCATAATTTTTGTTTTCTAAAGAAGTCCAGGTAGTTTCTGCAATGGCAATAATACGTGGATATAGAAGATATTCTGCAGTTTCTTCATCATAAGCATGTTCGCTCCATAGATTTCCTTGAGCCCCCAGAATATGTTTTTGCTTATCTTTTTTAATAGCTGACGGGATAGGGTCATAATTATAAACCTTTTCTAATGGAGTATATCCTCCAAAGGCTAAGGGTTCGACTTTATGATCTCCTTGATAAAAATTGAGGTATACATATTCTACGGGTGTCATGATTACATCATGTCCTTCATTAGCAGCTTTTATTCCTCCTTCTTCACCTTGCCAGGACATAATATTAGTGGTAGGAGTAATACCTCCTTCTAGTATCTCATCCCAACCGATCATTTTTTTATTATATTTTTTTAGAATTTTTTCTACTCGAGCCATGAAATAACTCTGGATTTCTTTTTCATCTTTTAACCCTTCTTTCTTTTTGAGTTCTTGACAGGCTGTAGAATTTTTCCATTCTTCTTTAGGTACTTCGTCTCCTCCCATATGATAATATTCATAAGGGAATAATTCACTAAGCTCTTTTACTACATCTTCAATAAAAACATATGTTTCTTCTTTTCCGGCGCAGAGAATGTTGGATTCAACACCCCATAAGTTTCGAACCTTGTAATTTTCGGGATGACAGGAAAGCTCTGGATACCCAGCAAGTACAGCCATGGTATGTCCCGGAGTATCAAATTCGGGAATAACATCAATAAACCTTTCTTTGGCATATTGCACGACTTCTTTAATTTCTTCTTGGGTATAATAACCTTGGTATGAAGTACCATCAGGATTTATTCTTTTAGATCCAATGTCAGTCAACTTTGGATATTTTTTTATTTCTATTCTCCAACCTTGATCATCGGTTAAATGCCAATGAAATTTATTGATTTTGAATAGTGCCAGAATATCTAATTGTTTTTTTATAAAATCAATAGAAAAGAAATGTCTTGATACATCTAGATGCATTCCTCTCCAACTAAAACGTGGTTTATCTTCAATATCTAATGCAGGGATATGAAAAGAAGTATTATTGGCTGGTATAGATACTAATTGGAGAACGGTTTGCATTCCATAAAATAACCCCTTATCATTTCCAGCTTTAATGGATATTTTATCGTTTGATATGGAGAGATGATATTCTTCGTTTAAGAACTCCTGTGCAGAATCAATTATAAACTCAATGTTATTTTTTTGGTTTGTTTGATCAGAAACTACCAAATTATAACCGGTAACAGTGTTTATTTTTGCAATAAAGAAATTAACAACGGTACTTGAAGATGCATTGTTATATGTAATTGAAGTATTTTTTTTGACTTCAAAATACCCTTGCTTCTTATTGATTTTAAAAGGTTGGGGAGTTACGCCATAATACCCTTCATTATCTGAATGAGAGGAAATATCAGGTCCTTTACAAGCCATAAAAAATAACATAACGATACTTATAATTCTTAAACTCATTCCTGGTTTTATTTTTAAACTTTTTGATTAATTGTATAGTGAATCAGATGATCAATAGGGTTTTTGATAAAACTTTTAACACGATATCCGTACTCATCTAATACTTGTTTTATAATATCCTGAGAATAATAGGCAACAGATCCTACAAAGTGTACAGGATGCTCTGATAATTCTTTTTTGTATTGAGATAATTGAGTGGTAATAAACTTAGAAATACCTTTATGAAGTAATTCTTCAGCGTATTGATGTCCTCTGTTTTGAAATACAAATTTTGCATAAGTCGCCAGATAAGTATTAGGATAAGAGGTACTGTATAGTTTTTTCAGAAGTTGGTCAAGATCATTTAAGAATTCTTGTTTAAAACTAATGGCCAAATCGATAGGCATTTTATCTAGAAAGTAATCTTTGATTAATTCTTTTCCTAGATAGTTACCACTTCCTTCATCGGCTAATAAATATCCAAGTGCAGGGGATTTTTGTATAACTTTTGTGCCGTCATAATAGCAGCAATTTGCACCGGTACCCAGAATACAGATAATTCCTGGATCTTGTGTAGTTGCATGTACTGCAGCAATAATATCTTCTTCTACAGAAATATGATCTGTATTTTTAAAAACAGATTTTAATAAATCTTTTATTTTTTGTTTTGACTCGTTGGTTCCACATCCAGCTCCATAGAAATGAATATCTTTTATTAGATCATTCTTTCTATTCATAAAATCTGTCTTATTGATAATCTTAAGGATATTATCCTCTGAAAACAATAATGGGTTTATGCCTTCTGTTTTTGTTTTGTGGATATATTGGCCATCAGTATCCGTAAGTACCCAATCACATTTGGTAGAACCGCTATCAGCAACTAAAATCATGACTTACTATTTTAAAATTAGATTGTATTTATTTTTAAGAAGAATAGAGAGGTGTATCAAAAAATAATAGCCCCTCTTAAGGCCCTTTTCAGAGAGAGGGGCTATATAATAAACACTACTTATTAGAAGTTATATCTCTTAAATGCTTCAATAGCTTCATAATCGGCTAATCCAAGTGCGTCGTATAGCTCTGCAGTATTTCGATTTCTTTCGCGAGCTCTAAGCCAAAATTCTCTAGAATCCTCACCTTGAAACATCACTCTGTCTTTTTGAGATTGGTGATATAAAATGGCATTAGTCTTTTTGTTTACTTCATCAGGACTTAAAGGAACAGCCATATCAATTTCTGATACATCCCACTCCTGCCAAGCTCCTCGATAAAGCCATACCCAGCAGTCTTTCATAAAATCCTTTGTTTTTAAATCTTCTAAAGATTTAAAAATAGCATCTAGACATACTTTATGCGTACCATGTGGATCGGCAAGATCACCGGCAGCATATATTTGATGTGGTTGTATCTCATTGATAATATCCATAGTAATTTGGATATCTTTTTCTCCCAGAGGATTTTTCTTGATTTGACCAGTTTCATAAAAAGGTAGGTTCAAAAAATGAACTTTATCATCACCTAGACCAAAATATCTAGTGGCTCCAACTGATTCCATTCTTCGGATTAACCCTTTGATTTGCTGTGCTTCAGAAATATCAATGTCACCAGGTTTTTTTGCTTTTAAGAACTGTATAATTTTTTCAAATGAACATTCTTCGGCATTTTGCTTGAAATTTTGCGCTACTTCTGCAAATTTTAATGCTTCTTCATCATTAACAGCGATATTACCAGAGGTTTGATAAGCTACATGAACATCATGTCCTTGATCGATAAGCCTAAGAAATGTACCTCCCATCGATATCACATCGTCATCTGGATGTGGACTAAAAATTAGTACTCTCTTTTTTGCAGGTAATGCTCTTTCAGGACGATTAGTATCATCAGCATTGGGCTTTCCTCCAGGCCATCCTGTAATGGTATGTTGTAATTTATTAAATATTTTGATGTTAAGATCATAGGAAGATCCTTCTACGGCAAGAAGCCCAGACATTCCATGTTCATTATAATCTTTATCAGTAAGTTTTAATACAGGTTTATTTAATTCCTGACTAAGCCAGGTAACTGCTTTAAATTTTAATTGCTCTGTCCAGATACACTGATCTACCAACCAAGGTGTTTTAACACGAGTTAATTCTGAAGCGGCTTCTGCATCCAGAATAACGGTAGTGTTTTTATGCTCTTGTAAAAAAGAAGCAGGGATATTTGAAGTAATTTCACCTTCTATTGTCTCTTGTACAACGGATGCTTTTTTATGACCCCAAGCTAATAGTATAACTCTTCTAGCTTTCATAATGGTACTTATTCCCATTGTTACAGCTTTTTTAGGTACATTTTCTAACCCGTTAAAATCAGAAGAAGCATCACTTCTGGTCATATGATCAAGGGTAATGATTCGGGTTCCCGAATTAGGGTGAGAACCAGGTTCATTAAAACCGATATGTCCTGTTCTTCCGATTCCTAAAAGTTGAAAATCCAATCCGCCCAATTGTTTGATCTTCATCTCATAATCGATACAGTATTGATCCATCTCTTCTAGAGATATTGTTCCGTCAGGAATATTTACATTTTCAGGATTAATATCAACGTGATCAAAAAGATGTTGATGCATAAAATGATGATAACTTTGCTGATGTTCAGTTTCCATTGGATAATATTCATCCAAATTGAAAGTAACCACATTATTAAAACTAAGATCTCCTGAACGGTATAGATTCACTAATTCTTCATATACCTTTATAGGAGAAGAACCAGTTGCAAGCCCCAAGACACAGGGTTTACCCTCATCTTGTTTTTGTTTAATGAGCCCGGCAATCTCGTGCGCCACTAACTTTGAAGCGTTTGAGGAATCAGAAAATACTTCACTATGAATTTTTTCAAACTTAGTATTTTCAAATTTTCCAACTTGTTTATGTTCAATTTCTTGAATCATTTTTTTAATAGCTTTAGGATCGGTTTTGTCTATTGTCTGCATAAATCACTCTTGGTAAAAAGTGATAAACAAAACAAATACGCTTTGTTTATCACTTATAGATTCGCTAATTCGTTAAAAATTACTATTGGTATCCCACCATAATCGAGTACCGGCATTATCGGCTCCTCCAAGTTTGGTGATGGCACCTGCTACACCATCAGGGTTTTGGGCTTTTTCATTAGCCGTAAAAGGCAATCTTCTTATTTGAATGTTAGTATCAACTGTTCCTCCACTTTGATTACTAACTACTGGAAATATTCTAGGATATCCTGTTCTTCTAAATTCACTCCATGCCTCTTGTCCATCAGGATATACTGCGATCCATTTTTGAGTAATGATTCTCTCAAGTTTGGTTTCGTTAGTATCTCCGTCGTTCCAGGCAATAGTAATAGAACTTGCAGCAGCAATATTATTTGCAGCTGTAACAGGGTCTACATAATCTATTGGTACTGAAGTGTTGTCTGCAATATATGCTGCAGATGCACTGATACCATATTGGCTCATTGAAGTAGAAATACCACTTTCATAGTTACTTCTTGCATCTCCGGCTCCAGCCCATCCTCTTAGTGCAGCCTCTGCTCTTAAGAAATATACTTCTGCTGCAGTCATTAATTGAACTTGTGTAGTATTTATAACATCTCCACCAAGCTCAGAAAAACCAATATAATCTGCTTTTTGTGCTAATTCTTCTGGGTACCCAGGTAATAAAGGAAGTCCATTTCTAATACCTTTATATTCACCGGCATAATCTGCGGATTCTCCAAAATAGTTTCCAATTCTTGGGTCGTCATACCCTACTAGGATAGACTCCATCGAAGCATTCATACGGATATCTCCCCAAGAGCTATTGATTGTTTGTAATGGATGAGATTGAGAACCATTGATTACAAAATTATCTTCATTACTTTCAATTAATCCAATTGGATTACTTAAAGCTTTTTCTGCTTCAAGTTGAGCTTTTGCAGGATCTGCCATTGCTATTCTGGTAGCTAATCTAAGACGTAAAGAGTTAGCAAATCGAACCCATTTATTATAATCTCCCCCATATACAAGGTCAAAAGAAACAAATCGTTGACTGTCTAAATCCTGAGATAATGTTTCTACAGCAAGATCAAGATCTGCAAAAAATGCAGTATAAGCTTCTTGCTGAGAGTCATAAGAACTTGTTGTTTCAGATTCTCCAAATTGAGTATACACGATTGGTCCGAAAATATCAGAAACTCTATGCATTGCTGTAACCTTAAGAATTAATGACACCGCATAAAGGGTTGGAAAATCTTCTCTTCCTCTTTCTTCAATTTTTTGTGCATTATTCATGACATTCGTATACGCAACATCCCACGGAAAGTTATTCCATCCGTCAACTAGGGCATATGTTGTGTTATTTGCTCCTGCAACAAATGGCCTTGGATTGGTCATATATCCAGAATATATATCAGCATTCAAGTTTTGCTGCAGCTGGTAAGACCATTCTGGTCTGTATTGATAGATGTTCTGAAAGATAGGAGAATAAAAAGCTCCGATAATCTGAAAATCTTGCTGTAAAGATTCATCAGACGCATTCAGCGTATCTGTATTAAGTTCGTCAAAATTATCAGTACACGCAACGATACTTATCATTACTACTGAAAGAGACATTATATATTTCGCAATTCTTTTCATCATAGCGTTTTTTAAAAAGTTAATTGAATGTTTAAACCATAACTCCTTGTTGAAGGAGCTCCAAAGGCATCTATTCCTTGTAAACCATTAGCGGTACTCAAAGAAATATTAGGGTCATATGGCGCATCTTTATAGAAAAAGAATAAATTACGCCCAATTAAAGAGGCTCTGGCACTGTTAAAGAAAGAACTCTCTCCCAGTTTAAAATCATATCCTATAGCCATTTCTGCCAAACGAATGTTGGTTGCACTATAAACATATTCTCCTGTAAAACCATTTCTACCTCCGATAGCTCTATAATAATCAGCTTCTGGGATCGATCTTGCAGTACCTGTCGAGTTTACTACTTCGATAGTTCCAGTTCCAGAAGTTCGCTCAGTATTACTACTTCCTCCTTCTACAATAGCTTCAGTTAAACTCATTACTTCACCACCAAATTTTCCATCAATTAAGAAAGTAGCATTCCAGTTTTTATAACTAAAAGTATTACTCCATCCTAAGGTCCAATCAGGATTTGCATTTCCTACAAATTCTAATCCGTTAAAAGCATCTGGGTTGTTACTTTCTACAGGAACTAAAGCTCCTGAACCAGCATCCTCATCAACTACAGGTCTTCCACTTGCATCTCGTTGTATTACTCTGGCATAGATATCACCAAAAGATCCACCTTCACGAATATATAGTGCATATGAGTTAACACCTTGTCCAGTTAGAGTAAATAATCCATTAGGTAACTCGTCTGGTAATTCTTTGACAGTGTTGTCATTAAGTGCAAAGTTAAGATTTGTTTCCCAAGAAAAATCATCTGTCTTTACTGGTTTTGCAAATAATCCTACTTCAAAACCTTTATTTTCTATATCCCCAGCATTAATACTTCTTTGAGCTGAACCTGTAGAGGTTGCAACAGAAATGATCATAAATTGATCTTCTGTATTGGTTTTGTAGTATGAGAAGTCAAATCCAAGACGGCCTTGTAAAAATCTCCACTCAGTACCTAATTCTATTGATTTTTGAGTTTCAGGTTTTAGCTCTCCAAGTGGAAGCACAGGCTCCGCAGGAGAAAGACCATTTCCGAACAAGATCTGATTGGTAGGATTTGCAAGATTTGCAGGGATATCATTACCTACTTCTGCATAAGATGCTCTTATTTTACCTAAAGACACATGCTCTCCTAAATCAAATATTTCACTAAGCAATCCAGTTACCCCAAAAGAAGGGTAGAAAAATGAGTTGTTTGAAGAAGGTAATGCCGAAGACCAGTCATTTCTTCCTGTTACATCAAGAAATACCATATCCTTATATCCTAATTGCGCACTAGCGAATAATGATTGTACTTCTTTTGTAGAACTAGTTTGATTAAAAGAAACTCCAGGATTAGCTACAAAATTTTGTACCGAGAATATATTAGCAAACTGAAGACCTCCAGTAGTTCCTGAATCCGCGGTAAAAGCGTCACTTGTTGTTCTATTGATACTAGATCCTAGGTTTGCAGTAAAACTTAAATCTTCATTAAAGTTAGTATTTACTGTAGCAATTAAATCTCCATATAATTGAAGTGCGTCTGCTTCATTAAGAATATAACGCCCATTTAAAGGAGCTAAAGTAGCTTCTGTAGTTGCAAAAATATCTCTTTCAAAAAGATATGTAGATCGGTCATAACTTCCTCTGGTTTGAAGACTTAGCCAATCATTAACTTTAAACTGTAATGCAAGAGCAGCTACTAGTTTTTGATTTCTATCTTCAGACTTGTTTCTGTTTAAAATCCAATAAGGATTTTGCTCGGTATCAAATGTACCTCTCCACCATCTTTGTGACTGAATATTTCTGTTTGGATCTAATTCTTCAAAATTTTCATATTCAGAAAGTCTTTCTCCAGGAGAAGCAAAGTTATAAACCCCTGTTAGTGGATTAAAATAAAGTCCAGAGATTGGTCTGTTTACTACGCTTTGTGTTGATAGTAAAACGCTTCCAT
The DNA here is from genome assembly GCF_034322225.1 of Aquimarina callyspongiae. Lineage (NCBI taxonomy): Bacteria > Pseudomonadati > Bacteroidota > Flavobacteriia > Flavobacteriales > Flavobacteriaceae > Aquimarina > Aquimarina callyspongiae. The sequence goes on along the minus strand of NZ_JAXLPA010000001.1, from coordinate 1,439,562 downwards.
CAATACTTAATCTGTTATCAAAAAGCTTTGCAGTCTCTCTAAAGTTTACTGTATGTTTCTTAACAGTGTTTGTTGGCATTACTCCATCTGCAAACGTATTAGAATATGAGAAATAAGATTGAGCTTTTTCTGTACCTCCAGAAACTGAAAGTGAATTAATATTAGTAATTCCCGTTTGGAAAAAATCATCTACATTACTTTCGGTTTCACTATTAAAATCAAGTAAATATGCTGCTTGATCAATAGTTACGTTTGATGAGAAGTCTACTTTAAATGCTCCTTCTTTTCCTTTTTTAGTAGTAATTAAAATTACCCCGTTAGAACCTTGACTACCGTATAATGCAGATGCAGATGCACCTTTTAATACTGTAATACTCTCAATGTTGTCTGGATTTAATAAAGCTAAAGCATCTCCTCCATCTCTGTTTCCACCATTAATATCACCAAAAGTACTATTAGGCTGTGTTGGGCTTGGATTGGATAAAGGTATCCCATCGATCACATATAATGGTTGGTTATTACGTGTTGAGGTATTTCCTCGAAGTGTTACCTTTACAGAACCTCCTACACCCGAAGAACTTCTATTAATAGAAACCCCAGAAATCCTACCCGATAAATTGTTTATAGGGTTGGCATCTTTAACTCTTGTAATGTCTTCGGCTTTTATATCCTGAGCCGCGTACGTAAGTGTTTTTCTTGATTTTTTAATCCCCAATGCGGTAACTACCACATCTTCTAATTGTTCAAGATCTTCATCTAATTGAACATCAATTGTAGTTTGTGTTCCTACAATTACTTCTTTAGTTTTCATACCTAAATATGAAATTTGCAAAACATCTCCTTGAGAAGCTGTAATTGTATACTTCCCGTCAAAATCTGTTTGTGCTCCGTTTGCTGTTCCCTTTACTATAATATTTACTCCTGGCAGTGGCACCCCATCAGAAGCTGCAGTTACCGTACCTGTTATTTGGGTCCCCTGCCCAAAACTTAGTATGGTAAATAATAAAAAAATAGTAAGTGTTAATTTATGTTGTTTCATACTACTATGGTTTGTTGAATTGAGTCCAAAGTAATTTATTAGGGTTTTATTAAAATTTTTTTTAGACGAACAACACCATTTCAATTACAATCGACACAGACTTAAAGATATCTGTTTTTTTGAAAATACGATATTGTCGAATTTTTTGTTTTTCTCTGCAAATAGCCTTACATTTTTCCGAAATTTTTGTTAAAAACCAATGATTAGGGTTGTAATTTTAATGATTTTACAAAAGGGAAAACTAAGGTGAAAAGAACTATAAAACGAAAATATCATCTGTATTTTTGGATATTTTATTTTTTATTTAATGTAATTCGATGGGGGAGTTATTTTAATGATTATTGGTATTCAATAAAATCAAATCTTGTTGAATTTCCGCTTCATATAGTATTGGTGTACTTTAATATCTATTACCTAGTTCCTAAGTTTATATTAAAAAAGAAGTATGTCTATTACATTATCTTCTTGCTGATGTCATTGGGAGTTCATTATTTACTTAGATCTGGATTAAACCTTTTATTAGTTGCAGAGGATATATGGCCAGAAGTTGAAGGTAGATTGGATCCTTTTGGGTTTAATCACATTGTAGCAGTTATTATTGGAGAATTATATGTAATAGGATTAACAACCGCAATAAAATTTACCGTTGATTTTGTTATTGTCGAAAATAAGAACCGTCATCTTAGAGAATTACAGTATAAAACAGAACTTAAATATTTAAAAGCACAGATACAACCACATTTCTTTTTTAACACACTCAATAGTTTATATTCTTTAACAATAAAAAAATCTGATTCTGCACCTAGTTTGGTTTTAAAACTATCTAACTTTATGCGATATGTAATATATGAAACCAGTAAAAAGAAACTTGCTTTACTAGATGTGATCAATCATATTGATAATTATATAGAATTGGAGAAAATGCGATACGGTAATCGTGTGACTTCAGAAGTAGATATTACTGGTAACATTGATGACGTAAAAGTTGTTCCTATGTTATTTTTACCGTTCATTGAGAATGCATTTAAACATGGTTTGGCTAATACGGATCATATGGAACTGCTGATCTCTTTTGAAAGGAAAGAGGATGAATTGATTTTTATTTCAAAAAACAATTTTGAAGAAGATCCTGAAAATGGGAGAGTTAATGGTATAGGAATAAAAAATGTAAAAAGAAGATTAGAACTTTTATATCCAAAAAACTTTACGTTAGATATTTCTAATAAAAACAATGAATATTCAATTTTACTTAAAATCCCCATCAAATGATTATAAAATGTATCATAATTGATGATGAACCTTTGGCTATTGAAGTTATTGATTCTTTTATAAAAGAATTCAAAAATATCGAAATTGTCGACACTTTTAAAAGCCCTATTGAAGCACTTCCGATACTGGAGCAGGGAGATATCGATGCTATTTTTCTGGATATTAATATGCCAAGAATGAATGGATTAGAATTTCTTAAAAGCTTACATGAGTATCCGCAGGTTATTATAACCACCGCATATAAAGAATATGCTTTAGAAAGTTATGAGTTAGAAGTTCTGGATTATCTGGTCAAACCTATTTCTTTTAATAGATTCTTGAAATCGGTAAATAAACTTACAGCCAGGTTGATAGAAATTAAAAAATTACAACCTTCAAGAGAACATATACAACCACCACATATATTTTTAAAAGTTGATAAAAAGTTGGTAAAAATCCTTCTGAGCGATATTCTTTTTATCGAGAGCCTTAAAGATTATATACGGGTAAGTACACTTGAAAGTACATTTATGTCTCATAAATCTTTAACAAGTATTAGTGAAGAGCTTCCTTCAGAGAATTTTATTAGAATTCATAAATCATACGCAATAGCTATAGATAAAGTGAAATCTATAGAAGGAAATCTTGTAGAGATTGGAGAAAAAAGAATCCCTATAGGCAGAAATTATGCCAGTCACGCAAAACAACGAATATTAAATAATAAAGGAAACTTATTAAATAAAAAGTAAGAATGGAACTCAAGACATTAGATTATTCTATCATCATATTTTTTTTCTTAACCACCTTATTCATAGGATTAATTGTTGCCAGAAAATCTGGTAAGAATACTTCTGAATATTTTTTATCAGGGCGTAACATGCCTTGGTGGCTACTTGGTTTTTCTATGGTAGCTACTACATTTTCTACAGACACGCCTAATCTTGTAACTGATATTGTAAGACAAAACGGTGTTTCTGGTAATTGGGTGTGGTGGGCTTTCTTATTAACGGGGTTACTTACTGTATTTATCTATGCCAGATTATGGAGACGATCCAATGTAAATACCGATATGGAGTTTTATGAACTTAGGTATTCAGGAAAATCTGCTAGGTTTCTTAGAATGTTTAGATCAGTATATCTAGGTTTTATATTCAATATACTTGCTATGTCTGGAGTTACCTTGGCAGCTATAAAAATTGGTCAAGTAATGCTTGGGTTATCTGCTTTTGAAACGGTGGGGTATGCTGCTGCTGTAACACTAATATTTAGCGCATTAGGAGGTTTTAAGGGTGTTGTGTATTCTGATTTTTTACTGTTTTTTGTAGCGATGGCCGGTGCAATTGGGGCTTCTTATTACTGTGTTAACCTTCCTGAAGTTGGTGGAATAGAGAATTTGATGTCTCACCCTAATGTAAAAGATAAACTATCTCTTATTCCTAATATTGATGACAAGAATGCTTTAATTACATTACTGATTATACCGCTTGCGATACAATGGTGGAGTTCTTGGTATCCGGGAGCAGAACCTGGAGGAGGAGGATATATTGCACAGAGAATGCTTGCTTCTAAAAATGAAAGCCATGCGATAGGTGCTACATTCTTTTTTAACATTATGCATTATGCATTAAGACCTTGGCCGTGGATTATAGTGGCATTAACGTCTTTGATTGTTTTTCCAGATCTTATGAGTTTACAAGAAGCATTTCCTGGAATAACTGAAGATAAACTAGGGCATGATCTTGCATACCCAGCAATGTTGACAAAATTACCTACAGGTCTTTTAGGTTTAGTTGTGGCTTCTTTGATCGCTGCATATATGTCTACAATCTCAACACATTTAAATTGGGGAGCTTCTTATTTGGTGAATGATGTCTACAAGCAGTTTGTAGATAAAGATGCATCAGAAAAAAAATTAGTATCAGTGGGTAGAATAGCTACAGTTTTATTAATGGTGATTAGTACATTGATAGCTTTAGCGCTTACCAATGCGGTTCAAATATTTAAGTATATTCTTATGTTTGGTGCTGGTACAGGACTCATCTTTATTCTAAGATGGTTTTGGTGGAGAATTAATGCCTGGAGTGAGATTTCTGCTATGTTTGCATCTGGTATTATATCTATTCTTGTTAGCATTTCATCAATAAATAAAGCTCTTTTTGGAGCTAGCACTGATGCTGGATTTGAAGAAGGAATATTTCCTGATTGGTTTGAGTTTCCTTTTGTTGTATTTATAACCAGTATTATTTGGTTATCTGTTACCTTTTTGACTAAACCAGATTCTGACAAGAAACTTTTTGACTTTTATAAAAAAATACAACCTGGAGGGCCTGGTTGGAAAAGTATTCTTAATAAGGCAAAAAATCAAAATGTTGAAATTGTTACTGATAAGGAGAAATGGATGGTTCCTTCTGGATTATTGGCAATGGTTTTAGGATGTGTTCTGGTATACGGAGCACTATTCGCTACAGGAAACTGGATCTACGGTAATGTGACAGATGCTTCTATTCTTACTGTTGTTGTTCTTATTGCGGCATTCTTTTTACTTAAATTATGGAAACGAATAGGTAAAACCCTTGTATCTTAAATAATATGAAACGGGTACAATCGGTAGATTTTTTGAGAGGATTAACCATACTTTTAATGATCCTGGTAAATACTCCTGGAAATTGGTCGTATGTATATACTCCTCTTTTACATGCTGATTGGAACGGATTGACTTTAGCAGATTTTGTATTTCCATTTTTCTTATATATTGTAGGGATCTCAATTTCTTTTGTATATAGATCCAAGCAAGGTGGTATTAATACTTATAAGAAAATATACATAAGAAGTGCAAAACTTATTGGCCTTGGATTGTTACTCAATGTATTTTTACCTTATTTCCCGTTTATAAATATTGAATCTATAAGAATACCAGGTGTATTACAACGTATAGGGATCGTATTTTGTATAACCTCTATTCTATACCTGAATTTTAATAAAAAAACATTGTTCTGGATAGGAACAAGTATTCTAATATTATATTGGATATGGCTTTCATACATTCCTCTGCCGGATGGGGGTTTTCCTACTTTAGAAAGAAGTGATCATAATTGGGCGAATTACCTAGATTATCTTATGTTAAAAGGACATACTTGGAAACCAGATTATGACCCAGAAGGAATATTAAGTACATTACCAGCTATTGTTTCTGCAATTGCCGGAACATTTATTGGTGAGATTTTAATAAGTAATAAAAATAACAAGTTACGCAAGTTTATATTTATAGGAAGTATAATGCTACTAATTGGATATTTATGGAGCATTATATTTCCTATCAATAAGGCGTTATGGAGTAGTAGTTTTGTACTTGTAACATCTGGATATGCAACTCTTTTGTTAGGAGTATTACACTACTTAATGGATAACAAGGAATTAAATTTTGGGAACATTGTAAAATATGTAGGCGCAAATGCGATCATTATTTATTTTTTATCAAGCCTTCTTGCAAAATCATTTTATCTGATCGAAGTAAAAGAAGGTATAACAATTCACCAATGGATATTTGAGAATATCTTTGTTTATAAATCAGTTAGTCTCTATTTTTCATCTTTTATATATGCTGGTTTTGTAGTGGTATTCTATACGATACTAGCGTATTATTTATATAGAAAGAAAATATTCTTCAAAGTATAGTTTATTTAAAGAACTAAGATTCATTAACATTGGTCGCAGAGAGCCCTGTATAGGTTTCTACTAATTCAAAAGTTACTTTTGTTCCTGGTCGAATTGTACGATAGCCAGTGCCTGGGATAGCTGTAAAATTAAAGAAGACAGATTCTTTTATATTTTTTGTTTTAATATATCCATTTCCGGTTCTGAGATCAAAAGATTCTATTATTCCTTCTAATAATGGATTACTTGATTTGTTCAGTTCTGTGTTGTGCCAGGTTTGTTGAGGAATGCGAATTTTCTTTACATGGGAGGTGTTAAAGGCTTCATAACTATAGTAATCCATTTCTTGCATAATTGCTCTTAGATCCTGTCTTAGCTCTTCGATGGTTGGTCTTCCTACAAAATACCAACCGTTATAAACTTTATGAATTTTGAGATCAGGTTTTAAAACAAAGGTAAAGGGAAGTGATCGATATGCATATTCACCTTCGGTTTCATCCAAAATATGGAGTTGTTTGATTAATTGACGATCTACATCAGAAAAAAAAGTCCATTTAACGTCGAGCCCTGCTCTAAAAGCACTAGATATAATAGGTTCATCTGCACTGATAGAGACTATATTGCAGAAGTTTACTCTAAGCTCATCTTCAAATTCTTGAAGCATTCTAAATTGTTGTTGATCTCTGGGGCAAAAAAAACCTCTCGAAAAAATAACAATAATAGGATAGCCATTTTTAAAACCATATCTTTTATCAGCTTCACTTTGTTTAGTGAATGATGATAATTTTTTGAGTTTTCCATTATGATCAGGAAGTTCAAAATCTGGAAATGTATCTTTTGGTTGTAAGGTGTTGGGCATTATAGTAAAGGTTTTAAATCGTGTAGAGCGGTTGGAATTAATTCTGAAACAGTAGGGTGAATGTGTACTGCTCTTGAGATAACAGTATACGGAGCATCTGCATACATTATATCTAATAAGGAATGGATAATCTCATCACCTTCGATACCTAGAATAGAAGCACCAAGAATTTTTTTGGTTTCTGCATCTACAAGAATTTTAAGAAACCCGTGTGATTCTCCTTTTTCTTTAGCTCTGGCAATGCGTTTCATAGTCCTGGTTGTAATCAAGGCTTTTTTACCAGAAGCTCTTACCTGTTCTTCTGTCATCCCTATTCTTGCTAGAGCTGGGTCAATATATAATCCATAACAAGGAATTCTATCACTCACTTTCCTTGGATCGTTATCAAACAAATTAGCAGCTACTATTTCAAAATCATTATAGGCAGTATGTGTAAAAGCACCTTTTCCGTTACAATCTCCAAGAGCCCAAATACCTTCTACGTTTGTTTTTAAAGTATCGTCAGTTTCAATAAATCCACGAGTATTTAATATGACATCTGTATTTTCAAGACCCAAATCATCTGTATTAGGTATGCGCCCCACGGCAAGTAATAAATGTGACCCCTTAACTGTAGGATCTCCGTTTTGGCAATCCACCTGAACCACTACCTTATCATTTTCCATTTTTCCGCTTAAACAGGTAGCTCCTAATCTAAGGTTGATATCTTCTAATTCTAATATCTTTTTAATTTCATCAGATACATCCTGATCTTCTCGTTTGACTAAACGATCTCCTTTTTCAACAATGGTAACTTTACTCCCAAATCGTTTAAACATTTGTCCAAATTCAAGTCCAATATAACTACCTCCAATAATAATTAGATGCTCAGGTACGTAGTCTAAATTCATCATATCTGTATTGGTCAATGCATTTACATCTTTATACTCATCAGGAACTCTAGCTCTACCACCTACATTGATAAAGATTTTATCAGCATACAGTAATTGATCGTTAACCTTTATAGTATGATTGTTTTCAAATCTTGCGTGACCTTCATAAACGGTTAGGTTTTCTGTGTTTTTAAGCCATTTTTCTAACCCAGTATTCGATTGATTTACAATCGTATCTTTTCTGGCTTTTACTTTCTTCATATCTACAGAAATTTCGCCATTGATATTGACACCAAACTCTGCAGCTCTTCTAGCAACATGTGCTACTTTAGCACTGGCTACCATAGTTTTGGTTGGTGTACATCCGTCGTTTACACAGGTACCACCAAATTTACCTTTCTCAATGATAGCTGTCTTTAAACCTTCTGCTGCACACCTGGCAGCTAGTGATGGCCCTGCTTGTCCTGTTCCGATAATTATTGCATCAAATTTTTCCATATAGAAGAAGTTTTAAAGTTAGTTTTCAAAGAATCAAAAAGAGTAGAATAAAAGATATAAATTAACTGGTAACCTTATATACTCAAAAATATAGAAGTTTTTTTACTAATGATAGGACTAATGATTATAGATATGTTAAAGAATAGTCTAAAAGAGAGTTTTAATTGTATTTAACTGTTGGTAAAGAATTTTGTAGATGATCTTAATCTTTCATTAATGATCAAAACAAAGTATATTTAGGCCTTAAAAAGAATCTTACCGTAAAAAATTGACTCACAATTTTAAAAAATAAATAACTATGGAGTTATATCCTCTGAAATTTTCGCCTTTATTTAAATATCGTATTTGGGGTGGAGAAAAATTAAAAACAGTTTTAGAAAAGAAATATGAAGAAAACAATATTGGGGAATCCTGGGAGATTTCTGATGTTGAAAATGATGAGACCGTTGTTTCTGAAGGAGATCTTAAAGGATATACTTTAAGGCAACTTATAAAGGAATATAGAGGAGATTTTTTAGGGAATAGTGTTTATGAAATTTTTAAAGAAAAATTTCCATTATTGATAAAATTCATAGATGCACAAAAACCATTATCGATACAAGTGCATCCTGATAATGACTTGGCAAAAGAGAGGCATAACTCATTTGGTAAAAACGAGATGTGGTATGTAATGCAGGCGGATAAAGATGCTAAACTGATTGTAGGATTTAATCAAGAGGTTAATAAGGATTCTTATACAGAATATCTTGATAATGGTAAAGTCTTAGATATTCTTAATGAAGAAGAAGTTGCTTCGGGAGATGCTTTTTATATTCCTACAGGTAGAGTTCATGCTATAGGATCGGGTGTTTTATTGGCAGAAATACAGCAGACCTCAAATATTACATATCGAATTTATGATTATGATAGAGTAGATTCAAAAACTGGAAAAACCAGAGAACTACATACCGAACTAGCATTGGATGCTATAGATTATAGTGTATATGATCAATATAAGACAAATTATACCTTAGAAGAGAATACGACTAATAAATTGATAACGTCTCCTTATTTTAAAACAAACATTTTTAAAATAAAAGATACGTTAGTTAAAGATTATAGTGAAATAGATTCATTTGTGATCTATATGTGTGTTGATGGGAATTTAACACTTACATATGATAACAAAGAGTATTTATTAAAAAAAGGGGAAACTTTATTATTGCCAGCAATAATTAAAGAAGTAGTCTTAACAACAAATACGTTTGCGGATTTTATAGAAGTTACGGTATAGATATAAGTGATTATTATTTTCAACTCAGTAACTAATTTTTCCTATAGTTTTATAAAATTAAGCAGATATAAAATTGACAGAATTTTTAAGAAATAAATAACAAGAAAATAATCATCATTTTGAAGGTTATATTCTTACTTCTTTAAGCGCTCTCTTAGAGGCTTATAAAAAAGGTGAATTTGTACGCAAGTTCACCTTTTTTATACAAGCAATTTGTTAGAAATATATAGATTTGACTACCGTGAAATTGATGGTAATTTATTGTTTTTTAATAAACTACGTGCTTTTGTAAAAAAAGCGACCCCCAGGTTAACTACTCCTGAGGGTCTGAATTGAAACTTAATTATAATATTTAACACAAACTCAACTTATACATAATTATGAACGTTTCAATTTTGCTGTTTTTTTGGTTAGGAATTATGTCGCGAATATAAGCTCAAATCGTTAACTATTTTAACTATTTTTTCAATATAATTAACATTTAACAATCCCTTAATATTCTCCATAAAATCACAATAATTAATCAGCTGATAACCAGCTTTTACTATATATATGACTGTTATTTGGATTAATTGTTACGATATTCTTAATGTATTTTTGGAAAAAAATTAACTCAACGATAATTCTTGTTTCTAAAAATATCAAAGTTCATACCAAATTGTCTTTTAGGGGAGTTTTTTTTTGATCAATTATAATAAAAAAAGACCCTTGGGGTAACTACTTCCCAAAGGTCTTGGCTTGAAACAAATCATACATACATTGTTTTACAAACTCAACTTAGTAGATAGCATATAAAATAGTTTCAATTTTTATTTTGTTATTTCTTTATTGTATAGTAAGGTCAAAAGATTGAGTAATATCTGTATCACCTCCTGCATCTGTCAACGTTCCGTCATTTGGCTTTTTAGGCATGTGACGTAATGTTACAGTTAAATTACCATTACTGGCATCAGTAGTAACTAAGCTAAATGCTAGACCAACAGGGTTTGTACCAGTTAATGGAGGATAATCTGCTTCAGCATCCGTAGCAGTTGCAGTTGCATTAAGTCCACCAGCTACTTCAAAGAAGAATTGGTGCTCATCTGCTTCTTCTTCAATTTCTTCTCTTATATTTTCTGCTGGGGTTTCACTTTCGTTTAATAAAGTAATAGAACCTGTATATGTTGTATTAGCAGTTAAATTTCCTGATATAGTAATGACAGGTGCATTAGGTCCGTCGGCTCCGTCAAGATCAACAGATTTTAATTCTACGGTTTGTGGTCCATTGGTTAATGTGATAGTCATAGTTGTAATCAATTCTTCTTCATTTACAGGGGCTGGATTGTCATCATCGTCAGAACAAGAATACATTAATAAACTTGCGATTGCTAACATTGATAGAAATTTACGTGTGTTCATCATTTTTAAATTTAATAGTTAAAAGTTAATCTCAATAAAAAGTTTCGCCCTACTTCATCAGCAAAATAGCGTTGACGGTTCAGGTAGTTTCTGTATTTGTTATTTGTAATATTGTTTATAGTTACACCAATATTTAGTTCATTTTGCTTAAAGAAAGGAACTGTAATATCTGCATTCATATGTAAAAGATGATAATCACCAGGTGGTGTGTTAATGTCTAAAAGAACCTCTTGCTGTTGTTGCGGTGAAAAAACATTAATATTAGGCGGAAATTCATTTTGCCTAAATGTATATTCACTTTCTATACTGGCTGTTAGTCCTAACCAATTTTCTTTTTGAAAAGTTATACGGTTACTTAAATTTGCTGCAGGGATATTGATAAGAGGGGTGTCGTCATCGATTTCTTTTCCTTTAACCAAAGAAAAACTATGATCAGTTCTCCAATGGGTATACCATTGTTTGTATATTTTTGCATCAATACCTAGCAATCGGGCATCAGTTTGTCGATATTCCCAAACAGGGAAAGCTCCTCTTAAAGACAATTCTACAGCGGTTGGTTCAATTAATATATAATCATTAATAATATTAAAATAGGGAGCAATTTCCCATCCCCATTTTTCATTGCTTTCTTGTAGAGAGAATGAAAACTTATGAGAAGTTTCCTGGTTAATTCTTAAATCACCTAGTTCTACTCGCGCAGCTGAATGATGCAAGCCATCACTAAATAGTTCTGAAGGGTTAGGTGCTCTTTGAGCAAGTGCATAGTTACCTCTTAATTCATAATTTTCTCCAAAAGTGTAATTAAACCCAGTCGTTGCCGAGATATTGTGGTAATCAAATTTTGGATTTGTAAGCCACTGTGTACCTTCGTCTGAGATAATTAAATCATTAAATTCTTGATCATACCCACGTTCTTCCCATCTGGTTTTGATGTAAAACTTCTTAGCATCGATTTGGTTATAATCATATCGAACTCCCGCGTCAATAGTTAGGTTGTCATTGAGATCATATTTTCCTGTTAAAAATAATCCTGCATCATATTTTTCATAATCTGGGATTAACCTTCTAACTCCTGTACTGGGGTCTGCAAAATTATCTTGGTAGCGTACTAGTATCCCAAAATCCAAACTATAATCAAATTTTGAATCCAAAACAAAATCAGAAGTTAGGGTATGTGTTGTCAGTTCCAGGTCTATACTCGGAATTTTCCTTAATTCGGCAGTTTGTCGAATATCAAATTCAAAGCGTTGGTTATGTTGAAAATCATATTGGGTTGTCCATTTACCTAGTTTTTCAAATCGCTTAAAGAAACGCAGTCTACCAAGGTGATGTGTAACATCTTGTCTTGGGTTATCTATATCATAAGTAAAATCTCTTATTATAGAAGGTTGTCTGCCATTAATAGATTCAATAAGATCATCTACGTTTCCGATGTGAGAAGCGGCAAGTACGCCTATTTCGTTTTGATAAAATGAATAATAAGCATCCCATCCATATGTAAATTTATTATTTCCTACAGATAGAGATCCGCCTTTTTCAAATGTTCCTGTATTTGATAGTACATAATCAGGAGCTTCAAAATCACCAAATCTTTTTAAAGTTCCTTGCGCTTTAATAAACCAACCACTTTCATAACCTTTGATAATTTCTGAGGAGATGGTTCCTCCTCTACCATTAGTGGCTCCGGTGATTACAGTTTTTCCAATTATAGTGTCTTTTGCCGGGGATTTATTGGGTTCCATAACGATGACTCCACCTATTGCATCTCCACCATATTTTAGGGCTGCTGCACCTTTTACTACGGTTACATTGCCAGCAGTATTGATATCTACATTAGGAGCATGTTCATCACCCCATTCCATGTCTTGCATTCGTACACCATTATTCATGATTAACACTCGACTTCCACTTAATCCTTGTATTATTGGTTTGACGATTGTAGATCCTGTATTTAAAGATGATACACCGGTTATTTCTCTTAATGCATCTCCCAAAGACGCACTACTGTATTTTTCAATAATATTCTCACCAATAGTTTCTTCTTGAGACGATGATGTTTTAGTTTGGTTTTTTCCTGAGACCTTTACTTCTTGCAATTCATTTAAATGATGCTCAAGATAAAAGTCCTTTTTTGATACTTCAGAAACATTGATTGTAATCACTTGAGAGTTACAGTCGGGATGAGAAATTGTAAAAGCATAGGATATAGGACATAATCCGGTAATCGTATAATTCCCTAAGTTATCTGTAACAATCATTTTGTTGTCATAGGTTATAGTAGCTTCTTTTAGGGGAACTCCATCATGAAAATCGATAATTTTTCCTGAAAGAGTGATATTACAATCTTGAGCTGATGAGAGTAATATTCCTAAAAGAGACACTAGTAATAGCGTGTATCTTTTCATCGGTAAAAAATAGAAATGGACTTGTAATTATGTACAAGTAATGGTCAATCCTTATAGGATATTAAAATGAGATTATAAACTAATAATTAAATCGAAGGCGGAGCCTTATTAAATAAAGAGTAGTCAATAGAAGATGCAAAGTAACTATTTACATAAATAGTTCTTACTATATCAGCTGGAACTAGTATAGGCTGAGGAACATCACTACCAGAAGTGATAATAAAATGATCATCATCAGCTTGGTCCAAAGTTAATAAACACATAGCACAATTTGTATCTGCATCATCATGACCAAATACGTGAAGTTCTGCTAGTTGCATCAAGCAAAATACTGCAAGAAATATAGAAGCAATTATGTGTTTATTCGACTTCATTACGGCAAATAAACAAAAAAAAAAGAAAATCAATACATAATCATCAACAAAACTGTGTTAAAGTAATGTAAACTCCATAGTTTTTTTAACAATTATCTCTAAATCCTTAGGTAATTCCTTATGATCCCAAGGATGTTTTGCGCCAAAAACATGATCGGCACCTTTGATTAAGAACAATTCGCTATTTGGGTTCCATAAATGTAGTTTTTTAGCCTCTTGTACATCAACGGTTGGGTCATCAATACCATGAACAATCAACTGTGGAACTTGGATTTTTTTTGAAGCTGAAGCAATAGTAAGTCTTTCTTCATTTTCTATAAAAGTAGTATAGAACTGAAAGTAATGTGGCATTTGTTGTTTAGTCCTACCATTTATAATATAATAGACTCCATTCTTTTTCCACTGATCAAAAACTTCTCCAACGGGAAAACGTTTTTTATAATCAGAAACACTCGCCCAAGTTATGAGCTTTGTTATTCTTGAATCTTCTGAAGCTTTAATCGTTACAATTCCACCACCACGAGAATGACCTATTAAGGTAATCTGATGAAGGTTTATTTGATTACTGTATGCAAATTCTGTAGAATATACCCAATTAAGTATAGAGTCTAAGTCATCTAATTCTTTAATGTAATTATTTTGTCCGAACGCTTCAAGATCTGGAAAATCTACTGGTTGTTCTAATGTTCCTCCATTATGTGAGAAATTAAATTTTATAAAGAAAAAACCTGCTTCAGCAAAAGCTTTGCCTACTAAATCCCAAGCTCCCCAATCTTTGAAGCCTTTGTATCCGTGACAAAAAATAACTACCGGTTTTTGCTCATCATTCTGTTGATACATTACATCAGTAACAATAGGTTTTTGATGTTCACCTGTAACGATGATATTATTGACTATTGTAATCATAACTATACTTCTTTTTCTATAATTGGAGTATCTAGTGTAAAAATCTCTAAAATCAATTTTTTTAGTTGTATCATATATTCGTCAAATACTACCTGGGTAATTTCATGATTGGCTTTACCTCTTATGTTTTCTTTTGTTCCAAACTTTAAAAAGTCTTCTTTAAGATTTTTAAACGAGATAATACCGGCAAGAAAACTATCTGATAGCTTATTTTCATTATAATACATGTAGGCATATGCAAGAATCTGGATCACTTTACTGTATTTATAATCGTCTGTTATAGCATCCCAATCTGTTAATACAACATCACTTTTAGTAACTTTTCCAGATTTATAATCTATAATTCTTAATTGCCCATTTAATTCGTCGATACGATCTACTTTTCCTTTTATATAAACAGGAAAATCTAATTCAGGGATGGTAAGTTGTGTTTTTAGATTATTTTCAATAGCTAATATTTTTAATTGAGCTCCGTTATCTAACAGTTTTTGTTCTGATTTTAAGAAGTTATAGATATATTTTTTTGCAACCTCATAAATTAGAAGGTTCTTGCCTTGATTAATATCAAGTGTAGCATACTCTTTTTTAAACTGATATTTGATTTCTTTATCTATCTGAGAAATCATTTTTTTTATAAGATCTGAATTGAGAAATTGACCTTCTAAAGGTTTGTAAAAATTCTCTAACGTATTATGTATTACGGTACCTAGCGTATTAGCCGCTATTGTTTCTTCTACTAGATCGGTCTCTCTTATTTCCAGGACATATCTATAATAAAAATCAATAGGATTTCTAATGTAAGTGGTCAATGCAGAAGGTGATAAGCCATGGGCTGCTAATGCTCTTAGTTTTGATACTATTGCTTCGTTTTTGTCTATTTGCTGTAGGGCCTGGTTTAGTTTTGGTACTTCTGCAGATACAGTATAACTAGAAATTTTATGCTTGGGCCTTTTATCAATAACCAATTGATGTAAGAATCTACTTTTTTCTCCACCACCTAGGCCTTCATCTTCTGCATTGTATAATAAATATACTTTTTTTGCACGTTGTATTAGTCTGTAAAAATGATAAGTGTATATAGCATCTTTTTCTTTATAAGTAGGGAGATTGTATGCTCTTTTAAGGTCATATGGAATAAATGAATTAGCACTTTTTCCTGCAGGAAGAACACCTTCATTTATAGATGTAATAATTACCGTGTCAAAATCCAGACAACGAGATTCTAGCATTCCCATAAGCTGTAGCCCGCTAAAAGGTTCACCTCTAAAATCAAGTGTTTCGGTTGTAAGTATATCTTTGTATAACTGATGTAAAGATGATAAGCTATTGAGGTATTCGTAATGAGTTTGGTAGGATTGTAATTTATTAAAAACTAAATGAAAATGATAAACATATTCTAGTTCTAGAGCATTATTACTCTTGTCAATACTTTCTTTAAGTAATAGAATTATCCTTCTACAGTTTTCAAGAGCTATTGAGACACTTTCCCATTTTTTGAATAGGAGAGATGTAATTTCTTTTTCCTCATCTGAGACATGATCTTCAATTCTTGAAGGAGTAATAAAAACCATGTTTTCTTTGGTTATTAATGTGATCAAACGAGTAGCAGTAAAGCCTAAGAGACGATTTACCGGTTGACTGTTTAAAAGCTCCAGAACTGATTTATAATATAATCCTTTAGTATTAGGTTTTTTATGAAGGTCAAAAAGTAACTCAAAAAAGGCAGCAAGAGGCACCTCTTTTAAAGGTAAACCCATTGTGATATTGAGAGCATTTATACTATCTGGTAATGAATGTAAAACTGGTTGCAATAATGTTTCGTCAGCTAAAACAAGAGCAGTTTTCTCCATTTCTGCTGACGGAATAGAGGTAAGAACTTGACCTACCAATTTTGCTTGACCAATATTTTTAGGAACTCCTATTATTTTGATATCCTTTTCTTCAGAAAAATTACTTTCTATATTCTGGAAAGGATTCTCGTTATAATACTTCCACTGAGTTTTATAATTTCTTAAAAATAAAGAAGCCTCATGGTAGTTGTTGTTAATAAAAAATGTATCAGCATCCCAATAAACTTTAGCCACATTGGCTTCTAAAAGTGATTGAAAAATAGTTTGCTCGGCATTGTTTAACGCATTAAAACCAACCAAAATATGTTTTCGGTTTTCGGTTTTAATATAAGATGCAATATTTTCTGAAGCTTGTCTATATAGTAATCCTTGGTATCCAATTTTTTTTTGAAGCAGTTTGTTTTTAAACTGAGTGTAATATTCTAACAGATTTTCCCAGAAGTTAATATAGTTTTTAACTAGCTCGGTTTTTTCTTTTTGAAGATACCAATGATTTAGATCTTGTATTCCAGAAAGATATGAAAAGAAGGTTTGATGATCAATGCAATACCTATCGATTTCGTTAAAATCATAAATTAAAGTTTGTGCCCAACTACTAAAGGTTTCAAAAGTTTCTTTGTCGTTATCAGGATTAACTTCTTTATAGGTTTCATAAAACTCAAACAGGGTTTGAATATTGTCAATTTGATGTAAACCAGAAATTTGACTAATAAACTCTTCTATACTAAGTACAAGGGGTGCAAATAGTACTTGATCTGGATATAAAGATAGAATTTCCTTTTTTAGAAAGAGCCCAGCTCTTTTACTGGGAACCAAAAAAATGAGATCACTAATAGATTCTTTGGATGTATTATGTACATCGGATAATATATTTTGTAGAAAGCTTTTCACTCTTTAAAAATAAAAAACGTCCCGAAATCTCGGGACGTTTTTGAATGTTATTTAGTTAAGAGAATTTCTCCTATCAATTAATTTGATAAGTTAATCTCTACACGTCTGTTTTGTGCTCTACCAGCTCTAGTCTTGTTAGTAGCGATTGGTTTGTTTTCTCCATAACCAATAGCAGATAATCTAAACTGATCGATACCATTCTCTACTAAGTAGTTCTTAACAGCGTTAGCTCTAGCATCAGATAATTTCTGGTTGCTTGCTTCACGACCAGCACTATCAGTGTGCCCTTCAATTACGAATTTAGCTGTTGGATACTCTCCTAAGATCTTAACGATATCGTTAAGTACAGAGTTAGATTCTGACTTGATAGAAGATTTTCCTGAGTCAAATAAGATAGTCTTAGCATATTCGTTAAGAGTTTTCTGTACTTCTTCAGTTACTTCAGGACATCCGTTGTTAGCAACAGTTCCAGGAACGTCAACACAGTTGTCATCTTTGTCTAATACTCCGTCACCATCTTTATCTTGGTAAGGACATCCGTTGTTAGCAGCAGGACCAGCTTCATTAGGACAACCGTCATTAGCGTCAGTGATTCCATCACCGTCAGCATCAGGACATCCGTTAAGGCTAGCAATACCAGCTACAGTAGGACAATCATCTTTAGGATCAGCGATTCCGTCACCATCAGTATCAGGACATCCGTTGAATTCTGCAGTACCTGCAGTATCAGGACAGTCATCTTTAGCATCAGTGATTCCGTCACCATCAGTATCAGGACATCCGTTGAATTCTGCTAAACCAGGAACGTCAACACACTCATCATCTTTGTCATATACTCCGTCACCGTCAGTGTCTTTTCCACCGAAAGCAAAAGTAATTCCAGCAGAATGTTGGAAGTGAGTTGGAGGATAGTTGCTTACATCATAATCTTCAAATACATGCTTGTAAGTAGTCTGAATGTTGAATGCTAAATTTTCAGTTAACCAAAGGTTTACTCCTAGAGAACCATTAAGTGTTCCAGCACCAATTTCATCAATCCAAGTATATCCACCACCTACACCTAAGTAAGGGTCGAACCATTTTGTGTTTAGCAAACCTTTAAGGCTATAGCTTATTCTACCATCTACTGCATAGTACGATAAATCGTCAGCAGTAACAGCTGTTCCATCAGGTAATTCACCAAGTTCTTCGATTTTATTAACTGATCCAGAAACAGTGAAAGTAAACCCATCTCCTATATATTTACCAACAGAGATTTTAGAAACAGATGGAAGAATATTCCAATGGTCACTAACGTTAAAATACTCATCAAAGATTTCTCCTTGAAAAGGCAGGTCTCCTCCTGTAGGAAAGATGTCAACAGCATTAACGCCAATCGATACTGCCCAAGGGTTGTTTTCATCTTGTGCATTCGCAGTACTAAACCCAAGTACTAATAACGAAGCCACTAAAAA
This sequence comes from Aquimarina callyspongiae, assembly GCF_034322225.1. NCBI lineage: Bacteria > Pseudomonadati > Bacteroidota > Flavobacteriia > Flavobacteriales > Flavobacteriaceae > Aquimarina > Aquimarina callyspongiae. The sequence goes on along the minus strand of NZ_JAXLPA010000001.1, from coordinate 1,420,841 downwards.
TCTGCTAAGATGTTTCATATTCAATAATTTAATTTTTAAGTGTTAATTAGAGCAAATGTAATATGTTAATAATTACTAGCAAAGACAAATCTAATAAATTTTTCTTAATAGGCCAGTGTATATAGGAGTTTGCGAGGGTTTTGAGTTTTTTTACAATCATTTTTTTAGCCCCAGAAACGTAGTATATTTGACAATTTTTTAAGAAAAATAGTGTTTTTTGTGTTTGCAAATATGATACAATTATAATATAAAAATACTTCTTATCCCTAATTTTATTGAAGTAATTCTGAAAATAATGATTATTTATACGAGCTTTAGTGCGATATTTTCATTGATATAAACTAGGATGTTGGTATTCAATATATAGCCCATTTTTTGAAGAAGTATTGCGTATTGTTTTATCTGATTAGCGTGAGACTCTTGATAAGCCCCTGTTTTGTAATCTAGTATGGTGATAACATTATTTGACTCTATTACAATGCGATCAGGACGATAAAATCTTCCATTTGCAATAATTTCTTTTTCATTTAAAATAGTGTTATTTTTTGAAAAATACATTATAAGATCTGGATGTTTAACGATTCTCTCTAGTTCTTGACTTAATTTGTTTTTGTCAATAAAGGAAATAAGGCCATTATGATATGCATCTTCTACTGAAGTAGCAATATCATCAGGAGTGTATACTTTTGATAATAATTCGTGAAGCAAATTACCTTTTTCTATAGCAGCTTCCTGAGTTGTGTCCCATAATTTACCAGAATTAGTGACAATGTTAACCTTATATTGTTGTTTTGAGTTACTTAGTTTGGTTAATTTTATGTTTTGCGAAGTTTCACTAATTACTGATTCTTCAGAGATTGGTTTGTTTGGATTTCCAAATTGATACTCTGTTTGTTCAGTGTTCCATTCGTTTATGTGTTGGAGGTAGTTAATTAGTTTTCCAGAAAACTTATTGTTGTTGCTAACTCCTTTAGCGGTCAATTCTAATTTTGAAACTATAAACAACTGTTCTTCTGCTCGAGTAAGAGCAACATATAATAAATTGAAAGTGTCTAGTTCTAGTTGACTTTGTCTTTTAGAAACAATTGTAGATGCTTCTTCACCGTATTCTGAAATGTTTTTGCTGTAATTAATGAATACTTCTTCAAAACCATTATAGTCATCTTTAGAAACCGTTAGCCATGTTTTAGGTTCTAATTCTTTATAGATATCAATATTAGCATATGGGTATATAACGCAAGGAAACTCTAATCCTTTTGCTTTGTGTATTGTCATTATACGAATTGCTTCTTCCTCTTCTGGAGCAATAATACTTAGTTTATCTTTTTTCTGATTCCAATACGATAAGAAACCAATGATTCCTTCTGTATGTTTTTGAGTAAATGAAAACACAACATCCAAGAAGAATTGTAAATATGCTGGAGCAGAATTAGCTAGTTTAAAACTATTAATTATATATTCTATAATATCATATAAAGGAAGTAGTGCGAGTTTATTAAAATTAAAATCTATCCCCAAGAAACTAAATTCTGACATTATATCCGTTTTGTTTGAAAAGATCATTTTTTCCAAAAAGGAATGTTTTTCTTCAACTAAAAAATGTTCTGCAATAAAATGTAGAATCCCTGCTTTTGCAATAAGGTTTTCCGGATGAGTATGCCAGGTTAATAGGTCAATGATAAATACTACTTCTGGAGCATTGCTAATGAGAAGTGTTTCTGATGAGATTATGGATAACCCTTTTTCTGTAAGAAAATCAGCAAGTATAGATCCTTCTTTTTGTTTCCTTACCAGGATGCATATTTCGTAGGGCTTATATCCTTTTTCTTTGAGATTGGATATAATTTCGTAAACTCTCTGAGGGTAAACTTCATTTTCTTCAGAGCTGTTTTTTGCTTGAATAAAAGAGATGTTTACGTAGCCTTCCTTTTTTGAATTGGTTTCTTGCTGATTTCCTTTAATATAAAGATTAGCGTGTTCTGGATCGCTAAAATCTTTAGAAAGGAATGAAAATAAATTATTATTAAATTCTACGACCTCTCTATGACTCCTGTAATTTTTTGGAAGGTCAAGAACTTGCTTCTCTTTTACAGAAAAAGGGTTTAGATCTCCAGAAAGGTTGATGAATTGTTCTGCCTTTCCGCCTCGCCATCTGTAGATAGCCTGTTTTGCATCTCCTACAATAGTAAGATGTCCTCTTTTTCCTGTTAATGTTTCGGTAGCTATAGCATTATCAATGAGAGGAACTATGTTATTCCATTGTAATTCTGAAGTGTCTTGAAATTCGTCAATAAAATAATCTCTATAACGTTCGCCAAGACGTTCATAGATAAATGGAGCGGGTTGATGTTGTATTGCGCTACTAATAATATTATTAAATTCTGAAATTAATAAAATTCTTCTCTCTTTCTTTATTTTCTGAAGCTCTTGATTTATGGCATTTAGAACTGATAAAGGAACTAAGTTTTTAAGAACGTTCTCAAAAAGATGAATTGAGGATAATAGTTGTTTTGTGTTTAAAAAAATGTCTTCAATTGTTGAACGCAATGAATCAATTTCATTCTTTTTTAATTCATCTAATTTTGTGTTATAAAAAGAGGTTGTTTGTATGTTTTGTTTCCAGGCTGCCGTAAAGTCAATATTAGTTTCTCCTTTTGCAAGTCTCAGAAAATGATTAGGAATAGAGCTTCTTGTAAAATCACTGTTTTCTAATCCTTTTTCAGAAATAAGTTGTAGAATTTGATTAGACTGCTCTACAATATTTGTTTTGTTTTCTGTGATTTTCTTAAGTAAGATGTTTTTGAGTTTATCAAAATCCTCTGGACTTTTATCAGAGATTTTATCGAGGTGTTCTCGATCGTTTTCGCTAAATAATAACCTTGCTACTTTATTAAGTTCTACTGTAATATCCCAACTTTTATCATCTTCAAGTTTGCTTATAGCAAAATCAATGATTATTTGAGTGAGTTGATCATCTATTCCTATTTTGGCTATTACAGCATCAACAGCCTCCTCTATTAAGGATTCTGTGTCCATTTCGATTTCAAAATTTAAAGGAATTCCTAAATCATGGGCAAATGTTCTAATAACTCTATGTGTAAATGTATCTATGGTAACAATATCAAAAGCAGCATAATTGTGTAATATGCTTTTAAGAATCTTGTCAGCTTTTTGTTTTAATTGTTGTTCTTTGAATCCAGTTTCGAGGATTAGCTCTTCAATAAGTGCCTGATATTTTATTGGTGTTTGGGGTGAACTGATAGCAATAAGGTTTTCTAGTACCCTTATTTTCATTTCGGCTACTGCTTTATTGGTAAAAGTAATAGCTAGAATATTCTTGTAACTATCTTTAAATTCTCCTTTTAATAAAGTAATAATATATGCCTTTACTAATGTATAGGTTTTTCCGGCGCCAGCTGCAGCATTATATATTGTGAAAGCAGTATTGAGAGTCAATTTTTAATTTTTTACTAAAATACTAAAGCAAGATTTATTAATGGTTAATTAAGCCAAATATAGATGAGTTTTGTGCTTTAGTTATTTTATAACAATTATTAATTTTTATTCATCGCTCTAATTGTTAAATTTGATGTCATTTTTATTTTTATTAATCTAATAAGTAAATTATGTCATTTGAATTACCAAAATTAAACTATGCTTTTGATGCATTAGAACCCAATATAGATGCTCGTACCATGGAAATTCACCATGATAAACATCATGCAGGATACACTAGCAAATTAAATGGTGCAATTGAGGGTACTGATCTTGATGGAAAGACCATTGAGAATATCCTTATCAATTTAGATATGTCTAATAAGGCTGTTAGAAATAATGGAGGAGGTTATTATAATCATTCTTTATTTTGGGAAGTAATGTCTCCAAATGGAGGAGGTAAGCCATCAGGGGATTTAGCAGAAGCAATAGATGCTGCTTTTGGATCTTTTGAGGCGTTTAAAGATGCTTTTTCTAATGCAGCGGCAACTCAATTTGGTTCTGGATGGGCTTGGTTATGTGTTCACCAAGGCGGTAAAGTAGAAGTTTGTGGTACTCCTAATCAGGATAACCCTTTAATGCCAAGTGTTGGTTGTGGAGGAACGCCTATTTTAGGATTAGATGTATGGGAACATGCATATTATCTAAACTATCAGAACAGACGTCCAGATTATATTTCTGCGTTTTTTAATGTAATTGATTGGGAAGAGGTTTCTAGTCGTTATGCTAAAGGAAAGTAATACTTCCTTATTTAAAACATAATGAGAGCCGTCAAATAATTGCTATTTGACGGTTTTTTTGTGCTATTTGATAAATAATTAAAGACTTCTGCTGTGGGATTAATATTGATTGATTTTTGCTAAAAAATTATTTAACAATTTTCTTTTAGGGGGATTCATATTAGAGCTGTTATAATAATAACTCTTTTAACCTAAATGATTATTAAAATGAAAACGTACACACAAATCGTCATTGTTTTTTTCTGTGCCTTGATCATTAGTTTTTCAACATATGCTCAGCACACATTTTCTATCGTAGCGGTAGATCCTGTTACTGGTGAGATTGGTAGCGCAGGTGCTACTTGTATTTCTGCTGAAGACGGTGCGCAAGCAATAAGCGCAATTGTTCTTGGAGTTGGAGCTATTCATACGCAATCGTTTTGGGATCCAAATAACCAAAATAATGCTACTGCTCGAATGGTTGCAGGCGATTCTCCTCAGCAAATTATGGATTGGCTTGTTGCTAATGATGTTGCTAATGATTCTTCACAGAGACAATATGTTGCTGTTGACCTCAATGGAGGTTCACCTCGAAGTGCTGGATTTACAGGTCCGGATTGTTTTAGAGAGTTTATACATGTTACAGGGCCTAATTATGCAATAGCTGGAAACATTCTTATTTCTGAAAATGTGGTTAATGACATGGAAACAGCTTTCTTGAATACTAATGGATCTTTGGCAGATAAATTAATGGCAGCTATGCAGGGAGCAAAGAGACCCGGAGCAGATTCTCGTTGTTTAAGTAGTGGTATAAGTTCTGCTTCTGCTTTTATAAGAGTCGCAGATCCTAGTGATACCGATAATAGTTACGGGAGTCTTACCTTAGATTTAAACGTATGGATTACTACTACGGTGTTTGAACCTATAGATGCTTTACAGAATGCATATAATACTACTTTAGGAGTTGAAGATTTTTCTTCTTCTGATGAGATTCTTTCAGACTTTATAATGTTTCCTAACCCTGTTGATGACACTGTGGTGATTAGAAGTGATGATGATACTGTTATTACTTCTTATAAAATTATGGATATTTCAGGTAAAGTTATAGATACTAGAAGCATTAATTCTCCTAAGAATAATTTGTATATAGATGTTATTAATTATCCTAAAGGAACTTACTTTATTCATCTTTATGATAGAGAAGAAAAAATTACTAGTAAAAAAATAATAATAAAATAACTTTAATGAATAGTAGAGGAATAAAAAGAGATGTAAAATTGCGTCTCTGTATTTACGCAAATCGTCACAAATTGTTGTAAAATAAAAAAAGGTGGAAAGTCCACCTTTTTTTGCCCCAAATCTACCATGAACTTAACCTACTTATGCTATGGCTCTGCTAATATAGAGCGTTATTTCATTGTGAAAAAATGTTTTAGATGAAAGGTCAAAATACTTGTTGAAATACACAATTTAACGTTTTTTAACATTGTGGTTTTTAATTTTTTAGTATGCCCTTTCATCCTTGCCTTCATAAAAGTTTATAAAAGCTTTGTTAACTACTCTATTACCTCCAATTGTTGGGTAATCACCAGTAAAATACCAGTCGCCAAGGTTTTTAGGACAGGCCTTATGCAGGTTTTCAACGGTTTGATATATAATCTTTACTTCAGAATTGACAGTTTCATCACTTAACAATTCGGCAATTTTATCACTTATTTCTTGATTGGTAAAGCCATCATAAATTTGCTTTACAAAGTTTTGTACTTCTGCATCAGCTAAATTTTCTTGAGCTTTACATTTTTCATAAACTTGCTCAACTAGATCATAATTACCATTTTCTTTTAACAGTTCTAATGCTGCTTTAAAAGCAATTAGTCCTTCAAGTCTTGCCATGTCAATTCCGTAACAATCAGGAAAACGAATTTGAGGAGCAGAAGAAACGATTACAATTTTCTTAGGTTTTAGTCGATCCATCATTTTGATGATACTCTTTTTAAGAGTAGTACCTCTTACGATACTATCATCAATAATAACCAAATTGTCTTCTTGCTTTACAACTCCATAAGTTACATCATAAACGTGTGCGACTAGATCATCTCTACTACTATCTTCAGTAATAAAAGTACGTAGTTTAGCATCTTTAATTGCAATCTTCTCTGTTCTTAGCTTATAAGATAGAATTTGTGCCAGACGTTCATTAGTTAAATTATCTTTTTCAGAAAGAATTGTTTCATTCTTTTGTTTGTTTAATTCGTCCTGAGCTGCTTCTACCATACCATAAAATGATGTTTCAGCAGTGTTAGGGATAAAAGAAAAAACGGTATTTACTGTATCGTGGTCAATTTCTTCTAATACCTGTGGCATAATGAGTCTACCCAGGCTTTTTCTTTCTTCATAAATTTCTGCATCACTTCCTCTCGAAAAATAAATACGTTCAAAAGAACAAGCTTTTCTTTCTAAAGGTTCGATAATTTTATTTATCGATGTATTTCCATCCTTTTTAATGATGATTGCTTTTCCTGGATCTAATTCGATAATATCATCAAAAGAAACATTAAACACTGTTTGAATCACAGGTCTCTCAGATGCAACTACTACTACTTCATCATCTTTATAGTAATACGCAGGGCGAATCCCAGCTGGATCTCTTAATACAAAGGCGTCACCGTGTCCTAGCATTCCTGCCATTGCATATCCACCATCCCAATCTCTGGACGATTTTTTAAGGATTTTGGTAACATTTAACCTCTCTACAATTTGAGGAGAAGCACCTATTTTGTTAAATCCTTCCTTTTTAAGTTTTTTATAAAGTTTGGCTACTTCAGAGTCTAGAAAGTGACCAATCTTTTCCATTACAGTAACCGTGTCTACTTTATCTTTTGGGTGCTGACCTAGTCGAACAAGATTGTCAAACAATACGTTGTTATTGGTCATATTGAAGTTACCTGCAACAATCAAGTTACGATGCATCCAATTATTTTGTCTTAAAAATGGATGAACACTCTCTACGCTGTTTTTTCCAAAAGTCCCATATCTTACATGTCCAAGAAGTACTTCGCCTATGTACGGGATATTTTTTTTCTGCAAATCAACATCATCTGTGTATTCTGGATGATCAGATAATTCTTTATTAATCCTTTCATTGATTTGCGAGAAAATGTCCTGAATAGGTTGAGGAGCACTAGAACGTACTCTACTTATATATCTCTCTCCAGGGGCGGTGTCTAATTTGATACTAGCAAATCCGGCACCATCCTGTCCGCGATTGTGCTGCTTTTCCATCATTAGATACATCTTGTTTACACCATAAAAGGCACTACCGTACTTTTCTTTGTAGTATTCTAATGGTTTTAAAAGTCGTATTAATGCTATTCCGCATTCGTGTTTTAAAGCATCACTCATTGTATTCCAAAAATTCTAATTGTTGTGTTAGATAAACCAAAATTAAAAAACCCTGAAACCAGAAGTCTTAGGGTCTTACTTTATATTATGACAATTCTATTTCAAATTGTGTTAATTCTTTAAATTGTTGAAGCCTCTTTTGAATCTCTTCTTTTTTAAGATTTTCCATCCTTTCTGTTCCAAATTTTTCTACACAAAATGAAGCTAAGTTAGAACCGTGAATAATGGCATTTTTCATATTTTCAAAAGAAATATCATTGGATCTGGTTAGATATCCCGCAAATCCTCCTGCAAAAGTATCACCAGCACCAGTTGGATCAAAAACTTCTTCTAATGGTAATGCAGGTGCAAAGAAAATTTGTTCATCATGAAATAACAATGCTCCGTGCTCACCTTTTTTGATCACTATATATTTAGGACCCATTTTTTCGATTGCTCTGGCAGCTTTTACCAAAGAATATTCTCCACTTAGTTGCCTAGCTTCTTCATCGTTAATAGTTATAACATCAACCTTTGCGATTACTTTTAGTAAATCATCAAGAGTGTTGTCCATCCAGAAGTTCATAGTGTCTAATATTGCGAGCTTAGGCTTAGAGCTCATCTGTTCTAAAACACTTAGTTGAACAAGAGGGTGAAGGTTTCCTAGCATAACGATTTCAGCATCTTTATAGCTATTTGGAACTATTGGATTAAAATCTGCCAATACATTAAGTTGTGTATCAAGTGTATCTCTAGAATTTAAATCATTATGATATCTGCCACTCCAGAAAAAGGTTTTTCCTCCTTTTACAATTTCTACAGCAGTAGTGTCAATGTTTTTTTGTTGAAGCATTTGTAAATCTTCTTCAGGAAAATCGTCGCCAACTACAGAAACGATTGCAGAAGAAATATTAAAATTGGACGCAGAAAGACCAATATAAGTTGCAGCTCCACCTAGTATTTTATCAGTTTTGCCAAATGGGGTTTCAATGGCGTCAAAGGCTACGGTGCCTACAATAAGTAATTTGCTCATAAAATAGCGTAATAATTTTTTGCAAATATACACTTTACTTTTCAAGCAAATTCATAAACAAGCTTAAAAGCGAAGTCTTTAAAAATAAGCATTATGAATTTGTGTCTTTAAGTTGACTCCTAAGAGTTAAGAATGTCTTGAAAGGCCCCGAAATTAGTAATGAATTAGTTATAAAAGGAGGTAATGACCCTTCGGGATTTAAATAAAGCTGTTGCGTGATTTTAATACCTTCTCCTTTTTCTTCTAATAACCAATACCCAGATAACTCTCGAATTCTAAGTGCATTTTTTAATACAGGAACTTCTTCTGGAGCAGCATTGATATATAATTTGACCTTGTTTTCTGATATTTTTTGAACATTTAGTTTTGAAACGACATCCCTATCTTTAATTGGCCAAGGAAGTTCGTTTCTGGCATAAAAAATATATTCACTATTATGATTTACTTTAACCAAATGACTTATTCCTTCTTCGCAATTTTCTATATACTTTGGAGCATCTAATAATTCATTTACAACATTGTTAATAGTTGTTTGAACATAGGTTATAGCTTTATATTCCTTGTAAGGGCTGTCATTATAATTCCTTACCCATATTTGAATTCCTTTTTTGTCTTTAGCGAGTTTCCAATCTGATTGGCTATAGCACAATATGGGTAATAGAATAAGTAGGTAAATTATTTTCATTAAATAGTTTTTGTCTTATGTAAGCGATTAAAAAGAGATTGTAAAATTTATTTAGATGCTGATTTAGTAGGAAAAAACACGAGTCAATTACCTAATAATCTGTTAAATAAAGATTAATTAAATAATAAGATTATTATGAAAGATTAGAAAAGGATTCTCAGAATGCTAACTCGTATTAAGAAACAGAAATACACATCTTATTGTCAAAAAGACTAAAAACATCAATTTATACATCAAAAGGACCGTTTAGTACAACAGAGCTGTCATTTGGCTCAATAGCTTAATTTTTTTGCTCATAAATCAATTACTTTAATCCCAACTAATACAAACTCAACATAATTATGAAAAAAACTAAATTAACTAAACTTGTTTTAACAGTTTTGATTTCATTTTCATTATTTAATTGTGAAAAAGATGCAGAAGATACTTTTGAAGCAAGTCAGAATGAAGCAGCTAAAAGTGCTCACGTATGTATTGAGAAATGGAATTTTGATAAAGACTCAAGAGCGGCTAGTGTTAAAGCTGTGCAATGGCAACCGGGTCAAACTATTCGAGTAAAATTTTTAAATGGAAACAACTTTGTTCAATCCAAAGTACGGCAATATGCCGTTGAATGGGAAAGCTATGCTAATCTTAAATTCGAATTTGTTTCTTCTAATAGTAGTGCAAACATTAAAATTGGTTTTAAAGAAGGACAATTTGCAGATGATGGTGGTTCCTGGTCATATTTAGGAACTGATTCTAATAATCATGCACATAGTATGCATTTTGGATGGTTTAACAATAACACTTCTGATGCAGAGTTTAGAAGAACCACACTTCACGAGTTTGGACATGCACTTGGGTTAATCCATGAGCATCAGAACCCTGTAGCTGGAATTAACTGGAATAAAGAAGTTGTTTATGCATATTATGCTGGAGCACCAAATTTTTGGTCTAGAGCACAGGTAGATAATAATTTGTTTAGACGCTATGATCAGAATATTACTAATTATAGTGTATATGATTCAAGATCTATTATGCATTACCCGATCCCTGCAGCACATACAACAGATGGTGTGGCTGTAGGAAATAATTCTCAATTATCTGCGACAGATAAATCTTTTATAGCTTCTATATATCCTGGTGGTAACACTGGAGGAGGTGATATTTGTAGCGGCGTAGCCGAGTATAATAGTAGTACTTCTTACTCTGTTGGAGATAAAGTAACATATCAAGGAAACTTATATGAAAGAACAGCTAGTGGGTGGACTAACCTTGGACAATGTGGTAGTACTGCTAATAATGATATTTGTAGTGGTGTAGCTGCATATAATAGTGGTGCTTCTTACTCTGTTGGAGATAAAGTAACATATCAAGGTAGCTTATATGAAAGAACAGCTAGTGGATGGACTAATCTTGGACAATGCGGAAGCTAAAAACTAAAAAAAGTAATAATTATTAGAAATGCCCCGAAATAAACTTCGGGGCATTTTTATAAAAGTACCTAAACTATTTTATTTTCTGCCAAAATCTGCTGGAATCTCTCCCCAAGCTTTGGTTTCCCATTTTACAATTTTAGTGGTATAAGTATTTTCTTTTAGCCAAATAATCGCTCGATCAACAAGATCAAACATTTCTTTGTTTTTAGAATTTCGTTTCAACTTGGTTTTACAAACTTTTTGTTTAACCCATCCCATTGCTATTTTAGAATCAGTATATAAAATTCTATCACTGCTTTTTTTCTTTAAATAAGCTAATCCATGAACCAATGCTAGAAATTCTCCAATATTATTGGTGCCTTGAGGAAATGTACCTTGATGAAAAAGTTGTTTTTCTGTTTGAGTATCCACACCTCTATACTCCATTTTTCCGGGATTTCCACTTGATGCAGCATCTACAGCTATAGAATATAGGTTGGGTTCTCCAATTTTTGAGAGCTGTTCAGGTGTAAGCGTTTTTTTAGATTTGCTTTTACCTTTATAATCTTCATAATCTCCATTATAAGCTTTTTTTGCAAGATCAAAGGAGTCAAAAGATTTATATTTTGCACTTGCATACCCTTTAACTGCAGCTTTACAATCATCCCATTTAGTATAAATACCAGGTCTGTGTCCTTCCCAGACTACATAAAACTTTTCTTTTTTTGCCATAGATTTATTTAAAGGGGTTTAAATTTTCTTGATTATAATGATACAAGTAGGTTTTTATTTATTTTTTAGGAAATAAGAGTTCTTCTATAACGATGGGGAAATGCTTATATTCTAAAGTATGTATTGAGTTTGCAACATCTTCGGCAGAATCATTTGCTGCGATTGATGTTTTGGCCTGAAAAATAATTGCACCTTCGTCATAATGTTCATTTACATAATGAATAGTAATTCCAGTTTCTTTTTCTTTATTTCTCACTACTGCTTGATGAACATGATGTCCATACATGCCTTTTCCACCATATTTTGGTAATAATGCTGGGTGGATATTGATGACTTTATTAGGGAAGGCATCAATGATTTTTTTTGGAAAAATCCATAAAAATCCTGCTAAAACAATAATGTCTGGTTGAGCATCTGTCAGTATGTTTAATACCTCATTAGTGTCATAAAATGACTCTTTGTCAAAGTGTAAGGCCTTTACTTTTAGGCTGTGAGCTCGTTTTAAAACCTTGGCACGCTGATTGTTAGAAAACACATGTGTCACCTCGGCGTTTTTAAGTGTATTAAAGTATTTGATGATATTCTCTGCATTAGAACCAGAGCCTGAAGCAAAAATTATGATACGTTTCATCTGTCAATTTTATTTTTTTCAATAATTGGTCACAACTTTTAAAGAGATATATAAAATTCCTGTTTTTGAACAATTAATTTGATAGGGTTATTCGTTATAGTCTATTTTATAGCACAATAAAGGCTGTTGATCGAGGGTACAAAAAAAATAATTATTATTCATTTAACGGTAGCAAAAAGCCAATACTTCCCTATATTTGAAAAATACAAATACATTTTTGCGTGATTATGGGGTTTTAAAATAAAGTTTTTTATTTTTGCCACCTAATTAAAAATTAAAATTAAACATTATGTCAGACATTGCATCAAGAGTAAAAGCGATAATCGTTGACAAATTAGGAGTAGACGAAAACGAAGTAGTTAATGAGGCTAGCTTCACAAACGATCTGGGAGCTGATTCATTAGACACTGTAGAATTGATTATGGAATTCGAAAAAGAATTCGATATTCAAATCCCTGATGATCAAGCTGAAAACATTGCCACTGTAGGTCAGGCAATATCTTATATCGAAGACGCAAAGTAATAACTTCACGACAAAGTATGAACCTTAAGCGAGTTGTAGTCACAGGACTTGGTGCTTTGACACCAATCGGCAACAATATTAATGAATATTGGGACGGATTAGTTAATGGAAAGAGCGGTTGCGCTCCCATTACTTATTTTGATACCGAAAAATTCAAGACTAAATTTGCTTGCGAAGTCAAAAATTACACACCCACAGATTATTTTGATAGGAAAGAAGCACGTAAACTTGATAGATTTGCGCAGTACGCTATTGTTTCTTCTGAAGAAGCAATAAAAGATGCTGATATTGATCTTGAGAAGGTCGATAAATTTAGAGTTGGTGTTATCTGGGGAGCAGGTATCGGTGGATTAGAAACTTTTCAACAAGAAGTTATTGGCTATGCAGGCGGAGACGGAACTCCTCGTTTTAATCCGTTCTTCATACCAAAGATGATTGCTGATATTGCTCCAGGACATATTTCTATTAGAAATGGTTTTATGGGGCCCAATTATACTACGGTTTCTGCGTGTGCTTCTTCAGCAAATGCAATGATAGATGCCTTAAACTATATACGTTTAGGACATTGCGATATTATTGTTACGGGAGGAAGCGAAGCAGCAGTTACTATTGCAGGTATGGGTGGATTTAATGCGATGCATGCATTATCTACAAGAAATGATAGCCCAGAAACTGCCTCAAGGCCCTTTGATGCAACCAGAGATGGATTTGTATTGGGAGAAGGTGGTGGTGCTCTTATTCTTGAAGAATATGAACATGCAAAAGCACGAGGCGCAAAAATCTATGCCGAAGTAATCGGTGGAGGAATGTCTAGTGATGCATATCACATGACAGCCCCTCATCCTGATGGAATAGGTGTAGAACGTGTAATGCTTAATTGTTTAAGAGATGCAGGTGTTAAACCAGAGCAAGTAGATGCTATAAATACCCACGGAACTTCTACACCATTAGGAGATGTGGCAGAATTAAAAGCAATTACAAAAGTTTTTGGAGGTCACGCATCTAAAATCAATATCAATTCGACAAAATCTATGACTGGCCATTTACTTGGTGCAGCAGGTGCGATTGAAGCAATTGCTTCAATATTAGCAATGCAAAATAGTATTGTACCACCAACGATCAATCACACTACTGTGGATGATAATATAGATCAATCATTGAATTTGACATTAAACAATGCACAAAAAAGAGAAATTACATATGCCATGAGTAATACTTTTGGCTTTGGAGGTCACAATGCTTGTGTTTTATTCAAAAAACTAGACGAATAATGAATGTTATTCGAAACATATTAAATTCCCGCTCTGAAAAGAACGGGAATTTTTTTATTAAAATTCAAAAAATACTGGGTTTTAAGCCTAAAAACATTAAACCTTACGAAAAAGCATTTACCCATAGATCCCTTAATCTCAAGGATAAAAAAGGGAATGCTGTGAATTATGAAAGATTAGAATTTCTTGGAGATGCTATGTTAAGTAGTGTGATTGCAGCCCATTTATTTAAAAAAGTTCCTGAAGGAAATGAAGGATATCTTACCAAGATGAGAGCAAAAGTGGTAAGTAGAAAACACCTTAATGAATTAGGAAAAGACCTTAAATTAATAGAGTTGGTTAGAACTAATATTCCTAAATCTCAGTTTGGAATAAATATTCACGGAAATCTCTTTGAAGCATTAATAGGAGCAATATACCTGGACAGAGGCTTTGCCTACTGCGAAAAATTTATACACGAGGCTGTTATTAATCCTTATGTAGATATTGAAAGTCTTGAGGGGCAGATTATAAGTTATAAAAGCTTGCTGATAGAGTGGTGTCAAAAAGAGAAAAAAACTTTTAATTATGAAATCTATGAGGATACAGGAAAAGATGAAATGAAACATTTTGCTGTAAAACTCTGGATTGACGAAAAAGTAGTGGCAAAAGCTCGGGCTACTTCTAAGAAAAAAGCCGAAGAAAAAGCTTCTAAAAGAGCATATTTTGCTTTTCAATCAAAAATTAATATTTAATATTTTTGAAGCTTTTTATCCATATTTATCCCTTTTAAATACTCAAATGGTTAAAAGATACTAACTCAATCGTTTTCGGATAATATCTTTATGATTATTTAAAGTTGTAAGACCAATTTATTTGTATATTTCCAATTAATTCTGGAAAAAATTAATTCTAAAATGGCTATTCAGAAGTTGGTTTTAGACACCCTTGAAGACGATAATTACGAACTAATTGCTATCCATTGTTCTTTGGAGTCATATAGATTGGCTTTTTTGTTGAATAAGAACCTAGATTTAAGACTTTTCAGAAAAAAAGAAGATATAAATTTTGATTATAACCCCTTGATTGCAAGCTTTCCGTTATATCAATATGATGATCAGTTTCAATATAATACATATTACCTGATAGGAAACAAGTTTAAAACAAAAGTAGAATCAGATACTAAAATTTCTGATGGTTTGTTTGCCGATACCAGAGAGAATTATGTTACTAAATATTTGGTTCCAGAACTCAAAAACGTAGATTATTTTTTAAAAATAGATACAGAAACATCTGAGTTTTCAATCAAATCATTACTATCTAGTTTAACAAATATCTCTCAGGTTATTACTGCGTATGCTGTAGAATATAACGAGCTTAAATCAAAGAACAACTTAATACTCGACTAATGCCAAAACGTAAAAAAACTAAAATAGTAGCTACATTAGGTCCTGCGACTAGTAGTAAAAAAATATTGAAACAAATGCTTGATGCAGGAGTGAATGTATTTAGAATAAACTTTTCACACGCAGATTATACTGATGTAAAAGAACGTATTAAAATGATACGTGACCTTAGTAAAGAACACGGGTATAATGCCGCAATATTAGGTGATTTACAAGGTCCTAAATTGAGGGTTGGTGTTATGAAAGGAGATGTTGTTGTTCATAAAGGAGATACTATTGACTTTGTAACTGGAAAACCTTTTGAAGGTACTACAGAACGTGTATACATGAATTATGAGAGCTTTCCTAAGGATGTTAATTCTGGAGAAAGAATCTTACTTGATGATGGTAAATTGATTTTTGAAGTTGTTTCTAGTAATAATAAAGACGTAGTTAAAACAAAAGTAATTCAAGGAGGGCCTTTAAAATCAAAAAAAGGAGTTAATCTACCAAATACTAATATTTCATTGCCTGCATTAACTGAGAAAGATGTTAAAGATGCCATTTTTGCTTGCGAACAAGGAGTAGATTGGATGGCATTGTCTTTTGTTCGTAATGCACAGGATCTGATAGAATTACAAGATTTAATAAAAGATCATAGCGAACATAAAATCCCCATTATAGCCAAAATAGAAAAACCTGAAGGTGTTGAAAATATAGATAAAATTGTAGCCTATTGTGATGGATTGATGGTTGCCAGAGGTGATTTGGGAGTAGAGATTCCTGCTCAAGAAGTTCCTCTTATCCAGAAAAAATTGGTCTTGAAAGCAAAAACGGCTAGAATCCCAGTTATTATTGCTACACAGATGATGGAAACTATGATAGATAGTTTAACTCCAACACGAGCAGAAGTAAATGACGTGGCAAATTCTGTAATGGATGGAGCTGATGCGGTTATGTTATCTGGAGAAACCTCAGTCGGTAAATACCCGGTTCAGGTAATAGAAACTATGTCTAAAGTTATCAAGAGTGTTGAAAATTCTGATTTAATAACAGTTCCTCAAGATCCTCCACATATTCGTACAAATCGATTTATAACCAAATCTATTTGCTATCACGCTGCAACTATGGCTAATGAGATTGAAGCAAAAGCAATTTGTACCTTAACCAATAGTGGTTATACTGCTTTTCAGATCTCTGCTTGGAGGCCAGATGCTCATATATTAGTTTTTACAAGTAACACAAGAATTTTATCTCAATTAAGTTTATTATGGGGCGTAAAAGCATTTTACTATGATAAATATGTAAGTACTGATGAAACGGTTGAAGATGTAAACAGCTTGGCAAAGGAAAGAGGTTTTGTTGAAAAAGGAGATATGTTGATCAATCTTGCTGCAATGCCTGTCGTAGATAAAGGAATGGTAAATACTTTGCGTGTATCGCAGATATAATACCTGCTGAAATATGAAATAGAAAAGGTCTTGATTAAGGCCTTTTTTTATTCAGATGAATTTGCTCCTTTTAAAAAAATGGATTCTAATTCGTTTATGGTAATTGGTTTAATGATATAATCTTTAACAGAGTTAATATTTCTTGCTCTTTTCATATCGATGGGGTTTATGGAAGAACTAACAATGTATAAGGTTATTATTTTACCGAATTTATTTTTTATCTGAGTAAAACTCTCCAAAAATTCCCAACCATCCATAACAGGCATATTAAGATCTAAAAAAATGATCTCAGGAATACTTTCTCCATTTAGATTTTTTAATAATGTTTCAAAATAAAGTAAAGCTTCTTTACCATTTTCGAATATCAATAAATTTTGACATAATTGCTTAGTTTCAATGATTTTTTTTATAAGATTGACATAAATATTATCATCATCTATAATGCAAGCTAAGCCGATTTTGTTTTCCATTATGAAGAAGGGTTTGTGGTTTTAAAATTCTATAATAAAAGTGGTTCCTTTGTCTACTTCACTTTCTATCTTGATATGGCCGTTTAACGATTCTACCTGATTTTTAGTAAGAAATAAACCAATACCTACTGCGTCTTCGTTATAATGAAAAGTTTTATACATCCCAAAAATCTTGTCTTTAAATAATTCTAGATCTATTCCTCTTCCATTATCAGATATCTTTAAGTATTTACTTTTATTTTCTATAAATGTTTTTATCATTATTATTGGATCTCTTTCAGGGTGTTTGTATTTGATGGCATTTGTAATAAGATTGAGTAAAATACTTTCCATATATGCCGGGATATATTTTACTTCTTCTAGTTGATGAAAATCAGAAATTATTTCTGTTTTACTATTGGCAATCATATGACTAATACCATTAACAACAAGATCTAAAGATTCTTTAAACTTTACCGACTCTTTTCCTTGTTTGTTATTAGTGTGTATGGTTACAATCTCATTAAGATGTTCAATAGTTGTATTAAGACTTGAAGAGATACTTTTAAATTGACCAATAAGTTCTTGCTTTTCCTTTGGATCATCAATACTCTCAATAAGTTCAACCAGGAGTGAAAGATTGCTCGTATGTGATCTAAGGTTATGGGATACAATATGAGCAAAATTGAATAATCTTGAGTTTTGAGAAGCTATAATGTCAATCGATTTTTGCAACCGTAATTCTTTTTTTTTCATATCATCGATGTCCTGAAAAACACCTCTAATACCTATTATTTCTTTTTGATCATTATAAATAGGTTTTCCTATAGCTTTTGCCCAAAATATCCTTTTATTGGCAGTTACCATTTTAATTTCGGTATTAAAAGGCGTTCCGGCCATTGCACAATTAAAAAACAGATCAGCGGCTTGTTGTTGTGAATCTTCGGCGTAATAATTGGCAGAATCTTTAAGGGATGGAATATAATCATCAGGATATTCTAAAATTCTACGAGTTTCAAAATCCCAGAAACTTTCTCTTTTTTTAAAATCAACATACCAGCTTCCGGTTGCGGTCATTTGAGCCGTTTCTTTGTAGTAAAAATTATCTTTTTGTATGGTTTGATCCGGTTCTAGTTTTATTTCGAAAAAGAAAATAATATTAATTTCGGACTTTATATTAACAGGAAGCTCATCATTAGTTGCACATCTAAACAATTGGTAATTCCCCTGACTGTTTAAAATTTTTATATGTTGTTTAAAGTTAACCTTGTTATTACGATAATTGTAGAAGTTATCTCTAAACACATCGATATCTTCTTTATGAATTAAATGATCCAAAAAATATTCTACAGAAGATTGAAGTTCTTTTGGGTCATATCCAAGAATTTCATAGAATCTTTTTGACCAAACTTCTTTATACGGATTTTGGAGAAGTTCCCAATAACCCGTATTGAAATCCCGCATTATATTATTAAAAAGTTCATTTTGAAGCATTAAAAATTAATTAGAACATAATGGTTATAACAAGATAAGCATTTCTAATTGTTTTCTTCTATTTTGTCTAACCTTATAGATAGTGCTTTGGTAGAAATTTGAACCTCAATAAATGATAAAACTAGTGAAAACATTAGAGCTAATAAGCTTATCCCAAAAATGATGTTTGCCCAATTCATTTGCTCTACGTACAACAAAAACATGGTAATTACACTAGTTAAAAAACTGATAATAGCAATAGCTTGCATATTCTGTATTAGCCATAGTCGCTTTCTTAAATTCTTAATTTGTAACACTGTATTTTTTGATTGAGAAATGAGATATTCACTATGCAGTTGTCTTATTAAAGCGGCAATCGCCAGATACCTTGCGTTATAGGCTAGCATGGTTAATGATATTGCTGGAAAAAGCAACGCAGGAATACTCATAGTAAGTGTCATAAGAAAACATTTTGTAGCTACTAATTTAAATTAAAAAGAGGGATTCTTTTTTGTTTTACTTATGTTTTCATGATCGCTGGCCTCCAATAATTCTAATCTTGTTATTAAAAAGGACAGATGTATGATTGGTTCTTTCTAAAAAGTCACTGCTTTTGCTAACATTAATCCAATGAATCCCATCTGCGGATTGCCATATATCATTGAGATATTCAAAATAATTATTTTTTGTACCTCCAATGATCCAGAGTTTATTATCAAAAACTAAAGAAGAATGACTTCTTCTTTTATGAAAAGAAGGTTTTTTTACTTCTAATTTCCAATTAGCACCATCAATACTGGACCATACATCATTTAATAAAAAACCGTTATAACCACCGATTAACCACATTTTTTCATTGTAAACAGTAACGGTATGACCTCTTCGAGATCCAAATAAGGCTTCTTGTGTTATGTTTTTCCAATTAGAACCATCGTCACTTACCCAAATATCATCTTGGATACCTTTTTCATCTTGGCCTCCTATTAGCCATAATTGATCTTTAAATAAGGTTAAAGTATGATGAGCTCTTTTAGAGAAAGGAGGAGTGTTTTTTTGTTTCCAATTATAACCATCGCTACTACACCAAATACTATTATAAAATTGTGTGTTACAGCCACCAATCAGCCATATATGATTGTTAAATACAGCGCAAGCGTGATCATGTACGCCGTCAAATTGAGCATTTTGTGTTTTTCTCTCCCAAATTACGCCATCTTGACTATTCCAAATATCGTTATAATTAATATTATCAATCACACCTCCAATAATCCATAATTTATTTTGCCAATTAATAGAGCAGTGGCCTAGTCTATTATTAAAACTTTCAATTTTTTGCTGTTTAATAGAATTTTGATGATCTAAAAATCTTTTGCTATTCTGGTTGGTTTGTGTATACATCATTTTGATGGATTTATTAGGTTTTTTAATAATAACCTCCCAGACTAGATTAGTAAGAAAGGGAGGTTAAAGAGGCAAAATGTTCTATGTCTTTATAATAGTAATGTAGAAACTCCTTTACGACATTTTTCATCTTCATCACCCCAAGTACCACAAGAAACTCCATCTCCTCCTCCTTGAATAAATTTTTGTTCTTTTTTGATTTCAATATTTTTTGATTTTCTTTGATGACATACATCTAGAATTTGATAAAAGGTGAGTATACTTAAAGGACTTAAAATAAACTCACCTTATACACCAAACTCAACTATATTTTTAATACGAATGTGATGCAATTCTATAAACTAATAAAGTTATAAATGTCCTTAAAGTTTGAATTTCAAAAAATCAGGATATAATTTGTTGTTGCTTTCTGTATTCTTTTGGTGAGATTCCGGTATGTTTCTTAAAAGCAGAATAAAAAGGAGATTTAGAGTTGAACCCACATTCCATAGCAATACCAAGTACGGTATAATTGCCATATTCTGGATCTTTTAATTTGGATTTTACCTCTTCTATTCTATAGCTATTGATATAATCAGAAAAATTACAACCACTTAATTTGTTGATTAGTTGTGATAGGTAATTGCTGCTTATATTTAATCTATTAGAAATATTTTCTAGGCCTAAATTAGGGTCAGCATAGATTTTTTCCTTTTTCATCAAAACATCCAATTCCTTAAAGTATACATTATCATTGGTGATAGTATTTCGAACTGTTGAATGGGTACTGATTTTGATTTGGGATAACTTTATTTCTATTAACCTTGCTATAAGTAAAAATAATGTGATATGATGTGATTTAAAATAGGATTCTTGAGTGTGTTCTGAATCCAGAACGCCTATTACTTCATCTTTTATAAGTATAGGAACCGTAAGTTTTGACCCTTTTGTAATGTTATTTTTACCCGTAATAGGGATTATATCCACACATTGGTGTTTTCTGGAAGAAATTACTTTACCAAGTATTCCTTCTCTCAAAGAAATTGATGGTTTTTGTTTTCTTTTTATTGTTTCATAATTATTTGTATTACTATAGATAGTTGTAGGAATCAATCTCTCAGATTTCTTATCAATCATATAAATACTACATTCCTGTAATTCTAATTGTGAAATGCAATTTTCTGCAATATTTGATAATACGTCATCCATTTTGTTTTTATCAAATAATGAAGTGGCAAAATAACTTAATACTCCAGTAAAGTGTGTTGGGTTCTCATATATTAACTGCAGCTCTCTTTCTGAAAAAATATGCTCTAATCCTGATAGTTGAAAATCAGTGATTTTTTTCTGTATCGGATCTTTCCAATTTTTAACTCTACCCGCTATTTCATCTAAGTGTTTTTTTCCTATAAATAAAAAAACATAGCAGAAGATTAAATATAACGACCAGATTGGATAATAAGGAGAGTGACCACTAATTTCTTTTTTAATCAAAAACAAGATAATAGTAAGCATCCATAATACAGACAAGATTACTAATGCAATAAAAATATTCTTAATCCATTTTGTTTTTTTTCTAACATAAATAAAAGATAATGATCCTAATGAATGCTCATACCCCAATATGATTCGATAATTCATTATAGAAAGTAAAAAACAAAAAATTACTGTAAAATTTTCATCAATTTCGTTTAAAATGAAAGTAGTTGTGATTTTAGAAATAATAGAATAATCTAGTAATATATTTATTTTAAATACCGTATAAACAATAAAAAAGGTGATAAACGGAATTAAAAAATATTTTTGATTCTTTTTATAGATGTCTTCTCTTTCAAGATAATAACAAGTGAATGCTGTAAAGAAAACTGGAGATAAATATTGAAAAGGAATAAATAACAATAAGATCCATGGGTAGATACTTGTGATTTTGAAATCAACAAGTAATACTTGAATAATTGCCAGATTGGCGGTAATTAAGAAAGCATAAAAATATGTAAATGTCTTTTCTTTCTTTCTAGAGAAAAACAATTTAAAAATGCCAAAAACAATGATAATTAAGCTTCCTAGTAGCAAAATGATATTGTATGGATTTGTTTTCATTGGTATATGAGTCTTTTCTCTTTATAAACTATTAAACGTTTAATAGTCTATAAACCATACCCTTAATTTTAAAATGTTTACAATTTAATTCAAAAGTAACTTTTAAAATTATACCAAATCCAAATTAAAAGTGCATTTCTAAATAAACTTGAATTTTATATACATTATTTAAAAATAAGTTCAGGAGCTTCATTAAATAATGAAACTCCTGAAACATTGGTGTAAACCAGACCTTAATAAAACAATAATATAAAATCACTTATCTGAGGGTCACTGTATAGTAGGGTAAACATTCTTTATGTATACTAACCCTAAGAAAATCTATAGATACTTTTAATAGGTTTCATTTTTGTCGCTTAGAAGAGAACAGTAAACTTTATATAAAGCTTACTGTTCTGATATAAGGAGGATGAATTGATTAGTAAATGAGAAACATTTATTCTAAAGATCCTTTATTTTTCTTTTTTAATTATTCTGAAATATTAAAAAGAGCAATAATTTCTTGATATGATAAAGAAGAATAATCTATAGAATTTTTAGTA
Source organism: Aquimarina callyspongiae (assembly GCF_034322225.1). Lineage (NCBI taxonomy): Bacteria > Pseudomonadati > Bacteroidota > Flavobacteriia > Flavobacteriales > Flavobacteriaceae > Aquimarina > Aquimarina callyspongiae. Next base: position 1,398,212 of record NZ_JAXLPA010000001.1, on the reverse strand, counting down.
CTTGCTGCTTGACCTCCAGGAATGATTACATATCTAAAATCCTGAAAAAACGTAAATAGATTGGTTCCTCCATCTGTAGTATTTACTCTTACTTGCAGGCTGGTTCCTCCTGTGGCTTCAAATAATCCAAATGTATAATATTCGTTTTGTGCAGAAAAGAGATAAGGAAGTTGATAAACACCATCAACATCACTATCAGTATCTCTACGGCCGTAAACCAGAACGACATCAGTATCGGTGTTTAGTTCTGAGGCGTTAAGAACTTCTAAGCCCATAAAGTTACTTTCTTGAGCTCCATTAAGAAAAAAGTTAGCAGGAATCCAATCAGAATAAATAACATTAGCTGTCCCTGGATCTCCTTGTTGTCCTTGATCTCCCTCTTCTCCTTGAGGTCCTTGTTCACCTTGCGGCCCTTGTGGTCCAATATCTCCGTCCTCTCCTTCGCATGAGAAGATAAATACTGATAATAAAATAATAGCTGAATACCTAATTAAATTTTTCATTGCTTTCATTATAAAAAGTTTTTAAAAGTTAATGAGACAAACTTATAGATGAGAGATTTTTTAATATCCGAAAAGTTTGAATTTCAAAGAATTCGGACTTTTTTTAAGGTTTTTAACCCTAAATCAAGGTTGGAAAAACCCTTAGTTTTTTGGTGTTGAGGATGTAATCTTTTGATGAGATAACTTATCTAATAATGAAATAACTATTAAAGAAACGTTTCTTTACAAGCTATGATTTGCTTTAACTCAGAGTCAAGTTTTTGTTCTTTCCAAAGAGTAGAATCTTGTTTTATAACCAGAGGATTTTGATTAGATTGGATATATTTCTTTATGGACCCTACAACAGGATCATTAATTCCGGATATTTTTAATATAGATTTTCCTCCTGGGATACTATAACTATCCTCATAAGAATAACAGAAAACTATAACTTTATCTTCTTTTGCAAGATTTATATTGGCAAAACAATCTGAAACAAAATATTGCTGTTTTTTAAAGCTATTATTTTTGACATTTTTGACAAAAAGGACCTGATCGATAGAGGTGGTACCAATTTTTGAAGTATAATTTGATGTTGAGTTTTCTTTTTTAATATCAAGTACAGTGCCTAAAAATACAAGGCTATAAGGTTCTCCACAATGACCAATAAAAGGACCTGATTGTGGCCACCAATAAGTATATCCAATTTTAAGCGTATCTGAGTTAGCTGTGACTTTTTCTAGAACTTCTTTATCCTGATTTTTAAATGTGCTTTCTTTTGTTTTTTTAACGCAGCTAAAAATACATAAAAGAGCTCCTGTTAAAATGAGAATACTGGTTTTTAGAGGCTTCATTTTCATTAGGGATTAAGATTACTCTGTCTGGGTTTCTCAATTTTAGTTTTGAGCTTAAATGGGGTTTAATTAAACGTTACAAACTATTCTTACTCCAGAGCAAAAGTTACTTTTATATAGTACTTTGCAGATTCTTGAGCCTTACTAGGATAATAAGCTTGCTGTTTATAATTAACATCTTCGATCTGCAGGATTTCTCCAACTTTTTTATTCGTATTTGATGCAATTAATATGGCTTTATCTCTAGCGTCATTAATTGCGATTTTGTTTAAAGCACCTATTTCACTGTTTGTTTTTTCTTTGGCAATAATATCTATCCAGGTATTGGTTACTCCTTTCATTTTTTGACTTACTATTTTTTGCGCTTCTTCTATTGAGCTTGCGACATAAAAATAATACATAGTCGTTGTATATTGGCCTGAAGTAATTCTATATGTTGGATTCTCTTCAAACTTCTCAAAATTAATACCTATATCGTTAAGCATATTTGTATATGCTTTTTTTAGTTCTTCCAGGTTTTGAGATTTTATATTTTGATATCCATCAGCTACAATTTCTCTGAATTCTATATTAATCTTGTAGTTTTTGATTTCTATTGTTTTTGTAGATTCTCCTATCACTGTAATAGAAGATTTTTGCTGTGCAACTATTGTATTAATGCACATGAAGCATATGATAATTAATTGTTTCATTGTCATAGTTTTTTAGTATTGTTTAGTAAGACCAGATATCACTATAATAATCATTAGGAATACCGATATTTTGCCTAAAACCGTTCATTATCCATATTCTATTTTCATAATATACTGATGAATGATAAGCTCTTGATGGGTAGTTTTTGATTTTCTCAATTTTCTCCCAATTAATACCATCGTTACTAAACCAGATATCATTAAAATACTGATGATTTTCTCTTACTCCACCAGTAAGCCACATTCCTTTTTCATTTGCAATTAATGCATGATTTCGTCGTACAGAGAATTCTGCATTTGCTGTGGCGAGATTCCACTGAAACCCGTTTGAAGAATACCAGACATCATTGAGATAATTTCCGTTTTCATCATATCCTCCTATAACCCATATTTTATTATCATAAAAAACAGCAGCATGACCGTATCGTCTTCCAAAAGGAGCTAAATTAGTTACTAAGTTCCATTGTGACCCATCACTACTTACCCAGATATCACCTTTTGTTTGATCTACATCATTGCTCAATCCACCTATTAAGAACATTCTATTTTGAATGCTTGTCAATGTATGGAATCTACGTGCAGAAAAAGGAGCGTTTTTAGAAGTCTGAGTCCATTTCTTACCATCTTTACTGCGCCATACATCATTAAACAATGTGTTTCCTTGCATACCTGCTGCAATCCACATATTACCATCAGCGACTGTAGACGCGTGTCCGTATCTCTGTGCAAACTCTCCATTATTAGTTGAAGCAAACCATTCTTTCCCGTCTTTGCTAAACCATACGTCGTTATGTGCATTTTGGTAACTGATCCCGGCAATAACCCACATTCTATTATCAAACACTAACGAAGTACTACTGGCGCGACCACCATATGGTACTTCTTTGTGTACTATGGTGGCTTTTAAACCAGTTTTATTAGCGATCAATCCCTTTTTGCTTAGTGATGAATCAGGGGTAAATTGAGGGTTAGTAACATCTTCATTTACCTCGCAAGAACAAAGAAGCGCAAAGAATAGTAAAGTGTTGACCAGTATTAAATTAATTCCTTTTTTCATTTGCTTATGTTTTAATATCGAGTTGGTAGTTTTTGATTGCTAACTCAATTGTTATATCTAAGAATTTTCTTGTTTGTGTGGTTTTTAGGCCATAGATCAAATGTATGTCTAGAGCGCAATTCTAAAGTCCGAAAAGTTTGAAATTCAAAGAATTCGGATAGTTTTTGGGGTGTTTGCCTGAAAGAGGAATTATCTATTTGGCTTTCTTTTTACTATTAGGAGTACTGTGATTACCCCTAATATTATAACAAGAATGATAGGTATCCAGTAAGAAGTTTTGTTATTTTTTTGGGATAGAACCGTAGTAGAAACCGATTCTTCTTTTGACCTATTTTTATAAGTGTTGTTTTCTATTTGATTGTTAAGAGTATCGTTTAGAAGAGTATTACCTTCTGGAGTAAACAGGGAATCTTTAGTTCTTTGTATTGAGGTAAATTTTTTATAATGATTTTCAACATTAGAGGTAGTTGTATTTGTTTTTTGAACTCTTCTTCCAATTGATGGTTGCGAATAATATTTTTTTGAGAATTCTTGTTCTGGATTTTTACCAAGTTGTATCCAGTTCATTTCATCTCTACGAATAGTATTATAAAAATTCACCCCTTCAGCTATCTCTTCTTTTAAGAGATTTTCGAGTTCAGTGATGGTAAATCTTTTTCCTTGCCGTTTGGTAAATTGATGGTAAAGTACAAATGCAACTTTCTGCTTATAGAGATTCGTTGTTTCTATGTTTTTACTGTGATAAGAAGCTTTAAAATATGCTCTGGCAGCTAATTGTCGAGCTCCTTCTTTTTGACCAGACGCCATTAAGAGATCACCCAATGCTTCTAGTAAAATTGGAGAATTGTAATTTCCAAACTTCATCATTCCTTTGATACCTATAATGGCTTTTTCTAGTTCTTCATCGGGTAAAGTTTTGATTGGCTTATTTGAGGTTTTTTGAGATGAATACTGCTGAATTAAAAAATTATAGAAATTATCAAGATCATTTCTGGGAGGACATTCTAAACATCGTCTCAGCTTTGTAGATAATGGTAATGATATTTTACCATTTTTCATTTTAGTAAGAATATATGCGGCTAAATGGCGTTGGTATATTTCTCTTCCAAAATGCGCATTGGGATTGATTTGTATGGCTTTGTCAATGTATATAATTCCTTTTTTGAATTCGCCATTATGTAAATAAAAGGTTCCTAAATTAGCATAGGTTTTATATTGTTGAGGTCGTTTTAGCTCTTTTTGTAATATAACATCTATTGCCTTTTGATGATCACCAATTTTTGAATATGATACAGCAAGATCATCATATAGATCCAGACTATCTGGATGATTTTTAAGCCGTTCTTCTCTATTTTGTATACGCCAACGGTAAAATTCTGGAGAATGTCTTAAGAATTTACCCGAAATTAACTCAATAATGTTTGGAAATCGTTGCCGTTCCATTTCCAAGGTATCATAATCCCAAAAACAAGAAAAACCTGAAAATAAGGTAGTGAAAAAGAATATAAAGATTAAAATTATTCGTTTCATTTATAACAAATTTAAGAAAAGGATCCTCATTACAGATGATTAGGTTAGTTAATGAGGATCCCGGAGTAATGAAAAGCAATTGGACAAAAAACCTAATCATTACAAATTATACTTGTAATAAGATTCTAACCTGAATTTGATATAAATCCAGATTAGTAAAATTACTCTAGTTTAATTACCCAATAGTTGAAATCCCCGGTAGTTCCTTCTCCAGTTCCTGTGATATTGGTATACCAAGTTCCGGCAACGATAAAACCAGTATCTGCAGTTTGTTGTATAGAAAAGGCATAATCATCTCCTTCATCTCCGAGATTCTTTTGCCAAATCAAATCTCCGCTAGCTCCTAATCTTAATATCCAGAAATCTGAGGCTCCATTGTTTGCTTCTACATCGATGTCACTAGAACTTGAACTTCCTGTAGCAATATACCCACCATCATTGGTTTGTTTGATTTCATTGATCCCTTCGGATTTTGATCCACCAATAACTTTTTTCCAAATGATATTTCCGGCTTGGTCAGTTTTAATAATAATAGCATCTCTGCCTCCTTTATTTTCTCCGATCTCTCCATCATTGGATACAGAATATCCTCCGATGATATACCCGCCATCATTTGTTTGCTCTATAGATACAGCTTCTTCATTGTCAGATCCACCATACGTTTTTTCCCAATCAAGATTTCCTTCTGGACTTAGTTTTGCGATCCATACATCTCTTTTATTTTCACTTGTTTCTGTATATCCTGCTACAATATATCCAAGATCAGTCGTTTGATCTACAGAAAAAGCAATATCCCTTTGTGAGCCTCCAAGATTTGTTTCCCACAATAAATTACCTAATGAGTCTATTTTTAATATCCAGGCATCTGATTGACCGCTAACCCCAATTTCATCTGATGTAGTGAAACCTGTAGCGACATATCCCCCATCGGATACTTGTATAATTGATTCTAGAATATCATCACTAGAACCTCCAAAATTTCTTTCCCAATCAATAGCACCAGATGCATTTAGTTTTATAATCCAAAAATCACGCATTCCGTTATTTCCAGTAACATCTCCATCAGTTGATGTAGAAAAAGCTCCTACAATATATCCTCCATCTGTAGTTTGCTTTATATCGTGTACGGTTTCATTATTAGATCCTCCAATATTGGTTTCCCATTGTAAAGTACCTTCATTATCTAATTTTATGATCCAACAATCTTTACCTCCTTTATTGTCTGATATATCTCCATCATTAGACTCTGCAGAACCAGCAACAATATAACCTTGATCACTTGTTTGATATATGGCATATCCATCGTCATTAAGTGTTCCTCCTAAAGATTTTTGCCAGGCAATTGTAAATTCATTAGATGTATTTGTAGTTGTAAATGAAAAAGTGCTTTCAGAGGTTCCGGTTTTTCCATCAGAAGCTACTACTTTGCCACTGTAACTGGTTTGATCAGTAAGCCCATCGAGAAGAAATTCTGTTGTTGATACCTGAGACTGTATTTCGTTTTCTTCTATAAACACAGTATAAGTGATCGTATCACCATCTGGATCTATAGCAGAATTCCATTTGAGTAAGGCACTATTATTTGTTATTTGGGTTACTTCAATAGAAAAATCATTAGGGTTTTGATTTTGTGCTTGAATAATAATGTCATCATCATTTTTGCATCCTTGGATAGACAAAGCTATGATGATTATAAAAAAGAATAATTTGTTCATCAGTTCTAATTTTTAGGAAAATTTACTGACTCAATAAGAAAATTATGTCCAGAAAGTTTGAATTTCAAGATATTCGGACATTTTAAGACACTTTTCTATAAATACTTGGTGAGACTCCTGTTATCTTTTTAAATGCACTATAGAAGGTAGATTTAGAATTGAATCCAGCTTCTAAAGCAATACTAACAATAGTATAATTGATAAAGTTTGTATTTCTTAATTTGGACTTAGCGTCTTCTACTCTAAAACTATTGATGTAGTCGGCAAAGTTTTGGTCGGTTAGTTTATTTACAAGTTGAGATAAATAGTTACTGCTGATTTTAAGTCTTTTAGCTACACTTTCTAATCCTAAATTTGGATCCCTATACAGTTTAGCTTCTTTCATTAAAAATTCCAATTCTTTAAAATACACATTATTAGTAGTAATGTGACAGGTAGTGGTTGTGTGTATTTGTTTTAGTTTTTTCTCTGTTAATTTTGCTATTAAATGAAATAGAAAGATGTGATCATTAGTAAAAAAATCTTTTTCTGAGTGTTCAGAATCTAAGACGCCAATAACGTTATTCTCAATAAAGATAGGAACTGATAATTCTGACATCCGATGTATATCATCAATAATGTATTGAGGGTTTTTGGATACATCCGGGTTGTATTGATATGTTCCTGATTTTGCTACATTACCAACAATGCCTTCACCAACTTTGATTTTAATAGGGCTTATAATTTTTTTCTCGCCATTATTTTTATTTCCGAATGCAGCTTTCTGAATCAAGAACTTTTTTTCTTTATCTAACATATAAATCACACAATCTTCTAAGTAAAGATGAGAAATACAATTTTCTACAATATCCCATAGTACATCATTGGTATTATTTTTTTCAAATAAGGAGGTAGCAAAATAGCTTAGAATGGATAAGGTTTCTATTGGCGCTTTATATAAAGATTCGTCATCAAATTCTGAAAAAACCTCATTAAGATATGGAATGGATACAATAGTTGATTTATTTTTCTTTGATTCCTCTGATTGTAATCGTTTTTTTCTTTGTTCAGTCGAATTTAGAGAGCTTTTCCTATTTGTATTGAATGTTTCGGCCAAAGCTGTACCAATACCAAAAGAGTTATAAGGCAAATTGTTAATTAGAGAATATTGTATTGTTTTATTTGGGGGGAACATGAAAAAAATAACAGAAGAAAATATAGGTAAAAGATACCAGTAGCTATGATCTAAGGTAACTAATAAAGGAGAGGTTTCTGATACTATATTCAATGTTAAAAAGAATATACATGCGATAAGAATAAGAGAAAATACTTTCTTCTCTTTTCTCTTGCCTGAGTTTTTTTTAATGTCCATTTCGATTGTTTTTTGTCCTTATCAAAATGGTCAGGCGGTTTTTAAAACAAATAAACCTTTTTAAAGTATAAAGGTGATACCTGGTCGGTTATAAATGTTATTAAATTGAGAACATTCAATGCAATGATATTATAGAATTATAATTGCTACCGCACTAACCAATTTTGATTGCTTTTTATTACTCAAGCAAGGTAAAATATGCAGTTTTAAAAGGGTTGTACTGTGGTTACTAATGCCTGTACTGTAGTTACATTTTTCAAAAAACACTTTGTAAACAAGGCGTTTTAAAGAGTTTTATTTCTTGATTGGGTAGGAGTAACTCCAAATTCTTCTACATAAACTCTAGTAAAATAAGCAGGGTCTTTAAAGCCTATTTGATAGGCAATTTCGGCAATGGTAAATTCATTGTTTTTAAGTAATTCTTTAGCGCGCTGTAATTTAATAGTACGAATAAATTTTGTGGGAGACATACCAGTTAAGTTTTTGATTTTCCTAAATAGATGTACTCGACTTATATGCAAATGATCTGCTAATTGAGGAACACCAAATTGATCATTATCCAAGTGATCTTGAACAGTTTGAATTACCGTTTTCATAAAGCTATCTATTGTCTCATTTTCAGAAACAACTTCTATGTCTCCTTGTTGATATTTTTCTCTTAGCTTTTGCCTGGTATTAATTAAGTTGTTGACACGTATTAATAATTCTTCTCGATCAAAAGGTTTATTTACATAGGCGTCGGCTCCAATTTTTAATCCTTCTATTTGGTTATCGTGGCCCGATTTTGCAGTCAGTAAAATAAGAGGAATATGATTGGTTGCAACATTTTCTCGAATTTTTACTCCAAGTTGAATTCCATCTAATTTAGGCATCATAACATCAGAAATTACCAAATCGGGTAAGTGTTTCTCACATAACTTCCAAGCTTTAAGACCATTATTAGCTTGTAACACTTTGTAATTTGAAGAGAGACAAAATTGTATGTAATCCCGTACTTCTTTATGATCCTCTGCCACAAGAATTATCGGTATTGAAGTATCTTCTGTTAAGCTGATATCTTGATCTAAGATTTCTTGTTCATCTATTGAAACCGTTACCGGAGCAGTAATAATAAAAGTTGTCCCTTTCCCTTTTTGGCTTTGTACAGTAATTTTACCTTTCAATAAATGCACTAATTCTTTTGTTAATGTGAGTCCAAGACCAACTCCTTGAATATCGCCTATCTTTTCTTTGGTAAATGGATCAAATAATGTGGGAATAAATTTTTCTTTGATACCAATACCAGTATCCTTAACCTCAAGAGTAACTAGGCTTTCTTGTTCTTTAAACCTTATAGAAAAAGATACTTTACCTCCAGGAGTATTATATTTTATAGCATTGGATATTAGGTTGGTCGTAATCTTTCTCCACTTATCTTCATCAAACGATAGGTATAGCTCTTGGTGCGAACTTGAAAAATCTAAAGTTATATTGTCTTTTTCGGCTAATGAGGTAAATGATCGTAATAGATATCGTTGAAAAGCAACAAAATCCCCATCACTCTGATAAATCTCTAATTGATTATCTTGCATTTGAGCTATTTCCAGAATCTGATGCACCTGGTTTGACAAGTGATTTGCCTGATCTTCTATTTGTGATAAATGTTTGTCTGTTTTTTTTGTAGTATTGTTTGAAAACCGATCTCTTATCTGATCAGCAGCTCCAAGAATTACAGTTAAAGGAGTTCTGAATTCATGAGCGATTTGATTAAACCACCTTGTTTTTGCTTTTGAAAGATTGGTTACAAATTCTTTTTCTGTTTCTGCTATCTTCCTTCTTAATTGAATACGATATACTATAAAAATTAAAAATAGAATTGTCAAGGCATCCAAAGTGTACGCTAGATTTGTTTTATACCAAGGAGGTACTACAACTATTGGGATTGGCGAATAAGTAATTTCCCATTGATCATCAGAAGAAGTTTTTACTAATAATTGGTAAGAACCTTTAGGAAGATAGGATAAAGTAAGTGTTCCGTTTTCCTGAGCGGGCAACCAATCATTGTGATATCCTTTTAATTTAAAGTGATATCTTACATTTTCGGGTTTTTCAAAAGTCAATGCTTGAAATTGAAAACTAATATTTTGGTCTTCAGGATATATATTTAAGGAGCTAAGTTCTTTTTTTCCTTTACCAGGAAATTTTTTTATCAACGTTGTATCTGCTTGATATTTTGTATAAGATAACCAAACTAGGTTAGGAGATATTTTTTTTGAAGAAGTTAATTGATCAGGATGAAAATATTGAACACCTCCTTCACTACCCATCCAGATGAATCCTTCTCTGTTTTGATATACAGAGCTAAGCACCATAGAATTATCATATATCCCGTCTTTTACGATATAATTGCTATATTTTCTTGTATTAGGATTATATGATATGATCCCATGACTTATTGTGCTTAACCAGATAATACCAGTTTTATCACTAGTTATGTTCAAAATTTTGTCATTGGGCATTTGATCATTTCTAAGGAATCTTTGAAATTTTTCGGTTTTGAGATCTAAACTGTTAAGACCGCCATCTGTTCCTATCCAAAGTAGGTTGTTATTACTTTGATGTATTGATTGAATTAAATTAGAACTAATGCTGCTGGGGTCATTGGTTTTATGCAAAAACTGTTGATATTTATAATTACTTTCTTTGGTTATTGTACTTGCATTAGAAAATTTCAGTAAACCTTTACCGATACTTCCAATCCAGATGTTATCCTGATTATCAGGATACAATTCTATAATTCCAGTATCTTTTTTGAAAACCGGAATGGTAAAATAACTCTGATCTTTAAGATCATATATGATAATATTGTCCCATTGTGCAATCCAAAGACGCTGATTTAGATCTTCTATGATCCGCCAACTTACTCCCATAGAAAATGGAACATTTGGGAAAAAAATAGGTTCTGTTTTTTCAGTTATTGGGTCTATTTTTAATAACGCAGATTGTCCATTTTCATATCTAATCAATGTATATAAAAATCCATCGCTTGCACATTTAATAGAGGTTACAGTATATTCATTTATCTTATTTAAGAGTTGATTACTGTTTTTATTCCATACATAAATACCATTAGAAAGAGCAAACCAAACTCGATTACCACATTCTTCAATTTCTCTAACCTTTCCTATACTACCAAGTATAGGATGCCTAAGAGGCTTGTGAGCAATTAACTGAAAAACACCAAGATTGGTTCCTATCCAATAGTTACCTTCTATATCATGAAACATAGAATTTGCCTTGAGATGTTTAGATGCTTTAAAATCTAATAATTGCCTTAAGTTTATAGAATCCTGTAGTTTAAGATCAGACGAAAATTTATAAACTTTCTCTCCGCCATTTATCCAAATAAAACCTTGGTTATCTTTAAAAATAAAAGGCCTTTCTCTAACACTACTACTATAGGTTGTTTCAAAATTTATTTTTTGATAAAGCCAATTGTCATTTGATCGATGAACAAGTGTTAATCCACTTGTGGTGTATACTAAAGTACTATCCTTAGTAATCGAAAAAAGATTTAATATTTTTTGATCTTGAGGAAAGTGAAGTTTCTTAATCGTTTCATTTCTTACTTCGTAAATATCTTGCCTTTGTCTTCCTAAAATTCGTATGGATTCATCCTCAGAAATACTAATGTTAGAGGAGTTTTTATTATAGCGTTTTTCTAATGTATTGTTTTTTGGAAAATATTGAAATGCTCCTACCGTTGAAGAAATCCATAAATCATCATTAGTATCTTTAACTAGATTATTTATTTGTGATATATCATTATCGGTAATACTATCTGATGTAATTAGAAGTTTACTAAATGTTTCTTTATAAGGGTCTAAAACGTTAACACCACCACCAAGAGTTCCTACGTAGATCTTATGATCTTTAAGTTGTTCTATACTTCGTACCCAATTGGCTTGAATAGAGGTAGAATCACCAGGAACATAAGTGAAAATTTTAAATTTTTTGCCATCAAATCGATTTAACCCATATTGCGTGCCAAACCATATAAAACCATCTTTATCTTGAAAAATGTCTGAAACCCAATTATTTGAAAGACCATCAAATATGTCATAATGCTTTACATTATAAGATGGAATGTTTTGAGCTTGTAGTTTCAAACAACCAACTAATAGGTATATACCCAATAATATAGATGTATTGAAAAACTTCATAGATTATGTTATATAATAAGCAGTTATACATTGCTAATATACTCTATAACCTAAACTTAAATCATATTACTTGAATCTTACTTTATTTGGAGTGTTACTTTTTCAGATACTTTTCCGCTGGAAATTAATACCCCATATTTACCAACAGGCAAGTAATATTTACCATTCTTTCTTTTAACAATTTCATCATCTGGAAATTCTTTTTCGAGAATTTTCTTCCCTTTTTCAGTTATTGAAAGGTCATAATTAGCGTATTGAAGTCCTTTTTCGGCTTCTACGGTTAATTTTTGTAACACCTTTTCTCCTTCTGACATTATTTGTATGGTATATTGAGTAGGGATGTTGGTATAAAACTTAATGGTAACAGAAGGTTCATAAGAATCTAACCATTTGCTCCAAGAATTACCCCATCGTTGCGACCATTTTAAAGGATTGAGGTTAAAGACATGAATTGGTTTTTGAAGTATTTTGTTATTTAAAAGTTGTAATGCCTCAATATTGGTTTTATAAATACTTCTACCATGTGTTCCTAACAATAGATCATTAGCTTCAGGTTGAATTACAAGATCATGTATAGCCACGTTAGGGATTCCTTTAGAAAATGCTTGCCAGGTTTCACCCTTATCTAATGATACATATGATCCATTATCTGTTCCAACATATAATATGTTTTCGTTTTTAGGATCTTCTTTAATTACATTAACAGGAGATAAAGGAAGTGAACTTCCAATGTTTTTCCAGGTTTGACCATAATCTTCACTTACATAAACATAAGGTGTAAAGTCATCCCAACGATATCCGTTTAATGAAACATAAACACGTTCTTTTTTATGTGAAGAGGCAATTACTCTTGAAACCCATAAATCTTTGGGTAAACTATTAGAAATTTTGGCCCAGTTTCCTCCAGTATTTTTTGTTACAGATATTACACCGTCATCACTTCCGGTATATATCAATCCAAATTGAAAAGGAGATTCAGAAATAGTAGTTAATGTTCCGTAGGCTACATTTCCTTTTTTACCACCATTGGTTAAATCTTGCGAAATGGCTATCCAATCTTCTCCTTGATTCATAGAACGCATAAGTTTATTTCCGCCCAGATATAGGATATCCTGATTGTGAGGAGATAATAGGATAGGAGTTTGCCAATTGAATCGATAAGGAGATTCTCCTAATTCATGTTTTGGTTGTATATATTTTTGCTCTCTTTTTTCACGATTGATTCTAAAATAGTTACCAAACTGAAATCCTGTATACACGATATTTGCATCTCTATTGTCAATTTGCACTTGCATACCGTCTCCTCCCATAATACTTTTCCAGGGATATTCTCCAGTTTGATGCCAAGAAGCGCTTTCTTTTGCATTATTAGGACCAACCCAAACTCCATTATCTTGTAATCCACCATATACATTATAGGGTTTCTCGTGATCTATGTTTATAGCATAAAACTGTCCTACATTAGGTTGATTAGCTTTGATCCAATTTTCACCATCATCATAAGAAATATTAACTCCTCCATCATTACCGTTAATCAAGTGATTAGAATTATTAGGATTGACCCATATTGAGTGGTGATCTACATGGACATTTTCACCATTTATATTTTTAAACGTTTTTCCTCCATCTTTGGATTTTAAGATTGGTACACCTGCAATATATATATGATCTTTGTTGCTTGGGTTTACCTGTATTACAGCAAAATAATATCCATAACTATAGAATATATCGTCTAAATATTCTTGATGTGTTTTTTTCCAGGTTTTTCCTCCATCATCACTCCTATATACTTCTGCACCAACAACCGGAGTATCAAAAAGTGCAGCATTGGCATTTTCAAGATACTTGGCAAGATCGATAGGTTTTACAGTACCACCACGAACCATTTGTTTTACATTTTCTGAGCGATATTTTTCTTGAAAACCATTCGTCTTTAAATAAGCATTTAATTTTTTATCTTCTAATTTTAAAAATGTCTCTACAGACATGGTTTTAAAATCTTCTTTAGTTAATATCGTACTTTTTTTAGCATCATCACTCTTTTTCTCTCTACGATATTGATTGTCATGAATGGCATATACTGTATTTTCATCAAAAACTGCTAGTCCAATTCGACCAACTCCATTTCCTGTTGGAAAACCACTTTCTTTAGTAGATATTTTGTTCCACGTATTTCCTCCGTCAACGCTCTTATAAATAGCAGAACCAGATCCGTTACCTTCAAAATTCCAGGCTTTACGATCCTTATCCCAAGCAGCAGCATACATAGTATTGAAATTATCGGGGGCAAAAGTCAGGTCAATTATTCCAGTTTCGTTATTGACAAATAATGTTTTAGTCCAGGTGTTTCCTCCATCGGTAGTTTTATAAATACCTCGTTCATCATTTGGAGAATATAAATGTCCTGTTACCCCTACCACAACTTCATCTGGGTTATTGGGGTTAATTATAATCCGACCAATATGATGAGAATCTGCAAGACCAACGTTTTTCCATGTTTTTCCCTTATCGGTTGATTTAAGGATTCCAGTACCTGCATAAGAAGATCTTGAAGAGTTATTTTCTCCGGTTCCGATCCAGACTATATTGTTTTTCCAATCTACAGCAATATCACCAACATTAATAGTTTCGGCAGCATCCATAACAGGATTAAAGGTGGTACCATTATTATTAGTGTACCATAATCCTCCTGATGCATACCCAGCATAAAACTCGTTAGTATTATTAGGGTTTACGTCTATATCCACAATTCGTCCGCTCATTATCGATGGACCAATATTTGTAAAAGGAACATTCTTGACGAGCGAAGATGATTCCATTTGTTTTTTCTGTTTTAATGCTTGCTGAACAGCTTCTGATTGTGTTGGTTGCTGTTGAGAAAAAATAAATGATGAAACAAATAGGAGTAATAAAGATGAGATGTGTGCTTTCATTTTGATGGTTATTTAACCGGATGAAAATATACATTGTTAAAATAGTGTCAAAATTTTTAGAGATTGTTTAACAATACATCTCTTATGCTTTATTATTTTTGGAATTGCATAATAAATACTTAAAAAACATATCAGATGAAATATCACCAGATAGACAAAAACCTCTTTATTAAAAATCGTAAAAACTTTGCAGCGCAGATGAAGCCTAAAAGTATAGCCGTTTTTAATAGTAATGACATATATCCTATCAGTGCTGATAGTACAATACCTTTTGAGCAACACAGAGATATTTTTTATCTGAGTGGTGTAGATCAGGAAGAAAGTATTCTTGTACTTTTTCCGGATGCTCCCAATGAAAAGCATCGAGAAATTTTATTCTTAAAAGAAACTAGCGAGTTAATTGCTATATGGGAAGGAGAAAAACTGGATAAGAATAGAGCTTTTGAAACTTCGGGAGTTAAAACTGTATATTGGCTTCAGGATCTTGAGAAGGTTTTTTTCGAGATCATGGCACAATGTGATACTGTTTATGTTAATACAAATGAACACTATAGAGCTAAAGTAGAAACAGAAACTAGAGAGGATCGTTTTACAAAATGGTGGAAAGCAAAATACCCTGCACACTCAGTAGCAAAAAGTAATCCTATTTTACAACGATTACGTTCTGTAAAAGATCCAATAGAGATTGAGTTAATGCAGACTGCTTGTAATATTACAGAAAAAGGTTTTAGAAGAACCTTGGATTTTGTGAAGCCAGGTATATGGGAATATAATATTGAAGCAGAATTATTACACGAGTTTATAAATAATAGATCAAAAGGGTTTGCATATACTCCTATTATTGCAAGTGGTAATAATGCAAACGTATTACACTACATTGAAAATAATCAGCAGTGTAAAGATGGAGATTTGATTTTGATGGATGTAGCTGCAGAATATGCAAATTATGCTAGTGATTTAACGAGAACGATTCCTGTTTCTGGTAAATATACAGAAAGACAACGAGATGTGTATAATGCGGTGTTAAGAGTAAAAAATGAAGCAACCAAGATGTTGGTTCCAGGAACTATTTGGGCAGATTTTCATGTTGAGGTTGGTAAAATTATGACTTCAGAATTATTAGGATTAGGACTTATAGACAAAGCAGATGTACAAAAAGAAGATCCAGAATGGCCAGCTTATAAAAAGTACTTTATGCACGGTACATCACATCATATAGGTTTAGATACTCATGATTATGGAATTCTTACAGAGCCAATGAAGGCAAATATGATATTTACGGTAGAACCTGGAATATACATTCCGGATGAAGGTTTTGGTGTTAGACTAGAAGATGATGTAGTTATTCAGGAAAAAGGAGAACCATTTAACCTGATGGCTAATATTCCTATTGAGGTAGAAGAAATAGAAGAGTTGATGAATAAATAAATCATAAACGCTCACATTATATTAAAATGCCGAATTTAAGAGGTTTATATCTTCTTAGATTTGGCATTTTAGTTTATTTTTTTAAGGATTTACAGAATATTATTACCGGTTTATTCGTTGAATATGAAAAAACTAAGTATCCCGGTTATGCAACGAATGAAAATCACAGCTGGTCATCAGCAAGCAATGCCATATTTGGTAGTGGAAAAAGCAGAGGATTTTATTGACTTCATTCGAAAAATATTCAATGCCCAGGAAATGATTCGTAGTTTGGATGTTGATAAACGAATTCAGCATTCTGAAATCAAAATAGGAGATAGCACTATTCTTCTTGCCGAAGCCTCAAAAGAATACCCATCTCATCCAGGATCAATGTACGTGTATGTTACCGATACAGATCAAACATATTATGAAGCATTGGATGCTGGGGCAAAACCACTTATGGAACCTATGGAAGAAGATCACGGCGCTAGAGGAGCTGGTTTTCAAGATCCTTTCGGGAATACTTGGTGGATTGCAACCCTTAATTAATTGCGGTTCCAAATTTTCCTTGACTACGGTATCTTATTTGAAAAACTTAATTCTAATATTAATGTTTTTAAGGCATATCTAAACAAATCAAAATATAAGAGAGTTTGGCGTTTTGTATTTTATAAAATGCAAAGACTACTGCTATTTTTCGACCTTAAATTCTCTCTCTTTACTATAGATTTGATTTCTGCTTATTCGATTGTTGGATTAATGATGAATGATTAAAGTAAATCATTTCTATGTAAGCAGATTATAAGTAGTTATAACAAGGAAGTGACAAATCTATGGGAATATTCAATATTGTAAAAAAAGTTAGTTTTTTATCATTTCTGCTTTTCTTTTTTGGTTGTAAAACAGAACCTAACTTAAAACAAAATACTCCAGAATATGTATCTAAAATAGATACTCTAATAACGAAGTCATTTGAACGAGATCTTTTTAATGGAAACATTCTGATTTCAAAAAATGATATTATAGTTTATCAAAAATCTTTTGGTTACATAGATGGTTCTCAACAAACAAAACTGGATACTAAGTCAATCTTCAATATTGGCTCGATTGCAAAAGAGTTTAATGGTGTTTCAATAATGATTCTGGCAGAAAGAGGTTTACTTTCATTAGATGATTCTATTTCAAAATATGATTTAGGGCTTCCTAAGTGGGCAGAAAAAGTTACTATTCGTCATCTGTTAAATTATTCAGGAGGATTGCCTGCTATTGATTTAGAAGTTAAAAACGATCGCGATGCAATTAAAAATTTAAAAAGTTTGGACAGTTTACTTTTTGAGCCAGGAACTAATTTTAACTACAATAATAATAGTGTTTTTATTCAAAGAAGACTCATTGAAAAAGTTACAAGCCAATCTTTTGAAGAGTTTGTAATAGAAAATATAATAGTTCCTTTAAAAATGACAAACTCAGTTTTTGATCCTCAAAAAAGGCATATTAATAGAACTTCTTGTTATGATTTTGATAAAATTAAATGCCCAGAAATACAATTTATTAGTGGTTGGTTATGGACTGATATTAATGATTTATACAAATGGATTAACTCTATGAACTCTAATGTTCTTATTTCTCAAGAATCTTTTAAAGCACTTTTAAAAAATCCTTATGTAGATGGTAAAACATCTTCAGTTGGAGAATATTTTGAAGAAGAACAGATTCAAAGACATAATGGGACATCATATAAATTCGAATCTATTTTTTTAAATGATTTTAAAAATGACATCGTTATTATTTTATTATCTAATAATAGAAATGTAGTTTGGGACATTGGTCATCAAGTGCACGATATTATGCTTGGAAAGGAATTCGTAATCCCTAAAAAATCAATCAGTCAGGCAATTAGAAGCAGTTGTTTTGAAAACGTAGATAAAGGAATAAAGCTTTACTACGATTTAAAAGAAAAACATTTAAATGAGTATAGTTTTGAGAACCCAAACGAATTGAATAGACTAGGTTATGAGTTATTACGTAATGGAAATGTACAAAATGCCATTAGAGTGTTTCAACTAGCAATTTCTGAGTTTCCGAATAATGCTAATGTATATGATAGTTTGGGAGAAGCTTTTTATACCAACGAACAATACGAATTGGCTTTAATAAATTATAGAAAATCACTTAAGCTCAATCCTGAAAGTGAAAGTGCTAAAAAAATGATTGAGAAAATTAGTGTTACCTTAAAAAATAACTAGACTTTAGATTAGCATGTTAGATTTAATATTTACCAGTAATGAAAAACACAATATTACCACTTTTTATTTTAGCTATAATCTCTGTTAAAACAGCATTTTCACAAACTTTTCCAGGTAAAAATTGGGAACGAAATGAATATTCTATTTTTTCTGGATGGGATCAAAACAAATTAGAAGCTATAAGAGAATATGTTGTGGATAGCACAGCTACCACAGGAATGTTAATTATACATGATGGAGAAATTATTTTTGAATATGGAAATATTAATGAAAACAGTTACATAGCATCTTGTAGAAAAAGTGTTATGGCTATGCTTTATGGAAAATATGTAAAAGATGGTACTATTGACCTTGACAAGTCTTTAAAAAACATACAGATACCCAAAACAGAGTTATTGTTAAATAGTGAAAAAGAAGCCACAGTTAGAGATATTATATCTTCTCGTTCAGGAGTTTTTCTTCCAGCAGCCAATGGTGGCGATTTACAACATTTAGCGCCCAAAAGAGGTAGTGTTAAACCTGGAGAGTTCTGGCTATATAACAATTGGGATTTTAACATAGCCGGATACATTTTTGAAAAAGAAACGAAGAACAATATATACGATGATCTTGAATCTCAATTTGCGATACCATTACAAATGCAAGATTGGGATAGATCACTACAAGAAAAAGATGAAAATCCACTGATAACAGATATAAGTGCATATCATATGTGGTTTTCTGCAAGAGATATGGCGCGATTGGGATTATTGATGCTTAACAATGGTACCTGGAATAATACTCAAATTATTAATAAAGATTGGGTACATGAAATGACGACGCCAAAATCTACTTTTGAAGAAGTTGATAAAATAGCCCCTTTTTTTAAGGAAAATGGAGGTTGGTATAGCTATGGTTATATGTGGTGGCTTTGGGAAAAACCAAGTAATAAAATACTTAAAGGAGCTTATACAGCTAGCGGTGCTTGGGGACAAAATATAACCATGTTTCCTGAGATAAATACTGTTCTTGTAATTAAAACCAATGATATTTATGAAAGACAAAAAGGAGATCATTATTATATCATAGACGAAGTCTCGAAAAGCTACAACTTAGAAGCTGCCCAACTGTTTAAAAAAGCCTTAGTTAGTTTAAAAGGGAATAATATTTCAGAATTTATTAAAGATCTTAAAGCAATAAAAAAGAGTAATCCTAATATAGATTTTCAGGATGTTATCAATAAAATTGGGTATGGGTATCTCAGCTCAAAAGACTATGATAAGGCCATACAGCTTTTTATGTTTAACATAGAACAACACCCTAAGATGTGGAATCTGTATGACAGTCTTGGGGAAGCTTATTTTTTCTCTGGAGATTATAAAAAATCATTAATTAATTATAAAAAAGCTTTAGAACTAAACACACAAAATCAATATAATTTTAATGACAGAATAAAACATGTTATTAAAAAGATTGAGTTAAAGATTTAAAACCAGAAAACTATTTTACTACTGTTTTATGAAAAAGGCTATTGGCTTTTTTATAATTAATGATTTTTAATAGTTAATCACATCCTAAATCTTCTCTGGAGACACTATCATTATTTGGAAAACAAAGTTCTGATATCATAGTTTCAGGAACGTATCTAAATAAATCAGGATCTCTTAAACTATTAGAAATAAAAGAAGTTAGGGTTTTTATTTCTTCATTAGTAAGATTGGTTGAGCCAAATTGAGATGCTAGATTTTCTGCTGGAACATCTGCGTTTTGAGGAATTCCTTCATTTTTATAAGTGATTACGTCTTTAAGAGAAGTAAAAGTACCGCCATGACCATAAAAACCATTGTCTGTTAGATTATACAAAGTTGGGGTTTTAAATTTATAATCATCATCACTGTTTTTTGTGAAATTTCCTCTTCCTTTTTTTACATTCTCCATATCAACATCTGATAGTAACAGTGCTTGGCTGGAATTGTCAAAATCTCCCATTCCGAATGCATAAAAGTTTTTGTCATTTAAAGCAGGACCAGTATGACACTCATAACATTTTCCTTTTCCAAAAAAGGTAATTGCACCTTTTTTCTCATTATCTGGGATTGCATTTTTATTTCCTTTTAACCATTGTTGCCAGGGAGATTTATTAGCCAATAAGGTTCTCTCATAGGCGGCAATTGCTAAAGCTGCATTTGTTTTGTTATATCTTTCACTTTCTATAACATCAGGAAATGCTTCGTCAAAAAGGTTTTTATAGCCATAGGTTTGTACAAAATCTTCATCGATTAATAATCTATGTACTCCCTGTCCTTTTATTGCTTGAACCTCTATACCCTGAAACCCTAAAAAGTTTTCCGGAATTTCTGACCAATAAGCATCTGTATCAGCATTTGTGCCTGTACCACCAAATTGCCCATTCCATAACATTACATCTTGATAGGCAACATTTAGAATTGTAGGTGAACGCAATGGCTGTACATCTATAGAATCTTGAGGAACTTGAGTATTTATAATTCTTTGTTCACCTTTGATCCCAAAACCAATACCACATTCACCAATTCCTTGTCGTAATCCAGAGCTAAATCCGGCGGCCGCGTGATGACATGACGCACAAGAATACATGTTTTTCATTTCGGCAATCTTTGGTTCTCCGCCAGTTGCCGTTTCATGAAGTAAAAATTTACCCAGAGCTACTTTTTCTTTGGTAAGTGGATTTAAAGGATCCTGAGGTATTTTAGAAAAATCATTGCTTTCAGGTAGAATAAAAAACGAATTCCCTTGACCGTTAGAAGCATTATCCAACAAAATCAATAATTCCATGTCTAGATCAGATGTAATCGGTAAATAGTCGTCGTTTGAACAAGATAAAGATGTTAAGCATAAGATTATGCCAGCAATTGCAGTTAGTTTTTTCATGTGATATTTCCCCCTTTTTTTAATATTCCCCGCTTAATCATTTCTTGTTAATGAAATGTTAAGAGGTGCAAATTTAACTAAAAATTCAGGAAGGTTACAACTTAATTTTTGCAAATTTTTTATGCCGTTTTATGAGCTGTTAATTGTACATATATGTTAGAAATAATAAAACTAACAAGTGCAGGTAAGACCCATCCAAAATGCTCATTTCCTAAAGGTAAAAATGCTCTAATACCAGATGCCCATTGTCCAAGATCAGTAGTTTCATTAGTGATAAATCGAATACAATCGGGGATACTAAATAAAATAGTTACTATAACTACTGTTCTGAACACTGATTGAGTGGCAAATTTCTCAGGGGCCACATTTAAAAAGATTAAAGCAATTGTAATTGGGTAAATCATAAAGATGATTGGTAAACCAATATGAATGATAGTACCAAAATTTAATTGACCAACTATTACTCCTATTAAACAAGCAATAATTGCTGTAATTAAATATACTTGTTTTGAGTCATTGAATAACCCTTTAAAATAATCAGCTGTACCAGTTGTTATACCTACAGCAGTAGTAAAACAAGCCAGACCAATTAAAAAGCTTAAAAATGTGCTTCCTATGTTTCCTAGTGCTGCTAAAGAAATTGTATTAAGAAGTTGGGCTCTTTGTAAGTCACTACTCAATGCTTGATCTACTACAATCTCTGATCTGAAATAAGCTCCAGCAGCGATCATTCCAGCATACATAATTAATAATCCAAAACCAGCAATAAATCCTGAACGGGAAATTAAATATTTTTTTGCCTCAAAAGTAGTATGCCCTCTCAGGTTTAAAGAAATTATAATAACTCCTCCAATTACCACTGCTCCAATAGCATCAAAAGTTTGATATCCTTCAATTAAACCTTGAAAAAAAGAAAGCTTCTCTGTGGGATTTACAATTTGTTCGGCAGAAAATAAACCAATACCTATAACTAATAATAAAATGGATACAATCAATGGTGTTAGATATTTTCCTAGGAGAGATAATATTTTAGACCTGTTTAATACAAAAACTAACACCAATCCAAAGTAAATTGTACTATTTAATAAAGAACCAATATTCTCAAAATTAGGCTGAATAACTGTTTCGTATGTTGCAGCTGCAGTTCTTGGAGAAGGAATTGCTACAGAAATAATATATACGATAATACAATAAACAGCACTAAAAATAGGAGAAACTTTTTTTGCAAAATCAAACATAGTTCCTTGTAAACGTGCATGTGCCAAAATCCCTAGAAGAGGGATAACCACTGCAGTAATAATAAAACCAAGAGCTACAATGAACCAATCTTCTCCAGAGTTATATCCAAGCATTGGAGGTAGCAAAAGATTTCCTGCACCAAAAAACATTGAAAAAAGAGCAAACCCGGTGATGAATGATTCTTTGGTGAATTTCATTTACAAATAATTTTAAGTTGGATATATAAGAATTTACCTTTGCAATATAATGACTTTAGAATATAAACAAAGTAAAATACACTATACGGCTGAAGATCAGGGGGAAGCTCTGGTTTTTTTACATGGGTTTTTAGAAAACTCAACCATGTGGAGAGAAATAGTTGCTGAGATAAATGATAAATATAGAATTGTAACCATTGATCTATTAGGGCATGGAAAAACAGAAAGTGTAGGTTATATTCATACTATGGAAGAGATGGCTAAAGCTGTTAAAGCAGTGTTAGATCATTTAAAAATTACACAGGTAACAATGATTGGTCATTCTATGGGAGGATATGTATCATTGGCTTGTGTAGAGCTTTTTCCAGAATTAGTTTCAAGATTAGTATTATTAAACTCTACTTCTTACCCAGATAGTGAAGAGCGAAAGATCAATCGAAGCAGAGCTATAAATATTGTAAAAAAGAACCCTAATGCTTATACAAGTATGGCAATAGCGAATCTTTTTGCTGAAGAAAATCGATCAAAGTTTGATATGGCGATTGATAGTATTAAAAATGAAGCGTCAAAAACTTCTTTGCAAGGAATTATTTCAGCGCTGGAAGGAATGAAAATCAGAAAGGATCGTAGGGAGGTTTTATTGAATTTTGACGGGCTCAAAATTATTTTTGCAGGTAAAAAAGATCCTATTTTAAATTATGACCAAAGAATAGAGGAGTCAAAATTTTGTAATACTAATCTTATAAGTTTTGATGGAGGGCACATGACTTATATTGAAGATAAAGATGAATTATTGGCGGAATTATCCCGTTTTTTACAGCAAAATTAAGGGCTAAAGCCTAAAAAATATGTAAGTAAAAGAGGCAATAAATTGACAAGTTAAAAAGGATGAAATACCTTTTTACCAGCCAAAACACACATAAAAAGAGGTTTTTTAGTTAAAAATCAGTGTTTTAGATTAAATTTTTCTTACAAAAAGAAGGAATATCTAGAAAAAAATATTATTATTGTATTGATAATCAAATTTTAACCCCGCAATACGATGAAGAATTCTACCCCCCATTCGTCATTTTCTTTCTCGAAAATTTACTGTTCCCTTTTTGGGCATAATTATGTTCTTTCTAAAAGTGTTACTCATCACATAAAAGAATACACTTGTTCACATTGTGGAGAACAAGCTACAACTAATAGTAAAGGTAAATTAGAAGTGATGACTCCTAAGCTAAAAGAAATTAATAATGCTTTGGCTTCTGTACATGCAAAAAAGATGGCCAGAAATAAAACAGATAATGCCTTGCCAGTTGCATCATAATTATATTTACATTAATCTTTAATTGGATTCCAGCCCTGAGCTTGTAATTGTATTTTCTCATTGGCTCTGGTAACTAATCCTATACCACTTTTCTCATCTGTTATATGACCAATAACGGTCAAATTAGGATTTGCCTTAATTTTTGGATAATCTTCCTGCTTAATTGTAAATAATAATTCATAATCTTCACCACCATTAAGCGCTACAGTAGTACTGTTGATTTTAAATTCTTCACAAGTAGAAATTACAGTAGGATCTATAGGTATTTTTTCTTCATATAGATTTACACCAACTTTTGATTGCGTACAGAGATGTATTACTTCTGATGATAAGCCGTCGCTAATATCAATCATACTTGTAGGTTGTACCTCTAAAGCTTTAAGTAATTCAGGAATATCTTTACGAGCTTCTGGCTTTAATTGTCGTTCAATAAGATAAGTATATTTATCCAGGTCAGGTTGTGAACTAGGATTCACTTTAAAAACTTCTTTTTCTCTTTCAAGAACCTGCAGACCTAAATAAGCAGCGCCAATATCTCCTGTTACTACCAGAAGATCATTTTCTTTTGCCCCATTACGATATACGAGATTATTGTCATTTGCATATCCTACTGCAGTAATACTTATTATTAAACCAGTGGTAGATGAGGTTGTATCTCCTCCTACAACGTCAATATTATAAATTTTTGCCGCTGTTTGTATTCCCGTATAAAGTTCCTCGAGAGCTTCCAACGGAAATCTATTAGATACGGCAATAGATACTGTGATCTGAGAAGCAGAAGCATTCATCGCATAGATATCTGATAAATTAACAATAACAGCTTTATAGCCTAAATGTTTTAGTGGTACATATGCCAAATCAAAATGAACTCCTTCAACAAGTAAATCTGTTGAAACAACACATTTTGAATCTTTAAAATCTAGAACAGCTGCATCATCGCCAATACCTTTAATCGTACTTTTTTGAGTAATCTTAAAGTTTTTGGTTAGATGGTCAATTAGTCCAAATTCTCCTAATTCGGATAAAGGTGTTTTAGGTGTGTTTTTATCTTCAATCATAGTGCAAAGGTAGGTAAGAAAGTCATTTTAAAGCATAAAAAAATCCCGAATTTTCGGGATTTTTACTACCTTAATTAAACTACAAACATTCTCTTTGATAATTTGTTGCCTCGGCATCGTTTATTGGTGTTACTCCTTCAGTAAAAGCAGTGTCTGATAATATGACTAAAGTATAAGTTCCATCAAAACCAGCGCTTAAGTTCCAATCTCTGGCAACTGCTAAATTATAAGTACCCGTTTCTGAGATTAAAATATTAGTGATGGATATTTCTTCGTCCTGAACAGTACACCCATAGTAGGTAATAGCACCTTCATTAAGTAAGTTGGGTCCTCCAAATTGACCAAAATCTGCTGATAGATCCAATGAGACCACAGATAACCCTGTTACTTCTTCAATACTGATAGATATCCTAGAACCCTCTTTAAGTTCAAATTGATAAATATCTTCACAAGTTTGAGACAATTCACAATTCCATTCTCCTTGTTCTTCAAACAAAGTGATTCCGGTTTCTACTGGTACATCATCATCTTTAGAACAACTTGTTAAAACAATGACACCTAATAATGCTACGATTTTTAAAACTTGAGTTTTCATAATTACATCTTTTTAACTGTACTTTTTTTGTGTTTATATCAGTATATCAGTTGCATTAAAAGATTGTTACCTGTTTTTAAGAATAATTTAAGAAATTAAGGTGATTATTATAAATTTTATAAAAATATAAGCAATGAGTTCTGTTATGTTAAATAAAACTCAGTATGGTTTGGTATTTTTATAAAAAATCTAATCTGACATTTATACCAACATCCCTGTAACTATCAAGAACCTATATGATTTGTAGGGTATTTAAAGGTGTACTTGTTATATATATACAATAGAACCTATGACTTTACTTATAAATATTAAGAAATCCATTCTCCAAAATCCTTGGAATAACCTTTGTTATGTTGTCTGTATTATAATTTTAGTAAGCTTTATAAGTTGCAGTAATGATGATGATGGAGGATCTACTCCTCCGGATGCAAGTCTTTGTGAAGGGGTATATCCTTGCAATGGACTAGAATTGGTTTCAAGAATATCGTTGGCGGATCTCAATGCATCTGCAGGTAATGATAGTTGGGGATGGACTGATCCAAGTACCGATAAAGAATATGCTATTGTTTGTTTAGATAATGGGACTGCATTTATAGATATTTCTAATCCAGAGACGCCAATTTATCTCGGTAAATTACCTACAGCAACAGTCAATAGTTCGTGGAGAGATGCCAAAGTGTATCAGAACCATGCATTTATAGTAAGTGAAGCACCAAATCATGGGATGCAAGTTTTTGATCTTACACAACTAAGAAATGTTACCAATCCACCACAAACATTTACTGCTGATGCAAGGTTTACTGGTTTTGGAAACGCACATAATATAGTTATTAATGAAGATTCTGGTTTTGCTTATGCCGTAGGGACTAGCAGAGCTGGTACGTTTGCTGGTGGTCCGGTCTTTCTGGATATTAGTGATCCGTTAAATCCCACAGATGTTGGAGGCTTTGCTTCTAATGGGCAACAACCATATAGCCATGATGCACAAGTAGTTAATTATAATGGTCCAGATACAGATTATACAGGTCGTGAGATTTTGATAGGAAGTAATGAAGTAGAAATTGTGATAGCTGATATTACTGATAAAAATAATCCTGTAACGATTTCTACTATCAATTATTCTAATGTAGGATACACGCATCAAGGGTGGTTTACAGAAAATCAGAGGTATTTTCTTTTAGGAGATGAGCTAGATGAACAAAGAGTTGGATTTAATACCCGTACTATTATTTTTGATTTTCAGGATTTGGATAACCCCGTATTACATATGACATATGATGGAACTTCTTCTGCAATTGACCATAATGGATATGTAAAAGGAAATAAATTTTATTTAGCAAGTTATAGAGCAGGTCTTCGGATAATAGATATTTCAGATATTGATAATAGAAATATGACCGAAATAAGTTTTTTTGACACTTTTCCAAACGATAATGCCGCAGGATTTAATGGAGCGTGGAATGTTTACCCGTTTTTTGATAGTGGAAACATAGTAATTAGTGATATAGAATCCGGTTTTATACTGGTTAGAGAAACCTCTCCATAAAATTTTTACGTAAACAAACTCAACAAATCAATAAACCCTAACAATGAAAACTCAACTATTTTTTACACTACTTATTTTCTTATTTTCTTCTCAGATCCAGTCTCAAACACTTTGTGAGAATGGAATGGCTGGCTCTTACCCTTGTAATGATTATGATTTAATGTCACATATCCCACTATCTACGATGAGTGCATCTGCAGGTAATGACAGTTGGGGATGGACAGATCCTACTAATAATAATGAGTATGCTATTATTGCCCTAAATAACGGAACCGCTTTTATTGATATTTCAGATCCAATTAATCCAATCTACCTTGGTAAATTACCTACAGCCACCAGTAATAGCTCTTGGAGAGATGTTAAAGTATATCAGAATCATGCATTTATCGTTAGTGAAGCACCAAATCATGGGATGCAGGTTTTTGACCTTACAAGATTACGTAATGTTGCTAACCCTCCTCAAACTTTTACTGTCGATAAACATTTTACAGATTTTGGGAGTGCTCATAATATTGTGATTAATGAAGATTCTGGGTATGCCTATGCCGTAGGAACTAGTAGAGCTGGGACTTACAGAGGAGGTCCGGTATTTATAAATATTCAGGATCCTGTTAATCCTGTTTCGGATGGAGGATTTCTTTCTACTGGAGATAGAGCATATAGTCATGATGCACAAGTAGTTAACTACAATGGTCCTGATTCTGATTATGCTGGGCGTGAAATTTTAATCGGTAGTAACGAAATAGAAGTTGTAATAGCCGATATTACCAATAAATCTAACCCGACTACTATATCAACTATTAAATATTCTGATGTTGGTTATACGCATCAAGGATGGTTTACAGAAGATATGAGGTATTTTATTTTGGGAGATGAAACAGATGAACAAGGAGTAGGTTTTAACACTAGAACAATAGTTTTTGATCTTCAGGATTTAGATAACCCAGTACAGCATATGGTATATACAGGTCCTACGCCAGCTATCGATCATAATGGATATGTTAAAGGAGATAAATTTTATTTGGCAAATTATCGTGCGGGAATAAGAGTAATAGATATTTCTGATATAGGTAATAAAAACATGACAGAGATAGGTTCTTTTGATACGTTTCCTTCTAGTAATAGTGCTTCATTTAATGGCGTGTGGAATGTATATCCCTATTTTAATAGCGGAAACATTGTGATTAGCGATATCGAAGGAGGGTTCTTTCTGGTAAGACAAAGTAATACTTTAAGTGTGGGTGATTTTTCGACAAAAGAAAAATTTTCTATGTATCCTAATCCGGCAAGTTCAAGACTTACGATTAATGGAGGAGATGGTTTTCAGTTAGAAAAAATTGAAATCTATAATATTTTGGGTAAAAAAGTTGATGAAATAACTTCTTTTGATACACCAAACAGTACAAATCTTGCTCTTAATTATTCTTCGGGGATCTATTTGGTACGTGTTAATGATAACTTGACAAAAAAATTAATTATAAATAAATAATTCAATAAGATAATTGCTTGAATACTAAGAATTAGTATTTAAAGAAAAGTTAAAAATATCAGTTCTTTGTGGTTTTTTGTTAAAAAAAACTTAATGAAATTAACTCTAAGTAATACTACGTAATTACTAGGAATAAATTTCATAAATTTAGATAAATGTTTAATAATTAAACTTTTAATATGACTTAACAAAAAAAATCTAACTAACTCTTAAAACCACAAACTCAATGAAAATTTTAACAATTACGCTTTCGTTTTTGCTACTGACTTTTGTATCCTATAGTCAAACACCTTGTACGAATGGCTTCGCGGGTTCTTACCCTTGTAACGACTACGATTTAATGTCTCATATCACACTTTCTACAATGAATGCTGGAGCTGGAAATGATAGCTGGGGATGGACAGATCCTACCAATGGGAGGGAATATGCGATTATCGGTTTAAATAATGGAACCGCATTTATTGACATTTCTGATCCAGTTAATCCTATTTATCTAGGTAAATTACCTACTGCAACCAGTAACAGTTCCTGGAGAGATGTAAAAGTCTATAAAGACCATGCATTTATTGTAAGTGAAGCTTCTAACCATGGAATGCAGGTTTTTGACCTTACCCGATTACGTAATGTTGCAAACCCACCTCAGAATTTTACCGCAGATACAAGGTATACTGAATTTGGCAACGCACACAATATTGTAATTAATGAAGATTCAGGCTATGCTTATGTAGTAGGAGCTCAAAGAAATTCAGGTCCTTATCGAGGAGGTCCTCTTTTTATTAATATTCAAGACCCTAAAAACCCAACTAATGCAGGAGGGTTTTTGTCTGGAGGTCAACGAGCTTATACCCATGATGCACAAGTAGTAACCTATAATGGACCTGATAGTAATTATACAGGTAGAGAAATACTCATCGGAAGTAATGAGATCGAAGTAGTAATAGCCGATATTACAAATAAAGCAAACCCTGTTACCATTTCTACTATTAAATACTCAGATGTTGGATATACCCATCAAGGATGGTTTACAGAAGATATGAGATATTTTATTCTGGGAGATGAAACAGATGAACAAGGAGTAGGCTTTAATACCAGGACAATCATTTTTGATTTCCAAGATTTAGATAATCCACAACAACACATGATATATAATGGTCCTACTGCAGCAATAGATCATAATGGGTATGTAAAAGGAAATAAATTTTATTTGGCAAATTATCGAGCAGGGATTAGAGTAATAGATATTTCTGATATTGGGAATAAAAATATTACAGAAATAGGTTCTTTTGATACATATCCTTCCAGTAATGGAGCAGCTTTTAATGGTGTGTGGAATGTATATCCGTATTTTAATAGTGGAAATATTGTAATAAGTGATATAGAAGGAGGCTTCTTTTTAGTAAGAAAAAGTGCCACAGTAGTATGCCAAGCTACAACCCCTTCTTCTGTTTCTTCATCTAATGTTGGAGCTACTTCGGCTACTGTAAGTTGGGGGAGTGTTGCAGCAGCTACTTATGATGTAAGATATAGAGCAACAGGAACTTCTGCCTGGACTACCAATACTTCTTCAGGAACGTCTTATGTGATTTCAGGTTTATCACCTACTACTCAATATGAAGCTCAAGTAAGGAGTAAGTGCTCTGATGGGAGTACCTCTCAATACAGTAATTCGGTTACATTTACTACCACTAGCGTACAGTTAGTATATTGTGATTCTAATGGTAATAGTGTTTCAGATGAATATATAAGTAATGTTGCTATAGGAACAATAAATAATGCTTCTGGAGCTTCAAATGGAGGTTATATTGATTACACATCTATATCCACTGATCTCAAAAGAGATGATACGCATACGATTACTGTCACTCCTACCTGGACAGGTACAGTATATAGTGAGGGGTATAGCGTATGGATTGACTTTAATCAAGATGGGGACTTTTCTGATTCTGGAGAGCAGGTATGGACTCAAACGGCTACTCAAAATACACCAGTAGCAGGTAATTTTTCCATTCCAGCTTCCGCATTAAATGGAACAACCAGAATGCGAGTTTCTATGAAATATAATGGAGTGCCTTCTCCCTGTGAGTCTTTTCAATATGGAGAGGTAGAAGATTATACGGTTAATATCATTGAAGGAGGAGGATCTGGAGGTGATGGATGTACTTCGGGTATCTCATCATTCCCATATAATGAAGGATTTGAAAATACGGTAGGAGCATGGGTGCAGTCTACTGCAGACGATATAAATTGGTCTGTAGATGCAAACGGAACTCCATCAAGAAATACCGGACCATCAAGTGCTACTCAAGGAACATACTATATTTATGTTGAGGCTTCAGGAAATGGCACAGGATATCCTAATAAACGAGCAATTATCAATTCTCCATGTTTTGATTTAAGCGCACAATCTTCTGCTACTTTTTCTTTTGCATATCATATGTATGGAGCAACAAACATGGGTAGTATTGCTTTGGAGGCGAGTGCTGATGATGGAGCTTCTTGGACTAGTTTATGGAGTCAAACAGGAAACCAAGGAAACTCTTGGAAAACCGTAAATATTGATCTAGCCGCTTATACTGGTGCAGGAGTACAACTTAGATTTAATAGAATTACAGGTTCTACCTGGCAAGCAGATATAGCAATAGACAATGTTGCGCTTACAACTAGCGCATCTAGAGTTGCTATTAGTGCACCAGAAAAAACAACGCTCACCATATTTCCTAATCCTGTTCAAGGTGCTATTTTAAACGTGTCTATGAATCATAGAGATGTGTCAGAATATGAAATCAAAAATTTTGTAGGGCAATTAGTAAGTAAAGGAACCGTTACAAATACTATAGACATCTCTACTTTAAATACCGGAGTATATTTTCTACAAGTCATTACTAATGGAGAGATACTGTCTAAACGGTTTGTAAAAAAATAAAATAAATAATATATGAATCATCTTAAATTATCATTTCGCCTTTTTGCTATCAGTTTTATATCATTAACTTTTACAACTTGTAGCAATGATGATTCAACCGAACCCACGCCACCTGTTGATACTGGTTTTAAAGGTGAGATAGAGTGGATTAAAACATTTGGAGGAAGTAATGAAGATAATGCCCTGTCAGTAGTAGAAACTACTGATGGGGGTTATGCTGTTGCTGGATATACCCAGAGTATTGATGGTGATATTACTGACAAGACTGCTACCGATAGTGACTTTTGGGTGCTTAAATTAACCAAAGAAGGAACAATCTCCTGGAGTAAGACCTATGGAGGCACAGGTGATGATAGAGGAGAGAGAATTATACAGACGACTGATGGAGGTTACATTTTAGTTGGATATAGTAGGAGTAGTGATGAAGATGTAACTGTCAATGCAGGTTTGCAGGATTATTGGATTGTGAAAATTAACTCAACAGGAGAAATACAATGGGAGAAAAGTTTTGGTTTTCCTGGAATTGATAGAGCTTTCTCGGTTGTTCAAACTACTGATGGCGGTTATTTTGTTACAGGTTTTCTGGATGTAACAGCCAGTAGCGGTGGAGGTAATGATAAAAGAAATAACGTTCGACATGGTGTTGGGGAATTCTGGGGGATTAAACTTGATGCAGATGGAAATAAAGTATGGAGACGTTATTTTGGAGGAACCAATAACGACCGTAGCTACGATACCGTTCAAACAGAAGATAATGGATTCTTAATGATTGGTTCATCAGAAAGTATTGATTTTGATGTAACAAACAGTAAGGGGAGTTATGATTTCTGGGCTGTAAAAGTAAACTCAGAAGGGACTATGTTATGGCAGAAGTCATTTGGTGGTTCTGAAATTGATGTAGCATATGCAATTGCTGCCACAGGTAATGGTAAATTTGTTATTGTAGGAGATTCCAGAAGTAATGATGGAGATATTACTGGTGCCAAAGGAAATGCAGATCTCTGGATGATACAAATCGATGGTAATGGAAACCTGCTTTGGGAAAAATCTTTAGGAGGAACAGCCTTTGATACAGGAAGAGGGATTCATAAAACACAAGATGGAAATTTCATGATTACCGGAAATTCTAGAAGTAACGATGTAGATCTTACTCAGAATAGAGGTCAAAGTGATATCTTAAGTATAATGATAGATACTACCGGAGAGGTTAAATGGAAAACGACAACAGGAGGAAGTGAAGCAGAATTTGGAGAGGATTGTATAGAAACAAATGATAAAAAAGTCGTAGTTGTTGGTAACTCAGAAAGTAATGATTTTGATATCCCTGAAAACAAAGGCTCCAAAGATGTATTAATTATAAAATATAAATAACACAAACAAAAATTAAAACTTTAATGAATACAAAAATGAAAAAGATCTTAATAATTGCGTTAACTCTTGTTACCGTATTATCTTGTAAAAGCGATGATGATAATAATGGTGCAAAAGTAGGAAGTCTTAATCTTGATTTTACAAACATAATTGATAATAACCCTATTGAATTATCGCGTGGTGCATATACCAATGGTAGTAGTGAAACATATACAATTTCTGAATTAAAGTACATTATCAGTAATATAGTTTTAGTCAAAGCTAATGGCGAAGAATTTAAATACCCTGTAGCTGATAGTTATTTTCTTATAAATGAAGAAGTAAGTACCAGTAAAGAAGTAGGATTAACTGATATAACATCTGGAGAATACACAAAAATTAAATTTGGTTTTGGTGTTGATCAATCAAATTATCCGTTAAATGGAGTTAACAACTTTATACCTACTGCAGAAGAAAGTGGGATGTTATGGAGTTGGTCTGCCGGATATAAATTCCTTAAGTTTGAAGGAACTTATAGTATGGTTGGAGTACCCAATACCAATACTCCTTTTCTTTTACACGTAGGAAGTCACGGTACCACATTGGATAATTATAAAGAGATTACTTTAGATTTACCAAATACATTATCTATATCAGCAAATAATACAGCCAATATAACTATTAAAGCAGATGTAGCTAAAATATTTGATAGTACAAACTCACATTCATTGCAAGATAAAAGTGATATACAGGTAGACCCGGTAAATGCACCATTGATTGCAGAAAATGTTAGTACTATGTTTAGTATTACAAATGTTTCTAATTAATAATAAGCATATTTTAATTTTAGTCAGTAAGAATTACCACGTGAAATTATTATCATATATAACTATTATCCTTTTTGGAGCTGCCTGCAGTTCTGAAAAGGATGATTATGTGTCTATAGAAAATCCAAAACTAGAATTTACAGTTCCTGCTAACTTTCCAGAACCTAGTTATAATATTACCCTTAACCCTCCAACTGAAAAAGGTTTTGAGCTAGGAAAAAAATTATTTTACGATGGACGTCTATCGTCAGACGGAGTAGTCTCATGCGGATTTTGTCATATTCAGGATTTTGCTTTTACACATCATACACATATTGTTAGTCATGGTGTTGATGGAGCTTTAGGAACTCGCAATGCCCAACCACTTCATAATTTAGCATTTTTAAATGCATTTACCTGGGATGGTGCAGCAATACATTTAGATTTACAACCTATAATACCAATTACTGCCGAGGTAGAAATGAATGAAACTTTTAGCAGTATTATCAAAAAACTTGAGGAGCAGCCAGAATATGTCAAATTATTTGCAGAGGCTTTTGAGGATCAAAAGATAAACTCTGATAATATGCTTAAGGCATTATCACAATTTATGGTGATGATGATTTCTTCTAATTCAAAATATGATAAAATTGAAAGGAATGAAGGTTCTGTGTTTACAGAAGATGAAGCCTCAGGTTTTGAACTTTTTAAGTCTAAATGTGCTTCTTGTCATCAAGGCACACTATTTACAGATCAATCATATCGTAATAATGGATTACCTATTGATCCTCAGTATAATGATATTGGTAGAGGGCGAGTTACCGGATTAGAAGCTGATATGTATAAGTTTAGAGTTCCAACGCTCAGAAATATTGAGCTTAGTTTTCCTTATATGCATGACGGAAGGCTTAAAACATTAGAAGATGTTTTAAATCATTATAGTAATGGGATGGTAGAATCCGAAACGTTAGATCCTGTTTTTAGAAATGCAGATATGACCATAGGTATTTCTATGACAGATCAAGAAAAACAGCAAATCATAGCCTTTCTTAGAACACTTACAGATGATGATTTTGTTAATGACAACCGCTTTTCAGAATTTTAACAAGTAATGATTGGATCCTGCATAACTACCTGTAAATCGGTCTCATTTTATGATGTTTTTTAGCATTTCAGAAGAGTTTTTCTTATCACTGCTTAGATAAAGTTATGTTAAATACATACCGTTAGGGAAAAGGTTTTATAATTTTCGCTGGATTTTATAAAATAAATCCTTGATATCCATTAGTAAAAAATGACAAAAGTGTTTTGTTATTCATTAAACTCAATCCAATGGTTCGAAAATTCGTAATCCTATTAGTCCTTTTAACCCCTATCTCTCTTTTAGCTCAAAAAAAAGCAATTACCCACGATGATTATGATCTTTGGAAA
Source organism: Aquimarina callyspongiae (assembly GCF_034322225.1). Classification (NCBI taxonomy): domain Bacteria; kingdom Pseudomonadati; phylum Bacteroidota; class Flavobacteriia; order Flavobacteriales; family Flavobacteriaceae; genus Aquimarina; species Aquimarina callyspongiae. The sequence continues at coordinate 1,362,905 of NZ_JAXLPA010000001.1, read as the reverse complement.
AGGATCAGTGATGTTAAAATATCAAATAAAGGGAAACTAGTTGTATCTACTATAGAAACATCTACTAAGCGAGGAGATGGATATATAGAAATATATAATACAAAGAATAAACAGAAATTTGTTTTTCATAATGGATATAATTCTTCAATAACCTCTGATGAGAGTTTTGTGATTTTTAAAAGAAAACCAAACTATGAAACTTTAAGAAAAGAGAAAAAGAAAGAAGTTGATAAAGAAGATAGGTCCAAAGACGCCTTGTTTATCTATGATGTGAAGAATAATAAAATTCTTGATTCTATTCTAAGGGTTAAAAAATATAAGATACCTATAAAAGGAAAAGATTGGCTGGTGATTGAGAAATTCAAGAACAAAAGCACTTCTAAAAAGAAGAAAGAAAAAGATTCCCTACAGGAGAAAAAAAAGGATACTACAAAAAAGAAAATCCCATTAGCCAAGAAACAAAATTATGCACTGGTTTATAACTTGAAAACCAAAAATACAGATACACTTCATCAAATTAAAGATTTTGTGGTTCCTGAGAAGGGTAATTTTTTCTATTACGCATTAAAAAACCAAAAGAAAAACGAAAAAGATCTAGGAGTATATCAATATGATTTGTCTTTAGGAGCAAAAAAAGTTGTAGATACAGGTAAATATAGATATGATAAATTAGTAGTGGATAAAGAAGGTTTCAGATTTTCTTTTCTTGCAGCTTCAGACTCTACAGCAGTAGATTCACTTAAGTATGGATTGTATTATTACAAGAATCAAAAACTCAAAAATCTAATAGATACTGTTAGTAATAACCTTAGAAATCGATGGGTTTTAAGTGCCGATCAATCTCCTTTCTTTTCAGAATACGGGAAACGGCTTTATTTTTATTCAAAACCCAAAGTAGAATATAAGAGAGACACTACATTGCTCGAAGAAGAGATTCCTCAGGTAGATGTATGGAATTGGCAGGACAAAATGATCCAGCCTGAACAGAAATCCAGATTTGAAGAACTTAATAAGAAAGCTTTTATCTCTTATTATGATACGGATAAAGATGATTTTATTCATATCCAGGATGAGGTAATCTCTGAGGTAATCTTTGATAAAGATAAAGAGCAACAATTTGTATTTGGATCTACAGGTTCACCATATGATATTCAACGTTCCTGGAATTTGCCCTGGACGAATGATTACTATCTAATAAATACTTATACGGGAGAGAGAAACCTTGTGTTAAAGAATATGGCAATAGATCCTATTCTATCTCCGGATAAAACATATGCCTTGTATTATGATATACAGAAACAAGCCTGGTTTTCTGTAAATCTTCTAACTTCTAAAATATTAAATCTTACAAAAGAACTTTCTGTAGCATTTTATGATGAAGATGATGATCACCCTGCATTGCCTTATCCATATGGTTATGGAGGTTTTGATGCAGAAGGTAATGCTCTGGTATTTGATAAATTTGATATTTGGAGAATTGCCCTTGACGGTAAAAAGAAACCACAAAACATTACTAAAACCGGAAGAAAAAATGCTATAGAATATAGAACATTGAGACTAGATCCGGAAAATAGAATGAATGCTTCTTACCTTAATGATGAATTACTTATTACAAGCTTTGATAAAACCACTAAAGCTTCAGGTTTATACGCACTAGATAAAGGAAAGCTAGTAGAAAAAATAAAGCCTTCAGAGTTTCTCATAAATAGATATAATAAAGCTAAAAACGCAGAGATTTTTACATATCAAAAACAGAATTTTAATACGTTTCAAGATATGCATCTAAGCAATGATGGGTTTAAAAACAATACACAGATTACCAATGCGAATCCTCATCAAAAAGATTTTAAATGGGGAACAGCTGAATTATTTTCATGGAAAGCTTATGATGGAAAAAAATTGGAAGGGATTATATATAAACCAGAAGATTTTGATCCTGCAAAAAAATATCCGTTGATCACATATTTTTATGAAAAGAGATCTGATAGTTATAGAACGTATCATATTCCACGACCAAGTGCTTCTATTGTAAACTCATCTTATCTTGTTAGTAATGATTATATAATGTTTGTTCCTGATATTGTATATGATGAGGGGAAACCAGGAGCTAGCGCTTATAATTGTATTGTTTCAGGAGTTGAGGCGGTAGAAGAACTTGGCTATATAGATAGTAACAACATGGCAATTCAAGGACAGAGTTGGGGTGGATATCAAGTCGCTTATTTAATAACAGTTACCAATAAATTTAAAACTGCAATGGCAGGTGCACCAGTAAGTAATATGACCTCTGCTTATGGAGGAATACGATGGCAATCCGGGCTGAGTAGAGCTTTTCAATATGAAAAATCTCAAAGTAGAATCGGTAAAAACTTATGGGAAGGTTTTGATTTATATATAGAAAACTCTCCGCTATTCGGAATTCCTAAAATAGAAACTCCTTTGCTTATGATGCATAACGATAAGGATGGAGCAGTACCCTATTATCAAGGAATAGAGATGTTTATGGGTATGCGTAGATTACAAAAACCAGTTTGGTTATTGGTTTATAATAATGAAGCACATAATCTAAGAAAAGAAAAAAACAAGCAAGACTTATCTATACGAATGATGCAGTTTTTTGACCATTACTTAAAAGGTGAACCAGCTCCTGTATGGATGACCAAAGGAGTACCAAGAATACAAAAGGGGAAAGATTTTGGATATGATCTTGAAGAGGTTCAAAAACCGAATATCACTCCCAGTTCCAATGAATAATATGCCATTCTATATCATCTGAGGAGTATGTAAGCAATGTTTTAAAACCTATAGCATAATGAGCATTTAAGGATCTTGTATTATTGGCAGCTACTTCGGTAATGAGTACATCATACTTATTCTGTAGTACTTCTCGCATATGGTGATATAGCCCTCTAAAAATTCCTTGTTTTCTATATGCCTTATCGATACAAACCTGTCCCATAGTGATATATGTACTAGAATGATCTAAGAAATTATTGATTTTATCAAACATTGGTCGCAGTATAGGGATTTCATTGCCAAAATCTTTTGTCATGCACAATGTGTATCCAACCACAACTTCACCATCTTTTGCAATGATATGCGGTTGCTGATCATTCATTCTTTTTAAAATATCGAAATCGTGCTGCACAGTTACAAAACCTTCTTTTTCTTTTTCACTTTTTGAAATAGAAACAGGTAAATTCTTTTGTTGAAGTTGAATGATCTGTTCCAATTCATTGTTAGAAGAAGCAATTGTAAATTTAAGTTGTGGAATACTCATTTTTTTCGGAATAGAATTCTGTATATAAAGATAGGGTTTTAATGATTTTATAAGCTCATAAAAACTAAAATAGAATATAAAATACAGACATTCAGATAAAAATAATTTACAATCTAAAAATAATGAAGATTAATTTTGAAATATCATTAAAAAAAGAGATTTTAGTCATTAAATCCAACTCACATTGAAATTACTAAAAAGTAAGTCATTATACTTTAAAGATGCAAAATCAGACAAGGTATATGAAGTAGACCTTTGCGAAGTAGATTCAGAATTATTTATCGTTAATTTTAGGTATGGAAGAAGAGAAAGTACCCTCAGAGAGGGAACAAAAACAGTCTTTCCAGTACCTTATGAAGAGGCAATAATTATATTTGATAAGCTTGTAAAAAGTAAAGAAGATAAAGGATATGCAGAAGAAGGGCAGGAAAATACGCTGATTAAAGAATCTAAAGAGAAAGAAAACGATACAGTAAATACTACACGAAATGAGGTGATTCTTAAATATTTAAAAGATGCAACCTTAGGAAATTATACAAGAGACTGGAAAGTATCAAGAATCATTTGGAGAGCGGGAGTACTTGACCTAAAAGAGTCCTTAGAATTTATACCTCATTTTATATCATCCAAAGATGAATTCGAACAATATGCGGCTATTCGTGTGTTGGCAAAATTTAGGGACACGACTGCAATAGAAAAAGTTTCAAATATTTTTAGTGAAAAAGGATATGCTGATAAAATAGGTAGAGTAGCGGCGGCATATATACTTAAGAGTTCAAATAAGGGAGATCGTTATCAGCAAGAAGTATTTGAAAATGCCAGAAAAGAATTGCCAATAGAAATAGCAAATCATTTAGGGAATAAAAAACAACTTTCTAATGAACTTGTTACCTATTTTTTGCAGGAAAATAACATTAATCCATTAAGTGTTTATTACCTGTATCTTCTCTCCTATCAGGATATCGAATTACGAGATATATTATATACTCTTATAAATCGACTACCTATAAAACTAAATACTTTTAAATCTATTCGATATATTTTCAGAACAGCAGAAGTAACAGACGACCTTATTTTCTATGCTTTAATTTCTAAGCGTATTGCAATTAGTAAACCTGGATATAGTGGATATGGAACTTATGATACAAATTGGAATTGGATATCTGCAGATCAGGAGAAGAAAAAACCTAATCCACGAATAGCCTTCTCAGGAAAAACCAAAGAGTATTTTGGTAACACCACCTATAAAACCATATATAATTTAGGAAAGTTTAATACAGATGGTTATGTAGATTTTGCAAAGGAATTACTATGTAGTTTGGATGATGCTATTGATAAGAGAAATGAAGAAACAAAGTACTTCTATAATTATGATTATGACACAAGACGTTATGAAACGATAAAACAGCATTTTCCTAAATATTGTGATTTTCCAGCATTAATGTATATCCTGTTTGGGAGTTCAGATAGGTTTCATCGTGCCAGAAAGAAATGGTACTATACTGGTGAGGTATCAGATTCTTCTCAATTACCTCGAGAAGAGGCATTACAAGAAGTATGGAATAACAAACCACAAGAAGTATTATATATACTTGCAAATGCTAAAAGTGAAGAGGCGATTCGTTTTTCTTTACGGATCATACAGGATAAGCCAAATTTTCTTGAGGAAATACCGCCTGCCATTTTTAAGAAATTAATAACACATTATGATGAGCGTGTTGTAGATATTGTAATAGATATTTTGGAAAAAAGATATGAAACAGAAAAACCAGAGGAAGAAATACTGTTATCATTACTTATATCCAATAGTAAAAAAGCACAGATATTGGGCTTACAATGGTTGCAAAAATATGAAGCAGCGTATATGTTAACTTCTGATTTTTTAGCAGCATTGCTATTAATTGAGAAACCAGAAGTCACAGTATATATATCCGAATTATATAAGAATAAACTTACTTATGATCTACCATTGCATATTGATCAATTAGCACCATTTCTAGAAATACCCAATACGTATAAATTCGATTTTCTTTTAAAAATAAATGAAATAATAGGACAAACATATTTGGGACAGTTGCTAAAAGATGTATCCAAAGAAAAGATTAAACAATTAGTTAATAGTAGTTCAGTTACCAATAAATTATTCGCAGCAACATTAAGTAGAGTAAATACGATTCCCACTTATGAGTTGTCAAAAGATTATATAGGAGAATATTTGGATGCAGAAGAAGATATATTGAGAAAAGCGGGTATGGAATTGTTATCAATTTTTCCCGATCAATATCTATTAGAACATCATCAACTTATAAGCGGGTACTGTTTTTCTCCGCACCCTGAAGTTCGAGAAGCTATTCAGCCCGCTATAGGAAAATTGGTAAGCTTAGATAAAAAATTTAAACAAGGATTACTGCATAAATTGTTACAAGTACTTACAGAGCAAGAATCCTATGAAGGAGTTCATAAAAGTTGTTATGAGGTATTAATACAATACTATGGGAATGATCTGCAAGAAGTGAATCCTGATGGAATTCTCGTACTGATATTATCTAAATATGAATTTGCGCAAAAATTAGGGACTCCAATATTTCAGAAAAGAATGCATCTTCAGGATTTAACCATGTCACAACTTGTTTTATTGTCGACAAGCGATGTTAAAGTAGTCCGTGATACATTAGAAGTGTATTTCAAAAGTAATCCAGCACGTATTAACTATGAGTTTGAGGAGGCTTTACGAATTTTTAATACCGATTGGAAAGATGCTAGAGAATGGGCTTATGATTTTTTTGACAATCATATAAAAACAGAAACCTGGAACTTGGACACTTTATTATATATATGTGATCATACCAAAGAAGATGTACAGGCATTTGGAAGAAAAATGATAACTACTCGCTTTAGAAAAGAAGATGGATTACAATTATTATTAAAACTACAAGAACATCCTTCTAAGACTATGCAATTCTTTACTACAAATTATTTAAATACCTATGCCAAAGATAGGCCAGAAGTAATTCTAAAGCTAGAAGCTTTTTTCAAAACTACACTGTTTAATATTAATAGGAATAGTGCTGCAAAATCAAGAGTATATGGGTTTCTTGAAAAAGAAGGTGTTAAGGATCAATTAGTAGCCAGGATGGTAATTAGAGTTCTTGATACTGTATTAGCCACTAAAACTGTAAAAGATAGAAGTAAATGTATTGACATCTTGCTTGCGATTAAGGAAGCTTTTCCTGAAATAGAAATTCCATTAACTATAAAAGCTGTTTAAAATATGAAGTTTAGCTATAAATATGGAGGAACAAGCAGCGTACAAAATGGAGTTTCATCAACAGGTGTTGCTTTTGCACCGGATGTACTTAGAGAACCTACATATTTTGTAGGAACTCTAAATAAAAAAATTCCTTTTAGAGAAGCCATTTCTGCATTACATGATGTGGTTGTTGCGGATTTTAAGTTCAAGCCCAAAGATAATACCCAGTATCTGGAATGGTTAAAGAGCCAGGAAGAAGTATGGTTGGCAGAAGCGAATCAAAAGTTAGATAAAACTAATACAGAGATACTCGAATTACAAAGAAAATTAAAAGGATTACGAGAACAGCGAGAAGTAATCACAAAGCCTTTTTATAAAGCGCAACGAAAGTATTTTAAGTACCTCTATACAAGAGATTATGCGGCCTGGTTGGTATTGGATCCTGTGATTACAATACATCCTGATCAGGTATTTTTTGAATGTTTTAGTAAAGATGAATCAGTATATGGTAAGCTATCCTGTGATTATGATGTGTTTACCAATATCAGTGATTTTAAATGTGGAACCACAAATATCGATTACTCAGAAAGTTTATATCAGGAATTTCAAAAAATACGTAGTTATAAAGAAACAGATTTTAAGATAGATCCTGGAGGATTTGATGTAAAGACTACTGGAGAAGAAAACTATAAAGAAGTAAAGATCGATTTACCAGATAGTTGGGTTCGAGGTTTTTTACAAGTAAGTTCTGCAATGACCAGCGAGAAAATATCTTTTGAATTGGAAGCGGCAGATATTGCTAATTTTATTTTTATTTTAAAAAGAAACAAGGAAAAGAAGAGTCCAAGGTCTATTAAGTATATTCTAAAACCAGGACAACCCATTGTAGCTGTTTTTGAACCCTGGAACATTGAAATAGAATGTTCTCGATCCATTTATCAGGGAGAGGTCGAGAGAGAAATACGAGTTTGGGGTCGTAGAAGAATCCAGTTGTTAGAACGTTTACTACCGATTACTGATAAATTTACTGTTCATCTTTTAGGAACAGGAATGCCGTCGTTTTATACAGCACATCTAAACAATGACATGTATTTTACATTGGGACTTTCTGGGTGGACAGCAAATGATTGGACACAGGTTAGTCAATTAGACTTGTTGGCACCTAGAGGACAGGTATCTTCTTCTGCATTGCAAACAGTATATCTTGGACTAAGAAAGAATTGGTTTCGCACAGAAAAAGAATTAGCTACAGACGTAGGAATGAATCTGTCTACTGTAAACAAAGCGTTAACAACATTTACCCAGGCGGGGAAGGTGATCTATGATTTAAAGAATAAGGTATATCGTGCCAGAGAGTTAAAGCGAGAAGGAATTGATATAGATGCGCTTCGTTTTTCTAGTGAGACTGATAAAGAAGCTTATATGATCTCACAACAAGAAGATGGAGTACTCAACATAGAACATAAAGAAAATCAGGAAAAAATTACAATTACAGGAGTTGTGGATAAGGTTTATACTCCTAATGTTAGGGTAGATAAAGACCTTAGGATTGTAGATGGGAATTGTAATTGCTCATACTATTATAATAACAAAATGACAAAAGGTCCTTGTGCTCATATATTAGCACTAAGAATTGCTTTTGAAGAGAAATAAATTATATTTGTAACAGGTAGTGATAAGAGAAAAAACCTTGCATTTTGATTGGTGGATCGCCAATCCTGCATACAGACACTAAACGCGTCACTGGCTCGAACTTAACTTGTGAAATAGGTACTATAGTGCCATTTCCGGTTAGACTTCTGCGAAGTGAAATAGCACTATAGTACCTATTTCACTGGAGTTGTTCAATCCAGTCTTTAGAATTGTACGAAGGGAACAAAAATACATCTTATCGCTGCCTTTTTTTATACCATAAACTATGGCAGATTCTGCAACCAGAAGACAAGAGATTTATGATAAAATAAAAGAGTCGTCAAAAGATCAATATATCCTGGAAGAGATGAAACGTCTCGGATTTTGGAATGAAGGGGAAGTTGATTTTGAAACCGTAAATCAATATTTTAAGGAAGAAAATGAACTGTCGGGAAAATTGCAGAAGTTGCTTCGGGAAAAAAGGTTGATTGAAAACCCTGAAACCTTTCTGGCACAAAAGCATAAAGAACGAAAATTAGCTTCTAAACAAAGTCAAAAAGAAACAAAAGAACGAAGAGAAAAACTCAGACAAGAAAAAGCAGATCGCTGGAAACAATCCAAAGAAAAAGATATCATATTTCTTGGAGAAGGATATTCTCATACTCTTCATCATAAATCTTCTAATCCGAATAGATTAAGACAAGCAAAACTTCCAGTTTTACATAATGCAGAAGATATTGCTAAAGCGATGGGTATTTCTATAGGGCAGCTTCGGTTTTTATCGTTTTCGAGAAAAAATTCAAAAATAAGTCATTATAAAAGATTTAAGATTCCTAAGAAGACAGGAGGGTTTCGACTAATTTCTGCTCCACAACCTAAACTAAAAGAAGCACAACACTGGATTCTGGAAAATGTATTGAATAAAGTTACAGTACATCCAAAAGCACATGGTTGTGTTGTAGGGAGATCCATTAAAACTAATGCGTTACCCCACGTGAGACAAGATGTAGTCATTAATCAAGATTTAAAGAATTTTTTTCCATCTATAGTATACTCAAGAATAAAGGGCGTATTTCAAGCTTTGGGATATTCAAATCAGGTGGCAACAATTTTTGCACTCATATGTTCAGAACCTAAAATAGTAGAAGTATCTGTTCTGGGAGAAAATTATTATGCCCAGCGAGGAGAAAGGTTTTTACCGCAAGGATCTCCTTGTAGTCCGGCAATTACTAATATTCTTTGTAGAAAACTGGATTATCGATTAGATGGATTAGCACGTAAGTATGGTTTCAATTATACCAGATATGTTGATGATCTTACATTTTCTGGAGGAAGGGATCAATATACTCATATCACCAATATACTTAAGTATTCTAATCGTGTAGTAAAGGAAGAAAATTTCACCTTACACCCTGATAAGTTACGGATAATGAAAAAAGGGGTCCGACAAGAAGTGACGGGAGTTGTTGTAAATGAAAAACCAAATATAGATAAGAAATCATTAAAAAGATTTAGGGCATTATTATATCAAATAGAAAAAGATGGTCTGGAAGGGAAGGTATGGACAGGTAAAGCGGATATATTAGCCCAAATACATGGGTATGCTAATTTTATAAACCAGATTGATCCGGAAAAAGGTAAAAAGTATAAAGAACAGGTTGATGTCATTCTGGAGCGTTATAACTATAAAGACAATCATAGAAAGCAATATGTGAAAATTGATATAAAACCAAAAGGATTACTAGGTAGGTTAAGATCGTTTTTTAAAAAATGAGCCAAAGTGTTAAGAAAGTAACAAGGGTTTTACTCGAATAATAGAGTGTTTTGACTTCAGTGTGATAGATAATATGCTATTTAATTTATTCAGATGAATATTTTATTAAGTGTTCTAAAAATGAATATTTGCTTTTAGTATGAGTATCTAAAAAAATTCCTGAAAGACCTAACAGGTTTTTCAGGAATTTGTAGTTTAATCTTGTAAGTATTTAACTGGAATAAAAGCGGTTTAAAGCTTTATGACAAAAAAATGTTTTTTTGATGATTATTGAATAGAAGAGAGGTAATCGATTAATTCTTGTTGTTGGTATTTCTTGGCATAATCAAGTGCCGTACGTCCTCTTTCATTTTTGGCGTTAACTATAGCCCCTTTTTCAATTAATTTTTTGGCAAAATCCAACATTCCATATTTAGAAGCATACATCAAAGGGGATTTTCCTGTACAATTTGTTTCTGTATTGGCTCCTTTGTTTAATAATAAATCAAAACAAGAAGAACTTTTGGTTTTAATAGCTAGAGAAAGTAAACAATATGAAGCTTCTGAACGCTCAAAACAGACGTCAATATTATCTACAGTAATTATTTTTTCTAACTTAGTGACATTGTCGTTTTTAATGGTGGTGTATAGTTCTTTTGTAAGTTCTTGAGAGTACATAAAAGTACAGAAAAACAGACTTAATACTAATGTGATTGATTTCATTTGATTGATTTTTTAATTGTTATAATAAATTGATTAAGGTTGATATTCAATAATATCAGAAGGTTGACATTCTAGTGCTTCACAGATTGCTTCCAGAGTTGAAAAACGTATTGCTTTTGCTTTACCCGATTTGAGTATAGAGAGGTTAGCAGTGGTAATACCTATTTTCTCTGCCAATTCTTTACTCTTCATTTTGCGTTTGGCAAGCATAACGTCAAGATTTATGATTATTGGCATAGTTATATTGTTAATTCGTTTTCTTCTTGTATTGTAAATCCTAATGTAAATATAGCCGCAATGAACCAGGAAAATATCCCCAACCCAATATGCAACAGCCCTGGCACTACATCATCAGGAGTGATACTACTATTAATTATTGCCCCGATAAGGATATAAGCTACAGGCAAAATAAGATTCAATATAGTAAACCGTTTTAAGTACTTTATGGCTTCTTCGGTGAATAGTTTTTCTGCGCCGAAAGTTTTAAAAATTAAAGATAGTGTATAGAAAAAAGAGGCGTAAAAGATCAAGAAACATAAAATTCCTATTAATGTTTTAAGAGAATAATCTCCTTTGATCACAGAATTGGTAAAAGGAATTTTTATCTGGATATCATTGGTCTCAGTAATAATAAAATTATTACTAATTAACGAAATGATTATTAATATCAAAAAGATGCCATATCCTATCGTGATCAACCTTGTACTATAAAATAATATAGTGGATAACGATTTTTTTCCAAACATTTTTAGTTGCATAGTTATATAGTTAATTCGTTTTCAGATTGTATTTCAATACCTCTTTTAAAGATAAATGCTATAATAAATATAATTCCTGCCATAAAAAGGAACTCTGAGTCCCCCCAATCCAGTTTAAAAACAGCACCTTTTTTTAGTAACCGATCACTATATCTATTTGCAAAATATGATAATAAACCTGTCCATAGAGAAATGTAACTAATACGAGAAATAAGATTAGCAATAACTAAGGTAAATGGTCTGTCAAAATCAATTTTTGAAAATATTTTGATTACCAAATAAAATAGATACGTCTTCATTGCTAGTATGGAAATAATTAACGATAAAATCATAGCATAATAAGTGGTAGAAAAAGTATAAAGATTTGATAAATCTAAACCTAAGTATAGATTCTTTATCGCCTCATCATTAACCCAAAACCCCATTGCGCTCGAGAAGAGTATCGCTCCTAACTTTATACATAAGCCAAGGAATATAATCCAGGATATGATTTTCATTGCGCTTAAAACTTGCTTAGTTTTCATAAAAATTATTGTTTTACGATAACAAATATATAAAAATTATTGATAAACGATAATTTCTTATTGAATAAAGATGTTTTTTGTTGTTTTTAAAATCCAATATTGATAGATAAAGATGCTACAAGAGTGTCATTTTATCGTATTTTAGCGCTATGGAAGGTTTCCCTAAAAGACTTCAAAAGAAACTTCTGGATAGAGAAGAAAACAATGCATTACGTAAGCTACCGAAGCAAAATAATTTGGTAGATTTTGCATCAAATGATTATTTAGGTTTTGCTAGCTCTGAGAAAATCTTTGGTGATACACATCAGCTTTTGAGTGAAAAAAGAATCTATAAAAACGGAGCTACTGGATCTCGACTACTTTCAGGAAATCATAGTTTATATAGAGAAACTGAAATCATGTTAGCTCAATTCCATAATGCAGAAGCGGCATTAATCTTTAATTCTGGATATGATGCGAATATAGGTTTCTTCTCCTCTGTGCCACAAAAAGGAGATATCATTTTCTATGACGCGCTTATTCATGCATCTATTAGAGATGGCGTTATGATGAGTAATGCAAAATCCTATAAGTTTCAACATAATAACTTAGAAGATTTAAAGAAAAGACTTCGGCAGCATATGGATCAATTAGATTCTACAACACATAAAGAGGTATATGTTGTTACAGAATCTGTATTCTCAATGGATGGAGACACACCTGATCTAAAAGCATTTATTTCTTTTTGTAAAGAAAATAACTGTCGTTTGATTATCGATGAAGCACATGCAACAGGAGTGTTTGGTGATAAAGGAGTTGGGTTGCTTCAAGAGTTAGGTATAGAAGATAAGGCTTTTGCCAGGATCAATACGTTTGGTAAAGCAATGGGTTGTCACGGAGCGGTTGTTCTTTGTTCTGAACAATTAAAAAACTACCTGGTTAATTTTGCTAGAAGCTTTATTTATACAACTGGATTGCCTCCACATTCATTAGCGGCTATTCAAATAGTTTATAAGCAGTTAGCGAATGCATTTGAAATAAAACAACTTCGTGAAAACATAGATTTCTTTAACCAGCAATTGGAGGTAAAAAAACTAAAACAGTTATTTATAACAAGTAATTCTGCTATACATTGTTGTGTTATTTCTGGAAACGAAAATGTTAAAAAAATAGCATTAGCTATTCAGAATAAAGGTTTTGATGTAAAACCAATTCTTTCTCCAACAGTTCCCCAAGGAAAAGAACGATTACGATTTTGTTTGCATAGCTATAATACTACTGATGAAATAGCAGAAATTTTGACACTGTTAACTACCTTTGTGCAGAATTAAAAAAAGGGATTATGTCAAGTAAATCCAAGGCACCTGGAAAAACAATATTTGTAACCGGAATTGGAACCGAGGTTGGAAAAACAATAGCTTCTGCCATTGTAGTAGAAGCGTTAAAGGCTGATTATTTTAAACCTGTACAAGCAGGAGACCTGGAGTATTCTGATACAGATAAAGTAAAAGAACTGATTTCGAATCCAGAATCAAATTTTCATCCTAATGCCTACGCATTACAAACTCCGATGAGTCCTCATGCAGCAGCAGAAATTGATGAGATTACAATAGATTTAGAATCGATTAAAGTTCCTGAAACCAATAATGATATAGTTGTAGAAGGAGCAGGAGGATTATTAGTTCCATTAAATGACAAAGAAACTATTTTAGATATCATAAAACCTTCATATAAAGTAGTTGTGGTTTCAAGACATTATTTGGGGAGTATAAATCATACATTGATGACTATACAGGTTTTAAAGGAAAAAGGTTTTAAACCTGCTATAATTTTTAATGGAGAAGAGCATCAAACTACAGAAGCTATCATCAAGAAAATGACTGGAGTTGAGGTAATCGGAAGAATTGAAAACGAACCTTATTTTGATAAAATGGTTGTACAAGAATACGCAACATTATTTAGAGATCGATTAAAAGCATTATGACATTACGAGAAAGAGATAAAAAGCATCTGTGGCATCCACTAACTCAGCATAAAATTCATCCAGAAGCATTACCTATTACAAAAGCTGAAGGAGCATTGTTGTATGATGATCAAGGAAAAACATATATCGATGGAATTGCTTCGTGGTATACCGCAATGTATGGGCATTGTAATCCATATATTTTAGAAAAGGTTAAAAAACAAATGCATAATCTGGATCAAATAGTATTTGCGGGGTTTACTCACGAACCTGCTATCCAGCTTTCTGAAGAGTTAATTACCATATTACCTGATAATCAAGAGAAGATTTTCTTTTCTGACAATGGTTCTACAGCAAATGAGGTAGGTATTAAAATGGCATTACAATATCATTTTAATCACGGAAATAAACGGAATACGATCATTGCTTTTGAAGATGGATTTCACGGAGACACCTTTGGAGCAATGTCTACTTCGGGATTATCAGTATATAATGGTCCTTTTGAGGACTTTTTTATTGATGTAAAAAGAATTCCTACTCCTAATGCTGATAATATTGACGCGGTATTAAAGCAATTACATGAAATTATAGATAACAATGCAGTTGCAGCTTTTATATATGAACCATTAGTTCAAGGAGCTAATGCGATGCATATGTTTGAAGCCAAACACCTGGATCAGATCTTGAAGATATGTAAAGATAATAGGGTTATTACTATTGCAGATGAGGTGATGACAGGTTTTGGTAAAACAGGAAGTTTGTTTGCTTCGGATTATATGGATATTAAGCCAGATATTATCTCTATGTCTAAAGCACTTACAGCTGGATTTGTACCAATGGCTATAACGAGTTGTACACAAGAAATCTATAATGCGTTTTTAGATGATTCTGTAGGTAAAGCCTTTTTTCATGCACATACATATTCTGCTAATCCAATTGCTTGTTCTGTGGCAATAGCAGGAATAGAATTACTCAAGTCAGAAAGTATTCAAAACAATATTGAGAGAATAATTAACTCTCACAAAAAATTTGATGCTCAAATAAAAACACATCCTAAAGTAAAAACAACAAGACAAAAAGGAGTAATCTTTGCTTTAAACCTTAACATCGATATGGATCGATATGGAAAAAAGAGATATGAGATTTTTGATCATTTTATGAAGAAAGGGGTTTTTCTTAGGCCTTTAGGAAGTACAATTTATATTTTGGCACCTTATGTGATTACAGAAGAACAAATGAATATGATTTATAGTTCTATTGTTGAACTTCTTGACCACTTATAGGTTGTAAGCTTCTATTAATCTAATATTTTTTAAGTTTTAAGGTAACATTTTCTTGGGATAAGACATTACATAAGTAATCGAAAGAAAACTTTAACCCAAGAAACCAAAAAATAGAATGAAAAAACTTTTATGCTTACCTGTTGTATTTACCTTTTTAATGACCAGTTGTGATAGTGATTCAGTAACTGATGAATTTAATAATTCAAATGGCGATACAGCAAAAAAACTAATCGAAAGAATAGAGTTTGAATCTGCCCAAATCGAAGAGCAGGATTATGATCTAACGGTCGAATACGATAGTAATAATAGAGTGATTAGTGCTTCTAATGGTATTGATACTGGAGTGTTAGTTTATGAAAATGATGAATTAGCTACTGTAACAGGAGGAGAAGAACCATTTAGTATTAGTGAGTTATACCAAGACCCATACGATGCTTTTGAAAAAGGAGAAGTTTTAGAATACGATCAAAGTGGTAATCCAATTTCTATAAGTGTCTTAGAGTATGACTACGAATATATTAATGGAGAGTTTGTAGAAACTGTTGAAGAATATATAGCTACTATATCATATGATGCAACACCAAACCCTTATTTCTATACTTTTGAGGCAGCGGGATTGATTGAAGTCATGGATAGAGTACAATTAAATTTTAGTATGATGCCTCAAGCACCAGAAATTATAAGAGCTCGAGCATTATTTCCTGTAAACAATCCTAAATCCATCGTATATAGAGATGAGAATAATGAAGTAGTAGGAGAAGTAAAAATGGATTATGTGTATGATGCTGAGAACTATCCTACAAGTGCAACTTTTACGGTAGAAACAGAAGGAGATCCAACATCTGTATATTCTGCTAAGTATTTTTACAAGATGTAATCATTCAGAAAGTATATGTTAAGAAAGGGGTTACAATTGTAACCCCTTTCTTATGCATTGTTATTTTATAAGTTCGATTTGATGTTCTACAAAGGACTTAAACTCTTCTTTATTATCAATAAATAAAGCAAGTTGTTTATATGTTTTCTTTATTCCATAAAGTCCGTTAAGTGTATTTTCTTCTTTTAAAGTAATGATCGTGTTATGACTCTCGAGATCTCCCAGAGGTGATAATTTTCTGGTTTCTGCTGTAAGTTCTATATCTTTTGAAGACAATTCTATAGATTGAATAGCGCTTATGTCAATAGTTGTTTCGCTTAAAATGCCATATCTTAAATAGAGTTTTTCATTCTCAATAGAAATAGGTCTTTTAGTAATTGATTTTAAAAAACCAAGAATCTGAATACCAGAATAAATACTTAATCCAGAAGCAATCCAGGCAGCAATTATACTCCATTTGGCAAGTAAAATATGTAATACATACGTTTCGATGCCTATGATACCAATAAGAGCAATAAATAGCCCTATCGTGCCACTGTTTTTATGATAGGTAAACTCATTTTTGGTAGTGATTCTTTTTTTCCAGGATATAAAACCATAATAGAAAACAGCGAGTTCCATTGCAAGAAGTGTGGCAATTCTTTTTGGTAAAATCTCTTTACACGTATTTTGTAAGGCAGTAAAAAAATCAGCTTGTTGATTAGAGTGGTTTTTATATAATTTTAGAGTTTGCCTAACTTTATAAAATATAAAAGTAGCTACTCCAATTTCAACTAAAGGAAACACCCAAGTCTTAACCCAATTTAATAACGATTGATTTTCTTTTGGGATAATAAAAGATGTAATAATAATTCCTAAAACAAAAAGAGGTACAATCGTGGTTTTAGGAATTTTTTTCTTCCTAATCAATAAAAAATAAACCAATGGTGCCGTGAACAGTAAATCTATAGTGATGCCAATTGATAAAGTATTGGGATTTGTGGCAAATATTTTTGATTGTGTAATCAAAATCATAGATGCAATAATTAGTAATGGGATTCCAAATACTAATAAATTGCTACTCGTTCTCGTTATTGTATTCATTTTTCTCATAACCTAAAAGATCTATTTGCTCATCAGTTTCCTTAATAATCACATACATTTCAGAATAATCCCATTCATCATTTTGTTTAGTTCCTACAACGTAAACCTTAGCTTTTCCTTCTGGACCTTTTATAGGGATAGAAATATTTGCTTTACCGGTATTATTTTTAAAAGAAAGCTCTCCTTGCATAATACCATCGGTTTCTATAGGCTCGCCTAGTAATTCAATAATATAATCGTCTTGTTGTGCTTTTGCTAATCCTTCATTATAAGGGTCAGATCCTGTCATAAGTTCGCTTACTCCAAAGATCACTGATCCGAGAAAAACAAAAAATAGGATAATAATAGTAAGACAACCACCAACAGGGACTGCCCAACCCCAGTTTCTGGCAAACCAACTTTTTTTTGGTGTTTGATTTTCCATGTTATAGTATATGTTTTTAGTTACTCTATAGGTATGTTTTTTAAGGATTTTGTTACACTATAAATGGTTTATTCATAAAGATATACTCCGGCATCATTTCCCATTTTTCTTTGGTTATGCCCAACCCCAGCTATAATCTTTAATGACCAGTTAAATTTATAACCTAGTTCTTTTGCTTTTGCCTTAGCAGTTTTAAAAAAGAACTTTGCTCTGGCTAATCTATGTAGTCCTTGTTTGTCTACTGTTTTTGAACGAAGTAAAATTCCTCCCTTTTCATTTTCGTTGTCAAGCTCACCTACATAAATAGTAAGTTTTTTAGAGAACGATTTTTTTAAATTCTTATCAGAAAGATGTGTGTTTTTAATGCCAAAAGGAAATCCAGTTTCAAAATCTGTAAGAGTATAAGATCCCGAGTTTGCAGCTATGATTCTATTGGCTTTCGATTTGGGATGAAAAATTACAAAACGATGTAAAATTTGTCCTCCTGCAGAATGTCCAAAAATATCATACCGTTTTTGAGAAGATTTTAAATGCTTTACTGCAATATCAAATAACCGATCAAAATCATTATAAATCCATTGAGAAGCATCAGAATTAACTTTTATAGATACTTTGTCTTCATCAAGAAAAACTTGATTAGAGTTTTTGATAAACTTGATGTTCTCTCTGGTGTTTAAAACAGAAACAATCCCTCCAAGGTGATAATCTTCATATGGATAATTCTTCTCAGAATAACTAGGAGATAATATTAATATGTTATGTTTTTCGGCTTCTTCAATCCAACTATCTCTATAGCTATCACCATTTCTTCCAGATCCGGGAATTACAATTAAGATTTTAGATTTTTTAGTAAACTTTTTGGGTTTGTAATAGTGTACAACGATCTCTTTTTCTTCATGACCCAAACCACCTTCAAGAGTAAATGTGCCAGTTCCTTCATTGATATTGATGTCATTCTGTTGACAATATGAAAAATTAAATAATGCTGAAAGAAATACCAGAGCGGTAAATAATGCTAAGCGTATCATAGTTGTTATGAATTTTAAGTTTACGTCAAATGTTGAAATTTTAAAATGTATTATTTTGTAACATCGACTAAGAGCTTGTCTCAGCATTCAGATATATTAGGAGAATGGATAAAATATGTTTGTCATTAAAATTATATAATTCGGGAGTTTTTATTGAAGATTCGTCGATATCAGAAAATGACTAGTTGTTATTGATTATTTTAGTTATCTAAAGTTTTGGGATGTTGAATAAAATAGAAGAAATAACAGAACGTATTCAAAATACAAATTGGTTAAAACATTTACTGTTTTGGAGTTTGGTGGTTCTTAGTTTTATATCCAGAGATAGGATACTTGATCTGCGTTCTTTCTATACTTCTTTTGTTAGGCAATTATGTCTATTAATACCTCAAATGGCAGCATCATATTTTTTGGGCTATTATTGGGTTTCCAAATATATTTTGACCAAGCGAAAAATAATATATAAGCTACTATTAATAACCACTATTTATTTAACCTGTGTTTTAGGGAGAGTTTTAATCGTTTATGTTTCTGAAGGTCTAACCAGAACACCTCCATTTAGACAAGAATCTCTGATTGAAATTATGTTGAATTGGAGAAAACTGATGCTAGAGTATTTTCCTTCAATTTATATTGTGGTCTTGGGTTTTCTCTTTCTTAAATTTTTTGTTCATTTTACTAATGCCAAACAAAACGAATTGAAAATCAGTAAAGAAAAAGTAGAATCAGAACTCAATGTATTGAAAGCACAATTAAACCCTCATTTTTTGTTTAATACGTTAAATAATATCTATGTTTTAGCTATAGAAAACTCTCCAAAAACAGCATATTCTATAGAAAGGTTGTCTGAAATATTGGATTATGTTCTATATCGCTGCACGGATAAGTATACATCTTTATACAATGAAATAAGAATGCTAGAAAGCTATATAGAGTTGGAGAAGTTGAGATATGATGATCGATTACAGGTGATTTTCAATAAAGATGTTTGTAGTGATATTAAAATTGCACCACTCATATTGCTTTCTTTTGTAGAAAATGCTTTTAAGCACGGTGCCGGAGAAGATAGTGGATCTCCTAAAATTGATATTTCGATAAATTACGATGGTAGTTTTTTTAAATTTATGATTTCTAATACTATACAACAAGCTAGAAGTGATTTAGATAGAAAAAAAATAGGATTAATTAATGTTAAAAAGCAGTTAGATTTATTGTATCCAAATCTATATGTTTTAGAAATTGATAGTAATAGAGAAGATTTGTTTTTGGTTAATTTAAGAATTGAGATTTTAGATGAAAACTAGGTGTTTACTTGTTGATGATGAACCATTGGCTATACGATTATTAGAAAATCATATTTCAAAAATTGATTCTTTTGATATTGTGGCTACATGCAATAATGCCATACAGGCATTGGAGGTTTTAAAAACTAAAGAAGTTGATCTGTTATTTTTGGATATAAAAATGCCTAATATTACCGGGTTAGATTTTTTAAAGACTATAAAAAATCCACCCAAAACAATTATTACTACAGCATATAGAGAATATGCGCTAGAAGGTTATGACCTGGATATTTTGGATTACCTATTAAAACCAATCACTTTTGAACGATTTTTCAGAGCTGTAGAGAGATTTTTAAGAAATAGTAAAACGGTTACATCTGATCTCAGTTTTCCAGTAGAAAAATTAGAAAACTATATCCGTGTTAAATCAGGAAATAAATATCATAAGGTAAATACTGATGATATTATATATATAGAAAGTTTAAAAGATTATATTAAAGTACATACTCTTACTAAACAGATACAAACTAAATTTAAAATTAGTGATATAGAAAAAGAACTAAATAGTGTTCAGTTTTTGAGAGTTCATAGGTCGTATATTGTTAATTTACAAAAGATTACGGCATATACTCAAAGTGATATAGAATTGAGTGCTATTGAAATACCAATAGGAGTTAGTTATAAAGAGAAAGTGTATAGTTATTTAGAAATTAAGAAGTAGAAATGGTTTAATCTGGGTTCAGATATTTATATATTATTTTCTTTTATGTATTATAATCCAAACTGTTGAACAAACCAGAACAAACCCCTACATTTGCTGAAAAATTAAGCATTGCAAAACCCTGTATCAATAACTGGTATTTCTTCTATATCACCGTTAGGAAGTAGTTCTGGCGAGATTTGGAAATCATATAAAGAATCTTCTCACAAAATTACTTTTGAAGATTTTGGTGATAATGTAGCACCTATAGCCAGGTTAAATGTAGCTTCAAAAAATAATGTTGAAATACTCAAAAAAGAAAACTCGCAGTACGCACAATTAGATGATTCTGTATTGTTTGCTATTTTGGTAGCAAGAGAAGCGATAAAGGAAGCTAATTGGTTAGGAGATTTTAATTTTGGAATTAATATAGGTTCTTCTAGAGGAGCAACAAGTCTTTTTGAAAAATATCATAAAGAGTTTTTACAGACAAATAAGTCTTCTACTCTAAGTTCGCCAACGACAACATTAGGTAACCTTTCTTCCTGGATAGCACAGGATTTAAAGTGTAAAGGTCCAGAAATTAGTCATTCTATCACTTGTTCGACTGCTTTACATGCAGTTCTTAACGGTATAGCCTGGATTCAATCTGGTTTAAGTGATAAATTTATGGTTGGCGGTAGTGAAGCTCCACTAACACCTTTTACGATTGCTCAAATGAAAGCGTTAAAAATTTATGCTTCTGATGATCAATCAAAAACATACCCTTGTCAGGCAATGAACCTGAGTAAAACTAAAAATTCTATGTTTCTTGGAGAAGGCGCTGCTGTGGCTTGCCTTGAAAATGGAGTTAAAGATAATGCTCAAGCATTAATAACTGGTATCGGTTATGCTACCGAATCTTTAAAACATAATATTTCAATATCAACAGAAGCAGATTGTTTTCAGGATTCTATGAAGAAAGCATTATCTAATACACCTCTTGAAGAGGTAGATGCTATAGTATTACATGCTCCGGGTACTGTAAAAGGTGATTTGGCAGAGTATAATTCTATAAAAGCAGTATTTGGGGATCAAGTACCGGCCTTGACAACGAATAAATGGAAGATTGGTCATACCTTTGGCTCCAGTGGTATATTAAGCCTTGAATTAGCTATTTTGATGATGAAACACCAGGAATTTATACCAGTTCCTTTTTTAGAAGAAAAGATCAAACCCAAGAAACTAAATAAAATTATCGTTAATGCGGTTGGATTTGGAGGAAATGCAGTTAGTATTTTGCTCGAAAGACCAGAAACATTAACAAATTAAGAAATTAATTGTTATTAAAAACAGTGAATTTGATATTTGTAAGTTGTGTTATTTGATTATAAACAATTATTTTTGAAGATTCACATACCTTATTTATGAGCGTTATAAGACACGATTGGACAAAGCAGGAAATATTAGATATTTATAATAAACCTATGATGGAGTTGCTATACGAAGCAGCAACAATTCATCGTCAATACCACGACCCTAATACGGTTCAGGTTTCTACATTATTATCAATAAAAACAGGAGGTTGTCCTGAGGATTGTGGGTATTGTCCGCAAGCCGCACGATATCATACCGATGTTGAAGGAAACGATTTGATGAGTGTTCGACAGGTTAAAGCACAAGCATTAAGAGCTAAAGCATCAGGAAGTTCCAGAGTATGTATGGGAGCAGCTTGGAGAAATGTAAAAGATGGTCAGGAATTTGATGATGTTCTTGAAATGGTGCGAACTATCAATAAACTGGATATGGAGGTTTGTTGTACATTAGGAATGATTACAGAAAATCAGGCGCAACGACTTGCAGAAGCAGGGTTGTATGCTTATAATCATAATTTAGATACTTCTGAAGAATATTATAAAGAGGTTATATCTACCAGAGGGTATGAAGATCGATTAAAAACAATCGATAATGTAAGAAAGACCAACGTTACCGTATGTAGTGGAGGTATTATAGGGATGGGAGAAGAGGCAGAAGATCGTGCAGGCATGTTAGTTGCATTATCTACGTTAGATCCTCAACCAGAATCAGTGCCTATCAATGCATTAGTTGCTGTAGATGGTACACCTATGGAAGATGAGAAACCTGTAGAGATTTGGGAAATGATTCGTATGGTGGCAACTACCAGAATTGTTATGCCGCAAACTCAAGTGAGATTATCAGCAGGAAGAACTCAGATGAGTAGAGAAGGGCAAGCCATGTGTTTCTTTGCAGGAGCAAATTCGATTTTTGCTGGAGATAAGCTTTTAACAACTCCTAACCCAGATGTAAATGAGGATATGGAAATGTTTAAAATGTTAGGGTTGAATCCTCAAAAACCTTTTGTTAAGAAAGCACAGCCAGAAACTACAGAAGCTCAGGATTCTAAATTTCAAACTCTGGGAGAAAAACCAAAATGGTCAAGACCTGATCACAAGATTGACAGAAATGAAGTGGCTAAACAAAAAGCAAAAGAAATTACTCATAAATAGAAGAGAGGTTTTATAAAAAGCAAGCAAGTTTTTAAATTAGTTCATAACCACTGTGGGATTAAATGTAGAGCAAATACCTAGGGTAAAAACTATTACTAAAAAGGAATTTTTGGAGAATTATTTTATCCCTCAAAGGCCTGTTGTGATAGAACGGTTAATAGAAGATTGGCCAGCATATGCTAAGTGGGATCTGGACTATATTAATGAGCTTGCTGGCGATAAAACTGTTCCTGTTTATGATGATCGTCCTGTGTCGTCAGATCGTAAATTTAACGAACCTCATGACGGGATGAAAATGAGTGAGTATATCAATTTGCTCAAAAAAGAACCTACAAATTATCGTATTTTTTTATATAATTTACTCAAAGAAGTTCCTCGATTACAAGAAGACTTTAAATATCCTCAAATAGGATTACGTTTTCTGAAAAAATTACCCTATTTGTTTTTTGGGGGAGAAGGATCTAAGGTGTTTATGCATTATGATATTGATCTTGCCAACATATTTCATTTCCATTTTCATGGAAAGAAACAATGTGTTTTATTTCCTCCTTCAGAGACAAAGTATTTATATAAACTACCACATGCTTTAATGTCTCATCAAGATATTGATTTTTCTAATCCTGATTTTAAGAAATGGCCTGCTTTAAAAAAGGCAAAAGGTTATATAACAAATCTTAATCATGGAGAAGCTTTGTATATGCCAGAAGGCTATTGGCATCATATGACCTATATGACACCAGGGTTTTCTATGAGTATACGATCAGTGCCCAAGAAATTCAGCAATTTTACAAAAGCATCGTATAATGTTTTTTTTATGCGTCATTTTGATAATTTTATGAGAAAGAATAGAGGACAAAAATGGTTAGATTATAAAAATAAAGAAGCTATTCGAAGAACTCATAAAAAGATTGATTTGTAGTCTATAGTGTCTTTTTTTAATCTATAACAATAGATATCAATTACTTTTTACGTCATCAGTTCTTTTACTTTGTCAAAAACAAGATGAGTTTCCCAGCCTCTGTATAATAGGTAATCAGTAAGTTTTTTTCGTTTTTTTAAGATATCTGTTTCTTGAAGAGAGTCAAATTTTTTTTCAGCTAATAAATGAAAAACATCCAGATATTCATCTTCAGGTATTTCTTTAAGCGCTGTTTTTATGTTGTAGGGTGATATTTGTCTGAATTTGAGCTCGCGTATGATGCGCTGCTTCCCCCATTTTTTTATTTTGAATTTTCCTCTGGCAAAACTTTGGGAAAAACGTTCTTCATTAAGAAAATTATGTTCTAATAAGTGAAGAATAATTTTCTCTTTAGCCTCAGAGATAAGACTCATGGTTTCCAGTTTACCCATCACATCTTTATGACATCGTTCTTGATAAGCACAATAACGTTCCATTTTTTTTGTAGCTTCTGATACTGTGACAGGCTGTTTGTACATATTAGGCAAATATAAAAAACAAAAAAACCCAGTCTAATTAAATAGACTGGGTTTTTAATTTTTTTATTGTATCATTTCTCCGTCTTTATCGTGGAAATGATATTCTAAATATGTGTAAGCATCTCTAGGTATAATCTTTACCCATCTTTTATGGTCAAAAAACCATTTAGATCGGGCAGATGGAAATCCTTTAGTTAAAAAAGCTGCAATAAAAGGATGTGCACTAAGCGTTATCTTTTTATGTTCTTTTTTAATTAATTTTTCTAAATCGACCTTGATTTTATCAACTAAAACTATTGGTGCCTCAATTTCACCGTTTATACCGTTAGGATTTTCCTCACGGGTTTTGATATTCATTTCAGGTCGTACTCGTTGCCTAGTAATTTGGATCAGGCCAAATTTACTCGGCGGTAAAATTTTATGCTTAGCCCTATCGTCTTTCATTTCTTCTCGTAAATGATTAAAGAGTGTTCTACGGTTGTCAGCATTATTCATGTCAATAAAATCGACAACAATAATCCCTCCCATATCTCTTAGACGAAGTTGACGGGCTACTTCTGCAGCACTGATTAGGTTAACTTCGAGTGCTGTGTCTTCTTGGTTTTTAGCTTTGTTAGATCGGTTACCGCTATTTACATCAATTACATGCATAGCTTCTGTGTGTTCTATTACTAGATACGCACCCTTACTCATGGATACCGTCTTTCCAAAACTGGTTTTGATTTGTCTCTCTATACCAAATTTTTCAAAAATTGGTACACTAGACTTGTGTAGCTTTACAATTGATTCCTTCTTTGGAGCAATTTCTTGCAAATAATCTTTAATTTGATTGCAGAGATCTTCATCATCTACTGCAATTGAAGTAAAAGTGTCGTTGAATACATCTCTTAATATAGAAGATGCTCTATTCATTTCGCCTAATACTTTAGATGGGTGATGGGCTTTGTATAATTTTTTACACATTGTTTGCCAGCGACCCACTAGATTTTGCAAATCTTTATCTAGTTCTGCTACTTTTTTGCCTTCTGCTACTGTACGAACAATAATTCCAAAACCTTTGGGTTTGATACTCTTTACAAGTCTTTTAAGACGTTCTTTTTCTTCAGAAGATTCTATTTTTTGAGAAATAGAAACCCTGTTAGAAAAAGGTACCAATACAATATATCTACCGGCTATAGAAAGCTCTGAGCTTATCCTTGGACCTTTTGTAGATATTGGTTCTTTTACTATTTGTACTAATAGCGATTGATTTGATTTTAATACATCGGTAATAATACCGTGCTTATCAATATCGTTCTCTACAGGAAAATCCTTTAGAGAATAGTTTTTTAATTTACCTGTGCTTACACGTTTTATGAATTTTAATAAGGAAGAAACTTGAGGACCTAGATCATGATAATGCAAAAAAGCATCTTTTTCATAGCCTACATTAACAAATGCGGCATTTAGACCAGGTACAGCTTTGCGAATTTTGGCAATAAAAATATCACCAACAGCAAAATTACTGTCATCTTCTTCCTTATGCAATTCAATAAGTTTTCCATCCTTTAATAAGGCAAAATCTGTAGAGGAACCAGATCTAATGATCAATTCTTTGTTCACTCTGATTAGATTTTTATCTCGAATACACGAGACGGATTAAACAAATTTTTTCACAGGAATTTTAATAATTCCGTTGAAATAAAGACTATAAATTTTATGGTAGCAATTATATAGTAGCTTTATTTCGATTTCAAAGAACTTCTTTAAATAAAAAAAGTAGTTAGAAAACTACTTTTTCTTGTGGCGATTAGCTCTTCTTCTTTTTTTACGCTTGTGCGTAGCTACCTTGTGTCTTTTTCGTTTTTTACCACTTGGCATAGTGAATATCGTTTATTAATTATTAATGTTTTACTTAACTTCTACGTTGGTTTTTACACCTTCAACAAATACTTTGGCAGGTTTAAATGCTGGGATATTATGTGCAGGAATTTTGATAGTCGTGTTTTTAGAAATGTTACGACCAGTTTTTTCTGCTCTTGTTTTGATGATAAAGCTTCCAAATCCTCTTAAATAAACGTTATCTCCGCTTTCTAAAGAACTTTTCACTTCTTCCATAAATGTTTCAACAGTTGCTTGAACATCTCCTTTTTCTATTCCTAGCTTTTCTGAAATTTTTGCTACGATATCTGCTTTAGTCATTATATACCTAATTTAGGGGTTTTTAAATTTTCAAGGGGGCAAATATAACAATTTAAAATCCAAAATATCAATACTTAAGATGAAATTATACTTTTTAAACGTTTAATTTTGCAAAACTTATGATTTTGCTATGAAATTTTCTAAAAAACTCATTACGTGGTACTTACAAAACAAAAGGAGAATGCCTTGGAGAGAAACTACTGATCCTTATCGAATTTGGCTTAGTGAAATTATGCTTCAACAGACAAGAGTTGCACAAGGATTGCCATATTATTTGTCATTTACAGAAGCATTTCCGACTATTTTTGATCTTGCAAAAGCAGATGAAGAAAAAGTACTAAAACTATGGCAAGGATTAGGGTATTATTCTAGGGCTAGAAATTTGCATACAACTGCAAAATATGTGGCAAATGAATTAAATGGTGTGTTCCCAGATAATTATAAAGGTCTTATACAATTAAAAGGTGTTGGTGATTATACCGCTAGTGCAATTGCATCTATATGTTATAATGAGCCTGTGCCAGTAGTTGATGGAAATGTTTACAGAGTTTTGTCAAGATATTTTAATATAGATACTCCTATTAATAGTACAGCGGGTATAAAAGAATTTAAAAACCTTGCTATTGAGATAATGGACAAACAAGAACCGGCCACATATAATCAGGCAATAATGGAGTTTGGGGCATTGCAATGTAAACCTCAAAGCCCCTACTGTATAATTTGCCCGGTAAACGATAGTTGTGAAGGCTTAAAAAAGGGAAATGTTACAACGCTACCGATTAAACTCAAAAAAGGAAAAATAAAAAAGCGATATTTTAATTATTTGATCTTCTCTATTCAAGGTAAAAAAACAATTATTAAGCAACGTACAAATAAAGGAATATGGCAAGGTTTATATGAATTTCCTCTAGTAGAAAGTGATAAAGAAATTAATTTAGACCTTATTAAAGAAAATCCTGTATGCCTAGACATGATAAAAGATCTGGAATATGAATTGACATTATATAAAGAAGAATTTACAGTTCATAAGCTTTCTCATCAGCATTTGTATACTCGATTTTACATTTTAAAAATAGATACGCTACCCAAAGTAACTAATGAACAAAGAATTATTGATATTGATGAAATACAAGAGTATCCTGTTCCTGTACTTTTAGGGAATTTTATCGATTCCTTTTTTTGATCAGGAGTATTCTAAAAATTAAATTAACACTATTATTGCAATTAGCTGTTTGCTGTTTTTTTATTACATTTACTATAATAAAATTATTGGGCTGACAGTTAGTTATAGAGAGGAAGAGCGTTGTATTTTTCTTAAAATGTATAAACCCAATAAATAAACAATAAATAAATGTCTGGAACGCTAAATAAAGTAATGTTAATAGGACATACGGGAGATGAGGTAAAGATGCATTACTTTGAAGGTGGTAATTGTATAGGTAGATTTCCGCTTGCTACTAATGATTCCTATGTGAATAAAAATACTGGAGAACGAGTAACCACTACAGAGTGGCATAATGTTGTAGTACGTAATAAAGCTGCAGAGATTTGCGAAAAATATCTTAACAAAGGAGATAAAATATACATTGAAGGTCGTCTTAAAACCAGAAAGTGGCAGGATGAACAAGGTAAAGACAGGTATAGTACAGAGATACAATGTACTGATTTTACTTTTTTGACCCCAAAAAATGAGAATCCATCATCTGGACCAATTACTCAGAATACACCACAATCAAATACTATTACTTCTGAAACACAGAAGGTTTCTCCGGCTTCACCAGATCTTGAAGATGATGATCTTCCGTTCTGATATGTTTAACTAAACCAATACAATTTGGACCCTGATCCCGAACCGTTATTTATCTTATTATTTGCATTTGATGCAATGCAGACTATTAACATAGTTGTGCTTATTATTCTGTTATTATTTTCTGCATTAATATCTGGTAGTGAAGTTGCTTTGTTTTCATTAACTCCTACAGATTTAAAGGATGATGAAAATGCATCAAAGAATCTAAAGATAATCTCAAAACTATTAAGTAAACCTAAAAAACTACTGGCGACCATTTTGGTAGCTAATAACTTTATCAATATAGCAATTGTATTATTGTTTGATACTTTAGGCGAAATCTATTTTAAGGATTTAGATATTGTTTTATGGGGTTGGTTTGATGTGAGATTTGTGGTTGAAGTAGGTGTGGTTGCTTTTATGATATTACTTTTTGGCGAAATTTTACCAAAAATTTATGCAAGCAGAAATAAAATGAAGTTTGCTAAATTGATGGCGCGACCTTTGGGAGTATTAGATTGGATTATAACACCTATTAGTATGCCAATGCGAAGAGTGACTATTGGGATTCACAATCGTTTAGGGAAACAGAAGTCAAATCTAAGTGTAGATCAACTTTCGCAGGCGTTAGAGTTAACATCAGATACAGATACTACTATAGAAGAAAAGAAAATTCTAGAAGGAATTGTTTCTTTTGGTAATACAGATACCAAACAAGTCATGAGACCGCGGATTGATATTTTTGCATTAAATAAAGAGGCGAGTTACAAAGAAGTAATTCCTGAGATTGTCGAGAATGGATATTCTCGCATACCAGTATACGAAGAAAATGTCGATAAAGTAGTTGGAATTTTATACGTAAAAGATCTTTTACCACATATTAATAAAACTAATTTTGATTGGATAAATCTATTAAGAGAGCCGTATTTTGTGCCCGAAAATAAAAAGCTAGACGACTTACTTAATGACTTTAAGAATAAAAAGAATCATTTGGCAATTGTGGTAGATGAATATGGAGGAACCAGTGGTTTGATTTCTTTAGAAGATATCATTGAAGAAATTGTTGGAGATATTAGTGATGAGTTTGATGACGAAGATTTAATCTTCTCTAAATTGGATGATAGAAATTATGTTTTTGAAGGAAGAACATCATTAAAAGACCTGTATAAAATTTTACAACTAGAAGACTCAAGTGTTTTTGAAGACAATAAAGGAGAAGCAGAGACCATTGCGGGATTTTTACTAGAAATATCAGGAAGCTTTCCTAAAAGAGGAGAAATTCTTATGATGGATAAATATGTGTTTAAAGTAGAATCACTGGATAATAAACGTATAAAGCAAATCAAATTAACAATTGAGGATGAAGAAAATAAGTAGCTTGTTATTCCTTTTAAGTACAACTCTCATGATTTCTTGTGGAGGAGAAACATTACCCAAACCCAAAGGAATGTTAAGACTTGCCTATCCTGTGCCCGAATATGCTTCTGTAGCTTTAGATTGCCCATATTCTTTTGATAAAAACGAAATAGCCCAGTTAAAGAAAGCTATTAGGAATAGAAAATGCTGGTATAATCTTGAGTATCCTAAACTAAAAGCTACTATATATCTTTCTTATTTTGAGGTAAATAATAATTTGGATTCTCTTCTCAGAGATGCTCAAAACCTTACTCAGGAACATGTGGTTAAGGCTGATGGGATTACTCAGGAGCCATATGTAAATCTGGAGAAAAAAGTATATGGGATGTTTTATGAGGTAACAGGTGATGCAGCTTCTCAATCCCAATTTTATGTTACCGATAGTAGTCATCACTTTTTATCTGGATCATTATATTTTAAGGTAAAACCTAACTATGATTCAATTCTTCCAGCAGCTCATTATTTACGTGAAGATGTTAAGCGTTTGATGGAGACCATTGAGTGGAAATAGAGATGTAAAACTTGTTTAAAGAATTAAAATCTAAATCTTAGTTAAATTTATTACGATAACCTATATCGCTATAAGAATTTTGTGGATTTTTGCAGCTGGAACCATCAGAAATGCAAAACACTAAATTAAAATGGATATACCTGGTTATACTATCTGTGGTATGGGGAAGTTCATTTATACTTATTAAAAAATCCTTAATAGGCCTTACTCCTTTGCAATTAGGAGCTTTAAGAACTTTATTTGCCGCAACATTTTTATTTTTAATCGGCTTTAGGAGTATTAAGACTATTCGTGGTAAAGAATGGAAATGGGTTGCAATATCAGCATTTGCAGGGACGTTTATTCCTGCATTTTTATTTGCTTTTGCAGAAACTGAAATAGATAGCGGAATTGCTTCAATATTAAATTCTACAACCCCATTAATTACGTTAATCCTTGGCACATTAGTTTTTTCTATTCGATTTAATCGAAATCAATTGCTTGGAGTTTTTGTAGGATTGATAGGAAGCATAGCATTAATATGGGAAGGAGCTATAGTTAATCCTAATCAGAATTATTGGTATGCTGGATTGGTACTTATAGCATCGTTTTGCTATGGAATCAATGTCAATATTATAAAACGACATATGCAACACATTTCACCAATGGCCATAGCTAATGGTAATTTTATTGTCCTGATAATACCCTCTTTATTAGTATTGTTTTTTTCTGGTTTTTTTAAACTGGACTTGGTTGGTAATGAAGAGATAAAAACTAGTTTGATGTATATTACAGTTTTGGCTGTTTTAGGAACAGG
This sequence comes from Aquimarina callyspongiae, assembly GCF_034322225.1. Lineage (NCBI taxonomy): Bacteria > Pseudomonadati > Bacteroidota > Flavobacteriia > Flavobacteriales > Flavobacteriaceae > Aquimarina > Aquimarina callyspongiae. The sequence continues at coordinate 1,331,728 of NZ_JAXLPA010000001.1, read as the reverse complement.
AGTTGCTAAAGTAATGTTTAATAAACTTGTTCAAATGAGTAGTCCTGTGTTTGCAACTTCTGTTACGTATACCATTCCTATAGTAGCTTTGTTATGGGGATTACTGGATAATGAAAAATTCACAATGTATCAAGTTGTTGCTTCTGGGATTATTATTTTGGGAGTATATCTATCTAATAGAAATAAATAATACCAGAAGAGGTATAAAACTTTAATCATAAAAAAAACCTGGTAAACAATATAAGTCTACCAGGTTTTAAGTTTACTACTTAGAATGATTATTTAAAATCCTCATCAGTTACTCCTTCGTTGATTTTAATTTCGGAAACATTGAAATCAAAATTTTGAGGACCTGCTGATATGCTCATCGTAAAAGGAAATTTTATTCCGTTAACTTCTTTATAATTGCTATAAATTATAGAAGTAGAGATTTTTTGCCCTCCTTGCTCCTGAACAATTATATCTTTGGTTTTTAAGCCTGTTTCAGAGTCAAAAAATGTAGTCCTTTTATCGTTCATTTTTACTTTATACGCTTTTCCATTATCATAAGGTTCGATACCTTCTAATGAAGCAGATGTGTTTTTAAGTTCTGGAAAAGGTATTGCTTCCTTTTTTGCATCCTTAATCTGTTGCTCAGTATAGTCAATTTTTTGACCTTGAGCCATAACATACCCAGTGGTTCCGTCAAATACATTTTTGTTTACCGAGTTTCCGCCAAACAATACATTGCTTAATGTTTGATTTTTAGAAGTGGTTTTTACAATCATATTTAATGTAGCACCATTAAAAGAAGCATCGGCTGTTATAAATGTAGATTTCACTCCTTGAAGTTTATCCTTTCCTCCAACAGCTTTAAAATAATTGTCTAAAACTGATTGTGCAGTTACACCTTCTGGAGTAGCAGCATCGTAGTTAGGTTTTTCTGTTTTTTTACCATATTTATCAAAATAGAAAACAGATAATTTTTTGCCGTTAAAGCTTACTTTTTCAAGATTTTCGATTACATCACTCCCTTTACCAGTAACAACAACGCGAGCATTTGAAGAGCTGAAATATTTTTTAGCTGCTTTTTGCACATCATCTATCGTGATAGCGTTAATGCGTTCTAGGTAAGTTTTGTAAAAATCTTTAGGTAACCCTTGTGTTTCTATATTCAATGCATATCTGGCAATAGTTTGAGGATTTTCAAGTGCCAAAACAAAATTACCGATGTACTTTGCTTTAGTGTTTTTTAGTTCCTCTTCAGAAACAGGCTTTTTAATGATTTGATCGATTTCTTTTAAAATTTCTACAACAGAACTATCGGTTACAACATTACGTACACTAGCCGTTGCTCTAAATGTTGACGGTCCGTTTTTGTCATTCCCTAATCTGGAGTATGATCCATAAGTATATCCTTTATCTTCTCTTAGGTTTAGAAAAAGACGAGCTTCTCCTCCTCCTCCTAAAATCTGGTTTGCTACTAATGCAGAAAGATAGTCAGGATCTTTCATTTTTAGATTTACTAAGTTTTGTACAGCAATTTCTGATTGTACTGCGTTAGGAACATCTATAAAATTAATCTGAGTGTATTGCGCATTAGATGGCTCAGAAAAAGTAAAAGATGGTGGAGATGCTTTTTTCCAGGTTGTAAAATTTTTGGTAACTAATTTTTGTACTTCGTCAAAAGAAACGTCTCCAATAACAATTAAATATGCATTTGCAGGTAAGAAATAATCTCTATAGAATTTTTCTACATCTGCTAACTGTATATTGTTAACAGTTTTTTCTGTAGTAAACTCTCCATAAGGATGATTTGCACCATATGCTAATACTCTTTGTACTCTTCCGGCAATAGATGATACATCTTTTTCCTGACTTTTTAATCCAGTAATAAGTTTTGCTTTTTCTTTTTCAAATTCTTCTTGAGTAAAGTTCGGATGTATAGCTGCATCCGCCATTAGCTCTAATACTCTTGGAAAATATTTAGAAAGTGAACTTGCAAAAGCACTTTGCGATCCAAAATTAATACGAGCACCTAGAAAATCAACTTCTTCATTAAAATCATCTTTTGAGATGGATTTTGAACCATTTCCTAAAAGACTTGAAACAAAACTTGCTACTCCTGCTTTATCACCTTCTTGTATAGGTGGATTGTCTATGCTTAATTGTATAGAAACTCTAGGGAGTTTTTTGTTTTCTACTACGAGTACTTTAAGTCCATTTGGCAATTCAAAACGGTTAGGTTCTTCCAGGTTTATTGTTGGAGAAGGCCCTGGTTTTGGCATTTTGCTCCTGTCTACCTGTGCTTGCAGATTTATGGCCATTAAAGTCAAGACCAATGTTATAATTATTTTTTTCATCTTAAATGTTTCTTAGTTTTTAGGTTTTTCTCCTGGCAAATAGTCGATAACGACTCTTTGATTTGGTTTTAAATGCTTATTGGCAACTTCTTTAATTTCTTCTCTCGTAATAGAACGATAAATCTCGATCTCTTTATTGATTAAAGAAGTATTACCGTATAGCATATTATATCTTGCCAGAGAATTGGCTATACCTTCTATACTAGAGTTAGAGTTTACAAATTGATTTTCTAATTTATTCTGTAATTTTTTGTAATCTTTTTCAGAAATCAACTCATTTCTTACCTTGGTAACTTCTTCTTCCATTTCAGTTACCAATACATCCAATGTAGTGTCACCTACTGGTAGCGCAAACACGAGGTACATTCCATAGTCTTCTTGCGGAATACTGAAAGCTCCTACTTGTAATGCTTGTTTTTGTTCGTCTACAATTTTCTTATAAAGCTTAGAGCTTTTTCCATCACTTAAATATGTAGAAATCATATTTAATACATAAGCATCTCTTTCTTTAAAGCCAGGTGTTCTATAAGCAATTGCAGTAGCTGGAACCTGTATGTTTGGATCATAAGCTTTTGCATTTACTTGTTTGGTAATAGGCTCTTCTTTTGGATAGTTACGAACAATATCTTTGCCTTTAGGAATAGAAGCAAAATAATCTGTTACCAGTTTCTTGGTTTTGTCGATGTCAATATCACCAGCTACCACCAAAACTGCATTGTTAGGCACATAGTACTTTTTGTTATAAGCTACTACATCTTCTAATGTGGCTGCATCCAGATCTTTCATATATCCAATATTTGGATCTTTATATGGGTGTACATTAAAAAGATTTTCTCCCAGAACAGGTAAAATTTGTCCATATGGCGAGTTGTCATAGCGTAATCTTTTTTCTTCCTTAACAACTTCTTGTTGGGTATCAACTCCTTTTTGATCTATTACAGGATGTAACATTCTTTCAGACTCCATCCATAAACCCAGCTCAAGATTGTTAGAAGGAAATACTTCATAATAGTATGTTCTGTCTTGTGTGGTGTTTGCATTATTTCTTCCTCCGTTAGAAGAAACAATTTCGAACCATTTTCCTCTTTCGATGTTTTTGGTTCCTTCAAATAATAAATGCTCAAAGAAATGAGCAAATCCGGTTCTTCCTTCTGTACGGTCCTTACCGCCAACGTGATACATAACAGAAGTAGTGACTACAGGCGCACTATTATCTTTGTGTAGAATTACATGAAGACCATTGTCCAGGTCATACTCTGTAAATTCTACTTCTTGTGCACTTATGGTAGCGGTAATCATAAGCCCACAAGCGATTGCGTAAAATCTATTTTTCATTAGAATTAATTTTTTGTTTAATGGATTTGTGTGTAAAGATCGGATTTTGTTACGGATTTATAAATATTTAGATGTTCTATCTTATGTAGTGACCTGTAAAACAATAAATTAACAAGTTTTTAAGGTTGAAAAATTCTTAAAATCCCTACTTTTAAGTAAGAAATCAAAGGCTAAATGGATAATAAATAGGCTGTAATAATTAATTTAATATTAGTTAAAAGTAACTTTTTAACAGCTATTTTTTGTTTTAAAGCATAAAATATAAAGAGATGAAAAAGTCAACTATCCCTGTTAAATATGGTGTACTTATAGCAATTGGACTGATTATATATTTTTTGATACTCTCTCTTGTTGGATTCCAGACAAACCCGATTTTTAGTCTTGGAAATGGAATTATTGTAGCTTTTGGCTTGTATTATGCTATGAAGAATTACAAGCTAGAAAAAGGAAATACCTTCGAATATCAAAAAGGTTTTATGGCTGGTCTCTTTACTGGGTTTAATGCTACTCTCATTTTTACTATTTTCTTTGCGATATATGTAACCAATATCAATACAAACTTTCTTCCTGAAATGCTTGCAAACTGGAGTTCTCATTATCATGTAGGTGTGGGAATTGTTGTTTTTATTGCGGCTATTATGGGATTTGCCACTACTTTTGTACTTACATTGGCGTTTATGCAGCTATTAAAAGAAAGCTGGAATCCAAAAAACCATAATTCTCCTCCTTTAGAAGTGTGAAATATTTGTCAGTTAATTAATTAGCAGTATATTTGCACCCGCCTATGAAATTAGGTGTCGTTCATTATTATAAAAAATAATTAATTAAACGTTACGCTATGTACGCAATTGTAGAGATAGCAGGGCAGCAATTTAAAGTTGCAAAAGACCAAAAAGTATTCGTAAATCGTTTAGCAGGAGAAGAAGGAGACAAAGTTTCTTTTGATAAAGTTCTTCTTGCAGCAGATGGAGATAAAGTTACTTTAGGCGCCCCAGCTATAGATGGAGCTCAAGTAGGAGCAAAAATCACAAGACACCTTAGAGGTGATAAAGTTATCGTTTTCAAGAAAAAAAGACGTAAAGGATACCGTGTTAAAAATGGCCACCGTCAGTCTTTAACAGAAATCGTTATTGAAAGCATTGTAACTTCTGGAGCTAAAAAAGCTGCTCCAAAGAAAGAGACAAAAAAAGCAGAACCAAAAGCTGAAAAAGCTGCACCAAAAGTAGAAGCTCCAAAGAAAGAAGCTGCTCCTAAAGCTGCTGCAGAAGATTTAAGCACTAAAACGGTTGCTGAATTAAAAGATTTAGCTAAAGCTAAAGGGATTACTGGTATTTCTTCAATGAAGAAAGCAGAATTAATCGAGGCTTTACAAGGAAAATAAAAGACAGCAGGTAACCCCTGTTATTATTAACAATAAAACCTAAAGAAAATGGCTCATAAAAAAGGAGTTGGTAGTTCGAAGAACGGTAGAGAATCAGAATCGAAACGCTTAGGTGTAAAGATATTTGGTGGGCAAGCTGCCGTAGCTGGTAACATCATTGTAAGACAAAGAGGTACAGCGCACAAACCAGGAGAAAATGTATATGCAGGTAAAGATCATACCTTACACGCTAGAGTGGATGGTGTTGTGAAATTTACTAAAAAGAAAGATAATAAATCTTATGTTTCTATAGTTCCTTTTGAAGCATAGAGAATTTTTCCTTTGTAATATAAAAAAACCCTTTTCAATTTTTGAGAAGGGTTTTTTGTTTCTCTTTAGTATATTTAAAATATAATCTCTTAAAAATAAACCCTATGAAAACTCAAATCATCAGAACTTTATGTTGTGTCTTTTTTTTCTGTGTTACTTTTGAAGCAGCTTCGCAAGAAATTCCTAAATATGATTATCTAGAAGTTATAGTAATTCAAAAAGCTAATAATAGAGGTAAAGTAAAAAGAATAAAAGTAGAAGAACAAAAATCTCTTGAAGGTAAATTGATAACTATTAAAGAGCTGGAAAAGCTTAAAAATACTTCAGAGTTACTTGGGTATATGAATACTGCTAATTGGGAGTTTGTAGACAGGCAAGCAGTAGTTTCTGGAGAAAGTGATCCCGTATGGATGAGCTATATTTTTAGGAAAAAGAAATAACAAGGCTTACTTTAGGAAGGTAGAAATAACATATAGATAATACTTAAGAAACAAATGAAAATTGTTTAGATATTAAATTTGTGAGATTGTTCAGTTTTGAATGAAACTATTTCTCAGGCAAATTTTATGAAACAAGTACGTCAGTGTATTTTTATTTTATTAGTATCAATTGTAATTATTCCTTTTGGTCTTTTAGGACAATCTATAAATGATAATAAGAAAAGAGTAGATACTACATTTCAGACTTTAAAACTAGCGCTTGAAACTTCACAAAAAGAAGGGATATCGTCTACTATCGCGCAAAAACATCTACAATTAGGTAAGTTTTATCAAAAAGCACGAATATATAACGAAGTTATTGAACAATATAATCAGGCGCTTACTCTTATTGAAGAAAAAGATACACTAACAGTACTACTTAAAAACGAGATAGGTAAAATATATCTATCGTTAAAAAATAACACTAAAGCAAAAAGGTATTTTAACGAAAGTATATCCATTGCCAGTGATAATACCTTTATAAAAGGAGAAGCAATAGCAAGAGGCCTGTTGGGATCTTGTTTTGAAAAAGAAAGAGAATATTTAGAAGCACTTAAATATCAAAAAGAAAGCCTTCTATTGTTTAATAAACTGGATAATGAAGAAGGGATTGCAGTTATACATGAGAATATTGGAAGTATATATGAGGATCTTGAACAGTATGATCTTGCTTTTGAATACTTTAAAAAAGCTGATAAGTATTTTGAACAATTAAACAATATTGGTCGGATAAGCGTTTTAAACAATCTTGGAGATGTAAATCGTAAAACAGGTAATTATACAAAGGCTCTGTTTTATACATTTAAGGCCTTCGAATTAGCAGATTATTATAAAGATAAATACCAGTTAAAAAGTGCTCATAAGGATTTATCTAAAACATATGATTTATTAAAGGATTATAAGAAAGCTCTTGATCACTTGACAGAGAGCGAACGAATCAATGAAGAGTTGGTCCTTTCTCAAAACATAAATCAATTAAATACACTTCAGGTTGTTTATGAAACTAAACAAAAAGAAATAAAAATTGATTTGTTATTACAGCAAAAAAAAACGAGTAGAGCAAATCAAGATCTTCTATTGGTCAGTCTTGGAACTACATTGTTGACTGCAGGCTTCCTGTTTTTATACTTTAGAAGAAAAAGAAAAGAAAGTTCTAAATTACAAGAATATGAGCAACGAATACTAAAAGCAGAACTAGAAAAAAAAGAAATAGAAGAAAAGAATTTACAACGTGCTGTACACGTTAAAACTTCTACTTTATCAAGATATAGTCTTCATTTATCACAAAAAAATAAGATGTTATCTGATTTATCTCTTACACTCACCAATATTGCAAGCAGAAAAAATATAGACTTACATAGCAATATCAAAAAACTGGCTAAAGAAATTGAGTTTAATTTAAAACAAGAACGAGAGTGGGATGAGTTTAATAACTTTTTTAAAGAAATTCACCCGGATTTTATCAAAAAATTATCCTCTTTATCTGAGGAAAATTTATCTCCGGCAGAATTGAGATTAGGAATGCTTCTTCGACTTAATTTGTCTTCAAAAGAAATTGCTTCAATTTTAAGAGTAACTCCAGATAGTGTGAGAGTTGCAAGATATAGACTTCGCAAAAAACTTCCTATAGATCAAAAAGAAGAGCTTGTAAACTTTATGATCGCATTATAGAGGGCTTATTTTGCACTCCTTTTAGTAATTGTTATTGTAATGTAAATAAATCTTAATTGTTGCCTTATTGTTTCTTTAATTTTAGCAAAATGTTCATCCTTTGTTGCTTTTGGTTTTACGGTTTCCCCTCAGTGTTTGTATAGCTTTGTATTGATTTTTAAACCTAGAAAAATGACACCAATCAGATTTTTGAAATTAATTATTGTAACGCTTATTTTGATTATAAGTTATAGCTCATTACAAGCTCAAAGTGGTTCTGTAAAAGGAATCATAACCGATGAAAATGGAATCTATATGCCTGGAGCTTCAGTGCAAATAAATTCAATTAACAAAGCAACGATTTCTGATTTTGACGGAAAATTTACTCTTGTAAATGTCCCAGAAGGAAATCATACCTTAAAGGTTCAATATTTAGGCTTCTCAGATACAGAACAACAAACAAATGTAGAAGTGTCTAAAACCACTTTTATATCTATTGTTTTAAAATCAAAAAGTGTAGAATTAGATGATGTAACCATTATAGGGTATGGTAATAGCGGACAGGCAAGAGCTTTGAACACTCAAAAAAATAATATAAATATTACCAATGTAGTTTCTACCGATCAGATAGGAAAATTTCCTGATGCTAATATAGGTGATGCCGTAAAACGTATACCTGGAATTACCATGCAAGTAGATCAAGGAGAAGCTCGTAATATAATTGTTAGAGGACTATCACCTCAATTAAATTCTGTTACACTTAATGGTAGTAGAATTCCATCAGCCGAAGGAGATAATCGAAATGTACAAATGGATTTGATACCTTCTGATATGATACAAACAATTGAGGTTAACAAAGCAGTTACTCCGGATATGGAAGGTGATGCTCTTGGAGGTTCTGTAAATCTAATAACAAGAACGGCTCCTCAAGGGTTTCGACTTTCTGCTACAATGGGGTCTGGGATTAATTTCATTACAGACAAAAGAATATTAAATGGATCAATACTTATCGGAGATCGATCAAAAAATAAAAAATTTGGTTGGATGGTATCGGCTTCAATTAATGATAATGATTTTGGATCAGACAATTTTGAAGCAGAGTGGACCGATGAATTTGAATTTAATACAGGAATTAATGACCCTGATGGAGATCCAATTCTAGAAGAAGTTCCTGTGAACCCTTATACTAATGAGTTTCAAATACGGACCTATCTAGTAGAACGTATTAGAAGAAGTTTTGCTGCTAATTTTGATTATCAGTTTAATAGTAATCATAGCGTGTTCTTAAAAACAATGTATAACTGGAGAGATGACAGAGAGAACAGATTTCGTTTAGAGCATAAAATTCTAGATGCAGAAGATATTGGTGCTGATGATTTTACGGTTGCAAATGGTAATGTTACTCGTTTTCCAGTTGAAGTAAAACGTCAAACCAAAGGAGGTATTAATAATAGTAGAAACAAGAATAGACGATTAGAAGATCAAAGAATGCAGAATTACAGTCTTGGTGGGAATCATCTATTTGGCAATGTTAAAGTAGATTGGATGGCTTCATATGCAAGAGCATCAGAAGAAAGACTTAACGAGCGTTATGCAGAATATGAGTCTGAGTATATTATAAATAATGATAATTCTGATCCAGAATTTCCGGTGTATACTCCAGTTAATGCTACTGATGTCAATAATCTTTCAGGGTTTGAGTATGGAGAGATTACAGAAGAAAATAAATATACTAAGGAGGAAGATGTTAACTTTTTTGTCAATCTAGAAGTGCCTTCTGATTTTTTTGGAAAAGGAGATGGAAGCATAAAATTTGGAGTAAGGAGTCGATTAAAGAATAAAATCAGGGATAATAACTTCTTTGAATTTGATTTAGAAAGTGATTTTCCAACCTTATCAGATGTACCTGTAAGAGATTATACGGATCCTGATTTTCTAGCAGGAAGTCAATATCAAGCAGGGATTTATGCAGATGAAAATTGGTTAGGAAATCTTAATCTTGTAAATGGAGAATCTGTTCCAGATGAATTCTTAAGAGCAAATTTTGACGTAGACGAAAATGTTTATGCAGGATATGTAATGGCCAATCAAAAATTATCAGAAAAGTTCAGCATTTTAGCAGGAGTAAGAGTAGAGCATACAACTATTAGTGCTACAGGAAATCGAATAGAAGATGAAGAAAATGTAGTGGGAGAAATTACCGAAGAACAGTCGTATACCAACTTTTTACCAGGAATACACTTTAAGTATGATCTCTCTTCTCAGACAATCTTCAGGTTTGCCTGGACAAATACATTAGCAAGACCTAATTATGTGGATTTAGTACCTTCTCTTGATGTAATATCAGGAGATGAAGAAATCGTTGCTGGAAATCCTGATCTTGATCCTACAACATCTATGAACTTTGATTTAATGGCTGAGCATTACTTTAAATCAGTAGGAATAGTTTCTGGAGGATTGTTTTATAAACAGATAGATAATTTTATATATACTTTTAGAGGCGAAACTTTTGACGATAGATTTGGTACAGGAACTACAGGGTTTGATATTTTTCAGCCATTAAATGGAGATGATGCTTCTATTTTTGGAGTAGAAATTGCTTTTCAAAGACAGTTGGATTTCTTACCTGGTTTTGCAAAGAACTTTAGTATTTATCTTAACTATACCTATCTTACCTCAAGTGCAGATGGAATCCGAAATGAAGATGGAGATGTTCGTTCAGATTTAGACTTACCTAATACTGCACCAAGTATTTTTAATGGATCTTTAGGGTATAACGATGATAAATTTAGTGTACGCTTATCTGCTAATTTTTCTGAAGATTATATAGATGAAATAGGAGGTAACAGTTTTGAAGACCGATACTACGACCAACAGTTTTTTCTTGATTTTAATGCTAGTTATGCTATAACCAAAAATTTAAGCGTATATGCAGATTTAAATAATATTACAAATCAACCTCTACGATTTTATCAAGGAATCTCAGAACGTACAATGCAAGCAGAGTACTATGAGAGGAGGCTTACTTTTGGGTTGAAATATGACCTATTCAAGAAATAGAATTCCATTTCTTTTCTCTAACAAATTATTAATTGCCATACATATTAAAAAATATCATTAAATGAAGAATTATATTCTACTCACTATAACTATTTTGTTTTTTTCCTGTGCTAAGAAATTGCCTGTAATTGCTCCTGATATTATTTCAGAAAAAGTACAGTTTGATACAGATGACCCAGCCATATGGCTTCACCCAACAGATCCGTCTAAGAGTATTGTTTTTGGAACAGATAAAGATACTAATGGAGCTATATATGCTTTTGATCTTGAAGGAAAGATTATTAAAGACAAAATGATTCGAGGCATTAAGTATCCTAATAATATTGATTTAGAATATGGCTTTAAACTTAATGATTCTACCACTATCGATATTATAGTTTTTACAGAAAGAGAAAGAAATAGAATTCGAGTTTTTTCTGTTCCCGATATGAAACCTTTAGATAAAGGGGGATTTCCTGTATTTGAAGATGAAACTGATATCGAGTTAAGAAGACCAATGGGAATTAGCTTATATAAAGATGCGGTAAATAACAATATATCTGCTATCGTTAGTAGAAAATCAGGACCTGTTACTAATTACTTATATCAATATCAAATCAAAAGTGATAGTTTAGGTGTTCACGCTAATTTTATAAGAAAGTTCGGAAAGTTTAGTGGTGTAAAAGAAATTGAAGCTATTGCTATAGACGATGAACTTGGTTATGTTTATTATTCTGATGAAGGTGTAGGGATTAGAAAATATTATGCAAACCCTGCAAAAGGAAACGAAGAAATATCCATTTTTGGAGGAGATTATTTTAAAGATGATATAGAAGGGATTGCAATTACTAGAAAACCCAATAAAGAAGGTGTTATTATTGTTTCAGATCAACAAAAAGGTCAATTTAATATATTTTCACGCAGTGATAATAGTTTTATTAAAGCTGTTAACCTTGGAACAGAAGAGACAGATGGATGTGATGTGATTACAGCTCCCTTGAATACTACTTTTAAAAGAGGTCTTTTTGTAGCGATGAATGATAGTCAGGATTTTTATTTTTATGATTTAGGAAAAATAGGATTGTAAAAAATAGTATCAATCAAAAAAAGACCTGACTATTTATAGTTGGGTTTTTTTATTCTCTACTATAATAGTACACACTTGGGTTTTAAGTATTGAAGAAATACAAATTACCTAATAAGGAATTTTTTACAGATTACAGAATTAAATTATAATGATAAATACAGCAAAAGATGTAAGATTAAAAATTGTATTTTTAAGGATAACATAAAATTTATCTTAATTATGAAAAAACTAACAGTGTGTATTTTGTTGTCGACATCGATATTATTTTCGAGTTGTTTAGGGTCGTTTTCTGCTTTTAATGGTTTAAGAGATTGGAATGACGGATTAACAGATAGTAAATTTTTAGATAATTTAATTTTTTGGGGACTTAATATAGTCCCGGTGTATGGGTTATTTGTTTTAGGAGATGTGTTGATCTTTAATGTGATAGAGTTTTGGAGTGGATCTAATCCTATTGCTATGAAAGAAGGAGATAGAGAAATTCAGGTTGTAGAAAAAGAAGGGAATACTTATGAGATGATTGCAACTAAAAACAGGCTTCAGATTAAAATCATTGATGGTGATAGAAAAGGAGAAAAATTAGATTTAGTATATAGTCCTTCAGACAAATCCTGGAGTGCTATAAAGCCTAATGGTGAAGTGATTAAGTTGTCTTCTTTCGAAGAAGGATTTTATGTGGTGCATTTACCAGACGGTGAAAAAGTGAAAATTGACCCGTTAATGCCAAGAAATGAAGGTTTAGCTTTGCTTCAAAATAAAACTGTACAATATGAAAATTGTTTATTAGCAGAAGTAACAGGAAACTAAAACTTATTGCTAAGTCATTTTTTAAAATGGTATCGTATTATTTAAAAAAACAAAACCCTTATCGATCGATAAGGGTTTTTTATATGTTCTAATATTCTATATGAATTTTAGTATCTATAATATTCAGGCTTAAAAGGTCCTTCAACCGTTACACCGATATATTCAGCTTGGTCTTCACGAAGTTCAGTAAGCTCTACTCCAATCTTAGCAAGGTGTAGTTTAGCCACCTTTTCATCTAAGTGCTTAGGAAGCATATATACCTTGTTGTCATAGTTTTCTAGATTTGTCCAAAGCTCAATTTGCGCTAAGGTTTGATTCGTAAATGAGTTACTCATTACAAAACTTGGATGTCCTGTTGCACAACCTAGATTTACTAAACGCCCTTCTGCTAGAAGTATGATATCATTACCGTCAATGTTGTATTTATCTACTTGAGGTTTGATCTCAATTTTTTCACTTTGTGAGTTTAACCAAGCTACGTCAATCTCATTGTCAAAATGACCAATATTACAAACAATAGTTTTGTCTTTCATTGCCTTAAAGTGTTCTCCTCGAACGATATCTTTATTTCCTGTTGTAGTAATAACAACATCAGCATTTCCAACAACCGTTTCTAATTTTTTAACTTCAAAACCATCCATAGCTGCTTGTAAAGCACAAATTGGATCAATCTCAGTAACGGTTACGATAGAACCAGCTCCTCTAAAAGAGGCTGCAGTACCTTTACCAACATCTCCATATCCACAAACAACAACACGTTTACCGGCAAGCATTACATCAGTAGCACGTCTAATAGCGTCTACAGCACTTTCTTTACATCCGTATTTGTTATCAAATTTAGATTTGGTAACACTGTCATTTACGTTGATAGCTGGCATTGGAAGTGTTCCATTTGTCATACGCTCATATAATCTATGAACTCCAGTAGTTGTTTCTTCTGATAAACCATTAATTCCTTCAACTAATTCTGGATATTTATCTAATACCATATTAGTCAAATCTCCACCATCATCAAGAATCATATTTAAAGGCTTGCGATCTTCTCCAAAAAATAGTGTTTGCTCAATACACCAGTCAAACTCTTCTTCGTTCATTCCTTTCCAGGCATATACTGGGGTACCCGCATCAGCAATAGCTGCAGCAGCTTGATCTTGCGTAGAGAATATATTACAAGAACTCCAGGTAACTTCTGCACCAAGAGCTTGAAGAGTTTCAATTAATACAGCTGTTTGGATAGTCATATGAAGACATCCTGCAATACGAGCTCCTTTAAGAGGTTGCTCATTCTTATATTCTTCACGAAGAGACATAAGGCCTGGCATTTCTGCTTCTGCTAGTTCGATTTCTTTTCTACCCCAAGCTGCTAGTGAGATATCTTTTACCTTGTAAGGGACATAAGGTGCTGTTTTGGTGCTCATAGTATTTATTTTATGTTTATAAAGTGCTTTCTGGTAATTAGCACTAAATTGTTCTAAATTCGCTTCCAGAAAAATAGAATCAAATTCTTTTTTTCAGTTTGCAAAGGTACGTAATAACTTTAAGAATTTAAATGCCTCTTTACAAAACTATAACAATAGACGATAGCACTAATGTGCTGATTTGGAAGATTGAAGAATCTTTTGAAACACTAAGTAAGGAAATAAGTTTAACAAAATATAGTCAAGACAGAATAGACAATATGAAATCTGATATCCATCGTAGAGGATTTCTTAGTGTTCGACATTTACTAGCAGCATGTGGATATACTGATGAGGACTTATTTTATGATGATTTTGGTAAACCACACCTTCAAGATCAAAGACAAATCTCAATAACGCATTCTTTTGAATATGCCGCAATAATTATCAGTGATAAAAAGGTAGGGATTGATATAGAGAAACAACGAGAAAAAATTGAACGAATAGCTCATAAATTTACCGATGGTATTGAGAGTAAATTTGTTGAATCTAATGATAAACTTAAGGTCCGGACATTGACAGTAATCTGGGGAGCAAAAGAATCTTTATATAAACTATATGCTACTCCAGGGTTAAGTTTTGAGCAACATATACATATCCCACCGTTTGACCTAAATCTTCCTTTTGCACATGGTATTGTTAATTATGAAGAAGTGATTACGTACTACGAAATAGCTTTTATTGAATTTGATGGTTATACTTGCGTATATGCCTTACCATATACAGGATAAAAACAATATAAGTATGGATCAGATTTTTGATTTTTTCTTTGGACAATATGAAACTTATGAGACGTTAGATATCTCATTAGAAATTATTGCGGTTGTTTTTGGAGTTGCTAGTGTTTTATTTGCGTGGTTTAATAAAATATGGGTATACCCTACTGGAATTATTAGCACCTCCATATATGTATATTTACTTTTAAAGTGGTCTTTGTTAGGAGATATGATGATTAATGCCTATTATTTTATAATGAGTATTTATGGTTGGTATATCTGGACCCGAAAAATAGATCAGGAACAAGTAACACCGATTTCTCGAGCTACCTCTAGAGAAAAAATTATAGAAGTATTAATCTTTATTTCTACGTTGGTTTTTGTATATACAATTTATGTGGTTTTTGATAAATGGAATGATTGGACAGCATATGTAGATACTTTAACAACTGCTATATTCTTTGTTGGGATGTGGCTAATGGCAAGAAGGAAAATTGAAAATTGGATCTTCTGGATCATTGGAGATATTATTTCAATACCTCTATATTTTTATAAAGGATTTACGTTTACTAGTTTTCAATATATATTGTTTACGATAATGGCAATTTTTGGTTATTTAGCATGGAAGAAAAGTATAGACAAGAAACCAGTGATTGTATAAAGGTAGTGCTTTTTGGTCCAGAATCTACGGGCAAAACGACACTCAGTAAACAACTAGCCAGGTATTATAATACCAAATGGGTTCCTGAATATATGAGAGAGTATCTACAAGAAAAGTGGGATACAAATAAAGAAGTTTGCACCTATGATGATTTGCTTCCAATTGCCAGAGGTCAAATGGATAAGGAGAATCGATTAACAAAAGAAGCAAATCACATACTTTTTTGTGATACTAACCTTTTAGAACTTAAGGTGTATTCTGAAATATATTATGAAAATTTAGTTCCAGAAATCTTAAACAAAATTTCATTAGAAAATGTTTATGATTTATATCTTTTAACTTATATTGATACCCCGTGGATCCCCGACGATTTAAGAGATAAACCTAACGAAAGAGAAGAGATGTTTTTAAAGTTTGAAAAAACGCTAAAGAAATATCAACTGCCTTATATTGTTATGAAAGGTGATGAAATATCTCGTTTTAAAAAGGCTGTTACAATTATTGACCAATTAATAGAACAAAAAAAGTGAATATTACTGACAAGGACATTAAGCTAATAAAATCGAAAAGATTAACGGTAGATAAAGTACTATTACAAATAGAAACTTTTAAGAATGAAATTCCGTTTGTGGCATTAAGAAGTGCAGCAACCTTAGATAATGGGATTTTAAAGTTTTCAGAACACTATCAATCAGAATTGATTAAACTTTATGAATCAAGATTAGCAAATTTAGAGACGATTAAGTTTGTTCCGGCGTCAGGAGCAGCGACTCGTATGTTTAAAGATTTGTTTCGATTTCTTGATAATTATGATTTTGAAAAAGAAAGCTTAAACTCCTATACTAATCACGAAAAAGCAAATGCAATACGTCTTTTTTTAATCGGATTAGAAAAATTTCCTTTCTATGGTACTGTAATGCAAAAAGTAAAAACGGCTTATCCTAAATTTGAATCTTTATCAGAAGGTAAGCAGCTGTATATTTTTGTTGAGATGATGTTAAAAGAAAAAGGATTGAACTACGGTGATTTTCCTAAAGGACTACTTCCTTTTCATAATTATACAGATAGTATAGCTACTTCTTTCGAGGAACATTTATACGAAGCGGCAGGGTATAATACTAATGATACTGGTGATTCAAGATTACATTTTACTATTTCAAAGAATCACTTAGAAGGGTTTAAAGGTGAGTTTGAAAGAATAAAGAAAAAAGTAGAAGAAAAGACGAATACTAATTTTATAATTACATATTCTTTTCAAAAACCTGAAACTGATACTATAGCTGTTACCGAAGATAATGAACCTTTCAGAACAGAGGATGGATCATTATTATTTAGACCTGGAGGTCACGGAGCATTGATTGAGAACTTAAATGACCTGGAGGCGGATATTGTTTATATTAAAAATATAGATAATGTAGTTGTGCGTAAATATCAGGATGAAGTTTCTGGATATAAAAAAATTCTTGCGGGTAAGCTTATAGATATTCAGGATGAAGTATTCAGAATATTAAATGCTATAGATCAAAAAAGCCCAACAGAAGCAGAATTAAAGGATATTAAAAAATTCCTGGTTCAGCAGTTGAACGTGAGGCTTCCTTTGGATTTTGATAAATTTTCTGATAAATACAAACTACAGTTCCTTAGAGAATCATTGAACAGACCTATTCGAGTTTGTGGTATGGTAATTAATGAAGGTGAGCCAGGAGGAGGTCCGTTTTGGGTAAAACATGAAAGTGGTAGGCTGGTACTGCAAATAATTGAAGCGCCTCAAATCAATAAGAAAGATCGTAGACAAGTAGATATACTCGCTAGTGCAACACATTTTAATCCTGTGGATTTGGTTTGTGGCATCAGGAATTATAAAGGAGAAAAGTTCGATTTATTGGATTTTGTTGATCCTGAAGCAGGATTTATAACAAAGAAAACAAGAGATGGAAAAGTGCTTAAAGCATTAGAACTTCCTGGATTATGGAATGGAGCCATGTCCAATTGGATTAGTGTTTTTGTAGAAGTGCCTCTTACTACATTTAATCCTGTAAAAACAGTAAATGATCTGCTAAAATCTGCACATCAGACAAAGCTCTTTTCGTGAATACAGCTGTTATAATAAGAGAATTAAAGTTTAAAGCTATTCGGAGCTCAGGAGCAGGAGGACAACATGTAAATAAAGTATCTTCAAAAGTAGAGCTCAGTTTTGGTATTGATCAATCAAAAGGATTAACAGATGATGAGAAACTTCTTCTTAATCAAAAACTGAAATCTCGTTTAACCAAAACAGGAATTTTGCTATTACAATGTGGTGATAGTCGAAGTCAACATAGAAATAAAGAACTTGTTATAAAAAGGCTTTTGGAAGTTTTGAAGGCAAATCTACATATACCTAAAAAAAGAAAACCTTCAAAACCTTCAAAAGCTGCTATAAGAAAACGATTGGATAATAAACAAAGACAATCTTTAAAAAAAGCGAATCGTAAAAAACCTCCTTTGTAACATTACTTTTCTAAAAACGTGTAGAATTTCTACACTTTTGTGTGTATTCCACGTTTTTTAACATTATCTCGTAAAACTTCATTTTATCTCAATTACCTGATTGTTAGATCATTGTGAGTTTTTTATGAAGCCTGCTACTTTTGGAACAATTATTACTATTTATAATAGTGTAGAATTAATTTTCACAAGTAACCCAATGAAAAAGTTACCAATGATAATAGGAATTGTAGTAAGCATATTTTCAGCGCAAGGTGTTTTTGCTCAAGATGAATTAGCTGAGAATGATGCTTTTGAGATTCGGGATTACGAATATGAACAGCATGAATATACTGAAATCGAGAATGTGGAACTTCCAACAACGATTCAATATGTAGCTGCAAGAGATTTTGAAAACTTACGTATATATAGAGCTTATATCTCAAAGGACAATACTTATAAGATTGTTCTTAAAGATAAAGATAACTACACAAAAGTTGTATTTGCAAGCGCTAATGGCAAATGGATAAAGCCAGACGACAAATCTTAAATCTAGGGGTAGAAAAGGATATCGTTTTGCAACCAAAGACGATATAAAGTTGTTTAGTGCTAAAAAGAGACTCAATCCCAAGAGTCTCTTTTTTATTTTTTAATGTTTTATATGAGAATATATAATAACCTGACATTTTTAATGTTTAACTTTATGAAATAGCTTTTTTTATTATTTACAAGATGTCAAGAATACTTATAGTTGAGGATGATGTTGCTTTTTGCACAATGCTTAAAACTTTTTTAGAGAAGAAGGATTATGAAGTATTCACTGCATTTTCCGGAAACGAAGCTATTCTTCAAATAGAAGATAATACATTTGATATTGTACTTACCGATGTGAGGTTGCCAGATAGAGATGGTATTACTTTGTTAGAAGAAATACATAATAAAAACCCTAACACTGCGGTAATTATTATGACAGGTTATGCAGAGATCAATATGGCTGTTAATGCTATCAAGCAGGGAGCTTTTGATTATGTGTCCAAACCTTTTAATCCAGATACTATTTTACAGACTATAGAAAAAGCGTTGCTTACCGATTCTAAGGTTGAAAAAATAAAAGAAACAAAAGTTTCTAAGCCGTTAAAGGTTATAGAAAAATCAGAAAATTCTTTTGTAAAAGGAATAAGCGATGCTTCCAAAAAACTTAATGAATATGTAGCGTTGGTAGCCCCTACTCGTATGTCTGTGTTAGTAATAGGCGATAGCGGAACGGGTAAAGAATATGTGGCCAGTAGTATTCATAAAGCTAGTAAAAGATCAGATAAACCTTTTGTAGCCGTTGATTGTGGTGCTATTCCTAAAGAAATAGCTTCAAGTGAATTTTTTGGTCATATAAAAGGATCCTTTACAGGAGCGGTAAATGATAAAGTAGGTCATTTTGAAGCAGCCAATGGAGGAACCTTATTTCTAGATGAAATAGGAAACTTGAGTTACGAACTACAAGTGCAATTATTACGAGCACTTCAAGAACGAAAGATAAAACCAGTAGGGAGTAATAAAGAAATAGATGTAGATATACGAGTTATTGTGGCTACGAATGAGGATTTGAGTCATGCGGTAAAAGAAGGAGAATTTAGAGAAGATTTATATCATCGATTAAACGAATTTTCTATAAAAGTTCCACCGCTTAGAGATCGTATCGAGGATCTTATGCTTTTTGCCAATCATTTTCTCGAAGGATCTAATATAGAACTAGAAAAACATGTGGTTGGATTTACAGATGAAGTATTAGAAGCTTTTAAAAAGTATGATTGGCCAGGAAACCTTAGAGAATTAAAAAATATAGTAAGGCGATCTGTTTTACTTTCACAAAAGGATATGATTACCTTAGATGTTTTACCTAATGATGTTGCTTATGCTACTCATAGAGACAAACAAACATATGGGTTGTTTAAAAATCAAAACGAACAGGAGTTGATTTTGGATGCATTAGAAAAAGCTAATGGTAATAAAGCAAAAGCAGCAAGAATGCTTTCTATAGATCGTAAAACACTTTATAATAAATTAAAACAATACGATATTAGTCTTTAGTTTTCAACTTGTAACTTACTAATAAGATCTTCAATTTTAAGAACACCTTCGTTAGCTAACTTAAGTATTTCAATAATATTCAGATTATATTGATCAGGATGCTCTAGTTTTCTAAGTACAGGAACTACTTCTTTTGCTTTAATCTGTTTGAACATAGGAAGCATTTTATGTGCAATTTTCTTAATCTGATCTATATCCTCATTTTTTATTTTTGTTTTTAGATCTTTTAGATTATTAATTGTACTCTCATAAAAAGTATCCAGTATCGCATAAAGTGAATCTGAATCTCCGTGAGCAAAGAGGATTAAGTCATTAAGAGAATATTCTTCATTAGTATCTCCATTCACTGTAATCTCATCAAAATCTACTGGATTTATACTTAATATAGTTGCCATAAGATCTATTAATTCTTTTGGGGCATAAGGTTTACGTAAACTTCCTGCAAACCCTGCTTTTTTATAATCAGACTCAGAAGTATTAGCCATTCCGGATAAGGCAATTACCGGGATATTTGATAATTTGTCATCATTTTTTATAGCATTTAATAATTTGAAGCCATCCATTTTTGGCATTTGAATATCCGTAAGAATCAGATTATATCTGTGTTTTTCTAAAAATGCTATAGCATCTATGGCACTTTCACATACATCATAAGATAATCCAGCTAAGGATGCTACTTCACTTGTTAATGCTAGTTGACTAGGATCGTCATCAATAATCAATACTTTTTTGTTAGAAAAATTCTGAAACTCTATAACTTCTGGCTCGTCTTCTGGTATTAGAGAGTGAGATAGTTTGATGGGGATTGAAATCGTAAACTCACTCCCCTTATCAAGTTCACTTTTTAGAGTGATATTTCCATCAAGAAGTTTAATTATTTTTTTAGTAATAGCCAGGCCAAGACCAAAACCTCCATATCTTTTTTCGGTGTTATCATCACCTTGAGAAAACTCTTCAAAGATACGATGTTGTTGTTCTTCGGTAATTCCAATACCAGTATCTTTAACAGAAATAAGTAATTGTTTTTCGGCCAAACCGTTTTCGATAATATTACAATTAATTATAATAGCCCCTTGGTCTGTAAACTTATATGCGTTGTGAACCAGGTTGGTTAATATCTGTTTAATCCTAAAGGGATCACCGAGGTATTGTTTTTTAAGTTGAGCATCAGCAACAATCTGTACATCAAGATTTTTTTTATCCTGGACCGGTATAACACTAGAAATTGTATTTTCTATTAGTTTTTCCGGACAAAATGGGAGCTCTTCGATTATCATTCGACCAGCTTCTAATTTTGATAAATCCAATAAATCATTTACCAAATGAAGAATATAATCAGAAGATTTCTTTAAATGACCTAAATAATGCATTTGCTTATTGTTTAGATCAGTTTTTTCCAGAAGGTCCGAATAACCAATAACAGTGTTTAAAGGAGATCTAAGATCATGAGTAACCGTGGTGATTAAAGATTCTCGAGTTTTTAATAAGGATTCGGTATAGCTTTTCTCTCTCTCAAGTTCATTACGATATTTTTGACTCTTAGAAACATCTTTAGTAATTAGATAAAGAAATATAATCGCTATTACTAAGCTAATGCAGGCAATAATTACAATAATATTAAAAGTTTTTTCTAATACACGATTAGAGGCATCTAACCGTTCAATATATTGCTCTCTTTCATTTAAATCTATTGCTGCCAAAAGATCTCTTAACTGCTTAGATATAATCTGATCATTTTTTAACAGCTTATTTTCTCTGGCTTTGATTTGACGTTTATAATTTCTTTCTTTCAATTCTGTTTCCAGTAGAGCATTGTAAAAAGTAGAAGCTAATGAGTCAATAGTTTGATTGGTTAATCGTTCTTCATTGTCTTTTTTAGAATACTCAAGCCAGGCAATAATTGCTTTTTTGGCGTGAGGATTAAATTTTCTGAATCGGTCATTATAATTTGAGTAGTTCCCAAAATTTTCATTAGATTTTTTTAACTCATCAATTACATTCTCTTGTAGCCCTTTTTCTTTACGTTGTTTATATATTTCAATGAGCTGTTCTAAGTTTTTGTTTTTGCTATCGATAAGTGTTTTGATACTATCGATTTTTTTGGACTGTAAAGTATCATAGGATATTTCGGCAACCTTATTTATGGTTGTCAGAATACTATCGATTTTAGATTTATAGTTATCAAACTTGCTTTCATCAGAGGTTTGAATAATATTACGAGTTAAACTTTCTGCTTCATAGAGTCCAGTTATAACCTCTCCTAATAAAGAGAATTTTTCATCATTTTCGGGCTCAATTTTGGTGATTTGAGTATAATTATTCACCTGACTTTTGATAACCCAAAAAGAAATCAATGCAAGCACTCCAGCGAGGAAATACCCTGCAATAATTTTAAACGTAACAGATCTTTTAGTATTAATCATTATACTAGCTATAACTTCAAAAAAGGCAATGCATTGTTTTTATACCTAATAAAGTTACGATAAATCAACAAAACACAGTACTTTTGCCTGAAATCTCAAAGGGGTGCTGAAATCCTGAATTAATTTTTAGGAAAAAGCTGAGATCATACCCAATGAACCTGGGCGGATAATGCTGCCAAGGGACTACGGAATAAAAAGGATAAAATTTATCTTTTTTGTGACTGATGAGGTGGTAAATAGAAATATATTCTTTTACCATGTGTGTCATTATATTTAATCATTTTTAACTTTAGAATAATGACCCCTTTTATTCGTATTAATTTTTACGGATGAAAAACGTATTATTTTGTCTTACAATTTTCTTACTGAGCATTAGCGCATTTGCTCAGGAAAAACAAACAGATTCTATACCGGTAGAAACAGAAAAACTTGAAGAGGTTTTGGTAAAATCTGTTCGTGTAGATGCAGATTCTCCTATTACACATTCTAACTTGTCCAAAGAAGAGTTGGCAACGCGCAATTTAGGACAAGACATTCCGATTTTATTAAATTATCTTCCTGGTGTAGTTACAACAACTGATGCTGGAACTGGAATTGGTTATACCTATATAAGAGTTAGAGGTAGTGATGCTTCCAGAGTAAATGTAACCTTAAACGGAATACCGTTTAATGACGCAGAAAGTCAAGGGACATTTTGGGTAAACCTTCCTGATTTTGCATCCTCTATAGAGAACTTACAGCTACAACGAGGAGTAGGAACCTCTACAAATGGTTCTGGAGCTTTTGGAGCAAGTTTAAACCTATTAACAGATACAGTTTCTGAAACAGCTAATGGCGAAATTTCAAACTCCTTTGGATCTTTTGGAACCAGAAGGCATAATGTAAAATTTAGTACAGGATTACTTAATGATCATATAGAGATAGCCGGTCGATTATCTGCAATAGCATCAGATGGTTATATTGATCGAGCATCTTCTGATTTAAAATCGTATTTCTTACAAGGATCATATGTCGATGATGGTACATTGATCAAAGCGATTGCTTTTGGAGGACATGAGATTACGTACCAATCCTGGTTTGGTATTGATGCAGCTACTTTAGAAACCGACAGAACTTTTAATCCAGCAGGTCAATATACTGATGAAAATGGAACTACTCGCTTTTATGACAATGAAGTAGATAACTATAAGCAGGATCATTATCAATTACATTGGAACCAAAAATATGATAATAATTGGTCAACTAATCTAGGTCTTAATTATACTTACGGAAGAGGGTTTTTTGAACAATATAGAGAAGATGAAGATTTTGCAGATTATGACTTTACACCTATTGTGATTGGTGGTGAAACTATTAATACTACCGACTTGATTCGTCGCAGATGGCTAGATAATGATTTTTATGTGGTGAATGCATCCGCTAATTATAAGAATAATGTGGTAGATATAGATTTTGGAGCTTTTTATAGTTTGTATGATGGTGATCATTTTGGAGAAGTAATTTGGGCACAAAATGCAGGAGGATCAGAGATCAGAGATAATTATTATTTTGGAAACGGAAAGAAAAAAGAATTTACCGTTTTTGGTAAGGCTACCTATAGGGTTAATGATAAATGGAGTGCGTTTTTAGATCTTCAAGGGCGTTTCCTGAATTATGAAACTACAGGAGATACTTCAGATAGAGTTCTATTAGAAATAGATGAAAATTATGATTTCTTTAATCCAAAACTAGGAGCTACTTATCAAGTAAATGCAACTAACCAATTATATGTATCATATGCAAGAGCGAATAGAGAACCCCGCAGAAGTGATTTTGAAAACGGAATCGATACAGCAGAAAGACTAAATGATATAGAACTAGGTTGGAGGTTTAATAAGAAAAGAACCGTTATAAATACAAACCTGTATTATATGTGGTATAAAGATCAATTAGTGTTAACTGGAGCATTAGATGATGTGGGAGCTCCTATTAGAGCCACTAGTGGAGAAAGTTATCGTTTGGGAATCGAAATAGATGCTGATATTACACTTTCAGACAAGTTTATAGTCAAACCTAATATTGCCATCAGTGCAAATAAAAATAAGGATTTTGTTACTTCTAGAGATGGAAGCCTGGTAAATTTAGGAGACACTAATATATCGTACTCTCCTAACATTGTGGCTGGAAATATGATTATCTATCAACCCGTTAAAAACCTTCAGTTAGGATTTTTGTCTAAGTTTGTTGGAGAACAGTATATGGGTAATATTGATAGTGAGGTTTCAAAACTAGATAGTTTTTTTACCAATGACCTTAATGTAGTTTATGAAATAAAAAACATTCCGGTTTTTAAATCTATTGTACTTACCGGTTTAGTTAATAATGTCTTTGATTTAGAATATGTTTCTAACGGATACTTTTTTACGTTTGATGATGATTTTTCTAATCCAGGTACAATCACTACAGTAGAAGGCGCAGGATTTTATCCACAGGCAGGGATTAATTTCTTACTAGGAGCAACACTAAAATTTTAAACAAACATACTATTTAAAATAATCAAGAGGGGTACTGTTTTACAAATTAGTACCCCTCTTGATTATTCAAAAAAGTTAATAAGATTTTTTTAAGATTAAATTTTTATTAACCTCATTTAGATTCTTTTTTCAAGGCATCTTTAAAACGTTTTTTTTCCTTTTTTTTGGCTTCTTTTTCTCGTTTTTTAGCTTCCTTTTCTGCTTTCTTACGTTCTTCTTTTCTTTTTTTTAAAGCCTTTTTATATTTTCTTTTTTCTTCCTTAAAAGCTTCTTTTTTGGCTTTTTGAGCAGCTTTTTCAGCTTCTTTACGCTCTTTTTCCTTTTGTTTTAAGGCTTTTTTATGACGTTCTTTTTCTTTTTTTATAGCTCTGGATTCATTTTCTATAGCTTCTTTTTCTGCTTCCTTTTGTTCCTGTTCTTTTTGCTTTAATGCTTTTCTATATCGTTCTTTCTCTTCCTGGATAGCTTCCGCTTCTCTTTTACGAGCTTCTTTTTCTGCTTTTTTTCGTTCTTGCTCCTTTTGTTTTAATACTTCTTTATATCGCTCTTTTTCTGTTTTATACAATTCTTTTCTCCGGTCTTTTTCTTCTGCAATATTATGATTACTTGTAGTCGTTAGTGTATCCTTTTCTATTTTAGGGAGTTTTTTAATAGTTTCTTTGTTTTCTTGTGCAATTAATGACCCGTTTAGAATTGATGCTAAACAGAATACAACTAATAGTTTTCGTTTCATTATATCGTGTTATTTTGGTTACAACATTATTATATACCATAAATCCTTTTGTCTTCAAATCTTGTTTCAAAACAATAGAAATTAAAGTGTAAAAAATGTTTAAAAGAGGGTTTACTAGTTTAATTGTTTTTCTTTAAAAACATTAAATCTATTAATCCCGATAGTGAGTGAGGTAGTAGATAAATATCAGGAATCAAAAACAACAGCAATACCATTACTTAAAACTTATATTTGAAAAACAAGTATGCTGTTTAAAGCATTAAAGATAAATAAAATTGAATCAAATAGTTGCGGTTTTCTGTGTAAATTACATTTTAATTACACATATTTGTATTTGAAACTTTAGGTGTAGCTAGTAATAGTTTGAGAAATAGCCTTTGAACCTGATTTGGTTAATACCAGCGTAGGGAAAAGTTAAAGATCGAGATAGAATCATATTGTAATTTGATTATATATCTTGTTTTTTTCTTCAAAGTAAAGAGTTACTTACTACCTAGAGTTTATGGATTTAATCTAAAAAAGATGACCGTAAACGTAAATAATCAATCAAAGTCTATTCTTGAAAATAGTACGATAGAAAAATTGTTAGAACAGTTAGCTATTGTTCCCAAAGGAATTGCCGTAGCAATAAATAATCAAGTTATTTCTAAAGAAACCTGGAATCAGATCGTAGTAAAAAACGATGATCATATAACGATCATACAAGCTACTCAAGGAGGATAGAATTTTTTTTAAGACAATAAAACGTAAAAAACTAATTACTAAAAACTAAGAGCTACTCGCTCAGAACTCAATAATTATGAAGAAAAAAGATACAGCACCACAAGAAAAAGTAATTACTACCAAACCATTTCCTAATTCTAAAAAGATCTATGTTTCAGGAAATATCCACCCACAGATCAGTGTAGCAATGCGTGAGATAGCACTGGATGATACGGTAGATAGCTTTTCTGGGAAAAAGACTCCTAATCAACCAGTAACTGTTTATGATACTAGTGGCCCTTACACAGATCCGTCAAAAGAGATAAATGTACATAATGGGATAGAACCAATTCGTGAGCAATGGGTTAAAGATCGTGGTGATATAGAAGAGTTAGATAGTTTTACTTCTATGTATTGTAATGAACGATTAAACGATGAAAGTTTAGATCATCTAAGATTCAATCATATTCGCAAACCTAAAAGAGCAAAAGAAGGAAAGAATGTTTCGCAGATGTATTATGCAAAACAAGGAATTATCACTCCTGAGATGGAGTATGTAGCTATTCGCGAAAATCAGAAACTTCAAGAGGTTAAACGCCTTTCTAAACAACATCCAGGACAAGATTTTGGAGCGAGTATTCCTGATGTAATCACACCAGAGTTTGTAAGAGAAGAAGTAGCAAGAGGAAGAGCGGTGATACCTTCTAATATTAACCACCCAGAGAGTGAACCCATGATTTTGGGGCGTAACTTTTTAGTAAAAATAAATGCTAATATTGGTAACTCAGCTACTACCTCAAGTATAGAAGAAGAAGTAGAAAAAGCAGTTTGGGCATGTCGTTGGGGAGCAGATAATATTATGGATCTTTCTACAGGAAAGAATATTCATGAAACTCGCGAATGGATCATACGTAATTCGCCAGTACCAATTGGGACCGTACCTATTTATCAAGCATTAGAGAAAGTAGATGGGAAAGCCGAAGATCTTACCTGGGAGATTTTTAAAGATACATTGATCGAGCAGGCAGAACAAGGAGTAGATTATTTTACGATCCATGCAGGAGTAAGACTTGCATACGTACCTATGACTGCCAAACGAATTACAGGAATCGTTTCTCGTGGTGGGTCAATTATGGCAAAATGGTGTTTAGCGCATCATAAAGAAAGTTTCTTATACACACATTTTGAAGAAATATGTGAGATTATGAAAGCTTATGACGTAGCTTTTTCTCTTGGAGATGGATTACGTCCTGGTTGTATTGCAGATGCTAATGACGAAGCTCAGTTTGCCGAATTAGAAACACTTGGAGAATTAACAAAGATCGCCTGGAAACACGATGTGCAAACATTTATTGAAGGACCAGGACACGTGCCGATGCATATGATCAAAGCAAATATGGATAAGCAATTAGAAGCTTGTGGAGAAGCACCTTTTTATACATTAGGTCCTTTAACGACAGATATTGCGCCTGGATATGACCATATAACTTCAGGAATTGGAGCAGCTATGATTGGATGGTATGGTACTGCGATGTTATGCTATGTAACTCCAAAAGAACATTTGGGGTTGCCTAACAAAGAAGATGTACGAACAGGAGTAATTACATATAAACTAGCAGCACACGCTGCAGATTTAGCAAAAGGACATCCAGGAGCGCAGCATAGAGATGATGCTTTAAGTAAAGCTCGATTCGAATTCCGATGGGAGGATCAATTTAACCTTTCGTTAGATCCAGAACTAGCGAGAGAATATCATGATGAGACTTTACCAGCAGAAGGAGCAAAAATTGCACATTTCTGCAGTATGTGTGGTCCAAAATTCTGTTCGATGAAAATCTCTCAAGAAGTGCGAGATTATGCTGCAAAAAAAGAAATAGATGATCAAAAAGCATTAGAAGAAGGAATGCAGGAGAAAGCTGAAGAATTCAAAGAAAAAGGAAGCGAAGTATATTTATAAAATAGATAATCAGGTATCGGGTGTCAGTTATTGTGCCAACGCTCGATACCTAAGATCATACCTCTGATACCCCAAACTAAATACCGTAAAAAATGTTAATTGTGCTTACTTCAGAAAAACCATTGTCAAACGAAGCTGAACAGATCAATAATTTATTTGATGCAGGTTTAAAAATATTGCATTTGCGTAAACCAACATTTACAATAGATGGGTATCGTGCATTATTGGATCAAATTGATGCAAAATATCATAGCAGGATTATGATCCATCAGTTTCCAGAGCTAACAATGGATTATACATTAAGAGGGATTCATTTACAAGAACAAGCACGATTAGATCTCGAAGATGCTCTTAATGTGACTGTTCAGGTTTATAAGAATAAAGGATTTTCGGTAACGAGTTCCTTTCACTCTAAGTTAGCTATAGTAGCTTGTAATGCAGATTTTGAATATGTATTGTTAAGTCCGGTTTTTGGATCAATTTCTAAAGCAGGATATAAAGGTAAAGGATTTGATGTTACAGATTTGGATGAAGTAGTGATAGGAATGGGAGGTATTAATGAAAATACTTTACAAGCAACATTTGATCTGGGATTTAAAGGAGTTGGAGTTTTAGGAGGAATTTGGAATACAGATGATTCTTTAAAAAGCTTTAAAGTAATTTATGATAAACTAAAAACTATATGCCAGTAACCAGGAGCTAACTGCTAAAAGCTAACTTAAGAATGAAAAACCGTCCATATATATTAACTATCGCAGGTTTTGATCCGTCAAATGGAGCAGGACTTACCGCAGATATTAAAACAATTGAAGCGTTAAAGGGATATGGATTGTCGGTTTGTACTGCAAATACTGTTCAGAATGATGTTGAGTTTAAAGCTTGTCATTGGACGGCTGTTGAGGTGATAAAAAGTCAAATAGAGCTTTTATATGATCGATTTGATATAGGTGTTGTAAAAATTGGGATTGTTCAAGATTGGAAAATACTAAACGATATTATTGATGTTTTATTAAAAATTAACCCTGAAGTAAAGATTGTTTTAGACCCGATATTAAGATCAAGTTCAGATTTTGATTTTCACTCTCCTAATATCAATTCGAGTAATCCCGATAAAAACCAAAATTCTACCGAGATTCTATTTGATGAAATTCTTGAAAAAATTTACCTGGTAACCCCAAACTATCAAGAAATTGAAAAGTTATACAACGGCAAATCAATTGAAGAAACAATAGATCATATCAGTGCCAAAACTAATATGTTTCTAAAAGGAGGTCATAGAAAAGAAGATATTGGGAAAGATGAATTGTTTATTAAAAAAGGGAAGCGTTTTCTGCTAAACCCTAAAGGACAAAACATCTCAGAAAAACACGGTAGTGGATGTGTTATTTCTTCAGCTATTGCTACTAATATAGCATTGGGATTTCCATTGCTAAAAGCGTGTTTTAAAGCAAAAAGGTATACTGAAAAAGTATTAAGTTCTAATAAAACGTTGTTAGGATATCATAGAATATAGAAGTTATAAAGAAAGAAATGAGCTGGGAAATTGAAGTAAATAAATTATTAAATAGATACTGTAAAGGAATGCGTAATTACTAAAAGCTAATGATTAGAATTCAATATATATCACAAGGAAATACACCAGAAGATCATCTTTATAATATAGAGCAAGTCTGCAAGGCTGGAGGTCGTTGGATACAATTGCGTCTTAAAGATGTCGATATGGCCACATACTTAAATACGGCTTTAAAATGCAGAGAGATTTGTGATCAATACGATGCAATTATGATTATAAATGACAATGTTGGAGTGGCAAAAGCAGCTTTGGCAGATGGTGTGCATTTAGGGTTAGAAGATATGAATCCAATAGAAGCAAGAAAAGTTCTGGGAGAAAATTATATCATAGGCGGCACGGCGAATACCTTAGAAAATTGTATGCAACATATAGTAGATAAGGTAGATTATATAGGTCTTGGTCCTTTTAGGCATACAACTACTAAAAAGAAACTAAGCCCAATACTTGGAGCTCATGGATATCAAGAAATTCTTTCAGAAATAAGAAATCAAAACTCTGAAATCCCGATTGTAGCAATTGGAGGAATCAAAATAGAAGATATCGAAACATTAATACAATCCGGAGTATCAGGAATAGCCGTTTCAGGAATGTTGACAGATCAGAAAGACTTAGAACAAAAAATAGAAAATATTAGAATGCTGATAGCTCAACCGCTAAAAGCAAATAGCTAAAAGCTTAAAAAATGGATAAACTAAAAATTGCTGATAAAGAATTTTCATCAAGATTGTTTACAGGAACAGGAAAATTCAGCTCTTCTCAATTAATGAGAGATGCTTTATTAGCTTCAGAGAGTGAATTGATTACGGTGGCACTTAAGCGAGTAGATGTTAATAATGAGAATGATGACATATTAAACCATTTAAATCATTCAAGAATTAATCTATTACCTAACACCTCAGGTGTCCGAGATGCTAAAGAAGCTGTTTTTGCAGCACAATTAGCAAGAGAAGCTTTAGAAACCAATTGGGTAAAACTAGAAATTCATCCAGACCCTAAGTATTTATTACCAGATCCTATTGAAACCTTAAAAGCAGCAGAAGAACTGGTAAAACTTGGATTTGTAGTGATGCCTTATATTCATGCAGATCCAGTATTGTGCAAACGTCTTGAAGAAGTAGGAACACAATGTGTAATGCCATTGGGAGCGCCAATAGGAAGTAATAAAGGATTAAAAACGTTAGAGTTTTTAGAAATTATCATTGATCAAAGCAATGTTCCGGTTATTGTAGATGCCGGAATAGGAAGCCCATCTCATGCTGCTCATGCTATGGAAATTGGGGCAGATGCAGTTTTAGTCAATACCGCTATTGCAGTATCTCAACAACCTGTGGCAATGGCAGAAGCTTTTAAAATGGCTGTAGAAGCAGGAAGAATAGCTTTTAATGCAAGATTAGCTCCAGTAAAACAACACGCAGAAGCAAGTAGTCCATTAACGAGTTTTTTGACGGAAAGTTAAAAAAGGTTTCGGGTTTCGGGTTTCAGAAATCAATTGTAAAACATAGATAAATGAGGGATTTCAAAGAATTAAAAGTATGGGAAAAAAGCCATGAACTCTGTTTATTGATTTATGATATAACCAAACAATTTCCAAGTGAGGAAAAATTTGGAATTATATCACAAATAAGAAGAGCTTCTGCTTCAATTCCGACCAATATTTCTGAAGGTTGTGGACATGACTCAAATAAAGAATTTGCAAGATTTTTGAGAATTGCTTCAGCTTCAACCTCAGAAGTAGAATATCTTTTGATTTTATCAAAAGATTTGAATTATTTAAAAGAAACGCAAGCAATTGATTTATTGAATCAAGTAGTTATGATAAGAAAGATGTTGTTTAATTTGGTAAAAGCTATAATATAATGACTAGTACCCAATACCTGATACCAGATGCCCAAGAAAAATCCTTCAAAAATATATTCGATCAGTATAACTGGGATCAGACACTCTCAGACATTTTTTCTAAGACAGAATCTGATGTTATACGAGCTTTGAATGCTATAAAGCGAGATCTGGAAGATTTTAAAGCATTGATATCACCTGCTGCAAAACCATTCCTGGAGCAGATGGCACAAATGAGTAGCCAGACTACAAAAAAGCGATTTGGAAACACGATCCAGATGTATGCTCCTATGTATTTAAGCAATGAATGCCAGAATATCTGTACCTATTGTGGGTTTAGTATGACCAATAAAATTCCGCGTAGAACTTTAACTGATAAAGAAATCATAAAAGAAGTAGATTTCTTGAAATCCAAAGGATATGATCATATCCTTTTAGTTACGGGAGAAGCTAATAGAACCGTCGGAGTAGATTATATCAATAATGCGATACAGCTCATACAATCCAGATTTGCCAATATTACTATTGAAGTTCAGCCATTAGATCAACCAGATTATGAGTCGTTAATAGAGAATGGTTTATATGCTGTATTAGTATATCAAGAGACATATCATAAAGAAGAATATAAAAAACACCATCCAAAAGGACGAAAATCTAATTTTGAGTATCGCCTGGAAACTCCGGATCGATTGGGCCGTGCAGGAATTCATAAAATAGGATTAGGAGCACTTTTTGGGCTAGAAGATTGGCGAGTAGATAGTTTTTTTACAGCATTACATTTACAATACTTGCAAAAAACATATTGGAAAACAAAATACTCGATATCATTTCCAAGATTAAGACCGCATAGTGGAGGTTTAGAACCTAAGGTAGCTATGACAGATGCAGATTTAGTACAATTAATCTGTGCTTTTCGATTATTGGATGAAGATGTAGAGTTGTCCATGTCAACCAGAGAAAGTGAAGTATTTAGAGAGAATATTGTCAATTTAGGAATTACCTCAATCAGTGCTGAATCCAAAACAAATCCAGGAGGATATGTCGTCGAACCTCAATCACTCGAGCAATTTGAAATCTCAGACGAACGATCTACTGAAGATGTCGTTACGATGTTAAAATCAAAAGGTCTGGAAGTAGTATGGAAAGATTGGGCAAATAACTGGAAGTAATTTTAGTCCTCAAAAGAAGTACCGCTTGATGAACAAGTTTCTGGTCTGGAATACACTATTTCTTTTGTAACACCATCAAAACCGGTTCGCTCTACTTTCCAAAATTCATCAAATACTGATTTATAACAAATACTAACTTTTATTTTCCCGGCATTTTTACGAAGAATACGCATTAATTCTTTGTTTCCAGACCAATCAACAAATTGAATACTTTCGTTAGGGGATACTACTTTATTACTTACAGAAGAATAGGCATGTCCCGATTGAAGCACAGAATCAGGTATTTTTAATTCTGTATAAAGTTCATTCCAATTCTTAATATTCATATCATTATAAGAGATAGTAACATTTTGTATAATTGCAGGGCCTATCCCTTTGTTAACAACCGAAAGTGAAAACCTTTTATATTCGATTTCTTTGGGATTATTATACGAAAAAGATAAATCTAAATGAGGCCAAGAGTTTGCTTTTGTTTGTTTTAAGAGTATTTCGGTTTGCTCACTCATAATTGAAGCTTGACGCATATAAACAAAAAGAGCAGAAAAACTTGCAATAAGAACCCCCACAGCTATTAATAAGTTGGGATCTATCGATTTTTTAAATAATTTCATAAATGTTGTTAAGTAGTAAAAGAATCGAGTATTGATAATTAAGGTTTAAAAATAAAACAATAAAATTGTAAAACACAAACCGTTGATTATTTACTTAATTTTGTAATAAGAAAAGCCTGGTTGCCACATATGCTAAATACAGAAGAGAAAATACAATACAATCGTCACCTTATTCTTGATGAGATTGGTACAGAAGGACAAGAGAAATTAAAATTGGCAAAAGTTTTAGTAATAGGAGCAGGTGGTTTAGGCTGTCCTGTTTTACAATACCTTACAGCAGTGGGTGTTGGAACTATTGGCATAATTGATAATGATGTTGTGGACCAAACCAATCTTCAGAGGCAAATATTGTATACGATAGATGATGTCGGAATCTCTAAAGCTAAATCTGCAGCAAAACGTTTGTCAAAACTGAATCCTTTTGTGTTTTTTAAAGTATATGACGAAAAATTAGATTCAGAAAACGCATTAGATCTTTTTTTAGAATACGATATTATAGTCGATGGAAGCGATAACTTCCCAACTCGATATCTGGTTAACGATGCATGTGTATTAGCAGATAAACCGCTGGTTTTTGGATCTATATTTAAATTTCAAGGTCAGGTTTCAGTTTTTAACTATCAAAATGGCCCGACCTATCGTTGTTTGTTTCCTGATCCTCCTGAGCCTGGTGCAGTTCCTAATTGTTCCGATATCGGAGTTTTGGGTGTATTGCCAGGGATTATAGGAAGCCTTCAGGCAAATGAAGTAATTAAGATGATTACTGGTTTAGGAGAAGTCCTTAATGGTAAACTATTATATTTTGACACCTTAACCCTGCAACAACAGATAATAAGTTTCCATAAAAACGAAGATATAGAAATCGATACCTTAGAAAACGATTATGACTTTTTTTGTGGGATTGATTCAGAGGTTATAAATGAGATCTCGGTTTCTGAATTAAAAGAAAGCCTTGAGAACTATCAAATTTTAGATGTTAGAACACAATTAGAATTTGATAAATTTAATATTGGAGGGATGCATATACCATTAGATCAAGTTTCTAAGCGGGTTTCAGAAATTAGTTCAGAAAAACCTATTGTTGTCTGTTGTCAATCAGGTGTTCGCAGTAAAAAAGCAATACAAATAATTTCAGAACATAGAGATGATCTTGATTTAATGAATCTTACACAAGGATTGTCATTGTATTAATTAGAAATAAATAAGGTATTTCCTTGTTTTTGTACTCTATAGCTTTTTAATCCAAACTGACCTTCTCCTGCGGTTTGCTGTCCGGTAACTATATTGTAACTGTTACCATCATTACAGTTACAGGTTGAGATAATACCATCTACTGATTGTGATGAACAAGAACTTGGTGAGTGATTAGGATCACTCAATTCAAAGGCAGTAAATTGCTGATCATTTACATTATATAAAATAACTCCTCTAATTCCTCTCCCTGCCGTTGTTTCTACAAAATGCCCTCCTGGAAAATCAAGGTTATCGTATTCTGGTAAGTTGAGGTTGATTTCAAAATTAACCGCTACATTAGGTAAAAAAGAATTGTTAACACGATCATCACTGTCGCAAGATATAAGTGTAAGTAGAGAGAATATTAAAAATGCAAGCCTTTTCATAGAATCTTAAATATTATTGTATTTGGATGCCAAATTACGTAAAAATGTAATCCGGTTTATTTTTTTATTATCTTTGTTATGTTAAAGTCCCATCCCTATGGGATTTTTTGTATTTATATAAACGATGAAGTTATGAGCAAAGTATCTTATTACACTGCAGAAGGGTTAAAAAAGTTAAGAAACGAACTTGGCCAGCTTAAGGATATCGAACGACCAAAGGCTTCTCAAGCTATCGCTGAAGCTAGGGATAAAGGGGATTTAAGTGAAAATGCCGAGTATGATGCAGCCAAGGAAGCTCAGGGATTATTAGAAATGAGAATCTCTAAATTAGAAGAGACATTGGCTAATGCGCGACTGATTGATGAATCTCAATTAGATACGTCCAAAGTGTTAATTCATTCTACGGTAAAGATTAAAAATCAGACAAATGGGGCCCAAATGACATATAAATTAGTGGCTCAAAGTGAAGCTGATCTAAAAACCGGTAAAATATCAGTTGATTCTCCAATCGGAAAAGGGCTTTTAGGAAAAAGTGTTGGCGAGGTAGCAGAGATTCAGGTTCCTAATGGAATTATGAAGTTTGATGTGGTAGAAATCACTAGAGAGTAAAAAATAACCCATAAAATGATAAATAGCCTTTCTTCAATTTTGAAGAAAGGTTTTTTTATGGTTTCGACTTAACTATAAAAGAGCTATATTTCGAAAGAATAAACCGACTAAAATTTAATCAATGCCTACCCTTTTTACTAAAATCGCCAATGGCGAGATTCCGTCGTACAAAGTGGCGGAGGATGATAACTTCTTTGCTTTTTTGGATATTAATCCTAATGCTAAAGGGCATACACTTTGCATCCCCAAAAAAGAAGAAGATAAAATATTTGACCTTGATGAAGATACGTATGTAGAGCTGATGCGTTTTTCTCGTAAAGTAGCAAAAGCAATAGAAAAAACTGTGCCCTGTAAACGTGTGGGAATTGCTGTTGTAGGATTAGAAGTGCCTCATGTTCATGTGCATTTGATCCCGTTGAACGACATGAAAGAAATGACATTTCAACACAAAGTATCAATGGATGAAGATGAATTTAAAGCACTAGCTGCAAATATTCAATCTAATATGTAATGATGCAAGATTCAGAATTTAAATTATCCCTGAAACTTCGTATTGATTGGAGCGAAATGGATACCTATCAACACGTTAATAATGTAAATTTCATGAAATATATGCAGAGTGCACGTGTTCAGTTCTGGGAAGTAACAGGATTAGCAAAATTATATGCAGAGACCAAGAAAGGACCCATGCTGGTATCTACACATTGTGATTTTAAAAACCCGTTGTTTTTTCCAGGAAATGTAACCATAAAAACGAAACTTGAATTTATGAAAAACTCAAGTTTTGGGTTGTATCATAAATTATATAATGATGATGGGGTTTTATGTGCAGAAGGAAGAGATGTAGCTGTTTGCTTTGATTTTAATACTGATAAAACTTTTCCTATTACAGAAGAATTGAGACAAATTATGTCGCAATATCAATAGAAGTTATCTGTTGTATACTTAACTTAAAATCGTATAAAAAAGCATCTATTCTAGTGTTTTATCGTAATAAAGTGAAGATAAAATGTATCGAGAATAGTTTTTTGATCTAAAAAACAACTAACAACAAGAAGAAATACTTTTATGAAATCCCCAATAACTCTGGATGGTTGAGATATAAGTATCCTATTCCTATAAAAAGTATAATTAAAGCTATTAAAGAGTAAAATAACCCTGTAAAACGTATAGAAGACGACTTGGGAGTAATTGTCTTTTTATGATACTCGTACACTCGTTCTATATCCTTGGTCCATTGTCCGGGGAAGATTTGATTTTCGCATTTTGCACAATTCATACTTTCAATAATGGTTCCTTT
This sequence comes from Aquimarina callyspongiae, assembly GCF_034322225.1. Taxonomy (NCBI): domain Bacteria; kingdom Pseudomonadati; phylum Bacteroidota; class Flavobacteriia; order Flavobacteriales; family Flavobacteriaceae; genus Aquimarina; species Aquimarina callyspongiae. The sequence goes on along the minus strand of NZ_JAXLPA010000001.1, from coordinate 1,294,869 downwards.
GGTTTTGATCACAAGTTTAGAAGTAAGCCTTCTTTGCTTAAAAGATAGTTTTATACTTTCAGTAGAGTAGCATTCCGGGCAATTATTATTCAGTGTTGCTTCTTTTAGAATAATATATTCGGTTTTCACTTTATTGGGTTTGAGTTAGATCTTTTTCTAATTACCATCTGTAAATAAAAAAGATGCTTTATACGGTTTATCAGATATTAATAACGTATTTACTCAAATATTGTTATGTTGCAAGATCAGATTTGCGAAGTGTGATTTGAAATGTAGTGCCTTTACCAATTTCAGATTTAAGCACTCTTATTTTACCCATATGATACTCTTCAACTATTCTCTTAGATAATGATAATCCTAATCCCCATCCTCTACTTTTTGAGGTATATCCAGGTTCAAAGATTTTTGCAAACTTACTTTTCGGGATACCTTTACCAGTATCTTTAATCCTGATAAATACACGTTTTGTATCTTCTGTTAAATCTACATTAAGGTCGCCTTTACCACGCATGGCATCAATTGCATTTTTTACAAGATTCTCGATAGTCCAGCTATATAGTTGAGAGTTTAACGATACGTAGATCGGATCTTCTGGCAAATCAATAGAGAAATTGATAAGCTTTGAACTTCTGGACTGTAAATAGGTATAAGCACTTCTGGTTTCTGTAATAATATCTAGTTCTTCAAGTTTTGGGATCGAACCTATTTTAGAGAAACGTTCTGTGATTACTTTTAATCGTTCTATATCCTTTTCGATCTCTACAATGTACTCAGGGTTTACATGTTCTGCTTTCAAAATTTCATTCCACCCTACTAATGAAGATAAGGGGGTTCCTATCTGGTGCGCGGTTTCTTTTGCCATACCAGCCCATAGCTTATTTTGTTCACTGATTTTAGAGGTGGTAAAAAAGAAATAAATAACACCTATCAATAAGAAAATGATCAATACAATGGCAATTGGGTAATATTTTAATTTTTTCAGAATAGCCGAGTTTCCGAAGTTTAGATATTGAACGGTTCCTTTTAAATCTAATTCAATAGGTGGGTTTTCTGATTGTATTTTGTTAAGATAAGATTGTAATTCTTCTTCATCTTCTATAATGCTTTCGGGAAGATTTTTAAAATTACGAGTATCAATGTTTCCCAAAGAGTCTCTTATAAAACGATTTTCAGAATCAGTAATGATGATCGGGATTGTGCTGTTTGTCCCAAATATGAGTAAAGTTAAATCCAGGTAATCATCTGATTGCTCGCTGTCCAATGCTTTGTAGGATTGTGCCCAAACTTGCATCTTATCACTTTCGTCACTTTTGAGTTTTTGAAGGAATAAGGATGTGTTCCATAAAACGAGACCTGTTATTACTAAAACTGCTATTATAATAAAGTAACTAGGTAAATTACGCTCGTCAGAAAAATTCATACAAAATTCGTGTTAATCTAATCTTAAATATAACGGTTTAAAACTATTTTATTGCCTTTTATCGGTACACCAAAAACTAAATCGGGACCCTTTTAGACATAAAACTTTAGCTATCTTTGTTGAAGATATAAAGATATATGATTACAATTGATCCCACACAAGTTGCTATAGGAAAGTTACACGGTATGTTATTAGGTGCTATTGGTCCAAGACCTATTGCTTTTGCCAGTACCATTGATGCAGAAGGTAATCCTAACCTATCACCATTTAGTTTTTTTAACGTTTTTAGTGCCAATCCTCCTATTCTTATCTTCTCACCTGCTAGAAGAGTTAGAAATAATACGACAAAGCATACGCTCGAAAATGCTTTGGCGACCAAAGAGGTGGTGATTAATATTGTGAATTATGATATTGTACAGCAGATGTCATTATCCAGTACAGAATATCCTAAAGGGGTTAACGAATTTGAAAAATCGGGACTTACCATGTTGCCTTCAGAAAAAGTAAAGGCGTATCGCGTAGAAGAATCACCCGTACAATTTGAATGTAAGGTAAATGAAGTAGTTGCGCTGGGAGAAGAAGGCGGTGCGGGGAACTTGATTATTTGCAAGGTGCTTTTAATGCATGTAAAAGAAGAAGTACTGGATGCAGATGGTAGAATTGATCAGCATAAGATTGACCAAGTTGCCCGTATGGGTGGTAATTGGTATTCGCGAGCTAATTTGGGAATGTTTGAAGTGTCAAAACCACTAAGTACAATGGGGATTGGAGTAGATGCATTGCCAGAGAATATAAGAAACAGTACAATTTTTACTGGTAATGACTTAGGTAAATTAGGAAATACAGAAGAAATACCGACTGATAAAGAAGGAACTACGTTTGTTAATAACAATCGTGATATTATGCTTAAAATTCAGGACGCTAACCAGATAGAAATTCATAAATTTGCGAAACATTATCTGGATCAAGATGATATAGATACTGCCTGGAAAATTTTAGCAGCAAAAAAATAATACATTAAAATGGAAGTACAAGGTAAAGTAAAGATGGTCGGTGAGACACAAACCTTTGGAAACAATGGTTTTAGAAAACGTGAAATAGTAGTTACTACTGATGAGCAATATCCACAGCATATTATGGTAGAGTTTGTTCAGGATAAATGTGATTTATTGAACAATTTTCAAGTGGGTCAGGATGTAAAGATTAGCATTAACCTTAGAGGTCGTGAGTGGGTAAACCCACAAGGAGAGACAAAATATTTTAACTCTATCCAAGGATGGAGAATAGAAAATCTACAACAGGCAGCAGCACCTGCTGGAGCGCAGCCAATGCCTCCTGCTGATGCTTTTGAGCCAGCAACAGATTTATCAGAAGAAGACCATGATGATTTACCATTCTAGGTAGATTTTCTGATAGTTCAGAATTAAGATAAAAAGCAAAAAGTCCGATACATATGTATCGGACTTTTCATATTGTGGTTTTAGGTTAACCTTTTAATAAAACTCAAAAAAGCAATGATGAACAAAATTTATCTTAAAAGGTCTTAACAAATATTGCGATTTTTTTGGTTAATTCAAACAACTAATTGATATTTAACGTTGTAGAAACATTTACTATTTTGTTTTGTATATTCTCACAGATTCTATAGATTTTCCGCCCATATCCTATGCCAATGAAGACGGTCTGTTAGCTATAGGAGGAGATCTCTCTACAGATCGGTTATTAAAAGCATATCATAGCGGTATTTTTCCTTGGTATAATGAAGGACAACCCATCTTATGGTTTAGTCCAGACCCAAGGATGGTACTGTTTCCGTCAGAAATCAGAATCAGTAAAAATATGGGCAAGCTAATCCGTAAAAACTATTTTGAGGTTACTATTAATAAAGATTTTAAACAAGTCATAAAGAATTGTGCTGTGATAAAACGTCCGGATCAGGATGGTACCTGGATTACTAATGATATGCAAAATGCTTATCTCAAACTACACGAATTAGGATATGCGATATCTGTAGAGGTATGGAAAGATACCATTCTTGTAGGTGGGTTATACGGAGTTTGGCTTGAGGATAAAAAAGTGTTTTGTGGAGAGAGTATGTTTACAAAAGTAAGTAACGCTTCTAAATTTGGATTTATTAAACTGGTAGAATTTTTAAAAGAAAAAGACACAAAAGTAATCGATTGCCAGGTACATACAGATCATTTAGAAAGCTTGGGAGCCAGAGAAATTCCAAGAAATGAGTTTGTTAAGTTTTTAGAATAAGGCTTAGAATGATATTAATAAGATCATTGTACATTATGGAGGTTGCACAAAAAGCATCAATTCGAATGCCCTGAACTCGTTTCAGGATCTATCGAGAATAGCTTTTTTAACCCAAAATCCTATTCTCGATAAACTTCTTCCTTCGGTTGAAGCACTCGAATTGACGAATTTTGAATAAAAATATCATACACAACAAGTTTGATCCTATAAATATGACGTACCTTAGATAGGTTAAAAGATATGCCAAAACTCAAACCAATACACATACATGATCATTCATAATTTAGGAGAAGAAAACACGATATTAAATCAGTTTGTATTAGAACTTAGAGATGTACAGATACAAAAGGATACCATGCGTTTTAGAAGAAATATAGAGCGTGTTGGAGAGGTTCTGGGGTATGAATTGAGTAAAAAACTGGAGTATACAACCAAATTAGTACAAACCCCTTTAGGCACCAAAGAAATTTCGGTTCCAGAAGGTGAATTGGTATTATGCTCGATATTAAGAGCAGGATTGCCATTACATCAAGGACTGTTAAGTTACTTTGATCGAGCAGAAAATGCTTTTATTTCTGCATATAGAGATCATAAAGAAGATCAGGATGATTTTGATATTGTGGTCAACTACCTGGCTTCACCATCCTTGGATAATAAAACCTTGATCCTAGCAGATCCTATGCTGGCTACTGGCAAAACGTTGGAAAATACTTTTAAGGCACTTGCATCTCACGGAAAACCCAAACAAATCCATATAGTTTCTGTGATTGGTTCTGATGCTGGTGTTGCCTATGCTGATACCATATTTCCTGATAATACACATCTGTGGATTGCGGCAGTAGATAATAAACTAAATAGTAAAAGCTATATTATTCCTGGCCTTGGAGATGCTGGAGATCTGTCGTATGGAGGTAAATTGTAGATTTCTTTCTTCTTTTTAAATATAAAAAAATGAACAGTTAATTTTTGGTCACTCATATGCTGTGTTGTTAGCAATCGTTTTTTATCTCAAGGCTTGTTTATAAATCGTATTAATCAATTCTCGTATCAAATCAGAATTTTTTTGGTTTATCATTATAACAATTGCCCAATTAGTTTTCTTGTCGTAAGCAACAATTGAGGAACAGGAAAATGTGTCTCCTGCTTTATAAAAGAAAGTGTCATCTCCGTTTCGTTCTATTTCTTGTCCAAAACCTATCTCCATTTTGGTATTTTTATAAAACGTTTTTTCCGTAATTGCGGTTGCTTTTCCGATTTTTCCTTTATTCGATAAAAGGACCTTTAGTAATTTTGTCATATCCGATGTGTTGGACTTTAACAAACCTGCCGGTGCAAATAATGGATTCCAAACAAAATAATCTTGCTCAACTCCATTCATATCGTGTCCAATAACTTTATTTTTAACATTGAAATCTGTCGTCAAAGTATTTGTCATTTTTGAAGGAACGAGTATTTTTTCTTTTACCAATGTATCAAAACTCTTTGAGTAGATATTTTCTAATATAATACCCATTAAAACATAACTTATATTCGAGTATCTATAATTTCCATAATCTGATAATTCTGTACTATCGTTGATAATGGAATGAATGACCTCTTTGTTTATGTTCAATGGTTGTTTAGGATTCAATTCGATAAGTTTACCAAAATCAAAATCTGGCAGACCTGATTGATGTGAAGCTAAATCTGAAATTTTAAGTTTGTTTTTTATTTCTTCAGACAGTATGTATTCGTTCGGTAGGTAGTTGTCTATAAAGTCGTCAATTTTTAATTTTCCTTCATCTTGGGCTTGTACCATTAAATTAGCTGTAAGTAATTTTGTAATTGAACCGATTTCAAAAATTGTGTTTTCGTCAACTTTCATTTTACTTTTCTGACTTATTTTTCCATAATTGAAAAAATATTCTTTCTCGTTGTCTATAAAACCTATACTAATGGCGACGTCGGGATTTTTATTTTGGATTGCTTGACAAATTGAATCAACTTTTTTTGCTCGCGATTGTCCAAAAGAAAGTTGAACAGATATTAACAAAATTACTGTGCTAATGACGATTTTCATTTATTTATGTTTATCTATAAGTCTGGTAATGATTATTAATGTTACCGAAATGTTGTTTTAAATATTTGCTAACGGAAAAATAGTATCTACAAATTTAAATCCTTGTTTTTATATTCCTTTTTGTTTTCCGGGGAATTTTCCTTTACTTTAAAATAAAGTAAGTAGAAAATAACTGTGTGTTATATGCTTGTACATGATTAGATGAAGTATAGATGTATTTTTAATATATACATACTGTTACCTGTAAACCGAAAAGCATTTACCACTCGCTAAATATAAACCTAACTCTATGAAACATCCATTCCTAACTACTATTGCGTTATTACTATTTTCTTCGGCTTTATTGGCTCAAAATACATTGCCTTCTACTACTACAGGGTATATAAACTTTAATGTGGGGTCTTCAGAAATACAACCTCAAAAAGAATACAGTAGTCAAGGCGTAACCTTATTTGGGTGTAATACCATAATATCCAATAACAGCACTGAAAACTGGAGTGAGGCACCCAATGGTTTACAATGGAATACAAAAAACCAGGTGTTTGCAAACCTGCCGTATGGATATCAAATTGACAAAAAAACCAATGCACCCTATTACGTTTCTAAATATTACATTGCATCACCACCAGTGTTTCTTAGAAATAAAGAAGGAAAACCCACTCCAAATACCCAATATGACATAGGTATTGTAACGCCTGATGAGTTTGTGTTTAAGGGGGACAAACCTGTACAAAGCGTATATCTGGATTACGACATTTTAAAACTCGTGAAAATTAAATACATCCCTGTCGTTTTTGATGCTTCTTTTGATTTATGGAAGGTAGATGTTGTTCCTTTTAAAGTAGAATGTAAAGATTTTCCTTGGTTGGACAAAGAGGTATACAACGATGCTCAAGGTGCTTCAGGTATTGGATCATTAAACAGGAAAATACCTCCCTTAACAAGGTTGTTTTTGCCGTATTATGAGGATGAAGTAACGCCCAATCAAAGCAAGCAGTTTTTGGATTGCGAAGTAACGATCTTAAACGATATTCTTTTTCATCATGAGATATACTTTAAGGTAAATGGAGAAAAAAGGTATTCTATCAATCTTAAAGATTTTTACAATAAGCATAAAAACGATAAAAAGATGGAAATCACTTTGTATTGTGACTACCGTAACGAATTACCCTGTGGTTGTAAAGAACCCACATCAGAAAAACCATATAACAAAGATAAAGGATAAACACTTGTTTGATATAAGAAAATCACTTGTTTTCGATACATTTTGCTATCGCAAAAACACTTAAACTGACGAGATTTTCTTACACAAGTCAAGTCATCTTGAATTTGTAGGGAGGTCATTGCAAAAAACCACTCAATTTGACAACTCGCTAATCTCAGAACTATACCTCATTATATCTAAAACAATTCACCTCATGATCGTTAACCATACCTATAGCTTGCATAAAAGCATAGATCACGGTAGAACCTACAAATTTAAAGCCTCGTTTTTTTAGATCTTTGCTGATCGTATCAGAAATCTCGGTATTGGCAGGACAATCTTTATGATTGGACCAGGAATTCAGGATAGGCTTGCCTGCTACAAAACCCCAGATATATTCATCAAAACTCCCGAATTCTTCCTGGATCATCATAAAATTTTGAGCATTGACTATTGCAGCATTTACTTTTAACTTATTACGTATGATTCCGGCATCTTGTAAAAGTGCTTCCTTTTTTGCCTCATTATATTGAGCAATACGTTTATAGTCAAAATTGTCAAAAGCAACTCTAAAATTATCGCGCTTTCTCAAAATCGTAATCCAGCTTAACCCAGCCTGAAAAGTTTCTAGTACAAGAAATTCGAATAAGAGTTGTTCATCGTGTAGTGGAACACCCCATTCGTTATCGTGATAGGCTTCATAGAGAGGGTCGCCTAAGCACCAGCCGCATTTGTGTTTTTGCATAAATAAGATTGTATTTAAAATTTAAGGTCAATATAGAGTTACTTCTAGTTCTTATATAGTATTATCTATTAATATGCATTTGATATAAGAACAGGTATAAAATTAAGCTATTTTCAATACTCTAAAAACTGATCTTACAATTAGGTAGTAATAGTTTAATACGTTCTTTTTGAGTTTCAGGTAGATTACTGCCAAATATCCTAAGGAGTTTTAGGTTTTTTAAGTTTGCAATAGATGCCGGAATCTGAGTAAGTTTATTGCCATCCAGGTGTAATTCTTGCAGGCCTTTTAATTCGCTAACAGATGCGGGTAATTTTGATATTTTATTATAGGATAGCGAAAGCACTCTAAGCTTTTTTAATTTTTCTATAGAAGGAGGCAGTTCTGTAAGTCTATTGTTCCTTAAATGCAACTCTTCTAGGTTTTTAAGATACCCAACAGATTCTGGTAGTTTGGCAATTCTCTTATTGGTGAGGTATAGACTGTGTACTTTTTTTCGATTACGTAATGCTTTTTTTAGAGAATAATAACTGCTGTCAAAACTAATTCTGCAGTTGGGTAAAAGCTCCTTGCATTTTTCTTTTTCAGAATCAGATAATTTATTGCCAGACAGATCTAATCGTTGTAGTCCTTCTAGGTTTGTTATTTGCAATGGCAGTTTACTGATCTTATTATGGTTTAGAAATAATAGTTTTAAGCTATTAAGGTTGCTTAAGGATTTTGGCAATTGGTTAAGTTTATTTTCTTTGATGATTAACCATTCTAGTTTAGAGAGATTTCCAAATGATACTGGCAATTTCGTAATTTGATTATTGGATAAATCCAAGGCTTCCAGGTTTTTTAGATTGCCAAACGTTTCGGGTAGTTTGGTTAGCTGGTTTTGCTCTAATAAAAACTCTTGTAGGTGTGCCAGGTTTCCAAAATTGTCAGGTAACTCAGTCAATTGATTTTCTCTTAAATCTAATTTTCTTAAATCAGCTAAATTCTGAAATGACTCTGGTAACGTATTGATTTGATTTCCCTTTAAAATCAACCATCCTAATTTCTTAAGGTTTCCAAAGGATTCTGGTAATACCTCTATTTGGTTATCTGATAAGATAATCACCTCCAGATTTATCAGATTGCCTATGTTTTTTGGCAACTGGGTGAGTTTATTATTCTTTAGGTTTAAAGTTTGTAAGTTTTTGAGATTTTCAAAGGATTTTGGTAATGATGATATTTGATTTCCACTCGCATTAAAAACTTGTAGATTCTGTAATGTTCCGATCTCATCAGGGATTTCGGTTATATCAGTATTATCAATATTTAACTTATATACCAGTTCCGTATGGGTCAAAGCATCTTCTAGAGAAGTATATGTTTTGTCTTGCTGTGCAAAGACAAAAATGCGTGGGGTTAATAAGTATATAATAATGATAAATATTCTCAAATGCTCAAAGTTTAATCTGTCTATTCTTCTTAAAGATAATAGGTTTTTTTCTTTTTTTATTGATTTGCAGCTATATATAAATAAACTTTGGGTTGTTTGTTTTTATATGAGGTTGGCATTGCAAAGATTCGACATAAGTGATTACTGTACTACATCTATACCAGTGAAAGTAATTTCACCGTTTTCAGTGATGTTTTTAATATAAATTTTTTAAATACCTTAATAATATTTACTACTAGTGGAGATTGTAAGTTTTTGATATTAACTTCGTCCTATAGATAAATACCAGAAGAAATATGGAGACGACAACAACTACAATACATAAATTAATAGAAGAAGGAGTAAATAACTCTCAATCTTATCAAGAATATAAAGAAGAAGTTAAGACGCTACTAGCAGAAGGAAAATCTACCGGTCACGAGCAATCAGAAGCTTTAACTAATTATAGTATGCTTAATGATCGCAGAATGAAAAGACTGGATAAAACCATAAAAATAGATGAATCTGTTAAAGATGCGTTTACAAAAGCTACTACAGATGTAACCTGGTTAGTATTAACTGAAGGGTGGTGTGGTGATGCTGCCCAATCGTTACCGGTTATTAATAAACTAGCCGAGATGAATGAGGGTATTGATCTACGAATTATCTCCAGAGATGATAACGATGAACTGATGAGTAATTTTTTAACAAATGGAGGCAAGTCGATCCCTAAGTTGATTGTTTTTGATAATCAAAGTAAAGAGGTATTACATTCATGGGGACCAAGACCTTCTGTAGCCACGCAGATGGTACATGACTATAAAGCAGAGCACGGTAGTTTAAGCCCTCAGTTTAAAGAAGATCTGCAAATCTGGTATAATAAAGATAAAGGTAAGAACGTCGCAGAAGATATGCTTACCATGCTTAAATAGTAATTTGAATTAGGGGAAAATATAAGAAGACTAAAAATCGTCAATTAAAGTAATACTTTGTGGGAACGTTGTACGGTTTTTAGTCAGATTTCCCTTGTCAATAAATATAGAGTGTTGTTGTGAGATTACTAGATATGGCGGGATTTACAAAACCTGCATTACTAATTACTATAATTAAAGTAATACGTAATCGTTCCGTCTTGTTCTTTTACCTCAGATCTGGAGAATAAAGCCTTTTTTGCATAATCCATAGCATTATCAAAAAGACATTCATTTCTTGTTGTAGAACTTCTTTTATCCACTTTGGCATCAACAACATAGCCATTATTATTTACTTCAATTTTAACGACTACTTTTCCACTTCCATTACAGGTATATACAGGATTAGGTATTTTACCAACCAGTTTTCGTCCTTTTAGACTCCAGCTTGAAGAACTATATTTGTTATTGGTTTCTTTTGCTTCTTCTTTAGGTTCTTCCTTTTTGGGTTCGTCTATAGCAACCTCTTCATTAGGAGACTCTTCTACCGGTTCTATTTCTTGTTCTGCCTCGGTTAAGGATTTAATGCGTTCTTCAAACTCATCTGGGTCTTCAAAATCTTCATTAAAGGCATCGTGCGTTCTTTTTGAAGCAATAAGTTGTCTATCTTCTTCGGGTTGTGGAGGCTCTTCTTCTTGTTTTGTTAATTCTTCAATAAGTTCTTCAGGAATTTCCATCAATATTTCAGATTGTTCCTTTTGCTTGTTAATCATGTTGATGTTATAGAGGCTAAGTACAAAAATACCCATCAGCATAGAGGTGATTATCAAGGCTTTATGTTTTTCTATAAATTCCATAGATATCTATAACTACTTTTGTTCAACAATATTTTATACCGTTTCAATTTTTGAGTGCAACTGTTTCTCAAAAACTTCTGGTGTAATAGCTTCTTCAACTTTAAATGCTCCAATTTTGGTTCTTCTTAAAGCGGTTAAATGCGCTCCACTATCTAATACTTTACCAAAATCATGAGCTAATGATCTGATATAAGTTCCTTTACTACATACCACTCTAAAATCAACTTCAGGCATTTCTATTCTGGTGATTTCAAAGGTCGAAATTTCTATTGTCCGAGGATCTACTTTAACCTCTTCTCCTTCTCGTGCATATTCATACAATCGTTTTCCATCTTTTTTTAAGGCAGAAAACACAGGAGGATACTGTTCTATTTTCCCTATAAAACTTGCGGTAGCTTCTTTGATCATATCTTCAGAGATATGCTCAATAGAGAAGGTTTGATCTATCTCTGTCTCAAGATCGTAAGAAGGTGTCGTGCCTCCTAAGGTAATGGTACCTGTATATTCTTTGATCTGTCCTTGAAACTCCTGTATGCGTTTGGTAAATTTCCCAGTGCAAATGACCAATAGTCCCGATGCAAGCGGATCTAAAGTACCTGCATGCCCAACTTTTATTTTTTTTATACCGAAATTTTTACGGATTAGCCAACGTAGTTTGTTTACAACCTGGAACGAAGTCCATTGCAACGGTTTGTCGATCAAAAGGATTTGACCATCTTTAAAATCTTGTTCGGTTAACATACGGGGCTATTTAATCAAACCAAAACCTATGGCAAGTAGGCCTACTAGTATACAATATACGGCGAAATAAGTTAATTTGCTCTTTTTTACTAAAGAAATCATCCACGTACAGGCAAAAAGACCTGAAATAAAAGCAGCAAAAAAACCAAGAGCAATAGGAATGCTATTTTCTGAAGAGAAATTAAGATCTCCGCTTAAAAGATCTTTTGCAATTTTACCAAAAATCAAAGGGATCACCATTAAGAAAGAAAAACGAGCAGCCTTAGTTTTATCATTACCTAATAAAACTGAAGTTGAGATCGTAGCACCACTACGCGAAATCCCTGGTAACATAGCGATGGCTTGAGCAATACCAATTACAAATGCATTTGAAGTGCTTACAGGTTTTAAAGTATTTATTGCTTTATCTGCAAACCATAATAAAGCTGCTGTAATAATAAGCATACACCCTACAAAAAGAATACTACCTCCAAAAAGTTGCTCTAATTGTTCTTCAAAAAACAGACCTACTAATACGGCAGGAATCATTGAAATAATGATTTTTAAAGAGAATAAGGTTTCTTCGTTTTTTTTGAATTGTAATAACCCTTTAAGAATTATGAGAATATCTTTTCTAAAAACTACAATGGTACTAAGAGCAGTAGCAAAATGTAGAACTACAGTAAAAAGCAGAGACTCTTCTGGCACACTTTTATCACCTAAAATAGCTTTACCAATCTCTAAGTGTCCACTTGAAGAAACTGGCAAGAATTCTGTAAGTCCTTGCACAACTCCTAATATAATTGCATCAATGATTTCCATGTAGAAGTATAGGTTTTCTTAAAATTCGATGCAAATATATAATTACCGAAAGATAAATTACAGAATTACTGTTTTTTCTTCTTATCAGGATCTAATAAGATGGCATATGCCTCAATACCAAAACCTATCAAAACTATAGTAGGAGCTAAACGAATCCTTCTGAAATTATATATATCAGGATTAAAAACATTAGGATCGTCACTTCCTCCACCTGCCATAAGAATAAACCCAAATGCAATAACGGCTATACCTATTGCCATCATTGTATAGTTCTTTTTACCAAAAACAAAATCAGGTTTGTGCTGTATATTTTTATCGGATTGTTTGCTCATGAATATCGTTATTTATTTCGTTATAAATGACCTTATCGTCAATCATTAATTTTGAGATGTGTCCCATTACACCATCTCGTGTAAATAGAGTCCATCTATTAATAGGGTACAAAGTAACAGTTTTATTCAGAATATCATTACGTAATTGTTCTAAAGTTAAGTTATATTCTAAACCGCGGTTAATGTAGTAGTAATGATCATCGTTTTCTAATGTAATTACAATATCAAAACTGGAACCCTCTTGGATATCAACAACTTTACCTTTGATTTCCATAACTTCATCGGGTTGAACGTTTCGAATGGGTTTAAAAGTTTGTACCACTACCCACATAAATGCGATAAAGAGTACAAAAACAACAGAAAACCATACTTTTCCTATTTTACCCATACCTATATAGTTCTAAATTTAAAATTCTTTCTATTTATCAATAATAAGGCAGCACCAGCTAATATAAAAGGAATACTCAATAGCTGCCCCATATTTAGTGCCATACTATCCTCAAAAGCAACCTGATTCTCTTTTAAAAACTCTATAATTAAACGTGCAGAAAACATTAGAATCAGGAATAGTCCAAAAATAAACCCGTTTTGCACGCTCGACGATTTCTTTTTATTCAAATACCATAAGATAACAAAAACAGCTAAAAATGAGAAAGCTTCATACAATTGAGTAGGATGACGGGGGATCATATCATCTCTCATAAATATTACCCCATAATCTCCATCAGTTGGTTTTCCATAGATTTCAGAATTCATAAAATTACCAAAACGAATAAAAGCACATCCTATAGGGATCCCAATACTAATCTTATCCATAATCCATAGAAACGAAGTTTTCGTTTTTTTGATATACAGGATAATGGCAATTAAGATTCCGATAGCACCTCCATGACTTGCTAAACCAGCATATCCTGTAAAGTGCCAATTGCCGTCAATAACCTGAAAGGGTAAAAGAATCTCTAATGGATGTTTGGAAAAATATGCGAAATCATAGAATAAACAATGTCCAACTCTTGCTCCAACAAAAATTCCGATAAAAAGATAGGTTGAGAGTTTTTCAAGATCCTCAACAGGAATATTTTCGGATTTATAAACTCGTTTCACAACTTCATAACTCAATAACAGACCTGTAACAAAAAGAATCCCGTAGTACTTGATAGGAAAAGTGCCAAAAAGTATAAAGATTTCAGGATCAATATCCCATCTCAGTGCACTTAAAAAAATACTTTTCATTTATTTATTTTTTGTTGTTTTGGGGATTTGATAAAATTCATTAATAATCATTTAACTCTGGATATCAAATCTTAATTGTTATTGGTGCTAATAATAAAGTTCATCTGTCCTTAGATTAAGAAAACGCTGGGTAGCAAAGAATGTGCTGATCCAGGTAATTAGAACTCCAATTCCAAAAACACCCAAAAACAATATAATAAGTAAGATCTTATCATCTAATAATGCTAATTCTGGAAAAGTCTTATTGAGATAATACAATACAACTCCCACACCTATAAGAGCAACAATAGCACCAATCATTCCCAAGCGAACACTTTTCCATACAAAAGGTCTTCTGATAAATTTTTTGGTGGCTCCCACCATTTGCATGGTTTTGATAATGAATCTTTTAGAATATACAGATAACCGTATCGAACTATTAATAAGTAAAACAGCGATAAACGTAAAAATTCCACTTATTAATAACACCCAAAAACTAATGCGTTTGATGTTGTCATTCAATAATGAAATTAAAGGCTTGTCATAAGTAACTTCATCTACAAAATCTTTTTTGATGATCGATTCATTGATCTCTTCGATTTTTACCTGATCTACAAAATCAGCTTTAAGATATACATCGATAGAATTTTGAAGTGGATTGTATCCAAGAAAATCCATAAAGTTTTCGCCAATATCTTTACTGTGTTCCTCAGCAGCGGTGTCTTTAGAAATAAAAACAGTAGATTTTGTGTACTCAGCAAGCGCAAGACTTTTTTCAAGTTGCTTAATTTCTACCTCTTTGGCAGTATCTTTTAGATAAATTGTTAACGCAATTTTCTCTTTAAAATGATCAGCTACTTTCTTAGTGTTTAATACTAATAAACCAAGCAAACCTAATAAGAATAACACCAGAGAGATACTAATAACCACAGAGAAATAAGAAGATATTAAGCGTCGTTTCTGATATTTTTCAAAAGATGAACTCATGTAGATATAATTTGAAGGTAAAAATAATAAAGTTAATGAGACTTTTTATTTTAAAATGAATCTCATTTTAGAATAAATAGATCTGTTGGTTTGGTTATCTGCTTTTATACATAATGAATCAAATGGGTAAAAAAATAACTAACAATCAACATTTTTGTTGTTTGAAGTAGTACGAAAGATTAGAAACATTTTATTGTTTTCTTATGGCTATATGTAGCTAATCTATGTGAATTATAATCACAAACGTATTATTATTAGATTTAACGGGTAAGATTTTACGTTTTCCGTAACAGATATAAAATTCTTGCAAGGAAATTGACATAAGTCTTGAGTGTCACTAAATGTTCAGGGTTAAAAAAATAAATCTATTATGTTACGGAATATTTTAAATTTAGAAAAAGTTGAGAAATTAGGTAAAAAAGAACAAAGTTCGATTAATGGAGGGATGTTCAATAGAGCAGATTGTGCTCAAAATGAATGTTCATCTAGTGCAGATTGTGCTGGTGGAGGAAGGTGTACTTCTTTCGATCAGAGTAAAAGCTGTCCAAGTAGTCCTACCGTATATATATGTATGCCAGGGATTGGTATTCAATAATATATAAAAATAGTAAGGAGGGATTGCTATAATGTCAGTAAATCCCTCCTTGTATTTAGTTATAAATATAAAATGCCTTTAATAATATTATTTGGTTAAATTAGGGATATCAGAATAATGAATCATTGTTCTATTCTATATAATGGAGATGTTATTGATAAAGCTAAATAATAAAAATATATGCATACAGTAATCGTAGGAGTTGGTGGTGTTGGAGGTTTTTTTGGAGGTAAAATCTCAAATTCAGGCCAAAAAGTAACTTTAATTGCCAGAGGAAAACACCTTGAGGCTATAAAACAAAAAGGATTACAGGTCAAAAGTATTGAAGGTGATTTTATAACCAACCCTTTTTTGGCAACAAATACTATCGCTGAAGTTGGCAAAGCAGATTTAATATTGATTTGTACCAAGTCCTGGCAGGTAAAAGAAGCTGCAACCGCGATTAAACCAATTCTAAAAGAAAGTACAGTGGTGATACCACTACAGAACGGAGCAGATAATGCAGAAAAGTTGTTGTCTGTTTTGGATTCAAAACACGTGGTTGGGGGATTGTGCAGAATCTATAGTAAAATAGAAGCCCCAGGAGTTATTTCTCATTTTGGGTTTTCTCCAGAGATAGTTTTTGGGGAGTTAAACCAAGAAAAAACAGAGCGACTTAAGCAGATAAAAACAATATTTGACCAGGCAGGTTTTAAGAATGTAATTGCAGATAATATCCAGGTAGATATATGGAGTAAATTTATGTTTATAGCTACGGTTAGTGGTTTGGGAGCATTGACAAGAGCTACCATAGGAGAAATGTATGAGGATAAAGGTCTTAATCAGATGCTTAGACAGACAGCGACAGAAATTTATAAAATAGCATTGGCAAAAGATGTTGCAATGCCTGAAGATATAGTGGATAAGATTATAATGTTTGTTGGCAAACAACCATATGATTCTACAGCATCTACGCAGCGCGATATTATGGAAGGACGACCATCAGAATTGGATAATTTTAATGGTTTTATTGTTAGAGAAGGCAAAAAATATAATATTTCAACACCTACAAATGCCTTTATTTATCAATGTTTATTACCCATGGAGAATAAAGCACGTAAATAAATAGGTAAGGCTTCCATAACCTTGAAGGTTTTAGTAAATTTGCGGTCTGAAAAACCGAGGTAATGCAATACGATTTTAATACTATTGAAGCCAAATGGCAAAAACATTGGGCAGAGAACGGAACGTTTAAAGCAGAAAATAACAGCGACAAACCAAAATATTATGTACTGGATATGTTTCCATATCCTTCTGGTGCTGGTCTGCACGTGGGACATCCGCTAGGATATATTGCCAGTGATATCTATGCGCGATATAAACGCCACAAAGGATTTAATGTATTGCACCCTCAAGGATATGACTCTTTTGGATTGCCAGCAGAACAATATGCGATCCAGACAGGGCAACATCCAGCAATAACTACCAAAGAAAATATTGCTCGTTATCGTGAGCAGCTTGATAAAATAGGGTTCTCTTTTGATTGGAGTAGAGAAGTGAGAACCAGTGATCCAAAATTTTATAAATGGACACAATGGATATTTACTGAGCTTTTTAATTCGTGGTACGATATAGATGAAGATAAAGCCAGAGAAATTTCTGAACTGGAAACTCTGTTTTCTACAACAGGAAATACAGAAATTAAAGCTATCTGTGATGAAGATGTAACTACATTTTCTGCAGAAGAATGGAATGGATTTACTTCTAAAGAAAAGCAAGAAGTATTATTAAAATACAGGTTAACCTACCTGGCAGAAACTGAGGTTAATTGGTGCCCGCAATTAGGAACGGTACTGGCAAATGATGAAATTGTAAACGGAGTTTCTGAACGAGGAGGATATCCGGTGATTCGTAAAAAAATGACGCAGTGGAGTATGAGAATCTCAGCATATGCACAGCGGTTATTAGACGGACTTACAACGATCGATTGGCCACAACCATTAAAAGATTCACAAACCAATTGGATTGGTCGTTCTGAAGGAGCAAGTGTGATTTTTAATGTAAAAGATCACAACGCTACTATAGAAGTTTTTACAACACGTCCTGATACTATTTTTGGAGTAAGTTTTATGACCTTGGCGCCAGAACATGAATTGGTGCAAAAGATTACGACTCCAGAACAAAAACAAGCTGTAGAAGCATATGTTGAAGCGACTTCAAAAAGAAGTGAAAGAGATCGTATGGCAGACGTAAAAACGATTAGTGGTGTATTTACAGGAGCCTATGCAGAACATCCATTTACCAAAGAATCAATACCTATCTGGATAGGAGACTATGTGTTAGCAGGATATGGAACAGGAGCAGTAATGGCAGTTCCTTGCGGAGATCAAAGAGATTATGATTTTGCAAAGCATTTTGATATTAAAATCCCTAATATTTTTGAGGGAGTTGATATCTCTGAAGAAGCTTTTGCAGATAAAGAGAAGACCGTAATAGGAAACTCAGATTTCTTAAACGGATTGAATTATAAAAAGGCAACCAAAAGAGCGATCTATGAGCTAGAGCAATTAGGACAAGGAGTTGGAAAAATCAACTATCGACTTCGAGATGCGGTATTTAGTCGTCAGCGTTATTGGGGAGAGCCTTTTCCTGTATATTATGTAGATGGGATGCCGCAGATGATTGATTTAAAACATCTACCTATTCAATTACCAGAAGTTGAGAAATATTTGCCAACAGAAACAGGAGAACCACCATTAGGTAGAGCTACCGTTTGGGCTTGGGATACTAATGAGAATAAAGTAGTGGATAATGATCAAATAGATCATAAAACGATATTCCCGTTAGAATTAAATACCATGCCAGGATGGGCTGGGAGTTCATATTATTTTAATCGCTATATGGATCCATCTAATGAAGAAGCAATTTTTTCAAAAGATGCAATTGCCTATTGGAAAGATGTAGATCTATATATAGGAGGAAGTGAGCATGCTACCGGTCACCTTTTGTATTCTCGTTTTTGGCAGAAGTTTTTATTTGATAGAGGATATCTGCCAGTTGATGAGTTTGCTAAAAAACTTATTAATCAAGGGATGATTCTAGGCACAAGTGCCATCGTATACAGAGTAAGCGGTACTAGTCAATATGTGTCTAAAGGATTGATTGCACAGTATGAAACTGAAGAGCTTAGAGTGGATGTTGGTTTAATAAACAGCTCAGATGAATTAGATCTTGAAGGTTTAAGAAATTGGCAACCTCAATTTAAGGATGCAGAATTTATACTTGAAGATGATAAATATATTGTGGGTCGTGAGGTAGAAAAAATGTCCAAACGATGGTTTAATGTGGTAAATCCAGATGATATCTGTAATGATTATGGAGCAGATACGCTACGTTTGTACGAGATGTTTTTAGGGCCATTAGAACAGGCAAAACCCTGGAATACTGCAGGGATTACCGGAGTTCATAACTTCCTTAAGAAACTTTATAAACTCTATCATAATGGAGATGTGTTTGAAGTAACAGATACAGAACCAACAAAGGATAACCTGAAAACACTTCATAAAACCATCAAAAAAGTAGAAGAAGATATTGAGAACTTCTCTTTTAATACTTCGGTGAGTACTTTTATGATTGCTGTAAATGAGTTAACTGCTCAGAAATGTAATAGTAAAGCGATTCTTGAACCACTTTTAATATTGATCTCACCATATGCACCACATATTGCAGAAGAGTTATGGTCAAAACTAGAGAATACTCAATCTATAGCTACAGCTGCTTTTCCTGTTTTTGATTCGGCTCATCTGGTAGAAAGTGCCAAGATGTATCCTATTTCTTTTAATGGGAAAAAGCGTTTTGAAATGGAATTGCCATTAGATATGAGTAAAGAAGATATCGAAGCTGCAGTAATGGCGCATGAAAAAACGCAACAACAATTAGCAGGCCGCGAACCTAAAAAAGTGATCGTAGTTCCTGGAAAAATTGTAAATGTAGTAGGATAGATAAAACTTCAAGTATTCTAGTTTTAACGAGTAGATAGGTATATAAGATCTGCAGGTGAGATTATTTGTTATTTGTAACATTTAAGTTTTGTAGCAGTTTATTGTATACCATAGGATTGTTTTTTTAAGTTTTTTATATAAATTGTAGGAGGATTCTTAGCTTTTTAGGATTTTTATTATGGTGTGCTTTGATAAAAATAGTATCAGTAATTTGCCATTTTATTAAATACCTGTTTTGATATTCTTATTAAAGCGGGGAAAAATTCGTTAAACTGATTGTTTTTTAACAAGATTAGTTAAAATTCTACAGATTATTGATAAGATATTTTTTAGATATATTTTATTGTTTTATTTCAAGAAAACTTCTATTTTCGACCAAAAAATAAGAATATGATAATTGGTGTTCCTAAGGAGATCAAGAATAATGAGAATAGAGTAGGTGTTACACCTGCTGGTACCATGGAGCTTGTTAAGCATGGTCATACTGTTTACATTCAGCATACTGCGGGTGTTCAAAGTGGATTTAGTGATGAAGAATACGTTGATGCGGGAGCAAAGATTTTACCTACAATTGAAGAGGTATATGCGATTGCAGAAATGATTATTAAAGTAAAAGAGCCTATAGAGCCAGAATATAAATTGATCAAGAAAGATCAATTACTTTTTACATATTTCCATTTTGCATCAAGTGAGCCTTTGACAAAAGCAATGATTGAGAATCAATCAGTATGTATTTCTTATGAAACAGTTGAAGATCCAGATCGCAGTTTGCCACTGTTAACCCCGATGAGTGAGGTTGCAGGTAGAATGTCTATCCAACAAGGAGCTAAGTATCTTGAAAAACCTTTAAAAGGAAGAGGAATTCTTCTTGGAGGAGTTCCTGGTGTTGCACCTGCTAAAGTATTAGTATTAGGTGGAGGTGTTGTAGGAACGCAAGCTGCAAAAATGGCTGCAGGTATGGGTGCTGATGTTACGATTTTGGATATCAGTATGAAGAGATTACGTTATTTGGATGATGTGATGCCGGCAAATGTAAATACTGAATTTTCGAATGAATATACAATTCGTAGACATATTAAGACATCAGACCTTATTATTGGTGGAGTGTTAATTCCTGGTGCAAAGGCTCCAAAATTAATTACCCGTGATATGCTTAAAGAAATGCGTACAGGAACGGTATTAGTAGATGTTGCCGTTGATCAGGGAGGATGTTTTGAAACAACTAAACCAACAACGCATCAGGATCCTGTATATATTATAGATGATGTGGTACATTATTCTGTGGCAAATATGCCAGGAGCAGTACCTTATACGTCAACTTTGGCATTAACTAATGTCACTTTGCCATATGCTGTTCAATTGGCAAATAAAGGTTGGAAAGCTGCTTGTGCAGATAATGAACCTCTTAAAAAAGGATTGAACGTAATTGGCGGAGATGTTGTGTATCCTGCAATATCAGAAGCTTTTGACCTTCCTTTAAAGGATGTGAATACGTATATAAATTAAACTCGACTTATTGGCTAACTCAAGTTTATTTAACTGAAGACCTCGCTGTAATGGCGAGGTTTTTGCTTTTTATATTGTAACTTTATAATGTCCGGCATGGACATTTTAATTATTTAATTTAAAAGAATAAGAATTATGATGACAGGTTATTTAGGATACTATATACTTGTAGGGGCAATAGCCTTGATAAGCGGTCTGGTAAGTTCTCGTTTAAAAAGTAAATTTAATCACTATTCAAAATTACATTTACAAAACGGAATGAGTGGCGCTGAGATAGCACAAAAAATGTTACAGGATAATGGTATAAGAGATGTAAAAGTGATCTCTACTCCGGGAATGCTGACAGATCACTATAACCCCGCAAATAAAACTGTAAACCTTAGTGAAGGTGTATATAATCAACGTAATGCAGCAGCAGCAGCGGTTGCGGCTCATGAATGCGGACATGCAGTGCAGCATGCCACTGCATATACGTGGTTAACAATGCGTTCAAAACTTGTTCCTGTAGTAAGTATTGCTTCAAAAATGTCTATGTGGGTTATTATGGGAGGAATTGCACTAATGGCAAGTATGCAATTAGGAGAAACCGTAGCTATGATAGGGTTAGGGTTATATGCAACAAGTACATTGTTTACATTTATAACACTTCCTGTAGAATATGATGCTAGTAAACGAGCATTGGTTTGGCTTGAGAAAAGTAATATGCTAACAAATCAGGAACATGCTGGGGCAAAAGATGCTCTAAAATGGGCGGCAAGGACCTATGTAGTTGCGGCTATTGGTTCTCTGGCAACCTTATTGTACTTTGCTTTACAAATCCTTGGTAGAAGGAGATAGTAGTAGATATTATATATTAATCTGCCGATCAATCTGTTGATTTAGAGAGATAAAGGTCTCTGTTCGAGATACGCCTTCAATAGCCTGAATGTCTTTGTTTAATACATTCATTAGATGTTCGTTGTCTTTACAGAGTATTTTGATAAAAATTGACCAATTACCTGTAGTGTAATGACACTCTATCACTTCAGGGATATTCTTAAGTTGCTTTACAGCTTTAGGATTGCTAACTGCTTTATCGAGGAATACGCCTACAAAAGCCATGGTTTTGTAACCAAGGACTTTGGGGTCTATAATAAACTTCGAGCCAGCTATTAATCCTGAAGCTTCTAGTTTACGTAAACGTTGATGAATAGCAGCTCCAGAAATTCCTAATTTACGAGCAATTTCCAGAATCGGTCTACGAGCATCCTCCATAAGATTGCGAAGAATCTCTTTGTCGATACCATCTATTTTTAGGTTTCCGTTTTGCTTTTTCATTAATCTTAATGATTACAGTTAGTAATCAAAAATACAGCTTCTGATTTAAAATCTAATTAAAAAGCTATAATAGAGTTTTTAAAAAGAAGAAGAATTAGTATTTCTACCCTCTTACTCCATCAGGATTGTATCCTAAATAGTCAAGTTCTTTTTCTTTGAATATAATTCCGTACTCTTCCAGTTCTTTTAATATAGGTTCATATACTTCTTCATGAATTGGAATTTGAACACCTGGACTTGTAATATGTTTGTTTAGGATACGTAGTGTAGCCATGGCAACTGGTAAGCCTACTGTTCTGGCCATTGCGGTATACGTTTGGTCTTCGCCTTTGCTAACCATGGTCGCGTCAATTTGCTTGCGTTCACCATTTAATTCGTATCCAAATTTATGGTACATCACAATCATATCCTTATCTCCTTCATCTAATGTCCATTTATCCATTAGGATTTTTTGAAGAATCTGAGCTGGAGTAGCATTAGGGATTCCTACTTTTTTATTAGGGTTAAAGATATCTAATTCAAGAAGCTTATCCCACATGATGTCATCCTGATCGATTTTTAGGTAATGACGCAGTTTTAATTCTACAGAATCAGTAGGGGAATATGCTAAAAAAGAATTGGTAAAATCTCGATAGCTCATGTTTTCAGAATTCATAAGCGTATAATCATCTGCTGTCATGCCTAGTTGAACAAAAGTATTCCAGGCTTTAGAAAATCCAACTCTACGAATTGTACCTCGATATAAAGTTAGAATATCCTTCAATCCGTAAATACTTTGATATTTTAACGAATTTCTATTAGCATATGCCTCAAAACGACCGTGTCCTTCGACTTCAAGAAATTCAGTTCTTCTAAATAGTTTGTGATAAGGTATATATTTATAGGTTCCTTCCTGTAAAAATTCTGCTGCACCACCTTGACCGGCAACAACAACATTGCGAGGATTCCAGGTGAATTTATAATTCCATAGATTGGTGTCACTTTCAGGAGCTACAAGACCTCCGGTAAAAGATTCAAAAAGAATGATTTTACCACCTTGATTTCGGATACGATCTATTACCTGCATCGCACTCATATGATCAATACCCGGATCTACACCGATCTCATTCATAAAAATGAGTCCTTTTTTCTTAACCTCTTCATCTAATGCCTGCATTTCTTCACTAACATAAGAGGCGGTAACCATACACTTGTCAAATTGTAAGCAATCTTTGGCTACTTCGATATGAAATCTGGCAGGAAGCATGGATACGACAATGTCGGCTTCTTGAATAGCTTTTTTGCGAGAATCTTTATTAAAGACATCTAATTGAATTGCAGTGGTGTTGGGATGACCTCCGGCTAACTTATTTGCGTTTTCAATAGAAATATCTCCAATTGTGATATGTAGTTTTTCAGTAATTGATTTATCCTGAAAATATTTAATTAAAACTGCAGTAGATTTACCTGCACCAATGACCAGTATCTTGCGCATACCTATTATTATTTTGATAACTTTGATACGAATGTAATAAATACCTTAAAAAGTAGGTTCTCAATTTTGACCTATTAATTATATATTGTTAAAAAACGTGTCTAAATACTTGTATTTTGGCAAGAATATGATCAATTATGAATAAAAAATCAATAAACAAAACAATTTTGATTACCGGTGCAGTTGCTGGATTAATAGCAGTGCTTTTGGGAGCTTTTGGAGCTCATGGATTAGAAAAATTAGTAGATAATGATAATATAAACTCTTTTACTACAGGAGTCCGATATCAAATGTATCATGCAATTGTTTGCTTGATTTTGGGAAATATGAGCATTTTAACGGATGCCGTCAAAAAAAGGGTTTTTTATTTTTTCCTGAGCGGAATGATTCTTTTTTCTGGATCAATTTATCTTTTGGTGATTGATGAGGTTTTAGGGGTGTCTCTCAAAAGTATTGGTTTTATTACGCCTTTGGGAGGTTTGTTGTTAATTTTAGGATGGATTTTGTTTATTATTTCCCTTATTAAGATTAAGTGATTTTTTATCGGTTGATGTGATTATTATTTATAATTTTGCAGCTACATAACAAACACAACATATTTTATATGGGACCACTGTATCCAACTACGAAAACGTTTTCGTTAAAGCATTACGGTATTGAAAATGCTACAATGCGCTACCAATTATCACCTGAGGAGCTTCAGGAAGAAGTAGTGCAAAAAAGTCAGGGGAAAATCACAGCATCAGGTGCGTTGGCAATTAACACGGGAGAATTTACCGGTCGTTCGCCAATGGATCGCTTTATTGTTAAAGACCACATCACAGAAGACAAAGTGTGGTGGGGTGATATTAACATTCCTTTTGCTCCTGACGCCTTCGATGCCTTATATAATAAGGTAACCGATTATCTTTCTGGGAAAGAGATTTTTGTTCGTGATAGTTATGCGTGCGCAGATCCAGAGTATCAGTTAAATATCCGGGTGATTAATGAGTATCCTTGGTCTAACATGTTTGCTTACAACATGTTTTTACGACCAACAGAGGAGCAATTAAAGGATTTTGATCCTGAATGGACAATCATCAATGCGCCAGGCTTTATGGCAGATGCAAAAGTTGACGGAACTCGTCAGCATAATTTTGCCATTTTAAATTTTGCTAAAAAAATAGCATTAATTGGAGGTACAGGGTATACCGGTGAAATCAAAAAAGGAATATTTTCTGCTTTGAATTTTATATTACCGGTTGAGAAAAACTGTTTACCAATGCATTGCTCAGCTAATGTGGGCGATGAAGGAGATACTGCTATATTTTTTGGGCTTTCTGGTACGGGTAAAACTACCTTATCAACAGATCCTAATCGTAAATTGATTGGTGATGATGAGCACGGATGGACCAAAGAAGACACGATATTCAATTTTGAAGGCGGTTGTTATGCCAAGGTTATTGACCTTTCGGCAGAAAAAGAGCCTGAAATATACGGAGCTATTAAAGAAGGAGCTATTCTTGAGAATGTGATCCTTAAAGATAATGGTGATGTAGATTTTGAAGATACTTCGATTACTCAAAATACTAGAGTTAGTTATCCTATACATCACATTGAGAATATTCAGGAGCCATCAATAGGTAAGAATCCAAAGAATATTTTCTTTTTGACTGCAGATGCATTTGGAGTATTGCCTCCGATTTCTAAATTAACGCCGAGTCAAGCGGCTTATCATTTTATGTCTGGATATACTGCAAAAGTTGCAGGAACAGAAGCTGGGGTTGTAGAGCCTATGCCTTCTTTTTCAGCTTGTTTTGGTGCGCCATTTATGCCTCTTCATCCAGCAAAATATGCAGAGATGTTAATTAAGAAAATGAAAGATGCGGGCGTGAATGTTTGGCTTGTAAACACTGGATGGACTGGAGGTCCTTATGGTGTAGGAACTCGAATTAAGTTAAAATACACTCGAGCAATGATCCAGGCAGTTTTAAATGGAGATTTAGGATTGTACTCTTATGATAACTATCATATCCATTCTGTATTTGGAGTGGCACAGCCAAGAACATGTCCTGGTGTTCCAGATAGTGTATTGAGTCCAAGAGCTACATGGAATGATGATGAGAAATACTATTCAACAGCATTTAAGTTAACGAATGCTTTTAGAGAGAATTTTAAAAAGTTCGAATCATATGCAAATGAGGAAATTCGTAGAGGAGGCCCTCAGAGATATTCGTTTTAAATAAAACGAATATAGATGACAATAAAAAAAGCCTGAAATTTAATTTCAGGCTTTTTTATTTATTGATGATTCAATTAGTTCCTTATGTAGGACAAATAGAATTATTTTTTATTCACTTCTTTGATATACTTCTGAAGTGCCATGGTCATAGAAGGCGTTTCTGGAGTAGGAGCTTGTATATTTACTACAAGATTATGCTCTTCTGCTGCTTTTACAGTAGAATTACCAAAAACTGCTATTCTCGTATTATTTTGCTTAAAATCAGGAAAATTCTCAAATAAAGACTTTATTCCTGAAGGGCTAAAGAATACTAGAATGTCATAAAACACATCTCTTAGATCAGATAGATCACTTACTACTGTTCTATAAAAGATTCCCTGTTTCCAGTTTACCTTAAGATTATCTAGAGTTTCAGGTACTTCGCGTTTAAGTTTGTCAGAAGAAGGTAATAAAAACTTTTCTGATTTATATTTTTTGATCAGAGGTGATAATTCCTGAAAAGTACGTTTCCCTACATAAATCTTTCTTTTACGGTAAACAACATACTTTTGTAGATAGTAAGCAACAGCTTCACTTTGACAAAAATACTTTAAAGTATCAGGAACCTTAAAACGCATTTCTTCGGCAATTCTGAAAAAATGATCTACAGAGTTACGGCTTGTAAGAATAATAGCCGTGTACTGAGATAAATCAACTTTTTGCAGTCTTACCTCCTTAGCGTCAACACCTTCAACGTGAATAAACGGTATGAAGTCAATCTTTACTTTTTCCTTTTCCTCAAGTTCAAAATAAGGAGAATTTTCTATTTTAGGCTCTGGCTGTGAGACCAAAATCGTTTTCACTTTCATATATAATTTTTCTTTTGTAAAGTTTTTTGCTTATTAACTAATAAGCTTATACAGTACATAATAAGGTGCCATTTCAAGTGCGCAAAGATACAAAATAAAATAGAACAAGTGGTTTAAAATAATGTTTTCATTTTTCTTGTATACAGAAAACAGCACAATAAGGTTAAGAATTAACAGGATAACTAGAAGTGCAATGAGAACTATTTGTGAAGGTTCTGCAGTATACACAAACAAAATATTAATAGGCAATAAAATTAAGCCCAGAAAATTACGATATGATACTTTATAGAACAAATAATCTTCAATTATAGTATCTATAGAAAAAATGGTTCCCACTATTTTTTCTATTAATATTTTACAAATAATGACTACAGTGTAGAGTATGGTGATTTCAAAAAACAAAGTAGTTTCATCAGATGTGTTATGTAAACCAAAGATTTTCCAACAGAAATATATAAATAAAGAAGATGAGATAATCTGAAACGCAATTAATATAATATTAAAAGGCGTAGATAGTTTGTTGGGTTTTTGCTGTAAAACAATGTATTTATTGGTATTGAAAAGTAAGGTAAAATCAGAAAACTTTACAGGATTAAGCAATTTAGCAGAGGCTAGTAAGGCCAGGCAAATCACAATCAGAATGGTAATCCAATTGTTAGTCGTTATTTCTCGGGCAATAAACTCCATTGGTTGTTATCTGTGCAAAACTAAAGTATACATAGCATATATTAAAATAAACCTCAGAAAATTGAATATTGCCGAATATAAAATGATCTATATAAATACATAAATTTTACATAGTTAAAAACTAAAAAAATCTAGTGATTATTTAGTTATATTTGCCTGAAAATGGCTTGCATGGTAGATGCCTTAGTGATTATACCTACTTATAATGAAATTGAAAATGTAGAACGTATTCTTAAAAATGTGTTCTCGCTTCAACGTGACTTTAATGTTCTGATTGTAGATGATAACTCTCCTGATGGAACGGCTGATAAGATAAAGGAATTACAATCAGAGTTTCCTGAAAGTCTTTTTTTATTAGAACGCAAAGGTAAATTAGGGCTAGGAACAGCATACATTGCGGGTTTTAAGTGGGCTTTGGAGCGCTCTTATGAATATGTTTTTGAGATGGATGCTGATTTTTCTCATAACCCCAATGATCTTATACGATTGTATAATGCTTGCTCCAAAGGAAGCTCACATGTCGCTATTGGCTCCAGATACGTAACCGGAGTTAATGTGGTTAATTGGCCAATGAGTAGAGTGTTATTGTCTTGGTTAGCCTCAAAGTATGTTCGTTTTATTACAGGAATGGATATTCATGACACAACTGCCGGATTTATCTGTTATAAAAGAGAGGTATTAGAAAAAATAAATCTGGATAAAATAAAATTCGTAGGATATGCTTTTCAGATCGAAATGAAATTTAAAGCACATTTATTGAAATTTAAAATAAAAGAAATCCCGGTAATTTTTACAGATAGAACCAAAGGAACGTCAAAAATGAGTAAAGGAATTATTTCTGAAGCCGTTTTTGGAGTACTGAAAATGAAATTTAAAAGTTTATTTAATCGATACGAGATATGATTATGAATAGTGTGCTTATTAAAAATGCTAATATTGTTAACGAAGGAAACATTTTTAATGGGGATGTATATATAGAGAATGGGATTTTTAAGGAGATAGCACCTCAGATTAGTGCAAAATCCCCAGATGTGCACATTTTTGATGCAGAAGGAAGGTATTTATTGCCAGGTGTGATAGATGATCAGGTTCATTTTAGAGAACCAGGTTTAACACATAAAGCTACTATAGAAACCGAATCCAGAGCAGCAATTGCTGGAGGAATCACTTCTTTTATAGAAATGCCTAATACAGTGCCTCAAACAACTACGGTAGAAAAATTAGAAGAAAAATTTGCTATCGCTGCAAAAACCAGTTCTGCTAATTACTCTTTTATGTTTGGAGGAACAAATGATAACCTTGAAGAAATTTTAAAAGTAGATTCAAAAAAGGTAGCAGCGCTTAAGTTATTTTTAGGTTCTTCTACAGGAAATATGCTAGTTGATGATCCAGAAGTTCTGGAAAAGATTTTTTCTGCTACAGATCTATTGATAGCAGTACATTGTGAGGACGAAGAAACTATTAGGAATAACACAGCAGAATATAAAGAACAATACGGAGATGATATTCCTCTAAAATTTCATCCTGTGATTCGAAGTGAGGAAGCATGTTACTTATCTTCTTCAAGAGCGATTGCTTTAGCAAAAAAAACAGGGGCACGACTTCATGTATTTCATTTGTCTACCGCAAAAGAGCTGGAATTGTTTAGCAATAAAATTCCGTTAAAAGAAAAGAAAATCACCGCAGAGGTTTGTATACATCATCTTTGGTTTTCTGATGCAGATTATGATTCAAAAGGAACTTTGATTAAATGGAATCCAGCGGTAAAAACTGCGGATGACAGAGAAGCATTGTTTCAGGCACTATTAGATGATAAATTAGATGTAATAGCTACCGATCACGCACCTCATACTATAGAAGAAAAAGAGAATGTATATACAAAGGCGCCTTCTGGAGGTCCGTTGGTACAACATGCGCTTCCTGCGATGTTAGAATTTTATCATCAAGGCAAGATTTCTTTAGAAAAGATTGTAGAAAAGATGAGTCACAATCCGGCAATTTTATTTCAGATTGAAAAAAGAGGGTACATCAAAGAAGGTTATTTTGCAGATGCTGTTTTAGTAGATCTCAATGCTCCCTGGACCGTTAATAAAGATAATATAGCTTATAAATGTGGATGGTCTCCTTTTGAAGGTACAACTTTTAAATCCAGAGTGACACATACCTTTGTAAATGGGAGTCTAGTATATAAGAACTTTAAGTTTTATGATGTAAAATGCGCTCAACGATTAACTTTTGACAGATGATAAACAGAATCCTCTATATCGCAATGATCTTTTTGGTTTTTTCTTGCCAAACTATTGATAAAGCTTCTAAACCAGAGAATATTATCGAAGAGGATAAAATGGTGGAGATTCTTATAGATATTGCTTTTGTAAAGTCGGCAAAAAGCTCTTTTAATAAAAAAATGGAGCTAAATAAATTGAATCCTGAAGGCTATATTCTTGAAAAACATGGTATTGATAGCTTGGTTTTTGCGCAAAACAATGCGTGGTATATGATGGATTTAGAAAATTATCAGAAGATTTTTACTCGTGTAAAGGATACACTTGAAAAATCAAAGGATATGTATGAAGCACTAAAAAAGAAAGAAGACTCTATTAAAAAAATTGAAGATTCTATTAAAGCTTCTAAAGGGATTAAGATCGAAAAAAACTTAAGAATACCTGATGAATTGATGGGAGCAGAACTGGAGGAAGAAATCGAAGAAGAAATCAAAGAGGCTAAGAAAAAGAGAATCAAACCTCTTTCAAAAAAACAGTAGCCGTTTCTTTAATAGCTTTTTTGATCGGAATAAAACTATAAGTAAGCTCCTTTTTTATTTTATCATTCTTATAATAATTGTTGGCAAAAGCACTTTGGATAGAAGATCTGAATACTGATCGTTTTGTCCTAAAGAAAAAATGACTCCATAACTGTAGATAATAGGCGACTTTTAATAAAAAAGGCGTCGCTTTTTTAGTGGGTTTAGGTTTGTTTAAAGCTTCAGCAATAGTAGTGAATGCTGTTTTATAGCTTAAATTCTCTCCTATCAGAATATAATTTTTGTTACTATATGTTCCTGTAGTAAGCGTATACATGATATTGATCACATCATCAATCGACACATATCCGGTTGTGCCGGTCGTATAATATTTCATCCCCGAATAGATTTTTTTAAAGAGAAATCCACTTCCAGAGCTGAAAAAACCTGGGCCAATAATAATCCCAGGGTTTACAATAACTGCATTAAGACCTTCTTGTGTTCCTCTCCATACTTCCATTTCTGCACCATATTTTGTGATCGCATATACAGAGTTAGGGATTTCAGGATTCCATTCGGTTGTTTCGTCTATCGAGGGTTGCGTTAGATCTTTTCCGATTGCAGCAATAGAACTTACGTGGCATAATTTTTTAACATTATGAATTAGACAAAGGTTTACAATATTTGCTGTGCCTTCAATATTTACCTTGCGTAGTTTTTTGTAATGCGCTGGATTAAAACTAATCATAGCTGCACAATGATAAACATAATCAATGTCGTTAAAAGCTTCGGATAAGGCAGGAACATCATCGATAGAGGCCTGAAACCATTCTATAGTATCAAAAAGGTTTTTCTCCTGATCTTCAAAATAATAAGAGAAGACCTTTCTTGCTTGCTCTTTTTTGGATTCAGTACGATATAAGGCACGTACCTGATGTTTTTCTTTGATTAACTTTACCAATAAGTGGCTGCCTACTAAACCTGTTGCTCCGGTAACTAAAATCATAACAGTGATTGTATGGTTACGAATGTAAACAATTAGCGATAAATACCTATTGTGTATATAGCTATTTTTCAAATCATAATCAGTCGATTCGAGTGCTTCGACTTTAGGACGAGTGTATCGAGAATAGGGTTTTATTTTTTAAAAAACTATTCTCGATGCATTTTGTCTTCATTTCATTACGACAAAACACTCGAATTGACGCTTTTTATAATAATTTTCTTAAATGCACAACGAATTAATAAATACTTGGGTGCGTTATGAGGTGGAGTCTTCTCTTCACACACCCCTAACCCCTCTCAAGAGGGGAATATAAAGTTTATATGTTTTTCTTTTCTTAGTCATAGTATGTCTTATTGATTTCCCTCTGGAGAGGGATAGTATTCCGACTTGAGCTATAGCAAGAGTCATGAATCCTTGGGTGTGTTAGTATGAAGTAGTTACCCTCTTTTTACAGACCTCTAACTCCTGTCAAGAGGGGAATATATAGTTTATGATGATTTTTCGTTTTCATGATTTTGGATATAATCTTCTATAACTAATAGTACATTAAACATGTCTTGGAATACTTGTTGATCTGTAAACCTGAGAATTTTGATTCCCAAACTATTCATTTTCCTTTCTTTACGTACATCTTTGTTGTATACTTCGATTAATTGATGAGAATATCCATCGATCTCAATACCTAACATTAATTCATGACAAAAGAAATCTAATATATAATTGTCGATAGGCTTTTGTCTGTGAAAATCATACCCATACATTTGTTTTCTTTTGAGTTTTTGCCACAACAATACTTCAGATTTTGTACTGTTATTTCGTAGTTGTCTTGCTAATTCTTTCAATTTTGGATTATATGGGATGATTTTTCTTTTTTTTGTCATATTGAATCTTATTTGCTTCCCTCTTTTTACACACCCCTTGCCCCTCTCAAGAGGGGAATATAAAGTTTATGATGTTTTTCTTTTCTTAGTCATAATATGCCTTATTGATTTCCCTCTGGAGAGGGATAGTATTCCGACTTGAGCTATAGCAAGAGTCAGGAATCCTTGGGTGTGTGTTAGTATGAAGTAGTTACCCTCTTTTTATATACCCTTACCTTCTCAAGAGGAGAATTATTTCTTTTGTACCAAAGGAATAATAGTAATACCCCCAAAATCACAAATCCAATCACCCAATACCAGGTATCATCCTGACTAAATTGTATTGGAGTCGTATCTCCAACCAGATAAAAACCACCCCAATAAAAAGGATCGGCGAGATAGTGAAATTTATCTGTGTTTAAGTATTGTAGTTTTGCCTGTTGAAGCGCTTTGTCTTTAGACATTCCTGCTTTGAGATTGGTATAAAAATATTGCATCAATTGTGGTGTCGTTTCATCCGAAACTGCCCAATTGGTAAGTAGTAGACTTTTAGTGCCAGCATATTGAAAAGCAGTACCCAGACTCATAATCCCTTCACCCTTGGCTATTTTACCAGATCCTGTGTTACAAGCACTAAGTACCGTAAGTTCTGCAGGGATATCCAATGCAAATAATTCGTGACCGTATAAGAGATTGTCTTCTATAGTATCTTTGTTTTTGGTAAAAAAGAGTTTAGAATTTTCTGGACGCTCATTATCTACTTCGCCGTGTAATGCAAGGTGTAAAATGTTATACTGACTGACATTTTTCTTAAAATTAGCCTCTATGGCTTCTGATCCATAATAATATTGACCATCGATAATATCAGAGATGGCTTTGATCTCTTTTCTGGTACCTGGCAGATCCGTATTAGAATCTCTTAGGGTCGCAAAACTGATGGTATTTGCGGTACTTGTTTTAGTGCTATCAGAAAAAGAAAAAGCAAGACATTCTTTTCGTTTTTTGGTATCTAAAGTAGTGTCAGGAGCATCAAATAGTAGGTTAGTGGCATTGACATAAGAAATAGCATACTCTTTAAGTAAAAGAGGATACTCTTTAGGGTGAGTTACGGTAACACTTTGATTATAATTATTATGAGTGAGTAAGAGGTCAAAATTAAGATGCCATAAAGGACCATCAGGAATAATAATCAATCGATCTCCTTGTAGTTGATCTTTGATAGGATTAATAAGTGTCGAATATAAACTATGTGCTTGTTCCTGGTATTTGTCCAGATTCTTTGCAGTGATCGTTTGTCTTAGTGACTGGATATTATCTTCGAGCCTGGGTGTTTTTAATTTTGTAGCAGCCAGCTTGTTTTTAGTAATGGTAAATGCATATGTAGTGCTATCAGTAGTAAAGAATTCTAAGAGTGTTGTAGATTCACCTAGTTTTTGTTGGATATCAGCCACCGACAACACTTTATTTTGATATTTGAGTTGATAATATTTTGGATAGTTTTTTTCTAATATTTCGGTTAGTGAATCTTGTCGTCTGGAGATATCAAAAAGCTTACTTTCATAATTAGAAACCTTTGAAGAATCTATTTGTTGTTTAGCATATTCTTTAGTGATATGGGATTGATAATATGCGTGATCAATTCTTAGATCTTTTTCAAGAGTTAATAAGTCAGATGGTAATCCTGTAAAACTTTTAGCATTAGCATCGTTTAATAGATCTTTTAAGGTATTGGCTTTGCTTTTTTCTGTATAATAAAATGCTTGCGGAAGTGTATTTTGATCTTTATTATAATTATATAATAAAAGTTGTGCCTCTATCGCTCCCTTATAGACTTCTTTTGCAGTATTAGCAAAAGCTACTTTATCTTCATAGTTGTTTAAGGTTTGTCTGATAGAATTAATAAGGGTGTCGGCCTTTTGGTAGATTTTTATACTTTGCTCTAAATGGTGTAAGTTCTTGTGTTGTTGATATAGAGCTATATAGGTTTTGGCTTGGCTTTTTAATGTATTTAGATATATTATGAAATTTAATGGTTTTTTGTTTTTTAAGTTAGATGAAATTGCTTTTGAAAAATATAATAATGCAGTGTTATATTGCTCTTTTTTAATATGTGTGTTGGCAATAGTATTATGTGTATCAGCTACTTCTGGATGATTGTTGGAGAGTATTGTTGATCTAATTGTTAATGCCTTTTGGTAATATACTATTGCATCATTATAATTTTCTTTTTCCTCTAAAACACGACCTATTTCAGTCAAAGAATTGGCAATGGTTGTATGATTATGGTTATATTTTTGTTGCTTTATTTTTAAAGCTTTATGATAATATATCAATGCTTTATCCAATTTTTTTTGAAATCGATAAGCAGCGCCTAAATTATTATACGAATAAGCAATCGATATATGGTTTTTCCCATACGCTACTTCTTTTATGGCTAAAGATTTCTTATAATAATATATAGCTTTATCATATTCCCCTTTTTGTCTATGAGTTAATCCCATTGAATGTAATGAGTTTACTAACTGAATATTATTTTTTCCATAGGTATTTTCTTTTATTGAAATTGCTTTTTGTATAAATGTTAATGCCTCATTATATTTTCCTGTTGCCCTATATAAAATTGATATATTGTGATATGATGAGGCTACTTCTATATGATTTTCTCCAAAAATGTTTTTTTTTATTTTTAAAGATTTTTGGTAATAGTCAAAAGCTTGATTATATTTTCCTTTTAATTTATAAATTACACCTATGTTATTATAACCGATAGCTATATCATTATGATTTTTTTTGAGTACTTTTATTTTTATTGCCAATTCTTTTTTAAGGTATTTTAATGCTATCTCATTTTGTTCTTTTTTAAGATAAGTCAAACCAATAATTCCATAAGAAGATGCTAAGTTTGGATGATATACGTGTAGGTTTTTATTTTTTATAAATAATGCCTTTTTATAGTATATTAATGCTTTATCGTATTCCCATTTGTCAAAATGGATATTCCCAATACTATTATAAGATTCTGCAGAAAGAGTATGAAGTTCTCCAAAAGTGTCAATCCTTATTTTTAATGCTTTTTTTTGATATGCTAAAGCTTCTTTATAGTTTCCTTTTTTTATATTAAGATTGCTAAATCTATCATAAGAATCGGCAATTAAATAATGGTCTTTCGGTAATATTTGTGATCTGGTGATAAATGCTTTTTGGTAAAACTTAAAAGCAGAGTTAA
Organism: Aquimarina callyspongiae; assembly: GCF_034322225.1. Taxonomy (NCBI): domain Bacteria; kingdom Pseudomonadati; phylum Bacteroidota; class Flavobacteriia; order Flavobacteriales; family Flavobacteriaceae; genus Aquimarina; species Aquimarina callyspongiae. The sequence goes on along the minus strand of NZ_JAXLPA010000001.1, from coordinate 1,259,467 downwards.
AATCAGATTTAAACATTTCATAATATTTTCCGACATTAACGTAGTAGTTAGCTTCTTCTAAATTATTTTTTTTAAGGTATTGAGTACTAATTTCCAATGCTTTTTTAGCACTAACTAAAGATTCTTCATATTTAGAATTACGCCATTGATTCTCAGAAATCTTATTATAACAACTAGCAACACGTTCCCAGGCTTTTGCTTGTTCATAGATAGGCAAGGCTTTTTTAAAAAGTTCTATAGAATTGTCATATTTCCATTCACCTAACAAAGAATCCGCTTTTTTAAGATACTGGGATGCGATAATTGTATCGGTTTTAGTTTGACTATAACCAAAATTGGTAAGCCCTAGAAATATGATAAGAAAGATATAAAACGCTTTCATTGACTAGTTTTTTTTCTTTGATAAAAGAATATACTCAATAATAATATCCCTAAAACCACAAACCCAATCCCCCAATACCAGGTATAATCCTGACTAAACTGTATAGGAGTAGTATCTCCAACCAGATAAAAACCACCCCAATAAAAAGGATCAGCGAGATAGTGAAATTTATCTGTGTTTAGGTATTGTAGTTTTGCTTGTTGCAACGCTTTGTCTTTAGACATTCCTTCTTTGAGGTTGGTGTAAAAGTACTGCATCAATTGCGGTGTTGTTTCATCAGAAACTGCCCAATTGGTAAGTAGTAGACTTTTAGTACCAGCATATTGAAATGCGGTACCCAGACTTATAATTCCTTCGCCTTTGGCAATTTTACCAGATCCTGTGTTACAAGCACTAAGTACGGTAAGTTCTGCAGGGATATCCAATGCAAATAATTCGTGACTGTATAAGAGATTGTCTTCTATAGTGTCTTTGTTTTTGGTAAAAAAGAGTTTAGAGTTTTCTGGGCGTTCATTATCAACTTCGCCGTGCAGTGCTAGATGTAAAATGTTATACTGATCAGCATTTTTCTTAAAATTAGCTTCTATGGCTTCTGATCCATAATAATATTGACCATCGATAATATCAGAGATGGCTTTGATCTCTTTTCTGGTTCCTGGTAGATCCGTATTAGAACCTCTTAGGGTTGCAAAACTAATGGTATTCGAAGTATTTGTTTTAGTGCTATCAGAAAAAGAAAATGCAAGGCATTCTTTTCGTTTTTTGGTATCTAAAGTAGTATCTGGAGTATCAAATAGTAGGTTAGCTGTATTAACATAAGAAATAGCATACTCTTTAAGTAATAGAGGGTAGTCTTTAGGGTGTGTTACGGTAATATTTTTGTCGTAATTATTATGAGTAAGTAGCAGATCAAAATTAAGATGCCATAAAGGACCATCAGGAATGATAATCAATCGATCTCCTTGTAATTGATCTTTGATGGGTTCTATAAGTATTGTATATAAAGCAGAAGCTTGTTTTTGATAGTTATCAAGGTTTTTGGTAGTGATTGTTCGTCGTAACGATTGGATATTATCTTTTAAGCTGGGTGTTTTTAATTTTGTAGCAGCTAGCTTGTTTTTAGTAATGGTAAATGCATATGTAGTACTATCAGTGGTAAAGAATTCTAAGAGTGTTGTAGATTCATCTAGCTTTTGTTGAATATCCGCTACGGACAGCTTCTTGTTTTGATATTTGAGCTGATAATATTTCGGGTATTTTTTTTCTAAGACCTCTGTCAGTGAATCCTGTCTTCTGGAGATATCGAAGAGTTTACTTTCATAATTAGAAATCTTTGAAGAGTCAATTTGTTGTTTAGAATATTCTTTAGTGATACGGGATTGATAATATGCGTGATCAATTCTTAGATCTTTTTCAAGAGTTAACAAGTCAGATGGTAACCCTGTATAGCTTTTAGCATTGGCATCGTTTAGTAAATCTTTTAAGGTATTGGCTTTGCTTTTTTCTGTGTAATAGAATGCTTGCACAAGTGTATTTTGATCTTTATTATAATTATATAATAAGAGTTGTGCCTCAATAGCTCCCTGATAGACTTCTTTTACCGTATTAGCAAAAGCTACTTTATCTTCATAGTTGTTTAAGGTTTGTCTAATAGAGTTGATAAGTGTATCTGCTTTTTGGTAGGAGGAGATGCTTTTTTCTAAATCATCTAAGTTTTTACTTTGTTGGTATAGTGCTATATAGGTTTTTGTTTGACCTTTTAAGGTATTTAAAAGAATGTTTAAATCTAAGTATTGGTTTGTGGAAGAATTATTTGTGTTAAGTTTAATATTAGCTTTTAAAGCTCTATTATAATTTATTAATGCATTTTGATAATTCTCGTTTTTAAAATAAATGGATGCAATCTTATTCATTATATCCAAATTGTATGAATGATCATTTCCTAATAAATTTGACCATATATGCTTGGCATCTTTGTAATAACTTAGTGCAGTTTGAAAGTTTCCTTTAGAAGTGTGAAATTTTGCTAGGTTGTAATAAGATTCAGCAATTACAGATGTTTGATTTCCAGTAGTTTTAAATCCTATTTCTAATGCCTTTTTATAATGATTTAATGCTTTATTATGATCTTTTTTGATTAGATAAATATTACCAATATCATTATAGGAATCCGCAACTTCCGAATGATTATAATTAAATTCTCGCACTCTTATTTTTAATGCTTTTTGATAATATAACAATGCTTTATTAAAATCTTTTTTAAACTTATATATGTTTCCAATATTATTATAAGTTTTAGCTAGAGAAATATGATGTTCGTCAAATACCTTAGATTTGATTGTTATAGCCTTTTTATAATAATTCAATGCCCTATCATATTGACCTTTCTTTTTGTATGTAAAACCTATATTATTATATATGCTTGCAATACTATTATGATTTTTACCTAGGGCTTTGATTTTGATGTATAGGGCTGTATTATAATATTGTAGTGCTAGTGAATATTTGCCTTTGGAATCAAATACACTTCCAATAACATAATATGATCGCCCAACATTTGGATGATGTTTCCCGTGAATGTTTATTCTCAAGTCTAAAGCCATTTTAAGATATTTAAGAGCATTATCATACATTTCGTGTCTTCTATAAACGGAACCTATATTATGATATGAACGAGCTATTTCTGGATGATTTTTTCCAAGTGTTTTTATTTTAATGACTAAGCTTCTTTTGAGATATTGTAAAGCAACATCATTTAGTTGCTTTTTATGATAAATAAGCCCAATATTCGCATATGAAATAGCTGTACTATAATGATTAGGAGGGAATATTTTCTTTCTTATATTTAAAGTCTTTTCATAATAAAATAATGCTGTTTTATACTCCCATTGGTAAAAATGTATATTTCCAATACTATTATAGGATTCTGCAGAGAGGGGATGAAATTCTCCAAAATTCTGAATTCTTATATTTAAGGCTTTTTTTTGATGCTCTAACGCCTCTTTGTAATTTCCCTTTTTTATATTAAGATTACTGAAGTTATCATGAGTATTAGCAATTAAATAATGATTTTTAGGCAATATGTTTAATCTGATGGTAAATGCTTTTTGATAAAACTTGAAAGCAGTTGTGAAATCAGAAATTTTTATCTCATTATATTTTCCAATATTGTCATAAGCTTTAGCTTCTTCTAAGTTGTTTTTTTTAAGGTATTGAGTACTAATTTCCAATGCTTTTTTAGCGCTGACTAAAGATTCTTCATATTTAGAATTACGCCATTGATTCTCAGAAATCTTATTATGACATTGAGCGACACGTTCCCAGGTTTTTGTTTGTTTATATATGGGCAATGCTTTTTTAAAATATACAATCGAGCTATCCAATTTCCTATCGATTAGCAAAGAATCTGCTTTTTTAAAATATTGCGATGCGATTAGCGTATCATTTGCCTGTTGTGCCTGGATACCAGAAAAAGATAACCAAAGACAAAAAATATATAAGTAATGGATATGATATTTAAATCCTGATGGGTTCATAGAAGCGATTGTATATCTATAGGTTACAAATAAAGTGAAAATGTTAATACGTATCTATAGTATTGAATCTTCTTTTTACACACCCCTAACCCCTCTCAAGAGGGAAAAGAATATATAGTTTTAACCTGGTATGAATTCATAAAATCATTTCTACGCAATCCATAGCTCCATATAAACCATATTTTTATCTTTGTCGCTCTTAATTGAATTATAAAAAAATGGCTACAAATTTTATAGAAGAGCTACGATGGAGAGGTATGTTGCATGACGCCATGCCAGGTACAGAAGAATACTTATTAGAAGCAATGCGATCTGCCTATGTTGGGTTTGATCCTACTGCAGATTCATTGCATATAGGCAACCTGGTGCCAATTATGTTATTAGCACATTATCAAAGAGCAGGACATAAGCCTTTTGCATTAGTAGGAGGAGCAACAGGAATGATTGGTGATCCATCTGGTAAATCTGCAGAACGTAATTTACTGGATGAAAAAACACTACGTCATAACCAGGAAGCTATAAAAGCACAGCTAGCCCGATTTTTGGATTTTGAAAGTGATGCTCCTAATGCGGCAATATTGGTTAATAATTATGACTGGATGAAAGACTTTTCATTTCTAGATTTTATTAGAGATGTAGGTAAACACATCACGGTAAACTATATGATGGCCAAGGATTCTGTAAAAAATAGAATTTCTTCTGAGTCTACTGATGGGATGTCTTTTACCGAGTTTACGTACCAATTAGTGCAAGGGTATGATTTCCTGCATTTATATAGAGATCACGATTGTACGTTGCAAATGGGTGGTAGTGATCAATGGGGTAATATCACAACAGGTACAGAGCTAATACGACGTATTGGTGGGGGAAAAGGATATGCCTTGACCTGCCCGTTAATCACAAAATCTGATGGTTCTAAGTTTGGTAAATCTGAAGGTGGTAATGTATGGTTGGATGCTAATAGAACGTCACCGTACAAATTTTATCAGTATTGGTTAAATACTAGTGATGAAGATGCAGAGAAATACATCAAAATTTTTACCTTTTTAACCAAAGATGAGATCGAAGCATTAGTTACGGAACATAAAGAGGCTCCACATCAAAGAATATTACAAAAAAGATTGGCTGATGAGGTTACGGTGATCGTACATTCTCAGGAAGATCTTGATAATGCAGTAAAAGCTTCTGGGATCCTTTTTGGAAAATCAACCTCTGAAGATTTAAAAGGACTTGATGAGAGTACTTTTCTAGATGTTTTTGATGGGGTACCACAAGCAGAGGTGTCAAAAGATACTATTAGCAATGGATTGGATATTATTGGTGCGCTGGCAGAACAAACAGGATTTCTTAAATCTAATGGTGAGGCCAGAAGAGCATTAAAAGAAAAATCGATTTCAGTAAATAAAGAGAAAGTATCAGAGGGATACGCTATTTCTGATACTGATTTGATTAACGGTCAATTTGTATTACTGCAGCGAGGTAGGAAAAATTATTTTGTTATACGAGTAGTATAATTTCAATAGGATATAAAAAGAACAAAGCCTGTCAGAAGTGTTTCTTAACAGGCTTTGTCAACTAACCAATCAATTATTGAAAAAAACTTAGCGTTATATATTTTTAAAATCGGTACCCGATTTATTTAGTCTTTATTTTTTGCCAATTCACATCGGCTTTTGATTTTAATTGTTCTGCTCCTTCTTCATTCCATTTCTTTAAAGTATTTACACCCCAAGAATTATAGAATAAGTACAGTTTACCATCTCTTATCTCAAATGTCTCTGGATCAATACTTACTTTTTCTGCATTGGCTCCTACGGCATAAGCACAATATCCACCATATTGAGGAACGTATTTTCCAGGATTACTCTTGAACTTATCAAGGTTTGCCTGATTTGTAAACTTGTACTTCACATTATCGTGTGTGGTACTAAACTTACTGTTTCCTTTTACTGCTTTGTTGTTAAAATATTCGGTTACATCATATCCTTCTGCAACATATCCTTTTTTGGTATTGTAATCGATTTGTTGCGCTTGGATTGTAAATGCAAATCCTAAAAACAGTAAAACAAAAAACTTGTTCATTTATTTGTGGTTTTTATTGGTTACAGTTATTGAGTCGTAAAAAAATCAAGACATTACAATTTTAACAAAATTATAAGTTTATAGTAATGTGAATCAATGTTTTATGTCAGGGTTGTTGTTGATCATAAACAAAAAATAAAGCCTGCTAAAAAATAAATTTCCAGCAGGCTTAATTAACCAATCAATTATTGAAAAAAACTTTAGGGGTATCATCTTATTCGTAGCCCTGCTTATTATTTTGTCTTTATTTTTTGCCAATTGGCATCTGCTTTTGGTCGTAATTTTGAAGGACCTTCGGCTTTCCATTTTTTATGTGTATTTGTTCCCCAGGAATTGTAGAATAAATACAACTTACCATCATTGATCTCGAATGTTTCAGGATCGATATCTACTTTTTCGGCTTTGGTTGCAACTGCATAAGAGCAATATCCACCATATTGAGGAACATATTTCTTAGGATTACTTTTAAATTTGTCAAGGTTTGCCTGACTCACAAATCTATATTTTGCATTGTCATAGGTTGTCACATATTTGCTTTTACCTTCAACAATTTTATTGTTAAAATATTCGGTTACATCATATCCTTCTGCGACAAAACCTTTGTTAGTGTTGTAATCTATTTGTTGAGCATTCATCGAAAATGTTAATGCTAAAAAAAGTGTGGTTATTAGGATTCTCATTTTTTACGTTTTTTATTGTGGTTACAATAACTTGGTCGTAAAAAAGAAGAAGCATTACAATGCAGATACTATATTAAATTTCTATAACAAGAAGTTAGTAGTTTCTGGGTAAGGGATTAAGGCGCTGATTAGTAGGCTGATACTGTCCTTTGCTATTAAGGTTATGGATAGCAGAGTAGCGGTAACAATTATAGAAGTAGCTACGTTGTTTTGTTGTATTTCTTTAAATTCATTGATGCCTTTTGTCAAAGCAGAAAACAATAAAAATACAGAGGCGTTTATTACAAGCGCAAATATGAATCCAATAAATAAGTATAAACCTGAATATTGTATGATACTGCTCAAAGTGATATCATTAGTTTCAGACATAGATAATCGCACAATATTGGTAATAGAAGGTATGATCTCACTAAGGATCACTCCAATGGATATGATAATTCCGGCAGAAAACACAGAGAAAGCCAGATTGTCTTCTTTGATAGAAATACTTTTTAAAAATACTTTTTGAAGAATTTTGAAAGAGATAAAAATTATCAATACAGAAACAAGAATCGAAAGAGTGATTTCTATAAAAGCCAAGGTTAAAACTTTAGTTTGCATGTTATCTAGGTGTTAGTGAGTACAATATTCCAATGGTTCATATTATCAAAGTTATTGGATAGTGTGCCAATGGTAAAATGTTTATTAGTAGTTTCCCAAACATAGTATCTTTTTCCATTATGAACTTTATATTTTCCTTTGGCAGGAATATGAAGTCCCAGGATAGAATGTTTGTAGTAGTTGCTATTCATAATGGCTACATCATATCCAAAATGATCAAGGATACCATAGATGATTACTGTTCTTGTATCGCAATCGCCTTTTAAAGACCCCATAAAAGATATTGGGTTTTGTATCCCGTATGGAATGTTGCCGATGCAGCAACTCGGGCATTGCTCTAGTAGCAATCTAATAGATTCTTCGTAGTTATCTGCAGATTGACAGGCGGTTCCAAAAACCAAAGAATAAGGGATGTCTTGTATAAAAGAGACAACCATTTCTGCAAACTCGAACTGATTAAGGTTTTGTGATGCCTTAATCTCAGAGAGTTTTGCAAGAATCAAATCCAGTTTAGGAGTGTCTGATGTCGCTAGGTATTTATATAATTCACCCCAATTATAAAAGGTATTGGTTTTACTATATTTAAAGTATTCTTTTCTTGAGGTTATATAATCTTGTTCTCGCACAGAGAAATTTCCTTCATAAGGATTGCCATAATTGTCATACCATTCTCTATTTTGGCTTAATAGGACAATTGAATCTCCTTCTTCAAAGATTTTTTTTCTAAAAATTTCTTCTGAAATATTATTTTTGACAACCCGTTTTTCTTCAGTTTTAAGTGTTTCTGAAGAAAAAATAAATCGTACTCCTAAAATTACTCCTAGTAGCAGCAGGCTGTATAAAAAATACCTTTGCGAATATCCTTTAGGGTTCTCTTCGCTTTTTTGTATTTTTCCAAATAGCCACGAAAAAATAACTAGGAGAAAAGCAAATGACTGAAAGGTAGAAATAGGAATGAATGTTTGTACAACTCCGCTACCGATAATCGATAGCAATACAATTGCCGGATAAAAAAAACAACCTAACCCTTTTTTTGCAGCCATATGATGGTTTGATTATAATGCCATTAAGTTACATCCTCTGATGTCACTGTGATCAAATCTACCTAAAATTTCAAAACTACCATCATTATATACCTTGCCTAAATCCATAGTTGCAATAAAAGAGCAAGAATTAATATTTGCCAGGTCAATGACATTGATACCTCCTGTTTTGTTGTTTCCCAGGTTTGATAAAGGATCTTCGGTACTACGGATAGAGGTTTTCATCCAGGGTGGACATTTAAAAATACCATTTCCCGTAGAATAAGCTTGTGATAATAATTCTGTCATACCATATTCACTATGAATCTGTGAAATAGTAAACCCTTTTTGTAGTATTTGATGTAATTCAGGTCGAATGAGTTCTTTTCTTCGGCCTTTCATGCCTCCTGTTTCCATGACAATAGTATTAGGATTTAAAGAAATAGAATGTTGTTCTACTAAATCTAATAGTGCAAAAGAAACTCCAATAAGTACTATTTTTTTATTCTTACTTGTGAGTTGTTTTAACTTAGAGATTAATGCTTCAGTATCATTTAAGTAAAAACCACTTTCTGCCGTTTGACTGGCCTTAATCAAATGATCTACCATGTATACAAGTGAAGACCCTTCTCTCTCCAGATACGAAGGTAATAATGCTAATACTGTATATTCTTTAATATCTCCATAGAAATATTCAAACCCTTTGTTAAAACTTGCTTCATAGATGTTAAGGTCTGTTACATGGTGTTTACTTGTGATACTTCCTGTTGTGCCACTACTTGTAAAAACTTGTTTGATCGGAGAAGTGGTACTTACAATTTTATAATGTTTAAAAAACTCGATAGGCAAGTAAGGGATATCGGTAATTTTGTTAATCGAAGTTTTTGTAATTCCGAGGAGGTTACAAAAACGTTGATACGTGAGGTTGTTAATGTATTGATGTCTGAATATTCGTAGGGCTAACTGTTCAAAATCAGTTTCATTCTTGATAGAAAATATCGAGTCAGCTAGCATAAAAAAAGATGAGTGATTTTATATAAAACAAAGGTATAAAAAAACACTCCCTTTTTGAGGGAGTGCTTCGTAATATGTATAAGATTTAATTCTATCTTATAATTAATTTTTGGGTATCAACTTTGACTCCATCAGAAAATAACTGTACCAAGTATACTCCAGTACTCAAATTAGAAACATTTAAAGAAGTACTGTCTAATTTTTTTGCTAGTACTTGCGTACCAAGGATATTAAATATTCTAATTTCTTTATCACCGTTAAAAGTAGATGAAAAGTTTATAAACCCATCATATACCGGGTTAGGGTAGATGCTAAAAGTTTGCGTTTCACTATTAAAATCAGCAACACTTAAAACAGCAGGGAAATCATTGCTATCTCTGGCAGTAATAAAATAACTACCATTATTTCTTTCGGTAATAATACCAACGATATTAACAGCAGTAGTAGGAACATTTTGTCCTATGTAATCTACATCAAAGAAAGTAGCTCTGAAGTTAAAGTTATCTGTGTTTTGTGTTAAAGCGTATTCTGCACCATTTACCCAAGTAGCATTTCCAGAATTATCTACAGTAACATCAGCAACTGCAACCAATTCTGATTCATAGTTTTCTGGAGTAGCTGTAAGCTGGGCTAGCGTTACTAACTGAGGATCAATCGCATTTCCTGTACTAGAAGCAGCTCCTGGATCAGATGATGGTACAAATTGTAGTAAACCATTAAAAGACGTTAACTCTCCTGTAATACCAGTAATTCCGTCAGCCACATTATAAGCAGTGGTAAATGCTCCGCCATCATCATCAATAAGAATAGCTCCTGTGTTGTCTTCAATAAATTTTTGATTTCTAAAACTCTGTTGGAAAGTTAAAACAGCTTCTCCGGTAAGCGTGTAAAACTGCCCTTCTGTAGAGCCTCTTAATGCAGCAATATTAGCAACATTTGTTAAAGAAGCAACAGAGAAGTTTACAGTTTCTAATACTTGTGGTGTAAGAGATCCTCCAGCATCTTTTAATTCTAAAGTAACGGTATACGATTGGCCATCTGCAACTGATATTGCAATAGGACTAGAAGTTGTGGTTTGCGCTGCTCCAGAATTAACAACATATTCTACTACATTAGCTCCTCCTAAAGTAAAGTTATTAGCTGCAAATGTGATATCTACAGATGTAGTTCCTGGAGTAAAAACAGACATGCTTGTACTGGCCGTAAGTGAAGGATCACTTGATGCTCCTATCCACGAACCTGGATCAAATATTCCAGGGGTATCTTGTGCTGCTTGTGTATGATTGGTACATCCTGATACTGAACTATCTGCCCAAACATTCCATTCTGCCTCATTAAAGGTACTTGCAGAAGCAGTAACACTTGCCACTCTTTCTGCTCTACCATCTTCAAATTCGTGACAGGTTCCTGATCCATCCTCTCCTGGAACACCAAAAATATCAATGGTAGCATCGGAAGCATCAAATATAGCGATTTGATCGTCTCCATTACTATCAGCAGCACCACCGCCTCCACCGTTAATATCTGGTGCAAACCCATAAGCAGCTTGAAAATCAGTGCTATTTGCTGCAATGATTGCAAACCCACCAGAAGCTAAAGTTCCTATTGAAGTTAGATCTATCCCGGATCCTTGAGGAGTCGCTGTTCCATTTGTCCATCTTCTCAATTCCCAATTAGTAAGATCAACACCTGCACCACTAACATTATATATTTCTACATATCTTGTGTTTTGTGGATTAGCAGTGTTATTACTATTATTAGGATCTGCTAATTCTGTAATGATAATCTGTCCGAATGAAAATGTGGATATTAAAAATGTAAATAAAAGAGTAATTTTTTTCATGATCTGAGTTAGTTTTAAAAAATAAGCATGTAAAAATAAGTAATCTTATACTAAAAACTAACAATTAACCGATGAAAACAAGGGAATTAACCTTAAAATAATATTAATCAATGGTTATTTTACCACAAGTTTTCTGGTTGAAGTATTTTCTTGCTGTTTAAGTTTAATAACATAAACTCCGGCAGTTAAAGAAGAAATGTTTAATTCTTTTCCTATTAATACTTTAAATAACACTTTTTCTCCTAAAACATTATAAATAGTAACAGTCATTGAGCGACCGGAAGCGGAAGTAATATATAATGTGGAACCCTTGTCGATAGGATTTGGATACATATTCAATCCTTCAATAGATTGGCTGTTCTGTGGCTTGTTGTTTGACGAGTCAGACTGTGCTTGGACTCCCGTGACAGAGAAGCAGACAATACCTATAAATATGAGAAATAAGTAGATTTTTTTCATATATCTTTTATTTTGGGACGATAAAGATACCTTAAAATTAGAAAATTTATTAGCAATACTCACAATTTTTTTTGTTAAAAAGCGTTAGAGGTTCCAATATTATGGGAAAACCTCAAAAAGAGTGTTATAAAAAATTATATATCTTTTTGAATTTCAAAAATAATGCCGCATCTTTGTTTCATTATGAAGTTATAAGAATTATGTACATAATTGTGCAAATAGATACTACACGATTTAGAAGCTAAAGAATTTCTTCTTTGGGACTTCTTATTTATTACTTTTTTACAACATAATTCTTTATAATCATGACTCAGAATAAACTCACCCTTACCAAACTATTCTCTTATTTTAAAACTGCTATAACTGGTAAAGAACAAGATTTTACTAATGGTAGTATTCGTAAAGCTGTTTTTATGCTATCGATCCCCATGATCCTTGAAATGTTCATGGAATCTATTTTTGCTTTGGTAGATGCTTATTATGTTTCTAGTCTTGGAGCAAATGCAATAGCTACCGTTGGGCTTACAGAATCTGTACTGACATTAATATATGCAATTGCGATTGGGCTTAGTATGGGTGTCACTGCCATTGTTGCTCGAAGAGTGGGAGAAAAAGATATTAAAGGAGCTTCTGAAGCAGCGGTGCAATCTATTTTTTTAGGAATTTCAATAGCTGTAATCATAAGTGTCATTGGGATTGTATTTCCAAAAGAAATACTTTCTCTAATGGGAGCAGAAGCTGACTTAATCGAAGAGGGATACGGATATACGCAGGTATTGTTAGGTGGAAACATAACTATTATGTTATTGTTTCTCATTAATGCAGTCTTTCGGGGTGCTGGAGACGCCTCTGTTGCGATGCGAGTTTTAATATTTTCTAACATATTAAATATCATATTGGATCCTCTTTTTATTTTTGGATTAGGACCATTTCCAGCTTTCGGTGTACAGGGAGCGGCAATTGCTACTACTATTGGTAGAGGTAGTGCAGTAATTTTTCAATTGTTAATCTTGTTTTATGGATGGAGTAAAATAAAAGTAACTTTTAAAGACATTGTTTTTAAAGCTTCAATAATGATAAACTTGATTAAAGTATCACTTGGTGGTATTGGACAATTCATTATAGGAACTTCTAGCTGGGTTTTCTTGATGCGAATCATGGCAGAATTTGGAAGTGAAGTATTAGCTGGTTATACAATTGCTATTCGAGTATTAATGTTTACACTGATGCCTTCTTGGGGGATGAGTAATGCAGCAGCTACTTTGGTAGGTCAAAACCTGGGTGCTGGCAAACCAGACCGTGCAGAACAATCTGTATGGAAAACCGGAAAATACAATGCTTACTTTATGCTTTTTGTATCACTGATATACTTAATCTTAGCCGAAGTTATCATCAGAGTTTTTAGTAGCGAACCGGAGATAGTAAAGTACGGAGCTTTAAGTTTGCGGGTTATTGCTGCAGGATACGTGTTCTATGCTTATGGTATGGTCGTTATTCAATCATTTAATGGAGCAGGAGATACCAAAACACCCACGATTATTAATTTCTTTTGCTTTTGGATATTTCAACTACCATTTGCGTACCTGGCGGCTATTGTATTGGATTGGGGAGCTATGGGGGTGTTTTTGGCAATTACCTTTGCAGAAGTACTTATTGCAGTTGTGGGTATCATATGGTTTAAAAAAGGAAATTGGAAAACCGTTAAGGTATAACTAGATAGAATTCTTTACATAAAAAAACACCCTAAATTTAGGGTGTTTTTTATATATAAAACGTTTACTTAATCATTGATTAGAAACCAGCAGTCCATCCATTTGCCCAAGTTGGCTCAGCAGCACCGTTTCCAGCTCCAGTGTTATCACCAACTGTGATAAAGCTTTGGTTAGTTCCGGTATAATCTGTTTGAGAGAATGGAGTAGCAGTAGCATCAAACTGCATTGGGTTGATAGAAAGAGCATCAGCTTCAATTCTAGCAGCAGCTTGAACATCGGTATCTTTTACTTTAACTCCTAAGTTTACACCTGAAGTATAGAAATTAGTGATTGTAAAGTTACCTCCACCTTCTTTGAAGAATAAAGCACCTTCAGTTACAGGTCCTACTACAGTAATGTTAGATAAAGTAGTAGTAGTTACAGGAGTTGCGTTACCGTCATCTCCGTTGTTAGATCCTTCGATACCAGCTTTAGCACCATCTTTGATGTACCAGCTATCACCATTTCCATTCCATCCATCAGCAAAGTCGATTGAATCGTCTCCACTTCCGATAGATACCAGGTAGTTACCGTTTACAGTTCCACCAAAGAACTCGATACCATCATCACCTCCGTTTAAAGATTGTACATATTCAAAAGTAGTTCCAGAACCAACACCGAATAAAGATACTCCGTTAAACTCTTTAGAGTTTGAGAAAGTAGCTCCAGTATATTCTACTCTTAAGTAACGAACCGTACCAGAGTTGTCAGTAGCATTAGAACCACCATAAAGCAGATCAGCAACCTCAGAAGTTACATTACTACCTTTGTTAGTAGGAGCATCTCCACAGATTACTAATCCACCCCAGTCACCAGGAGCAGGAGAAGCTGCACCAGATGTCATTACAACTGGATTACTAGAAGTACCATTAATAAATATTTGTGCACCACGTTCTACGGCAATATAAGCAGCAGTACCACCCGTTGCTTTGATAACCGTTCCAGCAGGAATCGTTAAAGAAGCTCCAGACTTTACAACAAAAGCATTGGTAAGGATATATTCTGTAGTAGCATTAAGAGTAACATCAGTAGTTACTTCACCTGCTAAGTTTTCTGTAGTAGCTCCACTATTAGAAAGACCGATTGTCCATCCTGCAGCCCAGGTAGGAGAAGCAGCACCGTTACCAGCACCAGTAGCAACACCTTCAGTATAGAAAGATTGGTTAGCACCTGTGTAGTTTGTAGCATCTAATCCAGCAGGAGCATTAGCATACTGAATATTGTTAATTGTTAAATCACCGTTCTCGATTCTAGCAGCAGCTTCAACATCTGTATCTTTCACATTTACACCAAGATCAACATTACTTGTGTAGAAATTAGTGATTGTAAATTTACCTCCACCTTCTTTGAAGAATAAAGCGCCTTCAGTTACTGGTCCTACTACAGTGATGTTAGATAAAGTAGTAGTAGTTACAGGAGTTGCATTACCGTCATCTCCGTTGTTAGATCCTTCGATACCAGCTTTAGCACCTCCAGAGATATACCAGTTATTACCGTTTCCAGTCCATCCATCAGCAAAGTCGATTGAATCATCATTACTACCAACAGAAACAAGGTTGTCTCCATCTACAGTTCCACCAAAGAACTCAATACCGTCATCACCTCCGTTATAAGATTGAACGAATTCAAAAGTAGTTCCAGAACCAACACCAAATAAAGATACTCCGTTAAACTCTTTAGAGTTAGAGAAAGTAGCTCCAGTATATTCTACTCTTAAATATCTTATAGATCCAGAGTTATCAGTAGCATTAGATCCACCATAAATAAGGTCAGCAACTTCTGAAGTTACATTACTACCTTTATTAGTAGGAGCATCACCACAGATTACTAATCCACCCCAGTCACCAGGAGCAGGAGAACCAGCAGCAGAAGTCATTACAACTGGATTACTGGCTGTACCGTTAATAAATATTTGTGCACCACGTTCTACAGCAACATAAGCAGAAGTACCACCAGTTGCTTTAATAACTGTTCCAGCAGGAATCGTTAAAGAAGAACCTGATTTTACTACATAAGCACCAGTAAGTTGATACTCAAGAGAAGCGTCTAGTGTAGTGTCTGTAATTACTTCACCTTCAAGTGTAGCTTGTGTACAAGGAGTACAAGACCCACCACAATCAACACCAGTTTCATTACCATTCTGGATTCCATCTGTACAAGAAGATGTAACTCCTGCATCATCATCACTGCCACACGATACAAACATCGCTGTTGTAGCAAGTGTTAACAAGAATGTAAAAAGAATTTTTTTCATTGTTTTTGAATTTAAATAGTTGTGAATAAAAATTGTTCGCTTTTTTAAGAATTGTTTTTATATTAAATTTTGATTTGGGTTAAAACTTATAAGAAAGAGATAGTTTTAAATCATATCCTCTCTTGTATGATAAAACAGTAACATCTGTTTGTTGAAAATTCAAGTTTAAATCTGGATCGTCGTTTGTGTCTCCGTCAACAGCTTCTTGAAATCTTTCGATAGTTGGATTCAGTATGTTTTTGAATGATAATCCTACAGAAATGTTTTCGTTTAACTGAGATCTTAGAACAAAGTCTAAAGTAGGAATGCCTTTTTCTATGATGTTACCTTTTCCAAAATTACCAATGGCAAAAATTCGATCTGAGAAATAGTTAGCAGCAAGCGTTAAACGAACATTTTTGTCCTTTGCAAAATCCTTGTAATAACTTACATCTGCGTTTGCAACCAAATCTGATGCTCCAGAAAGACCGGTATCTGAATAGGTGGGGATAAAACTAAGCCCAGCTTCTTCAAGTACTTTTTCTTGACTTAAATCTTGGTTGTGAATCATATAAGCAGCATTTAAACCTGCTGTTATACTATTCTTTAAAGTGGTGTCATTAATATCTCTTTCGTTTTCAAATAGTACTTTTCTAGTTTCTAATTCAAGACCAATTACTGTTGCGTTATCTCCTGTATTGGCCCAAGTAATATCATTGGATGCTGATTGAATAGTGATGGCATTAATTGGATTTTCGATCAATTTACCAAATGCACCAACCGAAATAATTTCACCTGACTTAGGAAATACTTCCCACTTAACATCTACGTTATAGTCTGTAGAAAGGTCTAAATCTTCATTACCAAAATAATCCTGGTTAATTTCCTGAAATAAGAAAGGAGCTCTTTCTTTAAACTGTGGCAAAGTATAGGTTTTACTCGCTGCAAACTTCAGGTTTTGTTTTTCGTTTAATTCATATTTTAAAGAAAGAGAAGGTAAAATTTCAAATGTATCTAATTCACTTTCTCCACCTTGTGAATCTAATGATGTAGACCATTCAATATTTTGATTGATTTGTTCTCCTCTAATACCTGCTAATAATGTTAACTTAGGAGAAAGAGCATATTCTACATTAAGAAAAGCTGCCTGGATGCGTTGATCTCCTCTGTAAAATTGAGGGTCAAGAGCATTAGGAGTATCTATTGTTCCTCTAAAGGTTCTTATTCTAAAAAGCCCTCGATTAAGATTTTCTTGGTTAAAATAAGCGTCTACGTTATAGATATCTACATCTGGTTGTTGATCACTTCTGAAGATCTGGAAGTTAAATTGAGTTGCTTCAAAATCTACATCTTTAAACCTTCCGTTGTATCCTAAAGATATTTTTCCGGTAAACTCATCCTCCTCATCCTTATCAAACTTATATGTAGCTGCAAAATTACCTGCTATTTCTTCTTCTACTAATTCAGAATAAAATCTATGATTATCTGAAGCCGCTGATACTTGTTGGAAAGATTTTGGTCCATCAGGATCGTTATTATCTACAGGAACTAATGTTACCTGTCTTCTATCTGGTTCTAAACCTTCTAGATAATTGTAGGATCCTCCCCAGTTTACTTCAAAGTTTTCACCAATTTCATGATCTCCTAATAATTGGTGAGTAATTAATGAGGTTCTTTTGAAGACCGCTCTTTGGATAAAACCTCCACCTTCTGCAGCATCATCTTCTATATCAATAATTCCGAAGAATTCTTTTTGCTGCTCACTTGTAGTGTTAAGGTATAAAGCGTTGTATCGTATTCTGTTTTTTCTATATTTTAAAGTAACATTTCCTAATAAAGTTGTATTGGTATTATAGGAATAATTAAAAAAGTCGAAATCGCTATTGGCAACAGAATTTACTGTTACACCACCTCTTGATATTCCTTCTCTATATGAATAATCATTGCTGAAAGAGCCAACTCCAAAAATAGTTAACTTAGTTTCTCCCCCTAGAATATAGAATGAATCTCCACCTTTAACCGAGATGTTAGAGTTAAAAGGATTAGAGGTTTTTTGTCTATCCCAGCTTGTTGTAAAGTTATAATTACTTAATGCAAACTCAGGAGGGTTAGTATCATAGAATCCTGTTCTTTTAGGTCCGTCTGTTAAGAAGAAATCATCTACCGCAGAAGATTCTGTATTAAGACCTGCAGAAAAACCAAATTCTAGAAACCCAAGACCTTTATAGTCTTTTGAAGTGATATCAATATTAGCACCTGCAAAATCTCCATAATTTTGTACACTATAAGTTTTGTCAATTCCAATGGCCTCGACAATACTGGTATTAAAAATCCCTAATTGTATATTTTTTTTGGACGGATCATTGGATGGTAATGGTAGACCATTAAAAGTAGTTACATTATAACGATCTCCTAAACCTCTTACAAAGATGTTTCCAGATCCTTCTTGTTTGGATATCCCAGTGGCTTTAGTCACTGCCGTTGCTACATCACCTACACCTTTTTTTGCTAATTCTTGCGCTCCAATCGATGTTTTTTGAGTAACAGCATTTTTTTGTTCTAATAATAAGGCTTCTTCTCTTTCTCTACTGGTTTGCACCTTGATGAAAACCTCTTCTAATGCAGCAGCAGTTGCACCCAAAGCGGTATCTATTACCACAACTTTATCTGGTTCTACTACTACATCTGGAATGCGTAGCGTTTCATAACCAGTAAAGCTAATTTCTAAAGTATAACTACCAGGAGGTACATTGGCAATCTCATACTTTCCATCAAAATCTGATGAGGTTCCCATAGTGGTTCCAACGATAAGAATATTGGCAAATGGTAAAGGTTGGTTGTTGCCTTCTTTGTCTGATAATGTTCCGGCTATTGTTCCGGTTTCTTGTGCAAAATTTAATCCAAGATAAAACAGTGCAATTACTGTAAAAAGTTTTTTCATTTCGTATTCGTATCGTATTCGTAAAAATCTGGTACAAATAAATACGGTTTTACAGTAAATAATTTTACCCCATTATTATCCTTACTTTAAGGGATTGTCATTTGGAGAAGAATTAAAAAAGTTGAAAAATAAAGAGGTTTTAGAAAGATATAACACGTGTTTTTGGAAATGTTTTTTATGTAAAATGTATTGTAAAATAGAGGGGTTGCAGAGTTTGTTATTGTGTATAAGAGATGGTAAACTATTTATTAAAGAATAAGAATCTTCAGTTTTTAGATCTTTAGAGAATATTACTACAGTTTTAAATAAAAGTTAATTGAGATGAAATTGTATTATTGAGCTTAACAGTATCGTAAACTTATAATGAGAATATGACATGTTTTGTAGGGAACTATTTACAATTTGCAAGGTGTTTTTGCGATGTAATTACGAATTTTTAGATATAAACCTTAAAAGAGCAATCTGATTCTTAATGTCTGTTGCAAAACAAGTTACACCTGAACAAGCAGATAATATTGTTTGAGGATCTAATGTTTTTTTGAGGATGAATTATGTTGAAGTACAGTGCTTTTTTTCTGGATTATGAGAAGACTAAAGGAAACTGCTATGGTTGTTGGATGATAACAGTCTCCCAGTCTTCTACGAACACGTACTCTTGTTTCGGATCTACTTTTTGAAGTACTAGAAGTAGATCAGAAGGGATTTATTTTAATATTGAATCGGCAAATTCAAATAGTATTGTAAAAATTTCACTGCAAATAAATGAGGTTTTACTGTAAATAATTTTAAGCTATTATTATTCTTGGATTAAGGAAATGTAACTCCTTAAAAAAACAAATACTGTTATTTAGATATCGTGGTTTGTTGAGTTAAGGGTTCTTTCTTTTTTCTTTTTCGATTCAATTTGCTTTGTAAAACAGGTGATTAGAGTTGATGTTGATTTGTTAAGCTATTGTTGAGGTTTTTGCGAAGCTATCTAATCTATAAGTTGGATACGATACTGAAAGATTATGATAGTATTACGTCAAGGTTAAGCTGTGTAAGAAATACAGAAGTCGATATTCTGTGATTGAACCGGAGAAAAAAATACCTTGACTTATAACAGCCAAGGTATTTTTCTTGTATTCAAATAAATATTTTTTATAAACGAGTCCAACCTGAAGTCCAAGTATCACCGTCTTGTAGCGCTCCTACATAGTTAGCTGCATCAAAGAAAGAGTCTAAGGTAGATGGGTCAAAATTGTCAACACCATCAACAGCAGCAGTATATTGATAAGTTCCTCTAAAACCGTTGATTTGGAAATCAACAGGAATTGCAGTTCCAGCACTATTAAATGGCGCTCCAGCTCCATCTAAAGTAAAGTTGTTGAAAGTAGCAAAATCTGCTAAATCTACAGTAGCAGTACCATCGTGATCCAAATCAAAAGAATTTACATTGTCGATGATTGAGTTTCTAACAATTACTTCGTTACTATTTAAGTTTGCTAAAGTCTGATCGTCATCAACTTCAATTCCTTTTCCAGGAAATGATTTTATGATTGTATTATACATAGTAACTTTAGTTCCTGCTCTAAACTCGATTCCTTTATTTTCTCCATCACCATCTTCTGCACCGATTAAAGTGATGTTAGATAATGTAGGGTTAGAAAAAGGAGCAGCATCAGGAGTTGATGATAAGTTGTCTGCTTCTATACCTTTGTCTCCAGCTGCAGAAGTTTGTTGTGCAATCCAGAATTGACCATTTCCAACCCATCCATCTGTCCAGTCAAATGAGTCATCTCCTGCTCCAGTTACTACTGCATATTTTACGTTTACAGTACCTCCAAAAAATTCGATGCCATCATCATTACCGTTAAATGCCTGGATATACTCTATAGTAGTTCCGTTACCTATACCATATAATGAAAGTCCGTTATATTCTGCATCATCATTAATCTTTCCACCAGTATACTCAAGACGAACATACCTAAGTATCCCTGAATTATCGTTAGCATCAGTACCTCCATAAGTAAGGTTGGCAACTTCTGTAGTAGCTGTAGTTCCTCTGTTAATAGGAGCACGACCTGCTAATAATAATCCTCCCCAGTCTCCAGGGTTAGGAGTAGATTTATTTGAAGTAAATACGATTGGCTGACTAGCAGTACCTTCTGCAAGAATAGTAGCTCCTTGCTCAATGGCTAAGTATGAGAACACTCCTCCAACATCTCCTGCGATAATTCTGGTTCCAGCTTCAATAGTCATAGTTACTCCGTCTACAACAGAAACTCCACCTCTTAATTCATATACTTCGTTAGAAGTTAATGTTATATTTTCTGTGATTTGTCCTTCAAGCAAAACGGTACCATTAGTATTCCCGTTTCCTCCCTGATTGATAATGACATCACCTATATTGTCTTCCTGGATAGTACAAGCATTGAATACTACTGCTATACCTAACAAGATTCCTGTAAATAAATTTCTAGTTTTCATTGTATTGTAATTAAATTGTGTTCGTATTTTTTTTAAAGTTTGAAGGTTACCCCAAGACTAAAGTTGATACCATTATCAAACTTATATGTAGTAAATTCCTGGTTTAAATCTTCCTGATCCTGATATCTTTCGATAGAAGGGTTTAGTAAATTTTTTGCTTTAAAGCTTATTTCAATATGTTTTCCTATTTGGTCTTTGAAGTTAAAATTCAATACTCCAAATCCTTTTTCAAAAATATCTCCCACACCATTACCACCTGCAGAATATACACGGTCTCCAAAGATGTTGAAATCCAGTGCAGAGGTGATTTTGTGATTATTAAACTCTTTGGTATATGCCAAGTCAGCATTCACTAAGAAAGGAGAAGCTCCTTGTAACTGTCGTTCTACATTCGTTGGAGCGATATTAGATCCATTAAATGTAGTGATACTAGGATCGATTTTTACCTGCGTATACATTAAGGTAGCGTTGATCCCAAAGTTTAAATCATTCCAAGTAGTTTCTTCTAATTTAAAAAGGTTACCTAGATTCTTTCTGTATTCTAACTCAGCTCCAAATATGATAGCATTATCAGAATTAATAAAAGTATTTACGTTAGAAGCAGATGCTACAAATACTTTTTCAATAGGATTATCAATATACTTACCAAATAAAGTAGCAGCTACTAACTCTCCTGATTGCTCTGGAAAGTATTCCCATTTTACATCAACGTTATAATTGTCAGAGTTAGAAAGTATTGGGTTACCCAATGTAGATTCTGTTACATCTTCGTCTAAGAA
Source organism: Aquimarina callyspongiae (assembly GCF_034322225.1). Lineage (NCBI taxonomy): Bacteria > Pseudomonadati > Bacteroidota > Flavobacteriia > Flavobacteriales > Flavobacteriaceae > Aquimarina > Aquimarina callyspongiae. The sequence continues at coordinate 1,237,676 of NZ_JAXLPA010000001.1, read as the reverse complement.
AGGGGCAACCTCTGTAAATTTTGGTAAGGTTACTGTTTTACTTGCAGCAAATCTAAGATTTGATTGTTCGTTTACTATATACTTAAAGCTGATACTTGGTAAAATGAATGTTTCGTCAATCTTTTGTGTTCTAAAAGGAGAAGTTTCAAGGTCTTGTTGTTCTCTATAGAATACATTTTGTTCAAACAATTCAGCACGAATACCTCCATTAAAGATTAACTTATCTGACAATGAATATTGTAAATTAGCATATGCAGCGATTGTTGATAGATCAGCTTCATAAATCCTTGTCGTGTTTAAGTTTTCTAAAACAACATATTCACCATTTAAGAAGTTCGTTTCGTTTAACAATGCATCTGGATTGTTAAAATCAACATTTTGATTTACCAGATTATTAAGGTTATAGTTTAACTGGTTTGCTTCAAAATCACGATCTTTTGCTCTAGCGGCTAATCCAACAGAAAGCTTATTTTTAAAGTTTTCTTCTTCGTCTTTTTCAAAATTGATGTCAAGATCTACTTTTGCTGAGTAATCTTTTTCATTTAACTCTTGGTAAAAACGTTGATTGTTTGCTAAGTCAGGACTCGTACGGTTACCTAAAACAAGATTTCCATTTTGTAATTCTGTAAAAACTAACTGACGTCTGTCTGGGATTAATCCTTCTGCTTGATTATAAGCAGTACCCCAGCTTAATTTGTATTTATCTTCTAAAAACTTATGTTCACCAGTAAGTTGTTGTGTAAACAAATTGTTTTGTTCGTAGGTACCTCTTCTTAGACGTATACCTACATCTGTATCTTCACTACTTACACCATCAGTAAATTCTCTAAGCTCATCCTGAGTATCATTTACATATAAAGTAGTAGCTAATATTTTATTATTACTATTCCATCGATATCCTAAACTTCCTAAAATGGTAGTATTAGTACTATATTGGTAGCGATCTACATTTCTGAAATTTCCGATACCTGTGATACTTTCTCCTTGAGAGTTAAAAGCTGCTTGTCTTCCTCCTAATGCAGTTCTGTGATTCTGACCAAAAGAAGCAGTAAATAAAGCATCTAGTTTTTGATCTTCTTCTTTTCCAAAAGTAAAAGTTTTACCTCCTGTAATACTCATACCTCCATCGGGAGCATTGAATCTTTTTTGTGGATTGAAAGAAGTATCAAAAGGATAGTAATCAATCTCTGTACTGTTGTAGTTGTAATTAGGAATTTCTAAAAAGATAGGAACCCTTCTTGATCCATCGTCGATTCCCCATTCGTCATATTGACCTCCGTTTAACAAAAAGAAATCATTACCAACGGCATTAGAGTTTACTCCAGAGTTAAACCCAACTTCTAAGAAACCTTTTCCTGGACGATCCTTGGTATCAATGTTTACACTAGCTCCAGCAAAGTCTCCATAAATGTTAGGTGAATAAGTTTTAAATATCCCTAAGTTTTCTACGATATCGGTAGGAAATATCCCTAGATCTATTAGTTTTAACTTAGGGTTTAGAGAAGGAATTGGTAAACCATTAAGATATGCATTGTTATATCGGTCTCCTAAACCTCTAACATATAGCTTATCACTTTGTCTAGAAATACCAGTAGCTTTGGTCAAACCAGTTGCTACATCACTAACTCCTTTTTTAGAAAGTTCTTGCGCACCAATTTTTTGTTGAATGGTAACTGCATTTTTTTGTTCTAAAAGAATAGCTGCTTCTGATTCTTTTTTTGTAGTGGTTTTAATGATTACTTCATCTAATGCTGCTGCACTTGCACCTATAGATGCATTTACAGTTAAGGTTTCGTTGGCTTTTACAACAACTTCTTTGTCCAAAGTTTCATAACCAATAAAGCTAAATTCTAAAGTATAGTTTCCTGGTTCCAGATTTTCAATGGTATACAATCCATCAAAATCAGTAGTGGTTCCTTTAGTAGTTCCTTTGATCAGTACATTTGCAAAGGGTAAAGGTTGATCATTTGCTTCTTTATCAAGCAACGTACCGGTAATCGAACCGGTTTCCTGCGCACTTAGTATTCCAACAACCAATAGTGCACAGAGAATTACAATTTTTCTCATGTAACGTGTTCTAATTTTGGTGCAAATAACGATGGTGATTGTTAAGTATGCGTTACTGAAAAATTAAATAAGAGTGATTTTAATGTTACTTAATTGTTACTTGAAATTTTATAGAAGAGTTTTTTTAAATTAGAAAAATAAATTATAAACTTTGTTAAGTATTTGATATGAAGTCTATTGTAGTGAGTTTAAATTTTTTGGAGATAATATTTACTGTGTTAAGAAAATGTTTTTATCTGCGAGATATGTGAAATAAAGGTAAAAGAGATTTCTAATTTAAATCCAGATTACAGGAGAGTTGTTAAGTTGATTGCATAAAAAAGCGCTTCGAGAACTCGAAGCGCTACAATTAATTATTATTGGCAAATTTAATTTTTATTGTAATTTACAACTACATTATCTTTATTAGACCAAGTGGTTACAGATGCAATAGTATTATCGGCATAATTAACTTCTGATAATTTTCCATTATTCCAGAAAAACCATTTGCCAGTTTTTACACCACTGTTATATTGCCCCATAGCAATCTTCTTACCAGTTGTATCATAAGATTTCCACTCTCCATGTAATTTACCGTCTTTGTAAAAACCTTGTTGACGTATTTTTCCGTTATCGTGAAAGAATGTTCCTTTTACTAAGTTTCCTTCCTTTTGGAAAGTAGGTTTTACATCCTGTGCCATCATAGTTGCAGAAAATATAATTGCTATAGCTACTAGTGTCTTTTTCATGTTCTTTAAATATTTACTGTTATTAAGGATGTCGACTTATAATATAAAAGTACTACATATTTTACGTTTAAGCAACATTTGCGTAACATTAAATTAACATTAAAAATATAATTTATTGATTTTTAACGAGATAAATATTTTCTAATTACATGTTTTTGATTGGAAAAATTGTTTTTTTAATCACCTTTATGCCTGTAATGAATTGCTATTATATTTATATTTTTGGAGGTTTAATAATATGTGTAATTACGAAATAGTACTATTATTTAAATGAATGATAAGAAGAAACTTATTGAGGTAGCCGTTGTTTTTTTTAGATTAGGTTGTTTTGCCTTTGGTGGTCCGGCAGCTCATATTGCTATGATGGAAGAAGAGGTGGTTCATAAAAGAAAATGGATGGATCGACAGCATTTTTTGGATCTTATCGGAGCTACGAACCTTATTCCGGGACCTAATTCTACAGAAATGACTATGCATTGCGGTCATGAACGCGCAGGAATTGCAGGATTGTTTGTTGCCGGAGCGTGTTTTGTTTTTCCTGCAGTCGTTATTACCGGAGTTTTGGCATGGTTTTATACTTCTTATGGGCAATTACCAGAGGTAGCACCTTTTGTTTTTGGTATCAAGCCTGCGGTATTGGCGATAATAGCTTCTGCTATTCTGAAATTAGGTAAAAAAGCTCTAAAAAGTTGGGAAATAGGAATCATAGGTGTTTTAGTATTGGTCATAAGTCTTTTGGGAGTAAATGAAGTTATAGCATTACTAAGTGCTGGAATTTTAGGAACACTATATTTTTATTCTAAATCAAAATTAGTTTCTACTTCTAAATCAATTGCTCCTTTTTTTATATTCAAATTTTCTACAGCTGCCTTTATAAAGCTTACTTCACTAAAAATCTTTTGGACATTTTTAAAAGTAGGCGCTATATTATATGGTAGCGGTTATGTGTTGTTTGCATATCTTGATGCAGAACTAGTGACAAAAGGGTGGTTGACAAGACCAGAGTTAATAGATGCTATTGCTGTTGGACAATTTACACCAGGTCCAGTATTATCTACAGCAACTTTTATAGGATATCAATTAGGAGGTTTTTGGGGAGCTCTTGCGGCAACATGTGGGATTTTCCTTCCTTCCTTCCTTTTTGTGTTGATTTTGAATCCATTAATTCCCAAAATGAGGAAATCTAAAGTATTGAGTTACTTTTTAGACTCAGTTAATATTGCAGCAGTTGCTATAATGCTTTCGGTATTATATGCAATGAGTGTAGATACATTAACAGGGTGGAAATCAATACTTATTGCGCTTGTAAGTAGTGTTATGATTTTTGTGTTTAAAAAAGTGAGTGTAATGTGGATTGTGCTAGGAGGCGCCGTTTTAGGATATCTGTTACACCTGATTTAAAAGTATTTTTAACAATAGCTTAAAGTTATGGTAACATAAAAACTCGCCAAAAAAAATATTTTTGACGAGTCGTAAGACGTACTGTAATTTCAAAAAATCGTATTAGTTTTTGTCGACTTTAGATTTTTGAAATACAAGGGCTGATCATCACTGATCAGCCTTCTTTTGTCCTTGCATAAATACTGAAAAAAAAGATCTTTTTAAAATAATCATTATAAAACATTAAGTTAACACTAACTTAACATTGGTATTGGTTCTTTGCAGCGACAAAAACTAGTATGGATTATGAAATTAAAGATTACCCTTGTAGCGTTATTCTTTTTTACGCTTTGTTATACAAATGCCCAAGAAACTACAGAGACTAAATTTGGAAAAGGAATTTTTAACGTAATTGCTAAAGATAGTTCCTGGAGTATGAAATTTGCAACTAGAATGCAATTTCTTTCTACCACAGGTTGGGATATCAATGATGGCGACTACGGCAAACCTGAAAATAATTTCTTAGTAAGAAGAGCGCGTTTAAAATTTAACGGTTTTGCTTATAGCCCAAAACTTAAATATAAAATAGAACTTGGTTTATCTAACAGAGATATTTCAGGAGCTTCAGAATTTACCAATAATGCTCCAAGATATATTCTTGATGCCGTTATTAAATGGAATTTCTATAAAAACTTCACCCTTTGGGCTGGACAAACTAAATTACCAGGTAACGTAGAGCGAGTTATTTCTTCAGGAAACTTACAGTTAGTAGATCGTTCGAGGTTAAATAGTAGGTTTAATATCGATCGTGACCTTGGAGTTCAATTAAGACATCATTTTAATCTTTCAGAAAAATTTCTTGTTCGAGAGGCATTTGCAGTTTCACAAGGAGAAGGAAGAAATATAACTTCAGGGAATCTAGGAGGACATCAGTATACTACTAGAGTAGAATTGTTACCTTTTGGAAAATTTCAAAGCAAAGGAGATTATAAAGGAGGAGATCTTAAGAGAGAACAAACCCCTAAGTTAATGCTTGCTGCAACGTATGATTTTAATGCAAATGCGGTTAAAGACAGAAGTAATCAAGGGTCTTATATGACTACCAGTACTGGTTTTTACGAAACCAATATTTCAACACTATTTGTAGATGCGGTATTTAAATATAAAGGATTTTCTTTTATGGGAGAATTTGCTGATAGAGAAGCGGATGAAGCTATTGCTGTAGAAGAAGATGGTACCCCAACAGGAGATATTGTTCAGGTTGGAAATGCTATAAACCTGCAAGCAGGATACTTATTTAAAAGTAATTGGGAAGTAGCAGGGCGTTATACCAATCTTAATTTTGATGCAATTGTAGGAAGAAACCTTGAAGAGCAATATACTTTGGGAGTTTCAAAATATATTGCAGGGCATAAGTTAAAAGTTCAGTCAGACATTAGCTATACTACAGAAGCAGGTGAAGCTAGTGGGTTGGCATATAGATTACAATTTGATATACATTTCTAAACAATGGACCGATACATAACAGTTTGGTAACATTGAACTGGGAATTGATTTTAATATTTGCACTTTAAAACAAAAAAAGAATGGATACGAATACTATTTATTTATTAATGGTGGTTGCACTTGCTGTCTTAGCAATTGCAGACCTTATAGTAGGAGTTAGTAATGATGCCGTTAACTTCTTGAATTCTGCGATTGGTTCTAAAGCAGTGTCTTTTAGAACAATTATGATTGTTGCCAGTATTGGTATAGCAGCAGGAGCTATCTTCTCAAGTGGGTTGATGGAAGTAGCACGAAAAGGGATATTTAACCCGGGAGAATTCTATTTTGATGAAATCATGATCATCTTTATGGCGGTGATGATAACCGATATACTCCTCCTCGACTTTTTTAATACATTAGGAATGCCAACTTCTACAACGGTATCTATTGTATTTAATCTTTTAGGAGCAGCTGTATGTGTGGCATTAATTAAAATTGGAGCTGATCAGGGGCAAACATTTGCTGATTTAGAAAACTACATTAATACAAAGACGGCGAAAAAAATTATAAGTGGTATTCTTTTATCAGTTGTAATCGCTTTTTCGGTAGGAGCGATCGTTCAATTTATTACGCGTCTATTATTGTCATATAATTTTGAAAAGAAAGCCAAATGGGTTGGTGCTTTATTTGGAGGTGTTGCTTTAACTGCATTATTATATTTCATTTTTATGAAAGGGATCAAAGGAACTTCATATGCAAAAGCAATTGTTGATGTTATATATAATGGTGGACCTGAAGGATTATTAGATGCTGCAAAAAGTTATTTTGGAACTTCTTATGAAACAGTAAAAGAGTTAGCTAAGGATCAAAAAAATCTATTTAAGATCGATGGAGATGCAGGTACTATTAAAATGACTTTAAGAGGGTTTTTAGAAACTTATGTATTGCAAATAGTAGCAGTTGGTTTTGTGTTCTGGTCAATACTTTCATATATCATTATCAACTTTTTTAAAATAAATATTTATAAGCTTATTATCATCGTAGGTACTTTTGGATTAGCATTGGCTTTTTCAGGTAACGATTTAGTAAACTTTATTGGAGTACCAATTGCAGGTTGGCAATCTTATGAAGCATGGGTAGCTTCTGGCGTACCAGCAGCTGAGTTTTCTATGGATGTTTTAGCTAAAAAGGTTGATACTGATTTCTTCCTTTTATTTGCAGCGGGAGTTATTATGGTATTAACTTTATGGTTCTCTAAAAAAGCAAGATATGTTGCAGATACTGAAATTAATCTTTCCAGAGAAGGAGAGGCTAAAGAACGTTTTAAGCCTAACTTTTTATCAAGAGGTGTAGTTAGAGGAACGGTATTGATATCTCAAGGACTTGCAGCAATAACACCAAAACCAGCTAAAGAGTTTATCGAAAAACAATTTACCAAACCGGTAATTGCATTACCAAAAGATAAAACTTATGAGATGCCGGCATTTGATATGGTACGAGCAGCAGTAAATCTTGTAGTAGCAGGAATTTTAATTTCAGTTGCTACTTCTATGGGGTTACCACTTTCTACTACCTATGTGACCTTTATGGTAGCAATGGGTACATCATTATCTGACAGAGCTTGGGGGACAGAAAGTGCCGTATATCGTGTGGCTGGAGTATTAAATGTAATTGGAGGTTGGTTTATGACCGCAATCAGCGCATTTATCGCTGCGGCAGCTGTTGCATTTTTGATCAATCTTGGCGGCCCAGTAATGATTGCAGTATTATTACTTGTAGCAGTATTACTTCTAGCAAGAAACACTATAAGTTATAGAAGAAAGGTAAAAGCTGAAAAAGCAGAAGATAGTCTAAAGAATTCTGAGAGTAGTTCTGTTCAAGGAGTAATCGAAGAGAGTGCAGATAATATAAAATCTTTTGTAAACAGAGGAATTAAAATCTATACAAGTACGATAGAAAGCCTCGTAAAATATGATTTACCGGCTTTAAAGAAGAGTAAAAAAGGAATAGCTAAATTAGATGCAGAAGTTGAAGATTTAAGAGATAATATCTTTTATTTTATTAAGAATCTTGACGAATCCAGTGTAGGTGCAAGTAATTTCTACATCAACATCTTAGGATATTTACAAGACATGTCTCAATCGTTAGAATATATATCTAAAGCGAGTCACAAGCATGTAAATAATAACCATAAGAAACTTCGATTTAATCAAATTAAAGACCTTAAGGAAATCGAAGAGCAATTAAATGAATTGTTTGGACAAATTAAAAAGGCATTTAGTGATAGAGATTTTGATCAGATAGATGCAATTCTTAATGAAAAACAAGAATTATTTAATAGAGTTAATGAAAAAATTGACAAGCAAGTTGCAAGAACCAGAACAGAAGAAAGTAGTCCTAAAAACACTACCTTATATTTTGGGTTATTATTAGAAACAAAAGATTTGATAACAGCAACAATGAACTTGTTAGAAACATATAGAGATAACAAATAATTGACTCTTTTAGAAGAGATATTAAAAGCTGAATATTTTTATATTCAGCTTTTTTTTTTGATTCACACCAGAGGCTACGTTAAGTAAATGTTATGCTTGTAAGATTTTTATGTTAGTTTATTGTTTCCTAGCTTTATAGTTGGAGAAACTTTGGCAGTAACATAGTATATTTACGCAAGTGATATAATTCAAAAAGAAAATGAACAAAAAAGATATTACTATTCTATTAGTAGATGACGAGCCTGATATTTTAGAAATCGTTGGTTATAACCTAACTGCAGAAGGTTATAGTGTTGTTACTGCAGAAAACGGTTTAGAGGCGATAAAGATTGCTAAAAAGAAAAAGCCACATCTTATTATACTAGATGTTATGATGCCAGAGATGGATGGTATTGAGGCTTGTGAACAAATCAGGAAAATACCAGATTTACAAAATACTATCATTACATTTCTAACAGCTCGAGGTGAAGATTATTCTCAAGTAGCAGGATTTGATGCAGGAGCAGATGATTATATTACCAAACCTATTCGACCTAAAGTCTTAGTAAGTAAAGTAAAAGCACTACTTCGCAGATTAAAAGATGATGATTCTTCTGATAATGTCGTAAAAATTGGTAATCTCGTTATTAATAGAGATGAGTATAAGATCTTAAAAGATAAAAAAGAGATTGTTTTACCTAGAAAAGAGTTTGAATTATTATCTTTATTGGCATCTAAACCAGGTAAGGTTTTTAAACGAGAAGATATCCTTGATAAAGTATGGGGGAATGAAGTTATCGTAGGAGGTAGGACGATCGATGTACATATCAGAAAGTTAAGAGAAAAGATCGGCGATGATAGTTTTAAAACCATTAAAGGAGTAGGCTATAAGTTTGTTATATAATGGCAGAAAATTTTAAAAGATCGTATAAGTTTGCTTACTTATCATCTTTATATATTACCGTACTACTAACGCTCGTATTGAGCGTTTTTTTATACACGCAATCACAATTAAATGTACTATTTATAATAGGTTTTCTTATAGTTTGTTATTTAACTTGTTTTTTAATTATTCAGTATAGAGTTCAAAAGTTCATCTATCGAAGAGTACGAAAAATCTATGATGATATTGAGATGTTGGATCTTGAAAAAGTAGAAGAAGGTCCAGTGACAACTGATATGCGTACATTAATAAAAGAGGTTGAGAAGTTTGCAAAACAAAGAAAAACAGAGATAGAAACTTTAAGAATTCGAGAGAATTATCGTAAAGAATTTATGGGTAATGTTTCTCATGAACTTAAAACTCCACTATTTACAGTACAAGGATATATTCTCACATTACTGGATGGAGCCATGGATGATCCTGTAATTCTTGATAAATATTTGAATAGAGCTAGTAAAGGGGTAGAACGTCTAATTTATATCGTAAATGATTTGGATATGATTACTAAGCTGGAAGTAGGGGATCTTAATCTTAATTACACAAATTTTGATATCATAGAACTTGTACAGAGCGTTTTTGATTTATTTGAAATGAAAGCAACAAAAAAGAATATTGCTTTGACCTTTGATATGAACTATCAAGAACCTATAATGGTACATGCGGATAAGGAAAGAATACAGCAAGTACTATCTAATTTAATAGTGAATTCGATCAAATACGGAAAAGAAGACGGTACTACTGAAGTAAGTATAGAAAACTTAATCCGAAACAAAGTAATTGTTAGAATTACAGATAATGGTGAAGGTATAGCACAGGCACATATCCCTAGATTATTTGAGCGATTTTATCGAGTGGATAAAAGTGGTTCTCGTAAAGAAGGAGGTTCAGGACTAGGATTAGCGATCGTAAAACACATTATAGAAGCACATCACGAACGTATTTATGTAGAAAGCGATTATCGAATAGGAAGTGAGTTTTCATTTACTTTGGAAAAAGTTAAACAATTTCCCGTAGTCGATGTCAGTACTAAAACTACTTAATCCCTTATAAGCATTTAAATCATATAGTTTTTTTAATGTAAACTCATCCTGTTGACAACTAGGTACTAGTTTATTCGAAGTAAGACGTTCTGCAAGATATTCTTGCTCAAATTGTCCAGGTGTAGGAATAAAAAAGGCCTTCTTTTTTAGTTTAGCCAGATCCATAACTGTAGTGTATCCTGATCTGGAAATAATCACATTACTACTATTTATAGTGTTTTGTAATGCTTCGCCTGTAAGGTAGTTGTGGACAATGATGTTATTTTTAACGTAAGTTTTATGTGTGTCTTCTATTACTCCTCTGACAAAAACAATTTTTTTATCACTACGTTCAAACTCATAAAATAACTTTTCTTCCAACATTGTTCTTTGAGGTTCTGGGCCAGAAAGTAACACCATAATATCATATAGTTTAGGAACCACTTGGTATTTAAACCTGCTTAAAGGACCTAAATAGGTAACTGGAATACTATTCTTTTTGGGATGCCCCAATTCACCACTTAGATTTGGATCATCAGCCATATCAGGAACCCAACATACATCAAATTTTTTTATGTATTTGTTGTGAAATTTTGTGCTAATAGACGTTGTTTTGCCACTAAGAACGGTTAATTGATGTGTAATAAAAACCGAAGGAACATGTTTGTTACGTACCCCCATTCGGTTATCTGATATAATACCATAAAAGCTATCAGATTCTAAAATCTTTTTGGTAGCTTTTTTCTCTGCAGTAATCGCTTGAGCAATTTTAGGACTATTCAGTAATATCTTTAATTTAAAGTTACTAGCTTTCTTAGAATATTCAATATTGTAAGAAGGAAGTTCTTCCGTTTGTAATTCAGGAAATTCTTTACGTAATAATGCTAATGCAGATCCATCAGATGCAATTACTGGTTCATACCCTTGATCGATTAAGGCATTGATGATTGGGATACAACGGGTAGCGTGCCCTAACCCCCAATTTAACGGTGCTATAAGTACTTTTTTGCTCAAGGTGTTTAGTTATTTTTGTTTGTTAAGCAACTGACTAATTAAGAATTAAAATTAATAGTATTCCCTTAAGCAAATATTTCCTTAATTTTACCAAAAAATTATCTTTTGGTCGTCATGATTTAACATTCGATACTAGTTCAGGTATATATTTAAAAAATAATGAAAGGATCAAAGAATCAGAATAATATAAGAGCATAAAACGGTGGGGAGTAAGAATAAATTAAAACGTTTTAACGAGAATAAAATCTTTGAGAATGTAGTAGAGCCTACACGAGAAGAGGTGTTAAAAAATTCTTTAGGATATAAAGGGAATTGGAAAGAAAAATTTTTTAAAAATCAAAACCCTATAGTATTAGAGTTAGGATGTGGTAAAGGAGAGTATACTGTAGGATTAGCACAAAGATATCCTGATAAAAATTTTATTGGTATTGATATAAAAGGGGCTCGTTTTTGGAGAGGTGCAAAAACTGCTATCGAAGAAAACATAAATAATGTTGGCTTTATTAGAACGCAGATTGAATTAGTAGATCATATTTTTGGTAAAGAAGAGATTGATGAGATATGGATCACATTTCCTGATCCACAAATCAAATATAAGCGTACTAAGCATAGAATGACTAATAGTATTTTTTTGGAGCGCTATAAAAAGATTCTTAAATCAGATGGCATCATGCATCTTAAAACAGATAGTGAATTCATGCACGGATATACTTTAGGATTATTACATGGAGAAGGACATGAAGTATTGTATGCTAACCATAATGTATATCATAATGAAGGAGCTCCAGAGATTGTTACTTCAATTCAAACTTTTTATGAAAAACAATATCTGGAAAAAAATAAACCCATAACTTACATCCAGTTTAAAATTACCTAATTACCCTACTAATTTGGAAACTACTAAACTCTTTTTAGTAACTTTTTTTGCTTCACTAGTCGGAGTGATTCCTCCTGGATTGGTGAATATGACTGTTGCTCGAACCTGTCTTGAACGAGGTAAAAAAAATGGAATATTAGTGGCTATAGGAGCCTCAATAATTGTATTTTTTCAAGCATTGATAGCGATTCTATTAGCTAAATATATATTTTTCAATCCTTTTGTCACAAATATTCTGCTGAGAACAGGAGCGGTTATCTTTTTATTAATGGCTATCTACTTTTTTGCAAAAGCAAAACAGCGCAAAACAAAAATCAAAGTATATAGAAATAATGATACACGGAGCTTTTTTAAAGGTGTAATGATGTCGGTAATTAATGTATTACCAATCCCTTATTTCTGTGCTATAGCAGCTGGTATGAGTGTAAGCGGTAAAATGGAATATGATGCTTTACGAATTATAGCTTTTGGGATTGCGGCCGGATCCGGAACTTTTGTAACGTTATATTTTTATGTATTCTCATTTTTGAAGATCGAAAAGAAAACAGCATCTATAACCAAGTATACGAATTACTTTATGGGGATACTGATGTTGGTATTGGTTATGATAACATTAGCAAGAATTATATATACATGGGAGTAAAAGAAAATGATAATTTCTTTGATAGAGTTTATGAAGTAGCTAAACTTATTCCTTACGGAAGAGTAACTTCTTATGGTGCAATTGCGAAATATTTGGGTTCTGCACGTAGCGCTCGTATGGTTGGATGGGCAATGAATGCCTCGGGTAAACATGAAGACGTACCTGCTCAACGCGTTGTAAACAGAAAAGGGATTCTTACAGGTAAACACCATTTTCAAGGAACCAATTTGATGCAACAACTACTCGAGAACGAAGGAGTAAAAGTAATCGATAATCAAATACAGGATTTTGATAAGTTATTTTGGGATCCTATGAAGGAGCTATAAAAATACAATCCAATAAATTGTTTCTTTGCTTTTATCGTAAAATACCTTTCATTTAAAAAGAAACTCCAACTCCTGCAGAAAACATAGAAAAATCGGGGGCACCTATTTTTAAATGCTCATATCCACCAGAGAACTTAAATCTTCCTGCGTGATAATTTAATAAGGCATTAAATTTATTTACAGTTTCTGATTCTATAAAAGTTTGATTAAAATTGACTTCAACACTAAGAGGTTTTGCAAAAAACAATTCGGCACCAGCACCATAGGTAAAACCTAGTTGTTCAACTTCGCCACCGATATAGGTTGCTCCTATGCCCCACCAGGCATCAAATCGTTCTGTACGTACACGGTGATACTTGGCAAGGAACGAATATATTGCCAAGGAATTATCACCAAAATTGGTATTTTCTTCCCATAACTGCAAGTAATCAGCCTCGACGCTTATACGTTTAAGAAACCTTATATCCAGGTTAAGGTGATTACCATATAGTTTACCATTTTCTGCTATAAACCGATTAGTGATTGTAGCTCTGGCCATTTGTGTATCATCACCCCATTCATATGAATAATTTCCTTTTTTTGAATTATAATATGGATATTTAGTGATGGATGCAGTACTAGCACTATGTTCTTGTTCTATAGGAGTTTCTATAAAAGTTCCGTAAGTGGTTATAAGAAAAACATCTAAAAAAAGTGGGCCAAATACCTCTAGCCAAAAACTATCTCCAGAATCATAAGAGTTGCCAGAACTGCGAGATTCTGACCTAGAACTGGATCTTTCTTTTTTTGTGAGACTTTTTTCGGCTTTCTCCAGCTTACCTTGCCCATAATTGAAATTAAAACCGAGAAAAAATAATGTGATGATTATAACTGTTCGTTTCATGATTGATGATTTGCAATTTTTAGAATTGCTAATCCACACAAACCATACCATCTTATTAAGATTACTTAATCATCAATGTCAATATGGTTATAGATCATTTCGATTTACAGGTTTTATAATCTTAACTTTTCGACCTATCTTTGCTCTTAAAATTGGTCAGAATTGATTAATTTAAAAGAAAAAGAAAAACAGAAGTATGAAGCTGGAGAAATCAGAGATCTTAAAAGCATTAGAAAGCGTTACAGTAGCTGGAGAAGGTCAGGATATGGTAGAGAGTGGTGCAGTTAAAAATGTGATCACTTTTGGAGATGAGGTAATTGTAGATCTTGTATTAGCTACACCTGCATTACATATTCGTAAACGTGCAGAGGTAGATGTAATGAAGGCGATCCACGATAAAGTTTATGAGAAGGCAAAAATAAAAGTAAATATTAAGGTAGAAGCTCCTGCGCCATCACAGCCAGAAAAAAATGTAATCAAAGGAAAACCTATTCCTGGCATTACTAATATTATTGCGGTTGCTTCTGGTAAAGGAGGAGTAGGAAAATCTACGGTTACTTCTAATCTTGCAGTAACCTTGGCAAAAATGGGATTTAAAGTAGGATTGTTAGATGCAGACATTTATGGTCCTTCTGCTCCTATTATGTTTGATGTAGAAAAAGAAAGACCATTATCTGTTAAAGTAGGCGATAAATCTAAGATGAAACCTATAGAGAACTATGGAGTTAAAATTTTATCTATTGGATTTTTCACGCAACCAAATCAAGCAGTAGTATGGAGAGGGCCAATGGCAGCAAAAGCATTAAATCAAATGATCTTTGATGCCGCGTGGGGAGAATTAGATTTTATGCTGATAGATTTACCTCCTGGAACAGGAGATATTCATTTATCTATAATGCAATCGTTACCGATTACAGGAGCTGTAGTAGTAAGTACACCTCAAAATGTTGCTTTGGCTGATGCTAGAAAAGGAGTAGCTATGTTTCAGCAGGATAGTATTAGTGTACCTGTATTAGGAGTTATAGAAAATATGGCATATTTTACTCCAGAAGAGCTTCCTAATAATAAATATTATATCTTTGGGAAAGAAGGAGCTAAATATCTGGCAGAGGATATGGAAATTCCTTTCCTTGGAGAAATTCCTTTGGTGCAAAGTATAAGAGAAGCTGGAGATATAGGACGCCCTGCAGCATTGCAAACGGCAACCCCTATTGAAAAAGCATTTGAAGAATTAACAAAAAATGTAGTTCAGGAAGTGGTAAAGAGAAATGAAAACTTACCACCAACTGAAGCAATTAAAATAACAACGATGGCAGGATGTTCTGCTGTAAAAAAATAAAAAATGACTTCTGAAGAATTAAGAACAAATGTAGAAAAAGCGCTAGATGAGATCAGGCCCTTTTTGGAAAGTGATGGAGGTAACATTTCTTTGGTTTCTATTGAAGATGATAAAAGAGTAAAAGTTCAGTTAGAAGGAGCTTGTGTAGGTTGTAGTGTAAACCAAATGACTCTGAAATCAGGAGTAGAAATGACCATTAAAAAATACGCCCCTCAGATAGAAGAGGTAGTAAATATAGAATAAGAAAGATTCTTTTAGGAATTTTATTTATAAGCGTATGTTCAGAAAGTTAATCTTTCTGAACATACGTTTTTTTTAGACCAAAAAATGGATGTAACAAAGGAACTTTTAGAATGATCCAATGGTATATAAACCAACTCATCAAAAAAGTACCCAAAACAAGGATTAAAAACTTAGATAAAAAACTCCATTCCAGATTCATTATATAATATCCTATTGCAATTGTAATAGTTTGATGCAAAATATAAAAAGGATATACTGCTCTATTGCAATAAGCAAGAAGTTTACTTTTTCTGTTTAAAAATGATGCACCATATCCAATTATGACCAAAATCCAAGACCATAAATTGGTTACTTTAATAAAAGCTTCTGTAAAATGTACTAAAGTGCTATCTTCTATACTTAACCAAATAAACAATTGAATAATAAAAGCAATTACTCCTATAATTAAAGCTTTGGATTTTATTTGTTCAATCGTTGTCCAGAATTGTTTACCCGAAGCAATAAGAACAAATCCAAAGAAAAATAAAACGATACAGTTTATAAAATTATACCAATCATCGATTAATGCATGAGTAACCGGAAAAAAAGGCTCTAAAAATGCTTCTATAAAATATAACGGTATAATAAACAGATATAACCCAAAAGGCTTTTGAATTTTTAAAGATATCCAATTCATAAATAAGGTTGGTTTTCTTTTGATTCTAACCAATAGGGGAGAAAGTAATAATGAAAAGATTAATAGATAAGGTAAAAACCAAAGGTGATGCCAGGTAAAATTTCCTTCAGGATAAATACCAACAAAAGCATGATTTAGGTAGAAATCAGAATAAGAACTACTGAACTGATTATTTACCAAACGCTCAAAATATACTTGAGGAGGAGTAATGACCAACATCCCAAATAGTAAAGGAATAAGTAGCCTTTTTATTCTTTCTTTATTAAACTGCCATAAACTGCGATAGGAAAGAGCATAATAAGTACCCATTCCAGAAATTATAAAAAGAATAGGTAACCTCCATTGATTTAGGAAAAGCATTGGCCAACGAATCCAACTAATAATTTCATTGTTTTTTATATGCCATCCCCAAGGAACAAAAAACATTCCTACGTGGTAGAAAATAAGTAACCCAAATACAATGACACGCAACCAGTCTAAATCATAACGACGAATTTTTTTCTCCATAACTTTTTTTAAAATGTTTTTTCAAAAGTGTAATATTTTATTCGCAGTTATCTGGAAACGAACCTTGTTTGTGTCCAGAATTACAATTTTGGACTTTTTATACCTTGATTTAGGCCTTTGAAGTAGAATTATAAGATGATATATACTCTTTGGGAGACATTTCTACGTGTTTTTTAAAAGCATTATAAAAAGAAGACTTAGATTTAAATCCAACAGAATTTCCAATAGCTTCAATAGTAAGGTGATCATATTGGATATCAACCAGACGTTTTTTTGATAAATTGATTCGATACTGATTGATGAAATCGTTGAAATTTAAGCCCGTTCTGGCATTAACTATTTGAGAAATATAATTGGGACTTACTGTTAGTATTTCAGAAAGGCCTTTTAATGAAGCAGATGTAGATAGATAAAATTTTTCCTGTTCAATATAATCTCGTATTTGCTCAATGGAGATTCCAACTTCTGTAAACCCTGATGTTTCATATTTATCGGCAATCCATGAATTTTCAAAAAATCGCGATTCTGAAAGTAAGATAAAGCACTTAATAATCACCATTATTGTAAACAGTATAATAATATAGTGATCTCCTCCATCATCTTCAAAATTAAGGTACACTGTAAATATTAATAAGAATATTAATAGAAAAAAGGCGATCGTATTTTTGGAGAATTGATATTTGTTGATCGTTGTTTCTTTGGTATTGGATGTGTTATTTGCTAAGTGTTTTACTAACAATTTAATAGCAAGTAATAAATAAGTGATAAAACTCAAAAGTATAATCCATCTAAAATAATCTTTTATCCATAAATACCCATATTCTGTGCCTTCTGGTACTGGTACACGTTTTATATCCGGGAAATACGCATGAAGATAAGCATTTAGTTTTACCGAAGTAGGTTGTAAATAATATCCAATTTGAGAAATAAAATATAAAATAGAAGGAACAAAATGATACCAGTGTTTTTTTAATGTAACCGATTTTCGTTCAAGTAAGGCATAAACAAATAGGTAAATAAAAGGAGCGACGGATAGTACCAGAGGTTCTGTAATATCATTAAGATAAGGAACATATTTCATCAAGCCCGTATAGCATAAAAAAACATCTAAAGAAAGAATGGATTGTATGCCTATAGACCAACCAAATATTCTAAAAGCTTTATTCTTTTTTGAAGACCTAAAAAGAATGACAAGAGTGAGTAGCAATCCAATAAAAACTCCCAAGAAAAGGATGTATGATATCAAATTATGTTTTATGGGGATATTTTCTACTGTTTGAATAAAATCGTTCATACCAAATATGTCAATATATTATTCAGTAATGAAATCAGTTAACTTTTGAGGGCCTTCCAGTGGGATTCTGACAATTTTCAGAATTCCATCGTCAGTAGTAGAGATTTGCCATTTGATTAAAGTAATGCTCCCGTTTTCAATTTCTATTCCGGTAATAGATCGGGGGTGTACACAACTACCATCATTAAACAAAGCCAATTCTCCTGCTTCAGGAAATCGAGGTCGATGTGTATGACCGATAACAGTAAACAGATTTTTTCGACTGGCAATCCATTTTTTGATACGACGCTCTACTTTTATAGTTTCTCTATAGTTCTTGGCAGGGCTTGTGGGGTCTGCTATACCCACTACTTGTAACGGTTTCCATAAAACACGAACTAAGAATCTATTAATTCTCCATCCAATATAATTCATGAAATCCGCCTGATGTCCATGAAGTAAAAAAATTTCTTGTTCTGTATCAGTATGTTTTAAAATAATAGCTTCGTGATATTTGATGTTAGGAAAAAGAGGTACCTCGGTATCTGTTTTTTGATCAAAATAGGAACTAAGATGTTTTTTTACATATTTAGGATCTCGATACACCATATCATGATTACCCCAGATCATTTCTAAACGGTTTTCGGTATGAAAATCTTGAAGTAGCTCATATACATTTTTATGAGCTCTGAAAATAGTTTCAAAACTTAGGTTTTCCCACAATTCATCTCCATCACCTAATTCGCAATATGTATACCCTTCATTATGATAATGCTTTAAGGCATGAAAATAGATATTTCTATTATTTGCAAAGTCATCGGCAAAACTATTGTCTCCTCTATGACAATCACTAAACAGGATAAACTTAGAAGTATCATCAAACGGGATTACCTTGGCATTTTTATAAGCACGATCCAGGCGAAATTGAGAAGACATAAACTAAGTTTTTTAGTAAATATACAATACTATACTATTAGTTTTTTAAGCTTGAATAAATTTTAAGATTTTATAAGTATGGATAACCTATTGGATAAAACTTTTTAAACCTATGTTTAAAATTGGGGATATGATATTTATCATATTAAAAAAGAGAAATGGGGTATATTTTTGATTGTAGAATAATAAATATAAACAGATGAAAACAAGTATTCAATTTGTACAAATGCCTACAAGTGAAACCATGATAAATTATGTAAACCAAAAATTGGATAAACTTTATAAGAGATATGATTGGGTTATTAAGTCTGTAGTGTTTTTCAAAAAAGAAAATGACCCAAAAGGTAAAGGGAAAATATGCGATTTAGAATTGAGTTTGCCTGGACCAAAAATCTTTGCAACTTCTAATGAGAAAAATTTTGAATTAGCCTTTAAAGAAACACTTAATGATATCGAAAAACAACTTAAAAAACGCAAACAAGAAATGAAACCATATCATTAAATAATTAAAAAAACGCGAAAACTGATATTTGTCATATTTTCAACAATTTAATATAATTACTTTAGTTCTGTGGTTAAAGAAATGATTTTTAAAGTATTGTGTTAAATAAAAATCAAAAAAAGAAGAAATTAGTATGTTCTTAAAAAGATGATCTAATTATACTTATCTCGTGATAAATTGAACATATGATATCATCTTTTTAAGAACATACTAATTTCTTCTGAGGAAACAGGTAGGTTATGCTTACCTGTTTCTGGTTTTTTTTTGAGTTAATATAAAATCTCAAAATTTTCAAAAAAACAAACAGAAGAAACTTCAAAAGAAACCTGTTGTACAATAGCAAATTCAGGTCCTTTAGAACACCAATCCAATAAGGTTTTGAGTTGAGATTCTGTCCCTTCAGCTTCAATATAGACACTTCCGTTCGGTTGATTCATTACATATCCTTTGATTTTTAATTCTTCAGCTTTTTGCCAAGTACTTTTTCTGTACCAGACTCCTTGTACTTTTCCTGTAACAGTTATGTTATAATGTTTTATCATAGATAAAAGTTAAGTCTCTTTTTGTACTAAAATACTAAGAATTATCAATGATTCTATTCAAGGCAACTGCGCTAGCTGATTAGTTGCAAGTTTATTATAATGTTATGTTTTAGCCATAAAGTATAAATAGTGTATCAGTAATTCATTGGTTTTTAAAGTTTTGAAATGTTTTTTCAAAATATGCTACTATTCAAAATCACATAAATCATTTGTATCTTAGAGGGAAGAAAGAGTCATTTTTCTCTTTCTTAAGGCTTAACTTATAATAAACCAACTGTAAAAGTATTACCCATGAAATTATTAGAAAAAATACTAAGAAACAGGACAAAACAAAAAGGTCTTTTTTTAAAGCGCTATCCCAGAAAACCATTAAGTACCTCAAAATATACTTAGCCTTTTTGAGATATCTTCTTATACATTAATTTGAACTTCTTACGGTTTTTTTTATTGTCTACAATAGTAAAAAAACGTTTACTATAAATTTCAGAAAGAAATTTATAGAATACACACACTGCTACTTCGATAAAGTGGGGTAGTATCAGTTTATTATCCAAGATTCATATTCATTAGGTGTGCTACCCCTAGCGAATGATACAGTTCACACAAAATAAAAAATATGAAATATTCAGTAGTCATTGTAGAAGACCATATTCTGTTTTCTCAAGCACTAGAAGGATTGGTAAATAAGTTTCCTAGATTTAAAGTTCTTTATTCCTGTAAAAACGGGAAAGAACTATTTATTAACCTTAAAAGAACAAAAAGAGTACCTGATATTGTACTAATGGACATTGATCTATCGGTAATTAAAGGAATAGAAACCACCACAAAATTAAGAGAACAGTATCCAAAAATTAATGTTTTAGCTATTTCAAGAATTGAAAACAAAAAAGTAATTCTTAAAATGCTACATGCTGGTGCCAAAGGGTTTTTACCAAAATATACAGAAAAATGTATTCTGGAGAGAGCGCTTACAGAAGTGCAGGAGACTGGTTTTTTTCATACAAGAGATATAACGAATCTATTAATAGAATCGTTGCATCCCAGAAAGAAAAAGGAAGTAGAGCTCAAAGATCGTGAGATAGAGTTTGTTATACATGCTTGTACCGAAAAAACATATAAAGAAATAGCGAGAGATATGTGTGTAAGTCCAAAAACTATTGAAGGATATAGAGATGCTATATTCGAAAAATTAAATCTAAAGAATAGGACAGGAATGGTTATTTACGCAATAAGGAATAATATATTTCATCCATGAATGATGAAGTTTATGAATTGAAAAACAGGTAGATCTTAAGCTTTTTTAGATATGATAAATATCATATTAATTCGTATTGATATCCTCTAATTTTGATCGTGTAAAAAGGTTCATAAACGAATGAATATAAATAATCTAAAAAAAATAAGTAGATGAAAAGAATTCTTGTACCTACCGATTTTTCTCAGTATTCAGAATATGCATTGCAAGCAGCAGCTTCTATAGCCAAACAACAAAACGCAGAAATTTTGCTGTTACACATGCTAGGACTTTCTGAGGCGATATTAACCAAAAATGAAGATCAGGAAGCAACAGAAGCTTTGTATTACTTGAAACTTGCCGAAAAGAGATTTGAGACTTTTTTGGATAAAGAATTTCTGAAAGGAATTAAGGTTTCTGAAATTGTACATAACTATAAGATTTTTAGCGAAATCAATGATATTGCTCTTAATAACGATATAGATCTTATTGTAATGGGATCTCATGGAAGTAGTGGATTGAGCGAGGTATTTGTCGGTTCTAATACAGAAAAAGTAGTTCGTACCTCTGATATTCCGGTTTTGGTTATTAAAAATGAAATTGAAGATCTGACTATTAAAGAAGTAGTATTTGCATGTGATTTTAAGATAGAAAATATCGATTCGTATCATAAAGCAACACGTTTATTCAAATCTTTAGGGGCAAACGTACATTTACTATATATAAATTTACCAGGAGAAAAATTTAGAAACTCTAAGCAAATAGAAGAAAGAGTTTCAGATTTTCTGTTTAAAGCAGATTCTGGAAGCCTGGATATGCTGGATAAAGTAGTGTATTATAATGATTATACTGTAGAAAGCGGAGTTTTTAATTACTGCGAAAAAGTAAATGCAGATTTAATTGCAATACCAACACATGGTCGTCGCGGATTAGCCCATTTCTTTAGTGGAAGCATTGGAGAAGATATTGCTAATCATGCCAATAGACCTGTAATAACCTTTAAAATATAAATTAGATGTAAAAAACCTCTTTCAGAGTTTTAAATCCTGGAAGAGGTTATAAATTACCGATACGATTCTCAGTTATTTCTGCAACTCCTATATCGAAGTTACAATATGTACTCCTGATGAAGTTCCTATTCTTGAAACCCCTAAATCAATATATTTTGTAGCAGTTTCTATATCTCTAATCCCTCCTGAAGCTTTTATTTTGACTTGATTATTGACTTCATCTTTCATCAGTTTTATATCTTCAAGAGTAGCACCTCCAGTACCAAATCCAGTAGAAGTCTTTATGAAATCTGCTCCTGCATTGACAGATAATTTGCAAGCTATTTTCTTTTCCTGATCGGTGAGATAACAATTTTCAAAAATTACTTTTAATATATTGGCTCCCAGTATCCTTTTAATAGATTTAATCTCATTCTCTACTTTTTTATAATTCCCGGATTTCAGCCAACCAATATTGAGTACCATATCAATCTCATCAGCTCCTTGATCGATGCATTGTTGTGCTTCGAATTCTTTTGTAGCTTGGGTAGAAGCTCCCAGAGGAAACCCAATTACTGAAGCAATCGTAATATCTGTATAAGATAACTCACTTTTAGCTAGAGGAATATAGGAAGAGTTTATACAGATAGCATAGAAATGATGTCGTTTGGCTTCAATACAGAGTTTTTCAATATCTTTTTCTGCAGCAGTCGCTTTTAACAAAGTATGATCTATATATCTGTTGAGTTCCATCTATTATTTATGAGAATTAATGATATTAATAATATCATGTTTTTGAAGTACTCCTGATTGTCGCCAAAGCTGTTTACCTTCTTTAAACAAAATCATAGTAGGTACTCCACGAACATTATATTTTGTAGCTAAAGATTGATTTTTATCGACATCAATCTTTACAATTTTAATTCCTTCTCCAACATCGTCCTTAACTTGTTTTAAAATTGGAGCTAATGTTTTGCAAGGGCCACACCATTCTGCAAAAAAATCTACTAATACAGGTGATTCAGAATTGATAATATTACTAAAGCGATCTTTCATTTGTTTTATTATAATTTTAAAATACTTTTTCTAGGTTTTATAAATGTATAGAACTTAAAAGAATAGAATAACCATCCAAAAGCAGAGATAAAAATAGCTCTGTCATAAATTCCTTTTTTCTCAGGGTTAGTAAACATTAGATAGGTTAACATTAAAATGATA
This sequence comes from Aquimarina callyspongiae, assembly GCF_034322225.1. NCBI lineage: Bacteria > Pseudomonadati > Bacteroidota > Flavobacteriia > Flavobacteriales > Flavobacteriaceae > Aquimarina > Aquimarina callyspongiae. The sequence goes on along the minus strand of NZ_JAXLPA010000001.1, from coordinate 1,214,378 downwards.
CTACTCATAAGAATAGTTATTATTATATGTATTCGTCTTTTTACAATAAAACTTACTGATATACAATAAACGATTAGCGAGATTTTGGTAGCAATTGAAAAAATTGAATGCAGTTCACTATGAAAATCATCATAATTAAGATTTTGATCAATCGGTGTATCCAAACATATTGCACTCATAAATAGAGAAATAGAAAACAATAATAATAATAGTAATTGCAGATAAAATCCATTTAAAATTTTACACCCAATAACTATAGTAATACAACTAAGCATTATAAAAATCAGGTTCATAACCCAATTGTTATGTGTTTGCTGTGCACCTAATTGACTTAACGTATGTTCTGTTATTGAATACCCAGAAATAGTAAAAGAGGGTAATAAAAATGCTACAAGTATCAATAATAGGTATATTGCTAAAAAATAGTAATTGTTTTTCATAAATTACGTTTACAATTAACCTTAAAGAAGATAGGTAGATCCTCTAATAATGTGTTTAATATCTTTAATTGGGACTTCAACAGAATATGTACCTGTGTATGATGGGCAAATAATACAATCATCAAAATAAAACTCAATAGTATTATCATATATTACAAAATTGCTTTTATATACTTTGAAATCATGCGTTGATAACTCCCAACAGTCATAATACAATTCTCCAGAATTAATAGCATTGTTTATAATACGATTAATAATTGCTAGAAGTTCCTTTTCAGAATCATTTTCAAAGAAATCATTATAAGAAATAAATCTATGGTTTTTTAGATTAAAATTCAAACAGTCAAACGTATAAGAGGTTTGCTGTGTTTTAGAATAATGATTTTCTGTATAGAATAATACACTAATAAAGTGATTTTTTATTGTGTAAATTTTATAATCAATACTTCTTTTGTCTCTATATTCTTTACTTTTTAAAGTATCACAAATCAGTTCTTTATCCTCAAGTATTTGATTTTCTGTTTTTTCAATGTTAAGGTAGTTGTCTTTGATGTAATCATTAAAGATAGAATATGAACTATTTTTTTTCTCACTAAAATATGGATATCTATAATTAAGTATATATTGCTCTTCTTCTTTATAGAATGTTTTTGTGGTAACTAACTCTTGTAATTCAATTATATCATCTTCAGCTTCAATCAATCGTTTTCTTTTATTTGATTTAGTTTTTTCCTGATCGAGTTCAAGGTTTTCTTCACTAAAAATTGACAGAGTATCTTTTATCTCTTGATTGATTTTGTCATTTGTTTCTTTTTGAACGATATTAAAATTTCCTTCCTGAAGTCTTTCATTTTTACAGGCAATCATACCTAAGAAAACGAGAAAGAATGCCTTGATTTTCATATTGATGGATTTAATTTTAAATAAAAATAATCCAAGAAAACGTTAAAAAATATGATATAAATCAGTTAATCTAATCAACAAAAAAAGGTGGATTTTAATCGAAATCCACCTTTTACATAAAAGAGTATGTATGATCAGAAAAAGCCGTTACCGATAATGATAAATGCATTAGTAATGATACTTGCAATTAAGAGATCTAATACTAATTTGGGTTTCTGCACTGTTAAGATGGCAGCATTATGGGCACTACATACTACTACACTCAGAAAAACTAGAAACATTTGCGAGGCTCCATTACCATTTAGCAGAGTGGCCATAATTGCTACAGAACCTAAACAAGTAGAAGCAATTATTGCTAAAGCAGAGTATCCGATGTAATTTTTGGAAAAATCAGCATTCATTTTTGCATATAGTGTCATATCATTATGTTTTTAATTTGAGATAAAAGTATAAATGCAAAATGTTCTAAAATATGATATTAATCAGGTTTAGAGCGATACTATGATTCAAGCAATAATTTTAAACGACCTAGCATCATAAGTTCGGATTTATTTTTGCCAGAAAAAGCTCCTGCTATGTTATTTGATGTAGTCCAGATTAATTGCTTTATCTTATTCGTAAACAATGATGTATGTTCTTTAAAATATACCTCAAATTGTTGAAAACACAGGTCGGCACTTATTTCTTCATTATCCATCCAATCAAAAACTGTCTCTATTTGAAAAGCGAGATCCACTCCAAATTCGTCTTCAGTAGAATCAATTGGTAACCATTCTGATTTTACTACTTTTTGTAAGGATGCAAGTTCTGATTTGTGAACAAATTTATCAGCTGCTGCTATGGCATAGAATAACTTTCCTAGATTTTGATAAAAAGTAACACTTGTATTTTGCGTTGTATTCATAACCTAATAACGTTTTGTTTATAAAAGCTAAAATAATCCAGGATTAAGACTTTTTTTATGATATTCATCAGGTCTTGCTACTATTCAAAATCATTACATTTGACATATGAAGGTTTTTGCAAAAGACAATAATATATTTAACCTGCTTACAGAAGCAGTTTCTGAAGGTATACTAGTGATTAATGAAGATCAGGTTATTGTAGCGACTAATGGTTCTGCTAATGAAATTTTTGGGTATAATACAGATGAATTGATTGGAAAACAACTCGATCTTTTAATACCTCAAAAATATCATCATAATCATAAAGGTCATTTTAAAAATTTCTCTAAACACTCAGAAAAAAGAAAAATGGGTGAAGGAAGAGAGCTTTATGGTGTAAGAAAAGACGATAAAGAGTTTCCTATTGATGTTGGACTTAATCCATTTTCTATATATGGTAGTAATTATATAATGGCATTGGTTATTGATATTACCGAACGAAAAGAAAGAGAGAAACAAATAAAAGAATTAAATGCGCAATTAGAAAAAAAGATAGCAAAAAGAACAGAGGAGTTACATCATACTATAGAAGAACTTAAGGAAGAAGTAAAATTGCGTAAAGAGGCAGAAGCGGTAATAAAGGAATCATTAAAAAAAGAACAACAACTCAATGAGTTAAAAACAAAATTCCTTTCATTAGTTTCTCATGAATTTAAAACACCGCTTAGCGGGATACTTACATCTGCAACTCTAGCCGGGAAATATACCAAAGAAGAACAGCAGGAAAAGAGAGACAAACACTTACACACCATTAAAAACAAGGTGAAATATCTAGATAACATTTTAAATGATTTTTTATCTATAGAACGTATTGAAACTGGAAAGGTTACGTATAAATTCTCCACATTTCCATTAAGTAAAGTTATTAATGAAGTAGTATACGGCGCCAATATGTTGCTTAAAGATGGACAAAGAATTAATTATCCCAATAATATTGATGATTATATGTTAGAATTTGATGAGAAAATTCTAGAATTAGTGCTATCAAATTTAATCAACAATGCTATTAAATATTCTGGTGAAAATACAGTTATTGATATCCAGGTTAGTGTTGAAAATGATTTATTAATTTTTAAAATTATCGATCAAGGAATTGGGATTCCTCAAAAAGAACAAGAATTTATTTTTAAACGTTATTTCAGAGCAGAAAATGCCCTATTGGATCAAGGTACGGGAATCGGACTCAATATTGTAAAAAGTCATTTGGAAAACTTAAAAGGGTCGATTACTTTTACAAGTACAGAAAACAAAGGCTCTTCTTTTATTGTTAAAGTACCTGCACTAACCAAACAAAAATTATGATGAAAACTGTCCTGTTGATTGAAGATGATGCTGCACTTAGAGAGAATACGGCAGAATTATTAGAGCTATCCGATTATAATGTTATTACATCTCCCAATGGGAAAGTAGGTATTGTAAAAGCAAAAGAAGAAAAACCAGATATCATTGTTTGTGATATTATGATGCCAGAAGTAGACGGTTATGGTGTTCTGGAAACATTATCTCAAGATGCTACTACCAATCAAATCCCTTTTATATTTTTATCCGCAAAGACTGAGCATAAAGAAATTAGAAAAGGGATGAATCTTGGTGCAGATGATTATCTAACCAAACCCTTTGAAGAAGATGAGTTGTTAAGTGCTATAGAAAGTCGATTGGCCAAAGCACAGATTATTGCAAAAATTCTTGAAGAACGCCATGAAATCATTGAAAACACTCAAAATGATGACGGTTTTAGGAATCTTCAAGAACTTAAAAATTTCTTTAATGATTATGGAGAAATTTCTACATATAAAAAAGGCGAATCCGTTTATACAGAAGGAGAACACTCTAATAAAGTATACCTCATTTTAAAGGGAGTAATTAAATCTCATAAGATGGATGAAAATGGTAAAGAATTAATAACAACTTTATATAAAAAAGAAGATTTTCTTGGATTTACCTCCTTTGTGGATAATGAACCTTATCAGGAATCAGCTACCGCAGTTGAAGATTTAGAATTGGCAGGAATATCAAAAAATGACCTCAAAGATATACTAGAAAAAAGTAAGAATATTTCTCTGGAATTGATGGAGGTATTGACTAGTAATTTGTCTGATATTAAAGAACAATTATTACAAATGGCTTATAGCTCGGTCAGAAAAAAAACTGCACAAACAATACTTCAGTTTGCGCAAGTAATGAATAAAAAGCCCGAAGAAAGCATTAAGATTTCTAGAAATGACCTGGCTAGTGTAGCAGGTATCGCGACAGAAAGTTTAATTAGAACATTATCTAGTTTTAAAAAAGATGGTCTTATAGAAATTGAAGGACGTACTATTAAAATTTTGAACTTACAAGGACTCAAATTAGTAGGATAAAATTCTGAAACTGATTTTTATCATACTTTTCATAGATGCAGACTAATACATTTGTTGTGTTATGATGTATTTATGAAGAAAAATATTCTAATACCAACTGATTTTTCTGAAAACTCTTGGAATGCCATTGTCTACGCACTTTCTTTTTTTAAGAAAGTAAATTGTAATGTCTATATATTGCATGTTTCTTCTAATGAAGAGATAACAGGTGCTGGAGTTTCTCTATATGATCCCAAACTAATGGTGATCACACCTGTAACCCATAACCAAAGAGAACAAATGAGTTCATTTCTGAAAAGAATCGAACGATTAACACTGAATACAAAGCACCATTTTTTTCCGATTTATGAATCTCTTTTTTTTGTTGATGCTGTGAGAAAACAAGTTAAAGAGAAGAGTATCGATTATATTGTTATGGGTACAAAAGGAGCATCAGGGTTGAAAGAAAAAATGGTTGGTAGTAATACAGGTGATGTTATAACTAAAGTAAAGTGCCCTGTCCTGGTTGTTCCAGAAAAAGCGAGCTATACACTTCCAAAAGAAATAGCTTTTCCGACTGATTATAATTTATATTATAAAAGAAAAATATTAAATACAATCAATGAGGTTATAACCTTGACAAATGCATCTTTAAGAATTCTCCATGTATCAAAAAAAGAGCGTGATCTTACAGAACTACAAATAAAAAACAAAGAGTTTCTTGATGATGAACTTGATAATTTAGAACACAGTTTTCATTTTTTATCAAATCCTGATCTTGAAGCTGCAGTACAATGTTTTGTAGAAAGCAGAGACATTGATATGATTACTATGGTAGCTAAAAATCTCAATTTTTTCCAAAGAATTTTATTTCATCCAACAGTAGAAAAAATAAGTTATCACATTAGTATCCCCTTTTTGGTATTACATGAATAACAAGGAAATGCGATAGCATTAGATTTTAAAAAACAGATAAAAGAATTAAATTTTAAAAGTATAATTAAATGGAAAAAAGTTTAATTGATAAATATAACATTCCGGGACCTCGATATACTAGTTATCCTACAGTTCCTTTTTGGGACAATGCCACATTTTCATTAAAAAAATGGACAAAATCTGTACAAAGATCTATTGTAGAGAGTAATAAAAAAGAAGGGATAAGCCTTTATATTCATCTGCCTTTTTGTGAGAGTATGTGTACCTTCTGCGGATGTCACAAACGTATTACCAAAAGACATGATCTTGAGATGCCATACCTTGACTCTGTTTTAGAAGAGTGGGATATGTATCGTAAACTTTTTACTACAAAGCCTAAAATAAAAGAATTACATCTCGGAGGAGGTACGCCTACCTTTTTCTCATTTAAAAATTTACAATACTTAATTAAAGGAATTACTAAATATGCAGAATTAGCTGAAGATTATGAGTTTAGTTTTGAGGGACATCCTAATAATACTACCCGAGAACATTTACAAACACTGTATGATGTAGGTTTTAGAAGAGTGAGTTTTGGAGTTCAGGACTATAATGAAACGGTACAAAAAGCAATACATCGAGTACAACCTTTTGAAAAAGTAAAATACGTGACCGAAGTGGCCAGAGAGATAGGATATACCTCGATAGGACACGATATTATTTTTGGATTACCTTTTCAGACCGAAGAAGCTGTTAGAACAACTATTAGTAAAACAAAAGAATTATTACCTGATAGATTAGCATTTTATGGATATGCTCACGTTCCCTGGCAAAAAGGAAATGGCCAGCGAGGTTTTAAAGAATCTGATTTGCCAACAGGAAAACAAAAAAGAAAACAATACGAGATAGGAAAAGAATTATTATCAGAAGCAGGATATATCGAGATAGGGATGGATCATTTTGCTTTACAGAGTGATTCTTTATACCAATCAGTAGAAAATAATAAGCTACATCGCAATTTTATGGGGTATACTGCTTCCAAAACACAAATGATGATTGGGTTGGGAGTTTCTGCTATTAGTGATAGTTGGTATGGCTTTGCTCAAAACGTAAAAGGTGTTGAAGAATATCAACATTTAATAAAAGAAAGAATTATACCAGTATTTAGAGGACATGTATTAACGCAAGAAGATGAAATTATAAGGAAACATATTCTTAATCTAATGTGCCATTTTGAAACTAGGTGGAGTCATAACACACTATATTTTGAAGAATTAGAAACAGTGTTAAATCGATTACAAGAAATGGAAAATGACGGATTAGTTATAATTTCTGATGAAGCTATTTTGGTAACCCCAAAAGGTCGTCCGTTTATTCGTAATATTTGTATGGCATTTGATCTTCGTTTACAACAACACAAACCCGATACAAGGTTATTTTCTATGACAATTTGATTGTAATAAAAAATAGATATGTTATTTCCCTTTTTGATTTGATTTTTTAAAACCATAAAAAATTTGCCCAAAAAAATGTTTAGGAACCTTTTCATCTCCTGGAAAACCCAATTTGATAGTGCCGCTGTCTTCAGGGATATGATGGGTATTAAAAATATAATCCCATAAACTTAAACTAATTCCAAAATTAACACCATACGTATTTTCTGGCAACGTATAAGAATGGTGATATAAATGCATTACAGGATTATTGAGAATATATTTTAAAGGGCCGTAAGTAATCTTGATATTGGCGTGATTAAGATGGCCAATGGTAATTGCCAGAAAGTGTACAATAAAAGCTTGCTCTGGTTCAAAACCACCCAAGATCATTACTCCAATCGTTTTTAGAGGTTTATAGAAAAGATTCTCCATCCAGTGATAACGTAGATGCGCTGCAAACCCCATTTCTTTAACAGAATGATGTATTTTATGAAACCTCCATAAAAAAGGATATTTATGAAGTAACATATGAGTAAACCATTGAACAAAATCTAAAACAATAAAAAATATAATAAGTTGAACCCATACAGGTAATGTAGAAAGGTCAATGATCGTAAGGCTTTTTGCAGAAATACCTATGTCTTTAAATAATACTTCTAACAGTTTGTAAACTCCACTTATGGCAATTGCAAAAACAAAAAAGTTAAAAAACATATAGAATCCATCTAACCAGAAATCTTTTCTAAAAACAGATTGATGTTTTCTCCACGGAAACACCATTTCTAAACCCCATACTAATAAAGAAATAGCAATTAAACCCCAAAAATAATTGGTATACCAGGAAACTTCAAACAAAATAGATTTCCAGGTCCAGTCAATGCTATCCATCAAAGAAGTCGTAAAAGCATTAATATATTTTTCCATTGTTCTTTTTTACTGTGATGATTTATTTAATTGGTACAAGATCTTGGTCGAAAAAGTAATATTTGTTTTACCGATTAAATGTAAGATTTTTCATCGTGTTTGAATATTAAATACCATAACAGAAATAAATAATACTATGTTGTTTATTAATGAACTCATTTTGACTTTTTCTATTTCCTAAAAAATGTCTGAAATTTAACCATATTTCATTACTTTTTTTGGCCGTAGCTCTGCTATGACCTGTAAAAATTGCTTCATCTGATCAAATTTCAATTCATTTTCGGTTAAAAACAAAAAGTCAAGATGAGTTCAATGACAATTAAAATTGGCAGATACAATTTCGGTATTATGTTTTGGAGAAATATATGGTATACCCAATCCTAGACCACGTACTATAAACAATAAACCTATTATAATTATAAAGACAGGAATTACTTTTTGAATATGTTTTCGAGCCTTTATATTTAAGAAGTTACCAATATATACAGCCGTAGTCATTAAAGGAATTGTTCCCAGGCCAAAAAGTATCATATACAAACTACTTTTAAATAGATGACCTGAAGCAATTGCACCAAAAACAGCCATATATACCAAGCCACAAGGTAGAAAACCATTTAAAAAACCAATGGTTAAAAAAGTGTCTGAAGTTTTCTTTTTAAATGAAGCGCCCAAGGTATTTTTTACCTGTGAAATCAGGCGATACAAAGGTTTGAAAATAGTATACTTTGTTAATATTAGAGAAGGAGTTAAGGCAATAATGATCATTAAAAACCCAATTGCTATGGATAATCCTTGCTGCAATCCAAAAATGTTAAGGCTTTCACCAACCAATCCAAAGAATAAACCTATTAGTGCATAGGCAAATAATCGCCCAAAATGATATAAAAATATCTGAAAGATTTTTTTTGTTGCATTAGTTCGATCTAATGGTAACATAAAGGCAATAGGACCACACATGCCTACACAATGAAAGCTACCAAGGATGCCTAATATGAATGCAGATATTAACATTTAATAAGTAAAGGATTTCTTAAACAAATATGGAGTGTTGTTATACTTCCAATCAATGATAATTTTCCAGCGCCCTTCAATCAGTTTTTGATTAGAAATTAATATTTGAGATTTTTTAAGAATGATTGGAGTTTTGAAATCTAATTGTTTATTTGAAGGCCTGTATAGATGTATAGTCCCAGAAATTTTTACTGATTCTTTATCTTCAGGAAAGGAAACGAGTAATCCTTCTTCGGTTTTTATAAATGAGATATCTGTTGCAAGGGCTTTCGCATTTTTTTCAGCATTGATTTTATTTTGAAAAGCGAGTTCTTGTTTGTAATAGTCTTCGGTAACAAGATCGTGTTCGTATTTCTTATCAGTATTCATCTTAACTACGAAATACATGATAAAACTTATAAATGCTATAAATGTTATTACAATGGATGTCCCCCAGTTTAGTTTCATCTTTTTATTTTTTAATTTTATTACTAGACGTTAACATTAATAGAGAAAATTATTGATAGCATCACACTTTACTATCGATAACTTCTAGGGCCTAAAAAAGCGGCTTTTGTAGTTTCTATTAAGGTATCACCACTATACACCCCTATTTTTATCCTGTCTTTATCTCCACTTAATGCAGCTGCATTAACCTCTATAAATAATGTACCTTCTGCTAATCCCTGTTTCGGGACTGTAAAATTTTTATGGGTTACAGATTCAATAGTTCCTTTGTGTGATAATAATTTAAAATATACATCTTCAATATCTTCAGTTGTTTTATTTACTAATTTGTACGTATAAACATTACTAATAATATTATTCTCTTTTCTTTCATATAATTGCCCTGGTAATCTTAATACATTAGCTTCTACATCATTTCGTAAGAAAGACATCCCTAAAAGAACTCCTGTTAGAATGAATAATACAGCACTATACCCTTTAAGTCTATTTGTAAATTTGAATTTTGTTTTTTTGGCGATGTTTTCCTCGCTTGCATATCGTATCAATCCTTTTGGAAGATTAACGCTTTCCATCATGTGATCACAAGCATCAATACAAGCGGTACAGTTAACGCATTCTAATTGTGTGCCATTACGAATATCGATTCCTGTTGGGCATACATGCACGCATTGAAAACAATCAATACAATCTCCTTTTCCTGTTGAAGGACGCTCTTCATTTTTTTTAAACTTAGCTCTTCCAGCTTCTTTTTCACCACGTTTATAATCGTATGCTACAACAATAGATTTAGAATCAAGTAATACTCCTTGTAATCTGCCATATGGACAAGCGATAATACACACTTGTTCCCTAAACCATGCAAAAACAAAATAAAAGATTGCAGTAAAGATCAATAGTGATACCAGTGTACTCAAGTGTTTTTGAGGACCATCTATAAAGATGTATTGAATAAGATTGTCGCTACTAATGAGGTAGGCCAGAAAAACATTAGCAATCAAGAAGGATATTATAAAAAATATGAACCATTTGAGAACTCTCTTTTTAATTTTATCAGCGTTCCAAGGTTGTTTATTTAATCGAATTTGTTTTCCTCGATCTCCTTCAATCCAATATTCTATTCTTCTAAAAACCATTTCCATAAAGATGGTTTGTGGGCATATCCAGCCACAAAATAATCGACCAAAAGCTACAGTAAATAGAGTAACAAAGATTACTCCAATAATCATAGAAATTACAAACAAATGAAAATCCTGAGGCCAGAAAGGAGCTGCAAAAATATTAAAACGACGTTCTAAAACATTAAACAATAAAAATTGGTTACCATTTATTTTTATAAATGGAGCTGCAAATAGAAATACGAGTAGGCCATAGCTTACCCAGGTACGGTATCTATAATATTTACCACTAGGTTTTTTGGGATAAATCCAGGCTCGTTTACCTTCTTCATTGATGGTAGCTATAGAATCTCTGAATTTTTCATTTTCTGGCGCGTCCAATTTAAATTGCTTTTATTTTGTTCTATTATTTAAGTGTCTTGTATTTAGGAGAAATGAGTTTTGGTTATTCATTTACTACTATAGTAGAATCTTTTGCTACTTCCAGTGATTCTTGTTTTGATGTTTCTTCTTTGATAGTATCGGGATCTACCCAAATCTCTCCTTGTGATTCTTTGGGTTCGGCAGGAGTTGTACCCCCTAGTGTAATGACATAACTCGATACTTGTGCAATTTCTGCAGGTTTTAAAGTTTGTTTCCAGGCGACCATTCCTTTTCCGTCACGACCACCTTCAGAAATTGTTCGAAATACGTTTTTAATCCCACCACCTAAAATCCAATATTGATCGGTTAGATTAGGGCCAATACCACCGCCACCGTCAGCTTTATGGCAAGCCACGCAATTAGTGGTAAAAACTGCTTTTCCAGCACTTATATCTGATGGTTCGGTTAATAGGGTCACTGTGTTAACATCTACTAAATCTTTGGCTGTTCTTTTATATTCTTCAATAGCGATTAATGCCTCTGCTATTTCCGATTCATATTCTTCGGTTTGCGTATAGTCATTAAATACATGAAAGCGAATCATATAAATTACTCCAAAAATGATGGTAGCATAAAAACCATATACCCACCAGGGAGGAAGATTATTATCCAGTTCTTTAATACCATCATAATTATGATCAAGTATTATTTTATCTTCTTCTTCTACAGGTTTACTGTCGAGTAACTTTAGATATGTTTTTTTGATCCATCTAAATTGCTTTTCCTTTTTATTTTTTTGTGCTACCAGGTAACGTTCTTGAGCCTCTGGTTTTAAAGACAGAAATAATATGTTTTTTAGAGCAGCCAAACTGATTTCTATAATAATCGCGAATAAAGCTACCATACCCAATCCCAACCAACTTAAAGGCTCTGCTATAAAAGCCGATGTTGATCCTGTATCTACAGTAAACTCAATTAATATATAGGCAATTAGTAAAAAAGAAAATACTCGTATATAGGATGCAGTGGTTCTCATAATATGTCGTCTTTATTGGTTTCTAAAGGAATGTTGCTAACTTCTTTAATATGTTCTTTTTTGGCTGTATATACCCACCAGAATAAGGCGGTAAAAAAGATGAAAAATATGAGTAATGAGATCATAGGGTAGATCTCAATCCCTTCTATGCTTTCCATATGACCTTTAATAAATTTTAGCATAATAATTATTCTTTAGTTTGAGCTACGTTTTCTTTTACTTTAATATCTGTTCCTAATCGTTGTATATATGCAATAAGAGCAACAACTTCTCTGTGGCGCATTTCTATAAATTCTTCACCGTTTTCTTGGGCAAACTTTTTATCGGCCTCATAGGTTTTGGCAAAATCAGGGTCGCTATAAAGATTTTTCTCTATTTGTGTTGCCTGCTCCTCCATCCATTCTTGAGCACGGGTAATCTCTTCTGGAGTGTAAGGAACTCCTAACGATTGCATAGCTTTCATTTTGGTTTCAGTTTGTGATCGATCCAGTTTGTTTGTAATTAACCATTTATAGCTAGGCATTATAGATCCAGATGAGGTGCTTTGAGGGTCATAGAAATGATTAAGGTGCCAGTTGTCTGAGTATTTTCCACCTATTCGCATCAGGTCAGGCCCGGTTCGTTTGCTTCCCCATAAAAAGGGATGATCATATACATATTCTCCGGCCTTTGAGTATTCTCCATAACGTTCTACCTCGCTACGAAACGGGCGAATCATTTGCGAATGACAGGAAACACAACTCTCGCGGATATAAAGATCACGTCCTTCTAACTCCAGAGGTGTATAAGGTTTAACACTACTTATTGTTGGGATATTAGAATCAACCATTAATGTAGGTACGATCTGTACAGCACCACCAATTAAAATTGCTATTGTGGCAAAAATGGTTAGTTTAACAGGTCGTCTTTCTAACCAGGTATGATAACCTTCTTTAGTAGTTCTACGTCTTGTTACTTTGGTTAAAGGAGCTGCTTCTGCTAATTCGTCGGTTACTTTACTTCCGCTCTTTACCGTTTTTACAATGTTATATAGCATGATAAAAACTCCAAGAATGTAAATACTTCCTCCAATAGCTCTCATCCAATACATGGGTATGATTTCGGTTACCGTTTCTAAGAAATTACCATATACAAGACTTCCGTCGGGATTAAACTGTTTCCACATAGAAGCTTGTACAAACCCTGCTACATACATTGGTAATGCATACATTATAATCCCTAATGTACCTAACCAGAAATGAACATTAGCTAATCCATTAGACCAAAGTTTTGTTTTAAATAATTTGGGAATTAACCAATATGCCATACCAAAGGTCATAAACCCATTCCAGGCCAATGCTCCTACGTGTACATGAGCAATTACCCAATCACTGAAGTGAGCAATGGCATTTACATTTTTTAAAGAGAGCATGGGTCCTTCAAAAGTTGCCATACCATATCCTGTTATGGCAACTACCATAAATTTGAGTACCGGATCTGTTCTAACTTTATCCCAGGCGCCGCGCAAAGTCAATAAACCGTTGATCATACCTCCCCAGGATGGAGCAATTAGCATGATAGAGAAAGCTACTCCCAGATTTTGTGCCCAATCCGGTAATGATGAATAAAGTAGGTGATGAGGTCCTGCCCAGATATAGATAAAGATCAACGACCAAAAATGTACAATTGATAATCGATAAGAATATATGGGTCTATTAGCTGCCTTAGGGATAAAATAATACATAAGCCCTAGAAACGGAGTAGTTAGAAAAAATGCAACGGCATTGTGACCATACCACCATTGTACCAAAGCATCTTGTACACCTGCATATACAGAATAACTCTTAAGAGCGCTGATAGGTAGCTCTAAACTATTAAATATATGAAGTACGGCTACGGTCACAACAGTTGCAATATAAAACCATATTGCAACGTATAAGTGTCTTTGCCTACGCTTTAAAATAGTTGCGATAAGATTCCACCCAAATACCACCCAAATCACTGCTATAGCAATATCGAATGGCCATTCTAGTTCTGCATACTCTTTTGAAGTAGTATATCCTAATGGTAATGTTATTGCTGCTCCTACAATAATCAACTGCCAAGCCCAAAAGTTGATTGAACTCAATGTATCACTAAACATTCTGGTTTTGAGTAACCTTTGTGTAGAATAGTATACTCCAGCAAAGATGGCATTACCTACAAAAGCAAAAATGACAGCATTGGTATGTAAAGGGCGTAAACGACCAAAGCTTAACCAGGAAATACCATCTGTGAGATTAGGGAATAAAAACATGAAAGCCAGTAGCAATCCAACGGACATTCCAATGATTCCCCAAAACATTGTTGCATACAAGAATTTTTTTACGATGTTATTATCGTAGTAGAATTGTTCCATTTCCATATTATGATTGATTATTTTTTATAGATGTAGAGTTTTTTTCTTTGGATTCTTTTACCAATTCATCATCGAAGAGCATACGAATAGATGGAGTATATATGTCATCATATTGTCCGTTTTTAACAGAAACAATAAAAGCCACAAAAAAAATAATAGCTACGATGATACTAATGGTTAAGAGAACATAGATGACACCCATACTTTTTTATTATGCCCCAAAAGTATGTGCGAAGCTTTTTTTAAAAAATGACATTTATCAGCTTTTGTGAAGTAAATTAGGTTGTAGAGCTGGATTCTTAGTTTTTGTAATTTTAAATGACGTTGTTCTTAAATAAATTGAGCGTAGAAGAAAAACTCTGAAACGTCTTAAAATAAATATGGTTAAAAACTAAGAGAGAATGTAATACAAATAAAGGGTGCTTTCCTGTTTGATATAAATCTTAATTATTTCCCCTATTAAAAATAAATAAAACGCTAAACAGCAATATGACACCCTTTATACTAACTAATTGCGGTAGATGAATTTGGTTTACGTCAATCAAATCCATCAAGTAAAACAGAATTATGACATTCGGTTTTGGGAGGTTGCATTCTATGCATATAAAAAACTAAACTTGACTTTCTTCCTTTTCGCTTTTCCTTATTCGTTTTTTTACTTTTAAATATTCTGACCAATTATTAAGCATAAAAATTAGTAATACAATTAAGGTTAATACTTGAATTATAATTAATACAATCATGCGTGTTTCTATTTATTTTGAAAACTAAATTCTTATTATGGCCATTCTCTATTACATATGACACAGATGATTGTGAAAAGTCACTCTTTTTATGATTTTTTCTTGAAAAATTATTGATGTAGGCAAAATAATAAGAGCTTAGAATTATTATCTGAGATGCTTAAAAGGAAAACGAAATGTTAATGTGAATTGTTGATTGTTAATAATCAAAATAGTTTTAGAAATATTAGAATATTTGAAAAAAGGATTATTCAATAATTTCGATTTTTTTATTTGCGATGAGTTTAATAGGATATACCGTTTTATGTCCTTCGTTATTTTCTATTACAATAGAAATATTATCAATAGATATGATAACTCCTTCAAAACCATCTACTTTTATTTTTTGTCGAATCTCTAAGTTTTTTCTTGTATAGAATCCTAATAACAATCTATATATAATATCTCGGGATCCTAATCCCAATGCTATAGTAAAAGCGGCCAAAAACGCCCCCAGAATTAATGACAAATTGTTAGTTATTATATCAGTATTTATTCCTACTTGATTAAGAGCAGTAATAGAAACAATAACAAAGATGATAAAGAAGAGTATTGAACTAATAATTTTAGAACCACTTAAATCAAATGATTTAAGCATGGTATAGACAGATTTTTTAATGAGTGAAGCTAGGTATAGACCAAAACCGAAAATTACTATTGCACTAAATATTTTTGGTAAATAATCAATAAGTCTTCCTGCTTCATTTGATACAATGGTAAGTCCAAACAAATCTGAACCAACGATGACTAATACAAGAATTAAGAACCACTTAATGAATGTTGTGATGATTTGTGTAGGTTTGATATTAATGGAAGAATTAAATAGTACACCATTCTCTCCTATTTTAGAGGTCAATGAATCTATTTTGGTTAACCCCAATGATTTTTTTACGACAAACAGTATTACTTTAATAATAAACCAGCTAAGAAAAAAGAATATAATAGCTCCTAGAATATTTGGTAAAACGGAGTACAATTCATCAAAAATATTCTTGGGTAATTTAAAATCTAATAATTTTTCCATATACGTTTTGAAATTAGTTGTTATTTGGTTTATCTATCAGTTTTAATATTTCTTCGAGAGAATTGGGGTATTTGATAGCAAATAAATCAGCTAAATCGAGGGATAACTTGACGATTTCAATATCTTCAAGCACTTTTCTTCTTACCGATTCAGGTAATTCTTCGCTATGAATTATTTTTTTAAATGGGTTTTTCATTAGTATAGGGTATGATAGGTTTTTAATAATCGAGACTTTGCTCGACTTAATCTCATTTTTACGGCACTGTCTCCAAGATTTAGGTTTGTTTTAATTTCTTTAATAGATAAATCATCTTGATACTTCATCATTAAAATGATTTTATCTTCGGGGTTTATTAGTTTTAAAGCTTTGGATAGCTTTTCTGATTTTAAGTTCAGAATCTCTTTATCTGCAATTTCTGTTTCTTCAGTTTCTGAATAATTGAGTATAGTATCGGTTAAGATAATTTTGTCGTTCTTTTTTTTGCGTACTCGTTGTACATAGTTTACACAAAAGTTATACGTAAAAGCGTACAGCCAAGTCGAGAACTTCGAAGTTCCTTTAAACGTTTTAAGTTTGGCAAATAATAAAACAAAGATATCATGAGTCAAGTCCTGAGCTTCTTCTTTGGATTTAACAAAACTGAGACATTTGTTATAAACCATTTTTGCATATCTATCATATAAAATAGCATACAGATGAGTATCATTGCTTTTGGCAATCTTAAAAACCAACTCCTTATCATCCAAACTACTATCTACCCCTATTTCTTTCAATCTATAATCACATTATACATAATCCCCTATTCTGGTTAGACACAGAGAATCATAAATGGTCACATCTTTTTTTGAAAAACATTAAAAAAATGTTTTTGCGTACAGTTAAGTTAAGCAAAAGATGGGGTTATTTATGTTAACTGTTTGATTTATTGGCTGTTTAGTGTTTTTTGCAATGTATATCGATATTATTTTATCTTTTTTTGTCAGATACTACTTATTTAAGAGGTAATATTATAAGTAAAAGATGAAATGTGTTAATGGAGTAGCAAAGTAATTTTGATATTTCTACGATGTTTTTAAGGTAAAATCAGGAATATTTATGCTGTTAATTGTTAATTATTGTTAAAATAGTACCTTTTTATACATAGTACTGTAACGAAATTTGATTTCTGACGTCTAGTAAGTAAATACCAATCATTAAAACATAAAAATTATGAGAACTTTAGACAACAATCAAATCACTAAAAAATTAAATAGTACAAAAGGTTATGTATGGAACTCAAAGAGACGTTTTAGATAAACCAATATTAAGAATTAAATGAAAATATAAACCCGTTAAAAACAATATTATGAGAACTTTAGACAGCAATCAGATTACTAAAAAGTTAAACAACACAAAAGGTTATGTGTGGAATTCAAAGAGACGTTTCAGATAAACCAATATTAAGAATTAAATAAAAATATCAATCATTAAAACATAAAAACTATGAGAACTTTAGACAGCAATCAAATTACTAAAAAATTAAACAGTACTAAAGGTTATACCTGGAACTCTAAAAGACGTTATAGGTAACTTTAATTAAAAATTTCATCAATCAAAAAACTAATCATCATGAGAACTTTCAGAAACATAAGAAAAAAACTAAGAACCGCAGCAATACAGAAACATAATTTGTTTTTAGATTGTGCATCAAATCTTAACAATTATGAAGGCAATTTATATCCCGGAAATAAACGTTATTTATACGCAGTTGAGCGTTAATTTTTAAAGGGCTGGATTTAGTAAAAATTCAGCCTTTATTTATTGTCGTTAATCATAGCCTACCCAAAATTAAACCCTAATCGAAGTTTTAACTAAAACTGTAGATATAAAAACTCTAAAAGTCGATATCCTTAATGTGACTTTAATTTCTATACCTGTTGGAGTGCGTCTGATTATTTTTCCACCGAAGTAACAACAAAAAGAATACAAAAAAGAAATACTAATACATACATACCTTATTAGCATAATCGCATTTTAGATTGTAAAGAATTTTAATATAAATAGAAGTAAGATTAGAAATATAATTCTTTACCTAATTAACTCGTGTACTTTAAAATTCTCACTTTTTTGTAAAAAAGCATTAGCGATATTATAAAATGAAGATTAAAAATGTTGTTCAGTATCTTTTGAGGCTTTGAATTAAGGTCTATAAGCTCTCCTAAACAGTATATAATTAAATTTTTAATATCGAATAGGTAACAATTAGATCATTGTATTACATCATTTTTATCAGGTCTATGACGTAATAATTATTAACTAGGGTAAACGCGTATAAGAAGGGGATTTTTCCCTTAATTTATTGTTAAAATACATCCTTAGAATATCTGCTAACATTACATTTGATGATGTTATAATCAAACATTTATTAAGATTTTTTAATTACACAAACTTAACATTTAATCAAGGTTCAAAAGGATTTTTAAATCTATTGATCAATGATTTATTTCTAACTAAATATTGTATGAAACAGAATTAATCGTGTAAATTAAACATAAATCAATGAATGTAAAAAGAAGAATATCAAGTAGTCGTTTTCTAATCATTAGCATTGGATTAGTATACGTATGGTTTGGGGCATTAAAATTTTTTCCTGGAGTTAGTCATGCTGAGAAATTGGCCCAAAATACAATGGATGTGCTTACACTAGGTCTTATTTCTCCAAATGTTTCAATTATTTTGTTGGCTCTATCAGAAACGATAATAGGGGTATTATTAATTTTAAATATTTATAGGCATGTTGTAATTCGTATAGCATTAGTTCATATGATATTTACTTTTGTACCTCTGTTTTTATTCCCAGAACAATCGTTTTCTGATTCACCTCTTGTCTTTACATTACTTGGACAATACATTTTTAAAAATATAATTATTATTGGGGCTTTATTAACATTATACAAACTTCCTAAATCGATTAGGGTATAAAAAAATGAGGGTTCACTTTAAAAATTGATACAAATCCTCTGTAATGGATGCACTTAACTATGGTACTATGACCATTTGATAGTATCAAAATTAGCTATATAATAAGCCGAATTCTTTTAAAATTCGGCTTTATTTTGCTTTAAATCGAAGTTTACCTAGTTCAATTTTAATCGAGGTTTTAGCCAAAATTGTAAATATAAACGCTCCAAGAGCCCATATTCCTAGAGTAACTCCAATTTCTATACCTGTTGGAGTATACTCAGCTATTTTACCATAAGGTCCAGGAATAAAACCTGGTACAATTAACCCAAATCCTTTCTCGATCCAGATTGCTATAAAGAGCATAAAGCATGCAAAATATAAAACTTTGAAGTTATTCCGTAATTTACCAAAAGTAAGAATAATTGTTGCTAATACATTCAGAGGAATTGCAGTCCAAATCCATGGTAACAATGCTGTTTTACCGTGTAAACCAAAGAATAAATAATATGCACTTTCGCTATGATGCGTGGGAGCATAAAACTCTTTAAACAATTCTGAAATCAACATAATAAGATTGATTTGGGCTGCCACGGTAACGATCATCCCAATTTTTTTAATTGTTTTATCTTCAATTTTAAATTCGGTAAAAGTCCGGATAATGGCGAGTACTAAAATGATCAAAGCGGGTCCAGCTGCAAAAGCTGATGCTAAAAAACGAGGCCCTAATAAGGCATTGTTCCAAAATGGTCGTGCTTGTAAACCTTGATATAGGAAAGCGGTTACCAGATGAATGGCAACTGCCCAGAAAACTGATAGAATTGCTCCTGGGACATATATCCTAGGGTTAGGAACTTTTCCTTGATATCTTGTAAAAAGAATATAAAAGGGAATAGAAATATTTAAGAATAAGTACCCGTTCAATACAATTACATCCCAGGTAAGCATGGAGTTTGGAAAATTAAATACTCCAATTCCTGGTATCATATGCCATAAAACTGAAGGGCCTCCCATATCAGCTACCACAAAAGCAAGACACATAATTAATGCTGCTACTGCCAATCCTTCTCCTATAAGAACGGCTTGCTTAAAGTCAATATCTTTTAAGACATAGGTAGGCATTACTAACATTACCGCTGCTGCAGCAACTCCTACCAAAAATGTAAAATTAGAAATGTATAATCCCCAACTTACTCTATCTGTCAATCCGGTAACACTCAAGCCATATTCTAATTGTATAGAATAACAATACATGCCTATTAACATAACAAATGTCAAAAATGCCATCCAGAGATGATATTTTTTTGAGCCTTTAGTTATGGTATCCAAGCTATCTTTTACTAAACTTATAAAAACTTTAAGTTGTGTCATTTTAATTGTTTTTTGGTTTAAACCAAATTTCTGAGGCCAAACTATATTCTCCTTTTCTTTATCTATTAGAATATGACCTTGGTTTTTTGATAAAGAAAAATATATCCTATTCAATCCATAAAGTACCAGAACTTAGGTTCGGTACCTAGGTCTTCTTTTAATCGAAAAACCTTTTTGTTTTCAAGTACCCAACGTATAGTGCTATTAGGATCTAATAAATTTCCAAAAATCCTTGCTCCGGTTGGACAGGCTTCTACGCAAGCGGGGTTTTTACCAGCTCGAGATCGCTGGACGCAAAAAGTGCATTTTTCCATTACTCCTTTTTTGCGCATACGATTTCCTAAATAATGTTGATTCTTATTAATTTCTTCTTCAGGAACTTCAGGAGTACTCCAATTAAAACGTCTACCATCATAAGGGCAAGCTGCCATGCAATAACGACATCCTACACACCAATCGTAATCAACAACAACCAAACCGTCTTCTTCTCTCCAGGTTGCCTGTACAGGGCATACATCTACGCAAGGAGGGTTATCACAATGAAAGCATTGAGTACCCATATAAAAATGACCTTCTGCTGGTACTTCATGGTAATAATTATCATCAGCTTCATTAAAATTAAAACCTTTTCCATCCTTCATCTCATGTATCCGGATATATTGCATTTCAGAATTTCTATCTTGATTGTTTTCTTTAACACAGGCACTTACACAATCCATGTATCCCTGACATTTGGAAATATTGAATGCATAACCAAATAATACATCTTTCTCAGCATTTTGAGAGGACATATTGATCGTTTTTCCTTTCCTTATTTGATAAGAACGTACCAATCGATCTACAGTGGCTTTCTTCTCATCATCATTCATTAATTTATAGTTGCCTTTGAATTGTTCTTCCCAATCGATTTGTGCTTTTTCTTTAGATTTATCATCTGTTATAACACTACAAGAAGAGCTTACCGCTCCAGCTCCAATGAGCAAACTTGCTGTTAACTTCCTAAATGCAGTACGCCGATCCATTTGTACATCAAATACCTGATCAAAACCATCTTTTTTTCGCTCATCTCCTATGGCGGCATCAACAGCAGTATCAAAATCCTCGTTACTCATTTGATAGTCCGAGTGAGAACCGCATCCTCCTGAGGATTTTCCGCAGCTACAAGTATCTGTAGATGTTGTTTTCGAATTACCCAGATTTAATGAAAACCATTTTTTTGTAGTATCGCTCATTCTTTTAAATTTTATAATTCGAAACTTGGTTATTATTCTCGTTCTTTTGCTTTTTGAGTATTAAAAACAGAAGGCCATCTGCTTTCAAAAGCAGGCTTGTGCGGGTCATGACAATTTACACAGGTCATTGATGCTCTTGGTGGCGCCCAACCAGCTACTTTTTTGCCGTGTGCCCCTCCTTTCCAATCTTCAAATTGATTAGTATGACATTGGCTACATAGTTTGTAACTTCTGTTAAAATCAATAGTATTACCAGTTAAACTTTTTAAGTTATCCATATCATCACCATTATGACAAGTAATACAATTCATAGTATTTACATCTGCGTGAGATAGTTTAATATCCCAATGCGCTTTTTTCAAACCGTCATTACTTTGCATTTTGGACAAAGGCTGATTGTGACATTCTGTACATTTATAAGACTTGATTTGACTTTTACGTTCTGGTATCAAAAAAGTATGCTCTCCTTCAGTAATTTTAAGAGTTTCAATTCCTTCTATTAATGATTCAGAAGAAATAGTAGTGCCGTGGTAATTTTTGCTTTTTGCTTCTATTTTATTAGTAATACTATGATATTCTTCTTCGCCGTGTTTACAAGAGGAAAGCGTAAGCAAAAAGAGCACTATACAGCCCAGCGTATGTAGTATATATTTATTCATCATAATTTTTATTATCTCTGATAAAAGTTGCAGTATCTAATCCGTTGGTATTATTTAAGACATGGCATTGCATACAGTTAATACGTTCGGGATGTGTAACTCTAATCTCTTTTGGAGCTGCGGGTCCTGCGTGACAAGCCAGGCAATTTTCTCTCATTTGTATAGGGTGAGGAATCATAGGAGGGCTACCAGGCAGTGCATTATTAACACCTACTTTTGGGGCTTGCTCTTTTGTAAAGGCTGTCTGTACAAATAATGTTTCTGAAGTTTTGGCAACGTGACATTGTCGGCAATTGATCATTTCTGGATGAGGAGTCACAGGTGCATACGCTTCAAACTTAGCAACAAAACCACCATTTTGATGACATTGAAGACAGGTGTTTCCGCCCATACTTCTTTCTTCTTTTACGGGATGAGGTATAAAAGGAGGAGCTCCATAATAAGCTCTGTTATTATAATAAGTTTCCAATGTTCTTTGATAGTTTTCATCAATTGGCATACTTGCATAATCTAATGCTAGCTCTGAATTGTCAAATACTTTGTTTTCTGATAAAAAAACTTTGTATGTATCTGCATTCTTAATTGTAATGTATGCCTCTTTTAACCCAGTCTGGTAGCTATAATTCCAAATAATAATAAAAGCTGCAAACAGGATTGTAAATAGCGATATGATACCTAGTCTCTTTCTCATAGTATTAGGCTTTTTCAACTTTTACCGCACACTTCTTATAATCAGGTTCTTTTGATATTGGACAAAAAGAATCTAATGTGATATCATTGATTAATAAATTTTCGTCAAAGAAAGGAACAAACACCTGCATCGGTGCTGGGACACCTCTTTGATCTATAGATGCTGGTAATATAATTTCGCCACGACGGGTAGTTAATTTTACTTTATCTCCTGTTTTGATTTGTAATCGTTTTGCATCATTAGGGTGGAGTTCTACATACGCATGTGGCATGGCTTTATGTAGCACAGGAATTCTTCGGGTCATAGATCCGGTATGCCAATGTTCTACTACGCGTCCTGTGTTTAACCAGTATGGATATTCTTTGTCGGGTTCCTCTGCTGCTGGTTCATAAGGTCGTTGCCATATGATTGCTTTACCATCGGGTTTCCCGTAGAAATGAAAATCTTCACCATTACTACAAGCTGGATCATACTTGGCATTGAATCGCCATTTTGTAGATTTTCCATCTACATAGGGCCACATTGCTCCTGGTTGTGATTTTAGGACTTCCAGTGGAGCCATATTATGTTTTTTGTTATCGTGGTGTTTTCGATACTCAGAATAAATCTCTTCGATATGTGTTTCTTCAGTATAGTAGAATTGTTTTTCATATCCCATACGTTTTGCTACCTCTACAATTTGCCAGGTATCACTCATTGCTTCTCCTGGAGGGTTAACCATCTGATCAAAGTGTTGAGTTCTACGTTCAGAGTTGCCAAAAATTCCTTCGCGCTCTATCCACATAGCGGATGGTAATATTACATCTGCAATATCAGTGGTAGGAGTAGGATAGATATCTGAAACTACTATAAACCTTCCTTCTTTTTGAGCTCCATCTCTATATCTTTTTAGTTTGGGCATTGTGACCATAGGGTTTGTTACTTGTATCCACATAAAGCGAATATCTCCTCTGTCTAATGCTCTAAACATTTCTACAGTATGATATGTTGGTTTTGAAGGAATATTCTCTGCTGGAACATCCCAGA
The DNA here is from genome assembly GCF_034322225.1 of Aquimarina callyspongiae. Taxonomy (NCBI): domain Bacteria; kingdom Pseudomonadati; phylum Bacteroidota; class Flavobacteriia; order Flavobacteriales; family Flavobacteriaceae; genus Aquimarina; species Aquimarina callyspongiae. Next base: position 1,190,402 of record NZ_JAXLPA010000001.1, on the reverse strand, counting down.
TCTTGGCGGCAAATTCTCTATGCTTTTTGTTTGTTACTACTCCGTGTGGCAGCTTATGAGTTAAAGTTCCTACCTCTCTTACTGTTCCACAAGCACTAGGTTGCCCTGTTAATGAGAAAGGACTATTGCCAGGTTCAGAAATTTTTCCTGTGAGCAAGTGAATATTATAAACCAAATTATTAATCCAAGTACCACGAGAGTGCTGATTCATACCCATACACCATAGCGACATTACCTTTTTGTTAGGATCTCCATATAAAGCAGCCATATATTTGATATCCTTAACTGATACTCCGGATATTTTAGATACTTTTTCTGGGGTGTAGTCTTCAAGAAAAGTTTTATAAGCTTCAAAATCAATTTTCTCTGGTTTGTCATTGAATACATAGTTGTCTTCTAGGCCATATCCCATATTAGTGAGCCCTTTATTAAAATTGCAGTGTTTTTCTACAAAAGATTTGTTGACCCAACCGTTATTAATAATTTCATAACAAATAGCATTAGCTACTGCCAGATCTGTTTGTGGTTTAAAGAGAATAGATGAATCTGCCGCTTTACTGGTTCTGGTTGTTCTGGTAGCAAAATCAATAATTTTTACACCTCGCTTCAATCGTTGATCTAACAATCTGGAGAAGAGTACTGGGTGCATTTCTGCCATATTATTCCCCCAAAGAAAAAATACATCGGCATAATCAATATCTTCATAACATCCCATTGGTTCATCGATTCCAAAAGAAGTAAGGAAACCTGTAACAGCACTAGCCATGCATAATCGGGCGTTAGCCTCTACATTATTGGTTCCGATACAACCCTTAAATAATTTTGAAGCAGCGTAACCATCTGGTATTGTCCATTGTCCAGAACCATAAATAGATACAGAATCTTTACCGTGATCTTTTATGGTTTCCTGCATTTTAGAAGCTATCAAATCAAGAGCTTCTTTCATGGATGTTTCAACATATTGACCATTTTTCTTTATTAATGGTTTGGTCAATCGATCTTTACCATATAATGCCATAATAGAGTGATACCCTTTTACACAACACAGTCCTTTATTGACAGGAGATTTTGGATCTCCTTTTACAGCTACGGCTTTTCCATTTTCTGTGCCAACTAATACGCCACATCCTACACCACAGAATCGGCATGGGGCTTTTTTCCAATCCAAAGAAGCGCTGTTGAGAATACCTTTTTCTTGTTCCTCGGCAAATAATATTCCTGGAAACATAGTAGCGGCTGCTGTCATTGCGGATAATACAGCCATTTTTTTTATAAATTCTCTTCTATTAGTTATGGAGGTATACATAAGATTAGTTGTTTTGTGGGGTATTAAATCCGGAAACCATAGCTAGTAATTTTAGGCTATCGATAGTGTCCAGTTTTTCTTTTAGAATTACTTCTTCTGTTTTATTTTCTGTTTCGGTAACCAGTATAAGTACATCCTGGTTTTGAGCAGGCATTACTTCGCATTGATGTATAGTAGATAAAGCTTCAATGAGTTCTTCTTTTCTTCCTTTATAAGGATGGGCGAGATAGCTTTTGATTGGCATAATTATTTATTATTTGAAGTAAATAAAGTTGGCTTTATAGTTACCATAATCCACCCCCAATAATTGGAGTTACCATCAAAATTGTTTTTCAATATTTCCATTCCGTCAGAAGGGAATAGATGAGAATATCCAGCTTTAAAGCTTATATGTTTCTGAAAATCATATAAATATACAAAATCGATCTCGGTTCCTAGTGTTTTGTCGGTATCATTTCCAGGGAAATTTGCTGCTGCAGAAAAATAATGTCCAGCAATATTTAATCTTGATTTAGAATTGAGTTTTACATCAATTTTTGCATACAAATCTATTAACCCTACATTGTCAATATGATTGCCAACATAGAAGTAATCCATCAATCCGTTAAACTTATGATTAGTCCCATAAAATGGATTAAAAGCATTGTTATCTCCATTGGTGGGAGTACCATCATCATTTCCACTTAATAATTCTCCGCCTAAGGTTCCTTTCCATTTTTCTGCTAACTGATAGTTTGCCTCCAGGCTTAACAAATAAGCGCTGAGATCGTTATTGTTAACATCATTTCCGAACTGATAATATAGATTTGATACTAGCTTTAACTTATCTTGATTATATTTCAGATGAGTACCTATAGTTTGACTATATCTAGTTTCATCATTATCTGAATTAGTTGGATCTATAAATTGTAATCCATTATTTAGGAACAGGAAACTACCTGAAAAATGTTTCCATTCTTTATGTAACCAAGCATATTGAATGCTTTTATATGTGTTTGGGATGGTAAGTGTATTTCCTAACAAAGCTTCATTATCTTGATTAAAAGCAAATCCTAAATTAATGCTTAAACTTTCTTTATTATATTTTATGAGTGCTGCATCGTGACTACGTGCTTGATGTGCCCAGTTTACACTACCAAAAAGCCGTTGATCATCTAAATTAATTTCCTGGCGCCCTAGTTTTAAAGATAAATTGGGAGTGAAAAGAATTTCTCCCCAAGCTTGATGTACACTAGAACCGTTATTATCTGCTGTATTGAGTTGAGGTACATCACCCCACACTCTTATATCCTGGATACTTAAATAAAAATTTAGCTTTTCAATACTATATCCGACATTTAATCGAGTACGTTGTGATACAAATGCAGCAGGATCTTCATTATCTGGAAAAAGTGTTTTAAATCCGTGACGATACTCAAAACGAGGTCGTAATTCTGCATCGACTTTTAATTGTGCTGTACTTATTGCGATAAATGATATAAGGAAGATTAAAGTAATTGACTTAGTTCGTTTCATAAACAAGATCTAAAAGTTAGTCCCACAAAGTTTAGCCAATTAATCATCTTATAATATGATATTTATCAGGTTTTAGTTTTCATTTCTTTCAGATTTTTGTTTTAAACTTATTATTAAACATTTAGTCAATTAAGAGATGAAAAAGAACTTAGGAAAAGTTGATTCTATCATTAGAATTCTTATAGGAGTTGTATTGGCATATTTATTTTATAATAATATTATAGCTGATACTTTAGGTGTTGTTTTATTATCCGCATCGGGAGTATTAATTATTACTGGATTTATGGGATGGTGTCCTTTATATCGATTACTAGGAATAAGAACTTGTCGAGTAAAAAATGGTTTGAAAGAAGACAATTAAATAGGTTTGTATTTTACTTTTTTTGACCAATCATAATTTGATTGCAATCGGTACGTCGTAACCTGATTATAACCGGATAAAACATAAGGTTTTGTAAATATGAGTTCTTGAGGTTTGACAAGGTAACCTCCCCAATATGCTGGTTTTGGAATTGTTTTGCCTTTAAATGTTTTCTCGTAGTGAATTAGGCGTTCTTCTAAGGTTTTTCTGGATACAACCACTTCACTTTGTTTTGAAACCAATGTGCTGAGTTTACTTCCTTCTGGGCGGGATTCAAAGTATCCTTCAGATAAGTTTTTAGCAATTTTTTCTGCTGTACCAGTTATGGAAATTTTACGATTAGAGGATTCCCAATTAAATAATAAAGAAACACGATTATTCTTGTCTATAGCTCTTCCTTTTTCGCTTTTATAATTTGTAAAAAAAATAAACCCTTCCCAGGTAAACCTTTTAAGAAGTACTATTCTGGTTTTAGGATAACCATCCAGGCCTATGGTTGAGAGAGCCATAACATTGGATTCTTCTTCTGGGTGCCTCATATCAATGTCCAGAAACCACTTCTGAAAGTGCTCAATAGGATTATAATCTTCTTGAGGTTTCATTGTGTTTAAGGTTTTAGTTTTTTACCGTACCAATTTGTAAGCGTTGTTACGTATATTACTATAGAAATAGAACTTATAGGCATTAATATTGCAGCAATAACGGGAGATAGTTGTCCTGTGATTGCAAAATATAAACCAACTAAGTTGTATAAAAATGATAGAACAAAACTAGATTTGATAATCTTTATGGTATTCTTAGATATTTTTAGATAACAACTAATTTTATTAAAATTAGCAGCGTCCAGAATGGCATCGCAAGCGGGTGAAAATACATTTACGTTTTCTGAGATAGATATACCTATATCACTTTGAGCTAAAGCACCGGCATCATTGAGTCCATCACCAATCATAATTACTTTATTTTCTTTACTTTGTAAAGCTTCGATATAGCGAAGCTTATCATTTGGTTTTTGATTAAATATTAATTCTGTATGTGATGGTAATAGTTGTTTTAAATAGTTTTTCTCTCCTTCATTATCACCAGAAAGAATAGATAATTTGTGTGTTTCAGATAAAGTATTGAATACTTTTTTAACGCCTTCTCTGTATTGGTTCTGAAAAACAAATTTCCCTTTATATTTATTGTTAGTACTTACATGTACAATTGTATTAAGGTTTTTGTGATTATCGTTATTACTAACAAAATCAGAGGAACCTATTTTTATAGTATCTTGGGCAGACCTTGCTTCAATTCCCTTACCGGCATACTCTTGATATTCATCTAAAACCCGAATATTGTGCTCTGATAGTATATTATAAAGAGATCTACTTAAGGGATGGTTAGAAGAGCGAAGCGTGTTTTTTAACAAAGAAGCTTCTTCTTCAGTAAGTTCTAATCCCTGATACGTGATATTACTTTTTTTGTTGGTGGTAATAGTTCCTGTTTTATCAAAAATTACGGTATTGGCTAGTGCGATTTGTTCAATTACATCGGCATTTTTGAGATAAAATTTATTTCTACCAAAGATTCTTAACATATTGCCTAATGCAAAAGGTCTGGCTAATGCCAATGCACAAGGACAGGCAATTATTAAAACGGCTGTAAATACATTCATTGCTTTGGATGAATCGACAAATAGCCAGAAAGTTGTCGCTAAAACTGCAATACACAGAATAACTATTGTAAAATATTTGCTTATGTTATCTGTAAGATTGGTAAAAGATGCAGATTTATCTTTATTAAATACTTCGTTACTCCATAATTGAGTTAGATAGCTTTGTTCTACAGATTTTAATGCTTCAATTTCTATAGCTCCGCGCAATTGTTTACCTCCTGCAAATAGTTTATCTCCTGATTTTTTTGAGACGGATTCACTTTCACCAGTCACAAAACTATAATCAATTTGTGCATTACCATTTATCAAAATTCCATCTACAGGAATCAGTTCTTCGTTTCGGATCAATAATCGATCTCCTTCTTTGATATCGTATACTTGTATATTCTCTTCGACTCTTTTTTTATTCTTTGAAATAATTTTGGTAACTGCAATAGGAAAGTAAGATTTATAATCTCTTTCGAACGATAAAAATGAATACGTTTTTTGTTGAAAAAACTTTCCAAGTAGAAGAAAGAATACTAACCCGGTTAAACTATCAAAAAAACCAGTTCCCCAATCAAAAACAATTTCAGAGGTGCTTCTTAAAAACAATACCAAAATACCTAAAGCTATGGGAACATCGATGTTAAGTAATCTGGAACGAATGCCTTTATAAGCAGAAATAAAGTAATCCTGAGCCGCATAAAATACCACTGGTAATGAAAAGGCAAACATGAGCCACCTGAAGAGGTTTTTGTATTTTTCTAACCAGAATTCTGATACCTCAAAATATTCTGGGAAAGACAAAAACATTACATTACCAAATGCAAAACCTGCTATTCCTAGTTTATAGATGAGACTGCGATTAATCTGTTTTTGACCATTAGTATAATCATCCAGACTGATGTAGGGTTCGTATCCTATTGAGCTTAGTAAAATAACGACTTCTTTAAGAGTAATCTGCTTTGAGTTGAAAGTAATACGAACAGTTTTTTTAGGAAAATTAACCTGAGAAACCTGAATGGCGGATTGTAGTTTATGTAAGTTTTCTAAAATCCAAATACAAGAACTGCAATGTATATGAGGAATGTAAAGTGTAATAATTTGAGTAGTGTCATTACTGAATTCAATTAATTTTTCAATAATATCAGTAGAACCGAGATAATCGTATTTTCCTTTAATTTCTGTAGGAATGGCACCAGGAGCAGATTGTAAGTCATAATAGCAGGATAGATCATTATTCGAAAAAATATCATATACAGTTTTGCACCCATGACAACAGAAGTGTTTTTGATCAAAAGCAATTATAGTTTTACCACAGTCATTTCCGCAGTGGAAACAAGTAGAGTCTATCATAATACGATCTCATTTGATACAAAAGTCTCTAAATCAAGGATTACATAATATGATAAATATCATATTTCTTCTCCCAGATATAAATTAATTTTGAATAAAGAGGTTAAAATAATTTAGTGATATGAGAAAAGTATTGATTCCCACAGATTTTTCTGATAATTCCTGGAATGCCATTAGATATGCATTACAGTTTTTTAAAGATCAAAAATGTACGTTCTATATACTCCATACATTTACTCCTGTGTCATATAATGTTGGATATTTAGTAGAAAATCCAATGCCGTACGGAATAGAAGATGTAGCTCATAAAAATTCTGAAAACCAGATAGATCGTATAATTGAGAGAATAGAAAATGAATTCTCTAATTCTAAACATAGCTTTGTGAAACTCTCTGCATTTAATATGCTTGTCAATGAAATAATAGATACTGTAGAGAAACATAGTATTGATCTCATCATAATGGGTACTAAAGGAGCTACAGGTGCTAAAGAAATTTTTATAGGTACACATACAATGTTTACTATTAAAAAAGTAAAATGTCCTGTTATAGCGATTCCGTCTGGATTTGAGTATGAAAAGCCTAAAGAGGTTTTATTTCCTACTGATTTTAATCTTAGCACGTCTAATAAATACTTATCATTACTCAAAGAAATTTGTGATCAACATTCTTCAAGGCTCAATATCCTAAATGCATATTATGGTGTTGCCTTAGATGATCAGCAAGAAGAAGTAAAAAATTATCTGGACGAATATTTTAAGGATGAAACACATGTATTTCATATCGCTGATGGTATGGATGTACTGGAAGCCGTTGAAGATTTTCAGGAAAAATTCAAAATCAATTTATTGGTTATGATTCATAACAAGCATTCTTTTTTTGAAAACCTTTTGTTTAAACCGGTAATTAATCAAATAGTTTACCATACTAATATTCCTTTTCTTGTAATCCCATCAGAAAGTAGAATATCATAAGTCACTATTCAAAATAAAGGTCAAACAAAAAAGAGATTGCATGCCACTGCAATCTCTTCAACTATTTAAGAAACTTTAAAATCAAATTTTTATTTATGAGAAAATTATGGTTATTAAAGTTTATTGTTACTATCTATTGTGTTTACTGATAGATAATTATGAGGTAGGTTGTTATGTTTTGAATGCCTAGTAATTGGAATCAATAAAGAAGCCTTCATATATCTTAATCCCATCAAATCTTTATGAGATTGTATGAGGAAAATTATTTGCTTTTGCGTTTGAGACAAAGCTGTTAGTATCAATAATAAAAGTTTAAATTTCATAAGAACTCCAATTAATATGTAGCAAATATTATAAATGTAATTGAACCAAAATATTTTTTAACTCTACTTAGTTTAAATAGTATTATAATTGGGTAGGATAATTCAACTTTAACGTGATTTTGTTAAGAATATGTGAAGTGAATTATTTCTAACTATGAGATATTCTTACTTTATGTGTTAAAAAAAAGAGAATATATTAAAGGTGAATTGATGTGAGATGAATAACTCATAAGAAATAATTAAAAATTGCTTTTGTATAAATTCTTCAAAAACAAAATGCTATCAAAATACCAATTTATCGTTTTTTCAATAACCTGACAATTATCATAGTTTTGCCATCCATATTTCTTTAGTTTTAGCTAAGAAAGCTTATTAAAATGAGAAAGATACTGATACCAACTGATTTTTCTGAAAATGCAATGAATGCGATTCATTTTGCCTTAGAACTATTTAAGTATGAACGCTATGAGTTTTTGATTTTTCATGCATATGCAGATGAAGTATATGATGATAATACTGTGGTTTCCAGAAATACTTTGGAGAAGTTGAAGAAAAGTATTCATGAAAAATCTAATGAAGAGCTTAAAAAAATTCTTGTTAATATTAATAAAGTATCACCTAATCCAAGACATCAATATAAAACGATTTCTGTTTTTGGAACTTTAATAGATGTGGCGAATGATTTGGTAGATCAGAAAAATATTGACATAATAATCATGGGAACCAAAGGAAAAACAAATGATCAAAAATTAACTTTTGGGAGTAACACATTTCAAGTTCTTAGATATGTAAAATGTCCCGTTTTGACAATCCCAGAGAAAAGTTCTTATAAAAAGCCAAAACAAATTGTTTTTCCAACAGATTACAGGCTTCCGTATAAAAGAAGAGAACTTAAATTATTAAGTACTTTGACCATAAGTTTTAGATCTAAAATCAATCTTTTATACATCACTCGATTTACAAACCTTTCGCTTAGACAACAAGATAATAAAGCTTTTTTAGAATCTTGTTTTCCAAATACTGAACTAGTTCATATTACCGAAAAAGCAGATACTATAGTTGCTGGGATTAATAAATTTATTAAAACTCAGTCAGCAGATATGTTAGTTATGGTTAATTCGAGACATTCATATCTTGAAAGTATGCTATATCAATCTAAAATTGATTCGATAGGTTTAAATATTAAAATACCCTTTTTAGTATTGCAAAATTTACAACGGACCTAAAGCTATTGAAAATGAAACGTATATTATTACTTACAGATTTCTCTGATAAATCTTGGAATGCCATTGTATACGCAATAGAGTTTTATAGAAATACTCCTTGTAAATTTGTTATACTTAATGTTTATGATCTAAATGCGGTGAACTTAGTAAGTACTGTCAGTTCACAAAGAGTAGGTCATTATTATGACGCTATTAAATTAGAATCTAAAAACAAGCTGCAAATGATTTTAGAAGATATTCAAAATTCTAGCCCGGCTTCTCATCATTTTTTCAAAGTAATTTCAAAACCTGGATCTTTATATAAAACTTTACAATCTCTTACTACAAAAGATCGTTTTGACATAATACTAATGGGTACTAAAGGGACAACAGGAGCTAAAGAGATATTTATCGGTAGTACAGCGCTACAAGTGATTAGAGAATCACTAGACTGTCCTATCCTGATAATTCCTGAAGATGCTTATTATCAACCTATTCATAATATAGCTTTTGCTACTGATTTTGAACGAGTGTATTATAAATCCGAGATCACCCCAATTTTAAATTTGGCAAAAAGAAGTAATGCTATCATAAGAATGATTCATATTTATAGAAAACCAAAATTAAGTTATGTCCAGAAGTATAACTCTAGTACTTTAGAAGCTTTTTTTAAAAATGTAAAATATGATTTTCATGTAATCCCAGAATTCTCTACCATAGAAAAAGGGATACAAGCATTTATAGAAGAGTTAGATATAGATGTATTAACTATGATTAATTACAAACATAGTTTTTTGGAACGATTAACTAGAGAACCAATTATAAAAAAAATTACATTTCATTTACAAATACCTTTTCTTATAATTCCTTCTGATAACTGACAATTATCATAGTATTCTTCCAATTTAGAGAATAGATTTATAGAACAATTTTAAAACTATAGATCGTGAAAAGAATACTAGTTCCGACAGATTTTTCTAATAATGCATATAGTGCACTTTTCTATGCTACCCGATTATTTAAGCATCAGGAGTGTAAATTTTATATACTTAATACTTTTGAAGTAAAAACTCCTTTATTAACAGGTAGAATAGATACAAGTAAAGGGAGTTTTTTATACCAGAAATTAAGTGCAGCTTCTCAAGAAAGTTTAATCCAGACTTTTCATTCAATTGTTAGAGATACAGAAGATTTACAACATACTTTCGAAACTGTTTCTGTTTCAAAGGATTTAGTAGAGACAATTATTAAAACTATTAAGAGTAAAGATATTGACCTTGTAGTTATGGGAACCAAAGGAGCTACAGGTGCATCAGCTGCATTTTGGGGGAGTAATACAGTAAAAACTATTCAGAAAATTAAAAGATGCCCTGTACTAATAGTTCCAGATGAGTTTGATTTTGAAAAACCAATTAACATCGCATTCCCGACGGATTTGAAAAGATTCTATCTAGAAGAAGAATTGCAACCGTTATTGGATATTGCTTCTTTATTTCAGTCTACTATTAAGATTATCCATATTCTCAGAGAAGAAAAATTAGATGACATACAGGAACATAATTATTATGCTCTTAAAAAGTGTTTTAAAAAAATACAATTTAGTGCTCATTGGATTCCTAAAAATGATCAGAAAACTGCTTTGATAAATGATTTTATTGATCAATTAAATATCAACCTTTTGGTAATGATTAATTATCGACACAGCTTTATAGAAAATATAACCCATGAACCGGTAATTAAAAAAATAGGGTTTGCTCCTTCAGTGCCTTTTTTGGTAATACCAGATGCAAGCTGATAATTATCATAGTTTACTTTATTAAACGACTCTACCTTTATATCACTAATCCTAAATATCATTACAATGAAAAAGAAAATCTTACTACCGACTGATTTCTCTAAGAATTCATGGAATGCTATAAGCTATGCTATAGAATTATATAAAAATGCAGAATGTGATTTTTATATCCTGAATGTTTTTAATGTTACGGGTTATGCCATAGATAGTATGATGGTTCCTGAACCTGGCGAAAGGTTATATGAGCAAGCTAAAGAGAAGTCTGAAAAAGGATTAGGTAAAATTCTTGATAGACTTTCGTTTCGAGATAATTACTTAGGCCATAAGTTCTATGCAGTTTCGCAATTTAATAGCTTATTGGATGCGATAAAGGATCTGGTTGAAAAAAAAGACATTGAAATGATTGTTATGGGCACTAAGGGAACCACAAACGCAATGAGTGTGGTTTATGGGAGTAATACCGTTTTGACCATGGAAAAAGTTAGGAATTGCCCTGTAATGGCAATTCCTAGTGATGTTATCTATCAAGAACCTAAAGAAATAGTATTCCCAACAGATTATAAGACTCATTTTAAACACAGAGAACTACAATATTTAATAGAGATCGCTAGAATCAGCAATTCTGCAGTTCGTTTTTTGCATATAACTAATGATAATTCTCTGGATAAAGAGCAGGAAAACAATAAAGATTTATTGAAAGAATATTTCGAAAATATTCCGCATTCATTCCATACACTTAAGAATGTAGATGTACAAGGAGGACTAAGTTGTTTTGTACAAAGTAGAGATAGTGATATGATCACTTTTATCAACAGAAAACATAGTTTTTTTGGCAGTATTTTGTCAAAACCTATGGTAAAAAGCCTTGGACATCATACTACAGTACCCGTATTGGCTTTACATGATCTAAAAAACTAAAATTTATTATTATGAAAACAATTGGAATCTGGCTTGATAAAGAAAAAGCCTATATCATAACTACCGGAAAAGAACAGGAAGAAATACAAACAGTTTTCTCAGAAATAGAAACATATCACATATTGGGAGGGTCTGGAACTCGATTTAAAGGAGGGCCTCAAGATGTTGTGCAAGACAAGAAATACTTGGAACGAGAAAAAAATCAGTTCAAAGCTTATTTTAAAAAACTACTTCCTTATATCACTGATGCTAACAAAGTAGCGCTATTTGGACCAGCAGAAACTGCAGAAAAACTTTATAAAGATCTGAAAGAGAACCATCCTATCTTATTCAAGAAAGTAGAAGAAATAAAAAAAGTAGATAGTATGACTGAGAATCAGATGAAGGCTTTGGTGAGAGATTATTTTAACAAATAAATTTTTAAAAGTGAATAAATTATATACATATTCTTTGATTCTAATAGGGATGTTGATGAGCTGTAATTCAAGTGAGTTAGTCGAAAACTGGAAAAACCCAGATATTGATACTTTTGAAGCACAAAAGGTATTAGTAATCGGAATAAGTGCTGAGTTGAATCAACGAAAGCTCTTTGAAAAAAAATTGACTTCAGAACTTAGGAAAAATAATGTAAACGCAATAAAGAGCCTGGAATTCTTTGAAGAATTCTATACTGACTCTCCTAAAACCGAAAAGGATTTAATGGCTTTAGAATCACAATTGTTAGAAGAAGGATTTGATGCTATATTACTATCTAAAGTAGTAGGTGTAGAGGATAAAGTTACTGTAGTCAAAGCTTATAGAAACCTTGACAAAACATTTAATAGTTTTAAAGAAGACTATTATGAAAATCAGGAAATATATCAAGATGAAGATTATTATGAAGAGTACCAGATATTTCATGCAGAATCCTCGTTGTATTGTATCTGCCTGGATAAAGAACGTGCTTTAATCTGGAAAGGTTCTATAGATGTTACAGAACCTGAAAATGTAAAGAAAGCTGTCAACGATTATATAAAAGTGCTGATATGGGCACTTAAAGAGCAACAACTTTTAATGATAGGGCAGCAGTCTTATGAAGATATTGATCCGTTATAATTTCGAAATATTTTTTACAATTTTTTTAAATCCACAGAAAACAAAATTTTGCGAGGTATTAAATGGAGTTTGATGATCAATATAAATACATTTTATTTTTTCAAAATGCTGATTAAGTAGAGCATTTAAGGACGTTTCAGAATATTGAGTAATATCTATCCCACTACATTTTTTTGGACCTTCTTTAGAAAAAGTTCCTATGATCAGGGTTCCATTAGGAACTGTGTTTTTTTGTATTGTGCTGACATAATGATTGATATCTTCTTTTTTTGTTAGAAAATGAAATGTAGCACGATCATGCCATACATCATATTTTTCAATAGGGACAAAACTGGCAATATCTGCAATAATCCATTTTACTTTTTCTGCCTGATCACCTAACCTTTTTTTCGCCTTGTTTATTGCTGTCTCCGAAATATCTAATACGGTAATATTTGAATACCCTAATTTGAGTAAATGATCGACCAAAAGACTATCACCACCTCCGGCATCAATAATTTTTGCAGTTTTTGATACCTTGAAATCGCTCAGAAAATCTAAAGAAGTCTTAGGAGCTTCTTGATACCAGCTAACATCTTTTAACTCTTTGGTATTATATACATTTTCCCAATGTTTTCTTTTATCCATCTCGTACCCGAATTATTATCTTTCTTCTATTTTTTTACTTTATAGTAGAAGGACATACAAAATCTGTAGTTTCTATCCCTACTTCTTTAATATCTTTAAACCCTCCGGCAATATCAACAAGATTATGGATTCCTCTACTTTTTAATATAGAAGCCGCAATTACTGAACGGTATCCTCCTGCACAATGCACATAAAATGTTTTATCATCAGGAAAATCGGTTAAGTAGTCATTCAAAAAATCCAAAGGAGTATGATATGCTTTTTCTATATGTTCTGCAGAGAACTCACTTTGTTTACGCACATCAAAAACAGGTGCTTCTTCTTTCTCAAGAATGTCTTTTAATTCAGAAGCAGGTATAGAAGTTATAGTATCATAATCTTTATCTGCCTTTTTCCAGGCATCAAAACTACCCTCCAGAAAGCCTAAAGTATTATCAAAACCTACTCTTGATAATCTGGTAATAGTTTCTTCTACTCGTCCATTGGGAGCCACCAATAAAATGGGCTGTTGCACATCTGCAATTAGTGCGCCTACCCAAGGAGCAAACCCGCCATCGATTCCAATAAAAATTGATCTGGGAATATGTCCTTTTATATATTGACTCTGATGTCTTACATCAAGAATAATAGCTCCAGTTTTATTAGCTACTGCTTCAAAATCTTGAGGAGATAACGGTGTAACTCCACGTTCAATAACTTCATCAATATCTGCATATCCCTCTTTATTCATTTTTACATTTAAAGGAAAATAAAGAGGAGGTGGAAGTAACCCATCTGTTACTTCTTTTACAAATTCTTCTTTGGACATATCTGCTCGTAAGGCATAATTCATTTTCTTTTGATTGCCAAGCGTATCCACTGTTTCTTTCATCATATTTTTTCCACAAGCAGAACCAGCACCGTGAGCAGGATATACAATAACATCATCAGCTAGTGGCATAATCTTAGTGCGTAAACTATCAAAAAGCGTAGCAGCTAATTCTTCTTGCGTCATATGAGCTGCTTTTTGAGCGAGATCAGGCCTTCCAACATCTCCAAGAAACAAGGTATCACCACTAAAAATGGCATGATCTTTATTATTCTTATCTCTAAGAAGATAGGTTGTACTCTCCATAGTATGACCAGGAGTATGAAGTGCTATAATAGTAATATCTCCTATCTTAAATTCTTGCCCATCTTTGGCAATCAGAGCTTCAAAAGAGGTTTCTGCATTAGGACCAAATACAATATCTGCTCCTGTTTCTTTAGCAAGAGTAACATGACCACTCACAAAATCAGCATGGAAATGTGTTTCAAAAATATATTTAATAACAGCCTTATCTTCACTGGCTTTTTCGATATATGGTTTTACTTCTCGCAACGGATCTATAATTGCTACTTCTCCGTTACTTTCAATATAATAGGCTCCTTGAGCGAGACATCCTGTGTATATTTGTTCTATCTTCATGTATTCAGTTCTTTATAGTATCCAATGTTAGGAAAAAAATGTTATTTATTTCTGATTAGCTTTTAAATATTTTTCGAGCTGTAATTTTGCTTCTTGATACCCTAGTTGATAAACTTTATCCAGATTACTGGCGGTAAAGATACCATGATTCACGAGATCTTTAGGCTGAATTATAATATCACACTCTTTAAACTTGGTTTCTGAGTTGGTCATAGCCCTTAAATAATAAGCTCGTTGCATCACATTATAGGAATGTTTAAAGTCAGTGATTTTTGGTTTTTTAATAGGTAAAACATCAATGCCAATAATAAAATCACAATGTTCACGGATAGGAGTAATCGGAAAATTATCTAAGATACCTCCGTCAGCATATAGTTGATCATCAATCATTATCGGAGTAAAAACTCCGGGAAATGCTGCAGAGGCAAGCAATGGTTTAATTAATTGACCGGCATTAAAAACTTTTGTAACTCCTTCAACAAGATTGGTAGTGGTAACAAAGAGCTTTTTGTCTAAGGATTCAAAAGAGTTTTCAGGAAAAAAAGTAATGAGGTCATCATAAAATTTTTCTGTATCAAGAAAACCTGCTTTCTTTCGTGTAAACCGGTTAAATTTAAAAAGAGAGGTTTTTGCGAATACAGATTTTATTTCTTCAGTTGTGTATTTTGCAGCATATAAAGAACCTACGATTGCACCAGCACTAGCACCCGAAATAAATTGAGGGATAAATCCAGATTCTTCAATAGCTTGAATAGCTCCAATATGAGCCACTCCTTTAAAACCTCCTCCCGAAAGTACCAACCCTATGTTTTTTGGTGTTTTCATCTAAATTCAACGAATTATTTGTAAATTTAAGTAGACTTTATAAAGTAGAGAACCCCAATTTCAAGTTTTAAACTGAAATTGGGGTTCTTTATTTAGAATATATATGATTTTGTGAATTTAACTATTAATCGTACTAAATAATATAAGATATGACTAATTGGATAAAAAGAGTATTTACGTATGATCCTGAGGTTCTAAACTATGATATTTCAAAGGTACTAGCTTTATTATGGTTTTTTGCCTTTGTAGGAATTTTTTGGTTGTTTTGGCCTGCCTATGCAAAAGTTATAGAAGGTAATTGGGTATCAGCTCTAAAAATTATAGGAGTTGGTGGTTTTCTTGCCGGAGCAGCAACAATTTCAGGGAGTCTTATAGGATTTCTTTTTGGGGTTCCAAAAACTAATACACAATTTATTAAAAAGAAGACTTCTGAAACAACTAATCAATATGTTCCTAATACAAATTTGGAAAGAATTTCGGATTGGCTAACTAAGATAATTGTCGGGGTTGGGTTGGTCGAATTCCCAAAAATTAAAGCCTTTTTTATAGACTTGGGGAATGCTTGTGGTCCTATTTTTGAGTTGGATGTTATGGGAAATGTAATTGCTATAAGTTTTGTAATACATTATTTGTTTATTGGATTCTTTCAAGGTTTTTTGCTTGCATATTTATGGCTCCCTGGAGCATTTATAAGGACTAATAGAAGAAACAAGAAATTATCAACTAACCTTTCTAAAAAAGCCTAATGACTTAAAATAATATCAATTATGCATAATCAATAAAGGCACACGGGTTCCGTAACTAATCTTGGAGGTTTCTGACCCTTTAAAGAACCGTTCTAAGAAAGTTTCTCTTGGTACAAAAAGAGCAGTCAGATCAACATTCATAATTTGAGTAAAGCTATTAATAGCCAAAGCAGTAGGAAGATTAATGATAGAATGAAAAGTGTGATTTACATCTTTAAAGAAATTTTTCATATGTTTTTTGTCATCAAACTCTGCTATAGTAATGGTATCATCTTCTTTGATTTTGAGAATGCGCAAAGAGGATTTATATTTAGAAAGGGTATCCATGAGAGGCTCAATCCCTTCGGTTGTAAAATGGTGACCATAATCTAGAGTAAATAAAATGACTTTAGGTTTTTTAAAAGTAAATCCCTGAGGGATTGCAAGAACCGGGCAATCTATTTTGCGAATTACATTTAGGGTATTGCTGCCAAAAACTACTTCAGAGGCACCCGTTGCACCATTAGTACCCATCACAATTAGATCTATATTTTTTGATTTAACTGCTTGTTTTATTGCATCAGTAAAGATGTCATAATCTGTAATAGAGTGAAAGGAGTAATTTTCATCTCCATATTCACTTTTTAATTCTTCAACAATACGAGACAATTTTTGTTTGACTTCACTTATTACCGATTGATGGATTGAGGTATTAGCCGGAGCGGCCATAAGATCATCAGTGGTATATCTGGATGCTTTTTGTACATTAAGGATATAAAAAGTACAGAGTTCGTTTTTAAAAAACTCCATAGCATACTGTATAGCATTTCTTGAATTATTAGAAAAATCTGTAGGAAGCAAAATATTTTTCATCAGTCTACTTTTTAGATATTTGAGTGTATGTGTCTTTGCTTATTTCATTTCTTAAAAATAAATAAGGTTTGACGGTATAACTATGATATTTATCATAATCACTTAGTATTTTATCAATATCTTAAAAATAAAAGCCGAACCCATTTGAGTTCGGCTCTCTTGCCAGGTGTATAAAAGGAAAGTAGAAAAAAACAAATGCAACCTTCTGTCTTAATTGTCAGAATAAGTGTTGTTATTCTTTAATCTTTTTAAGTTATTTTATGTGATTAACACCACCAGCATCCATTATCTATAAAAGCCCAAAAGAAGTCAAAGGAACTGTATCCCCCAAACTCATTTCCGCACCAATGAACTCTTTGAGAAGTTACAGGCTTTCCATCATTTAATACACCTTCAAATACTGAAACAGGTTCTTTTTCATATTTATGCCATACATAGATTATTTTTCCATCAACCAGATGTTCTGCATAGGCTATTCCTGTAAATTCTGCCTCGATAACCTGGTGTCTTTTTAAATCGTTTTCTGTAATATTGAGGTCTTTTAAAAATGATGCGAGGGTAAATTCTCTTTTTACCGGATAATCTTTTTTCTGGATGGTGCCATAATCTTCGTGATAATCCAGAATAATATCCTTTCCCATATAAGGAACCGTTACTTCTCCGTGTTCAAAATTGCTTCTATCCACAGAATATCTTCCTGCAGGAATAATGATTTCACGTTTTCCTAGCTCTCTGGTAACATTACTTCTCAATACTACATCTTCTGTGATATTAAAATGAGACTCTTCAAGGCTTCTAGAGAATACCATATGTAATCGATCTCCTTCTAAGCGAAATGCAATAACACCATTATCTGGATCATTATTACCATTCATCAAAACTTTAAAAGCTTCTTGTAAATGCTCTGTATATCCCGTTCCGGATCCTGAGTTATTGACATATCCCCAATCAATGACAATATCTCCATCACCATCTGTAAAACATACGCCTGGTCCAGTAGCGCAAGACCCGAAACTAAATCGCCAATCCATAGATAATACCCAAGGAGCATTATGTTGCTGATAAATGCCTGAATGTTTTGAAGAAGTTGATTGAGTTGTAGAAGTGATGGTTTCATCTTCTTTTGAACAGGCAATTACTAACGTAAGTGCCAGAATTGCAATACCTATTAAATTTATTTTGGTTTTCATGAGTTTGATATTTTAATATTGTTGTTTAAACGAAATCCATTTGGATTTTTGGTTAGATTTAAAACCAACACCAGGCTTGATATGATGATACCTGATCATTCCAGGATGTGGTCCACCACCACCATCCGGATAGAGTATACCATTGAAGGTTAGGGATTCCAAAAAGAGCTGATGTATAATCATTAATGTAGAAATTAAGAGATTTCCCACCGTAGCATATATGCTCTTTTAACCTAAGATATCCTTGAGTATTAATAGGAATATTTAATATAACCGAAGATAGGTTATCGTTATTTCCAGAACCTACCCAATGGTTGCCGGTAGAACGCGTAGAGGTTCTTCTCATACTAAGCATCTCTGTACTGTAATATGCGTGTTTATAAAAATAGAAACTTCCGTATCCAATATAATTATAGCTTGAACAAGCAGCTTTTCCCTGATCTGAAGTTTCTTTAGGAAGCCCACCGTTATTTTCTAAGTAACGATTCATTTCCTGATCAGTATCAAATACCCGTATAGCAATCTCTTTACTGCCCATAACCGGGTTTTCAAAAAGTAATGCTTTTGGACTGTCTTCTCTTCCAAAAATTGCTCTGGCAATATCAGTATCACCAGATGTTTTGATAACATTTCTTTCCTTTTGATCCAGCGTGTATGTAACATTGAATTCTTTTCCCTGATAATAATATTGATGTGAGATATTGACAATGTTTTCTTGTTCTTCATTCCCAGCATTTTTGATAGCTTCAATACTCTCTGGATTAGTAGATACTTGAGAATCGTCCTCTTTTTCACATCCAGCTATAAAAACAGCTATAAAGGCGATATATAGCAATTTTGCTAAATGATTTTTCATGATTTTTGATTTTAATTTTACCCTACTCTATTTAAGGTTTTTCGGGTTACACCTATTAGTTTAATAGATCGATCTATTAATAAGTGTAGGAACCACTATTTCATTACCCAAAAAAAAATGAGGAGTTATAAGTTTTTTAATGAGGCTATTAACGAATGGTAATGATTAGTATAAAAAATGAAAAGACACCTATAGGATTTTGAATCTATTGGTGTAAAAAAGATAAGATAAATTTAGTATGGGTATTAATAAATCGTTGGGTGACCCATTTTAAAACTGTTATTTAAGTTGTTCTAACAGTTCTTTTGCCTTTTTAAAATTGAAGTTGTTCTCATCTTGAATTAAAAGATTTAATTCTTTTTTGGCATTAGATTTGTCGCCTTGTTTTAAATATACTAATGTAGTATACCAATACTTTCTAGAAGCATCTAGCGAGTTACCATCTTGTAATTGATTAAATGTTTTAAGAGCTTTTTGATAGTTGCCAGATTCTAAATACGAAGCTCCCAAATAAGAAAGAACATATGGATTGAGAGGTTGATCTAACTTATTTTGATGATCAATGAACTTAGAAAAAATTGGGATTGCTAATTGATATTCTTCATTGTGAAAAAAATCTTCGGCTTCAGCTAATACACTACCTTGATCATCTTTTACCGTTAAAGAAGGCAAATCTTTCCAGTTATGATATTCTGCATATAAAGACTCTCCAGAAACGGGTAAAAACCTAACAACAAATAAAATTAGAAGTATAGCAACCGAAGAAACCAGGTAGTATTTCCATTTTTTGGTTTTGGATTTTTTTAAATCATTAAAATAACTATCACTTGCAGATTGTATTTTGTCTTCAATCTCAGAAAATTCTTTACTTCTTCTATATTGTTTTATTAGATCAATATCTTCTATGCTTTTCTGGGGATCTGATACATGCCAACCTTTACCAGAAACCTCATGTTTTAAAGATTTATGAAGTTCAACTTCTTGTTTGAGAAGTTTATCAGATTGCATTTTTAATTCCAGAGCATCGCGATCTTCATCATTAAGGGTTCCCGATATATATGCTTCTATCTGATCATATGTTTCTTTATCGAATTCCATCATCTTTTTTTTGAATTTATTTAAACCTAGTATCAGATTTTATAAGTTTAATCAACTTACTTTTACACTTAAATATTCGTTGTCTGGCTGTGTTAATATTAGCATAGGATAACTCTTCAATTATATTTTCATAAGAAACATCATTAAAAAAAAGCGATAATATTTCTTTGCAATTATCAGAGAGTTTTTCAAATTTTTCCCGGTAAAGTTGCATTTGTTCTTGTTCTAACATAAACATAGCAAAATCTGTGTCTTTATCTACTAGTGTAGTAATTCCTTCTTTTATTACCCGTTTTTTTTGTTTTTCTAACTCTCTTCGCCACATATTTTTGGAAACAGTCATTAAATAAGCCTCAAAACAATTGATATTGAGATTTCTTTTTTGAACGCCTATAATGATATATAACAAAGATTCTTGAAATATATCTCTAGCTTGATCATGAGTTCCTTTATTTTGTAAAACAAACCGTAATGTTTTTGCAAAAAACCGCGTGTAAATTTCTGATATTATAATATCATCACCTTGTATTAACGCTTTTATGAACCTATCTTCTGACTGCATTTATTTTTGATTATTAATAACAACACTTGTTGATAACTGTTTTGTAGTATCTATAAAAACTGTTTTATGACCGAATCCATACCATGTATTTGTATAAATGATAGTTTCATAAATTACTATAGACTACTTCAAGCTTTTTTTATTACATTTCTTATTCATTTGATAATCAAAAAATGAGGATTACATAGTAAAGTGTACAAATTTGGGTAATGAATTTATAAAACATACACTTTAAGATAAAAGTACTACTTAAAAAATAAATGTAAATGAAAAACTCAAAACCTTTATACGGTTTTTTATGGATATGCCTTTTTTTATCAGGTTGTTCATATGAGGATAAGGATCAATTGAATGAGGATTTTAATTCTGATACTACAAGAATATTCAATACGACTATAGGAAACCCTCCAAAACTTCCTACACGATCCTCTAACGAACTGATTGTAGAGTATCAATTAGGAACTACTGAAATAGTTAAAAATCATCTGAGAGATAAGTATAATGTAATCAAGTATGAAAAGTGTGATTGCACCAATAATAGGATAGAAAAGTGGTTATTTGATCGCAATGTAGATATCGAAGGTAGAAAAGGAGATATCGCTCAAGAAGGAGGAGTTGAAGGCACGGATTTCCAGTTTTTTTACAATAATGAAAATGCATCTCCGGGAGCTTTAGGCAATAATATTGGTGAACAAAGTGATGAATTGATTAGATCCTTTGTCAAATCGGGTAATTCTGGAATCACAATAGCTGTATTGGATACAGGGATAAATTTACAAGCATTACCGCCATCAAGCCCTTTTTTATATCAATCCCGATCGACACAAAGATCTTGTGAGGTCGATAGGCGAGCTGAGATTTCTGGGTGGGATTTTGTAAATCATGATAATGATGTCTATGACGATAATGGTCACGGAACTATTGTAACGAGTATTATTAAATCCAGGTTATATGAAGAACACGTTTGGGACTATAAAATTTTACCAGTAAAAGTTTTTGATCATCTAGGTAAGGGATCTACATTTGATATATTATGCGGCTATTTATATACCGTTAATAAACCAGAAGTTTCAGCAATCAACATGAGCTTTGGATGGTATGGAAACCCTAGTTCTTTATTGGATAAATTTATCTCAGAAAACCCAGATATACTGCATATCTCATCTTCGGGTAATCATGGATATGATAATGATACAGTAGATCATTATCCTTCTTCAACAGGTTATACTCATGTATTGGCAATAGGAAGTTTTAGTGTTATTGAAGAAACAATAATTAAATCGCCTTTTTCCAATTATGGAGTAACTGAAGTAGATTTTTTATCATTTGGAAATGAAGTTCCTTTTTATGATAGTTACGGGAGTTCTTATGAAGTAAGTGGCACTTCATATGCTGCACCTTTGGTAACAGCAAAAGCTGCCAAATACTACTTAAATGGATATACGACTCCAATTGGGATGGTGCAACAGATTCGTATAAATGGAACATTACTAAGTGGAGAAAGTTCTCCATTACCAGTGTATTACGGAGATAGGATTATAGAATAATAAGATTTCTTGCTAGACTTGCAATAATAAAATTTACCTATAAAATCAATCCAAAAGTCTTTCATTTGATTTTTTTAACCATATAGGACGGTTTTTTTATACCAAAAAAGATAGCTATTTTTAGATAGCACTTAGGCTTACTTGTATGAAAAAACACTTTTGTTTACACAATCGTTGTGGTATTTTTTTTGGATGGTTTTTATTGGCCTCTCTTGGTTTTGGATATGCCCAGCAACTTCAAGACTCTCTAGAAATTCAATATAAAGCTCTAGAAGATATTAATATTGATTATCAGGAGAAAGTTGAGAAGATTGATCATTTTATTGAAAGTAAAAAAGGACAGATAAATTCAATCCAATTAAGTTATTTATACAATAGGTTTAGTAAACTTAATAACCGAAATAAAGACTATCAAAATGCAATTTTAAATGGTAAGAAGGCTTTAGAAATACAGACTAAATTTATAGATTCTATTCCGTCTACCATTAATAATAGCTATAATAATCTTGCTTATTTTCATAAATATTCTGGAGATGAAACAAAAGCCATAGAGGTTTTTAAGAGCTTAACGGAACAATCTTATAAAGACAGGTATACCATTATGGCTTACGCTATAGGCTTGACAACTTTATATATAGATCGAGGAGATTATTATAGAGTACTTAATTACCTTCATGAAGCCAGAAATACAATCGAAGAGGCAAATAGTGATTCTCTTAATAAAGAGTTATATCGAGTGTATTTGAGTTACTCCAGGATCTATATGAAAATAGGGGATGTAGATAATTATCATAAAGCGATAGAATTTCTAAAAAAATCAGAAACATCTATTGATCATTTATCCGATGATGATCAAACAAAAAAAAGGATAATTATTTATAATAGATATGGTAATATCTATGATGAGTTAGAAGATTCTGATAAAGCAATTTTATACTATAAAAAGGCATTAGATCTTAGTATTAACCAGAATTCTGTAAATAGTGAACGTATAGGCACTATTTACAATAACTTGGGATACATTCATGCGCGGTTAGAAAAATATGATGATGCGTATAGGTTTTATGAGAAAGCTTTAGAATATGCTCCTTTTGAGACATCTATCCAAGATAATTTAGGTGATTATTACCTCCATAAACAAGACTTTGAAAAAGCTTTAACCCACTATCAAAAGGCTATCAATTATAGTATTGAAAGGTACAAAGATACAGACTACAGAGAATTACCAGAACTAGATGTATTAGTTCAATCTTATGATTTGGTAGCATTAGTAAATGATATGAAAGATAAAGCCAAAGCCTGGTTGGATTTTTATATTAAAACACAAAACAAAGAATATCTGCAACATGCATTAACTACTATTACTCGTGCAGATAAAGTTGTAGACATTATTAGGTCAGAAAGTTTAGAACAACAATCTAAGTTCTTCTGGAGAGAAAAAGAACTAGATCTTTATATGCTGGCAACTTCTATATGTTATAAGCTTGATCAACCAGAAGAAGCTTTTTATTTTATGGAAAAAAGTAAGTCATTATCCTTGTTAGAAAATCTTACTCATGAAGAAGCTAAGGATAAAGCTGGTCTTCCAGAAAACATTAGAGAAAAAGAATACTTGCTACGATATCAAATTTATGATATTAGCGAAAATATAAGACAAGATAGTACCTTGACAAAAAGTCAAAAAGAATCTTTAATTCTTAAAGAAAAAAAGATATACGAGGATTTTTTAAATTCATTAGAAAAAGATTACCCAAGCTATTATAATTATAAAAAAGAAATCAATATTTCTTCATACAATGAAAGCTATCAAAAGGTTGTTAATGATAATACCAGCTTAATCCAGTATATTCTATCAGAAAAAGAAGGCTATGGAATATTGATGTCAAAACAGGAAAAATATTTTTATAAGCTTCCTGAAGTTTCAGAGTTAAATAGAGAACTTCTTAAAATAGGTAGGTTTTTAGGAGATCCTGTATTTTCATTAGAAGAGCAGAAATCATATCAAGAATTGTCGATTTCGGTTTATAAAAAACTATTCCCTTTCCCAGATGCAGAAAATGTATTACAAAACAAAAAAGTTATAATAATCCCCGATTATATCTTACAATCTTTTCCTTTTGAAACTTTAGTGATCCCTCCTGGTACAAAAAATGAAGAGGTAACATATCTTCTTAATTTGGCAGAAATCAGCTACTTATATTCTATGTCTTTATCAAAAAGTGTAGAAAGTAAAAAACGCATTTCGCAATATGATTTTGTTGGCTTTGCACCTATTTATTTTGATAAGGTGGGACTTGTAGATTTAAAACGAAGTACGGTGATGATGAACGAGATACAGCAACTATATAAAGTTGATGCTTTTTTTGAACAGAAAGCTTCCAAGAGTAATTTTATAAAAGAATCAGGAAAATATAAAACTATTCATTTGTCAACACATGCAAGCTCATTAAATAATGATGAACCCTGGATCGCGTTTTATGATGATAAACTACTGTTAAGTGAGTTGTATTTTGTTAAGAATCAAGCAGATTTGGTGATCTTAGATGCCTGTAAAACAGGGATTGGCAAGCTTCAGCCAGGAGAAGGTGTCATGAGTTTGTCACGCGGTTTTTTCTATTCTGGAGCAAAAAGTGTTATTTCATCTCTATGGAATACAAATGAAAAATCAAGTAATGAAATTATTACGAGTTTTTATGAATATCTAAAGCAAGGAGACACAAAATCAACTGCCTTACGCAAAGCAAAATTGCAATATATTGAAGATCATCAAGGGTCAGAAATTTCACCTTATTTTTGGGGGTCTTTAATTTTAACAGGAAACACTGATACTATTACACTATCTTCTGAGGATCGTAACTACCTTTGGTTATTATTGCCTTTGTTTTTTATTATAATTTTAATAGTTAGATATTATAAAACTCAATAGATATATTAAATGATATTTATAGACTAAGCAATCTATTTTTAATTTATTACATAATGTAAATTAAGGTATTTTTGTTATTCCTAGTAAAACCTTAAAAATGATAACTACCGACCTCAATCATTTTATTAAGAAATATTCTCTTTTTATAATGTTCATCTTTATAGGTTCTTTTTATTATGCAGTAGGACAAGAACCCGATACACTTTTAATCCGTTTACAAAACGAAATAAAACTTACGCAAGAAGATACTACAAAAGTAAAAGCTCTTATTGCATTGGGAGATTATCAGATCACAAGAAATTTTAGAGAAGCAGAAAAATACCTCTTTGATGCTTTAGAATTAATAGAAAAAAGCACAACACTCAACAACTCTAAACAAAGAGCAACAGTATATGAAGCCTTAGGAATTGTAAATAAGAGAAAAGGTAACTATCCTGAAGCAGTGAATTTTTATTTACAAGCCAAAACCTTGTATGAAAAATTGAATGACTCTTCTAACATTGCAGATATTTATCACAATATAGCGATGGTGTTCAGAGATCAGAAGGAATATCAAAAGGCTGTTACATATTTTAAAAAAGCAATAAAAATTAAAGAGAAATTACACGAAAAACAAGGAGTAGCTATTGGGTATAATATGATGGGAGTGGCATATCGCCAATCGAAAAAGATGGATTCTGCATATAAAAGCTATCAAAAGGCAAAGGATATTTTTGTAGTTCTTAAAGATGAAGAAAACATCTATCGCGTAAATTCTAATCTGGCAGCTTGGTATCATACTAAAAAAGAATATAAAAAAGCTATAGAAATGTATGCTAAGAATCTTGAGTATGATATTAAAACCAATAGAAAACTTTCTTTACAAAGAATATACTATAACCTGGCAGGGAGTCATATGCAGTTAAAAGAATATAAAATAGCGTTGGGTTATGCAGAGAAAGCTTTGAAAGAAGCAAAAATTCAAGAAGCAAAATCAAGGATCTCAAAATCTTATTTAAGGAGAAGTTTTCTTCAGAAAAAAATGGGTAATTATAAAGAGGCTTTAGATGATTATCGTTTATATAAAAAATACTCAGACTCGGTTTTTAATGTCGAAAATGCAAAAAAAATACAAGCACTAGAACTCAGTCATAAATTTAATCGAGAAAGATTAACAGATAGTCTTCATTATGCAAAAGAGAAGAGTGAATTAGAACTAATCTCAAATGCTGAAAGATCACAGAAACAACTCTATCTAATACTGTTAATCATTTCAGTAGCAGGAGGAATAACAATAGTATATTTAATAAGAAGAATTTATAAAAATCGAGCTAAAAGAATAACAGAAGAATTAGAGAAAAACAAAAATGAACTAGAAGAATTTACCAAGCGGCTTATTGACAAAAGTAACATCCAGGAAGCATTAATTAAGGAACTTGAAGATTTAAAATCAGAATTCGGAGAAAAACAATCAATTAAAAACATACAAGAATTAACTTCTACTCGTATTTTAACCAATCAGGATTGGTATGTTTTTAGAGAAAAATTTATCATGGTATACCCAAATTTCTATAATAACATAAAAAGTAAAGGATTTAAACTTACCAAATCTGAAGAACGATTGATCGCCATGGAAAAACTGAAATTAGATACTAAACAAATAGCTAATATGCTGGCTATCTCAGAAGACAGTGTTATTATGAACCGTTATCGCTTACGCAAAAAGATTAATGCACCCAAAGCAGCACCAATTCTGGAATATCTTGAAAACTAAAAATATATCCTAAAAACAGCATTGGGTGTAAAACCTAGAGAGAATCGCTGAATTACCTGTTCCAGGATTACTTCAAGTTCTTCGGGTGAAGATCCATCTGTACCTTCTACTGCAATACCACCATCGTCTAGAGGCTTTCGTTCTGCTTTATAAATTAAATTTAACGGTTTTATTCTGTTGTAAATATTTAGAAAAGATAATCCTATCTGTGATTTTAATTTTGCATTACCTGATTTAATATTAAAATCATATAATATAGAAGCATCTAATCTATGAAAATCAGGTAGTTTGTCACTATTTACAGGGCCAAAATTAACTACACCGGCATTTTCACCATCTGCATCGATCTTAATTTCATAACTGTTTACGGGAGTAATAGGTTTTCCGGTTCTAAATTGCCATCCAAGCGAAAATTGCCATTTTTCTAACTGTAAAGTATTCGAGATTCTAAATTGATGTGTTATATCATTGTTGCCAGGAAA
Source organism: Aquimarina callyspongiae (assembly GCF_034322225.1). Classification (NCBI taxonomy): domain Bacteria; kingdom Pseudomonadati; phylum Bacteroidota; class Flavobacteriia; order Flavobacteriales; family Flavobacteriaceae; genus Aquimarina; species Aquimarina callyspongiae. The sequence goes on along the minus strand of NZ_JAXLPA010000001.1, from coordinate 1,163,005 downwards.
CTTAAAAGGTGTATCCTGCAAATTGGGAAATTGAAAAGTAATATCATTATAAGTATAACCTGCCCATATTTTATAATTATTCCATCTGTATTTTAACAAAAGATCCAGGCCTTTTATAGTACTTTTTCCTTCTTCCAGATTCTCTAAAGGATTACTAAATCCACTGGTAAACGTAGTGAGTCCATCTAATTCTTTATAATAGGCATCAACATCAACATTAAAATTTTTGTAATGATATAATAATCCACCAGAAATTTGATTACTGCTTAATAACGGAAATTGTTCATTATCAGATAAACGCCATAATTCATTTTCTAAACGCAGTTCGGTATGATTAAATTCTATTAGTTGAGAAATAGGTTGGTTCCGTCTTTCGATAGCGGTTTTAATTCTAAGACGATCTCCTAATGGATACTCAAAATTAATACGTGGTTCGATCAAAAACTCATCCAGAGAACTGTAATGTACAAGACGAACACCTGCATTAATCAATCCTTTGTTTTTAAAATTAAAAGTGTATTCTCCAAATAAAGCATTTTTAAGGTTATAATCATCTTGTTCCGAATTATCTATTTCGGCATCAATAGGTTTTTCTTTTCTGATCAGAACTTCTAAATCGGTATAAGAAAGTTCATAACCCAAAGTCAGGTTTTGAGTTTCTTTAATAGAAGCTGTAGAAGTTAGTTTTATCCCCATATCTACAATATCGTTCTTGCGTATATTAATTTCTGCCAGGTCACGAATACCATCACCAGTTTCATCTTTTATTTCATTATTTTGATAAAAAGAATTGTATTCAGAAAAATAAGCGGTGATATTTTCTTGCCGTTTTTCACTACTACTATGGTTCCAGTTTATACTAAACCCTTTGTTTTGTGTGATTAAAGAATCTACTACGATCTCTTCACCTCCCATAAAGTCAAAATCCAAACGATTTCGTGTATACAAACCACTAACAGAAACGGTATTCTTAGCATTTGGTTTTACAACAAATTTGGTGCTGATATCTGTAAAAGAAAAATCATTGTTACTGGTTTCACGGCTAAAATCATCATCTGTTTCTAGCTCTAAAACATTGCCGTTAATATCTCTGGCTACACCAAAATTTGTAAATATTTTATCAGAATAACTGATGTAAGTTGGGGTTTCTAATACATCAGCATAGGATCTTCTGGCAAAAGCATATACAGCAGTTTTTTCTGACAAGGGTACTTTTACATAACCATTTACAGATAAGCCATCGATTTCAAATCCTCCTTCTGTTTTTTTGGGAATATCATCTCCGCTAGATATATCAATAATCCCTGAGATACGATCTCCATAGATAGCACTGGTTCCTGATCTATAAATAGTAGCTTTTTGTGTAGCAAAGGGATTAAATAAAGAAAACATTCCATAAAAATATCCGGTATTATATAACTTAATATTATCATATAATATCAGATTTTGATCTGGAGATCCTCCTCTAATCTGGATACCGGTTGCCGATTCATCCAGTGTCGAAATACCTGGGATCAACTGGATACTTTGGGCAATATCAGGACTTACTAATCCTGGTAGGATACCAAGTTTTTCTTTATCAATTGTTACAGATCCATCTTTGTTTCTGTCAATACCAGAAGTAACATACCCCAAAACAACAACTTCATCCAGTGTAGATGATAAAGGATTAAGAAATATATTTATACAAGGGTTTCCAGCGGTAATTACCGTTTCAGTATCATCATATCCAATAAAACTGATATGAACAGTTTCTGTCCCAAGATTGATACTTTCAAAACTAAAATATCCATGATCATCAGTTTCTGTAGTGTGATCTTCATCAATAATCGCAGTAACAAAAGGAAGGTTCTTTTTGGTGATTGCATCAAAAACATACCCACAAATTAATTTTCTTTGAGAAATGATCACTTGTTGATCTGATACTTTTTCAAATTTAAGCCCCGTTTGAACGGCTAATAAAGATAATAAATCATCTATTACAATCTCTTGTTTTGAGATTGTAATAATTTTATCCGAAACAGCTTCTTGAGAATAAGAAAAAAGTATTTTGGTTTCTGATTCTATATCTGCAAGTACATCTTTTAGCGATTTTTGACTATAATCAATATTCAATGTTTCTTGAGTATAACATACCAAGCTGAAAAGGAATGTCAATACTAATAATAAAAAGGGGTGTTTCATTCAAAAAATATAACTAAGTTGGTTTATTGTAAATATACAACACTTTTATCCTCAGAGAGTTTATAAGGAATTCCCATTGGAATTAATGTAGACTTTAGGGCTTTTTCTAAATCATCGTGTAAAAAACTTCCAGTAAATAATTTGGATACATCCTCAGTGTTTTTGATGTTAAAAGTAACATTAAACTGTATTTGTATTTCGTCAAGGACTTCTTGTAAAGGTTTTTCTTTAAAAATACTAATACCTTGCATCCAGTTAGGAATCGTTTCACTAGCTTTTTCGCTATTTATAATTCCGTCGGATAAAATAATTCGATCATCTTTTTTCAAAATTTTAGATTCCGTAGAAGTCAATTTGTCAAATCTTACAACACCTTCAAAACAATTAAGTTCAAATGTTGTAGATCTGGTTTTTATATTAAATTTAGTTCCAAGAACAGCAACAGTACCATGAGCAGTTTCTACTTTAAAACCTTCGCCTTTTTCAACTTCAAAATAACCTTCACCCTGTAAGCTAACATTACGATTATTTAACCAGAAAAAACGTTTGTGTGTAAGTTTTGAATCTGCATTAAGCTGTATCTTAGATCCATCAGGTAAGGTAACTGCCAATTGCTCTCCATATGAAGTGGTATAACTTTTTGTTGTATTTAACACTCCAAATATACTTATAATGATGGCTATAGAGGCAGCAACGACATACCAGGTTCTATATATTGATATTGGCTTTCTTTTCTTACCAAAAGTAATTTGTTCTTTGGTTTTAATAAGAGCTTGTCTCTTATCAACAGGAGGAGCTTTAAATTTTTGTGCTTCTTCATTAATAAGAGCAAATTCTTTATAGGCTTCGGATTTTTTGAACTCAGATAATTCTTCTTCGCTCAATTCACCGGCAACCCAGCGTGCTATAAATGTATTATCTGATTCGTATTTTTCCATAGTTCTAAGAAAGTATATACTTTCGGTAATTAAAGGTTATTTAAAAAAGCGATATAAATTGCTCTGTACAACCTTAATACAAGTGAACATCTATTTACCCTATTTTTTAAATTGTAAATTCTTTTCCTAATAACTTTCTCAATGTTATAAAAGCTTTACTCATCCTTCTTTCAACAGCTTTAACAGTGATTCCTGTTATTTCTGCAATTTCTCTATATGTTTTTTTATCAATCCTGCTTAACAAAAATACTTCTCGTTCCTTTTCTGAGAGTTTACCAATGGCCAGTTCTAGTTTTATTCTAAACTCTTGGGTCTCCATCATAAACTCAGGGTTTTCGTTATTTCTATCACTTCTAGGTATCGCTTCATAACGAAGCTTTACTTTTTTATGAGCAAATTCATTAAGAAGTGCATTATTACAAATTTTGAAAATTAGGGATTTTGCTGTATTATAAATTATATCAGCACATTGTTTCCATAATTTCACAAAAGCATCTTGTACGATATCTTCAGCCTGCTGAAGATCCCCACATTTATAATACAGGTAATTCCTCGCTGATTCATAGTGAGTATTAAAAAGAGTATCAAAATTCTTTTCCTCACAAACCGATTGTTTTTGTTCAGGCATGTGCATATTAAAGATATAATATAATCAAAACTATTAAAATAAAACAGGAAGCCAAAAGGTTTATTGTTGAGTTACAGTTTGAAAGTATTTAAGATGCTTTTTTACAGTAATATACGAGATTTTTGTAGGGGTGTTTGTAGGGGTGTTTTTTGTCTAAAATACCAATGTTTTCGTTTTGAGATTCAAATTATAAAGTTTTTAAAGTGATTAAATTTTAAATGAAGAACAATTTTCTTTTTTATTTAAAAAATCATAAAATCATAAAATTAAAATAGGGTATATCAAGATTTACCTGTATTGATTACAGAAACCTTTAAAAACCCAAAATAAATGGCAAAAATATTTTTAAGCCTTTGTATTGGCTTTGTTTTAAATTCGTCGTTAACTGCGCAAGAATGGCATACTAATATTGATGAAGCAAAATCCAAAGCAGCCACATCACAACATAATATAATATTGGTTTTTCAGGGATCTGATTGGTGTGCACCGTGTATTAAGTTGGATAAAGAAGTTTGGAGTACTTCAGAGTTTAAAACCTATGCAAAAGAACATTTTGTCATGCTTCAGGCAGACTTTCCCAGAAGAAAGAAAAACAAATTGAACAAAGAACAACAGGATCACAATAATGCATTAGCAGAAACCTATAATAAGAATGGGTATTTTCCTTTTGTTGTGGTATTGGATAAGAACGGAAAGATCTTAGGTCAAACAGGTTATAAAAAAATGCCTCCATCAGGATACATCAAATTATTAGAATCTTTTAAAGGATAGATGTTGAAGAAATACGAAATTTTTTTTATAGCGATTCTTATTTCTGGTGTGACTCACTCACAGGAGGTATATAAACGAACCGTGAAATTAATGGGAAGCCGTTTTGATATTACGGTAGTTGCGGGTGACATAGCCCAAGGCAATTCATTTATCGATATGGCGGTTGAAGAAATTTCAAGAATAGAAAAGCTAATATCTTCCTGGGATCCCAATTCTCAAACATCAAACATCAATAAGAATGCCGGCATACAAGTAACAAAAGTAGATCAAGAACTTTTTGATCTTATAGAGCGCTCCTTGTATATATCTAAGTTAACAGAAGGAGCTTTTGATATTAGTTATGCTTCTATGGATAAGGTTTGGAAGTTTGATGGAAGTATGGTTACAATACCAACTGAAGAAGTTATAAAAGCCTCAGTAAGTAAAGTTGGATATTCAGGAATTAAACTCGATAAAAAGAATTCAACCATTTTTCTTACAAAAACAGGAATGAAGATTGGTTTTGGAGCAATTGGCAAAGGATATGCAGCTGATAAAGCAAAAGAATTATTGCGATCCAAAGGTGTAGTAGCAGGTATTATTAATGCCTCTGGTGATATGAATACCTGGGGTAAACAACCCAATGGTAAGGATTGGCAAGTTGCTATTACCAATCCACTCAATAAATCCAAGGCTTTTGCCTTGTTACCGGTTAAAGAAGGAGCAGTTGTAACCTCAGGTAATTATGAAAAGTACGTAATATTTGAAGGTAAAAGATACACTCATATTATTGATCCTAGAACAGGTTATCCTTCAACTGGGATAGTAAGTGTAACTGTTTTTGCACCAAAAGCAGAATTAGCTGATGCTTTAGCAACATCCATATTTGTGATGGGACCTGATGTAGGTATGCATCTTATAAATCAATTAAAGGATCTAGAATGCATTATTGTAAAAGATGATGGGAGTGTTTGGTATTCTGATCATTTAGAAAAAAGAAAAATATAACAGATAGATGAAGAAAATAATATACACTATTGCGTTAGTTGGGATAATGACATCCTGTGCATCAGTAAAAGAGTACGAAAAAGTAAATATCAACGATCCTGATATGGAATTGACTGCATATAGTAGTGAGCGTTTTGAAACTAATTTTCAGGTATATAGAGAAGCCGCTTCTGGAGCAAATGGGGGAAAATCCGGAGGAGGTTGCGGCTGTAATTAGGTAAAACTCTAATTTGAAAAACATTTATAGAGTTGTCTTCAAAGCAGTTGACTGGATTTATCTTGTTATAAGAATGAGCTCCATACATAATAAGTTTTTAGTGTTTTTATAGAACCACTCCAAAGGTGGAATATTTAAATTGATTGGTTGAAACCTGTCTTTCATGATTTTTAAGAAAGGCAGGTTTATGTTGCTGTAAAGCAGAATTTAAAAAACAACGAATGAAAAGAATAATTGCAATTATTATATGCTTTATTGGTTTTGTATCTTTTTCTCAGGAAAATGACTCGATTCCTATATACAAAAAAAGAGTGTTAGAATCTACAGAGGTAGATTATTTGATGAGTTATTATAAACAAGATGGTACCCACTCTTCTGTTGGAGGAGGAATCGGAACAGAAAACCTTACCGATTATACACCAACAGTAGTAGTAAGCGTACCCTTAAGTGATGATGATGTGCTGACAGTAGATGTTGGGATTTCTGCGTATACTTCTGCTTCATCCAGTAATTTGAATCCTTTTGATGCATCAGGAGCATCTCAGGGATACGAAGAGGAAAATGATGATAAAAGAAAAAGAGCTTCCATGCCTTTAGGAAGCCCTTGGATTGCATCTTCAGGAGCATCAAAAAGTGATGTATGGAGTAATATTACCATGAACTATAGTCGTAGCTCTGACGATCGTAATAATATTTGGAATGCTCATGCTAGCTTTTCTATAGAATATGATTATTTTTCTATAGGTTTTGGAGGAGGTTTTACCAAACAGTTTAATAATAAAAATACTACTTTAGGAATCAGTGGTAATGTATATCTGGATACTTGGAAACCATTATATCCTACAGAGCTCGAAGAATTTGCCGTTTACGGAGCTAATTTTCAAAATCAAGGATATTTTCAAGGGGTAGATGTATGGAATCAAAATGGGACGGTTTCTAATGCATATAACCCCCAAGGATTTACAGAGTTTGAAAATCAAGGGCGTAATTCATATGCAATTTCTTTAAGTTTCTCACAGATTGTAAATAAAAGTTTTCAAATATCACTTTTTGGAGACTTGTTATTCCAACAAGGATTATTATCAACACCCTATCATAGAGTTTACTTTGCAGATCAGCCTAATTTTTATATAGGAGGCAATGCTAATGCTATTGCCAATTATACTTCATCTTCTAATACCGAAGTATTTCATCTAGCAGATGATAATGAGCAACTACCAGATACTCGATGGAAGATTCCTATTGGGGTAAGAGCCAATTATTATATTAATGAAATTTTATCCTTAAGAAGTTATTATAGATTTTATACAGACAATTGGGGAGTGATGGCACATACGGCTTCTCTTGAATTACCAATAAAATTTGTAGGAGGTAAATTTACTTTATTACCTACATACAGATTTTATAGTCAACAACAGGCGAATTATTTCGCACCATACGAGACTCATCTCAGTACTTCTGAGTTTTATACTTCGGATTATGATTTATCAACATTTGATAGCCATCAATACGGAGTAGGTTTAAGATATACGGATATTTTTACCAAATTCAAAGTCTTTAAGTTCGGTCTTAAAAATATGGAATTGAGATATAATAGATATGACCGAAGTGATGGGTTGCAAGCAAATATTTTTAGTACAGGATTCAAATTTGTGTTGGATTAGAACGATATAGGTACTGTGTTAAAAGTAAAAAAGCAATACGTCTGATAGTATGATTAAACCTATTTGTTGAGTGAAAGATTTCGGTTTTTAAGATAGATGTTACTTGTTCTTTAAGTACTTGTAATTCAGTTATTTGTGTTCGTTCTTCAAAAAATAATTTTTTATAGAAAAAGACGCGTGATATATTTTTATTTCATTAAGTGAAAAAATAAATAGGGTAAAATATCACTTGCTTGTACTATATGTGATATGAATTACATAACCCTTTACATTATGAAAAAGATTACCCCTTTAGTAACCTTACTATTATTTAGCCTACTAGGATTTTCACAATCCTTTAATTACCAAGCTGTCATACGAGATGCTACTGGTAATCCAATTATTAATCAATCCATAGGAGTACAAGTACAAATTTTGGAAGGTGTGGCTCCTGATAATTTAGTATATACCGAAACGTATACAGTAACCTCTAGTGCGCAAGGAGTGATTTCCTTATCTGTTGGAACCGGAACTACTTCGAATGCTTTTAATACAATTGACTGGAGTCTTCAAAACCAATGGATTGGGATTGCCGTGGATATTACAGGAGGCACTACCTATACCAGTATTGGAACTACTAAACTACAACAGGTGCCCTATGCATTGTATGCTGCTAATTCTGGAGACAAAATTTTTAACACAACCAATAATATTACTAGCAACGCAAATGGGAATATTGCTACCGATGATTTTGTATTTGGTAGTACTCAGCTAGATGATATCGAAAATAACGCAAGTGATAATGTTAAAATGTATTTTGATAAAAGTAAAGGATCTTTTAGAGTAGGAACCGCTTTAGATAGTAGTGGAGATGCTTTTGTTTGGAACCCTGCTAACGCTGGAGATTATTCTGTTGCAATGGGAAGATATTCGTTAGCACAAGGTATAGCGGCTACAGCATTTGGTACTAATAATAATGCTGGTGGAGAAAATGCTTTCGCTGCAGGATTTCAAAATTTAGCCTCTCGTCCTTCTACAGTCGCAATAGGTGCAAACAATAGCGTTTCTGGATTTTATGCAGTAGGAATAGGTCGAGGAACTCAATCCACTACGTATGGACAACAAACTATCGGATTATTTAGTGAGTTTGTAAACGGAAGTGATGCAGCATATGTAGCTACCGATCCATTATTTATTATCGGAAATGGTATAGATGATAGTAATAGAACCAATGCATTAGTAATGCGTAAGAATGGTAATACACAACTAAACGGATCATTGACAATCGATGGCGATAATGCCGGAGCAGGAACAGCATATACTTTACCTGCTCAAGATGGAAGTGCGAATCAAGTGATGACTACAGATGGCTCAGGTAATGTATCTTGGATAACTAATAGTGCTTCAAGTACTGGATTAGAACAAATAACAGAAGGGAGTAATACCGGATGGAGACTTGCAGGAAGAGATCCTGCCTATTATGGCGATATTGGAAGTAATGCCGTAGATTTAAGTATTTCAGAGTTTGCAAGTACCGATAGTGGTGCAACAGGTCTCTATGCGGTGGCAATTGGACAAAGAGTAAAAGCTTCTGGAGATAACTCAATTGCAATCGGAGATGCAGTGGAGGCCTCTAATACTTATGCAACTGCAATAGGATATGGTAATACAGCTTCTGGATATCGATCTTTTGCAGCTGGAGAAAGCAATACAGCTTCTGCTAGCAGTTCCGTAGCTATAGGAAATGGTTCAACAGCATCAGGTAGAGCTTCCGTAGCCTTAGGAAGAGGAACCACAGCTTTGGGAACAAACGCTACATCAACTGGTTTTTTTACTAACGCAGAGTCGCATACTTCTTTTGCATTAGGTCGTTATAATATTGGTGGAGGCACAAGTGATTCTTGGGTAGCTACAGATCCATTATTTGAAATAGGTAATGGTAGTTCTTCTGCAAATACATCAAACGCATTAACCATATTAAAAAATGGTAATACACAACTAAACGGATCATTAACTATTGATGGTGATAATGCAGGAGCAGGAGCAAGATATACTTTACCTGCCCAAGATGGAACTGCGAATCAAGTGATGACCACAGATGGTTCGGGTAATATTTCCTGGACCGCTTTTAGTCCTAACGATGCTGATGCAGATCCTAATAATGAAATTGAATTACCGTCAGGAGGTACTAATGGACAAATTTTACGAACTAATGGTAGTGGTGGATATACCTGGGTGAACGATGCGGTAAATGATGCAGATAATGACCCAACCAATGAGATCGAATTACCAGCTGGTGGATCCAACGGGCAAGTTTTAACTAGCAATGGTAATGGAGGATCACAATGGACATCTAACATTTCTGCCGCTACAGTAGAAACCCCAGCACTAACAATCACAGGTTTGCCTAGTTTTTGCGCAGATTTAAGTGGAACACTTGCTTTATCAGGAGCTGGAAATTTCTTTAAGGTTCCATCCTGGAGAACGAGTGATGCCGCTGTTACAAACCTTCATGACAATGGCAATCATTTTGATGAAACCACAGGAGGGTTTACAGCGCCTGTAAACGGATTTTATTTTTTCTCTGCTCAAGTTCGTTTTGACGGGGTTAACTCAGGATTCTATAGATTATTAGTAGGTGTTGAAGGAGCATTAAGTTTAGATAATGGATTACATGCTATTTCCCAAGGAGATGCAACTACAAACTTTAATACCTTAAGTGTGAGTGGAGTATTAAGATTATCTGCAGGAGATAAAGTGCATGTTAATGTTACTTCCAGCACAGATACCTCCTGGAGTTTACAAACAGAAAGTGGATTTAGTGGATATCTGATAAGTAGGTTCTAGAAAAATATATATTGTAAATCGATTATTACAGAAATAAGGGGCTGTGATATGAAGTTTACAATATTTTTAACCACTCTTCTTATGCTTATAGAAGAGTGGTTTTTCTTTTAAAACTCTAAAGTTTTAGTGTATAATCCCGCAACATGTGGATTTAATATATTTTATGAATATATGATGATAGATGATATAAAATTGTAGGGGTATTTGTAGGGGTGGTTTTTTATGTGTAAAATCAAGCGTATACTACTTTTATCACATCTAAATTTTAAAATTCCTTTAAACTATGTGCCTTTTATATTTTAAATGATAAAAATAAAAATAGGGTATATCAAAACTTGCCTGTATTAGATACAACACAGTTATACTGTGATTAAATTACTAAAAGACTAAATATTTTTTTAAAACCCCTTTTCTATGAAAAAACTATTACTATGGTTATTTGCTTTTTTTCTTTTTGCACATAACATTCAGGCTCAATGTGGCCCTGGACAGGATACCACACCTCCAGTATTTGGTGGTGGTGGAGACGGAACTATGTCTAATCCTTTTAGAAACTTGCTGCAATCTACAGTAGGAAGTGTTCCCAGCGGAACCTATTATTTCAACTTTAACGGAAGTACCTTTCAGGGAGAGCTAGATAATGATACCGATGGTGGCGGATGGTTGATGATATTGAATTACGTACACGTTGCAGGGGATAATTCTGATTTAACAGTAAGAAATACAGATTTACCATTACTAGGTTCATCTACTTTAGGAGATAATGAAGCAGGAACTATCAATTGGGGACATATGGGTAATGCTATGGCAGCGGCTATAGATTTTGAAGAAATTCGTTTTTACGGAGTGACGACAGGACACAACCGTGTGATCGATTTTAAAACTAATTACAGTAGTGTCCTTAATTATGTAAAAACCGGTACTGGCTCTTTTGATGGTATCGAAGGAAGCAATTTCACTGCCTTACCTAGCCATATTGCTAATATTCCTGCCCAGGCAGTTAATGAATTTACTAACCAGGGAGATTTGGCTTTGACAGAATTTCCATTTTGGAGAGGAGGATTATACCACTGGGGGATTCGCGGAGGAGGCAACCGTTGGGAAGTTGATGATTTTGCTATTAATGCAGCAAGTACTATTCATAGGGTTTGGGTACGTGGCGATTTGTCACCTGTTGGAAATACAGAGATTACTGCACAGTTGGATGCTACAGGTACTATTACCATCGCTCCGACTGATTTCGAACCCAATGCTATTGATAACTGTGGTAATGTAAATTATAGTCTAAGTCAGACCGATTTTGATTGCAGTCATATAGGAAATAATACAACTCAATTAATTGCCACAGATGATGCCGGAAACCAAACAAGTAAAGATGTTGTAGTAGTAATAGAGGATACCACGGCTCCTACAATTTCTATTGGAGCCTATGGAACAGGAACTGTAAGTGATCCTTTTACTTCTTTACTTCCACAAGTAGTAAATTCTTATCCTAGCGGAAGGTACTATTTTACTTTTGAAGGAAATACTTTTCAGGCTGAGCTGGATAATGATACTTCCGGAGGCGGTTGGTTAATGGTACTCAATTATGTACATCAGGGAGGTACCAACCCAACACTTCAGGTTCGTTCAACTGATGTACCATTATTAAATAGTTCTGCTCTCGGTGATGATGAGTCCGGAACAGAAAACTGGGGACATTTTAGCAATTCATTAGCTGCCGCAATTGATTTTACCCATTTACGTTTTTATGGAGAAACCTCTGCACATAGCAGAGTCATACATTTCGAAACCAATAGTGGATTGTATACAACATTACCTCGAGGTATCCGATATGTAAAATCTGGAATAGGAAGGTTTGAACCTTTTGTAGGTAATTCTACACTATATAATGATCATTCAGGTAATCTTCCATTTGTAGCAAGCCAATACAATCAAAATCAAGGAGATTATGCGTTGACTAGTTCTCCTTTTCGATGGCCGGCCGGTTTTTATCAGTGGAATGTTGGAGGAAGCTGGGATGTAGATGATAGAGCAGGAGATGTAAATAATACCATACATAGGGTATGGGTAAAAGGAGATCTCTCTCCTACAACTAAAACCCCGCAAAGCCTGGTATTCGAATTGGATCCGGTAATGAATACAGTTTCTTTGACACCTACAGATCTGGCAATAACTGCTACAGATAATTGCGGAGTGCAAAACCTCACCCTGAGTCAAACTAATTTTGACTGTAGTCATGTGGGTGATAATACCCTAACAATCACAGCAACTGATATTAACGGAAATATCCGTACAGCTGATATTACCATAACCATTAAAGATCCTGTACCTCCGGTTGTACAATGTGTAGCTCCCTTTACATTACAATTGGATGAATTTGGAAAGGCGAGTATCACTGTGGACGACATTAGTGCCGGATATAGTGATAATTGCAATGTGATAGCTGCTATAGATATTACAGAATTTGACTGTACTCATATTGGGGATAATATAGTAACCCTAACAGTGACAGATGATTCAGGAAATGTAACCACATGTAGTACTACAGTAACGGTAGATGTAAGTTGCCCATCAGATATTATAGTAGATAATGATCCTAATAGTTGCGGAGCCGTTGTAGACTATGCAGGATGTGGTACACTGATATCTGGACTGGCAAGTGGTAGCTTGTTTCCTATAGGTACAACTAATACCATTTTAGAAATCACCAAAGCAGACGGTACTATCAGTCAGTGTAGTTTTTCGGTAACAGTCAATGATACACAGGCACCTTTATTTATAACCAAAGACCATACGATGACATTGGGAGCGGGAGAAACAGCTATGATTGTGGCTAATGATCTAATAGGAGCGCATCCTATGGCTCCAGATTATACATTGGATATATCAGGAGCTATAGATAGAGTAGATATTTCTGCTATCGGTACTGAGGTAATCCTTGATGATGATGATTTATCGACAGGACTGCCCATAGGATTTGAATTTGGGTTTTACGGAAACAGATATACAGAGTTTTACATATCCTCTAACGGATTTATCACTTTTTCTGATGAAGGAGAGAATGGATGCTGTAGTGGCCAAACACTCCCTGATTCCAATACCCCAAACAACCTAATCGCTTTTGATTGGACAGATATTAATCCTACAAATGGAGGAACTATACGATATACAACCATTGGGACATCACCAAATCGAATTGCGATAATTGATTTTGATGCGGTACATTACTATGATACCACACCAGATGCAACGACAACACAGATAAAACTATTCGAAAGTACGAATCGAATTGAGATTCATGGTACGAGTACCTTGGATGCAGGAAATGACAAAACGCAAGGACTAGAAAATATCGATGGTACTGCGGCTATTATCGTACCAGGACGTAATTCTGCCGTATGGTCAACTACTAATGATGTGGTAGCTTTTGTTCCTGTAACAGGAATTTTAGAGAATTGTGGAATAGACACGATTGTAACAACACCAACTACTTTTGATTGTAGTCATAAAGGAGTGAATAATGTAACCGTTACGGTAACTGATATTCATGGAAATAGTTTTGCGCAAACAGCACAGGTAACTGTAGAAACATCAGATACTACTGCACCGGTAATTACCTTACTAGGAATTACTCCACAAACAATAGAACTAGGAACAGGATATACAGAATTAGACGCAACAACAGATGATGGATCAGCCATTGTAATTGACAGTTCTGATTTTATAGATGCCGTAGGAAGCTATACCATTAGGTATAATGCAACCGATGATTCTTGTAATGATGCAATTGAAGTTACCCGAACGGTAAACGTTGTAGATACTACTCCACCGATGATTACTTTGTTAGGAGATAATCCTCAGGTGATTGAGCTAGGGTCAGGATATATAGAGTTAGGAGCTACTACAGATGATGGATCTGTCGTAGTGATTGACAGTTCTGATTTTATAGATATGGTAGGAAGTTATATCATACGATATAATGCAACTGATGTAAACGGTAATAATGCAGTAGAAATAACCCGAACGGTAAACGTTGTAGATACTACTCCACCGATGATTACTTTGTTAGGAGATAATCCTCAGGTGATTGAGCTAGGGTCAGGATATATAGAGTTAGGAGCTACTACAGATGATGGATCTGTTGTAGTGATTGACAGTTCTGATTTTATGGATATGGTAGGAAGTTATACCATACGATATAATGCAACTGATGCATCTGGTAATACAGCCACAGAAGTAGCCAGAGTTGTACAGGTAGTTGATACTACTGCACCTGTCATTACGTTAAATGGTGAAAATCCTCAAATTATAGGTTTAGGAGAAGGGTATACAGAATTAGGAGCCACAACAGATGATGCATCAGTTGTAGTAATTGATGCTTCAGCAGTAAATACGAATACATTAGGAAGCTACAATGTAACTTATAATGCAATTGATGCATCAGGAAATAATGCCATTGAGGTTATTAGAATAATTAATGTTATAGAAAGATGCCCTTTGGAAACCTTACCGTTTGATAATTTTCAGGTACAAGCTTTGAGTGAAACCTGCACAGATAAAAATAATGGATACATAACAATTAATACTATTGAATCTCAAAATTATATAGCAACGATTAATAACGAAACTTATACCTTCATATCCAATCTTACGGTTAATGATCTTTCTCCAGGAACGTATCCTGTATGTATTGCAATAGATGGATTTACAGATTGTGAACAATGTTTTGAATTAGTTATTGAAGCAGCAGCTGTATTAAACGGCAAAACAACAAATATCAATTCAACAACTAGTCAGGTACTAGTAGAAATTGAATCCGGAACAGCACCTTATACGGTTACTATTAACGAAGAAATCATAGGAGAATACAATACAAGCAGTTTTACAATACCCGTTAAGAGAGGTGATGTAATTGAGGTGGTATCTAGCCTT
The DNA here is from genome assembly GCF_034322225.1 of Aquimarina callyspongiae. Classification (NCBI taxonomy): domain Bacteria; kingdom Pseudomonadati; phylum Bacteroidota; class Flavobacteriia; order Flavobacteriales; family Flavobacteriaceae; genus Aquimarina; species Aquimarina callyspongiae. The sequence goes on along the minus strand of NZ_JAXLPA010000001.1, from coordinate 1,147,855 downwards.
GCCTGCGAAGGAAAGTTATCCAAAACTATAGAAGGGTTAAAGGAAACCTCTGTGTATCCTAATCCAACCAAGGCAAATGTCACGGTTACATTACCTGGAATTGATAACGATACGATTGCCATTAACATTCATAATACATTAGGTATAAAAGTATCTTCAAAAGTATACCCTGTTTCGGGTGGTAAAGTTGTGTTACCTATGGAACATTTAGCTACAGGAATTTACTTTATTAATATCAATGATGGAACTTCTAAAGTATATAAAATCATAAAAGAATAGATGTAGCTAACTAGTTTGATTAACTAATTAAATAATAATAAAGATGAAATATATATATATCCTAATATTCAGTTTACTATTTCTTTCTGCGTGCAGTAATGAAGATTTCCCAGATGAGGTTATTCAGGTTCCTGATATAGAGAATAATTTTCCTTCGATACCAGGATTGGTATTTCCGACAAATAATTTGGTGTGTACCAACTTTAATTTAGAATTTAAGTGGAGTACGGTGATAGATATTGATGGAGATGCTATTGCTTATCAAATTGATCTGGCTTATGATAATACGTTTTCCAATATATTATTCTCGGTTACTACTTCAGAACCTACCTGGGTTTTTACTCTTGAAAAAGGAACTACTTATTTCTGGAGGGTGAAAGCTATTGATAGTGAGCAAAATGAAAGTGAATATTCTGAGGTACAGTCTTTTTTTACAGAACCCGAAGCTGGAGTAAATACCATTCCATACGGACCAGAAATCATATCCCCAGCATTACGAACAACGGTGTCTGGAAGCGCAGTAACTTTAGACTGGAGCGCAACCGATGCCGACCAAGATCCATTACTGTTTGATGTATATTTTGGAGATGTTAACCCTCCTCCTTTAGTATCAGAAAACTTACAAGGATCTACTTTTGATGTAAATATATCATCTGATACTACATACTATTGGAGAGTTGTAGTAAAAGATGATAAACAAGGAGTTGCTATAGGTAGGGTATGGAATTTTAATACAAATTAAAATTATCAAGTAATACAACTTTGGCGAGCCCTTTTTGATTTGATAAGCTACTCTTCTAATGCACTAGGAAGAGTAGTTTTTTGTGAATTAAAGGATTGTTTTAAGTGATGATAATATATTGATATTACAAGAGCATTCTTTTTATGTTGAAATGAGAAAAATACCTAGTCTTTGTATATGTTTATTCCTTTTTAGTTTTCTCTTAAAAGGACAGGGAACCGTTATTCCTGAATGGTTAACTATTGAAAACGGATTATCACAAGGTTTTGCGGCCTGTCTTATTCAGGATGAAGAAGGGTTTCTTTGGGTTGGAACCAAAAATGGTCTGAATCGTTATGATGGTGAACAGATTGAAATATTTACCAATGATCCTAATACATCTTACAGTTTGGTAAATGATAGTGTTTTGGCATTATATGATGATCATGGGTTTATGATGGTTGGAACAGAAAAAGGATTGGACCTATATCATAAGGCTACCAAACGTTTTTATAGAATCCCTCTTTTAAATGATGATAGCAACCCTTCAATTTCGGAAATCATCAAAGATTCTTTAGGACAATATTGGGTGACAGCTTTTAATAATTCGTTATACAAATTAACTCTAGGCGAACAGTTTTACAAAAAGCTTTCAGAACCGAAAAAAGCTGTATCTTTTATTAAAACTCAAAAACTTCCATTTACAGTATACCCTCCTTTTACCTGTACTTATAATGATAAAGTACTTTTTGTAAAGATTGATCAGAAAGAAGGTTACAAAAGAATATTGTCCACATTAGATATCCAAACGGGAGCAGTAAACACATTGGATGCTGAAATTTTGAGCAAACATTCAAACAGAATTAAATATATTATTATCGATGATTCCATAGTAATTTCTTTCTGGGGGTTGAATTTATTATATGTGATCAATTCAGAAGGAATACGAAAAATGACTACTGATTTTAATATCAATCTTATTTCTTCTCTAAATAATGGTAGTCATTTATTATTTGATACCGATACCAATTATCTCATTTTTGATAAAAATGTTCTTTCTCAAAACCACCTAACCAAAAAAGAAGCTACGGGTAATATTAAGGGAATCAAAACTTTTCATAATGATGCAATTGTAGATCATTCAGGGATTAACTGGATTGCTACCGCAGGCTATGGAATCATGAAAATCAGCCCAAGACAATTTGCCATTGAAACACATTTTGAAGGAAAATCGATTTATGCTGTTCCTTTCATTTCAGGGCAAGGAAATATGTATATAGGAAACCCTACAACTAATGAAAATCTATTCTTGGTTAAATCAAAAGATGAGGTTGAAAACCTTAAAAAACTAATCGCGCAAAATCATAATACACATTTTATCAAAGATAAATATGGAACGACTTGGGGAATGCTTATAAAAAATGGCATCTATACTTTGGCCAGGATCGATGAAGGGATACCTGTGGATCAACAGGTGTTAGGTACAGCTCCCAATCTTGAAGCTCCTGTTTTAAAATATGATGAGCAAACGCATAGTATATTGATTATAATTGATACCAGGCTTTTTGTATACAGTATAGAAAAGAAAATATTGAACGAATATAATTTTACTGATCAATTTAATGTTCCGCCTTTACGTTATGATGTTGTTAGAACCTATAATAATCATTATTGGATAGGAACCAGTAAAGGGTTATTAGAAGGATTCCCTAATACGAAGGGTTCTTTGGATTTTAAGGTTTGGAATACCTCTAATGGTTTACAGCACGATCACGTGGCTAGCCTATTGCCAGATTCAAAAAATAAAAATATCCTTTGGTTTGGTACCAAAGGAGGAGGATTACATAAGTTTAATTGTAAAGAAAGTTCTTTTGATTATATAAATTCAAAAAACGGACTCCCGAATGATGTCATTTATGGAGTATTGGAAGATGAGGAAGATAAGATTTGGATGAGCTCCAATAAAGGAATTATAAGTTATGATAAGCAAACCAAAGCTATCAGAAATTTTACAAAAGCTGACGGATTACAAAGTGATGAATTTAATACATATGCTTATACCAAATTTCAAGATGGGAGAATGGTATTTGGTGGGATCAATGGTCTTAATATTTTTCACCCAAAAGACTTCGGCGAAAATATAAACCTACCGAAAACGTGGATTACGAATTTCAAAATAAATAACAAAAAAGTAAATATCCATAGTACATCAAATATGCTTACCAAAGCCATTGAGCATACTTCTGAAATAATAGTGCCATATGCGCAGAATAATATCGAATTAGAATTTGCAGCTATAGAATTTACTGCCCCAACAAAAAATCTATTTTCTTATTATCTTGAAGAAGCAGAATCTCCCTGGACACATATAACTACTGAAAACAAAGCCAATTATTTAAACCTTGCTCCTGGAGCATACACTTTTAAGATCAAAGCTGCTAATGGAGATGGTGTCTGGAGTAAAGAAATAAGAAGCTTAAAAATTAGAATTCTGCCTCCTTGGTATAGAACTTTTTGGGCATATTTAGTATATGTTCTTATGGGTATTGCATTAATTTGGTGGTTTATAAAATTCAGAGAAGACCGTATCAAAAAGCGGCAGCAAATAGAACAAGCCGACTTGGAAAACAAATTATTGAAAGTAGAAATTTCGTATAAGCAAAAAGATTTGATTGATTTTGCAGCTGCTATTTCAGAAAATCAGAAGTGGGATGATTTTTTGTTAGAGAAGCTTCAACAAATTAGAAACTCCAAGGGAAGAACCAAGGGAAAATATTTTGATCAATTAGAAGAAGATATCAAAAATAGATCCTTTATTGAACAAAATAGAATAGATTTTCAGGATAGAATAGATCACCTGAATCATCAATTTTATCAGACATTATTGCATCAATTTCCCAAACTTACCAAGACAGAACTTAGGTTATGTACATTGATTCGTTTGGACTTATCCACCCATGATATTGCCTTGATGCAAAACATAACCGTTGAATCGGTTTACAAGAGCCGAAAACGCCTCAGAAAAAGACTACAAATTGCTCCTGAAACTGATTTGAATGTGTTTTTAAAGCAATTTTAAAAATGATACATAAAATACTGATTGTTAGGTAATTAATAAGAAATCATGTAACTGTTGTCCCTATTTTGTACCTGTAAAAAATAGTAGTTTTTTCATCGTCTTATCCTACTTTCGTCTTCGATCCCAAATCAAGTAATCCAAAGTATATCCGGAAAAATAAAATAGGGTATACGTAGTGTTAATTGTACTAATAATAAGTTAGAAAACACCCCTAATAAACCTACTTATGAAACAAAGCTACCTTACTACCCCAAGTACATTAGTTTTTCCTTATGTGATTTTGATGTTCATGACCACCGGGCTTTTGGCTCAGGTAGTCAACCATCCCTTAGAGGGAAACTTGAATGATACCGCAAATAATGTAAGCGGAACATTTCTGGAATGGAAAAATACTTTTCCCACTCCCAATTATGTTGCTACTCCTTCAGGAGGACAAGGAATAGATCTTGCACATGATCAATATGTTTTGCTAGACAATTCCTTTCAGTCATTAATAGTTAGTGATGATTCTTTTGAGATAGAGATTGATTTTAGGTATACCTATGCAGGTACCGGTAATGGACGTAAACCTATTTATGGTTCTAAACCTCCAGGTAATGCAAGTGCTGGTTTGGTACTCAATGCGCTTAATAATAACGCAACTACATTCAATATTTTTATAGGATTCGCCGATGATAATTTTGATGAGTCTTCTTTTTTTAAAGTAAATCCTTTTCCTCTTAATAAGAATGAAGAAATTAATATAAGTCTAAAGATAGATTATCAATCAAGATCCTGGTTTTTTAAAGCCAATGATGTATATAATTTTGGTTTTTTTTCAGAGGGTTTTGATATGGATATCTTTAGAAATACCCTTCAAAATCTTCCTGCTTATATAGGTTGGCAAAAAGATCATGGGTGGGATATGGAGTTTCATAACTTTGATGGAACGATGATCATCGATCAGTTTAAGTTGCACGTTCCGGCAAGACCCGGAGACATTAGTGCATTACAAACTGCTTTGCAACAAATGACAGATCATATACTTGGGAATATCAGTTTAACTCAAGAAGAAAAGGATACGCACACTAATACTATCATTGTCAATTATCAAAAAAATTATACCAATGCCAAAACCGAAATAGATAATTATTTGGCGGCATTTGAAGCCAATTATGATGCGTTATTTACTAATCGTGCGGCAACACCTAGCTTGTCGAGTTTGCTTAATGAACAGCGTATAGCCTATTTTTTAATGCAAGATATCTTTGATAATGAATTTGTAGCAGGAAATATAGCAAATGTGGCAGGTATGAGCTTTAGAGAAGGAAGTATTTATCCTGGTCCCGTAAGCAACGCTGCGCCACGTGTTACTAATGCTCAGGTAGCAATACAAGCAACCTATTTAAAAGACCCGGGAATACAATTGGTACATGGTCATCATGGGGTATTACGTCCTACAGGATATTATGCTGCCCCCGGAGAATTAGTAACGGTAACTGTACCCGCAGCTATGGTTAATCAAGGAATAAAAATTGTAGCAGGAGCTCATATTAATGAAACTTCTCTTGCCGGTATGCAACGTTTTCAGCGTATTTCTAAAGCAATTGAAATTACATCTACAACAACACAAATAGCAAATCCTTTTGGAGGAGCAATATACTTTAGAATTCCACAAGAAACCACCGCAGGTTGGCAAACAGTAACCATCAACGGAGCAGTAAAAGCACCTTATTTCAGAATGGTAACGGGTCAACCTCAAAACGTAAGTCAATGGATCACTGATCTTACGAATGCATACGTTCCCTGGGCAGATATAGAGTCTGATAAGATGATGTTTACATTACCAACGAGTATGGTCGGTGTTACTGATGTCACAGATGTGATGCTTAAGTGGGGTGAGATGATGGATCTGGTAAATACAGTAGCTGGAAGACCTTTGCATCCGGTTCGAGCGGAGTACGTTCAAGTGGATTGTTCAGGAGGTGTAGGATCTGCTGGATATCCTAAACGCATGCATGAAAATACTTTCGATAAGGCATTGCCATCCACCTATTGGAATCCCTTACGAGTACTAGAATCTGATTTTGTAGAAACCAATCGAGGATTTATTTTTCATGAATTAGGTCATAATATGTTATTCCCAATCCCTAGAGGACATGCTGAAACGGTGGTACAAATGTTTTCGGTGCCAAGTTATTTCGTGTTAAGCAATGACCTGGAAAAATCAATTAGTTATGCCGAGGATGAAACTTATGGAAGAGATACCGGAGCAATTGCCTGGATGATTACTCCAGAATTTAGAAATAATAGTGCTATGCTAGATGAGCATGCTAAATATCAAGTACGAGGTGGTGTAAAATGGTTTGATATCGTAGATATGTTTAGTTGGGAAGATCTGGGAAAGTTGAATAAGTTTTTTTATGATAAATGGACAGCCGAAGGTGGCTCTCCTCTAGGAGATACACATGTGACTGATTCTGAATATTTACAGGCTGCTACAGAACGTATTGGGTTTAATATGACTCCATTATTAAATTTTTGGGGGATGATACCAACAGCTAACGAAATTAATACCTACGCGTCTTATCAGGCGAGTTGTAAAATATATGATCGCTTATTACATTATAAGAGTTTAGTACCTAAAACACAAGCTGAATTCTTGCCTTGGCGTGATTTATTATTATCAGAAGTAGATCCATATCACCATGCAGAAATCAACGATATTTATAACAATTATAATGTTCAAAATATAGGTAATCAGATTCTTACGCAGATAGATAACATTATTGCAACCTATTACCCCAATGGAGAATGTAATCCACTACAACTTACGTTTACTGTGGATGCAAGTGACACTACGATTACTATACCAACCGACACCAATACTTATACATATAACTATAGAATAGATTGGAATGGAGATGGAGATTATCAAGATAGTAATGAGACGACTCCTTTTACCGGAAATGCTACCCATGATTTTGGAGCAGCTGGAACGTACACAATTAATCTGGAAGGTAGGTTCCCAACCATTTACTTTAATAATGGTGGTGATAAAAATAAGATCACCTCTATTGATAATTGGGGAGGAATGCAATGGGCATCATTAAGAAATTCTTTTTACGGATGTTCCAACTTAACTATTTCTGACCAGGCAGGTGCTCCTGGATTGACTAATGTAACATCTATGTTACGGGCGTTTAGAGCAACTGGAGTGAATACTACTGGAAACTTAAATGATTGGGATGTGAGTAATGTGAGAGATTTTAGAGCAATGCTTAGGGACGCTACGGCTTTTGATCAAGAGTTAAGCAATTGGAATATCAGTAGTGCCACAGCGATGAATAATATGTTCTCTGGGGTTGCTATTTCCACATTGAATTATGATAAAACCCTGATCGGTTGGGCAACGTTAAGTACAGGAGAAACACAAATCCCTACAGGGATTAATTTTCACGGAGGGAATAGTAGTTATTGTACTTCGGAACCTCAAAGAAATCAATTGATGGCTACAGCAGGAAATGGTGGGTTTAGCTGGACAATTACAGATAGTAATATAAAAGCATGCGGAATAAAAGTATCACCGATTGCCTTTTTGCAAGGAACTTCTATAAATCCGAATACCGGAGAAGAAAATTTAATGCGAGATGATCTGAGAATTGCTGGATTATTGCCAACTACGAGTCCATATACTGATGGATTGAATTGTAATACGAGTGTTTTTAATGCTGTAGGAAACGATGCTATTGTAGATTGGATTTGGTTAGAACTTAGAGATGCAAATGACGTTAATACCATAATCAATGGTCGATCTGCACTTTTACAGCGTGATGGCGATATTGTGGAAATTGATGGGACTTCACCAGTAACATTTCAAATCAGTCAAACTCAGGGAGATTATTATCTAATGATCCAACACAGAAATCATTTAGCAATCAGAACTCAAGCGCCTGAATCTTTGACATCAAACCCTATCATTATGGATTTGAGCATAGATCCATTAAAAGTAGCTGGAGGAGTTAATGCACTTCAGTTAATGTCGAACGGCAAATATGCAGTGATTGCTGGTGATTATGATGGTAATGGACAAGTGCAAAATGCTGATGTCAATCAAATTGTACAATTATTAGGAGGTTCAGGTTACCACAAAGCAGATACAGATCTGAACGGACAGATACAGAATACAGATATTAATAATTCTCTGAACCCTAATCTGGGCAAAGGAGTACAGTTCTAACCTTTTATCGAAAAAATAAAAATAAAAATAGGGTATCTCAAAACTTAGCTGTACTAACTGAAACCATACATAAGAAACTATTGAAATTGATAAAAAATAAATAATCCTTAAAACCCCCTCAAATACATACAATATGAAACACAATTATTACAGATTTATCAAGAACTTAACATTGGCACTAGCTCTGATATCAGGATTGATTAGTGTCCAGGCACAGGATATCCATTTTACCTTTGCCAATGCCCAAAACACCAATGATGGAACAGATGATTTCTACGAAGTAGATGTATTGATCGAAAGTACTGTAGATTTTAAATTAGGATCAGGTCAGTTGTACCTGAACTATAGCACAGCTGCTTTTGGGACAAATGTATCTGCAGGTGGAAATATAGAATATACCCAACCTAATGGATCTATTTTAGGACAAACCAGTGGTCCTTTCCCAATCTACACTAGCTTTATTCAAAATGATAATACAACCTCAAGAGTATCTTTATCATTTCAACAAGGATTAAGTGCGGGCGCTATTAACCCTGAAAATGTTACCAGTACTCCAACTGTTTTATTCCACATAAAAATTAAGTATGTTGATATAACAGAGGATCCAATGATAACCTTTGAGACTGGAGCAGTGTTTTTAGATCAGTTTTTCACAGCTTGTGGTCCCTCTTCTGTCACTTTTCCTAATTGTACCAGCGAACCAGGAGTACAATTGGTAAATGATACTTTTGATTCCTCGGGAGCAGAAATTGATACAACACCTCCTGTAATTACTTTGACAGGAGCAAACCCCCAAACTATTGAGTTGGGTGCAGGATATACAGAATTAGGAGCGACTACCGATGATGGATCAGCTGTAGTAATTGATGACAGCGCTTTTGTAGATGCAGTAGGAAGTTATAGTGTAACTTATAACGCAACCGATGCATCCGGGAATAATGCTGTAGAAGTTACAAGAACCGTAAATGTAGTAGATACCACTGCGCCAATAATTAGCTTAACCGGAGCAAATCCACAAACTATAGAATTAGGTGCTGGATATACAGAATTAGGAGCCACTACTGATGATGGTTCGGCTGTAGTGATCGATGACAGTGCATTTGTAGATGCAGTAGGAAGTTATAGTGTAACCTATAACGCAACCGATGCATCCGGGAATAATGCTGTAGAAGTTACAAGAACCGTAAATGTAGTAGATACCACTGCGCCAATAATTAGTTTAACTGGAGCAAATCCACAAACTATAGAATTAGGTGCAGGATATACAGAATTAGGAGCCACTACTGATGATGGATCAGCTGTAGTGATCGATGACAGTGCATTTGTAGATGTAGTAGGAAGCTATAATGTAACATATAATGCAACAGATGCTTCAGGGAATAATGCCATAGAAGTAACCAGAACCGTAAATGTAGTAGATACCACTGCACCAGTGATTACTTTAACAGGAGCGAACCCACAAGTGATCGAATTGGGAGTTGGATATACAGAACTGGGAGCTACTACCGATGATGGATCAGCTGTCGTAATTGATGACAGTGGATTTATAGATGCAGTAGGAAGTTATAGTATTACATATAATGCTACGGACGCTTCAGGAAATAATGCAGTACAGGTAACCAGAACTGTAAATGTAGTAGATACTACTGCACCGGTTATTACTTTAACGGGAGCGAACCCGCAAACTATAGAATTAGGTGCAGGATATACAGAATTAGGAGCTACTACTGATGATGGATCAGTTGTGGTGATTGATGACAGTGGATTTGTAGATGCTATAGGAAGTTATAGTATTACATATAATGCTACCGATGCATCCGGAAATAATGCAGTACAGGTAACCAGAACTGTAAATGTAGTAGATACGACTGCACCAGTTATTACTTTAACGGGAGCAAACCCACAAGTAATCGAATTAGGAGCAGGGTATACAGAATTAGGAGCGACTACTGATGATGGATCAGCTGTGGTGATTGATGATAGTGGATTTGTAGATGCTATAGGAAGTTATAGTATTACATATAATGCTACGGATGCTTCAGGGAATAATGCGGTAGAAGTAATAAGAACTGTAAATGTAGTAGATACCACTGCACCGGTTATTACTTTAACAGGTGCGAACCCACAAGTAATCGAATTAGGAGCTGGATATACAGAATTAGGAGCTACTACCGATGATGGATCAGCTGTGGTGATTGATGACAGTGGATTTGTAGATGCAGTAGGAAGTTATAGTATTACTTATAATGCTACGGACGCTTCAGGGAATAATGCAGTAGAAGTAATCAGAACCGTAAATGTAGTGGATACAGCTGCACCAGTAATTACCCTAATTGGAGCAAATCCACAAGTAATTGAGAGAGGAAACAGTTATACAGAATTAGGAGCGACTACCGATGATGGGTCAGCTGTGATAATTAATGATTCTGCAGTTAATACCAATGTAGTAGGAAGTTATACTGTTACATATAATGCTACGGATGCTTCAGGAAATAATGCGGTAGAAGTAACAAGAACCGTAAATGTAGTAGATACTACTGCACCGATTATTACTTTAACGGGAGCGAACCCACAAGTAATCGAATTAGGAGCAGGATATACAGAATTAGGAGCTACTACCGATGATGGATCAGCTGTGGTGATTGATGACAGTAGTTTTGTAGATGCTATAGGAAGCTATAACGTTACATATAATGCTACCGATGCCTCAGGAAATAGCGCAGTACAGGTTACGAGAACAGTAAATGTAGTAGATACTACGGCACCAGTAATTACATTAATTGGAGCAAATCCACAGATAATTATTCAAGGTAACGCATATATAGAACTGGGAGCGACTACTGATGATGGATCAGCTGCAGTACCCGATGCTTCTTCTGTAAATACAAACGTAATAGGGAGTTACAGTGTAACCTATAATGCTACGGATGCTTCAGGGAATAATGCAGTAGAAGTAATCAGAACCGTAAATGTAGCGGATACAGCTGCACCAGTAATTACCCTAATTGGAGCAAATCCACAAGTAATTGAGAGAGGAAATAGTTATACAGAATTAGGAGCGACTACCGATGATGGGTCAGCTGTGATAATTAATGATTCTGCAGTTAATATCAATGTAGTAGGAAGTTATACTGTTACATATAATGCTACGGATGCTTCAGGAAATAATGCGGTAGAAGTAACAAGAACCGTAAATGTAGTAGATACTACTGCACCGATTATTACTTTAACGGGAGCGAACCCACAAGTAATCGAATTAGGAGCAGGATATACAGAATTAGGAGCTACTACCGATGATGGATCAGCTGTGGTGATTGATGACAGTAGTTTTGTAGATGCTATAGGAAGCTATAACGTTACGTATAATGCTACGGATGCTTCAGGGAATAATGCAGCACAGGTAACCAGAACAGTAAATGTTGTAGATACAACTGCGCCAGTGATTACACTTGTAGGAGCAAATCCTCAGGAGATTGTAGAAGGAGGTATGTACGTAGAATTAGGAGCGACTACCGATGATGGATCAGCAGTTTCTATTGATGCTTCAGCAGTTAATACTAATGTAATAGGAAGCTATACAGTAACATATGATGCAACAGATGCATCCGGGAATAATGCAATACAAGTAACCAGAACTGTAGATATAGTTCCTCCGTTAAGTATTGATGATAACAAATTAGAAGGAATAAAACTATATCCAAACCCGGTATCAGATCAATTCGTTGTATCAGGAATTTCAGAAACGGTAGATAGTGTAGAAATCTACACGATTGAAGGTAGATTAATTAAGCAGGTTAACAAATATAATTCAGAAGCTATTAATGTTTCGCAACTTCAGGAAGGAGTGTACTTAGTACGAATTACTTTAGGAACTGCTGTCAAAACAGTGCAATTCTTGAAAAAGAGATAATTAAGAATGCTCTAATAAGTGATGTTTAGAGAAAACCGCCGACCTGTGTCAAATAGGTTGGTGGTATTTCCAAAAATAACATAACATCCCCCTAGTCATGAGAAGAACAATAGAAAAATACAGGTTGATCCTAACCTTAATGGTTTTATATACTTTGATATTTCTAACAATTTTAGAGATCGTCAAGGGATAACAATATATTGAGGTTGTTCCATAACAGCCTCACATAACTAAATCTACAAAGTCAGAAAAACATATAAATCTATATAAGATGAAAAAAAATATAATCTTTTTAATAGCTACGCTGTGGTATGGGATTGGATTTTCCCAAACCTTTAATTACCAGGCGGTAGTAAGAGATGCAGCAGGAGATCCTGTTGTCAACCAATCAGTTGGTGTGCTAGTAAGAATTATAGAAGGAAGCGCAGGAGGAAGCGTTGTATATAACGAAGCACATACAGTAACCTCCAGTGATCAAGGGGTAATTACTTTCCTCGTTGGAGGAGGAACGTCGGGAGCTAATTTTCTAGCAATTGATTGGAGCAAACAAAATCAGTGGATCGATGTTCAGGTAGATATTACTGGAGGAACAACTTACGTATCCATAGGGACTTCAAAATTACAATTTGTACCATACGCGATGTATGCGTTAAATAGTAATAATGCCACCAACGCAGGCCCTTTTGATTATACTGCGGGTGTAGTAAGTAACAGTAACGGTAATATTCAGAGTGATGATTTTGTATTTGGATCTCCTCAACTGGATGGTAATGGTCTTTTTAGTCCTGCTTTAAACAATCGTATGTTCTTTGATAAAAGTAAAGCAGCTTTCCGTGCAGGGTATACACCGCAGGATGAATGGGATGAAGCTAATGTCGGTCAGTATTCGGTAGCATTTGGAGAAAGTGCTATGGCAAGTGGGACTAACTCATTTGCTATGGGACGTAATGCCAATGCCACAGGTAATGAAGCCTTTGCTTTTGGTACTAATGCAGGTGGTTTTGGAGATTTTTCAAGAGGATTAGGAGTAACTGCACGAGCTCATGGAGACTATGCCACTGCGATTGGGAGACAGGTAATTGCCAACTCAATGGCTGAAATTCAATTGGGTCAATACAGTACCTTTGTTTCCGGTTCTGCAAATACCTGGGTGCCAACTGATCGTTTATTTGTAATTGGTAATGGACAAGAAGATATTAACCTGGCCTTGAGTAGTGATGCTTTGGTAATGCTGAAAAATGGTAATACAACCTTAAATGGGATGTTAACTATTGATGGGGACAATCAGGGAGCAGGAACTTCATTTACATTTCCAGGACAAGATGGTACAGCTAATCAGATTATGCAAACAGACGGATCAGGAAATCTAACCTGGGTAACTCCAGCGGCAGATGCGATCCCAAATGGAGGAAATAATGGAGAGGTACTTTCTACAGATGGTTCTGGAAATTTATCCTGGATTAGCAATGATATATTACCAGCTGGAGGGACCAATGGATTTGTACTAAGCACAGATGGATCTGGAAACTATGCCTGGACTACCTCTGATGACGCCGATGCCGATGCTACTAACGAGATCGAATTACCAGTAGGAGGAAACAACGGACAAGTTCTTGCTACTGATGGTAGTGGTGTATATAGTTGGGTAAATCAACCTGCCTTACCAGTTACTGTATTTTCCACGGTGAATAATGTAACTAGTAATGCACCAGGAGATACTGCTACAGATGATTTTGTATTTGGTAGTACACAGATTAATGACATTACCGGAGCCAATGACAATTCAAGGATGTTTTTTGATAAGAGTTTATCAGCATTTAGAGCCGGATTAAACATTGATACCTTTACAGGTTTTGAACAATCCAATCTAGGACAAGGTTCTGCTGGTTTTGGAGCTAATAATACAGCTAGCGGATGGTATTCTGCAACTTTCGGGGTTCTTAATAATTCCCAAGGGTTATATTCTTTAACCGCAGGAGATAGTAATACAGCTTCTAACACTGCTACTGTGGCTATGGGTAGATCAAATACAGCTTCAGGAGCATATTCGGTTGCTTTAGGAATTGGAAATACAGCTTCAGGATCAAGAACTGTAACTTTGGGAAATAATCTTACAGCAGAGAGTGCGGGACAGGTTAGTTTAGGATATTTAAATACAGCAGCAACTGGAGATCCAAATGCTTATATAGAAACAGATCGTTTGTTTGTAATTGGTAATGGTGTATTTGATATAAATGGTCCCGTTAATTCTGATGCATTAGTAATGCTTAAAAACGGAAACACAGCATTTTCTGGGAATGTTGGCGTAGGTACTACTACACCAGAAACCACCTATGCATTGAATGTAAACGGAGACTTAAATTATACCGGAAATTTAACTAATATTTCAGACCGTCGTTATAAAAAGAATATTGAATCTTTATCAGGTAGTTTGGAAAAAATCATACAAACAAAAGGAGTTCAGTATGAAATGAGAAAAGACGAATTTCCTGATATGAAATTTGCGGATGGTACCCAATACGGTGTAATTGCACAGGAAATCGAAAAAATCTTCCCAAACCTAGTATCTACAAATGATAAAGGATATAAAAGTGTAAACTATACAGGATTGATTCCAGTGTTAATAGAAGCATTTAAAGAACAACAACAATTGATTCAACAACAGCAATCTGAAATAACCGAATTAAAGGTTGAAGCTACTGAAGTTTCTAATTTAGAAAAACGCCTTCAGGCATTAGAAGCTGTTGTAAAAAGTCAGGTAACGTATAAAAAGAATTAGTAATATGAAAAGATTATTTCTTACCCTTATAGGTGTTTGTACATTTTTAGGGACACAAGCACAAAGCATAGAAAGACAAGTAATCAGTTCAGGAGGTAACACCATCACTAATGGTGGTGTTACTCTTGACTATACTATAGGAGAACTTGCGGTTACCACCATTACAGATGGTACCACTACCTTAACTCAAGGGTTTCAGCAGGCTACCTTACAATTAGCGATAAAGATCAATCCAATCGTATTCTTACAAGGTGCAGCTGTCAACCCCAATACGGGTGAGGAAAGTTTGATGCGTGATGATTTGAGAGTGGCAGCAACAATACCTACTACATCACCTTATACCGATGCGGCAACTACTTTGGCTACTGTTTTTAATGCAACAGGAGCCAATGCTATTGTAGATTGGGTATGGGTTGAGTTACGTGATAAAAATGATGCCAATACGGTACTTGCTTCCAAATCAGCGTTATTACAGCGTGATGGAGATATAGTAACTACTGATGGCACATCAGATCTCGAGTTCGAATTACCTGAAGATAACTATTATGTAATGGTATCTCACCGTAATCACCTGGCGATTCGTTCAGTTAATACTGTAGCCTTATCATCCACAGTAGCTACCTTGAATTTTAGTACTTCTAGTTCGATAGCTCAGGGAGGCTCCAATGCCGTTACTGACTTGGGTAATGGAGTATTTGCTATGTTAGGTGGAGATTATGACGAAAACGGACAAGTACAGAACTCAGATGTTAATGCTGTAGTAGTCTTATTAGGTGGATCCGGATATTCGTTGGCAGATATGGATATGAACGGACAGATCCAAAATACGGATATCAACAATGTGATGAATGCTAACCTTGGAAAAGGAGAACAGTTTTAGGTAAATAATGCGGATGATGGATAAGAAAATTTACGTCGGTCAGAGTGATTTTCGATAGGAAATTGTATCGAAGACTAGTAAATTTTCTTATCATTTTTCATTTTAAACACAACCAAAAAACTTTGTGGTAATGCTGATATAATTTCCTCAAATAAGATCAAACATCTTTTTATTGTTGGTGCCGATACCCTTTTTTAAGGCATATATAAAAAGTACCCCAAATAATAAACTTATGAAAAATAGTATTCTGTTGATAATGTTATTGAGCGGCACTATCGCTATGGCTCAATTGAATTCTACTGCTCCATGGATGCAACAAGTCCAACAAAAAAAGAAAAATGGAAAGCCTACTTTTTCTGATGTACAACAAGCATTTAATACATATTGGAAAACCCATGATAAAGATGCTAAAGGAAGTGGATATAAACCGTTTAAACGATGGGAACAATTATGGGGGAGACAGGTAAAAACCGATGGAAGTCTTCCTACAGGAAAAGATTTATGGGAAGCCTGGGAAGCAAAAAAACGTTTTGGTAAAAACACCAAAAATGTTGCAATGACAGACTTGAGTAATTGGCAACCTATTGGACCTTATAATCACGTACAAGCCAATGCTCAACCATCTGGACAAGGTCGTTTAAATGCTGTGACTATTGATCCTAACAACAGTAATACCTGGTATGTAGGTTCGCCTAATGGTGGCCTTTGGAAATCAACAAACGGTGGAGGTAATTGGAGCCCAATGACAGATGAGTTACCACGAGTTGGTGTATCGGCTATTGCAGTAGATTACAATAACTCTAATGTAATTTATATAGCCACAGGAGATGATGATGCTGATCAAACACCTACGATCGGAGTGATGAAATCAACTGATGGAGGAGTTACCTGGAATCCAACAGGACTAAATGTAAATACCCTGGGAAACGTTACCCAACTAAGTGAGTTGTTTATAGGTCCCAATAACTCAAATAAATTAATATGTGCCTCTAATCAAGGGGTTTTTACTTCTTCAGATGCAGGAGTTAGTTGGTCTCAAACACTCATCGGTAATAACATTAGAGATTTGCGTATAAAACCTGGAGATGCTAGTATTGTTTATGGGGTAAGCACAACAGCTTTTTATCGATCTACAGATGGTGGATCCAGCTTTACACAGATAACCAGCGGAGTTCCTACCAATACTGGAAGAATGGTAATTGATGTAACTCCGGCAAACCCGAATTATGTCTATATTTTTAGTTCTGATGCTACTGACCAAAGAGTACATGGAATTTATCGTTCTAACAACAGCGGACAAAGTTTTACAACCAGAAACGAAGATAGTTTTACCATCATAGGGAACTACCAGGTTTGGTATAACATGGCGATGGGGGTTTCTGATACCAATGCAGATGAGATTTATGTAGGAACATTAGACGTATGGAAATCTACCAATGGCGGTCAAACCTGGAATAAGTTAAACCGTTGGGATCAATTAACAGAAGCGTATACCCATGCAGATATCCATAGTATTCGTGTAGTGAATGGAAAAGTATTTGTGGCCTCAGATGGGGGGATTTATTCAAGTGATAATAACGGAGTTAATTTTCAACCGCATTACCAAGATCTGCAAATAGGAGAGTTTTTTAATGTAGCTGTAGCCCAAGGTAATCCAGGAAATATTTCAGGAGGTTTACAAGATAATGGAGGTTTTGGAGTTGGTGTCAACGGAGAATACAGAGCCTATCACCCAGGAGACGGAGTAAATACATTAATCACCCCTACCGATGATAATATGTACTACGGCCTTATACAAAACGGAGATATACTATATGTGTCTCATCGTGGAGACGGTCAGTTGGCACGAGTATATCGACCTTCGAATGCAGGAGCTGGTGTTTGGGTACCACCTTTATCCGCTGATGCTAATGGAGATGTATATGCTGCCTGGAGCAATTTATTCAAATTAAACCGAACAAACTATTCCTGGGAATTAGTAGGCGATCTTGGGGGATATACCGATGTACTGGAGATAGCACCTTCAGACCCGAATCGAATCGTTTCCTCTAGTCATCAAAATATACGGGTAAGTAAAGATGGAGGTCAAACCATTGATTTTAATATCAATGCCGTAGGAAATTCTATTGCTGGTATTGAAATCCATTCCACCAATCCGGATATGATGTGGATCACAACCGATGGAAATGGTGCTAACAAAGGAATTCATAAAACTATTGATGGAGGACGTACCTGGACAGATATCACCTATAATTTCCCGGTAGCAACAGAATACCCTGAGGATATAGTGCATCAGCCAGAACATTCTCAGAACCCAATATACGTATCCACAGACCTCGGTGTATATAGATTGGATGATAGTAGTAATTCCTGGGAGCCTTTTATGAAAGGATTACCAAATACCAAGATTGAAGATTTAGAAATCAATATCGAAGACCAAACCTTAACAGCAGGAACCTATGGACGTGGAATATGGCGCACCTCGATTCCTGTAGAATTGCTTCAGGAAGATATTCGTTTGGCTAAAATCGTAAGTCCACAAAGTTCGGATTCGAATTGTGGAAGTATCAATCCTCAAATTAACGTTCGAAATAATGGAATCAATACCATAAACTCCATAGATATCACCTATACAATTGATGGAGGAACACCAGATGGAATTACCTGGACCGGTACATTGACTTCTAATCAGGAAATAGCAATCAATCTTCCAGAGTTGAAACTTCCAGCCGGAACCTATCAATTAACAGTCAATATCAATTCTTCTAACGATGAAAACGCTACAAATAATCAACGTTCGCAAACATTTACTATCAATGCTACAGGTGCTTTAAATGCTACAAATACTTTTGAATCCGCATCAGACAATTTAATTGTTCAGGGCGGTGTGTGGCAACGAGGGGTTCCCACAGGAAACCGATTAAACACCGCCAGTAGTGGTACACGAGTTTATGGTACCAATTTATCAGGAAACTATCCATCTGGAACAAACGCATTTCTAGTAACCAATTGCTTTGATTTTACCACAATTCAAAATCCAGTACTGAAATTTCAAATGGCTTTTGATTTGGAGACCAATTGGGATTGGGCCAATGTAGAATATACTACTAATGGAGGACAAACCTGGAATACCTTAGGTCGAAAAACTAGTCAACCCAATTGGTACAATAGTGATTTAGACGGTAATAATCCCAATGGAGATTGTTATGGATGCCCGGGAGCACAGTGGACAGGTCGCAATACAACACTAAGGCAATATGCATATAACTTTGCTACCAATGCCGCTAATGGAGAAACAGATTTAACAGGAGCTGATCATATTTCGTTTAGAATTAAGTTGTATTCAGATAATGTAACTAACCGTGAAGGAATGGTAATCGATGACCTTGTGATAGAAGGAATCGATGTTACTACAAGAATACGACCCATTGCTTTCTTAGAAGGAGCGGGAATGAATCCGGTAAACGGAGAAGAAAACCTAATGAGAGATGATCTGAGAGTATCTGGTATTGTACCTAACACTTCTCCTTATACTGATGGTTTAATTGTGCCTTCATCTATGTTAAATACAGCTGGACCTGATGCGATTGTAGATTGGGTTTGGTTAGAGTTTAGAGAGGCTACCAACAAAACCAATGTAGTGGCAAGTCGTTCAGCATTATTACAACGCGATGGGGATATCGTAGAGGTAGATGGAAATCAGGATTTAAAACTTGATTTGACAGCAGGAGACTACTTTTTAGGGATTAAGCATAGAAACCATCTGGGTATTGTTTCGGCATCTACCTACTCCTTAACAGCAACTACCACAACCGTAAATTTAAGTATCGATACATCCTCTATCACAGGAGGGGCAAATGCAGTAGTATTACTCAATAATGGACGCTATGCGATGATTGCAGGAGATTATGATGAAAATGGTCAGGTACAAAATTCAGATATCAATCAGATGATACAGCTATTAGGTAATAGTGGTTATCACAAGGCTGATATGGATATGAATGGCCAGATACAAAATACAGATATTAACAATCTAATGAATCCAAACCTTGGAAAAGGAGAACAATAAATCAATACCTATACATAAAAATAGGGTAAAACATAAGATTACTGTATTAGATAAATATAAAAGTAAACCCGTGTGTATTTTAAAATATTCACATTAAAAAAGCGTCAATTCGAGTGTTTTGTCGTAGTAAAACGAAGACAAAATGTATCGAGAATAGATTTTTTTGTTCAAAACCCTATTCTCGATAGTTCTGCTGAGCTTGTCGAAGTACACTTCTTCCTTTGGTCGAAGCACTCGAATTGACGGATTTAGAATCAAAAAAATCAAAATGCACAACAGATAGAAATAAATAAAAACTATTCTAGAATGAAAAAAAATACCCCTTTCATCATCTTGTTATTGTTAAGTACCTTAGGATTTTCTCAATCCTTTAATTATCAGGCAGTCATAAGAAATGCTGGCGGAGATCCCGTTGTAAATCAATTTATAGGAGTTCAGGTCCAGATTTTAGAAGGAGTTGGACCCGATACAGTAGTATATACCGAAACTCATACAGTAATTTCCTCTGCTCAAGGAATTATATCTTTAGTCGTAGGAACTGGAACAACTTCAGAGATCTTTAGTACTATTAATTGGAACCTGCAAAACCAATGGATTGGTATTGCTGTAGATATTACTGGCGGAACTACGTATACCAGTATAGGAACGACTAAACTACAACAAGTACCCTATGCACTATTTGCAGCTAATTCTGGAGATAAAGTATTTACTACAACAGCCAATGTTACCAGCAATACTCCAGGTGATATTGTTAATGATGATTTTGTATTCGGGAGTACACAATTAGATAATGATCCAACGACCATAAATGATAACAGCAAAATGTTCTTTGATAAAAGCAAAGGAGCTTTTCGCGTAGGAAAATTGAGAGATCTTGATCCTCAGGATCCGGAGGATAATGAACCTGGAGATCAATGGGACGATGTGAATGTTGGAGAAGAATCTATAGCTCTGGGAAATTCAACTGCAGCTGGTTTTAATGCTATTGCCATTGGAAACCTTAATAATCTAAGTGCTACAGCAGAAGAATCTGTGGCTATAGGAAGAGGAAATACAATTACTAGTCGAGGAAGTTTGGCTTTAGGACAAAGCAATACGATAGATTATTCTGGTTCCACAGCAATTGGCGCTTCTAATACTTCTTCAGGATTAGGAGCTACAGCCATTGGTTTTGCGACCCATGCGGGCAGTCTTGCAGAAACAGCTATCGGTTTGAATAATACGGAGATAAACGGTACAAAGGACTCGTACCAAAGTACAGATCGCCTTTTTGTAATTGGTAATGGGATATCAGTTTTACAAAGAAGAGATGCATTAGTGATGCTAAAAAATGGAAATACTACCTTAAATGGTTCATTAACCATTGATGGAGATAATCAAGGAGCTGGAACATCATATACCTTACCCACGCAAGATGGTACTGCCAATCAGGTGATGACCACCGATGGTTCTGGAAATGTGTCTTGGACAGCAGCGAGTGGGGCATTATCTACAATTTCAAATGTTACAAGCAATGCAAACGGAACAATTGCAACAGATGATTTTGTGTTTGGTAGTACTCAATTAGGAGATACGGGAAATACAGATAACGATAGAAGACTATTTTTTGATAAAAGTAAAGGAGCTTTTCGCGCTGGTATAGCAGAAGGTAATGAATGGGATGATGCAAGTATTGGAGAATTTTCTATTGGATTAGGTAGGCGTGCTAGCGCTAGTGGTGCAGCTTCTGTGTCGTTAGGTACATTTACCAGTGCTTTAGGTGATGAATCTGTGGCTTTAGGTTATGCAGCTTCCGCTCTTGGCTTGCGTTCTGTGGCTATAGGTTATAGAACACTTGCACAGTCAAAAGAGCAAATTACTATAGGAACACATAATACTATAGTCTCTGGAGATTTGAATAATTGGGTACCTACAGATAGACTCTTTGTTATAGGTAATGGAGATGCAGATAGTAATGGTGGCGGTAGCTCCTCAAGAAGTGATGCATTAGTGATGCTAAAAAACGGAAATACAACCTTAAATGGTTCATTAACGATTGATGGTGATAATGCAGGAGCTGGAGTAGGATATACATTACCGTCACAAGATGGCACATCCAACCAAATTATGACTACAGATGGTTCGGGTGTTGTAAGTTGGGCTGATGCGCCAACATCTGGAACAACCTTACCAGCGGGAGGAACTAATGGACAAGTGCTACAAACAGATGGTGCCGGTAATTACAGCTGGACAAATAATACAGAAGCTTCTGGAGCCTTCACAGCTTTGACCTTAAATGCTATCGAAGGCTGGGAATATTACAATGCTGCTTTTGGCGTAACCAACTTTCAGGACCCAAGATATAGAAAAGTAAATAACATTGTCTATCTCGAAGGAATGTGTAGAAAGAACGCAGCCATTAACAATGCAGATACTATTATGACCTTACCGGTTGGATTTCGCCCTACAAAAACACGCATCTTTTCCGTCGAGACAGAGAATGGATCTATACGTGTTGATGTTAATGCCAATGGAACAGTGTTGGTCGCTACCGGATTTGATGTCAATCAAAATTGGGTATCCCTGGATGGAATAACCTTTAGTGTGGATTAAAAAAAATAGGGTATTTCAAAACTTAGTTGTACTAGATACAGCACAGAATTACTATAAACTTAATCAACATTCTTAAACCCCTTTCATTATGAAAAAACTATTATTTTCTTTAGCAACAATTCTAATCACTGTATACGGTTCGTATGCTCAGTGTGGACCAGGAGAAGATACAACAGTACCCGTATTTGGAAATGTCGGTGATGGAACCATGGCAAATCCATTTAGAAACTTATTACAAACTACTGTAGGTAGTGTACCCAGTGGTATCTATTATTTTAAGTTTAACAGTAACACCTTTCAAGGTGTTTTAGACAACGATACCGATGGTGGAGGTTGGTTGATGGTTCTCAACTACGTACATCTTGCAGGTGATAACTCTGCATTACAAGTGCGAAATACGGATCTTCCGTTATTAGGCTCTTCAACCGTTGGAGATAACGAAGCAGGAACCACCAATTGGGGACACATGGGTAATGCGCTAGCAGCTGCTATAGATTTTGAAGAAGTGCGTTTTTATGGCGAAACTACAGGACATACCCGTATTATTAATTTTAAAACGTCTTATGCTAATGGATTAGACTACCTTAAAACAGGTTTAGGTAACTTTGCAGGAATCAATATTCCTAGCAATTTCACAGCATTAGTAGGACATACTGCTAATATTCCGGCTCAGGCTATAAATGTGTTTTCAAGCCAGGGTGATAATGCTTTAACTGAGTTTCCATTTTGGCGTAGTGGACAATTCCATTGGGGAATTCGTGGTGGAGGAACTAATGGAAGCCGTTGGGAAGTGGACGATAATGCGGTAAATACACAAAGTACCATTCATCGTGTTTGGGTTCGTGGTGATCTTTCGCCAGCTGGTGAAACAATGCTATCAGCTACCTTAGACAATACAGGTAACGTAACAGTGAACCCAACAGACTTTGGGTTTGCACTTTTAGATAATTGTAGTGCTGAAGCAAACATAAACTTAAGTCTAAGTCAAACAGATTTTACCTGTGCAAATATTGGGGACAACACCATACAATTTACTGCTACCGATGAGCAAAATAATAGTATCACCATTGATGTAACGGTAACGATTGTAGATTCCCCACCAGTTATAAATGTACCTCCGCCAGCACCTTTTTTAAATCTTGAATTGGATAGCAATGGAGCGCTAACAATAGATTTAGCAGCATTAAATGCAACAGTTACCGATGATTGTGGCATTATGAGCACGACTATTAGTCGAACAGATTTTAATTGTAATGATACAGGATTTAATTCGGTAACAATTACTGCTACAGATGTAAATGGAAATGTAACAAATGCTGGGGTAAATTTTAATATTACAGACCCAATAGATCCAATAATTCAGTGTGTAGCACCTTTTTCTATAGAATTAGATGAAACAGGTAATGTAACACTTCTACCTGCTGATCTATTAGAGAGTTTTACTGATAACTGTTCAATTGGAGCAATTTCTTTGGACAAATCAGTATTTACCTGTGCAGACATAGGCGATAATTTAGTAACATTAACCGTAGAAGATCAAGATGGTAATGAAGCAATATGTACTACTACTATTACGGTAACCATACCAGCTTGTCCAGGAAACGTAACTTTACAGGCAGAAACAGATGCTTGTGGTATTACCTACAATTTTCCTTGTGCAACAAACCAAACTTCAGGCCCCGCGAGTGGGACCTTTTTAGCTGTTGGAACAACCAATACATTTACCTATGATACGCTGGATAATATGGGAGCTACGGTATCTTGTAATTATGATGTGACTGTGGTAGATCAAGAAGGGCCTACTTTTAGTACTCAGGATCAGACCTTGGTTTTGGATGCAGCAGGAACAGCATCATTATCAGCAAATGATTTATTAGGTTCAGACCCATTAGCAGCTGATTACACAGTGGACCAAACAGGAACATTAAATAGAGAAGATATTTCAGCTACAGGTAAAAGGATATTCCTTTTTGATGATGAGGTATCAATAGCATTACCGATTGGTTTTGAATTTGGATTTTACGGAAATATATATAATGATTTTTATATCTCTTCTAACGGATTTATCACTTTTACAGCTAATAGTGATGATGGATGTTGTGAAGGGCAAGTACTTCCGGACACTACTGAACCAAATAACTTAATTGCTTTCGATTGGGATGACTATGATCCAAATGAAGGAGGAACTATTCGTTATGAAACTATAGGTACGGCACCAAACCGAATTTTAATTATAGATTTTGATAATGTAGCACATGTTGATGATGCTTTGTTTACAACCACAACACAGGTAAAACTTTTTGAAACCTCTAACCGTATTGAAATTCATGCAACAAACATTCCAGACTTAGCATATAATAAAACACAAGGCCTTGAAAATATAGACGGTACTGCAGCAATTATAGTACCTGGACGAAATGGAGTGGAGTGGTCTACTACAAATGATGTTGTGGCATTTATACCAACTTCAGGAATCTTAGATGGATGTGGTGTAGATACACTGGTAGCTTCACAAACAGATTTTGATTGCACGCATTTAGGAGCAAATATCGTGACGCTTACTGCTACTGATCTTAACGGTAACGTTTCTATGCAAAACGCAACAGTCACGATTACTACCACAGATACAACAGCCCCAGTGATTACACTAACAGGAGCTGATCCTCAAGAAATCGCGCAAGGAGATATATATGTAGAATTAGGAGCTACCACAGACGATGGATCTACAATAGTAATTGATGACTCTGCTGTCAATACGAATGTAATAGGAAGTTATAGCGTAACCTATAATGCTACAGATTTGTCTTGTAACGATGCAATAGAAGTAATACGAACAGTCAATATAGTACCCCCATTAAGTTTGGAAGACAATATATTAGCTAAAGGAATCACGGTATATCCTAATCCAACTGGTGGGTTGCTTTATATTGATTCCATAGAAAACCCTATGGATACCATCGAAGTGATAGATATGAGCGGTCGTATAATTAAAAGTATAGAACAAGACGCAGTCAGTCGTTATCAGTTGAATACTTCTAATCTTGCCAGAGGTGTGTACTTTCTGAAAATTACTTCTGGAAATCAAGAAGCCATCCAACGAATTACTAAAAAGTAATATGTTCGATGTAATTATTGGTTTGTTTTATAATAAATGCTGCCGGGGATTTCTTTATCATTAAAAGAAATCTTCAGCAGACTATTTTTAGTATTATTTGATTTTACAAGACCTCGAGTATAAGAGATATTATAATTCATCAAAAAATAAACACACCATAAATATTTTGAGTTGTGAATACTTATTACAGAGATAAGGGGCTGTGGTAAGATTTAATTTTACAACTATTGACCACCCAATTTTTTGGGTGGTTTTTTATATATCATTGATTTTTTAATTCTTTATTTTTTGTAAAATTTGATAAAACGATAAGTATTCGGTCAGCATAAATCTATATAACAAATAATATTTTATTTTTATGCAACTTCTTAAAACCAAATTAGGCGTTTTGAAAAAACCTGAAATACTTTTTTTTGATACAGATGAACATATAAATCTTTTAGATGATGCACATTTGTACCTGTCTAAAACCGAAAAAGAAAAATCCAGAAAGTTTGTAAAAACTATTGATCAACAACGTTACACCATACAGCGCGTTTTGTTAAGAAAAGAACTTTCTAAAAAGCTTTTAATAAAACCGGATGAAATACAATTTGAATATAGTCGATATAAAAAACCTTTTATATCTAATACACAATGGAGATTTAATATAAGTCATTCTAAGCAAGTGTTAATGATTGGTCTTATAGAAGATGCCGAAATCGGGGTCGATATAGAATATATTGATTATCAAAACGATCTAAGTGCTTTAGTTAGTAGTGTTTTTACACCAAAAGAACTGATGCTCTATAAACAAAAAAACCAAAAGGATCAGGCATTATATTTTTATCATATCTGGACCAAAAAAGAAGCGTATAGTAAAGCAATAGGTAAAGGATTAAATATAAATTTCAATTCTTTGGATTTATTAAATACCGAAGAAAATAATTTTAGTTCTGGAACCAGAGATTCGTTTTCGTGGGCGTTTTTTACTCATTAGATAAAATGAAAGTTTAAAATACACTTGATAGATAATGTCCCTAACTATTAAAATATGACATTCATCCAACCCTTGTGCAATTCACCAATTTATAATGATGATTTTTATTGATAATTGATACTCTTGTTTATCCATTTTAAAATTTAAGGAAATGAAGCAAGTAAGCCATATCATAATTTTTTCAATACTAGTATTAATCTCCTCGCATAAAAGTGTTTATAGTCAAGAGCAAAAGGAAAATAATCAATATGAAATTAATAAAGCAATAGATTCTAAGTTTCTCAAAGAAACCAGAAACATTGGGATTCACTTACCTAGTAGCTATTATCGTTCTGTAGATTCTAAATATCCGGTTTTATATATTCTGGATGCACAAAACCTTCTCGAACATACTTTGTTTATTTATAAATATCTATCTCAAAAGGGACATATTCCAGAAATGATCCTTGTTTCTATTCCTCATACAGGAAAAAGAAATAGAGATTATAAAACCTTTTTTAGAGATACTGATAAAATAAATAAAGGAGCCGATAATTTTATGAGTTTTATTGAAAAAGAAGTGATTACCTTAGTGGATAAAGATTATAGAAGTACACACTATAGAATGTTATCAGGACATTCTAATAGCGGACTGTTTATTATGCATTCTTTGATCAAAAATCCAAAACTATTTAAAGCACGATTTGCATTTAGTCCATCCTCTCATCATATACCTAAACAAAGAGAATTGCTATATCAATTTCTAAAAAGGAATAAGGACCTGAATAGCTATTTTTATATGAATGTTGGTGGTTCCGAGTTTTATAAGATGACTGATGCTTTTAATGAAATTAGACAAATGTTTGTTAATTATGCGCCTTCTGGATTGCGATATGATTTTGATTTTTTAGAAGTTGATGGACATCAAACCTCTCCTTTTATTGGTCAACATTTAGCATTTAAAAAACTATATGATCCTTTAAAACTAACTATAGAGAATTATGAAGAAATGTCATTTGATGATTTACTTGGACATTTTGATTCAATATCACTAGAATTTGAAGAAGAAATAATCCCAAAAGAAAAAGAGTTAGCTAGTATGGGTAATTATTTTGTGAATTATGAGGCGAACCTTGAAGTTTTTGAAAAAGTAGTGAAACTGGTGAAACACTATTACCCTCAATCTAAGTTGTTAGGAGGTAATATTTTATTTTATAGAAATTGGCTAGCTTATGGAATAAATAAAAAAATATCATATTCAGAAGCATCAAAACCCGATGAAAGAGTTTTAAACAGCATGGGATACCGTTACCTGTCACAGAATAAATATGAAGAGGCAATTTATATATTAACTTTGGCTACGGAATTATATGCAGAATCAGCTAATACATATGATAGTTTGGGAGAAGCCTTCGAAAAATCAGGAAATATGAGAAAAGCTTTAAAAATGTATAAAAAAGCATATGCTTTGGCTAAAAAAGAGAACAAAAAAGAATCAATTGAGATTTATATAAAAAATATCAAAAGAGCTAAAAATAAACTTTAAAACATATAATAGTTATCGAAATCTTAGATGAGATTTGATTTCCCAAAAGAAATTTAGACAACTAGTAATTGATAATTACCTAAAAAAAGTAAAATTTGAAATTCATCTTTTTTCTTGTTGCGATACTACTATCTTCCAACGTGGTTAATGGTCAGGATAAAATACCTGATTATACAGGAGACGTGATGGATTTGGGAACGTATAAAACTTCAACCCTATTCAAAGGAATCGATAGAATATTTGTAGCGAATAATCTAAACGTTGAAGGGATTTATAATTTAGTGAGTCAGGAACAAAATATATGGTTCTTAGAGTCAGTATTTAGAATTTCTGATAATGGTGTAAACGATAAAGATATTTGGATACAGTTTCGTACTAATATTAATGCTGCATCCGTTTATGTAAACGGTAATTTACTTTTTAAAAATGGTGTAGTAGAAGAATCATCAAAAGCCAAAATTATAGGCAAAAACCTGGTAAGAAAGAGGATTCCTAAAGAATTTCTTTTAGATGGTATCAATACAATAGAAGTGCTATTTTCTAATTATCGATACCAGAAAGGAGCTGTATTTAGAGATTTGTCGTTAGGTAGCCTTTATGATTTTAATAAAACCACAGCAATTTTTTCTACAGCTCCTATTTTGTTTTGTGGTGTTTTTTTATTTGCTGTTTTCATTAATCTTGTACTCTATTTTTCATTAAATCATAAAGAAGTATTTATTGTATTGGCAATTTTATTTCTTATCAATTTAGCACTAGTAGGTTATGAGGTGTTGTACTGGAATGGTTTAACTCCGTCAGTTTCTTTTATACATAGTTATGCCTTAAGAAGTGGTCTGGAATACCTCGTTTATTTTATTCTTTTATTCGTTTTATATTTTGAGTATCGTTTTAGCGTAAAACAATTAGTTATTTCATTATTAGTTTTCTTTGCAATATATGTATTGACTCAAGTAATAGGGATTTCTGCAGCAGTGGGATTGAGTTTTCTTCCTTTTGCAATCAGTTTGATAGCCTCATTAAAAGGAATCAAAAAAAGCAATCTTATCACAGGATCATTATTTGTTTTATTTACCCTTAATTTTATTGACGAGTATGATTTAATTGAAGGGTATGATATTGTATATAAGAATTATATAATTACTTCTATTGTATATAAAATTGATAATTTAGGGATGATCATTTTTGCAGTGGTCATGATCTTTACATCCGCTAAGAGTATATTAGATAAAACAAATACACTTAATGAAGCCAAATTGAAATTAGAACGTTTAGAATATCAATTTCTACAAAAACATATTCAACCTCATTTTTTAATGAACTCATTAATGTCTTTACAACAGCTAGTTTCTAAAGATCCAGAAAATGCTAGTCAAATGATTGAAGCATTATCAGAAGAGTTTCATTTATTGACAACGATGAGCAAGAAAAAATTGGTGCCTCTGACAGAAGAAATCGATATGTGTAAGATTCATTTAAAAATTATGAGTATCCAACAGAGAGCTAATTATGTTATGGAAACTAAAGGTCTTAACGGAAATGAAATGATACCACCAGCTGTTATTCATACCCTTGTCGAAAACGGAATTACACATGGATATTCTGGAAATGAAGATGCATACTTTGTTCTAAAGAAAGAAGAAACTAACTCAAAAATAAAATATTACCTGATCAATGACGGCAAATCAAAACCTTCTTTAAAAAAACAAAACACATCAGGAACAGGCTTAAAGTATATAGAATCACGTTTAGAAGAATGTTATCCCGGACGTTGGAAATTATATTCGAATCAACTAGAAAATGGTTGGGAAACCATTATCGAGATAAAACAATGTCAATGAGAATATTAATTGTAGAAGATGTTACTCTTGTGGCAGAGCGTATTTCAGATCTTGCAAAAATGTATTTGAAAGAATGTTTTGTGAAAATTTCACATACACTAGAAGATGCAAAGCTATGTATAACAGAAGATACTTATGATCTGTTGTTTCTCGATTTGAACCTAAATGGAAAAGACGGTTTTGATCTTCTTAAAACTACAACTGCTTCCTCTTTTTATACCATTATTATTACAGCCAATCGCGATCAGGCTTCTAATGCCTTTGATTTTGGGGTTTTTGATTTTATAAGTAAACCTATTTCAGAAAAAAGATTTAAAATAGCCATAGATCGGTTTTTGAATAATAATATTGGGTATAGAGAAAAAGTAAAGTATCTAACGATAAAATCTAGAGGCATTGTAGATTTAATTGCGATTGAAGATATTGATTTCATTAAAGCTTCTGGGAATTATTCTCAAATTTATACTATCAAAAATAAAAGTTTTTTACACGACAAGAATTTAGAGAAACTACTAAAAATCCTACCAGATAATTTTATTAGAATTCATAGATCATACATTGTTTGCAAGGATAAAATTAGAAGAATCATCAAACACGGTGGAGGAAAGTATAGTATCGAATTAATTAGCAAAGAAACATTACCCTTAAGTAGAGGTGTATATAAACAACTTTTACTTTAGGTTATTATAATACTTACTTTAAGCTCTAATATCATTTAGTGTCAGATCTTGACTCATAGTGATGCTATAAAAAGATAAATGATGTAAGGTTATTATTATTCGGATAAACATCTTTTGATCGAAAAGCACAAGTTTTAGATTTTTTGAAAATTTACTCCCTTGACTAAGAAAGACATTTGTATATGATTTTAAAATATACAAAATGAAAAAACTAGGATTTATTGGTTTAGGTATTATGGGTAGCCGTATGGCTGCCAATCTACAAAAAGAAGGTTACAAACTTATTGTAACAAATAGAACAAAGAAAAAAGCAGATGATTTAATTAAAAACGGAGCTATTTGGGTTAATTCTGCTGAGGAGGTGGCAGAGAAATCAGATATTGTTATTACCATGCTTTCTACGCCAGAAGTGGTTAAAGAAGTTGCTACTGGTAAAAAAGGTTTGTTTAATGGTTTATCAAAAAATAGCATTTGGATCAACTGTAGTACTGTTAATCCATCTTTTTCTAGGGAAATAGAACGGATGTCAAAAGAGTATGAGATTCGTTATCTGGATGCTCCGGTTATGGGTACAACCATACCTGCAGAGAAAGGAGAATTGGTATTTCTGGTAGGAGGTGATCAGAATACAGTTAAAGAGATTGCACCTCTACTTGATAGTATGGGTAAAAAAACATTACATCTTGGCGAAGTAGGTAATGGAGCCGCTATGAAAATGCTGGTTAATCAACTTTTGGGGCAGTCTCTTGTGGCTTTTTCAGAAGCTTTGATTATAGGAGAGGCAATGGGGTTAGAGAAAAAAAATCTTTTTGATGTTCTATTAAATACGCCAGGTGTGGCACCATTGATATCATCTATTCGATCTAGATTAGAGAACGCTAATTATGATACTCATTTCCCCTTAAAATTGATGCTGAAAGATTTACACCTTTCAAGTATTTCTGCCTATGAGAACGGAATAGCTTCTCCGAGTCTTAACATAACAAAAGAAATTTTTGCGCAAGCCAGACAATACGGTTTGGGAGAATTAGATTTTACAGCCGTATACAAGTATTTACATCTTAAAAACTAAAAAAAGAAAAAGATGTACTTATATTTTATAGAGACTCCTGATGTTTTTATTACAATTTACAATTGATTCATTACCAAGAATCTTTATTTATATACCCTTGAAGTAATCATTAATTGTCTCTTCCCTATAATTCGATACATTTTTTTTATCCAGAATTATAGGAGTAAACGATTCAGGGAGAAAATGGTATTACGTTTAGATCTTCAACATAGAATTGATTAAATAAATAATTGAAAATTAGTAAAGTTTTTAATCAGAAATAGCTTGGTATATAACGACTTTTTAAGTTATGACTTTTGGTTGTTTGTTTAATTTATTCTATGCATTTATCAATCATATAAACAAAAACAACATGAATCTACGATTTAAACTAATGGCTTTTCTTTTTTATCTTTTAATAATTGGGTGTTCAAAATCAGATCCAGAGACCTTTAAAACTATAGAGGAGAATATTGAATTTAAACATGAGGGTTTTCTTTTAAAAGGTATTCTTGGGAAACCTCAAAACAGGTCTTCTTTTCCTATTGTAATTTTTGTTCATGGAGATGGACCAGCAGATAGATTTCAACAAGGGTATTACAAATATTTTTGGAAAGAACTTTCTAAAAAAGGAATAGGGTACTTGTCCTGGGATAAGCAGGGAGTGGAAGAGTCTGAAGGAGATTGGCTGAATCAGAATATGGACGATAGAGCAAAAGAAGTGATATCGGCTATAAATTACATAAAACAAAGAGATGATATAAACACAAGTAAGATCATACTTTGGGGGATAAGCCAAGGAGGTTGGGTTGTTCCTAAAGTATCCAGAATGTCAGATGATGTCTCATCCATAATTTTGCAATCCGCAGCTGTAAACTGGTTGCGACAAGGAAAATATCATACACTTGTCAAACTGTTAAATCAAGGATATTCTGAAGAACAAATCTTACATTGCGAAGCTTATTCTGATGCTGGAATAGAATACCTGGAACAGAATGCATATAACGAATATAAAGCTAACTTCGAGGAGCAACCCGACTATATAAAAAATGCTTTTCCTCTAATAGATTCACAAAGATGGAACTTTGTAGTAAAAAACTTCGAAACAGATATTGAAGAGGATTTGAAGAAGGTAAAAGTCCCTGTTTTAGCCGTTTTTGGAGATAAAGATGAAAATGTAGACACTTCAGAAAGCATTATTACATTTCAGAATATATTTCAACAAAATAATAACCAGGAGTACAAAAGCCATCTTTTTGAGGATGCAACTCATGAGATGATAGACATTAATCTAATACAAACACCAGAGGCACAGGAACAGGTGTGGCATAAATTGTTAAAAGGTGAAAATGTATTTGCACCAGGATTTATGGAAAAAATTCTTAAGCATATCGAAAATTAAAGGGATTATCAATTCCTCTAAAAACAAAAAAACCGACTTAATAAGTCGGTTTTTTACATTATGAATAGAAGACAGAGATCAAACTTTTTAAATAAAATTATGGGCTAATTATCACTCTTTTTAATAATCTCAAAAAACTCATTTCGAAGAGAAGGCTCAATAAATTGACCTCCATACTCAATAGTAGTAGTAAAACTACCTTTATCCTTAATCCCTCTAGAGGAAACACAAAGGTGTTTGGCGTTTATGACCACAATTATATCTTCTGTTTCCAAAGTTTGTTGTAAGTCTTTCATGATCTGTAAACAAAGTCTTTCTTGCACCTGAGGGCGATGAGAATAATAATCTACTAGTCTATTAATTTTGGATAGCCCTACTACTTTATCTTTTGGGATATACCCTACGTGTGCAGTACCGACGATAGGTAAAAAATGATGCTCACAGGCAGAATCAATGGTAATGTTTTGTTCTACCAACATTTTTTGATACTTATACTTATTCTCAAAAGTTGAGATGTGAGGGCGATTCACAGGATTTAAACCATAAAAGAGCTCTTTTACATACATTTTGGCAACCCTATAAGGCGTGCCAGAGAGGCTATCATCGGTCAAATCAAGTCCTAATTCTTTCATTATTTCTGAAAAATGATGTTGAATACTTTTGATTTTATCATCATCAGATTTTTTAAAGGCGTCACTTCGTAAAGGAGTTTCTACATTATTAGAAATGTGAGCATCTCCTATGGATTCTATTTCATCTATATTCATGTTACTAACACTCATTAATTTTACAACATTTTTGTTCGCATTGGCAATATTTTAAATTGTAGAAATGTAAAACAACCAATGATAAGGATGCTACATAAATCATTTCTTCGGGCAAAGAAACAATACTTAGTTTTTCATTGATAATAATAACAAGTAACAGTAACCAACTTATCCAAAAAGCGTATTTCATTTTTGTTTTTGAGGTGGTTTTGGTAGATCTACGGATTGCAATAAAAGAAAACACTAAAAAAACAATGTCCAATAGCTTCCACCAAACAGGATGTGCATCTTGGAGCATTATCGATCCGGTATGAGCAATAAAAAGAAAAGGAGTAGCTAGGCAATGTGCTAAACATAAACCACTAGCTACGATTCCTAAAGTATCTGAGTTATTGCGTATGTGTAATATGTTCAAAAGAAAATGTATTTATCTGAGAGCGCAAAGATACTATTATTTTACAAATGCAACTTTGTTGCATTAATAATATTTATTTATTTATTTTTGACAAAATGATTTTATGATACGAACCGATTCTCTTCAGTTTACATATCAGGATGCAGAAAATCACACTTTTTGTTTTCCTGATATCGATTTGCCCCCAAAAGAGAATATATTGATTTTGGGACCTTCAGGTGTTGGTAAAACAACATTGTTACATCTTTTAGCTGGTCTTCTATCTCCAACAGAAGGTGATATTTTTATAGGTAATACTTTTCTGAATAAACTTACACGTAAGCAATTAGATAATTTCAGGGGACAGCATATTGGGTTAATTTTTCAACGGTCTTATTTTATTAGATCTTTGACTTTACTTGAGAATTTAATCCTACGCGAGCAGCTTTCTAAGAAGAAAAATGATCGTTACAGAAGAGAAGAGCTAGTTATACAATTGGGACTCTCGGATTTTCAAAACAAAAGAGTTTATCAATTAAGTGAAGGACAACAACAGCGACTTTCGATTGCTTTAGGGGTTATCCATAAACCCAAAGTTATATTAGCAGATGAGCCTACTTCTAATCTAGATGATGCTAATTGTGAAAAAGTCATAACCCTACTAAAAAAAGAAGCTCAAATCTGTAAAAGTAATTTGGTCATTATAACTCATGATCAAAGAGTTAAATCACATTTTGATAATCATATAACTTTATAAAATTGTTACACCTAGCTTTCAAAAATCTGATTTCTAAACCTTTAAATACTATCTTAAGTATTTTGCTATTGTTGCTAAGTATTTCGTTAGCAACTTTTGTCTTGCAGGTAAAAGATCAACTTCATCAACATTTAGAAAATAATATTAAACCATTTGATATGGTTATCGGTGCAAAAGGAAGTCCTCTACAACTTGTATTATCCTCTGTCTTACATATTGATAATCCTACCGGAAACATACCGCTAGAAGAGGCTTTAAAGATAGTTAGAAACCCTATGGTTAAAGATGTGATACCAGTCTCTTATGGCGATAATTATGAAGGACATAGAATTTTAGGTACGCCAAACGAGTATTTATTAAAATATGGAGCAGCTTTACAAGAAGGAGAGATATATGAAAAGCCATTTGAGGTTGTCATTGGAAAAGATGTGGCAAATAAAAGCAACCTGCAAATAGGAGACACTTTTGTCAGCGCTCATGGTTTAGCCGAAAAAGGATTAGAAACTCATGATGAGAAACCTTTTATTGTTAAAGGGATACTAAAACCAACAGGGGCAATTATTGATCATCTTATTATTACTAGTTTAGAAAGTATTTGGGAGGTACATGAACATGAAGATGAGCATATTCACCAGGAAGCAGCGCACGAAGAACAACGAGAAATAACTTCTTTGTTAGTTAAGTTTAGAAATCCTTTAGGGGCTTTGCAAATGTCTAGATTTATTAATGAAAAAACTACAATGCAAGCAGCTCTGCCCAAATTTGAAATTGAACGATTAATCAAGTTTTTAGGAATTGGTTTTCGAACTATCAATGGTATTTCTGTTGCAATACTTCTTGTAGCTGGTCTTAGCATATTTATTAATTTAATAAAAACAGTACGAGAAAGAAAACAAGAACTGGCCCTGTTACGAACCTATGGTGCTAATACTTTTCAACTTATAAAACTGGTTTTTTTTGAAGCACTTTTTTTATCATTATTAGGATCTTTTCTAGGATGGTTTTTAGGGAGAATAAGTATCTGGTTTTTTACCATTTTTATAGAAGGTGTATATGGATACAATTTTGTATTTAGTTTTCCGAATAAAAAAGAGTTATCCATATTAGTACTAGTGATTGTCACAACTTTAATGGCAACCATTTTGGCTTCATTATCTATATTCAAATTAAACGCTTCTAAAACAATCTCTGATGTATAAAGTAGTCTTACTGATTTTATTTTTTGTGTTCACTAAGTTTAATCTGTTTTCTCAGGAAAAATTAACTTGGAATGATTTAACTGATGTGAGTTTTTCTGATGTTTATAGTGCAAAATATGATGATTTTTTTCTAAAACCGAGATTTGGTCCTATCATAAAATCCTATCAGGGGACTTCTATTCGTATTAAAGGTTATTTTTTGGATTTTTCATCAGAAGCAGGTGAATTTTATATGGTTTCCAGAAACCCTATGTCTTCCTGTTTTTTCTGTGGTGGAGCTGGCCCCGAAACTATTGTTGAGGTTATTTTTAAACAAAAACCTAATCTTAAAACAGATCAGGTGGTAGAAATTACAGGTATTCTTGATCTCAATGCTGATGATGTGGATCATTGCAACTATATCTTAAAAGAAGCGACTTATAGAAGGATAAAGTAAAAAATAACGATTACCTAAATATAAAATCTGCTATCATTATTGATAACAGATTTTATATTTTTTTAAATACTTATTCCTTTAACGTTACTGTGCGGGTAACTTGGTTGAATGGACCAGGAATCAATACACCATTTTCGTCCAATAGTTCTAATTGTATTGAGACAGTTCCTTTAGGAAGCCCTTTGATAACGTATGGAACCCATTCTGTAATCATAAATTCTTTATCATTAATAGTGGCGCGAACTTTATGACCATTTTCAGAAAGTGTTGTATTAAGTACAAAGAAATCTAACAAAATTTGTTCTGTATCTTTTCCAGCATACTCCCCTTTAGGTCTACTATAAATAAGAGTTGGTGTTTCTATTTTAATAGTTTTAATATCACTATCCTTAGTATCATTATCATTACCGATTTTTCTTGTTGTTTGCAGGCAGTTATAGTAATGTATGATGAAAGTATTTTTCCAATTATTAATTCTCATTGGTTAGATATAAGAATTAATCAGAAACTAAAATCATAAGGTATTTATAAGAACTTCCGTTTTGTGAAAATTTGGTAAGAATCATGTATTTGTTCAAAACGGGTTTTAACATTTTGAGCTTAGTTTTAAGAGTGATTTAGTTAAATTTTAGTTAAAAAAAGTTAAAATTTATTAACAAATCAATTATTAAAGATAGCTGTTTTCCTACAAATTTGGGCTGACAGATTTTTCCTGTTAAATATCAACTAAAGCTTTAATCTCACTAATGCAATATTGTTGCATTAGTGAGATTTGGTTTGTTTTTTTTCTTCTTAATTTTTTGATATGTAAATCTTTATGTAAGGTTTTTCCATAATGTATTTTTTCAGTGAATTTATACATTTGAGGACTAACACAAATTTAACTCAAATGAAAAATTTTAGCAAACTCGCTTTAGGAGCGTTACTAATTACCTTAGTAATTACTTCTTGTCAAAATGAAAACATTTCTGATGAAATGGTAGAATCGATTACAGAACCTACAAGTACTGAAGGAAAAATTATTCCTGATCAGTATATCGTGGTTTTCAAAGATTCTAAAATTAAACCAGCGTCAAAAGTTCTTGAAAAGTCATCTTTTTCTAGTAGAGAAGAAAAAGCTGCATCAGTTAGGGATATTTCTAAAGCTTCGATAAAAAAAATGAACTCAATTTTATCGGATTATGATCTGGACCAGTCTAAAGTTTTAGACTACTATACTACAAAAATTTCAGGTATAGCTATTAAACTAGATAGCGATGAATTTCAAAAATTCTCTAAAGATCCTAACATCGCGGCTATCGAGTTTGATAGAGTGATAGAATTACCAAAATTTCAAGTTGAAGAAATTGTCTCTGGGGATGCTTCACACAGAATGGCTCAACAAACACCTTGTGGAATTTCAAGAGCAGGAGGAGCCACTAATGGTGCTGGCAAAAACGAATGGATTTGGGTAATTGATAGTGGAATCGATTTAGATCATCCAGATCTAAATGTCGTTACAAATTCTACGTATGCCAAATCGTTTGTAGGTGGTTCTCCTAATGACTGTAACGGACATGGAACTCATGTAGCAGGTACTGCCGCTGCAATTAATAATAGTATTGGTGTTGTAGGTGTTTCTTCAGGAGCAAGTGTTGTACCGGTTAGAGTTTTTGGATGTAGTGGTGGTAGTAGTACTTCTACTATACTTTCTGGGATTAATCACGTAGGTCAATTCGATCTTCCTGGTGATGTTGCCAATTTAAGTTTAGGAGGCTTCTTTGGTTCTGGTTGTTCTAATAATTCATCATATCGTAATTCGCTATTTTCGCTAGGAAATGCAGGGACTTTGGTGGCAATTGCAGCAGGTAATGATAGTGCTAATGCAGCTAGTTATCAGCCTGCCTGTGTTAACGGTAATGGTATATATACTGTTGCTTCTATGACTTGTAATCGTGGTTTTTCATCTTTTTCTAATTATAACATGAATCCAATTGATGTCATTGCTACGGGAAGCAGCGTTCGTAGTACTTATTTAAATGGAGGATATGCTACATTAAGTGGTACTTCAATGGCTTCACCACATGTAGCTGGGATCATGCATGCCAGAGGAAGTGGTCCAAGAACATCTGGAACTGTAAGAAATAGGGGTGAAAATTATCCCATAGCTGTAAGATAAAACGTTTCTTTGTTTTTACGTTGAGAATGTGTATTCACGAAACCACCTGCTGGAGAGCAGGTGGTTTTTTTATTCTTTACATTTATTACATATCCCGATAACCAAAAATTGAGTTTCCTGAATAGTAAATCCTTCTAAATTTGGAATATGTAGAGTATTTGGTTGACAGGTTACTTCGTTACATACCTGACACTCAAAATGTATATGATTATGGATTTTATGAGACTTTCCGCAGTTATCACAAAGTGCATAATATGCCTTACCATTTTTTCCTGTAATGAAATGAGCCTCTCCCTTATCTACAAAACGATCTAAAATCCTATAAATGGTTGTTTTATTCACTTTTATAGGCATGGCTGCCATAATATCTTCTGCAGACATGGTATGTTCATTTCTGGATAAGATTTTCTTTACAAGATCTTGTTTTTCGGTATTTCTTGTTTTTTTAGTTTCCATAAGAAGAAAGTCTAAAGATATTATTTTACTATTAAAATAGTTTAGGTTTCATCTTAAAAAAGGTATTTGAATAATAGTTTTTTTAACTTTAAAATCTAATAACTTAATAAATATTATGAAAACACTTAACAGAATAGCATTGATTGCAACAGTTTTTTTATTTGTTGCCTGTAATCAAAATGCAGCTGAAACTCCAGAACACAAGGCAATGGTCGAAAAACATAAAGAAATGGAGACCTCTCATGAAGCAATGACTAAAGAACACAATGCTATGAAAGATGATCATCAACAAATGGTAGATGCTCATAAAACTATTGAAAATGATTCTATTCATGTAGTAACTGAAAAGAATCATATGGTTTTATTAGCCTTGCATGGTGAACTTATTGAGGCACATAAAACATTGATAGAAAAACATGCTGAATTAGAAACAAAACATGCTTCTGGAGAGATTACGTTAGAACAAATGACTGCAGAACATGAATCTATGAAAGCTCAACATGAGGACATGGAGAAAGAACATCAAAGTATGACTGCTGAGCATAAGCAAATTACAGAAGAAGATCAAAAAATGATAAAGGAAGATGAGGAGAAAGCAAAAGAAGCTGAATCAGATCAAGAGTAAATGATAATTTGTATAAAAACAAAAAGCCGAATCAATTGATTCGGCTTTTCTTTTACTTCGCGGGCGGAGCGTTCGTTATTAAATTTTTAATGAGAGATTAAAACCTGTATATATAATTAATAGATAAAGATCGATTTTTTAGATCAGTATCATCAGATTTTGTAATATCTGTTAAACCATGATTATATCGAATACCTGCAGATGATTTTCCGTTCCAGAAAGGTAAGTCTATTTGAATTCCTGTAGTGCCAAGAAAATCAAAAGTTTTAATGTCATCAGTGTTGCTTTGACCACTGACAAGCCCGTCAAATGCTGTAAATTCTACTTCTTCATCTACAAGCACTGCTATTGATGGTCCTATCAAAAACCTAATTTTGGGCGATATATTAAAAGTGGTTAGTATAGGTATTTCTGCATAATTGATGTTATAGGTAATATTTTGATAAATACTGACATTATCTTGTAGTTCAATTGAAGCACCTTTACTAGCATAACCTAATTCAAGTTGTAAGCCAAATCGTTCTGAAAAAGCATAATGAGACCATAGAAATATATCAAACCCGATAGTGGTTTCGAGTTCTATATCTTCGGCAATTTCTCCGCTGAGGCTAGTACCGCTTAGTCCTCCTCTAAAGCCAAAATCTATTTTATTTTTATTCAATTGCGCTTGCATTTTGTTTTGTAGTATACATATCAAAATGCACATACATAGACAGATAATTTTTTTGTTGAAAATGATTTTTGTGATCATAATTTTAAAGTTTAGTGAATTAACTTTTACTAAACTAAATGCAAAATATGGTCTTACTTTGCGACTTTCCGCAAATCACATCTTTTATTACTGATTTTATAGATTAAGTATTTGATTTTCTGGTAAGTAATAAAACAAATAAAGGTTTTTGATTTATTCTTAAAGGATATATTGTGTTTATTTGATCTTTTCAATTGAATTTTTAAGAACCGATTATGTGTTTTTACCACATCCTGAAATTATTATCTATGTTGTTATGTCTTATCAACGGGATGTTTTTATTGGTTTTAGTTTCAAAGGGGTCTTCATTACTTTTTCTGGTACAATATGTAATAATCTCTTTACAAAATTCTTGAGCGGTGATTTCTTGTTTAGAGTTTATCAAATCCAAAATTGCAAGAGTGATGATACCATTACCGGTATTAGGACTTTCATAATATTTATCAGTTCCTTCAGATGCCGAGATTACTGTCGTACCATTGGTAACTTTTAGGTCTTCAAAGACTTTTCGCATCAAGTCGATAGCTTTCATCTCTTGTATGGTATTTGCATTAAAAATTTCACCAGAATAACAAGTGTTTAATATCAGTAATCTATTTCTGGATTTTGTACTTCCTAAGAGATTATCAAAATCATTATAAGTGATACCTGTGGTAGTGATGTTATCAATATTTGAGCTACCCGTACAGAAAAAATATTCGCCCTTTATTTGGATGGCGTGACCAGAAGCGAAAAATAAAATTACATCGTTTTCTCTGGTTTGCGATAAAAATTCTGAAACTTGTTTCAAATTGTTTTTAGTAACCTGTTGATCGGTTAGACTTAAAGAGTATACTTGTTTGGTATTAATTTGCTTGAAGGCTTTTCCTAATCTGATGGCGTCTCTCGAAGAGTTTGGAGTGGTTTTTAGATGTTGATACGCTGATACTCCCAAAGAAACAATATATAAGCGAGAAACAATAGGCTGTCCTGCATATTCCATTTGTATTTCTTCCAGGTCCGAAGAAACCCCCTGATCATTGATCACCGATATCAGAATCTTATTAGTTCCATTAGATAAGGGTAATGGGATGGTTTTGGAAATTGTTTTTTGTTGTAGTTTGTAATCGGGGTTTCTGATTAAAGTTCCGTTAACACTGATCTGAAGTTTGTTTAAGTGGTATTTACGGTCTGCTGCTTTTATATCAATATTAACTACCGGATTATCTGTTTTGTAGGGCAATCGTGCTTTATTAGTAATGGTAAGTTCAGGTGCTTGAATATCAGATTGAAACGCTTCTTCCTTTTTACCCATACGTTCTAATCTTTTCTTGTGGGCTAGCTCATAAAGTTCTTTCATTTCATAGATACTATCCCCAATAGTTTTCTTTATAGATTCAATCACAAGATCAGGTCTATGGTATTTTAAGTCAAATTGCTCAAAACCATAAGTTCTATTGTTTTTAAACAGGGATACCAGCTCATATCCTTTTCCTTTGTTGAGGTAATTCAAATTGTTGTCTATGATGAGACTACTTGTCATATCCTTATGAAAATACTTTGAAAATATTTTTTTTAAATTTTTTGAATAAAACTGTAACCCTGTATTACTGCTAACTATTAATGAATCTGAATGTTTTATATCGAAATGTTCGAAACCTAAATCAAGAAAAGTTTGTTTTCCTGATTTGAGGTTGATCAAAAGGTTTTTTTCTTTTCCATAAAATAAAATCATTGATTCATTTAAAAATTTTAGTTCTTGAGATAGTTCAATTCTTTTTTTATTTACTTTATGCGTAGTGTCTATTTTTAATTCATTAATAGTTGCCAAGTCATTATAATTTCTTATTTCAATTATATAATAATTGATTGTTTCGTTTATAGAACACAATAGTTTTGAAAATGGACTAAATGAAGAACTGCCATTTACGCGGTTTAAAACTTCTTTTAAAGATTTAAAATTGATATTATATAAATATGTAGACCATTTTACATCCACTGCAGGATAAAAATTCTTAATATTATAACTATTGATTACCATATTTTGGTTGTCTTCGGAAAAACTTACATCACTTATGGCATATTTAGGAATTTCAATCTCCCCCTTTGGGATTATTTTTTTACGATTGTGTTGATAAAGTTTTATTTTGGATGCAATTCTATTTTCATAAAGTTTTTTGATTTTTTGTGATGAAGGAGGAATTAGACTAAGTTTCCGAATTTTGGTAACATCCAGATTGCCTTCATTATTCAAGGTTGCTGATTCTTTTAAACTCAAATTTGGATTTTCTATAATTGCAATATGTTCAAGCTTGTCGCTCACAACTATTGGATCTGAAAGAGGATAAGGCCTTAATGTTTTAAGCGATATAGAATCAATTATTTTAAGAGGGTTTACACTTAAAATTTTTAGTTGATCCCTAACTTTAATCGCTCCGATACCGGAATTAATATCATATTTAAAATCAAAATTTCTTGTTCCATCATTTCTTTCTTTTATTTTATCAATTACCTTTAATTTTTTGAAATTATAATGTTCGATATGTTTCCCTTTTTTATATACTATGGTAGAATCAGAAGTGAAAAATGGCAACATAACAGGCAAAATTTTTGTATTAAAAATTTCCTGTCGACCATATTTATAATTCCATACCCTTAATTTCCCCCTGCCTTTAATACTAAAATAAACTTCATTTTGATTTTCATTTACTGCAATGCTCGAAATTTTTAAAGTCTGAATTGTTTTTGAATTAGTTTGAGATGTCGGAACTTCAATTGGATCCATTCTACTAATTAAATTTTCGCTATCAATGTTCCATATAGAAATAGAATAATCCGTATTTATAGTTGCAATTAATTTTTCGTTTATGATTTCAACTTTTAGAAAACCAATATTGTTATTAAAACTAGTTCTGGTCATACCAGATTTGAAATCAAATAATTCGATATAATTTTTATAATTAGAATTAATATTTTTTACAAGCATTTTTTGATTCAAATTTCTATTAGAAGGGATAAATTCGTTAATATTAGCTACATCATTTATCAGGTTTTTTAAGACACTGTTATAATTAAATCCATTTGATTTTTTTGATCTTAGGTGGCTGTAATTTTCTAGTCGCCACTCTTGAAAAATAACTGGCGAATCCTTTGTAGCATCCTCTGTTATAAATAGATTAAATTTTTTTTTATCACTAGTGAACTCCAAATCAAAAATGTATGAATTCAAGTTTCTAACAGGTTTTTTCAATGTATGCTCTAGATAATACCTATTCTTTTCTTTTCTATAAAAATCGATGGTCTGATTAATTATTTTGCCATTTTTTATAACACCAAACCTTAAACCAGATTTATCAAATTTTATGACATCAATGATATCTAATTTTAATTTCAGGATAGGTTCTTTTTGATAAATATCATAGAATACACACAGATTTTCTTTTGTGTTTAGGTTATTAGCTTTCGGATTTTTCTTAAAAACGTAAAAAACGTCACCAGAATGATTAAGACCAAATAAGTGATCAGTGTTGCCAATCTCTTTTTTAAATAAAATCCTTCTTGAAGAAACATCCCATATTTCAAT
The DNA here is from genome assembly GCF_034322225.1 of Aquimarina callyspongiae. Taxonomy (NCBI): domain Bacteria; kingdom Pseudomonadati; phylum Bacteroidota; class Flavobacteriia; order Flavobacteriales; family Flavobacteriaceae; genus Aquimarina; species Aquimarina callyspongiae. The sequence goes on along the minus strand of NZ_JAXLPA010000001.1, from coordinate 1,103,629 downwards.
ATTTTTATCAACTAAAAAAGCAATTTTAGTTTTGTCTCCACTTAACTTAAAATGAATGCCAAACGGAGGCCCTAAAATACTTGAGTAATTTGGCTTTTGAATAACTATAGAGTCTTTTTGAGAAAATGTGGTGGTTATTTGAGTACATAATAACACAAAAAATAAAAGTTGTTTACACATCACTATTTGATTTGTTTAATGGGATGATTATCCTGTATTATTAGCAACATACAAATAGTACTTATATAAAATTTGCGGAAACCCGCAAAACACAAAATACCCAATTACATTTCTACCATAAATGGTTCTAATCGAATTGTTTGACCATTGGTAAACCTAAAACTTATATGTAATAGAGCTTTTGATTTGTCAAAACTCTCATCCCAGTGGTTAGAAGCAAATAATCTCAGGTTTAAAGCTAATCCTCCATCCTTTAGTGCATGCACCTGATGTAAAGAAATAAGTTGTTCTTGATTGGTTTTGGTAAGGTCTATTATTAATTTTTCCCGTTCATCTTTTTTGTGTGCAAAATAATTCTTGTCTGTACTTAAAGAAATTTTTGCGTGATACACATATACCAGTACCTCCTTGATATGATAGATGGCATTACTGTTTTGAAGCTCAAAGGCAAATCTGATTTCTGGTGAGGTTTGGATAAATTTGGCATAACAGGGATTTAAATTTTCTTCCCGCAAAGCAGATGCTTCTTTGTTATTTTTTTTTGTAAGTTGTACTGCACGTATATCACAATCCCTGATGAAGGATATTGTTTTTTCACTAGGAGAAAATTCAAAACTTCTAATGTTATCTGGGAATTTTTGAAATAAACTATCCGAAACTACATAGTTCTGAAAATGATCTTTTGGATATGTTTTTTCTGTATAATGTTCACTATGGAGCTCTGTAGCCAAAAGTTTGATTTCATCTTTATTTTGGGCAACAATATTTTTATAGATCATCAACAAACCAAATATAAGATAGAAGTGTTTCATATAAAGATATTAAATTTTTGATAGGACAACTGGAGATATTGATCTCCAAAATGGCAATACTTCTATAATTTCTGCACCTGGATATTCTTTGCCATCTTTTTCGTCTAATGAATAATAATATAATTCGGCTTTTCCTTTTGGTAACCATACGTGTAGAGAATAGTCATTTTCTACGGTAAGTTTGCCTAGTTCAGTTTGATGGTTCTTATTGATCAAAAAAACTATGATTTCCTTTTCTTGTTCTGAAGTTATATGTACACTTCCCCAAAAAGAAAATGTTATGCCAGTTGCTATTATTAGCAGAGCCGATAGTACTATGAATGTTTTTTTGTATATCTTTTTTTTGGGGGAACTTATTTTTTTATCAATAAGTTTTGATTCTTTGGCAGGGTTAGAGGTTTTTTTAATAAAATCCCCGTAATTCTGATATCCTAAAAACTGAGTAAGATAAGTAATTGTAATCTCAGATGGAGTGCCTCCTTGTTTATCTTCTACATACTTTTCATATACTCGTTTGATTGTTTTGGGATCAAGACTCCCTTGTATATCGGGATTTTGGTCTAGCTTATCCGAAATATGATTACAAATAGCATTTTTTGTATGGTTTCCCAATTCCTTTTTAGCTTTTTCAAAAACCAACAATGCTATTTTTTTGATAACCTCCTGACTCATAGGATAAAATTACAAATTAATTAGAAACCTTCTAAGTCCTGTATTTACTGATGTCCACAAATTGCCCAAAATAAGTCCGCCTTTTGGGAATTCATAAATGATACTTGGTCATTTACTTTGCTCTTGTAATTACACGATAGTATAATGCTATCAACATATTGAGAGGCCTCTCATTTTTTCTAATCCTTTAAAATTTTTAAAAATGAGAAACGTAAGTAAGTTTTTATTAGTAATGTTAATGATGTGTAATCTAAGTCTAATTTCATGTGCTGACAATAGTTTGGTAGAAACCGAGGAACTATATCAACAGGTATTATCTACAGAGGGGGATGATGAAGATGTAATAGAAGAACCTGATGACGATTAATCTCATAATATATTGAAAAACTGTAGGTTGACATACAGTTTTTCTTTTTATTTTTATATCAAAAAGCACAACACATTGGGCTACAAAACTTTTTTTCTTGTCTGTACTTTTCTATTGTTTGCTTGTCATAACGATAAGATAACCAATGATGACAATCAGAAATTAATAGATACTATTTCAAGTTTTTATGAGTTGTCTAAAGACAAAAGTAAAAGCCCGCAAGACAGGCAGAAAGCTATTAATGCTGCATATACATTATGCGCTCATCTTCAAAACGATACCTTATGGTATAAAATAGTATACCAGAAAGCTGTTATTCATAATCTAAGAAAAGAGTATGATAGTCTATTGCATTATAACGCAATGTTATTCGAGAAAGCAGTAGCCAATAATAATTATTATTATCAAGGAAAATCAAACTACTTAAAAGCGTTTTATTTCAATAAAGTTGGGTTTAATTCTGATAGCGCTTTTTATTATTATAATCGGTCTAAAAATGATTTTTTGATTGTAAAAGATAGCCTGGAGGTAGGGAAGAAATTATTGAATATGGCTTATATTCAGAAAAATAGTAGCGACTTTTTCGGTAGTAAAGAAACAGTTACTGAGGCTTTAGATTTTCTAACAACAAAAAATGGTTCAAAGTACATTGCTTCATCTTATAACCTGCTGGCGAGTAATAATAGAAAACTTTTAAACCTTAAAGACGCTATTTATTATTACAAGAAAGCATTAGATGAGACAAACTCAATAGTTGATAAGCTTAAATATCAAAATAATTTGGCAACAACTTATATTGATCAACAGGAATATGAGATCGCTATTCTACTACTAAGAAAAATAGCCAAGGATTCAAACATTCAAAGTCCGGCAATGAAAGCCAGGATTCTTGATAATTTAGCCTATTCCGAATGGTTAAAAGATCGATCGAAAATAAGTGATTCTTTTTTTGTCGCTTTGGATATTCGAAAACGGTATAATGATATGCCGGGGTTAATAGCCAGTTATACTCATCTGGGGGAGGTTTTTTCTAAAAAAAATAGCGATAAAGCATTAGATTGGTATGATAAGGCCATTGTTGTTGCTAAAAGAATTAAAAAACCCAAAGGAGAACTGGATGCATTACGATTTTTAATGGAGTTAAAGCCTAATAACCTTCCTATAAAAAACAGATATATCCATTTAAATGATAGCCTTCAAAAACAAAGCTTAAAGGTAAAAACACAATTTGCCGAAGTAAAATATGAAAAAATGAAGGAAATAGAAAAATTGACAAATATGATGATTCAGCAACAACATGAGGCTTCTTTGCAACGCAAACAAAAAATCATATATGCCTTATTAGGATCTATTTTATTGCTATTCACACTTTTTTTTACGAATTATCTGAGAAAAAAATATATAACAGAAAAGGAAAAAGAAATATATAAAACGGAACAACGAATCTCAAAAAAAATCCATGACGAAGTAGCCAATGACCTTTCTGTATTGGCTAACTATGTAGACGAAACTCCAAATCTATTAACAGTTGATACCAAAGCTTTTTTAGAGAACAAATTACAAAACATTTACCTGAGAGCACGAGACATATCTGTTGAAACGGCAAGTATAAATTTGTCCGGTTTTTCAGAAGAATTAAAAAACCTAATCCTACAATACAATACTAATCAAGTCAAGGTAATTACCAACATATCAGAATTTGATTGGCAGATGATATCCGATTATAAAAGAATTGCAATTTATAGAGTCATTCAAGAATTGTTTATCAATGCAAAAAAACATAGTAGTTGTACAAAAATCACCCTAATTATTAAAGATCAGGATAAAAAAAGAATAATTACGTATAGAGATAACGGAATTGGTGTTAATATAGAAACAATAAAAAAGAACGGGTTGGTAAATGCGGAAAGTCGCATAGAAAATATCAACGGGAAATTTAATTTTGATACTAGTCCTGGAAATGGTTTTAGGGCTCAGATTTCATTTCACATTTGATAGTATTACCAAATTATGTTTAAAAAGGTATTAATAGCAGAAGATCAACAGAGTGTAAGCAAAGGCCTATATGGTGTATTAAATGAATTAGCCATACCCATTATAGAAACAACTTCTTATTGTAATAATGCGTTACTTAAAATTAAGGCGTCGATAGCTAAACAAGAACCCTTTGACCTATTAATAACCGATCTGTCTTTTGAAAAAGATTATCAATCAGATGAAATAGGTTCTGGTACAGAATTGATCAGACAGGTAAAAAACATACAGCCACATTTAAAAGTTATGGTATTCTCAATAGAAAATAAGATTGGGAAGATAAGAAAACTCATCAACGAATTCTCGATTGACGCATATATACTTAAAGGCAGGAGAGAGTCTGAAGATATCCATAAAGCGATATGTGCGCTTCTTCAAAATAAAAAGTATTACTCTGATGAGATTCTAAAATTACTACATAATGCTAAAAACATATCCGAGATAACGAAAGTAGACACCTTGTTATTGGAGTTACTGGCCAAAGGACTTAAACAACATCAAATTTCTGAACACTTTAAGGATAATAATATACCTTCTGGTAGCAAAAGAAGTATAGAATATCGATTACAGGAACTCAAAACAATTTTTGGTGCAGAAACACTTCCACATTTGATCGCTATTGTAAAAGATATAGGGTTGATATAGTTCTTAAACAATAAAAATATTCTGTTTGCGATTTTCCGCAAGTGATTTTCGATGTTCCGTAATAGCTTTATAAACCATAATATAAAGCAATTAAATCACATAAATCATGAGGGCAACGAATATTAAAAGACTAACTTTTCTATCATTATTATTTTTAACGATTCAGTTATGTTCTGCACAATTCTTTAAAACAACATTAAAAACATCATTACTAAGTCCACCAGAAAAAGATATAGGATATGTACAGAAAATTGCAATATTGGATTTTGAAAATGTAAGCAGCGATGCTTACAAAATGGCAGGTGCTGATATAGGTAGTAAAATGGCGGATTATCTTTCTGCAGCATTATTAAAAGAGTACAGAGGAAAAACAGGACATTCATTCATGAATGGAGGGCGTACTGATATTTATGCTATTCTAGAAAGAGAAGAACTGAAAAAAATACTTGCTGAACAAGAGTTTGATTCAGGTATGATTTCAGATACTCAGGCTATAGAACTTGGAAGTAAATTAGGAGTAGATGCGATCATAATTGGTAATGTTTCCTATTCTAGTAAAGATGAAAGAAGCGAAGACTCATATGTAGATAAAAAGACAAAAAAACTAATCAGAACCTATACATTGAGAAGAACTTGCTCAGCAGAAGCTAGGATGAAAATACTTTCTGTAAAAACAGGGGAGGTATTAGGTCAAACAAATAGTCGAGGGAGTAGTTTCGATAAAACTCATTCTACAAATACTCGTCCTGATTTGAATTCGGTGATGAGCCCAAATAAGATAGCAGAATTTGCTTGTGAAAATATGAGCTATTCCCTGGCAAACTATTTCGCTCCTTACTATTATACACACACCTTTACTTTTAAAAATGTAAAACATAAAAAACTTAAAGAACGGGTAAAGGATGCCAGAAGGTTTTTAAAATTAAAGGAAATTGATAAAGCATATCAAATGTATGCAGCGATTTATCAGGTAGATCCTTATAATCCACAATTAATTTATAATATGGGTGTGCTTAATGAGATCGCTGGTAACTATATAAAGGCAAGGGAGTTATATCTCGAAGTGGTGAATATGGATCCTGAAAATAAGGCATATGTAAATGGTTTGAAAAGAGCAGAAGGTAATATGGATCTTGCTCATATTCTTTCTGAAATGGGCATTGTAATTATACCTCACAAACTTTTGGAAGCATCTGATATTGAAAAAATATTAGTAGAAAGAATTAAAATAAAAGGCTCCAGGAGTAAGCGAAAGATCGCTTACGAAACCTCTTCTGAGAATTCAAAAGAAGTAGGAGAATTTCCAGGGGGCTTGGAACTTGATTTAATAGAAAAAATAGAAGGTGGAAAATGGATACTTGCAGCACTTCCGGATGGCAAAAAAGTATATTTTAGAAGGAAAGATGTAATAACAGGAAAGTAGAATGTATTATGATGAATCAGGACAAGAGTTTTAAAAGAACTAGTTCTTTCATATATATTTTGACAATTTTCTTTGTTAAGGGAGTAAGAGTTCAAGTATTCGAACGACCCGAAAATTCATACATGGCGACTAAAGATATAACAGGTTCTGAGGATGAATATAATAAAGGACTCTTTGATGATCTAAGAATATACGCCAGGGCACTTACGAATGAAGAAATTAAACTTCTATTTGAAGAATAAAAACAACCAAAACTTTGTTTATGAAAGCATTAAATTATTCTTGTGTTCTAATTACCCTGTTTATAGCTCAATTAGTGCAGTCACAAGATAATTACTCAGTTCTATATTTTAGAGCAAACCTTAAAAAGGTACAAAGCTATGAGTTCTTTGTAGCAAACAAAAGTATATATAAAACGACACGTAGTGGTTATATTAGTTTTCGGGTGTATGGAACACCAATGATAGATCTGAAAATTATAGAAACCTTGCCAGATGGAAAACAACGTGCTTCCGAAAAAGAGATATCAGTAAAACCCTATAGATATGGAGATGGACCTTGGCATTATGATTTTTATGGTCGGATCAAAAAAGGAAAGGAAATTGGAAAATGGCAATTTGGTGTATATGCTATGTTAGGGGCTAAAAAATTAACTCAAATCAATGTATATAATGAAAACGGTCGTACTTTCTTTGATCGATATGATAGGCAACAAATTAACTCGGAAGATAAAATAACGAAATATGATTATAAAATAGATGTGGGAAACTATATGTTGATGAATTCATTAAACAGTAAGGATGATGATTACTTTCCTACGGTAAACCCTTCTTCGACCAAACTATATTTTACCAGCAGCAGAGAAAGCAGGTTTGGTTCTTCAGGAGAAGACTTGTATACAGTAAACCTTTATGAAGGTGGTATAGGTGAAGCAAAACTACTTCCAGAACCCCTAAATTCTATGGATAATGAAGGGGTTTCAACCTTTACAGGTGATGGACAAACTATGGTATACGGAAGATGTAATTCGCCAGATGGTATGGGAAACTGTGATTTGTATACTTCTTCCTTCAATGGACAGACTTGGGAGACCCCAAAAAACATGGGAGAGATCATAAATTCTCCTAGTTGGGATTCGCATCCTTCTATTTCTGCAGATGGATCAAAACTAGTATTTTCATCACGACGAGAAGGAGGTTATGGATATGGGGATCTCTATGTTAGCTATAAAAATGAATCTGGAGAATGGAGTATTCCTGAGAATTTAGGGGGTATAGTTAATACCCCAGAAGAGGAAAAATATTCATTTCTGGCACCGGATGGACGAACTTTATATTTTAGCTCATCAGGTCATGGAGGTTACGGAAAAACTGATATGTTTAAAACCGTATTTATTGATGGAAGTTGGTCTGAACCTGTAAATATGGGTGAGGGTATCAACACTTCTTATGATGACTTATATTTTACTACATCGGCTTCTGGAGATTATGCGTTTTTCGCCTCAGAAAAACCAGGGGGAGTCGGTGGTTTGGATATTTATCAGCTGGGGTTATCAGAAGAAATGAAACCAACTGCAACTACAATAGTTGCTGGTACAGTATGGGATCAATCTCAAAATCCAATTGTGTCTAATATCGTTATTCAAGATCTATCTACTGGAGATTATATAGCCAATACCCGCAGTAACCCTAAGACAGGACAGTATATTGTAATACTTCCGGCAGGTAGAAGTTACAGTATGACTGCGAGCTCAGAAGGTAGGTTTTTTAATTCCCAAAACTTTAGATTGGATAATCAATCAGAATATAAAGAGGTGAATAGAAACATTACATTAGAAGAAATCAAAATAGGAGCTAAAGCCAGGTTGAACAATATATTCTTTGATACAGGTAAATCAAATCTGACTATAGAAAGTAGGTTAGATCTTAATAGAGTTGTAAAAATGATGAAAGAGAGTCCAACGATGGTTGTCGAGATAGGTGGACATACAGATAGTGTAGGAGACGAAAATCTAAATATATCCCTTTCACTTAAAAGAGCTCAATCAGTTAAGGAGTATTTGATCGAAGCAGGAATTTCTTCAGATAGATTAAGTGTTAAGGGGTATGGAGAAAATAAACCTTTTACAACCAATTTAACAGAAGAAGGTAAGGCATTAAATAGAAGAATCGAGTTTCTGATTATAGACTATTAGAATATGAGGTTTATAGAATTATATAAATTTTGATGTTGAAAGATTTATATTTTAAAAAACAAAAAGCCGAATCAATTGATTCGGCTTTTCTTTTGCAGTGCGGGCGGAGAGACTCGAACTCTCACACCTCGCGGCACTAGATCCTAAGTCTAGCGTGTCTACCAATTCCACCACGCCCGCATTAAAAACTTTTACAACACTTAGGACTATCTGTAAAAGCGAGTGCAAATATACACAATATGTATAAACCACAAAGAACTTAAATTATTTTTTTTGATCAAGCGTTAATTTAATTCACTTAATCGATTCTTTTAAAATATAACAAGGCTCTTTAGTGATTTAAAGTATGGGGGAGATAGAAGTCCTTAAAAGATTGTTTTTGATCAGTTAATTACCTGTTTAGAGACTAATTAAATTACTTCATTTTTACTACTTTTAGCCAAAAATAACGCAATACACAATGCAAAACACGCAATCATATGTTCAGGAGCACAAGGATCGTTTTATAAACGAACTTCTTGAATTATTAAAAATACCGTCAATAAGTGCAGATACTGCATATAAAAATGATGTGATTAAAACAGCTGAAGCTATACACAAAAGCCTTAAAGAAGCAGGATGTGATCATGTAGAGATATGTGAAACACCGGGATATCCGATCGTTTACGGAGAGAAAATAGTAGACACTAACCTTCCAACTGTTTTGGTTTATGGGCATTATGATGTGCAACCACCAGACCCTTTGGATTTATGGGATAGTCCACCATTCGAACCAATCATTAAAAAAACAGAAATACACCCAGAAGGAGCCATTTTTGCTAGAGGCTCTTGTGATGATAAAGGTCAAATGTATATGCATGTAAAAGCAATGGAGTTTATGACCAAAACAGATCAACTTCCTTGTAATGTGAAATTTATGATTGAAGGTGAAGAAGAAGTAGGAAGCAAAAGTCTAAGTTGGTTTGTAGAGCGCAATCAGGAAAAACTGGCGAATGATGTGATTTTGATCAGTGATACAGGAATGATAGCAAAGGATGTTCCTTCAATAACTACGGGATTAAGAGGATTGAGTTATGTTGAAGTTGAGGTAACCGGTCCTAATCGAGATCTGCATAGTGGTTTATATGGAGGAGCAGTAGCCAATCCAATCAATATATTAACCAAGATGATTGCTTCATTACATGATGAAAATAATCACATTACTATTCCTGGGTTTTACGATAAGGTAGAAGAATTGTCAGCTGCAGAACGAGCAGAAATGGCGAAAGCTCCATTTTCTTTAGAAGCATATAAAAAATCTTTGGATATTAATGCGGTATATGGCGAAGAAGGATTTACAACCAATGAACGAAATTCAATTCGACCAACGCTAGATGTTAATGGTATATGGGGAGGATATACAGGAGAAGGTGCTAAAACAGTCATAGCTAGCAAAGCATACGCCAAAATATCTATGCGATTAGTACCAAACCAGGATTGGGAAGAAATCACAGAGCTATTTCAGAAACATTTTGAAAGTATAGCTCCTAACTCAGTAACTGTAAAAGTAACTCCACATCACGGAGGACAAGGATATGTTACTCCAATAGACAGTATTGGATATCAGGCTGCAAGTAAAGCCTATCAAGATACATTTGGTAAAACTCCAATTCCGCAAAGAAGTGGAGGAAGTATTCCTATCGTATCTTTATTTGAGAAAGAATTGAAAAGTAAAACTATTTTAATGGGATTTGGGTTAGATAGTGATGCAATTCATTCACCTAATGAACATTTTGGAATCTTTAATTACCTGAGAGGGATAGAGACTATTCCTTTATTCTATAAGTATTTTAAGGAGTTATCTAAAGAGAGATAAAATATTTGGTATATCTTTTGAGTGTACAAGATAAATAAGATTGTAATTATGGTTGTTCAATATAGGACAAAACAGGTTTGTGTTTTTTGCGTAATGGTATTGCTTACTATAATCAATGTCTGTGCTCAAATTCCTTATAAGAAATCAAATGATGAGATTAATCTTAAAGATTTTAATGGGTCCTTATATCTAGAAGATATTTTTATAGGAGGAACCGTGTATGATGGTCTTACTAAAAAAGAAAAACAAGTATTTCTTAGATACGATGTCTATAATGATGTTTTTGAAATGAAAGACACTCAGGCAGATAAAAAATATAATTTTCTTAAACGCAGCGTTGAGGTGAAGGTTCTTCTTAATGGCAAGAATTTTTATTTTCTTAATTATACGAATAATGAAGGGAAACTTGTTTCAGGATATCTCGATGAATTGGCACAAATTAGTGATATAAAATTATACGTGAAGTATGATAAAACATTGATTCTGCCTAAAAAAGCGCAAACATCTTTGGAAACAGATCGCCCGGGAAAAATTAAAGACAAAATGTATTATGTAGTTGGAAAATCTGAAAACCTTAAAGCAACAACGATCACTAAAAAAAGTATTCTTACTTATATCCCTGAAGCTCAAAAAAAGGAGGTTAAAGAATATATTAAGAAATCACGAATCAAATTTAAGGATCCAAAGGATATTAAGAAAATAGCTGAATATTATAAGACATTAGAATAATTTGCGCTTGTATTGAAAATTTAAAAGAGGATTCTTTATGAAGTAGAGATGTACTCAAAATATATATTTATAAAACTGCTTGATTATGAAAATCAAGCAGTTTTTTTATGTTTTTGACGTAATTTTTTAGTGTTAAATTATTTGCTTTTTTAAAGTTATTTATGAATCAATGTAAAATTTACGCATATAAATTGTTAAATAACAATAAAGTAGATAGTATAGTATAAGATTTAGGTATAATACTACAAAGCCAGAATTGCTAATAGTTTTACTTTTCATATAACTATAACACAAATTCAACTAGTTATGAAAACGAAAACTCTTTTTTTAGTAGTTTTATCGTTTTGGTACGCTTCATTTCTTTCTGCTCAAGAAGGAGAAATTGATGCCATACGATGTAAAACAAATGACGCTAATCATTATGCTTTTTCAAAAAATCCAAAGGCCAAAGCCGAGTTTGAAAAATTTAATGAATTCACAAAAAACTATGTCCATAGTGAGACATTTTCTCAAAAAGCGGGAGAAACATATGTGATCCCTGTAGTATTTCATGTATATGGAGAAGTCCAGCACGGAAAGACAGTAACGTACGAAAAAATTAAAACAGCTATAGATGTTTTAAATAAAGACTTTAATGGGTTAAATGATGATTGGAACACAATCGACCCTGTCTTTAATGGTCGTAAAGCCACGTTAAGTATACGATTTGCACTAGCAAAAATAGATCCTAACGGAGTTACCACAAACGGGGTCGTATTCCATCCGGTTGCTTCTGGAATGGGAAATTATAACAGTCCTATTGTAGCAAGAGATGGTTGGGATAACTATAAATACATGAACGTATATATTACCGGAGATTTATACGGTGATGGAGTATCTAATAACTCTGGTGTAGCCTGGTATCCAAATACAACCATGTCTAATCAAGATATTGCAAGAGTAGTATACAATGGGCAATATCTACACGGAAATACGGACAAAGAATTTGCCTCTGTATTAACCCATGAATTTGGTCATTGGTTAAACCTAATTCACACTTTTGAAGGAGGGTGTAATGATCCAAATGGAGATTATGTTAGTGATACTCCTAAAGAAGATACGAACTCAGGAGATGATGGATGTAGGGTTGGTGCCAGTGATTGTGGTAACTTGATTAACTACGAAAACTATATGGGATACGACTCTACAAGAGGTTGTGCCAAAATGTATACCAGAGGTCAGATAGATAGAATGCTGGCGGCATTAGAACATTCTACAAGAAGACCACTATGGCAACCGAGTAATTTGGCTGCTACCGGTGTTGCTGATGATGGTGCCTCCTTTGTTGTGTCAAATGCGACAGTAGAAGAAGCAATATCAAATGATGGAACCGTATCTAGTGATACTAATGAGATAGAAATTTCAGGAGGTAGTTTTGCTTTAAGTTCAGGTACGATGACAGAAGGAACCCACTTTACCTCAAACCTACCACAAGGATATTCAGCTTCGATCACGGTGCTGAATAATAGAACACTTAGAGTTCAGTTCAGTGGTAGAACCAATAATCATGCAGTTTCTAATAACACGACAGGTACTATAACATTCAGAAATGCTGCAATTTCTGGAGGTACAGCAACATTGGCTACCGATAAAGTTACGTATCAATTTTCATTCTTAGATCCATATAAAATAGTTTATGTGAATAATAATGATCTTACAGTTAACTCTTCTAATACCTGGGAACCGCTTACAGATGATTTTCTTCCGTCTTTAGGAACAGTTCTGGGTAATTTCAGTGGATTATTTTATAATGCTTCAGGTCATCCAAGTAGCCGTCCGGCAATACAATTCGAAACTTATGAAGAAGCAATGATTACTGTAGGTAATACAAGAAACATTGCAATTGTGCCAGCCAATACAGTAATTGATGCCGGAAGTAGTTGGGTAAATGGAGGAAGTTATCCAAATTTACTTGATATTAGAACAGATAGTTATAGAACCTGGGACGGTCAAACAGGCTATGCAGGATTTAGATTTAGTATTAATGGTAGACAACATTATGGTTGGTATCGATTAAGAGTAAGTTCTAATGGAAGTTCTGCCACATTATTGGATTATGCATATAATACAAAACCTTTTGAAGGAATTAATGCAGGAAGTCAGGGAGGCGACCCAACTTGTGATGATGGTATCCAGAATGGAGACGAAACAGGAATAGACTGTGGAGGTAGTTCTTGCCCGGCTTGTCCAGTAGAAGTTGATGGTGGATCAGTTTCTTCAAGTGATGACAGAACTGATATAACTACCATAACCGGAGATGGTCAGGCAGATGTTATTACTTTTAAAAATACTAGTCAATCTTCAGCTAGTTACAGGTATCTGATCACAGATGATAGTGGTACCATTTTAGCTACAGAAAACACTTCTCATGATTTTGAAGGAGCAACACCAGGAGTCTGTAGAGTATATGGAATATCTTATGAAGGGATTCTAAGCGTTACGGGTAAAAATATATCTGATAGTGGTTTAGCATCAGGAGTTTTTGATATTTCCAGTAACTGGATTACAATTACCAGAATAGATGATAATACAGGACCTACCTGTGATGATGGCATTCAGAATGGGGATGAAACAGGTATAGATTGCGGAGGTTCCTGTGAACCTTGCTCTACTGTAACATATTGTTCTGCATCTACAACTCAAAACACATTACACATTACCAATGTAAAATTTGGGGATATAGATAATTCAACAGCGCATACACCATACTCTAATCATACGAACCTTTCTACTAGTCTTACTGCTGGAGGGCAAACCGCTTTAACCGTTAAATTAAATAATGATCACTGGACCTATAATGCAGTGGGAGTATGGATTGACTGGAACAATAATGGAGATTTTACAGATTCAGGAGAAAAAGTATACTCTAGATTTGCAGCAGGTCCTTATACTGCAAATATTACACCTCCAGCGGGAGCAGTAGCTAATGTTAATTTGAGAATGAGGGTAAGAGCCGGATATGGAGCAGAATCTAAAATCACTCCCTGTGGTGTAGATACTTATATAGGAGAAGTAGAAGATTATACCGTAAGAATTGGTGGAGTAGCTACTCCAACCTGTACAGATGGTATTCAGAATGGAGATGAAACAGGAATTGATTGTGGAGGATCTTGTGCTCCTTGTAATACTAATGAAGGAGTTATTTATGTAGATATAGCTGATGAAACAGTTACTTCTTCAAATACGTGGGAATTTTTCAGAATAGAGGCAGGAGATAATCGAGATTATGGAGCATGGTATACAGGTGGATCTGTTCGTTTAGTGACCTATGATAAAGATATCGTATGTAATGGAAATACTAATAATGCAACCTTTATAGGAGAAAATGTAGCGATTGACGGATCTAGTAATTTTGTTCCAGAATCCCATAGTTATATTGTTAGTTCATCTTCATATAATGATTGGAATGGTAAAACAGGATATATAGGATTCACTTTTAAGATCAATGGTAATACTCATTATGGATGGTTTCATATAACAGTTGCCTCTAATGGATTATCTTATACAATATTGGATTATGCATATCAAACGAATGCTAATACGGTAATATATACAGGAAATAATAATAGAAATAGTTCTTTGACCAAAGAACTAGATAAGGATGAAAGTGTTATTACTATATATCCAAATCCAGTAATAAAAACGATGTATGTAAACGGTGCAAGACCTGATACAGAGTTACGCTTATATACACTTCAAGGACGCCTTGTAGCAAAAAAGAAAGGAGATACAATGGATGTTGATGGATTGCCTTCAGGGATCTATATACTTTCGCTAGAAGGGAAACAAACTTTTCAAATAGTAAAAGAATGAGATAACTGAGAAAACAAATTTTTCCAGTTAGATTATCTGCCAGCTCATCAAAAAATAGTTTCTGATTTTTTGATGGGCTGGTTCATAATAATTACACAAATCAATAAACTTACGCAAAAATGAAAAAGAACAGCAATGTGCTTATCATTCTCTTGTTGTTAGGAACTTTCTTTATTAATGCTCAGGATGCTACTTGGGATAAAATGATGGAAGACCCTAATGCTAACTTCAAGGAGATTCAACAAAAATTTGAAAATCATTTTAGATTTGAAGAAAACAAAAAAGGAAACGGATATAAGCAGTTTAAACGATGGGAATATTTTATGTATAGAAGGACATTTCCTTCTGGTGAAATGCCCAATCCAGCAAGTACCTGGAGAGAAAATCAAAAATACCTAAGTCAATATGCGGCAAAGAAAAACAATTATACAAAACAAGTAACCAGCAACTGGATAGAATTGGGCCCCAGAACAGCAGCCGATATTACAGGACATTGGGCTCCGGGATTAGGGCGAATTAATTCTATAGCAGTACACCCCACAGATTCACGAATTATTTATGTAGGAACTCCTTCTGGAGGATTATGGAAAACTACTACCGAAGGAAATGATTGGATTCCTTTAACAGATAACCTTCCGGTCATAGGAATTTCTAGCGTAGTGATTAACCCCTCTAATCCTAGTATTATGTATATGGCTACGGGAGATGCAGATGGAGGATACACCTATAGTATAGGAGTATTAAAGTCGGTAGATGCCGGGCAAACCTGGAATGAAACCGGTTTATCTTCAACCGTATTAGAAAGAAAACAAATAAGTAAGGTTATCATAAATCCTAGTAACCCTTCAATTCTTTTTGCAGCAGCAACCGATGGACTCTATAAAACAACTGATGCAGGAGTGAGTTGGAGAAAAGTTAGTAACGAGTATTTTAGAGATATTGAACTAAGACCATCAAACCCTAATACCGTTTATGGATTTTCTAATAGATTTTATCGCTCAACAGATGGCGGAGAAAATTTTACAGCAATAACTTCGATTCCAGAAGCCCGAAGAGGTGTTATAGCGGTAACACCAGCTAATAATGGTTATGTATATGTTATTACTACACAAAGAAATGGTAATAGTATGGGAGGTGTATACAGATCGACAAATAGCGGTGGTAGTTTTTCAAAAGTAAATAGTAGCAGTACTCCAGATATGTTTGGATATCAACCTAATGACGGATTATCACAAGCTTGGTATGATCTGGCGATAACAGTTTCAGATATAGATGCTAACGAAGTGCATTTAGGAGCTATTGTTACCTGGAAATCAAGTAACGGAGGTGTAGATTGGGAGAGAACATCAGAGTGGATTTATGGAAATAGTACAAATTATATCCATCCAGATATCCACGATATGCAATATATAAATGGAAAATTATATATAGGTAACGATGGATTATTGGTGACCTCGACGGATGAAGGAAGCACTTTTAATAATATAAGTGAAGGACTTGGGAACCGTCAGTTTTATAGACTAGGACTTTCCAAAACGAATCCTGAAGTATTAGGAGGAGGAACACAAGATAACGGAAGTAGTATTTTCTCCAAGGGAAGATGGCATGAATGGTTGGGAGCAGACGGTGGTAATTTGATATTCAACTGGAAAGATGAAAATATCGTTTACGGGATTATTCAACAAGGTCAGTCTTGGCATAAATCAGTGAACGGAGGAGAAATAGGAGGAGATGTAAGTATTACTAGTCCTGGAGGAGGCGCTTGGGTAGTTCCTTATGAAATGGATCATAACGATCCTGATGTGTTAGTCGCAGGTTGTAGTGAAGTGGTTAAGACGACAGATGGGATGCAAACCTGGTCAACAATTTCAGATCTTAAGTTAGGAATATTAGATGCCATAGCATTAGCACCATCAAACTCCAACTACATTTATACATCCAAAGATAATACGATATATGTAACCAAAGATGGAGGAGCTAACTGGGTTAATATCTCAAATGGACTCCCTAATCGATTTATAAGCTATATATCAGTACATCCATCTAATCCCGAAAAAGTAGCAATAAGTTTTTCTGGATATGCAGATGGAGAAAAAGTATATACCAGTGATAATGGAGGTACTACCTGGCAAAATATTTCAGGAACACTACCTAATATTCCGGCAAATTGTGTGTTGTATCACGATATCTCAGAAAATGGACTTTATATAGGGATGGATGTAGGTGTTTATTACATTGATGACACCGAAACAGACTGGCAGCCTTTTATAACGGGTATTCCAAATGTAATAATAAGCGAACTCGAGATTCATGAAGAAACCAATAAAATAACCGCTGCGACATTTGGACGCGGTATGTGGCGTTCTGATGTGGCAGTAAATAAGAAAATAGTAGTAGATTTTTATAGTGATGATCTTAGTGTAAAGCCTAATGAAGGTTCTCAGCTTAAGGATAATTCAAAATCGTTAACCGGAGCAACCATAACTTCCTGGCAATGGTCATTTCCTGGAGGAATACCAGATCAATATACAGGTCAGTTTCCACCTAAGGTTTTTTATGAAAACGTAGGTTCTTATGACGTTACACTAACTATCACTGATTCTAATGGTAATACCAGAACTAAAACTAAATCAGATTATATCAATATTCAAGAAGATATTATTGCTGGAGGTATTACCGTGGTAGAAGCTTGTTCAGGGTTATTCTATGATTCTGGTACAGTAGGGAACTATAAGGATAATGATACTAATACAACTACGATTTCTCCAAAATACAGAAATAGTAGAGTTAAAGTAGATTTCAAAGATTTTAAAATGGAATATGCTCAAGATTGTGAGTATGATTACCTGGAAATCTATGACGGAAAAAATACTGCAGCTCCTTTGATAGGAAGATTCTGTAGTTATAACTCTCCTGGAACCATTATAGCTAATAATGCAGACGGTAGTTTGACATTTAAGTTTGTCTCGGATGAAGAATTCCCAACTTCAGGTTGGAAAGCTGAGGTTTCTTGTATACCAATCAATTAAAATATTATAAAAAGATGAAAAAGATATATATAAGTATCTTAATGCTGATCTCTGTAGTGCAATTTGCAATGGGGCAAGTATATACAGAAGAACAGATCAGTAATATAGGAAATTGGGATAGTTTTTCCGTTTTTTCTACAACAGCATCCCCATTTACAGGAGTTGATGGAGATGGAGAAGAAGAGTATCAATTAAATGGAATAGATTGGCCTAACGGCGATCAGTTAAAAGCATTTATGATATTTGACCCACAACGCACCAATCCTCCGATGGAAGAGTTTTGGTTAAAACCAAGAAGTGGCCGAAATTTATTGCTATTTGGTTGTAATCGAAGTAAAAAATCAGATAACTGGTTGATCAGCCCTCAAGTACAACTTAAAGGAGGAACCCCTCAACTAGTATTTTATATACAGAATTACCACCTTTTTTGGCAACAGTATCAGGTACTGGTTTCTACGACAAATAACAATGTCAATAGTTTTACTAAAATATCAGATGGAGATTATATTGAAGCGGGTGGGAAACGAGATTCTAGTGATCCTATTGGGTATGGTTGGAAACGTATTTCTTTTGATCTTTCTGCATACGCAAACCAAAGAGTATACTTGGCAATTAGGCATATAACTCCATCAGAAGGTATTATGATGGCTATAGATGATCTTAGTATAGAAGGTAGTACTGCTGGATCACAATTACCTGTTGCCGACTTTTCTGCTAATAATACAACGATAAATATTGGGGATTCTGTTAATTTTTCTGATACATCTAGTAATTCACCTACTAGTTGGCAATGGACTTTTCAAGGAGGGACTCCTTCATCAAGTACGGCAAGAAACCCTTCAGTTGCTTATGATCATCCCGGAACATATCAAGTAGTACTAGAAGCTACAAATTCTGATGGATCTTCTACAAAAACCAAACCTGGTTTTATAACAGTTAATGAAGGTATTCAAGCAGATTTTGGAGCCGAGCGCTTCGAAGTATACGAAGGAGAAAATGTGGTGTTTAGAGATTTTTCAACAGGAAATCCAACTTCTTGGGATTGGTCTTTTCCTGGTAGTAACTCAATTAATAGTTCAGATCAAAATCCTATAATCACTTACCCTAACTCTGGAACTTATAGTGTAACACTTAAAGTTTCTAATGGAGCATTAAATAATACCAAAACAAAAACATCATATATTAGAGTATTAGAGCCTTCTACTCCTGTAGTGGATTTTGAGGCAAACAAAACGAATCTGGTAGAAGGGGATCAAATAAGATTTACAGGATCTGTAGTTGGAGGTGCTTTAGCTTACAACTGGACTTTTGAAGGGGCATCACCACCTACAAGTACAGAAGAAACGCCTTCTGTTACCTATTTTAATGAAGGAGTCTATAGAGTAACCCTAAGAGTAACCAATTCTGTTGGTGAGAATACCAAAGTAAAAGATGGATATATTACGGTGGTGCAGGAAGATAAAGAGTATTGTAGTGCTGGCACTTCAAATGCAGGAACAAGAGGAATCTCTAATGTTACTTTTGGAGTTATAAACAATACTACTCAGCCTAATAGTTATACGTATTACAAAGATTTAGAAACCAGAGTAGATCCTGGACAAACCTATCCGATATCAGTGACAACTTCAGGGCAAGGTTTTGAAGTTGATGCAACAGGTAGAGGAAGTAAGGTAGTTATATGGATTGACTGGAATCAAGATGGAGATTTTAGAGATGCCAATGAAGAAAAAGTTATAAATAATACAGGAAGTGCTCAATACCAAAGTAACATTATTGTGCCGACTGATGCTATTGGTAGAAGAACACGAATGAGAATCAGATCTTATTTTAGTTTTGGAGATGGAGATGAAGAATCTTGTGGTAATGAAGCCGAAGGAGAAGTAGAAGATTATGTAGTGTATGTGAATAAGGCAGAACTAGCTCCTATAGCCAATTTTACATCTAATACTCAATTAGTGCCTTCTGGAGCTTATGTTAATTTTGAAGATACTTCAGAGAATAGAGTGACATATTGGGAGTGGACTTTTGAAGGAGGAACGCCTGCTGTTAGTTATGATAGAAATCCTCAGATACAATATACTACTTCTGGAGAATACAATGTTACTTTAAAAGTTTCTAATGCAACGGGATCAGATATCAAAACACAAACCCGATATATTCAGGTTACAGGAGGAGGTGGAGATAATCAAGCTCCAACAACACCACAAAATCTTGTGGCTTCAAATATTACTACATCGTCATTACAACTTAATTGGTTGGCTTCTACAGATAATGTAGGTGTGACTGGGTATGAAGTTTATCGAGATAATATTTTAGTATCAACTATAGCAAATACTTCATATTCAGATTCGGGATTAACACCGGATACTTTATATAGTTATTATATAAAAGCAAAAGATCAAGCTGGTAACAGCTCACCTTCTAGTACAACTATTCAAGTTAGAACATTAAAAGAAGTTGTTGATCCTACTTGTGATGATGGAATACAGAACGGAGATGAAACGGGGATAGACTGTGGAGGTAGTGTTTGTCCCGCTTGTCCGGTAGAAGTTGATGGTGGATCAGTATCTTCAAGTGATGACAGAACTGATATTACTACTGTTACCGGAGATGGCCAGGCAGATGTAATTACTTTTAAAAATACCAGTCAATCCAGTGCCAGTTACAGGTATCTAATTACTGATGATAATGGGCTTATTTTGACTAACGAAAGCGTTTCTCATGATTTTGAAGGAGCTGTCGCTGGAGTATGTAGAGTGTATGGGATTTCTTATGAAGGTACTTTAAGTGTAGATGGGAAAAATATAGCAGATATTGGATTAGCTACGGGTGCCTTCGATATTTCTAATAATTGGATTACAATTACAAGAGTTCAGGATCCTACCTGTGATGATGGGATACAGAACGGAGATGAAACCGGAATTGATTGTGGAGGTTCCTGTGAGGCGTGCCCTACCTGTGATGATGATATTCAAAATGGAGACGAAACAGGAATAGATTGTGGAGGGTCTTGTTTACCTTGTACTACAGAAACGTACTGTACAGCAGGACAACAAGGAACCAACTATATTGCAGAAGTTACGTTTGGCGATATTTCCAATGCCAGTGGTAACAGTGCGTATTCTGATTATACCGCACAAAATACTTCTATTGCCAAAGGAGCATCAGCTACATTAACTGTGACTCCAAGATATGTGAGTTCTAATTGGACTTCTAATGTTGTAGGAGGATGGATAGACTGGAATCAGGATGGAGATTTTACAGATGCAGGAGAACAAGTTTTAATGAAACCTCGTGGTGTAGGAGCAGGTTCTGCTACTGTTGTGGTGCCAGCAGATGCAACAGAAGGAACTACAAGGTTGCGAGTACGTTATAGATGGTATAGTGATCCAGCTCCTTGCGGAGCAGGAGAAGGTGATGAAGTAGAAGATTACTCAGTAACCATTACTGCAGGAAATGATCCTGATCCTGGACAGGTGGTTTATGTTGACAATGCTGATGTAACGGTTAATGCTTCAAGCACGTGGAATTTCTTTAGGATTGAAGTTGGAGATGATAATGGTTTTGGAGCATGGTATTCTAGTAATACAGTGCGTCTTGTTACTTATGATAAAGATATAGTCTGTGTTGGTAGTTCAAGTAATGTTGCCTTTCTGGGAGAGAATATCCCGATCGATGGATCTAGTAATTTTGTGGCAAATCCGCACAGTTATGTTGTAAGTTCATCTTCTCACAGTGATTGGAATGGTAAAACAGGTTATATAGGATTTACCTTTAAGATTAATGGTAATACCCATTATGGATGGTTCCATATAACCGTTGCTTCAGATGGATTATCCTATACTATATTAGATTATGCATACCATACACAAGCTAATACAGTTATCTATACAGGTGTAAATCGAGCATTTGGACCGAGTAATGATAGTAAAGAAAGTTTGGTAAAGGTAAGTCCTAATCCTTTTAATGATAGTTTTGAAGTAGATTTAAGATTTGTAGGAGATAAAAATGTTTCTATAGATATTTATGATCTATATGGAAAAGAAGTGTCAAAAAGAGAATATGAAGTTAATCCAGGAAAAATAACTTTAGGGCAAGAACTATCTTCAATAGGAATCTATTTTGTGAGAATTAAAACATTAGATGATGTGATAATCAAAAGAGTAATGAAAAAATAAAAAATAAAAAACTCTATAATTTGTTAAAAAACCACCCTTTAATTAGGGTGGTTTTTTTAATATAAAAAGGTGTGATAATAATTTTTGAGCTAAAAGTCAATATTTAAAGATAAACAGTAAAGAGAACAGCAAGGCTTCTAAAAGCTTTTTGATGATGATTATTCAATCATTTAAGACTTTACTTATCGATTTCTTATGTTTTTTAAGGTTTTAAAACATATTTTTTATGGTATAAATGTAAAAATTGATAATATAGTACATGGTTTGGGTATGATGATACAATTTTCAATGTAGGAGTATTCTTAATTTTACAAAAACTTAACAATTGAGAGAATATTTAACATAAACATGCTATGAATTTAAGAATTACTATAACTACAATTTTATTACTAATTATTGCCGTTGTTCAGGCGCAAGAAGGGTCTCATTGTTTGACCTCTAAGGCAATGAAGACGTTTTTTAACGAAAACCCAAAAGAATACGAAGAATTCATGAAATTTAATGAGTACTCTAAGGGGTACACAAGAAATTCTTTTGAAAAATCAGCAAGTTTTGGAGAAATCGTTATTCCTGTAGTTTTCCATGTATATGGAAGAACGCAAAATGGAACAACAGTTAGTGATGAAGTAATCATGAACTCCTTACAAATGGTTAATGACGATTTTCAGGGCTTAAATCCTGATTTTAATACTGTAGATCCGTTATTCGAATCTAGAAAGTCAACAACTAATATTGTTTTTAAATTAGCAAAAATTGACCCTAACGGAAATCCAACAACAGGAATCGTTGAACATGCTGTAGCTGCTGGACAAGGATTAGTTGATAGTCCTATAGTGGCTAGGGATGCTTGGGACAATTATAAATACATGAATGTATATATTGCTGCGGATATACTTGATAATGGAAGAGATAATAATTCAGGAATTGCATGGTATCCGAGTAAAAGAGATTCAGATTTAAAATTTGCAAGAGTAGTTTACAATGGTCGCTATCTTAAAGGAAATACAGATGATGAGTTTGCATCATTACTAACTCACGAGTTTGGACACTGGCTAAATCTAATACATACTTTTGAAGGAGGATGTGCTAGTTTTAATCAGGATTTTGTTGATGATACACCTCAGGAAGATATTGCATCTGCAGATGACGAATGTGTTGTAGGAGCAACAGATTGTGGAGATTCATTAATCAACTATGAGAACTACATGGGATACGATGCCTCAGGAGGATGTGCAAAAATGTTTACTAAAGGGCAAACAGATAGAATGTATGCCGCTCTTAACCATTCAACACGTTTACCACTTTGGCAGAATGCTAATTTGGTAGCTACAGGTGTTGGAGGTAGTTTAGATGTAACACCTAGAATGAATAATGGTGTAACCTGGATAGAAAATGCTGGTCAGATGACAGTATGTCCAGGAACTAATATTAAAATTGGGATGCAGAATGTAGGAACTAATAATGTTGCTATCATTAAGCCTGATGGTTTAGTAGATACTACACCTGATGGAGCTACTTTTTGGGATTTTAATAATGTACAAGAAAGTGACGAAGGAGTTTACCTAATTAGATATGCAGATGCTAATGGAAACATTGGCTTTGCAGCGGTTAATCTTTATGTAGGGTATAAAATACAGCCTTGGATACAAATAGATAATACTACTAATGATTATTTAAACCAGGATCATATAAAAGTTTGTGCAGGAGCTAATATCAGTATAACTACCCAAACTAATCTACCTGAAGATGGTACCAGATCACTTATATTACCTAATGGAAATTTACATACTGTACCTAGTAACAATGGAGTTTGGGCTTTTGATAATGTAACAGCAGCTAATGCTGGAACATATACAATAAGATATGAAAATTGTGGTATTACATATACAACAGAGGTAGAATTAATAATAGGAAAAGATATCGCAGCTTGGACTGCATTAAATAATGACTGGAAGAAACAATCTTTTGTAGAAGCTTGTATAGGAGATAAAGTGCATTTAGGAATGGGAAATGTAGGTCTAGAAAATGTTACACTTACTGGACCAAATGGATTTTTTGATGACACTCCTGATGTAGCAACAGGATTCGAATTTACGAGTATTACAGCACAAGATTATGGTACCTATACAATTACTTGGAACGATCCTGCGACTTGTGCTGGTTCAGCAAAGATCGAACTTAGGCCTAAGTATGAAGACATGGATAGCTGGGTAAGGGATAATGCAGGTGCTTGGAGTCAAAAAGAAACTTTATTTGCTTGTGTAGGAGATAATGTAGGATTAGGAACTCATAATTCTTTTGGTCCTGAAGATATTAGAATAACGCATCCAGATGGAACTGTGAACACGACTCCTGATCCTGATCTTAAATCAGCGTGGGTTTTTAATAATATTCAGAAATCAGATGAAGGACTATATAAAATAGAATACACCGGAAAAGGATGTTATTCTACTACTAATATTTTTCTTAAAGTTGGTGTTGAAGACTTAAATAATTCTATAGAATATCAGGTAAATAATGATGGATATACATCATCAGTTAGTAATGACATTACCGTTAATGAAGGAGATAAGATTAGACTTAGATTCCCAGAGAATTCTTTTGAAGGAACTATTAGTTGGACCGGTCCTGATGGCTTTGCAGCAAATCGTAAAGAAGTAATAATAACTGATGTAGCAAATACAGATGTACATGCAGGTGTTTATACAGCTACTATTACCCATAATTATGACTGTAGTAGCGTAGGAAGTACAAGAATAGAAACAATAAATTTTGAAGTAAAATTCAATGGAGCAGGCAATACTTGTAGTGATGGTATTCAAAATGGAGATGAAACGGGTATAGATTGTGGAGGTTCATCTTGTGAGCCTTGTGCAGTAGAACCTACGTGTACTGATGGTATCCAGAATGGAGATGAAACTGGTGTTGATTGTGGAGGATCATCTTGTGCTCCTTGTGCAATCGCCGTTGATGGAGGAACAGTTTCAACAAGTGATGATCAAACAGAAATTACTACGATAACAGGTGATGGAATAGCAGATCTTATTACTTTTAAGAAAGTGAATCAATCAGAAGCTAGCTATGCTTACCTAATAACAGACGAAGCAGGTAAGATTTTAACTAGTGAAACCACATCTCACGATTTTGAAGGAGCAGTTGCTGGAATCTGTAAGGTGTATGGTATTTCTTATAATGGAGATTTAACATCAACAGAAAAGAACATAGCAGATAGTGGATTAGCTTCAGAAAACTTTGAGATTTCTAGCAATTTTATCACTGTAACCAGAGAAGAAGTAGTAACTCCTACGTGTACCGATGGTATTCAGAATGGAGATGAAACTGGTGTTGATTGTGGAGGATCCTCTTGTGAACCTTGTCAAACAGATATTACCTATTGCGAAGATAAGTCAACTCGTACCTCTGGAGAATACATTAGTAATGTAAGTTTAGGTTCTATAAATAATAGTACTACTCGTTCTGCAAATGGATATGGAGACCATACTTCAGTATCCACAAGTTTGGCACAAGGAAGTTCTGCAACGATATCAATTACTCCTAATTGGGGAGGAGCAGGTCCTTATAATGAGGCATACGGAGTATGGATTGATTATAACCAGGATGGAGACTTTGCTGATGCAGGTGAGCGTGTATTTACCAAAACACCATCTCAGGATACTCCAGTTACTGGTACTTTCACAGTTCCAAGTACTGCTACAACAGGAGATACCAGAATGAGAGTTATTATGGAATATTTCAATAATACGACTAGTATTCCTGAAGTGTGTAAAACAAATCATGATTATGGTGAAACAGAAGATTATACAGTTACTATAACAGCTGGTTCAAGTCCTACATGTACTGATGGTATTCAGAATGGAGATGAAACAGGTGTTGATTGTGGAGGATCCTCTTGTGCTCCTTGTGCAATCGCTGTTGATGGAGGAACAGTTTCAACAAGTGATGATCAAACAGAAATTACTACGATAACAGGTGATGGAATAGCAGATCTTATTACTTTTAAGAAAGTGAATCAATCAGAAGCTAACTATGCTTACCTAATAACAGACGAAGCAGGTAAGATTTTAACTACAGAAACTACATCTCACGATTTTGAAGGAGCAGTTGCTGGAATCTGTAAGGTGTATGGTATTTCTTATAATGGAGATTTAACATTAACAGAAAAGAACATAGCAGATAGTGGATTAGCTTCAGAAAATTTTGAGATTTCTAGCAATTTTATCACTGTAACCAGAGAAGAAGTAGTAACCCCTACGTGTACCGATGGTATTCAGAATGGAGATGAAACTGGTGTTGATTGTGGAGGATCTTCTTGTGAACCTTGTCAAACAGATATTACCTATTGCGAAGATAAGTCAACTCGTACCTCTGGAGAATACATTAGTAATGTAAGTTTAGGTTCTATAAATAATAGTACTACTCGTTCTGCAAATGGATATGGAGACCATACTTCAGTATCCACAAGTTTGGCACAAGGAAGTTCTGCAACGATATCAATTACCCCTAATTGGGGAGGAGCAGGTCCTTATAATGAGGCATACGGAGTATGGATTGATTATAACCAGGATGGAGACTTTGCTGATGCAGGTGAGCGTGTATTTACCAAAACACCATCTCAGGATACTCCGGTTACAGGTACTTTCACAGTTCCAAGTACTGCTACAACAGGAAATACCAGAATGCGAGTTATTATGGAGTATTTCAATAATACGACTAGTATTCCTGAAGTATGTAAAACAAATCATAATTATGGTGAAACAGAGGATTATACAGTTACTATAACAGGTAGCTCAGGTCCTACTTGTACAGATGGAATCCAAAATGGAGATGAAACAGGTATAGACTGTGGAGGAACATCTTGTGAGCCTTGTGCTGTAGAACCTACATGTACTGATGGTATCCAGAATGGAGATGAAACTGGTGTTGATTGTGGAGGATCATCTTGTACTCCTTGTGCAACAAGTGGAACTGTTGTATATGTAGATATTGACGACAAGACAACAAGCTCTACAAGCTCGTGGAATCCTTTCCAGATAGAAATAGGAGATGAAAGATATTTTGGTCCTTGGTTCTCTGGTAACACACTTAGATTAGTGAATTATGGAAAAGATGTAGTTTGTGAAGGTGCAACTGATCAGGTTACAATACTAGGAGAAGGTGTAGAAGTAGGAGCTTCCAGTAATTTTGTAGCAAACTCTAATAGTTTTGTTATAAGCTCTTCTTCATATACTGATTGGAATGGTAATTCTGGTTATATAGGGTTTACGTTTAAGGTAAGTGGAGCAACTCATTATGGATGGTTTCATGCAACAGTAGCTAATGATGGATCTTCATATACTATAACTGATTATGCATATAATACAACTGCTGGACAAAGTCTATTGACTCAGAGACCATCTACGACTAAAAGAGATGCTTTTGATCGTGACCTTAGAGCATATCCTAACCCGTTCAAGGAGAATTTTACACTAGATGTATCTCAACTTAAAAAAGAAACGTTCTCAATTGCCATTTACAACATATTGGGACAACCTATTTTTGAAAAAACATATACTAATAACCCAAATACTGTTTCTTTCGGAAATGAAATAACAAACAATGGAACCTATTTTGTAAAAGTAAGATCGGCTAGTACAAATAAGGTAATCCCTATTGTGAAGCAATAAATAGCCCCCAGCGATTTATTTCTGATAGGAAAACTACCTAAAATAGCTAGATGTAAAATTTTAATAAGCTTTTTTGGGTAGTTTTTTTTAAACATAAAATAAAAAATCCGGTACAAGAACTTGTACCGGATTTTTCGTGAAATGTTATTTTTTAATTATTAATTTTTTAGAGTAAATATTACCTGAGTTATCTTCTATAATTATATAATAAAGCCCTTCAGACAATGAGCTGACATTAATATTGGTATTATTAGTAGAAAGCTTTCGATCTAATTGAAGCATTCCGATAGTGCTATATATTTTAATAGATCCCCCTATAAAAGATTTACCCGCATAAGAAATTGTGAATTGTTCTTTGGCAGGATTAGGATGCAATTTGAAGGAATCATTTTCTTGAATATTTGTAGCTATCTCTGATGTATTAGAAACTGTGTCTATCTCAGGTTTTTCTACATCGACTACGACTCTGTTAACAGCGCAATTTTCGATTTTAGCCGTAAACTGAGATCCACTTGAAGCCCTAAAACCAGTAGAAAGTACTACTTTTTGTCCTGCGGTATAAGTAGCATTAGCTCCTGAAGCAATAACATTGGTAGCAGTAAGAGTATTTGATGCCTTTTGAATATCCGTAGATCCTGATGAAACATTTTGGGTCACAGATAGGTTTTCTGGGCAATCATTACCGCAATCAACAACTGCATTTTGTAGATGAGTTAATGTAGCTATAGCGTTTCTCATACGTTGTCCTTGACCAGAAGTAAAAAGAGTCATACAATCAGGATGAGTATACGCCATAATAACTCGTTCATCTGGATTATAGCTGTGCCCATTAGCATCGGTGCCACTTGAAGTCCAGGTACAAGCAGGGTGATTTACGTTAAACATAAGATGTGGATCAGCAGGTGTATCGGCTACATAATCCCCGCAAGTTGTACCGTTGGTTCCGTTTACTAACTCAGGACATTGTCCTGTATCACTACCGCCTTCATTTACAGTTCCGTGATGAGTATGCCATAAAAATAATACATGGCCCATTTCGTGCGAAATAACACTAGATCTTACCAAAGAGTCAAAAGGAGCTTTCCAATAACTACCGGATACCCAAAACTCTGATGATTCACCAACTCCATTTGCTCTTCCTCCAGCGCTGGATGCATCATCAAATAAATATACATCAATACCATCGGTATGATTATTTATATTGTATATCCCAACGCTTGGACTACTATAGTAAGAATCATTATCGATATAATCAATAGTGTTATCCCAATCAAATGAAACTCCATGTGGATTAAAATCCTGATTAAGTACATCAATAGCTTGGTTAGTTTGTGTAACACTTTGACCACCTGTACCATTACTTCTTCGTACTACGTGAACATATATACGTAAACAATAAGAATCAGCAACTGCTGCTCTTCTTAAAGCAGAAGTATAAAAATCCTGGTTAAAACTCTCTGATGGAGTAAAGCAAAATGTTTTTTGCCCTTGTGTTTTAGATATAGCCAATATTGCTATAACCGCTATTAGGTTTTTTAAAAATATTTTCATGTTATTTTTTTAATAGTTGATTTTCCTTTTCCAAAAGTTCTATTCTTTTGTTCATTTGGATGATGTATAAGGTAAGTTCTTCTATTTTTTGAAGAAGTTTAGCATCCATTTCTCCTAAGAAGATTCCGTTTTTCTCTACTTCATTAGCACTAGGAATATCTTTTAGGTGACCATGTTGATTAATATGTTTTTCAACCTCTTGCAGAGTAGGGAGTTTGTAATCATCATAAAAAACAAAATCTGCCCAGCCAGTTTCTACATTTATCTCTTTTGCTCTTATTTTACCATTTACCGCAAGCCTCCATGAGCCTATATTTGTTGTCCCTATTCCTAGAGAACCATCAAATGAAGAAGGTTGACCATTTCCTCTTAGATTGGTATTTCCTCCAAGATGAAAATAACCATATTCTCCACTGGCATTATCTGCTAGATGCAAATAAATTTTTTGGCTGTTATTAGGTTCAGATATTAATAAAGCTCTATCCGAATTTGGATTTTCTTTTTGCTTTATTTCTAATGGAGCAGATGGATTAGGAGTCCCTATTCCTAAAGAACCATCAAACGAAGAGACTTGACCATTTCCTCTTAGGTTCGTATTCCCACCAAGATGAAAATAACCGTATTCTCCACTGGCATTATCTGCCAAGTGTAAGTAAATTTTTTGGCTGTTATTAGGTTCAGATATTAATAAAGCTCCATCCGAATTAGGATCATCTTTTTGTTTTATTTCTAATGGTTTGGATGGACTGGAAGTCCCTATTCCAGCATTTCCGTTTGACGGAAAAGTGTTTTGTGCATTTAAAATGAATCCTGAACTAACAAGAATCAAACTAAAAATCCAATTTTTCATAATATTGTTATTAAGTTTAAAATGTTTTTGACTATTTAGATTGAATTAACTTCTCGAGCTTTTCCAACCTTTTTTCTATAGCTTTTAACCTTTTGATTTCTTTCTCTTGTTGGATAGTGTATAAAGTAAGCTCCTCAATTTTCTGAAGGAGTTTTGCATCCATTTCACCAAGTTGAATTCCACGATTCATCACTTCTTTTTCAGAAGGAATATTAGGTAAGTATCCATGTTCTTTGATGTGATTTTCTACTTTTTCCAAAGAAGGAAGTTGATAACTATTGGCAAACACAAAATCTGCCCAAACATTTGGTTTCACTTGTACTTCTTTCGCTTTTAAAATCCCATCAACAGCAAGATTTCCACCAGATACTCCTAAAGTGTTATTATCTCTTAGGATTAATCTCATGTCATAATCTGTTGTAGCGTCATTAGAAAAATCAAAATAAGGAACTCCTGTTCCTCTTAATTCAATAGATGCTCCCTGGTCAGTATTTAATATAGCACCTGTATTTCCCCAACGAACTCTATTGTCAATTTTAAGATCTCCACCTTCAACAGAAAGTTGATTGTTGTTTCTTAGAATAAGTCGCATATCAAAATCTGTAGTAGGATCATTTGAGAAATCAAAATAAGGAACTCCTGTTCCTCTTAATTCGATAGATGCTCCTTGATCAGTATTTAATATTGCACCTGTGTTTCCCCAACGAATTCTATCACTGGCTTTAAGGTCTCCACCTTCAATAGAAAGTAAGTTGTTGTTCCTTAAGATGAGCCTCATATCAAAATCTGTAGTAGGATCATTTGAGAAATCAAAATAAGGAACTCCGGTACCGCGTAGTTCTACAGAAGCACCTTGATCTGTGTTTAATACAGCCCCAGTACTACCCCATTTAACTTGTTTTGTTACAGTAAGTTTTCCATTTACGGTTTGATCTTGTGCGGCTAGTTGGAAAGCCGAAAAAATCACGACAATTAATAATAACGTTTTTTTCATTTTATATTGGTTTTAAGAGTTGATTACAAAATATTTTAGTTGATCTTTTTGTGAAGTTTTTCAACCATTTCTTTTAATTCTTTTATTTCTTGATCCTGTCTGATGGTGTAAAGAGTTAATTCTTCAATTTTTTCAAGCAACTTTGCATTGATTTCTCCTAGATGAACCCCATTCTCAGACACTTCTTTTTCAGTTGGGATATTTGGTAGATGCCCTTTTTCTTTAATAAACTTTGCTACTTCTGTAAGTGTAGGTAGTTCATATTCTTTTTTAAAGACATAGTCTGGCCATGGCGAAGCCTCAACCACGATTTCTTGAGATCTGATTTTACCATTTACAGCCAGCTTGTACCCTCTGGTATTGGTAGTTCCTATACCAACAGTTCCTCCTGATCGAGCAAAGAAAGTATTGGTAGGAGTGTCATAGCCACCAAGATAGAGGACTCCAGTAGAATTATTTGTTCTGATAGGTTCAATCACAGCACCTGCTGTTCCGTGCCAAATACTTAAGTATTTATCAGTTCTACCTTCTCTATATACCCTAAAGGCTTTTCTTTCCAAAGCGTTGAGATGTAGTTTTGATTGAACACTAGTAGTTCCAATAGCTACAGAGCCACCAGATCTGGCAAAGAAAGTATTGGTAGGAGTGTCGTAACCACCAAGGTATAGAATTCCTGTAGCATTATTGGTTTTAATGGGCTCAATCACAGCTCCTGCTGTTCCGTGCCAAATACTTAAATATTTATCAGTTCTACCTTCTCTATATATCCTGAAGGCTTTTCTTTCTAAAGCATCAAGGTGTAGTTTTGATTGTGGAGCGGTAGAAGTGATCCCTACGTTTCCATTTAAGCTGTAAATAGTGCTTTGATTGTCATAATTGTGCTGCGCGTGCAGACATACGGTGATAAGAAATATCACCAATGATAATGGTTTTTTCATTGTTTTTAGGTTTTAAGAATAAAAAATCTGTTTGAATTACTCAAATTGAGGTTTAACCGGAAAGTGTAGTTACTGTGGGTGGGTAATCAAGCTAAAAGTACAAGTTTAGAATAACAACTAAAAGTTCTTAACCTATTTATAATCTAATTATAATAATCGTTAAGTTTTAAAAAGAGATAAGTAGCTCGTTATAAGTGTATTTTTATAATTCGATAGAATATTTTTTGTTTATTTAATTTTTTACTCTACATTTGTAGAGTTAATTCTAATTAAGTAGAGCAATGCATTTATCCAAAGCCGAAGAACAATTAATGAAATACCTCTGGAAACTGGAAAAAGCCTTTATGAAAGATCTTTTAGATGCTTTTCCAGAACCTAAGCCAGCTACTACCACAGTTGCAACATTACTTAAAAGGATGAAAGATAAAGGCTTTGTAGATTATAAACTTTATGGTAAATCCAGAGAATATTTTCCTTTGGTAAAAAAGACAGATTATTTCTCTAAACATGTAAATGGTTTAATTAAGAATTTTTTTAATGACTCAGCGTCACAATTTGCATCGTTTTTTACTTCAGAAACGAATCTTTCGACTACAGAACTTGAAGAGTTAAAAAAGATCGTAGACCAACAAATCAAAAAGAATAAACAATGATTGAGTATATTATCAAATCGTCTCTTTGTTTGATCCTTATGTGGTCCTTTTATAAGCTATTCTTAGAAAAAGAGAATATGCATTATGTAAAGAGATTCTACCTGATTTTTAGCTTGGTATTTGCCTTGGTTTTACCAATGATAACAATCACCTATGAAGTAGAAGCTGTTTCAGAACCAGAGATCGTCGAAAATTATGATATTGCCTTGGATCAATTAGTAGAACCACCTGTGATCCAAAAAGAATCTACTAATTACCTTGTCAAGGTTTTATGGAGTTTGTATTTAATTGGAGTATTGATTTTTGGATTCAGATTTATGCGCAATCTTATGCATTTGATTAAAAAAGTAAGAATCAATGAAAAATTAGAAGAACCATCACATACCCATGTCCTATTAAATGATACAGTAATACCTTATACCTTTTTAAAATACATTTTTGTACATCGAACCGCTTTTCTTAAAAGAGCAATACCAGAAGAGGTGTTGTATCATGAGCAAGCTCATGTACGTCAAAAACATACTATAGATATACTGTTTGTAGAGGTGTTGCAAGTAATTTTTTGGTTTAATCCTATGTTTTTTTTAATCAAAAAATCTATTAAACTAAATCATGAATTTCTTGCAGATCAAACTGTATTGAAACAGCAATATTCAATACAGCAATATATTGACCTACTCGTTAATTACCCCAACAGTTCTAATCAGACTGCTTTATCGAGTACTATTAATTATTCATTAACCAAAAAACGATTACAAATGATGACAAAAGAATTTTCTAGAAAAAGAGCGATTTTTAAACTACTAGCTTCTGCTCCGGTTTTGCTAGTATGTATCTTATTTTTTAACTATGAAATCATAGCAAAAGAAAGAATAGCAGGAGATGATATTACTAATTTAAAAATCTTAGAATCTTCTGTTGAAGAAATTCCGGTAATTAATGTCCTAAAAGAAGAACCAGTAAGTAGTAAAGAACTTAAAGTTAGTTATACCTTACAAGAGCAGGATGGAGTAAGTAAAAAAATGCTGAATAAATATAATGCCTGGGCAAAAGATTTAAATAACAGAATTAAAAATAATAAACAAATTACAATATATTCTGATGATATCGATCAGATGAAAGCTATTTATGATGCGATGTCTTCTAAGCAGCGGGAGAAAGCTGAGAAATTTCCAGATATTCCACCTCCACCACCAGCTCCAGAAGTTAGAAAAGGAGAAAGAAGTAATATTCCGCCGCCACCTCCTCCCTCGAATGTAGCAAGTGCTCCTATAGCACCGATAGCACCTATTGAGCCATTAGAAAGTGAAGAAGAAATTGAAGCTATAGAAGAATCTTTAGAGAGAGAAATGGAAGAAGTACGGGCAGAAGAAAGAGAAGTATTGGCTGAAGCTGAAATGGTAATTGCCGAAACAGAACGGGAAGAACAAGAAGTTAGAAGAAATGCTATTGAAAGTGCCAGAACCGCAACACTAGCAGCACAAAAAGCACGTAATGCTAGTGTAGAAGCTAAGATGGAAGCTCGAAGAAATGCTATTAAAGATGCCAGAGCAGCAGCTTTAGAAGTAAAAAGAGTTCGTGAGGAAGCAGAGAAAGCAAGAGCTGTAGCATTAAGAAGTGTCCTAGAAAATAGAAGTGAAGCCGACGAAATACGAATGAAAAAAGCAGGAGAGATAAGAAGAGAAGTTTTTAGAGCTAGAGAGTTAGCAGAAAAAGCAAGAGCTAAGGCTATGGTGAATGCTAAAAAAGCTCGTGCACAAGGAATTAAAGATAGAGAAAGGGCGATATTAGATGCAGAATTGACTCGAACTGAAGCTAGAAAAGCTATGGAAATAGAAAGAGAAAAAAGAGCAATGGAGCGAGAACTCTCAAGAGAAGAAGCACTTTTAGCAAGGAAAATAAGACAAGAACAAAGGTTATTAGAACGTGAAAACGATAATGAAGAGGATAGAAAGAAGCTTGAGAAACAGATGAAAAAAGTAGAAAAAGAATCTAGAAGAGCAATCGAAAAGGCCAAAAAAAGACAAATTGAAGCCACAAAAAAACTTCAGGAAGCAGAAAAGAAAGCATTAAAAGAGAGATTAAAAACTATAGAAAAGATTAAAAAGGATCAAGATTAAAAATTAGTCTTAAATAATTTATAATAGATATAAAACTCCCAACCGGGAGTTTTTTTATGCAACATTTAACTATAAATCAACGTTCTACCTATTATATTCAGATTTTCAATCAAAAAACTCCCTAGATTATGTTAAAACGTTTTTTTATTCTTTGCTCCGGAGCCGATGCCGATATTCTGGCAGATAGCTCTTCAGGAGAACAAAATAAGTATGCCGGTATTGGAGCAACTGTTTTCTTTACTGCCGTAATGGCTTTTATAGCAGCTAGCTATGCTTTGTATACTGTATTTGATAATTATTATACTTCAATTTTCTTTGGATTGATCTGGGGATTATTGATCTTCAATTTAGATCGATTTATTGTATCTACTATTAAGAAGAAGGATAATTTTATGGATGAGCTTTTACAAGCTACTCCCAGAATTATTCTCGCAATAATAATTGCAGTAGTAATTTCAAAACCCTTAGAATTAAAAATATTTGAAAAAGAAATCGATCGTGTCCTTCTTGAACAGAAGAACGATTTTACCTTGGCAAATAAGGAACAGATAGCTACACAATATACTCCAGTTATTGCGGGTATTGATTCAGAAATAACCAGTTTAAAAGAAGAAGTAACATCTAAGGAAACAGAAGTAAATAACCTATATGATACTTATATAGCAGAAGCAGAAGGACGTGAAGGAACTAAGTTATTAGGTAAAGGCCCTGTTTATAAAGAAAAACGAGAAAAGCATGATGCTGCTTTGGCAGAATTGGTAGAGTTAAAGAAAACAAATGCAGATAAAGTCATTGCTCTGGAAACTCAAAAAGTCCAATTGGCTGCAGAGTACGAAGAACAAGTGGTGAATTCGCAGCCGGTTATTGATAATTTTGATGGATTAATGGCACGTGTAAACGCCCTTAATGAACTACCTTGGTTGCCATCATTTTTTATTTTCCTATTATTTTTAGCCATAGAAACTTCTCCGATTTTTGCTAAACTCCTATCTCCAAAAGGTGAATATGATTTTAAATTAGAAGATAAAGAAAGCGAAGTAAAAACCTGGGTAGATCAAAAAGAAGGTCAAAGAAGAGTATTGCTTGATACAGATCATACAATAAATGATAGAGTTTATGGTGATCTTTCTGAAGAAGAAGAGTTGTATGCTTATAAAAAGAAAGTGGCTCGGGAAATGATGAAAAAACAACAAGATGCTTTTTATAAACGACAAACCGGAATTCTATAAATAAAAAAGAGTAATGATATCTCTTTGCTACTTGGGGTTTAAAAACAAATAGTTGTATTATATTATCTAAGACTGATATAATTTTAATAAACTGTATGGTAGTAGAAGCCTATAAAGTAAGATTTATTTACTTTTAGGAGATGAATGATATTATCCAGATAGATCAGAATTTTATAGAAAATAATACTGTTTTTTCAGAACTGGTTTTAAGTTTAAAACAAAGTTTTGAGGCTAATAGTAGTATTGTTCCCATGCGACATCATCACGATTTTCCTCACCCAGAATTAGAATCAGATACTACTCTTTTATTGATGCCTGCCTGGAATCCAGGAAAAGAAGCAGGGGTTAAAATAGTAACAGTGAGTCCTGAGAATGCAAAGTTTGATCTGCCATCAATCCAGGGAACATATCTCTATCTAGATGCTACAAAAGGTACGATAAGAGCGATTCTGGAAGCAAAAAATTTAACGGTCAAACGTACCGCAGCAGCATCTGCATTAGCATCTTCGTTTTTGTCCAGAGAGAATGCTTCTTCTTTATTGATGATAGGAACAGGAGCACTTTCAACTAACCTGATCAAAGCTCATGCAAGTGTTAGGCCTATTAAAACAGTTTATGTTTGGGGAAGAGATTTTGATAAGGCAAAAACGATATCCAACAATTTAAAAAATGAGGCATTTACAATACTTCCTGTAAAAAATATTGAAGATAAAATCGGAGAAGTCGATATTATCTCTTGTGCAACCCTGTCTAAAACACCATTAGTTTTTGGAAAATTTCTTAAATCAGGTCAACATGTAGATCTGGTAGGAGCTTATAGAAAAGATACTCGAGAAGCAGATAATGAAACCATTAAAAAAGCATCTGTTTTTATTGATACCTATCAAGGAGGGCTCAAAGAAAGTGGCGACATAGTTATTCCTCTTCGAGAAGGGGTTTTGAAAGAACAAGATATTAAAGCAGATTTGTTTGAACTCTGTGCAAATAAAAAATCAGGTAGAGTAAACGATAAAGAAATAACCGTATTTAAATCTGTAGGTCATGCTTTAGAGGATTTATCGGCGGCATCGTATTATTTCAATAAATTCAAAAAATGAGTAAAACATATCAGAACATTCTTAAAAATACCAATTTTGAACCTCGCGAAGATTGGTTACAAATAAAAACTATTGATATGCATACTGGGGGAGAACCATTACGAGTAATTGTTGATGGTTTTCCTGAGTTAAAAGGAAATTCAGTTTTAGAATATAGGCGCTATTGTAAAGAAAACTTTGATCATTTACGTACGGCTTTGATGTTTGAGCCCAGAGGTCATGCAGATATGTATGGTTGCATATTATTACCACCTAATGATGATGAGGGGGATTTTGGAATCATTTTTTTACATAATGAAGGATATTCGACCATGTGTGGTCATGCAATTATTGCAATATCTACATTAGCAATAGAAATGAAATGGATATCCGTAAAAGAAGGAGATAACATTGTAAAAATTGATGCACCTTGTGGTAGAATAACATCTTTTGCTAACGTAAGTGATGGAAAAGTGACAGGTGTTCGATTTCATTGTGTGCCCAGCTTTGTGGTTGGATTAGATAAGAGTGTTATGGTAGAAGGTTTAGGAAATGTAACCTATGATCTTGCCTATGGAGGCGCTTTTTATGCATATGTTGATCTTGCCAAGAATAACTTCGATTTTGATTTAACACCTGATTCTTATCGCACTTTAATAACCAAAGGAATGGATATAAAAAGAGAGGTGATGCATAATGATAAAGAAATCTTACATCCATATGAAGAAGATTTGAGTTTTCTTTATGGAACCATTTTTATTGATAATTCCTCTAAGGAAAATATAGACAGCAGAAACGTATGCATCTTTGCAGAAGGAGAGGTCGATCGTTGTCCAACTGGATCAGGAGTATCTGGAAGAATGGCAATCCATAGAGCAAGAAAAGAAATAGACTATGGAGAAACGATGACAATTGAAAGTATTACAGATTCCGTATTTAAAGGATCTATAGTATCTGAAGAGGATTATGGTCCTTTTAAGGCCATAATACCACAAGTAGAAGGAACTGCCCACATAACAGGAATGCAAACCTTTTTGATAGACCCCAATGATCCAATGAAAAACGGATTTATCTTAAGGTAAAACAAACAGTATAAGAATTAAATTTTTAATACCATAAAGAGATGAAACGAGCCATAACAAAAGTTTTGTTACACGCAAGAATAATCGTTTGGCGAGTTCCAGGTGACCTCTAAAACAATATTATAAACACATGAAACAAATTCTATACATAGTATTAATAATACTATTCTCCGGTTGTCAAAAAAAAGAGGAAAATAAAAAAGAAGAGATACAGGGACTACAATATTTAAAATTTAGTCATAATACTCTTGATTATATCGGTACTCCAAAAAACACTCGAGATAAAGATATGTTGATGTACTCAGACCAAGGAGCTTGGTTTGCATATAGTTTATCCGATTCTATTAAAACCTATGGTGGGTTTTCAGGGCCATATTTAATGACCCAAGAAAATGGGGTTTGGAGTAGTCAATCTCTGGTTAATCTGGATGTAAGAGGAAAAAACAACACCAAGGTAATAGATTGGAATACTTCTTTAAAATCAAAAAATAGTTTTTCAAGCCATCTCGAGCAAATTTTTGAAAACAAAAACCTTCAGGTAAAGCAAGAATTGGTGTATTCGTCAGGTCATACTGCACTTTTAAAAACAAAGATCACCAATATTTCTGAAGAAGGGGTTACATTACATCCTTCAGTAAGTGGAGAGTTGTTTGATATAGGTATTACCACAACTTCAGAAGGAGAGACAATCGTATTTTCTTCAGAAAAATCAGAAGCAAAAGGATATCTGAAATTTCTAAACGAATCAGCTTCAGTACTTGCTACAGAGAATTATTACAAAGCTCATTTTGAAACCATTTTTCTAAAACCTAATCAATCCAAAGAATTCATTATTTCTCAGACTTTTATTTTTCCAGAATATGTATGGCAAGATGAAGAAAGCAAAATAAATAAGATAGATTTTGATTCTGTTATACAGAAACGTAAAACTGAAAAAGACGGTGAATTAAAATCATTAATTAAACGTAGAAAAAATAACTTTGACCAAGAAAAATATGCCGAAGTACTTGCCAAAGCGCATCTCACTTTACAGAATAATTGGCGAATTCCTGCTGGAGAAATAAAATATGAAGGGTTGTTTCCTAGCTATCATTATAAATGGTTTAATGGTTTTTGGTCTTGGGATTCCTGGAAACATGCAGTTGGGTTGTCATACTATGATTTGGATCTAGCAAAAGATCAGGTAAAATTAATGTTTGAGTTTCAGGAAGAAGATGGGTTTGTAGCAGATTGCGTATATAGAGATACGACAATCGAAGCACATAACTATCGGGATACTAAACCGCCGCTTTCTACTTGGGCCGTAGCTAAAATTTTTGAGAAGGATGAGGAAATAGATTTTATAAGAGAACTCTACCCTAAACTAAAGAAATACCATTATTGGTGGTATAACAAACGGGATCACGATCAAGATGGATTGTGCGAATACGGTTCTACAGATGGTAGTCTGGTAGCTGCTAAATGGGAAAGTGGGATGGATAATGCCATTCGGTTTGATCAATCAAAAATAATAAAGAATGTAGAAGGAGCCTATTCATTGAATCAAGAAAGCGTAGATCTAAACGCTTATCTATATGCAGAAAAATTGTATCTGGCGATTTTGGCTAAAGCACTACAAAAGCCTGAGGATGCTAAAAAGTATGAAACCGAAGCAGAGGTTTTAAAAACAAAAATCCAGGAACAGTTTTATGATCCTAAGGATGGTTGGTTTTATGACACAGATCTAGAAGGAACTGTTTTTATAAAAGGAGAAGGCAGTGAAGGATGGACCGCTTTATGGGCAAATGCAGCAACACAAGAGCAAGCAAAATCAGTAAAGGACAGAATGATGGATCCTCTTAAGTTTTATACAAAAGTGCCATTTCAAACCATGAGTGCTGATCATGAAAAATTTAATCCTTTAAAAGGATATTGGAGAGGCCCGAATTGGTTAGATCAGGCATATTTTGGCGTAAAAGGATTGCACAACTATGGATTTGTAGAAGCAGCTAATAAAGCTACAATTCAAATTTTGGAAGGAGCAGAAGGAGTCTTAGGAAAAGGGAAAGCTATTAGAGAAAATTATCATCCAATAACAGGAGAAGGATTGAATGCTCAAAATTTTAGCTGGAGTGCAGCACATATAATTATGTTATTAATCGAAGAATAAATAACTTACGAGATCATTTTTTATAGTATGAGTAGTAAAAAGAATTTGTTATTTGTCATTACTTTGATTATCGTTTTTAATGTGTATGGCCAGGTTAAGACATCTAAAGATGATTTTTTAAAGTATATAGAAAACGAACAAATAATAGAAGAAAATAAAGAACCTGCACATGCTTCTTTCACTTCTTTTTCCGGTCAAAAATCAGATTCTACACCTCTGTTTTATAGATTGTTAGACGGAATTTGGAAGTTTAACTGGGTACGTGATCCAAAAGAGAGATCAACCACTTTTATGAAACCAGATACAGATGTATCACAGTGGGATGATATAAAAGTACCCTCAAATTGGGAGGTTGAAGGTTTTGGAACCCCAATCTATGTAAATCATCAATATGAGTTTTCAGATTATAAAGCTATGGTAGCTGATGATATGAAATTAATTGATAGAGTTTATCCCAAAAATCCTGGTGATGTTCCTGATAATTATAATCCAGTAGGTTCATACAGAAGGGATTTTACTATAGATAAAAACTGGGGGAATAAAGAAATATTTCTACATATCGGAGCGATGAAATCTGGTGGATTTGTATGGCTTAATGGTAAATACATAGGGTATTCACAAGGAAGCAAGTTACCTGCAGAATTTAATATCACAAATGCAGCTAAAGCAGGAAAAAACACTATTGCGATTCAAGTTTTTAGATGGACCGATGGTTCTTATTTAGAATGTCAGGATTTTTGGAGAATTAGCGGTATCGAGCGCTCGGTATTTGTCTATGCGCAACCCAAACTACGATTTCAGGATTTTGAAGTGACTTCGATTTTAGATAAAAGTTATAAAAACGGTGTTTTTCATCTCTCAACAACGATAGAAAATCATTATTCAAACACTCAAAAAGCATTACTTATATATAAAATTATAGATGAGAATCAGAAAATAATAGCTTCAGAAGAAAAGATGTTTTCTGTTCTTAAGAATGTAAAAAAAACAATCTCTTTTTCTGCAAATATACCAGATGTTAGACAATGGAACGCAGAACATCCTAATCTGTACACACTAGTTTTAGAGATTAAGAACACAAAGGGAATTACTTTAGAATCTACTAAAACAAATATCGGTTTTAGATCAATAGAAATTAAAAATGGATTGTTACTGGTAAATGGTCAACGTATCACCTTAAAAGGAGTGAATGCACAAGAAACTGATCCTAAAACGGGTCACATAATGTCTGAAGAACTCATTTTAAAAGACATCAGACTTTGGAAAGAAAATAATATTAATGCAGTACGATTGAGTCACTATCCTAGAGGAAGACGATTTTATGAGTTATGTGATCAATATGGTTTATATGTAGTAGACGAAGCTAATATCGAATCTCACGGAATGTATTATGGAAAATATTCTCTGGCCAAAAAAGAAAGTTGGGAGAAAGCACATGTAGATCGTATGTTACGTATGGTACAACGAGATAAAAATCATCCTTCGGTTATTATATGGTCTATGGGAAATGAGGCAGGTAATGGAGTAAACTTTTATAAAGGGTATGAAACGATAAAAGCAAATGATAATACAAAACGCCCTGTGCAATATGAGCGTACCTATAAAGATGGAGACTATAGTTTGTATGATATGGATATTAATACAGATATAATTGTTCCGCAATATCCTTCGCCAGCGATATTTGAGCAAATAGGAAAATCAAAAACAGACAGACCTTTTATTCCCAGCGAATATGCCCATGCAATGGGAAACAGTACCGGTAACTTTCAGGATTATTGGGATATCATAGAACAATATGATAATCTACAAGGAGGGTTTATCTGGGATTGGGTGGATCAATCTATTTGGAAAACTAATAAAAAAGGAGAACGTTTTTATGCATATGGAGGTGATTATGGTAAAAATATGCCAACAGACAATTCCTTTTTAAACAATGGGATTGTATTCCCGGATAGAACACCACAACCAGCTTTATACGAGGTTAAAAAAGCTCACGAATACATTAACTTTAAGCAAAAAGGTGTTAGCAAGAATAACGAATTACGAGTATTGGTTGAAAATCTGTATGATTTCACCAATCTAAATCAATTTAGATTTATCGCAGAAATAAAAGCAGATGGAGCCGTTCTTAAAACAATTGAAATTGAAGATATTTCGGTTTATACACATACAGGAAAATTAATTCGTATTCCGTTAAAAGATATTTCCTTCCAGGATAATACAGAATATTTTGTTGAAATTTCTGCAAAAACAAAAAACAAATGGGGAATACTTCCAAAAGGATTTGAAGTAGCTCATGAACAAATTGCTCTGACAGGAAAATACAAAGAAGTTAAAACAGAAATCCCTTCTGGATTTGAATTACAAATCAAGAAAACTGAGCAATCTATTACAGTTTATAATGATCAAATGCAATTCACATTTGATAAAAAACAAGGAAGAATATCATCTTATATATTTAATAAAGATCAATTAATAAAAGATGGTAATGGTCCTAAACCTAATTTTTGGAGAGCACCCACGGATAATGATTTAGGCAATAAAATGCATCAAAAGAATATAGCTTGGAAAGAAGCTTCTGTTTATTCTAAAATTCATTCTATAAAAATTGATAAGCTAGAAAATAAAACAGTAGTTCTGGA
This sequence comes from Aquimarina callyspongiae, assembly GCF_034322225.1. Taxonomy (NCBI): domain Bacteria; kingdom Pseudomonadati; phylum Bacteroidota; class Flavobacteriia; order Flavobacteriales; family Flavobacteriaceae; genus Aquimarina; species Aquimarina callyspongiae. The sequence continues at coordinate 1,060,691 of NZ_JAXLPA010000001.1, read as the reverse complement.
GATAGAATACAATTTGCCAGGAATAGAAACCATATTTCAGTCCATATACACCATTTATGGTAACGGAGTTATTCATGTGGCCAATACATTATCAGGTGTAAAGAATAAAAGTGATATCCCCAGAATAGGAATGCGAATGCAATTACCTAAAAAATATGATGATTTGACATATTATGGGCGAGGACCCTGGGAGAATTATCAAGATAGAAACGAGGCTGCATTTATTGATTTGTATACTTCTAATGTTGCTGATCAATACGTGCCTTACATACGACCTCAGGAAAACGGGTATAAGACAGATGTGAGATGGCTCTCACTTTCTGATATAAATAATAATGGACTTTTAATTGTAGCAGGAGATCGATTAAAAGGAATCGGTTTTAGCGCATTACATATGCCTAACGAGGATTTTGATATTACATCTGGTATTACCTATAAAAAAACAGACGTTGTTTCTGATTTAAATTATAGCAAGCATACCATAGATATTAAGGAGCAGGATGTAGTACAACTCAATATCGATTTAGGACAAAGAGGAGTTGGAGGAGATGATAGTTGGTGGGCGATGCCACAGGAACAATATCTGTTTAAAAACAAGAAAGAATATACGTATAACTTTTATTTGGTTCCGTTTAAAAATAAAAACATAAAAGAACATATCCAACTGAGTAAGTTATATGCCAATGAGAATCTCGGAAAACCTGGTAAATAACTAAGTTTTGTAAAATAATTGATTACTAAAATTAAACAAGTGAAAATACGCTTATTAGAAGAAAAAGATTTAGAAAAAGCATCAAGATTATTTGATGGTTATAGAGTTTTTTATAGAAAAGAATCAGATGTAGAAGGAGCAAGAGAATTTTTATCTGAGAGATTGTCACAAAAAGATTCTAAAATTTATGTTTGTGAGAATGAAGAAGATGAATTAGCAGGATTTGTTCAGTTATATCCACTTTTTTCTTCTACCAGAATGAAGAAACTATGGTTATTAAACGATTTGTTTGTAGATCAAAAATATAGAGGAAAAGGAATATCTGTACAATTAATAGAAAAAGCAAAAGAACTGGTAAAACAAACCAATGCTTGTGGGATGTTTCTGGAAACAGAAATATCTAACGACATAGGAAACAACTTATATCCAAGAACCGGATTTGAATTAAACGAAGGCTCAAATTTTTATGAGTGGAGCGTAAAATAATGTAGGTTTATTAAGAACTAAACGATCAAAAAGTGTTAATTCAAGTATTTTTCTGTATTGTAATGAAGGAAAAATGTATCAAGAATAGGTTTGATAAAATTTACGTCAGTCAGAGTGATTTTCGATAGAAAATTGTATCGAAGAAAAGTGAATTTTCATATAGCGAACTCACACTAAAATAAAAAAATACTTTAAATACTTAACGGGTTAAATTAATGTTAAAGCTACTGGTGATGGGGTATCATATCGATGATTTCAGACATTAACTTGTAGTGATAATCTTTACAAGAGATTATTCAAATATTAATCTTAAAACCTATAAGTTATGTTGAAAAACATTTTAAAATTAAAAGACGTTCAGGAAATCGAGAAAAACCAACAAAAGTTTGTCCTGGGAGGCGGTAAAGCAAAAGACGGTTGGTGTCAATATGGCGTTCCAGCTTGTTGCGGAAGCCCAGCAGAAGGAAAATGTGGAACAGGATTATATGCAGGAGGATATCTGGATAGTCAGGGACAATGTGCTTGCGTTTAGTTTTAAGAAAATAAAACTTCTTTTAAAAAAAGGATTGGATCTGGTATCTGATCCTTTTTGTTTTTATTAAAGTTGATACCTACTTAAATGATTATTGCTAAATTAGATCAGAGAATCAAAAACTAAAATAAACAGATGAAAAAACTCTTATTTATAGCCTGTATAATGGTGATCGCAAGTTGTAAAGCACAAACTACAGAAAAAGAAGATAAAGAAGCTATTATCGCGGTAATGAAACTACAGGAGAAGGCTTGGTCTGATAATGATCTTGAAGGATTCATGAAAGGATATTGGAAGAATGATTCTCTAAAGTTTTATGGTAGCAGAGGCCTCACATTAGGATGGCAACAAACGTTGGACAATTATAAAAAAGGATACCCCACAAAAGATCACTCTGGTACTCTTAATTTTACAATAAATGATATCTCAAAGATTGAAAACAATTCATATTGGGTAATGGGTGAGTATCACTTAACCAGAAAGGTAGGAGATGCTAACGGGATATTTATGATCATCTTTAAAAAGATCGATGGACAATGGAAAATTGTAGCTGATATGTCGTGTTAAGGATATAAGATTTTATGATTGAAAGCCAGCTGCGTTAATAAAGCTGGTTTTTACCACTTACTTATTCTTATTTGTCAATCTTTGATGTCATAAGTTAGAGACTTGCAAGAACTCTTAGTTTAGTACTGTTACTTATATAGGTTTATATTAACGAAATCTATAATGATGTAAATGATTGATTTTCCTGTGTTTTTACTTTTTTGTTTTCTTTGTTGGTAACCGTGAAGGTATTGACTATTTGAATATTTGACATTCAAACAAAGTTTTTGATTACATTATTATATTCCAAAATGTTTTATAACGTGTTCGTGTATGGTTAGTTACGCTAGAAGACACTTCAATCGAATTTTCTTACCATAAGCTGCAATTTTTTTATAGTTTTCAACTCATAATATAATCATAACTAAAATTATATCGCATTCTAAAAATAGTATCTCATCCTAAGTTTCAATATATAGATATTATTTTAATTAAGTTTAATATAAAAAAATACCTAAGTGTTTTAACCTTAGGTATTTTTCATTTGTAAGTTTTTAGTGAGATTCAATTAATTTTCTTCGCTTATATCTGGGATCCCATTGTTGTTATCATCAGGATCAGATTCATTACATAGGCCGTCGTTATCATCATCATTATTCTCGCTTGGAGAACCTGTAGCATCTTCTAAACCTTGACAGGGATAATCTATAGGAGAATTTTCATAACAATACCTTACATCTGCATAAGTAGTTGATCTTAATTGAAAACTATTCGTCAAGTTTGAGTTATTTCCTAGTACGGTGAATGGTCTTATTGTAACATCTCCAATCGACCCTATAGGATATTGAAAAACAAATTTATTTTCAGATTTTGTTTCATTAGCTGGTATGGTTAAAATTTTGGCATCTACTATTGTATTTACATTGTTAGAGGTATGGATGATACCTACATGTACTATGCGGTCATAATTAACTTTTTTTGTGCCAGATGATGCATAAACAGAATATGCCCATTTTCCTTCGCCACAATGATATTCAGATACTATTGAGGTTATTATATATCCATTATTTGTAATAAATGAGTTTTTATTTGAAGTGATGTTTTGTAATTCTTCTTCTGTTAAATTATCCTGATTTAACTCACATGAAATTGAAATTATAGATAAAAGAAAAAATAAAAATTTAATAGAACGTTTCATAGGTGTCAATATTTAATATGATTATTAATTTTACACCAAAATCTTATTAAACGTTAGATTTTACAATAGAGATTACAAATATGGATCGTTTGAATGCATATATAGATAGTTTGAATGCATATTTGTTTTTTTAGATTTTAAAATGCCGATTTCTATGATTAAACCAAACAACTTTTGATATTCTGTTCGTCGATAGAATATAGGTGATTCGTCTACAGGTATTTACATATAATCCGAACTGCTCTGCGATCGCATTTTATTAATCATACTTTTACAACATAGTTTTGGTAACGCGTTGATTATATGAAACATAAAGTAAGCAGCCTTGCGCTGCCTCTAAAAAGAAACATATAATATTGATACTTAAATAATATATTTTTTACCCCAAACAATAGCAAACAATTGATCTTAAACCTGAAGTGCGGTGGCAGAGTGGCTGAGCTTCAGTTTTAAGATTGATCCTAGTCACCAGGAGATTGGATAAGTTATTTTATAAAAATTAAAACCGGGTTAAATCTTGTTGATCAATTAAAACCAGAAGGCTACTGATTTTGGATTAAATTTTCGATTTCTTCTATTTCGATAGGCATAGCCTCGGTAAGATTGATGTTTCCTGTATCTGTGATGAGATAATCATTCTCCAGGCGACACCCAATCCCTTCTTCCTGGATATAAATACCAGGTTCGCAGGTTAAAACCATACCTGTTTCTAAGGGTCTGGAATATAGGCCTACGTCATGAACATCTAATCCAAGGTGGTGGGCAGTACCATGCATAAAGTATTTTTTGTAAAGAGGTTTTTCAGGATCTTGATTGCTTACCTCTTCCTGATTTAATAATCCTAGCTTAATCAATTGCCGTTCTACCAAAGCTGCCATTTCTTTTTCATAATCAGCAGGGATTACACCAGGATTTAATAATTTACTTCCTTCTTTTAAGCAATGTAATACTGATGCATACACTTCTTTTTGTCTGGGAGAAAATGTTCCGTTTACCGGGATACAACGAGTTGTATCACTATTATAATTACCATAACAAACTCCAAAATCCAATAAAACCATATCTCCTTCTTTGCATACAGAATCATTTGTGTTGTAATGTAAAGCGCAAGCATTTTTTCCAGAAGCTATAATAGGTTTAAAAGCATGTCGTGTACCTCCGTTTTTGACTAAGGAATAAGTGATTTCTGCTTCTAACTCATATTCTTTAATTTCTGGTTTTATAGTTTTTAACATACGATGAAAACCTTCGATACTAATATCTGCTGCTTTCTGAAGTAACTCAATTTCTTCTTTTGATTTAACAGGGCGTAACTCACGAGTGATTTTTGCAGCTCTATAGTATTCGTGTAATGGGTATTTTTCTTTGCACCAGGTAATCATTTTATCCTGTGCTGTTTGCTGATTAAAAGTTACTCTTTTTATGTGTTCATTATGCCCCAGATAAAACCCGTCTGCTTCAAAAGCCATGAGTTGTAGTATTTTTTCAAAATCGTGAAGCCATTCAACTCTTTTTACACCTGATATTTGAGACGATTGCTCTTTAGTAAGTTTATCACCATCCCAAATCTTAATATGCTCATTAGTTTCTTTAACAAATAAGATTTCTCTGTTTTCAGGCTTGTATGCATTGGGATATAGTACTAATATGGTTTCTTCCTGATCGATTCCAGATAAATAAAACAGATCATTATTTTGTGCAAATCCCATAACGTCATCAGCATTAGTATGCTTTATGGCATTTGAGGTAAGAATAGCTATTGTATTCTCCTTCATTTTGGAAACAAAACGAGTTCTGTTTTTTATAAATAAAGTATTTGGAATTGCTTGATAACGCATATTAAAAAGTTCTGTCAGGATGAAAAGGACGTATGTCCAGGTTAGTTTTTTGATTAGAAATCACTTCGGCTACTAATTTACCAGTTGCTGGGCCCAGACTCCATCCCATCATGGCATGACCTGTTGCTATCGTAAGGTTTTTACACTTATTGGATCTTCCGATATAAGGCAATCCGTCTGGTGTACAAGGACGTAAACCGCATTGTGCATTTTCTTTTTCAGTATCATTAATTTCTAAACCTGTGTAATATGTTTTTGCAGCATTTGCAATAGCATTTACGCGTACAGGATTTATGTTGTGATTTATACCTGCAACCTCCATAGTTCCCGCAAAACGGGTAAAGCCATCCATAGGAGTTACGGCCACTTTAGCTTCGCATAGAATAGCTGGAATTGTAATTCCTGTAGTTCTTTCTACATTAATTCTATATCCTTTTCCTGCCTGTATAGGAATTTTTAAACCTAATTTCTTGGTCAATAAAGGACTCCAACTTCCTGCTGCTAAAACTACTTCGTCTGCCTGTAGTTCTTGTTTGTTAGTTACTACTTTTGAAATAACACCACCAGTATTGGTTTCTACATCCGTTACTTTTTCGTTTGCATAAAAAGTTACTCCTTTAGACTTTAAATAGGTAACCATTTCTGACATAAAGTTGCTGGGAGTCATATGTGCATCGCAGTCAAAGTATACAGCTCCTTTTATATCCAGGTTTGCATTAGGTTCTATTTCCTGGACTTCTTTGGCTGATAAATTCTTTACTCCTAAACCTTCTTCAATACCTCGTTGTCCCACTTTCCATTCGTCTTCTCCAACTTTATCAGTTTTATAACACATCAACAACCCTTTTCTTTCATAGTGAAAAGAAAAATCGCCAGAAGCTTTAATTTCTTCATACAGATCTCTACTGTATAAATTGATGTCTTTTATAACAGGAATTGCTTTTTCTACTTTTGCAGCAGTTGAAGATTTTTTAAACGCCCATGCCCATTTTAAGAAATCGATATCCAATCTAGGTTTTACATAAAAAGGACTTGCAGCATTAAACATCCACTTGATCCCTTTATTAATCATCCCAGGAGCGGCCAACGATATTATATGACTAGGAGTGATATATCCTGCATTAACATAGGATGCACCACCAGAAAAGTTTGACTGATCTACAACAGTTACTTGATGTCCTTCTTTTTGAAGGTAGTAGGCAGTACTTAATCCTATAATCCCACCACCAATAACAATAACATTTTTACTCATAACTCCATTTAAAATCCCAAATAGGTGTTTGATTCCCTAAGTGTTCTACAAAATAGTTCCATCTTTTTTTGATAAAATAATCCCTTGATTTACCTCTATACCCGTGTCTTTGACTTGGTAAAATAAGTAAATCAAATTCTTTATCAGCATTTATTAATGCTTCTGCAAATTTATAGGTTGCAGAAGGATTTACGTTTTCATCGATACCTCCATGCACTAATAATAATTTTCCTTTTAAGTTTTTAGCGTTCGTAACATTTGAAATCTGATGATACGTAGAATCTACCGGCCAACCTTGATACATTTCTGGCCACCAGGCTTTTTCCATTCTAAAATCGTGATCGGCAGAACTGGATACTCCTACTTTATAAACGTCAGGAAAGGCTAGCATTGCACGCCCTGTATCATAACCTCCAGCAGAATGCCCGTAAATTCCAACTCGCGTTGTATCCATCCAGGAATATTTATTCCCTAAATGTTTGATAGCGAGTACGTGATCCTCAAGGTTATTACCCATATTTTTATAAGAATGGTTATGAAACTCTTTAGAACGACCAAAAGTTCCTAAACCATCTACGGCTATAACGATAAAACCTAGTTCTGCTAAAGGTTGAGAATCAAAAATTCTATTAAATGATTTTGGAAATCTTTGTGTATGCGGTCCTGTATAGGTAGCATCGATAATCGGATATGATTTTGAAGGATCAAAATTTGTAGGTTTCCAGAATGCTCCATAGATAGTCGTTTTTCCATCTTTTGCCGTTAATTCAAAAACTTCAGGAGCTTGCCATCCTTTGGCAATGGCATCAGAAACATCTGCACTTGTTAATTCTGATATTATTTTTCCATCTTCTGAGGTTCTTAAAACTGTTTTTGTGGGAATGTTTATCGTAGAATAGTTATCCGCAAAATATTTTCCATCTTCTGAAAAGGAAACACTATGATGTGTGTTTTCTGGAGTTAACAAGGTAACATCTCCTTCTAGCGTAGTTTTATAAACTTGTTGATGATATGGATTGTTTTCTTGTTCTTTACCAGAAGCAGTAAAATAAATGATTTCATTTTCTTCATCTACATGCTGTATCCTATGAATATAATATTCACCTTTTGTTATTGGTGACATATTTCCAGTCTTTGTATCAATAACATATAATTGCCTCCATCCACTTTTTTCTGAAAGAACAAGTATCTTTTCTTTGTTTTTGAGTTGTCTGAAACTAAAGTTGTCTATGTTAGTTTCACTTTCTTCGGTAAACAAAGGTTTTGTTGTATTTGTATTTAAATCAACTTCAAGTAAATGTTCTTTTTTATATCCTCTTTCTGAATAATTAGCAATAGCAATTCCTGATCTATCAGTCCATTCTATATAAACACTATTAATATGTGTGTTATTAGGGAGTTCGGTCTTTATCTCTTTTTTTGCAGCGATATTAAAAAACACAGGTTTGGTATGTACCATAGTAGTATCACCAGGAGAACCTCTGTAATATGATAACAATTTTGGACGGTACAATGAATCTATGCTTGCATCGAGTAAATACATTTTTTCTGCATTTCTTAGATCGACCACACTGGTGGATATCCATTGAGAATCTTCTGACCAATCCACATAAAAATGACTGGGGCGCTTCCCGTTTTCACCACTCATAGTATCTGCCCAGCCATACCAAGTGGCATACTCATAACCTTCTTGACCATCAGTTGTTAATGGGTATTCTTTATTTGTTGTAGTAGATTTAATATACAGGTTATAATCTTTGGCATATGCAATCCATTTTCCATCTGGAGAAGCACTTTCTCCGGGATTTCCTAGTGTTTTATTAGGTTGTTCTTTTTCTGTTATGTTATAGGTGTTTAGATCTAGAACGTATGTTTTATCATTTGTTCGAAAAGACAAATTTTTATCTTCTTCATATTGAATATTAGATATTGAAATATTATTTTCTTCTATCGTATCCTTTACTATGTTGTTTAAAGATTCTGCAAACTTTTTATGGTCAAACAATTCGTTAACTTTATTATCACCTTTAAAGCTAACAGTTTTATAGGTTTTTTTATTTGCACTATAATCTATAAACCATATACCTGAACTATCTTTTAACCAATTTACTGAAGTAAAAAGATTAAAGGCTGTTTTGTTATTGTAATTTGTATATATATAACTTACAGCATTTTGATATTCTTTTTCTGTTATATCCTTTGTTTTTTCTGTACAGGAGAAAGTTAACAATAGACTAAACAGTATTGTTAGAATTTTTAGAAATTTCATTACTTACTTTTTAAATTACTTGAAATCCGTGTGCGTATGGATCGTCCTGATCATCAATTATGATGGTGTTATATCCATAAACCTTTGCCCAACCTTGGATACTAGGTACAATAGCATTCTTACCATCTAAGGTTGTTTCTTCTTCTATTCTTCCTATAAATTTGCTGCCTATAAAGCTTTCATGTACAAACTCATCTCCAGGTTTTAGTTTCCCTTTTGCATATAGTTGAGCCATTCTAGCTGAGGTTCCGGTTCCACAAGGAGAACGATCTATAGCCTTATCTCCATAAAAAACTGCATTTCTACCAGACGAAGACGGATCAATAGGATCTCCTGTCCATAGCATATGACTTACATCTCTGATAGTTTCATTTTCTGGATGGATAAATGTATCGGGATATTTTTTATTAATACGATCTCTTACTACTTGAGAGTATTGAATCAATTTACTAGCTGTAAAATTATGTATCCCACTGAAGTTTTTTTGAGGGTCAACAATTGCATAGTAATTTCCTCCATAAGCGACATCAAAGGTGATTTCGCCTAGTTCTGGGCAATCTATAGTTAGACCTTCTGCCGCAAGATATGATTTTACATTTTTTAATTTTACCCAGTCAACTTTTTTGCCTGTTTGCTGATATTCGATTTCTACAAGCCCAGCAGGAGCTTCCATCCTGATTTTACCTGGAGTTTTAGGTTGAACCAAACCTTCTTCAATTGCAATGGTAATTGTACCAATAGTACCATGTCCGCACATTGGCAGACATCCTGAAGTTTCTATAAACAGGATACCAAAATCATTTTCGGGATGATGTGGTTCAAATAAAAAGCTTCCGCTCATCATGTCATGTCCGCGAGGTTCAAACATTAACCCAGTTCTAATCCAATCATATTCTTTGAGGAAATGTTGACGTTTTTCACTCATAGAGTTTCCTTTTAGATCAGGGCGTCCTGTAGTTACCACTCTTACCGGGTTACCACAAGTATGCGCGTCTATACATTTAAAGCTGTTTTGAACCATTTTTTGTATTTTCAATGTAAGTATTAATTCTATTTTCTAAGATCGAAAGTGTCACTGTTCCTTGTTCGAGGATAACTTCATGAAATTCACGAATATCAAATGCACTTCCTAATGTTGTTTGAGCTTTATTGCGAAGCTCTCTAATTTTTAATTCTCCGATTTTATAGGATAAGGCTTGTCCCGGCCAAGAGATGTATCTGTCAGTTTCAGTATTAATCTCGTGTAATGATAAAGCGGTATTAGATGCCATAAACTCTACTACCTGATCTCGTGTCCAGTTTTTTGCATGAATTCCTGTATCAACCACAAGACGACATGCTCGCCACATCTCATAGGTGAGTTTGCCAAAATGTTCGTAGGGTGTTGTGTACATTCCCATTTCTTCTGCAAGAAATTCTGAATACAGACCCCAACCTTCTCCATAAGCAGAGAGGTATAAGTTTTTTCTAAATTGTGGAATACTATCACCCAATTCATTATTCAAACTACCTTGCAAATGATGTCCAGGAACAGCCTCGTGAACGGTCAATGATGGTAGAGTATAGAGTGTTCTACTTTTTAGATCATAAGTATTAACCCAATAATAGCCGGGTTCTGTACTATTAGCTTCGGTACCGATATATCGTCCTCCGGTATATTTTGGAGCAATAGCATCGGGTACAGGGGCAACTCCATAAGGTTTTCGAGGTAAAGTTTTAAAAAAACGAGGTAATTGTGCATCCGCACGTTTTGCCATATCTCGAGCAATCATCAATAACTCTTCTGGTGTATTGGCATAAAATTGTTCATCTGTACGAAGAAACTTTAAGAAATCAGCAAAGCTTCCTTCAAAATTAAGTTCTTTGATGATATTCTCCATTTGTGTCTTAATTCTAGACACTTCTTTTAATCCGATAGTATGGATATCGTCTGCAGTATACTTAGTACTGGTGGTATAAAAGTTTATTCTATTTTGATAATATTCCTGACCATTTGGAGTTTGTGATACTCCTATTGAAGTTCTCGTTTTTGGTAAGTATTCAGTTTCAAAAAAAGTTTTGATTCTTTTAAACTGAGGGATTACTTTGTTTTGTATTATATTTTTTGCAACGGTAATAACAGAATCTTTCTGAGATGAACTTAAAGATTCTGGTAGTTTTTTGAAAGGAGTGTAAAAATTACTGTCTTCGCTAGAATCAACAATGTGATCGTTATAGGTAGATTCATATCCTTTAAAAATAACTTTGGGCTGCGAAACTCCTTTTTCTATACCTTGTCGTAAATTTTCAAAATGTTGATCTACAAACGCAGGGATTGCCTGAAGTTTGTTGAGATACTCTTTAACCTGCTCATAATTGGCTAATGGTTTAACCATATAATTAAGACTGCTATGAAAACCAGAATCTGATAAAAGAGGGTTCAGGTATCGCTCAAACTTATAATAGTTAACAGTATCTTGTAGTGTAAAAAGTAATAGGTCTAGTGATATTTGATCAGTTTCACTAAGTTGAGAACGATCAATTTTAATAAGCTCTTCTATTTTTTTATTTGCAAAATCTGCTTCTGCTTTAAAATATTCTTTTGTAAAAAGACCCAAAGGATATGTTTTAGTATCATATCCTTTGTGATCTTGATGGCTATTAATTATTTTTTGCAATACTTGAGATGAGTTTCTCGATTCGTCTTGTTTACAATTAGAAACTAGTACAAACAAAAGAAGAACTGTAATGCATTTAAAATAATTCATTAGCTTTTATATTCATTTTTTTGACCTTTTGGTCATCTGTTACTCTTGATATGCTAAAGGGATTAATTTTTAAGCCCTTCTGGTAATAAGTCTTTTGGCCAATCCTGGTAACTAAAAGGTCGTACCCATCTGTTAATAGCTCCCAGACCTACAGATGTAAATCTTGAATCTGAAGAAGCTGGATATGGTCCGCCGTGAGTCATAGATTCACAAACTTCTACTCCAGTAGGAACGCCATTAAAAATAATTCTACCAACCTTTGTTTGTAGAGAATCTACAACATCACCTAGATTATCAAAATCTTCTTTTTCTGCTAATATAGTACCTGTTAATTGTCCTTCTAGACTATCTATAACTTGTACTAATTCTTGCTGGTCTTTTGCTTTAACTACTAATGAGAAAGGACCAAATACTTCGGTATGCATTTTAGGGTTTGCTAAGAAATCTTTACCTGATACTGCACATATTTTTGATGCTGCAAAATTAGGTTCTACATCTCCTTCAATTTGTCCTACAACTTCAACACCTTCTTGAGATGTTACGATTTCTCCATTTGTTTCAAAACCATCTTTAATATTAGGATGCAACATACATTGTGGAGCTATTGCTACAGTTTTTTCTGCCAGATCTTTTACGAAAGCCCTTGTTTGTTCTCCGTCAATAGTTAGTAATAACCCTGGATTTGTACAAAACTGCCCTGTTCCTAATGTAATAGATCCTGCATAGGTAGATGCTGTTTCTTCTGATTTTTTAGCAATAGTATTCGGCATAACAACAACCGGATTAATACTTCCCATTTCTGCAAAAACAGGGATAGGTTCTTCTCTTCCTGCTGCTAAATCATATAATGCTCTTCCTCCGGCAATACTTCCTGTAAATCCTACTGCCTTTACTTTAGGATGTTTTACTAATGCGGTTCCTACAACTCTACCACTTCCGGTAATGTTTGAAAACACACCATTAGGCATTCCTGTTTTTTCTGCGGCTTTTATAATAGCAGATGCTACTAATTCACCAGTTCCTGAATGCATTGCGTGAGATTTTACAATAACTGGGCAACCTGATGCCAGAGCACTTGCGGTATCTCCTCCTGCAGTAGAAAATGCTAATGGAAAGTTACTTGCTGCAAATACAACAACTGGTCCTAGAGGGATTGACGTTTTTCTAATATCAGATTTCGGGAATGGTTGTCTTGTTGGAATTGCTTCGTCAATTGTATTATTTCTCCAATTTTCGGTTAAAATTAGATCTGCAAAAGCTCGTAATTGTCCAACTGTTCTTCCTCGCTCACCTTGAGCTCTACCTTCTGGTAAACCAGATTCTGACACATACATGTCGGTTAGTTCACTGTCTAATGCTAATATCTCATCGGCAATAGCATTTAAAAAAGCTGCTCTTTGCTTTCCAGGGATGTTCCTATACGTTTTAAAAGCATTATGAGCTAGTTCAACTGCCTCATCAACCTCTTCTAAAGTGGCTTGAAAAAAAGGAGTAGGGTTTTCAACATTTAGCTTTGGGTTAACAGTTTTATGAGTAGTGGTTCCTTTAGCTGATAATTGATTTCCTATATAATTTTTTCCTGTAATCATTTTCTTTTCTACAATTTCCATAAGGGAAGACTTTTTAATTAATTAATAATTTGTGTTATATGTTCTTCAGTATCTACGAGTTTATTTACCGTAAAGGCTGTTCCTCAAAACTAATCGTCATAAATTATAGATGAACGCATTTTTAATTTCTTCTAAAATCTATACAAAAATGCAAATCATTGTCTCATAGTTTATACGAGACAATGATCTGAAATGTAATCAAGAAGATTTATTTTCAACATTTTTATTTTGTATAAAAATTGTCTTTATAGAGGATTAAAGGACTTAATGTTATACTCTTTTCGGCTTTTAGTCAAAAAAAGAACGAATCCTAAAACCTCAACCTTTTTTAGATAAAACTAAAAAAAGGCACATAGAAACTATGTTATACTAAAGCTTCCAAATTTTTGTACTCAGGTAGTGAAGGTCTGTTGTTTAATCCATTTTCTATAATGGCCAATACTCTTTCTCTTTCTGCACCAATTAATGGTAAACGAGGTTCTCGAATATTTTCAGTTCCTATACCTGTTGCAACTTCTGCAAGCTTAATATTTTGTACTAATTTACTGTTTATGTCTAATTCTAATAATGGTAAAAACCAACGATAGATATCTAATGCTTCTTTAGTTCTTCCTGCTTTCTGAAGTTCGTAGATAGCAACAGTTTCTGCCGGGAATGCACAAACTAATCCAGCTACCCAACCATCTGCTCCCATAAATAAACTTTCTAGAGCTAAGGTGTCTACACCACTTAAGATAGCTAATCTATTTCCAAAACGATTTTTTATACGAGTTACATTTGATAAATCTCTAGTAGATTCTTTTACTGCTTGAATATTAGGACAATCACGTAATAATTCTTCAAACATGTCTAAGGTTACTTCAATACCATAATCAACAGGATTGTTATATACCATAATAGGTAAGTCTGTACTATTAGCTACTTTTTTAAAGTAAGTAACGGTTTCTCTGGCATCAGCATTATAACGCATAGGAGGAAGCATCATTAAAGCACTAGCTCCATCTTCTTTTGCTTTTTGCGCAGCTTCAACAGCTCCTTTAGTAGTTTGTTCTGCGATATTGATGATAACAGGTACTGTACCTTGCACTATATCGACAGCAGTTCTAACCAGAATTCTTTTTTCTGTATCTGATAATGTACTTGCTTCTCCTAATGTTCCCCCTAAAATAATTCCGTGAACACCTGCATCTAATTGTGCTTTGATATTAACCTCAAACATTTCCAGGTCTAAAGTGTCCTGGTCTGTAAATTTTGTCGTGACTGCGGGCATAACACCCATCCAATTTATTGCCATACTTGATATTTTTAGTCAAAGATATTGTGAATATGAAGGTAGGAATATTTATAAATTATCCAATAGCGGTACTATATTAACCTGTTTAAATAAAAACAACTCAAAAATGAGTAATATTGGTATATAAAACCGGGGAATTTATGAAAGCATTACCTTTTAAAATACCAAAATCTTCTTCTGATACGTTAATTATTCAGGAAGATAAGGAATTAGTTTTTTATGACAAATTGCATCAGCATGAAGAGTTTCAAATCTCTATTATTATTGCTGGAGAAGGAAGCTTAATTGTAGGAGATACAATAACAGACTATAAAGCAAACGACATATTAGTTTTTGGAACTCAGGTTCCTCATGTATTAAAGAGTGCTTCTTCTACAGAAGAATCTTATATGATCTCTCTCTTTTTTACTAAAGACTCATTTGGAAATGGTTTTTTTGAGTTACCAGAATTCACTGGTTTGTCTAACTTCTTTAAAAGTTCTACCTATGGTATTAAGATAACGACCAAAAGGAAAAAGCTTAGAGACTTATTATTAAAAATCAGAAGAAAAAGTCATAAACTGGATCGGTTTATCATTTTTATGAAGATTTTAAAACTATTGCAGCAAGCTGAAATGGAGACAATTTCATCTTTTATTGCGAAGAGAGGATATAATGATAGTGAAGGGAGACGAATGGCAGATATTTTCCAATTAGTAATGAATGATTTTAATAGAGATATTACTTTGCAAGAAGTTTCAGGTTTAGCTAATATGACTCCAAATGCTTTTTGTAGATATTTTAAGCAACGAACAAATAAGACATTTTTTCAATTTTTGATAGAAGTAAGAATAGAGAATGCCTGTAGGTTGATTTCTAAAAATGCAGATATTCCAATTTCTGAAGCTTCTTTTAATAGCGGATTTAAAAATTTATCTAATTTTAATAGAAAATTTAAAGAGATAAAAGGAGTTACTCCTTCTTCATATAAAAAGAGATTACACGACCCTCATTTTGTTTAAAACAATTAGGGTCGGTAATTTATTTGAATTTTTTCTATCAGTTTTGATGTAAAGTAAAAAATACAGTTTATTGTTTCTACTATAAAAGTCACATGCCTATTCTCTGGGATAAGTTTGAGCAGTTTTTCTATGCCAAAAAGTGAGTTGTGAATACTCTTTATTCAGTCTTCAATAAACCTTATTTCTTCTGATATAAGGTTCTTCATTATGACTTTATTTCTTGGAAAACGTAATAAATCAGAAAGATACGGTTGTTTTATTATAAAATTAACTAGTTGCAATACTATGTTACCCAAACCATCAGGTTATCATTTTGTTTTAGTTAATATAGCTGATCATTTAACAATTTTATTAAGATTTCATCTGTAAATAAGTATTGTTATTGAAAATAAAACTTAACCCAAACACAATTTATTTAACTAATTGCAAAAAGCAAGCTATGAAGAAAATAATTACTTTTTTATTATTCCTTGCGGGAATATCTGTTATGGCACAGAATGGTTGTAGAACCTCAGAGGTTACCATAGATTTCTACAAGAATAACCCTAATGCTCAAAAAGAATTTCTTGACTTTAATAAATATACAGAGGACTTTGCCAAAAGTCAGGAAAAAAGTGCCCTTTCTGGTCAAAATATTATAATACCCGTAGTATTTCATGTGTATGGAACAACTCAAAACGGTAAGACGGTAAATGATCAAAAAATCATTAACTCTCTACAAATGGTTAATGAAGATTTCCAAGGGTTAAATCCAGATTTTTATACTGTTGACCCATTGTTTGAAGGAGTGCGATCTAAAACCAATATAGAATTTAAATTAGCACAGATAGATCCTAATGGAAGTCCTACAACCGGAATTATTTATCATGCGGCATCAAGTGGTCAGGCAAATTTTAATAGCCCAATTGTTGCTGCGGATGGCTGGGATAATTATAAATATATGAATATATATATAACTGCGGATCTTTATGATAATGGTGAATCAAATAACTCGGGTGTTGCTTGGTTACCAGATACATCAATGTCTGATGCTGATATAGCGAGAGTTGTTTACAATGGACAGTATTTGAAAGGAAATACTGATGATGAATTTGCATCCATATTAACTCACGAGTTTGGACACTGGTTAAATTTATCTCACACGTTTGAAGGAGGATGTACTTCTTTAACACAGGATTATGTTGATGATACTCCTCAGGAAGATGCAAATTCAACAGATGATGGATGTGCTGTAGGTGCTTCAGATTGTGGCGGAACCTCATTGATTAACTACGAGAATTATATGGGGTATGACTCTTCTACCGGTTGTGCAAAGATGTTTACAAAAGGTCAAACTGATAGAATGTATGCCGCATTACACCATGCTGCTAGAGTTACATTATGGCAAGATGCCAATCTTATTGCTACTGGTGTAGGAAGCAGTTATGATATTACCCCATCTGTATTTGATGGTGCTACTACGACTCAATCTGCATTTTTACAAGTTTGTGCAGGTACGAATATAAATATGGGAACTACCCAAACAGGAATACAACAAAATGTTACCTTATTAAAGCCAAATGGCTTGGTAGATACAACTACAGATGGTGATACTTTTTGGACATTTGATAATGTTCAGCCAGAAGATGCAGGGATTTATATAATTTGTTATAATGACGGCAGTGGTAATATAGGATTTGCACCTATCGAGTTGCAAGTAGGATATGAGATAACGCCTTGGGTAAATGATTCTGCTGATTGGTCTATAGGTAATGAGCTTAGTGTATGTCCTGGAACCAATATTTATTTAGGAATGGAATATCGAGGATTAAACAATGCATCGATCGAACTACCTAATGGTTCTATAGATACTACTCCTGATGTAGGAACGGCCTGGCAGTTTACAAATGTACAACCCGCTGATGCAGGAACGTATACTGTAACATATGATTTTGGAGGATGTACAGCTTCAGTACAAATCGAACTCAAAATACAAGAAGAAATTATTCCTTGGGTTAATGATGGTAGTGATTGGTTACAGCAATCTTATGTCGAAGCGTGTCCTGGAGACACTGGTGTATATATCGGAATGCAAAGTGGTGCAGGAACTTCAAATGTAACTCTTACAGCTCCTAATGGTTCTGTTGATACTACTCCAGACGTAGCTACAGGCTTTTTGCTCTCAGCATTACAGGCAAGTGATTTTGGAGTATACACTATTACCTGGAATAATCCATCTGGATGCACAGGTTCTACTCAGATTGAATTAAAATATAAAGATGACACACTCTTAGGATGGGTTAGAGATAATAATAATAATTGGTTTAGAAAGAGTAGTTTATTTGCCTGTACAGGAGATAATATTGCTATAGGAACGACCAATCTTGGGACAACAGATTTTAAAATCACCTATCCAAATGGAACCGTTGACACTACACCTGATATTGCTACAGGATGGTATCTAAATAATATTCAGGAGAGTGATGAAGGTAGATATAAGATTGAATTTGGGGATCCTTCAAGATGTTATGCAGTTACTTATGTAGATCTTGTAGTTGATAATACCGTACTAGGTAGTGAGGTTGAATATGAAATTAACGGACAAGGGTTTACACCTTCTGCTACAAATTCGATTACTGTTGATGGTGGAGATAAGGTGTCTGTTAGAATTCCATCCAATTTATTTGAAGGAAGTATAAGCTGGACTGGACCTAATGGTTTTACTTCAAATGCTAGTACTATAGAAGTTACTAACTTGGCTGTAGATGGTGTTCATGATGGAACCTATACTGCTACTATCAATCATACCGTTGATTGTAGCTCTGTCAAAGCTCCTGAAGTTGTGAATTTTGAAATAGCATTTAATGTATTAAGTATAGGAGAAGAAGAGATTACTATTTTTGATATGTACCCTAATCCAACAAATGATGGTTTAGTAACCATCCGTAAAAAGGATAGTAATAGAGATTTAAGATTAATGGTTTCAGATCTTCAAGGAAAAACATTAATCAACACATCAAATAATGAATTTTCTTCTAATGAGATGATACTTGATCTAAGACAATATAGTGCTGGAGTTTATTTCATAAGTGCATATTCTGGAGATAAGAGTAGCACTAAAAGAATCGTAAAATATAAATAAAATTTTTATTTAAGTTTAGTTGTTTTCACTTTAGGTGGGGTCAATACGGTAGAATTGGCCCCACTTATTTTTTATACGATTCCCATTTTAGAAAGTAAGAAGGAAGCATTCATATTTTGACAAACTCCATCTTTGAATTTATAATCAAAATACAATTCATCATTAACAATCTGAGCATCAAAAAAACGATTTTCTACCTGTGATAATTCTGAAGCAATTTCACAAAGACTCAAATCATGGGTGGCAATGATTCCAGAAGCATTTGCTTTAACTAATTTTTCAACGAATTTGCGCGAACCTGCAGCTTTGTCTTTACTATTAGTCCCTTTTAGAATCTCATCAAGAATAATAAAATATTCGTCTTTTTCAAGAGCATCTACGATCTTTTTGAGTTGTGTAAGCTCTGAAAAGAAATAAGATGCATCATCACTTAATGAATCCGAAGTACGCATGCTAGTAATCAGCTTTATTGGTCGATATCTACAAGATTTTGCGCAAACTGGCAACCCTATATTAGACATAATTATTTGTAAAGCTATAGTACGTAAAAAGGTACTTTTTCCAGCCATATTGGCTCCAGTGATAATAAAAAACTGTTCGTGATCGATAGTAATATCATTATCTACCCTTTTTTGAGGATTAAGCATGGGATGACCTAATTCTTTTCCTTCGATAATAATGTTATCTGAAGTGATTTGTGGGAAAACGTATTCTGGATGATTAAAAGCAAAATTCCCTAATGAGTTGTAAGAGTCAAAAAAGGCAATAACCTCAAACCATTGTGTTACTTTATGATGATTTTTTGCGATCCATTGTTCAATACGATAGCTTTGAAGAATATCCCAAAGCATTAATCCGTTGGCTAATACTCCAAACATCATATTATTACGCTGATCAAAAGCATTTAGAATGCTAGCAAATTGTTTTAAGGTTTGCGATGCTTTTTCTGTTTCACTTATAACTAATTGCTGTTTGTCTTTTAACAAAGTAGCGTCAAAATCAGTATTCTCAATCTTATCGACTAACTTATAATATTGCTCAAATGTATCTTTTACTTTATTAGCATCATTATATAAAGAGTTGATTTTTTTCAGTTGAGTTCCGGTAATAATAAGTCCAACAAAAAACCAAAGTAAAAACATCTGAAATGTAATACTTCCTAAAAATAAAAGAACTAACATAACAACAGATATACTTGATATGATGGTTGGAAGAAATTTCATCACTTTAGGAACAAAAGAAGTATAGTTTTGCAACCATTTTTTTATAATAGGTACAGGAACTGTTACATGTACCAGCCCAGCAATAGCACTAAATTCTTGTCTCCATTTTGGGAGTTTTACCAGATTTTTGATGGCATTCTGCTTGTCTTCAATATTATCTATAGTATTTTCTGTAAGAATAGATGCTAATCTTTCTTTTCCAGCCAAGGTGGTTGTACGGTTTATATATTGAAAAAATGATCTGTCTCCAAACAGATCAATATCGTGACTATAAGGGTGTGTAGTGTCAATAAATTCTTTTCCAGGAGAGAGTTTACTTATATCCGGACTATCAGTATCAAAAACATCTAATTCGAGTTGATTGAGTTCAATAAGTTTTTTAAACTTATCTCGCGAATATGTCAGATTGGTATGTCGATTTACTAAAAATATAAACGCAGCAATACCTATAATAATAGAGCCGATTATAATTTGAGTGTTTGGATATCCAAAATAAATCCCAGATACCATTCCAAGAAATACTAACAATCGAATTGTACTTGATACTGCTAATTGTTTTTTTACTTTTTGCAGTGATGTCGAATGAAGTGCTAATTGTTCTTTATAAAATTGAAGAGGTGTATTCATAAGTGTAAAAAGGTAAAGAGGATGGTATGCTTAAAAGCAAAAGAAGGCCTTCCTTAAAGATGCCTTATTAAATTTGATGCTCTCTTTACTATATTGTATTAAAGGTTTTCTAATTCTTGTTTTAGTTTTTTTGTGAGTTTTTCAACCACTAAGTCATATGAATGATCAATGAGTTCATATAAGATATCAGTAGCTAAACCACCAGAAAAGTTAACAGTATTCCAATGTTTTTTATTCATATGAAATCCAGGAGCGATTTCAGGATGATACTCACGTAGTTCGACTGATCGATCAGGATCACATTTTAGATTAACACTAAATGGGATGTTATCAAGCCCCGTTAAGGCAAACATTTTACCCATTACTTTAAATACCAATGCGGTTTCATTAAACGGAAATTCTTCGGTAACCCCCTTTTTTGCCAGGCAATAATCTCTAAAGGTTTCGATATTCATTTCCAATTTAGGTTAATTGTTACTTTGCCCATCATTCTTGAAGTATCTTTAATAGAGTCGAATCCAAATTGTTTATGCAATCCGTGTGCATCTTTAGTAGCAAGCATCCATCTTTTGATCTGTTGTAAATCTGGATGCTCCATAATTGCCTTTATGAGTTGTTTTGAATATCCTTTTCCTCGATGCTCTTTTGTAATAAAAACATCCATTAAATATCCAAAAACTACATAATCAGTTAATACTCTGGCAAAACCTACCTGATTACCATTTTCATATATGCCAAAACACATACAATTTTCTATGCTAGTTATGACATCTTCTTTTGTTCTTCCTTCAGCCCAGTAAGAGTTTGTTAAAAACTGGTGTATGAAATCTATATCTAATTTTTCTTTATCAGTAGAAATAACTATGCTCATTATTCTTCTAACTGTTTTGAGTCTTCATTATTGTGATCCAATTCTATGGCAGAGTAATCTAGTGTCCATCCAATTGCTTCTGCCAAGGTCTCCATTAATGAAATAGCTGTTAATGCTTCTTTCTTTGCGGTTTCCATAAGTCCGCTTTGCGGAACTTTATCTCTAATAAATTGCTTGGCTTCTTTATTAAGTTCTGTAAGGTCTTTTGATGTAAAAGGGTTAAGCCATCCTTCTTTTTTATCGTAATATTTAAAATCGGTCTCTATCGTAAGGAGTTTTGGTTGCGGGAAATGACTTAAAACGATACGTTTGTTTTTAGTGTCACTTTCTAGTTTAACCTTAGAAAGATCAAAACCTACATAAGCTTTGGCATCAATAAGGATTAGTGCTTTTTTTGTGCCAGATAAAAGATTGAAAAATTTATCTTTCACACTTTCATAATGATAGATTTCGGCAAAATCACCTTCTACCGTAACTAATTTGCAGACATTTTTTATTTTTTCCATCAATACCGTCGATTGTGTCTGTATCGATGATTTTCTTCTTGCTGCACTGAATCGTGAAAAAATAAAGTAGGCGATGATTGCCCCTCCCAAAAGTCCTACAAATAGTAATTCCATGCCGTAAAGATAGGAATATTGAGCAATAGCTTGATATAGATATTAATTTGTTACTACAGAAAATCTTTCTTGTTCTAAACGATCTTAATGCTTATTACCTATAACTGTTAAATAAATGATTCCTCCTGTACAACTACAGATCAGACAAGCAAAAATATCCTTTCAATTTCTATATTATCCTTTGAGATTACTATTAAAGAATACTATATAAAATAGGTTTGCTAGGAGAAGCATCGTTATGAAAAGAAGCCATCTGGAGGTTTAAAAAATATAACCCATCTTTAATTTCATTTTTTATAAAAACCATTTCTGTAATAGTAGCTTGATAACGAGGGTTTTTAGGGTAATTCCAAAATGCTTTATGTGCTAGTAATTTACCATCATCTTTTTCTTTATCTACAGAAGGGAGATCAATCAAAAGATGCTCAACTCCTATTTCACGAATATAGGTTGCAGCTTCTTCTGTAAGATAAGGCCAATTGGTATGCGAGTATTGTTTGTTGAGTTTTTCTTTTTCATTAGGAAGTGTTCTTATAATTAGTGCCTTACTATTTTGTGAAGTAATAGCGTCTTTAATGGTTTTTTTATCAATTATAAAATCTTCTCCTTGCCGATGAGGTTGTATAGTAAGTAGTTCTGCCAGAAAAAAGAATTGTTTTAAAGCATCATTAATACTATGAAATTCTGGGGTTATATGACCTATGCATTCAGTATGAGTACCGTGACCATGAGGATTAAAAGTAATCGTATTAAAATTGGTTGAAGCTCCTTCTGTTACTTTTCCTATCCAATCACCTTCTGTAACAGGTTCGATTTTAGGAGGATTAATATACCAGGCATTGACATTCTCTTTTGAAGCTTTTAAAGATATAGATATGTCTAAAGGTTTTGATAAATCTATGTTGTAAGATTGAAGGTTGTATTGTATAGTTGTTTTCATGTACTACGATCAGACTTTATTAATTACTAAAAAAAGATAATCACCAAGCGTATTTTTATAATTTTTGATAACTGTATCAATTTGCCCTGAGTTGATATCTCTTTGCATAAAATCTAATCCTTTATCTATTTCTTCATTGTAAGCGAGTGAAGAAAAAGAAGATATGCCTTGTCTTATTTTAGGATTAAAATATAGTTTGGGATTATGTTTTCCTGAATATAAGAAAAGGTCTTGCAAATCAGGCTGGATATTATATTTTTCTGTTTGATCAATTTTTAATTTACTTGAAAAAAGGCTATTTCTGATATCATCCAGAGAGGGCATTTGTGTTATAGAATCTTCAAGCATTTTAGGAAAATAGTGACGGAGCCAATATCCTTTCATTTGCTTTGGAGTAGACGTGAATATTACAATTTTACCATTAGGTTTTAAAACCCGGTTTAGTTCTGAAAATCCTTTTTTAAGATCTTTCCAATGATGGATTGTCAAACTAGCAATAATACCATCAATAGATTCTGAAGCAATATCTATTTGTTCTGCAGTACCTATCTTCCAGGTAACCTTGCTGTGTTTTTCTTTTGCTTTTTTAAGCATTTCTAATGAAGGGTCAATACCAATGAATTGGTATCCTTTTTTGGCGAATTCAGAAGTGTAATTGCCTGTTCCACACCCAATATCTAAATACAATCCATTAGGATGAGGATTTAAAAGCGTAGATAATCTCCTGAAAAGATAAGGGTCAGTTTTTCTAGTAGTATTATAGCCTATTCCAATACTATCATATTTTGCCTGCATATCCCAAGTTTAATCACTCTAAATTTACTAAGAAAAGATCACTTGCAATACCGTCACACAAAAACTTTCCTTTTTGAGTAATTAGGATTGTTTCGTCTTGAACAACTAATAAACCTTTATCTATATGTTTTTGAGCTTGTTTTAGAATATACTCTTTATAAGAATTCCCAAATTCATTATTAATTTTTAACAATGAAACACCCCAAATAGTTCTTAAACCAGTCATGACGTACTCGTTATACTTGTCATTGGGAGTAAGATCTTCAATTTCTTTGGGAAGCTCATTTTGTTGTAAAGCCTTAATGTATTTTATGTTGTTATTGAGATTCCAGCTTCTTTGTTGTCCATTAAAAGAGTGTGCAGATGGTCCAATACCCAAATAGTGTTTGCCTAACCAATATGCGGTGTTGTTTTTACTGAAATATCCTTTTTTACCAAAATTTGAAAGCTCATAATGTTCAAATCCTGCTTTTTCCAAACTATGAACTAAAATTTCAAAATGTTTTTGTGCTAATTCTTCCTCTACAGGAGGGATTTCTCCTTTTTTTATCAAAGCTGGTAAAGGAGTGTTGGGTTCTACAGTGAGTGCGTAACAAGAAATATGTGGAACCCCAGAATTTAAAGCAAATTCAATATTTTGTTTCCATTCTTCGATGGATAAGTTTGGGATGCCATAAATCAGATCTATAGAGATATTCTTAAAATACTGGCTGGCAAAAGACAAACATTTTTTAGCTTCTTGCGCACTATGTGCACGATTCATAAGTTTGAGATCTTTTTCAAAAAAAGATTGGATGCCGATGCTTAAACGATTTACAGGGCTGTTAGCGAGAGACTTTATTTTCTCTTCAGTTAGGTCATCAGGATTTGCTTCTACTGTGATTTCCACATCTTCGGCAACCAGATAGTTTTCATAAATAGTATCTATAATAAAACGTAATGCGGTTACAGAGAGCACTGTAGGTGTTCCCCCTCCAAAATAGATTGTTTCAATAACAGCATAATCATCTATTTCTGTTCGTCTGAGTTTAATTTCATTACAGATAGCGAATATCATTTCATCTTTTTTCTTCATAGAAGTAGAAAAATGAAAATCACAATAATGACAAGCTTGTTTACAAAAAGGGATATGAATATAAATACCTGGCAACGTAGCTTTTTTTTAGTTTTTTAGATTATTTTTTGACTCTGCCTTCGTTCTGTTTTACAAAAGCCGCCCAACCAGTATAGCTTTTCCCAACGATATCTGCCTTGCCCATATTATAAAAGTGACATACAGCAGCAGCAAGTCCATCTGTAGAATCCAGGTTTTTGGGTAAAGTTTTTATTTTTAATAGACTCTGTAACATTTTAGCAACTTGCTCCTTGCTGGCGTTTCCGTTTCCGGTAATTGCCATTTTTATTTTTTTAGGGGAGTACTCTGTTATAGGTACTTCTCTACTTAGTCCGGCAGCCATAGCAACTCCTTGAGCACGACCTAGTTTAAGCATGGATTGCACGTTTTTTCCAAAGAATGGAGCTTCGATGGCTATTTCATCAGGATGATAGGTGTCTATAAGTTCTATAGTGCGTTCAAAGATATGTTTTAACTTTATGTAGTGATCATCATATTTGCCTAATTGAAGCTCATTGAGTTGCAAAAAAGACATTTTTTTGCCAATTATTTTGATGAGCCCAAATCCCATGATAGTGGTTCCGGGATCTATACCTAATATGATTTTTTCGTTACTCAAGTGGTAGTTTTCTTTGTTTCTACAAAACTACGTAATTATAAATAAGAATAAGGCTCAATCAATTTGTATCACTAAAGGTAATTTATAACGTGCAGACGTTGGGGTGCTTCGAGTATGTGCAGGTTTTATTTCCGGCAATGTATTAATGCTTTCTGCGATAATATTTTTAAAATCAGGGGCCTGTGATCCAAGAATATCTGGTGAATTGAAATCTTCTAATTTGACGATTCCTTCTTTAGTGATTAACAACGAAACCCAAATAGTATCATTTATAGATTCAGTTACTTTTATTGGGTGATCCATTAAATAACTATGAATATGTTTTGTGATGGTGTTTTGAAAGCATTGTTCGAGTTCTTCAGGAACTTTATATTGGCAAGCTTTAAATAGAGGAGGCTGATCTACATCGTTTTTATCTAGTTCGTTCCATCTTTTTTCCACGATATCTTCGCGATTCTCTTTCTTTAATACAAAGTGATCACAAGAACATAAGGTAAAAATGATCAAATACGTATACCAATACCTTTTTTTCATTGCCCCTAACTAAGTTTTAGCGATGGCAAGCTACATAATTTTTTTTAGAGGAGGAAGAATAGAGTGAAAGCAAAGGTTATTTTTTAAGCTGTTTATTAATTTCTTCCTCAAGTTGTACTACTCTTTTATTCACAATAAAATTGAGATAACTCTTCTTATCATCTCCGTGTTTTTTTAAGTACAAATTGTAGTAATCTAATTTTGTTTGTGGATCTTCATAATATGCATCTGCAAAGGTGGCTAATTGATACTGAGCTCTAGAATAGCCGGGGTTTTCTTTAAGAGAAAGCGTAGCATATTTTATAGCTTTTTGCCATTGCTTTTGATGCCTGTATACCATCGCAATATTTAAAAGATCTTCTTCGATAGGTAGATCCTTTAAAGTAATAGCTGCTTCATAACTTTCAATCGCCTCTTTATGCTTTTTTAATCTAAGATAAGCATCGCCTAAACGAGTATAGCGTATAGGTATTTTATCATCGTATTTTAAAGCTTCTTTAAAATGAAATACGGCTTTTTCAAATTCATAAGTATTGCTGTAACATAATCCTGCAGAAGCATGAATAAACTCACTTTCATAGTTGAGTTGCAGCAATTTTTCAAAATAAGGAATAGCACCATCATAATCCTTTTTTAAAAGAAAATTTTGCCCCAGAATATTAATGAGTTGAGGATTCTCAGGATAAGAATGTAAGCCCAGATTTGCCACATCCCAAACCTTATCATATTCTCTTTTTTTAAGATAATGTTTCGCGACTTCAAAACAGCTTTTCTGATGGGTACTATCTAGTTTAAAAGCTTCTTTAAAGTAAAGAATTGCTGTAGAATCTTTTTTTATTTTTTTTACTAACCCTTGTCTATACTGGAAATTTGGATTTTTAGGGTATTCAGAGATAAGATTTGTATATACGCTGTCAGCCTTATTAAATTTATTGGTTGTCGTTAATAATTTGGCATATTCCAGCTTTGCAGAGATTAATGCAGAATTGTTTTCTATTGCTTTTTTATAGTATGTAAGAGCATCTATATAAGTGCCTTTGGCTTTGTGTGATTTTGCTATTTGAAGAAGTAAATATTGATCTTTGGGGGTTATTGTGTTGTAAGTTTTAATTGCTTTTGTATAATCTCCAACAGTATACAAGCTATCTGCTATCGCTAAAGCCGAAGACTGTGCTTCGGCTTTAAAAATTATACACACGATCAATGCAGATAGCAATACAATTACTCTTTGATGTTTCATTATTTGGTAATTATTTTTAAAATGTATAAATCTCCTGTATATGTATTGTTCATATCAGTGAATAACATTTCTTTTGCTTTTTCAAGACTGTCGTACTTTTCTAAATAAACGTAGTAGTACTTGTCTTTTGGGTTTCTGAAAACTTTGGGATTAAGACCTGATTTCTTCATTCTGGCCACTCCTTTGTCTAGATATGATTTACGCTTGAATATGTTGGTGACTAAATAGTATCCATTTTCAATATTATGCCCAGTAATATCAGATAAGTTTTCGGTAAGTACAGGTTCTTCTTCTTGCTTAGAAGGTTTTTTCTGAGTATTATTATCACCTACTGCCTTCTCGTTTTCTGGAATATTGATAACTATTGGTAATGAAAATAGGACATCAACTCTTATTCCGTTGGATTCTCCTGGGATCATTTTAGGAAGTGATCCGATCACTCTTACCGCTTCTTGTTTTAGTTCTGGGAGAGGAGCTCTTGACCGAATATTCGTAATATTTCCTATGGTATCGATTTTAAAATTAACATGAAAACTTGTTAATCCAGATAATCCCTTTTGTTGTGCAATGTTGACGTCAAAATTTGCCTTGACAAATTGATTAAGTTCATTAATTACACATTCTTTCATTTCGTCAGGATCTACAATATTTTTACAGGTTTTGGTTGTTGGAATCTTGTCAACCTTGGCAAAGGGAAATTCTGTTTTTTTCTTTATTAAAATATGTCTAAGATTAATAGTTTCGCCTTGTCTTTTTTCTACGGTTACTATATGCCAACCAAGTTTTGTTTTGAAAGGAGCAGAAATTTCACCTTCATTCAAACTAAAAGAGCGTTGGATAAAATGCTTGTCAAAGGGAGTCTCTTTAGTTATAGTATAAGCTCCTCCATTTTCTTTAGAGTTTAGGTCTTCAGAATGTCGTTTGGCTTGAATAGAAAAATTAGTGCTGCCATTTTCAATTTCTTTTATTATTTTTTCTAATTGGCGTACTATATCTCTATCCTCTCCTTTTAAATATCTTTCGTTTGCTTTTCTGGCTAGAATACGATGTTCTTCATAACTTCTCTTTGTATTTTTAAGATATTGATTTATTCTCTCTTTTTCATCAGAACTGATAGTGTCTGTCTGTTTTTTTTCTTCAATATGTCGAGTTACTAGAAATTCATTAAATATTTGGTTTCTGTAATAAGCTTCTCTAGAAAAAAACCTGTTATCATCTTGATTTAAAAAAGTATTGGTGATTTTTCTTGAATCGACATTTGCATCGATCATTTTTTGTAATTCCTGTCGAAGTCTCTTTTTCAATATTTTATCTAAAGAATCGTTTAGAGCAACATTTACCGGACTGTATGTAACTTGTTTTTGTGATGCATTTTCAACTATTTTTTTTGCGCCTTTTTGAGAAAAAGAAGAAAAAACGAGCATGAATCCTAAGATTGGGATCAATACCAGGTATTTATACCTTGCTATTGTTTTTGATTTTGACTTTTGCAACATAAGTATTCGTTTTTTGATTAAGGAACGACTATAAAACTGATTGATAAATTTAATTTCTTCGGTATCAAAAACTGTATTTAGCAATTGCTCATAATACTTTCTTTTTCCTAAATTTTTAACGCTTTTGGCATCAGCCAGAAATTCGTGTAATGCTTTTATTCTTGATTGATATACATATATCAGTGGATTAAACCAGAAAACCATTTTTAATAACTCAAACCATAATAGATCCAGAGAATGTTTTTGTTGTATATGAACAATTTCATGAACTAAGATCTGTTCTTTTTCAGTTTCGGATAATTGATCACCGAGATAGATGGTGTTCCAGAAAGAGAAGGCATCTTTACTTTCTGGTAAAATAACTACATTAAGATCTCCTATCTTATTTTGAAAGGCAGAGCTTCTTAATTGCTTTAATTTTATAGTTTTTCTTATAAATCTAAAAAGCAGAATAGCAACTACTAAAGCATATAAAACTAGCCACCAGTTTATAGTGTCTAAAACACTTGCGGTATTTATGGTGTTAATTACTTCTGTAGCTGGTGCAACTATAGGTTTTTGACCTATAAATACTGTTGGTAGCTCTACTACATATTCTTCTGGAATATTTTCTTGTATACTTTTTATTTTTATAAAAGGTAAAACAAAAGAAAGTATAGAAGTACATAAAAGATAAGCTCTATTTAAAGAGAAGAAAGTATCTTTTTTATGAAAAATATCATACGCTATCAGGAACAATAACTGAAATAATATAATTTGAAAGATGTAATAAAACATAAATTATTCTTCTTTATCTAGTTCTTTTAAGATGTTTTCGAGATCTTCAATGTCCATATCATTCTTTTTTACAAAAAAGGAAACCATATTTCTAAAAGATCCATTAAAGTAATTGTTCATCAGTTTGTTAAGAGACTGATTACTGTATTCTTCTTTTTTTACCAAAGGAAAATAGATGTATCCTTTTCCTTTTTTACGATGAGATACAAACTCCTTGTTTTCCAGAATTCTAATAATTGTAGAGATTGTATTGTATGCTGGTTTAGGATCAGGCATTTCGTTAATTATAGAAGCAACATTGGCTTCCTGCAATTGCCATAATAATTGCATTACTTCTTCTTCAGCTTTTGTGAGTTGTTTCATAAGATTTTTCAACTAAAAGTTTAGTTCTATAAAACAAATATAACTAAATAGTTAGTTTTAACTAAAAAATTAGTTAAAAAATATTGTAAATTTTTATGTGGAGT
This sequence comes from Aquimarina callyspongiae, assembly GCF_034322225.1. Classification (NCBI taxonomy): domain Bacteria; kingdom Pseudomonadati; phylum Bacteroidota; class Flavobacteriia; order Flavobacteriales; family Flavobacteriaceae; genus Aquimarina; species Aquimarina callyspongiae. The sequence goes on along the minus strand of NZ_JAXLPA010000001.1, from coordinate 1,030,762 downwards.
ATACAAAAGGTCTTTTGTATAGCTGTTAAATGTTTATGGTAAGGAATAAAAGCTATTAATGTTTTTACAAATTGGTTACTTGATTCTTTACTACAAATTTGATTAAGACGTTGTATGTGTCTTCTGTCTTCCCGTTATTTTCAAGCGCTATAGATCCAGGTATAATATCAGGAAAAGATTCAAGTGTTCTTAAGGCTTCTTTTTCTAATTCTGGAGAAGATCCTTTAATTTGAATATCAACCATTTTTCCTTCAGATGTAATCTTAAACCTTGTATAGATACGATTTTCTCCTTGTTTTGCAAAGGAAGAAATTGCATAAATGTTGTATTTTGAATTAGCGTATTGCTCAATATCTTTACAAACGCAATATTTTCTTACCCGTTCTATTGTTTTGCTTTTACATTTAACGGTTGTGGCATTACTTTGAGAATATGAATTGAATGCTAAAAATATGATAAGGATAATTAGAGGGTATAGTTTCATGATTTTTGGGATAAGTATAAATGCTGCTATAAGTGTGCTGGTTTTATATTTACATCTCAAAATAAATATAATTGCTTCTGACTTGTGTTATGTAAAGTTTAAGTATTATTATGTGTTTAATAATTTATAATTAAGTAACAAAAAGTAATTATTTTAGTCTAATAAGTTACTTATGGATATAGCTTTAGTAATTATCGGTTTTATTTTTTGTCTTATTGGTATTGTAGGTAGTTTTTTGCCTGTATTACCAGGACCCTTTACTTCATGGATAGGTTTGTTAATACTTCATTTTACAGATGCGATCCCTCAAAATTGGACTTTTCTGGGAATTACCCTGGGGATATCGATACTGGTTTGGGTATTGGATTATATTGTTCCTGCTTTGGGGACTAAAAAATTTGGTGGCTCTAAATACGGGATGATAGGTAGTTCTTTAGGGCTTATTGTCGGGATATTATTTTTAGGTCCTTTGGGAATCATTATAGGGCCATTTGCCGGCGCTTTTATTGGTGAGATAATAAAAGATAGTAGTGATTCTTCAAAAGCGTTAAAAGCCGCGTTTGGATCATTTATAGGATTTCTTGCAGGTACTTTTCTCAAATTTATAGTTTCAATAGCTTTTATTGTACTATATCTACAAAAAGTATGGGATCATTGGGGAGAATTATTCTAAACTCTGTATGTAGAAAAGGAGGAGTAGTAAATTCTTCCTGTTGAGAAGATTTGAAGTTAATTATCATCTCAGATCTGTAATACTTAATTCCAGTAATTAAAAAAAGCCTCTCCAAATTAATATGGAAAAGCTTCTCATCGGTTTACTACTAAACCACCCCGATTTTACTCGGAGACAACACAACATTTTTAATTGCCAAAAAAAAGCTTCAATGGTAGTTGAAGCTTTTGCAATTTTGCGGTCTGGACGGGACTCGAACCCGCGACCCCCTGCGTGACAGGCAGGTATTCTAACCAACTGAACTACCAGACCAGTACCTTATTGCGGATGCAAATATACACCTCATTTTAATTCTCACAAATCTTTTTTCTGTTTTTTTTGATATTAATTTTGATGAATTATATAAATTTCTGCCTTTCAACCAAATAGGTGGTCAAAATTTTATCAAAATCTTTTGTGGTATCCGCTTCTACATATTTTATACCGTATTGCATACATTTCATTTTAAGATCATAGAAATATTGAGAAACGGCTTTTTTATAATTATCCTTAATGTTGTCTGCATAGACATTGATATGTTCTCCTGTTTCTACATCAACAAATCGAGTAGGGCGATTATTGAAGTCAAAGCTTAATTCTTTCTCGCTATCAAAGGTGTGAAAAAGAATTACCTCGTGTTTGTTATATTTTAGATGTCTTAGCGCTTCAAATAACTTTTCTGGACTTGTAGTAGCTTGTAACATATCTGTGAATAAAAAAATCAATGACCTACGATGTATTTTTTCTGCAATTTGATGTAAAAACCTATAGGTATCAGTATTTTTACTTTCAGATGTTTTAAGTAGCGTGTTATTTAATTGATTTAGTAGCATGTGGTGGTGGCGATCACTACCTTTCTCAGGGGCATAATAATCATACTCATCACTATAAATGCTAAGGCCAATAGCATCACGTTGTTTTTTGAGAATGTTCATCAAACAAGCAGTTGCAAGAACTGAAAAACTAATCTTATTTAATGATCCTAGGTGATGTTCTTTTACAGAGGGATAATGCATAGAAGAAGAGTTGTCAATGATGATGTGACATCTTAGATTTGTTTCTTCTTCATAACGTTTTGTGAAGAGTTTATCAGTTTTGGCATAGAGCTTCCAATCGATATGCTTAGTGCTTTCTCCGTTGTTGTATACTTTGTGTTCTGCAAACTCTGCAGAGAATCCATGAAAGGGGCTCTTGTGCATGCCAGAAATAAAACCTTCTACCACCTGTTTGGCTAATAATTCAAGGTTAGTAAACCCTCCGGTGTGATTGATTTCTTTTTGAATATCCATGCGCTAAGAAAGTAATGTACTATTAATGTAGACAATATACGTATTACAAAATAATTAAGAACAAAAAAAGGTTTGACATTACGTCAAACCTTTTTCTTTTTATTTCAGGATCTCTTACAATAAAGAGTCTAAAGCTTCTGCGTATACATTTTTAGGAGATACACCTACTTGACGTCCTACTACTTCTCCGTTTTGGAAAACTAAAACTGTAGGGATGTTTCTTACTCCATATTTTGCAGCAAATTCTTGATTTGCATCTACATCTACCTTACCAACAACAGCTTTTCCGTCGTATTCATCGCTAATTTGTTCTATGATTGGTCCTACCATTCTACACGGTCCACACCAAGCAGCCCAAAAATCAACTAATACTGGTTTATCACTCTTAAGTACTACTTCATCAAAAGTAGCATCTGTTATTTCTAGTGCCATATTATTTATAGTTTAAAAAATTCTTGTTTTATTTTTAATGTTCACAAAATTAGTCAATAATTCTGCTAAAGCTTACAAACGTGATATTTGTTTTGACTATGGAGCCATTTGATTTTCTGATACCAAAGATAAAATTAAACCAGAATGCTCATAGATAATTTTGTTAATCTTTTAATTTTTAAGAAATATTTTGAGGTTGAAGGCAATAATATTGCTTAAAATCTATTTAATATAATGGGGAATTTAGAAACAAATTAGAAGTATCTTTGTAAACACGAATTAAAAAATGAAGGAACTTACACTGCCCCAATACAACCTGGTTTTTAAGGAGTCTCATGCAATTTTGGTAATGCAAAAAGGTTTTGCTGTGACTGTAGAAATCGCTGAAGAAATCACCAAACATCTCGAAGAATATTATAATGGAAGAGATTTTATTTTTCTAACCCATCGAAAATTTTTTCATGACATTGATTTGAATGTTTATAAAGGAAGAATCTTGAAAAACATGATCGGTTATGGGATTGTTTCTGATGATCCTTTAGAGGCCAAAAGAGCAATGCATGAACAATCTCTTTGGAATGAAGCTTTCACATTTTTTGAACAACTAGAAGAAGCCGAAAATTGGGCAGGAAGTTTTTTTAATTAACTCAGTTGCCTGATGAATTATTTAAAAAAGCCCGGAAGCAATAAGGGCTGCCAGGCTTTCTTTTAATTAAGAAATAAAATGTAAAATATCGTTTAGATATTTCTTTTTGTTAATTTAGTTATTTAGTGGTACTCCAATTTGAGTGCCTATTACACTTGCATCCGGCTGTGTGATTACTGGGCAATTAATAATGGCTCCCGTTGCAGTTAACAAATCAGATAATGAGTTTGCTAAAGGACTCGGATTTGCATTTCCTCTAAAAGGAATTAAAGTACCATCAGCTAAAAGTTGATTTATTTGATTAAAACTCTGTAAGATTGGGCGCTCTGACTCAGGAACTGTAAATTCGGTAACGTGTGCATCCCACATAGGAGCATATCTTTCATCTCTAGGATCAATCGGGAATGTATTTGTTGGGTCTTGTACTTGTTGATCACTTAAAGAAGCTGAGTTTAAACCTTGTACTCCTAAACCATCAGTGTCTGTAGTTCTACCATTAGCCGTAGGGCTAAAAGGCAACATAGAACCTCCTGGGAATAATCCAAATGTTGGTAGCTGAGCTAATCTTGGTGCAAAAACCCCTAATTCAATAGTAGCTGGCCCTGGATCAGAGGTATCTGTAACAATATGAAAATAGTAAGGTTTTCCGTCCTGCCATCCATCTAAAAGTTGCATTACAACAGATGCCTGATCTATGGCAAGATTAGGGTTGTTTAGATCATCTTGATCAGAAATACTGTTTCCATTAGGGTTAGGAATTCTGTCATGGATACCAGTGCTGTTAGCGACCATTTGTGCATTAATTACAACTCCACTAGGTAAAACTACATAAGAAGACCATTCAGGGCTTGCTATAGCTCCAGGATTGGCTTGAGCTGGAGGGAAACCAAGTAATAATCCATCATCGGATACTCCGCTTGCAACCAGGGATCTTTTTGGTGAAAAATCTACGGACCCTTCAAACACAAGTCTTCCTTTGCGAGTGAAATAGGCATTTTGTTCTCCTCCAGAGCCTATTGAGGCAGCCATTCTGGGAGAGAAGATAACACCTAGTTTTTTGGCCATAAATTTATCTGATGCTTCTGTTATTACATAATATCCCTTTCTTCGACTTCCGTCAGGTAAAGTCTCCCAACCTTGAAACATTGGAAACCTTGCTGTTGGTCCAGCTGGAACTACAGATCTGTCTATTCGGTAATCGATACCTAATACACTTGGTAAAAAGACGTTTTGTTGTTCAGAAAACGTGAGTGTAGGTCTAAATACATTATAAGGAATTCCTCCATCCCTTCGAATACTGACCAATAATAACTTAGCTTCTCTTAAAGCTTTAAGTGATTGGAATAAGCCCTTTGACTTAGCTTCTAGTTCTAGTTTATCTTCACTTGTTTCACTTGTTATTAGTTGATCGTCTGGGGTTGTGATATCATCATTACTACAGGCGGTAAACAACAAAACGGCTAATACGCTTAAGAGCGATAATTTAAAAATTTTCATTTTTTTGTGTTTTAAAAGTTATATTCTAAAAATTTTAAAAAACAATTGGCCAATCGTCTTGAAGTATCAAAAGGTTTTAAGATTTGATATATAAATATTGAGACATTGATATTATTAGATACTTACAACGGGGAATTTTCAAAATAAATAAGATTACTTTGTTTTAGATTTTGGATGAGTTTGTATTGTGTTGATTATCATAGATTTAAAAAGAAATTTAATTAAATCTTGAAGCTTGTAAAAACATATACTTTAGTAAATAATTAACGATTTTTCACTTTATTTTTTAAAACATGAAAAAACCGTAAGTGTTAGATAACTAACATGTTATGACGATATTTTTTAGTATTAAGAAGTATCAAGATAAAAGAAAGTAATTCAGTTTTTATCTAAAATAGAGCTTGTGGATTTCCTCCAAAATTAATAATGATATGACTTGGTTTTTATGTTACTTATTTGATCCTTGCTGTACCTTGATTTTGAACAAATTCAAATCAGAATTTGTTCAAAAGAATAGCAATAGGTTTTGTTTTAAAAACATCAAATAAAAAGGTGTGATTTATGAGGTGGATTTAACTAGCACAAGATTTCAGTAGGTTGTATTAAGATACAAATTGGGTTGCCTAAACTGTGGTAGGTCTATAGGTTTTTCTTGATTAATTAAATATATTCAAGATAATTGGTTAGAAATCAAGTTTGCTATTTATAATCAAATGCCAAAATGAGTTTATGCTGATTACCTTTAATTTAACTTATAGTACACCGAATCATTTTCAAGAGCTATGAGTAATTCCTGAGAAATGTTTACTTTTTGTTTTCTGCTAGGCATATGCAATTTTAATTGCTCTGCCATTTCATAGATCACAAAATTTAGAGTATGATTCCCCGAATGTTCAGTTAATAATTCTTTTAAACCGTCAATTCTATGATCAGAAAGGTCGTTGATGTCTAATTGAATAGTCAATTTTCTGGCATAAGTTTCCATTACATCGTGTAGTAATTGGAAACTATTGAACTGTATTCTAGGATCTCCTTTTTTGCCTGTATCCCGATTTACCCAACCTTCTTTTATAAAAGCTTTTGCATATACAAATGTACTTTGAACAAGAAATGGACGATGTTTGAGGTAGTCTTCTCCAAAAATCCTGAATTCATGGGCAGTATTATAGTCTTCTATTGTAAAAGTAGCCCAGCCTTTTCCGTTTTTTGATGTACGATGCTCTACACCGGTAATTACACCGCCAAATGATATTTCGCGATTGAGGTTATTTTCTAAATCTGCAAAATTTAATAAAGTACCATTGCAGAAGTATTTCATTTCGTATTTGAAATCATCTAATGGATGTCCAGAAAGATAGATGCCTACTACTTCTTTTTCTCTGGCTAGTTTTTCCATGGTTCCCCATTCTTCACAAGGAGGAACTACGGGTTCTGGTATTTGAACATCGCTGGATTCTCCAAATAAACTTACCTGGGATGAATTTTCGTTTTCTTGGTATTTAGAGCCATATTTCATGGCTTTTTCAAGAAAAGTCATATCATCTCCATCTTTGTGAAAATATTGTCCACGATGTGTTTCTCCAAAAGAATCAAAACCACCTGCGAGTGCTAAACTCTCAAAGGCTTTTTTGTTGGCAGCTCTTAAATCAATTCTTTTGGCCAGGTCAAAAATAGATTTGTAGGGACCGTCTTCTTTTTTTCTGTTTTCTACAATAGTAGCTACCGCACCGGTACCTACACCTTTAATCGCTCCCATTCCAAATCGTACTGCCCCATCTTTGTTTACAGAGAATTTACGATAAGATTCGTTGACATCTGGACCAAGTACTTCTAATTTCATTCGTTTACATTCTTCCATAAAGAATGTAACTTGTTTAATGTCATTCATGTTATTAGAGAGCACCGCAGCCATGTATTCTGCAGGATAATGTGCTTTTAGATAGGCTGTTTGATAAGCAATCCAGGCGTAACAGGTAGAGTGTGATTTGTTAAATGCGTAAGCAGCAAATGCTTCCCAGTCTTTCCAAATTTTTTCCAACTTATCTTCGGCATGTCCTTTTGCCGAGGCTTGTGAGATAAATTTAGGTTTCATCTTGTCTAGTACAGCTTTCTGTTTTTTACCCATCGCTTTACGAAGGACGTCGGCTTCACCTTTAGTAAAATCTGCAAGCTTTTGAGACAGTAGCATCACTTGCTCTTGATAAACAGTGATACCATAAGTCTCTTTTAGGTATTCTTCACAAGCTTCAAGATCATAGATGATTTCTTCTGTACCATGTTTTCTATTAATGAAACTAGGGATGTATTCTAGAGGTCCAGGACGATATAAAGCATTCATGGCAATAAGATCTGCAAAAACGGTAGGCTTTAACTCCTTCATATATTTTTGCATCCCGGGAGATTCATATTGAAATATCCCTACTGTTTCTCCTCGTTGGAATAATGCATACGTCTCTTCATCATCTAAAGGAAAATTCTCAGGATCTAATTCAACGCCGTGTTTAGCTTTTACGATTTTAACTGTATCCTTAATTAAGGTTAAGGTTTTTAATCCTAAGAAATCCATTTTTAACAGACCGGCACTTTCTACAACAGAGTTGTCAAATTGAGTACAGTACATGTCTGAATCCTTTGCAAGAGCAACCGGAACGAATTTGGTAATATCATCTGGTGTGATAATTACTCCACAGGCGTGAATTCCTGTGTTTCTAACAGAACCTTCAAGTATCCTGGCTTGATTCAATGTTTCGGCCTCAAGATCACTTCCTTCGGCTATATTGAGAAGTTCGTTTACTTTTTCAAGTTCATCACTTCTGAATTTTTTCTTCAAAATGGCTTCATCAACACCAAAGATTTTTCCGAGTTTTGACATATTCGGAATCAACTTGGCAATACGATCGGCATCTCCTAATGGTAGATCTAGTACACGAGCAGTGTCTCTAATAGATGATTTTGCAGCCATAGTACCGTATGTGATAATCTGAGCCACCTGATTAGCACCATATTTTTCGATTACATAATCCATTACCCGGCCTCTACCTTCATCATCAAAATCAATATCGATATCGGGCATACTTACACGATCTGGATTTAAGAATCTCTCAAAAAGTAGATCGTATTTGATAGGATCAAGATTAGTAATCCATAAACAGTAGGCTACTGCAGAACCTGCTGCTGATCCACGACCTGGACCAACGGATACTCCCATTTCTCGTGCAGCACGTATAAAATCTTCTACAATTAGGAAATATCCTGGATATCCTGTTTTTTCGATTACCTTTAATTCAAAGTCTAATCGTTCGTCTATCTCAGGAGTAATCTCGTCATATCTTATTTTGGCACCTTCATAAGTAATATGTCTTAAATATGCATTTTCCCCTCTTTTTCCACCATCTGTTTTATCTTCCTCAAATTGAAATTTAGGTGGGATGTCAAAAGCAGGTAACAGTACATCTCGGGCAAGTTCAAAAGGTTCTATTTTATCTATAACTTCCTGGATATTGATAATAGCGCTAGGAAGATCTTTGAAAAGATCCTTCATTGCCTCAGAAGATTTAAAATAATATTCTTGATTAGGTAATCCGTATCTGTATCCTCGACCACGACCTATAGGTGTAGCTTGTTTTTCTCCGTCTTTTACACATAATAAAATATCGTGAGCGTTAGCATCTTCCTTGTCACAATAGTAGGTGTTATTGGTAGCGACAAGTTTAATGTTGTGTTTTTTTGAAAAATTAATTAAAACTTGATTTACGCGATTTTCATCTTCCTGGTTATGACGCATGATCTCAATATATAGATCATCTCCAAATTCCTGATGCCACCAAAGTAATGCCTCTTCTGCTTGTTTTTCACCAATATTTAAAACCTTACTAGGGACTTCTCCATAAAGATTTCCAGTAAGAACAATGATATCTTCTTTATACTGTTTAACAATTTCTTTGTCGATTCTAGGTAGATAATAAAACCCATCTACAAAGGCGGTAGAGGACATTTTTGCAAGGTTATGATAGCCATTTTTGTTTTTGGCCAACATTACAATTTGATATCCGTTATCTTTTCTGGATTTATCTTTGTGATCTTCGCAAACAAAAAACTCACAACCTACAATCGCTTTCATTTCTACACCTTCTGGCTCTTGGCCATTTTCTATGGCTTCGGCATTAGATGCTTTTACTGCTTTGTTATGTGATGCTACACCTTGTACAAAGTGAAAAGCGCCCATCATATTAGCGTGATCTGTCATTGCTACGGCGCTCATTTTATTTTGAGCCGCAGCTGATACCAAATCAGGAATGCTTGTCGTAGATTGTAAAACTGAGAATTGAGTATGATTGTGTAGATGTGCAAAATTAACTTCATCAAGAGCTGCTATGTTTTGATCTAATTCTTGTTGAGAAAGATCAGAACCACTTCCTTTTGTGAGTTCTTCAAGAATTTTTTGAGAAGCTTTTTTTAGGTTAATGTGTTTTAAACCTATAAGTTGGATAGTATCCGGATTTGCTTCAGTAAAATTTTGAAAATAATCAGGTTGTGCATCAAGTTGCTCTGTAGTGTATACTTGCTTACGAATTAATTCCAGAAAACAACGAGTTGTAGCTTCTACATCGGCCGTAGCATTATGTGCTTCATTAAAACCATTTCCAAATAATTTCTGATGTAATTCTGTAAGTGTAGGAAGCTTATATCTTCCTCCACGTCCTCCAGGGATTTGACAAAGTTCTGCAGTAGTCTCTGTACAAGTATCAAGAACCGGAAGTTCCTGCAGATCGTTTTCGACACCAAGTCGATAAAACTCAGCTCCCATGATATTAACATCAAAACCTACATTTTGACCGACAACAAATTTAGTTTTAGAGAGTGCAATATTGAACTTCTCTAATACTTCTTGAAGACTGATACCTTCTTGCTCTGCTAATTCTGTAGAGATACCATGGATTTTTTCTGCGTCATAAGGAATGTTGAACCCATCCGGTTTTACAAGATAATCCTCATGTTCTATGCAGTTTCCCATAGCATCGTGCAGCTGCCAGGCTATTTGTATACATCTTGGCCAGTTTTCACTATCACTAATAGGTGCATCCCATCGTTTTGGTAATCCGGTGGTTTCGGTATCAAAAATTAAGTACATAAAAAATCAATTTCCCTAGAGTTGTTCTTCATATAAGAAGAGATTGTCAAAAATAATTAAAATGATCCTATTGCGTCCTGAAAAGTTATTCCTAATTATTAACTAAAAAATAAAGAGATGATGTATTGAGGTAATTTTTTAAGGGGAATATTTTGATAAAAAATTTTAAAGCAATACATTTACGTAACTGATTACGTAAATATTTATAGATATGAGTTTTTTTGAAAAAGCTGGAACGATGGCAATTGGAAGTAGATTAAGGATTTTGGGAGAGCGGTTGATGGAGGATGCAAAAGAAGTTTATGACTTCTATGGGGTAGGATTAAAGCCAAAATGGTTCCCTGTTTTTTACACTTTGTCGCAGAATAAAGAAATGTCTATTACAGCTATTGCTGAAGAGATAGGACACTCTCACCCTTCAGTCAGTAAGATCGTTCGGGAAATGTCTAAAAATGGTATTGTTAAAGAACAAAAGGATAAAAGCGACGGACGAAAAAATAACATTATGCTCACAGAAAAAGGAGTGGAGATGACATTTGAGGTTAAGGATCAATATACAGATGTAAGAAATGCCGTTGAGGATGCTTTAAGTCAAACGCAACATGATATATGGAAAGCATTGAATGAATTTGAGTTTTTACTAGATCAAAAATCAATGAGAACAAGAGTTTTGGAACAAAGAAAAATCCGAGAGTCTGAAAAGGTTAAAATTGTTTCTTATGAACCTAAATATCAAAAGGCTTTTAAATCATTGAATGAAGAGTGGATTACTACCTATTTTAAAATGGAAGAAGAAGACCTAAAAGCTTTGGATCACCCTGAAGAGTATATATTAGATAAAGGAGGGTATATCTGCATGGCGTTATATGAAAATGAAGTGATAGGAACTTGCGCATTAATAAAAATGAATGATCCAAAATATGATTTTGAATTGGCAAAAATGGGAGTGTCTCCAAATGCAAAAGGGAAAGGTATAGGATGGTTGTTGGGGAAAGAAGTGATTAATAAAGCAAAAGAATTAGGTGGAAGTATGCTCTATTTGGAGAGTAATACTGTATTAACACCAGCAATTAATTTATATTACAAATTAGGTTTTAAAAGGGTAAAAGGTAATCCAAGTCCTTATGAGCGATGTAATATTAAGATGGAACTCGAACTAAATTAAGAAACAATCATTATCTCGGTGTTATTCAGAGTTTTTGTTCAAAATGATTTGTTTGAATGTTTGTTTTATTTATAATTCTGAAGCACCGAGAAATGGTTGTAATAATTATTAATGAAATATAAAAAGCTTAGAAGCATTATCTGCAACTAAGCTTTTTGAAAACTCAAAAATAAGATGATAATCTTTTCTTATTAATTGTTACGTGGTGATCCTATTTGAGTACCGATTACACTAGCGGTAGGTTGTGTAATTACAGGACAATTAATGATTGCTCCGGTAGCTGTTAGCATATCAGATAATGAATTTGCCAGTGGGCTAGAATTTGCATTACCTCTAAAAGGAATAAGGGTGCCATCTGCCAAAAGTTCGTTTATTTGACCAAAACTTCTTAGGATAGGTCTATCTGCTTCAGGAACTGTGAATTCTGTAATATGAGCATCCCACATAGGAGCATATCTTTCGTCACTAGGATCAATCGGAAATGTGTTTGTAGGATCTTGAACTTGACGATCACTTAAGGATGCAGAATTTAAACCTTGTACACCAAAACCATCTGTGTCAGTAGTTCGACCATTAGCTGTTGGACTGAAAGGTAGCATAGAGCCTCCCGGAAATAACCCAAAGGTTGGTAGCTCTGCCAGTCTAGGCGCAAAAACACCTAATTCAATAGTAGCAGGACCTGGATCAGAAGTGTCAGTTACAATATGAAAATAGTAAGGTCTTCCATCATGCCACCCGTCTAGTAGTTGCATAACAACAGATGCTTGATCTGCAGCAAGATTTGGGTTGTTTAAATCATCTTCTTGTGCTTGACTATTTCCGTCAGGATGAGGAATTCTATCGTGGATTCCTGTACTGTTGGCTACCATTTGAGCATTAATTACGATGCCGCTGGGTAAAACTACATAAGAAGACCATTGAGCGTTTGCTACAGCACCAGGATTAACTTGTGCTGGAGGGAAACCGAATAATAATCCATCTGCTCCTCCTGCGACCAAAGATCTTTTAGGTGAAAAATCTACAGAACCTTCAAAAACAAGCCTGCCATCATCTGTCCAGGTAGCATTTTGTTCTCCTCCAGAACCTATAGCTTCTGCCATTCTGGGAGCAAAAATAATTCCTAATTCTCTTGCCATTTCTCTATCCGATGATTCTGTGATTACATAATAACATTCTCTAGGTCCGCTGGATGTTGTTTCCCAACCGCGAAACATAGGGAACCTTGCTGTTGGACCTGCCGGAACTACAGATCTGTCTGTTCGGTAGTCAATACCTAGGATACTAGGTAAGAATACATTTTGTTCTGCAGTAAAGCTTAAAGCTGGGTTGTTTGCATCATAAGGAATTCCTCCGTCTTGTCTAATGCTCTCTAGTAGTAAACTAGCTTCTGTGGGAGTATCAGGTTGATCTATTACGATAGAATCGTCATCGTCATTACAAGCTGCCAAAAATGAGACAGCAATTAAGCCTAAAAATATTGTTTTTAAATTTTTCATTTTTTGTGTTTTAAATGTTTATATCTTAAAAGAAAACAGTTGGCCAATTGTTTTTTGTTAATTAAAAACGGATGTTTTATTTGATATAAATTGAGACGACAACAATATTTGCGACTTACAGAAGGAAAAAAATCAAAATAGATAAAATTTATGCAAAAAAATATATCAATAAGCAAAAAGTATGCTGTTTTAAAGGGGTTTAGCTCGAAAAATGAGCAATGAAATTTTATTGATATAACAATTAATTTTATTGAATTGTTAACGTTTTTAATAAGATTTTAACAGGGGAGAACAAGGTGTAAAAGGGAGAGAGTGTTAGCTAGCTAACATATTGAAATACTGATAAAACAGAAAGATTTAAGGTGATAAACGTATTAAAAGAATAATATCTTTTTTCCAGATTTAAAAAAGAAATGATAAGAAGGTGCGATTATATAAAAATGAAAAGCGTTCATTAATTTAATGAACGCCTCTCGCCCTATAGTTGAGTTTGGTCCTTATTAATAACCAAAGTCAAATGATCCTTCAGATACCGTAACACCACTACGAGTAGTGAACTCGAAACTTCCGCTTATGCACTTGATTTCTGTATCATGGTATGTGATGGTCAATTGTCCTGATAATGCTGAAGACTTGTCATCATTAAGGCTGTATGTTGCGCTGTAATCACCTGATCCGGATAGTGAATAATCTCCAGGAGTTACATTGTTTGGAAATACTATAGTGATCTCTTCTGTATCATTGCTGGCTTTAATAAGCACAGAAACATCGTCCACTCCAAATATTGAAGCTGTATGATTATCAGTAATCATTTCTGAACCGTCAATATTTGCTGTAAGAGAAGCGTCTAGAAGACAAGGATTAATTACTTGACTGGTTTCATCCACAAAATTCTCTAAAGGAATTTTATAAAACCATCCATTAAGAAAATCAACACTATTTCCGTTGGTGTCTTTTAAGTTTTTAAAATAAAAGTTTCCTGAAACCTCATTATTGAGGATTTCGGTAATTTCTATTTCTCCTTCACTTTCTTGATCCTCTATAAAGAATTTTCCATTATCTGTTTGAAAACTTGCTTTGTTCGGAGTTTCCATACCAATTCGGTACTTTCCTAGGTCTGTAGATGTGGTTGTGAAACTCATATGCTCTGGGCCTAAGCTTCCGGTGATAACCAGTGAACCATCATCATGAATAACTGCTTTTCTAATAGAAGCTCTAAAAAGTTCTCCGTTTTTGGTAGCCTGAAAAGCTGGAGTGTTTACTTCTATATCTGTTGAGCAGGAATTAAAAACAAGGCAAATTATTGCCAATAGTAGGGTAGTTTTTCTGATCATAAGCTTGGGGCTTTGTGGTAATCACTTATAACTAAATATAAGGTCGTGTTTACTATGCAAACATATAATTAAAATCTGGTTAAAACAATTTTTTGTCAGAAAAAAAGCAAAATTTTATCGATAAATAAGTATAATAATCGATGAAATACACAAAAATGATTGTTTTTAACTGTTTTTGTAAGTTAACAGAAAGTTATGTTTAGGTAATCTGTAATGGGTTTAACTATGTTGAATAAGAATCTCTTCTAAATAATTGAAAATAAACTTAATAGATTTTTGATGTAATCTTGTTAAAATTGATTACATTTGCGCCCTTAATTATAATCCGGGTCGAGTACCCAAAAATTAATTTTTATGCCTGTTAAAATTAGATTACAGAGACACGGTAAAAAAGGGAAACCTTTTTACTGGATTGTAGCAGCAGATGCTAGATCAAAAAGAGATGGTAAATACCTAGAGAAATTAGGTACTTATAATCCTAATGTAAACCCTGCAAGTATCGACTTAAACGTTGATGATGCTGTAAAGTGGTTACAAAATGGTGCGCAACCTACTGATACTGCTAGAGCAATTCTTTCTTATAAAGGAGTAATGCTTAAAAATCACCTTGCTGGTGGAGTTAAAAAAGGAGCGTTAACCGAAGAACAAGCTGAAGAAAAATTTCAAGCTTGGGTATCAGAAAAAGAAGGAGAAGTAAATGCTAAGAAAGATGCATTGGCAAAAGCTGATGCTGATGCAAAAGCTAAAATTCTTGAAGCTGAAAAAGAAGTAAATGCCAAGAGAGAAGCTGAAGCTGCACAAGCTGAAGCTGTAGAAGAAACTCCTGAGGCAGCTACAGAAGAAGTAACAGAAGAAAAAACTGGCAACGAAGAAGAATAGTTGCTTTATTGACGATGAAGAAAGAAGATTGCTTCTATCTCGGTAAAATCGTAAGTAAATTTAGTTTTAAGGGTGAGGTACTTGTAAAATTAGATACCGATGATCCCGAAAGTTATGAAAAAATGGAATCGGTGTTTGTTAATTATAATAACAATCTGGTTCCATTTTTTATTGAAAAGTGTGCACTTCATAAAAGTGACTTGCTTCGAATTAGATTCGAAGATGTAGATACAGAAGAAGATGCGGATGATCTTATGAAAGCAGAGTTATATCTTCCGTTAACATTGCTGCCAAAACTTGAAGGAGACAAATTTTACTATCACGAAATTATCGGATTTACTGTAATAGATGCTGCTTTTGGAAAAGTAGGGGTCATTAAATCTATAAATGATTCTACCGCGCAGGCATTATTTGAAATTGATCGTGAAGGTATTGAGATATTAATTCCTATGAATGATGAGTTTATCATTGATATTGATAAAACTTCTAAAACAATCCAGGTAAAAACTCCTGAAGGATTGATAGATCTTTATCTATAAATAAAATACTAAGTTATTCTATGCTTAAGTTTTAATGGAAGTTTAAAACTTGTCAACTCCTTTTTTGATGAAACCTTTTAATTTTAAACAATTTGTTGTTCAGCAGGATAGATGTGCTATGAAGATAGGTACCGATGGGGTTTTACTAGGTGCGTGGACTCCTATAGATACCGATGTAGATTCTGTTCTGGATATTGGTACAGGTACTGGTGTTATCGCACTTATGATGGCACAACGTTGTGATGCAAATGTAATTGATGCGCTAGAAATAGATGCAGATGCTTATGAACAAGCAGTAGAGAATTTTGAAGCTTCGCAATGGGGAGATAGACTGTTTTGTTACCATGCTTCTTTTCAGGAATTTGTATCAGAGATAGATGATCAATATGATCTTTTGATTAGTAATCCACCTTTTTTTTCAGAGAATTATAAAACATCGGATGTTAAGCGAGACCTCGCAAGGTTTGAGGAGTCGTTGCCTTTTGAGCATTTGCTAGTAGGAGCATCAAGATTGTTATCTGATCAAGGAAAATTAGCAATGATTTTACCTTATAAAGAAGAAAATCGAATCATTGATATTGCAGAACAAGTAGATCTGTTTCCTCAAAAAATCACAAGAATAAAAGGAGCACCTAATTCACAAATTAAAAGAAGTATGCTTCTTTTTGGTTTTCATCAAAGGAATTTTAATCAAGATGAACTTGTTATAGAGGATGGCAGACACAATTATACAGATGAGTATATTGATCTGACTAAGGATTTTTACTTAAAGATGTAATGAAGTATTCAAATACAAAAAAGGAGAATTATAATTAATCCTCCTTTTCCAAAAATTCAATCACTCTACGAAGATTAATTTATTGAAAGCATAAATTAATACTCTTAGTTTTTTTAGAATTTACTACTTAGTGATCCAGTTTCCTTCTGCGTCACATTTAACTTCAATAGTTTCTCCGTCTTCTTTGGTCAATTCTAACTTAAACTCTGAAGCATCTTCTTTTGCAGCAGCTTTGCTAATGGTAGACCCTTTAAAATCGCGAGCAACTGCATCTAATACAGGTTGAGGTAGGTTTTCTACGGCTAGGTCGATATATTTTTCCTGTATAGTTATTTCAGTTTGATCGTTAGAAGATACATCTTGAGCGTTGCTATTTTGAGTTCCTGCTAATAATCCTAAAGCCAATAGTGGCAATACAAATAATCTTTTCATTTCTTTTAAGGTTTTAAATTTTGTTACGATTTAGATACTAGAAGAATTATGCCAAGTGAATTCAATATTTTTGCCACTTATGTAACTATCTGATAGTTAACAACTTAAATTGTTTTAAATAAAATAATATTCCTTTCGTAAACTCAGATGGGTGTAGAAAAAAATGCTAAACTGCGGAATTTGTACACGACTTTTTATGATTTTGGGCAGTTGAATAGAAAAGTCAATTTGCTTTTTAAAACCTTAAAAACCATTAAATTATTTTTAAATTTTTAGGATACTCTTTAAGAAGTCAAAAAAAATTGCTTGCTCTTTTTTCATTAATTACATTTGTTTGCAGTTTATCCTTCATGATTTTGAAGATGTTTTAAAATATTAAAGATATAAGTACATGAAACCAGATTTATTCCAGGCACCTGATTATTACCAAGTCGACGAACTACTTAATGATGAACATAAATTAGTGCGCGATGCAGCTCGTAGTTGGGTTAAAAGAGAAGTATCTCCAATAATTGAAGAGTATGCACAACGTGCAGAGTTTCCAAAGCAAATTATCAATGGTTTGGCAGAGATTGGGGCATTTGGTCCATATATCCCAGAAGAATATGGTGGAGCAGGATTAGATCAAATAAGTTATGGTCTTATTATGCAAGAGATAGAACGAGGAGATTCTGGTGTACGATCTACAGCTTCTGTACAATCTTCATTAGTTATGTATCCTATCTGGAAATATGGAACAGAAGAACAACGTAAAAAATACCTTCCTAAGTTGGCATCAGGAGAATTTATGGGGTGTTTTGGGTTAACAGAACCGGATCACGGTTCTAACCCTGCTGGAATGACAACTAATTTTAAAGATAACGGAGATCATTATTTGTTGAATGGAGCAAAACTATGGATATCTAATGCACCTTTTGCTGATATTGCCGTGGTGTGGGCTAAAAATGAAGAAGGTAGAATTCACGGGTTAGTTGTAGAGCGTGGAATGGAAGGTTTTTCTACTCCCGAAACTCATAATAAATGGTCACTTAGAGCATCAGCAACTGGAGAGCTTATTTTTGATAATGTAAAAGTTCCCAAAGAAAATTTATTACCAGGTAAAAGTGGGTTAGGTGCACCACTTGGATGCCTGGATTCTGCAAGATTTGGTATTGCCTGGGGTGCTATAGGTGCTGCTATGGATTGTTATGATACCGCGTTAAGATATTCTAAAGAAAGAATCCAGTTTGATAAGCCTATTGCAGGAACCCAACTTCAGCAAAAAAAGCTTGCCGAAATGATTACAGAAATTACTAAAGCTCAACTACTGGCTTGGCGATTAGGAGTTTTACGTGAGCAAGGCAAAGCAACATCGGCTCAGATCTCTATGGCAAAACGTAATAATGTAGATATGGCCATAAAAATTGCTCGTGAAGCACGTCAAATGCTAGGAGGAATGGGTATTACTGGAGAGTACAGTATCATGAGGCATATGATGAACCTTGAGAGTGTTATTACTTATGAAGGGACACACGATATTCACCTTTTGATTACAGGAATGGATGTTACGGGAATCCCGGCTTTTAAATAATAAAAGGTATTACTCTTAGAAGTTTCTGATATAAAAGTATTAACACATGAAGATATTTGGACATCGGGGTGCAGCAGGATTAATAGAAGAAAATACATTAGAGTCTATTGCTGAAGCGCTAAAGTACAATGTGGACGGAATTGAGATAGATGTTCATCGTTGTAAGTCAGGAGAGTTAGTTGTTATTCATGATGAAACCATCGAGAGAACAACTAATGGTAAAGGAAAAGTTGCAGACTATACTTGGTCAGAATTAAAAAGGTTTAGAACTTTTGCAGGATTTAAAATCCCTTCATTAGATCAAGTACTAGAATTGGTTGATGCAAAATGTATTTTGAATATTGAATTAAAAGGGATAGGAACAGCTTTACCTACTATTGAACTTTTAGAAAGACATATTAAAAATACAAATTGGGATTATGATCATTTTATTTTATCAAGTTTTGATCACTCTCAATTATTTCAAATAAAGGCGGTTACCCAAAAATTTAGATTAGGTGTTTTAATAGAAGAAAGCATTCCTAGTGCAATTTCTATTGCAGAAGAAATAAATGCATTTTCAATACATCCTCCTGTTTCTCATCTTTCTAAGAATGAGGTAGAATTGGCAAAAACCAAAGAATACAAAATATTTGTCTGGACAGTTAATGAAGAAACGGCTATAGAAAAATCAAAAGATTGTAAAGTAGATGCAATTATTACTGATTTTCCTAATTTTGCCTGATGCAATATGATCTAATCATAGTGGGAGGAGGAGCTGCAGGTTTTTTTACTGCAATCAATGTGGCTGAAAAAAATCCAACACTAAAAATAGCAATTCTGGAAAGGGGTAAAGATGTTCTGTCTAAAGTAAAAGTTTCAGGAGGCGGGAGATGCAATGTAACTCATGCTGAGTTTATTCCTAATGAATTAAGTAAAAACTATCCAAGAGGAGAAAAAGAATTAAAAGGACCATTTCACACCTTTATGACTGGTGATACTATGGAGTGGTTTGATCAACGAGGAGTGGAATTAAAGATTGAAGATGATGGAAGAATATTTCCTGTTTCTGATTCGTCTCAAACTATTATTGATTGCTTTTTGACAGAAGTAAATAGATTACGAATAGAAATTCTTAAAAGTCATGTGGTTAAGGATTTCTATTTTGAAGATCAACTCTGGAAAATAAATACCAATCAAGGGGATTTTATAAGTACTAAATTAATGATAGCTACTGGAAGTAATCCTAAAATATGGAAAATTTTACAAAAGATTGATCATACCGCAATTGCTGCTGTTCCTTCTTTATTTACTTTTAATATACAGGATTCTAGAATTAAAGACCTGCCTGGAATTTCTACCCAAGCCTCAGTTAAAGTCAAGAACTCTAAATTAAAAAGTGAAGGCCCTGTGTTAATAACGCATTGGGGACTTAGTGGTCCTGCAATCCTAAAACTTTCTGCTTGGGGTGCCATAGAATTGAATAAGTTCGATTATCATTTTGAAATTATTGTAAACTGGCTTCATAATTATACGCAACAAGAAATATTAGAAGAACTGAAGGAACTGAAAGAAAGTAATTCTAAACAACAAATAGCTAAGTATGCACAGTTTGATTTACCTAAAAGACTTTGGCAAGCTTTAGTGTTGGTTTCAGGAATACAGCATACTACACGATGGGCGGATAGTAATAAAATTCAGCTTAAAAAACTATCAGAGCAGTTAACACAATGTGTTTTTAAGGTTAATGGCAAAAGTACGTTTAAAGAAGAGTTTGTTACTGCAGGAGGTATTGATCTCAAGGAAATAAATTTTAAGACTTTTGAAAGTAAAAAGCATAAAAACTTATATTTTGCCGGTGAGGTCCTTAATATAGATGCTATTACAGGAGGATTTAATTTTCAGAATGCCTGGACAGGAGCTTTTATTGCGGCACAAGCTATAACCTCTAATTGATATATTTGATCAAAAAGATGAATACATATATTGCTTTATTAAGAGGAATCAATGTAAGTGGTCAGAAAAAAATCCTGATGGCCGATCTTAAACGTTTATTTGAAGCATTGGGATTCGTATCAGTTACCACCTATATCCAAAGTGGTAATGTAGTATTTCAGGATGCTTTAAAAAACACTACTGATCTGGAGACAATAGTAAAAGAAGGGATTCAAAAACACTTTGGATTTGATGTCCCGGTTTTAGTTATTAAACCAAAAGACTTACAATTGATTTATAAAAACAATCCTTTTTCTGAAAAGATTACTAATGGTAAGGTTGACCCTAAAAAAATGTTTTTCACTTTCTTGTCTAAGGAGCCAGAATCGGCTCTTATAAAAGAACTACCAGTACCTTCTGATGGAGAAGAATTTGTGATTGTTAAAAAGGTAATTTATTTCTATGCAGCAAATGGTTATGGGAAGACAAGATTGAATAACAATTTCTTCGAAAGAAAAATGAAATGTAATGCCACTACCAGGAATCTAAAAACAGTAATTAAGATGTTGGAAATAAGTAGTTTGTAGGATTAATACTGCTTGTTTGACTTAGGGTTTTTCTGTAAAATTTTGTATCTTAATGGGGTTTAACTAAACCTTGTTAACTATGAAAAAAATTACGCAGATACTTACTTTCCTGCTTTTATGCAGTTGTTTTAACCAAGGCTTTGCTATTGATGTTAGCGAGCCTATTGAAAAACTCTTAAAAGATTATGTGAATCGAATGAATGCTTTAAATCAGGGAACTGATAAAGAAGATGTACTTATTTTATTTGATGAAAAATATAGAGGAAATACCGTTTATGTAAACTTATCAGGTGCCTTAGTGAGAAAGAATTATGAAAAAAAAGATATTTCTTCTCAATTGGATGACATTATGAACGATGATAACTATGATTTTAAATTAAAACTGGATAAAGTTGTTTTTAAAACACAAAAAGAAACCGCAGGAACGATTTCTGCCGTGATTAGTTTCGAATCTTTTATTAATAAGAAACTTGCAGAAAAAGGGACTATGTTGATGGATATAGTAGGTATACGATCTAATGGAGGATGGAAAATTGTTCAAAACAATATGATAAGAGTTTCAGAAGAAAAAGATATTGGAGAATGCGTATGTTATGTCTATGCCAAAGGATCAACAAAATTTGTTACTGAGGTGTATTTTCCTTCAGGGTTAGAATATAGTCAAGAGTTTGATTCTTTTTTAATAACGACTAAAGATGAAAAACGAATTATTAAATCGAATAATAAAGAATTCTACTGGAATCGTGGTGATGGTAAACTAACATTTAAAGGAGGTGCTCTTGGTAAAGCTGATAATGCTAGAAATGCTGTTGAGTTTGTTTTGAAAGATTTGTACCGAGACTCCTGTGCAAAAATTGTATTTAATTAAAAATACCTTTAAATAAGATTTGTAAAAGCAGCTAATATTAGCTGCTTTTTTTATAGATTATAAAAGTTTTGGGAGTTTACAAGTTTGATAACTTCATTTTTATTACTTACATGTAGTTTTTCATAAATGTTTTTGACGTGCCCTTTGATTGTATTTAAGCTTACATATAATTCATCAGCAATATTAGCATAGCTTTTTCCTTGAGATAATAAAGAAACGACATCGTTTTCTCTAGAAGTTAATTGATCAAATTTTTTATTTTGAAAAGATTCTACTACCATTCGTGAGATCGAAATACTCAAAGGAGCTCCTCCTTGATCCAGCTCTGTCAAGGCATCATTAATTTTTTTCTGACTACTATTTTTTGTTATGTACCCAATGGCACCTTCACGTAGCGCTTCAAATACATATTTCGAATTTTTGAGACTACAGATTACCATTATTTTAGTATTCGGCAAGAGTTTTTTTATTTGAGCAATTCCTTCGATTCCACTCATTCCAGAAAAGTCAATATTAGTAAGAACAATTTCTGGATTTAAACCTGAGATATTTTTTAATGCAGATTCATAGTTTTCAAAATCTCCGATAACTTTAAATTCATTAGAGTTGTTTATTAGGTTGATATAAGATTTTCTCAATCGTTCATGCCTTTCGATTATTAAAACACTTTTCATGGTTTACATAGCTTATTGATTACCGATATAGTTACAATGTTTTTCTTTTGAATTGCTATATAGGTGTCACAATATTCATTCCATAAACACACATTTTCGGGGAGATTGCAGATATTACCTTTATAAAAACATATAGTTCTTTTAGTAGGTAAAAATCAACAAGTTTTATAATTAAATCACTTGTGCCTTTTAATAATTTCTTTTTTCAGGTACTGTAAACATTACATTTCATTTCAAGAAAAAAATGTCTTGCTACTAGAAAATAAGAATTGAAAGTTTACTTTGTTAAATAATAGTAGAATCTTTTAGAAAACCTCGCCAGGAAATTTCAATAGCTTGATTAATGTGTTTTTCTTGAAGCTTTACCCTTTCGTTTTCGTGTATTTTAACCAGAGATACCACATTACCAAAAAATAATTCTTCCATAACCAGGGTGTTATAAGATTTAAATACTTTTTTTCTGATACCAGTTTTAAAATATTCTTCAATATCATTGTAATATTGTCTGGCTTGATCTTTTAAAGATTGTGGAATTTCTGGAGAACGAGCTATTTGTTCAGAAAAAATAAAAGCAAGAGGGTTATTGACAAAATAATAAAAGAGATTTAACCACATTATAGAGAATTGCTTTTTTATGTCGTCTTCTGGAATATTACGCATGACGACAGTTCCAAAATCCTGAGTAAGCATTAGATAAAGTTCGGTAATAATCTCTTCTTTATTCTTAAAATGATGATATACAGTTCCGTTTGCTACACCGGATTCTTTAATAATTTCCGATAAAGACGTAGCACGGATTCCTTGTTTAGTTATTAATTCTAGAGTAGTCTGTAAGACTATTGCTTTTTTACTCATAAAAAAATTTATTCCTTAATGTGTTGGTTTAGTTAAGTTGCCATATACCAAAATTCAATGCAGTCGCAAAAGCAACCCATATTACATAAGGGATAAGTAGGTAAGCAGCAGTAGAATTAACTACTTTGAACCATTTAATCGTAAACAGCAATAGGATAAATAGGGCTATTATATCCAGCAAAGCGATTAAAGGATTTTGTAATCCAAAGAAAAAAATGGACCACGCAGCATTGAGTAACAATTGAAACCCAAAATGATATAACGCAGTTTTTACCCATTTATGATAGAACCCTCTACTCCAAACAATTCCTGCAGAGATACCCATCATAATATACATAATAATCCACACAGGTGCAAAAACCCAGTTTGGTGGGGTGAAAAAAGGTTTGTTTAGCGTGGGATACCAAGTATCTATGGATTTTTGAGTTGCAATACTACTCAAAAATCCGATCAATAAGCATAAAAATACCGCAATAACAATGCGAATAAACTTTTTTTTCATTTAAATGAGTTAGTGCAGTACTAAAATAGCAATTTATTTTTACTACCAATACCTTAAAATAGCTGATAGCACGTATCTTTGCTAAAATTTTTTATCAAATGGAAGATTATCCTCAATTTGCATCATCAATAGAATCAGAACTTCCTGAAGAAGGAAAGATAAGCTGTGCCTCACCTAGTAATATAGCATTAGTTAAGTATTGGGGAAAAAGACCAGTACAGTTACCAGAGAATGCATCTATTAGTTTTACGTTGAATGTTTGTAAAACCATTACCAGTCTTACATATACAAAGAGAGATAGCATTGCTGAGGATTTTGATTTTGAGTTGTTTTTTGAAGGAAAACCGAAACCAGATTTTAAACCAAAAATTGATAGTTTTTTAAAAAGAATTGATCAATACTTGCCTTTTCTTAGACAATATAAGTTTACCATTGAAACTAGTAATACATTCCCTCATAGTAGTGGAATAGCTTCTTCGGCAAGTGGAATGAGTGCTTTGGCATATTGTTTAATGCAGCTGGATAGAAAAATAAATCCGGATATGTCAGAAGGAGAGTTTATTCAAAAAACTTCTTTTCTGGCAAGGTTAGGTTCTGGGAGTGCTTGTAGAAGTATAGAAGGGCCGGTAACTGTTTGGGGAACACATGATGATATTGAAGGAAGTAGTGATGCATATGCGGTAAAGTTCCAGGATAGCATTCATCCTAATTTTAATAATTTTCAGGACACTATTTTACTTATTGATAAAGGTGAAAAACAAGTTAGTAGTACTGTTGGTCACCAGTTAATGCACGGTCATCCATTTGCAGAAAAAAGATTTGAACAAGCCACTGGAAATATTAGGAGGCTTAAAAATATATTAATTTCAGGAGATGTTGATGCATTTATAGAAATTGTAGAGAGCGAAGCATTAACATTGCACGCTATGATGATGACATCTTTACCTTACTTTATTTTAATGAAACCCAATACACTTTCTGTCATTAATAAAGTATGGCAATATCGTAAAGAACATAATAGTAGTTTATGCTTTACCCTAGATGCAGGAGCTAATATACATTTACTGTATCCAGAATCTGAAAAAGATCAGGTTCTCGATTTCATTAATAGTGAGTTAGTTGTGTATTGTCAGAATGGACAGTATATTTGCGACAAAATAGGATTAGGAACTAAATTATTGTAACTTTATCCTAGTAAGGCGACATATTAGTATAACCACATACAAAAATAATGAAAGGACCGTTATTTTATTCTAAAATACTTTTGTTTGGAGAATATGGGATTATAAAAGACTCTAAGGGTCTTTCTATACCCTATAATTTCTTTAAAGGAGCATTAAAAGTTTCTGAAAACCCAGATCAGGATGCTCTTGATTCAAATAATAATCTTAAAAAATTTGTAGAGTATCTAGAGAGTGTTGAGAGTAAAGGAGTAGTTACATTTGATTTTAAAAAACTACACGATGATATTGCGGCGGGAATGTATTTTGATAGTAGTATTCCTCAAGGATATGGTGTAGGAAGTAGTGGTGCCTTGGTTGCTGCGATCTACGATAAATATGCAGCAAATAAAATTACAGTATTAGAAAACCTTACACGAGATAAGCTTTTAAAGCTTAAAGAAATTTTTGGATTGATGGAATCTTTCTTTCACGGAAGCAGTTCAGGTCTGGATCCTTTAAATAGCTATCTAAGCTTACCAATTTTAATTCATTCTAAGGATAATATAGAACCAGCAGGAATTCCTTCACAAAGTGTTGAAAATAAAAAAGGAGCAGTTTTCTTGTTGGATAGTGGTATCGTTGGTGAGACCGCTCCAATGGTGAGTATTTTTATGGAAAATATGAAACAAGAAGGGTTTCGTAATATGCTTAAAACGCAATTTGTAAAACATACAGATGCGTGTGTAGAAGATTTTCTAAAAGGAGATATCAAATCTTTATTTTCTAATATTAAACAATTATCTAATGTGGTATTGGATAATTTTAAACCAATGATCCCTAAGCAATTTCATACTTTATGGAAAAAAGGTATTGAAACTAATGATTATTACTTGAAGCTCTGTGGATCAGGTGGAGGAGGTTATATTTTAGGGTTTACTCAAGATTTTGAAAAAGCTCAATCTGCCCTTAAAGAATATAAACTAGAAGTAGTTTATAACTTTTAAAAAGCATTTTTTATGCTTTCCAGAAAAAATAAACTCGTCTTACTCAAATTATTGAGTTTATTTTCTGTTGTGCGAGGATACAATATCCTGATTATCGTTTTAGCGCAATACCTTACCTCAATCTTTATTTTGGCTCCAGGAATAAGACTATGGGATGTTATTCTTGACCCAAACTTGTTTGTAATCGTTTTAGCTTCTTCTGGAGTGATAGCGGCAGGATATATTATCAATAATTTTTACGATCGAGAAAAAGATTTAATCAATAGACCTCAGAAAACCATGTTAGATCGATTGGTGAGTCAGCAAACCAAGCTAACAGGTTATTTTGTTTTAAATTTTATTTCTGTTGTATTAGCTAGTTATGTGTCTTTTCGAGCAGTACTATTCTTTTCGCTATATATATTTGGGATATGGTTTTACTCACATAAACTAAAGAAAATACCTTTTGTTGGCAATATTGTAGCATCAGTATTATCAATAACACCTTTTTTTGCAGTATTTATCTATTATAAAAACTTTGATGAAGTGGTTTTTGTACACGCCACTTTTCTTTTTTTAATGCTGGTAATAAGAGAAATGATAAAAGATTTAGGAAACCTGAGTGGAGATCTTGCTCAGAATTATAAAACAATACCAATTGTATATGGTGAACGGGCTTCAAAAAGAATACTAAGCATTTTAGTTTTGGCCTCCGGAATTCCAATTTTTTTACTTTTAACTCGTTACGAAATTGGATTTATGCATTTGTATTTTTATGGATGCCTTATACTTTTGTTTGTGTTTTTAATAGGTGTATGGCAATCCAAAGGGAAAACACATTATGTGTGGTTACATAATATTTTAAAACTTATTATTGTTTCAGGAACTTTTAGTATCATCCTTATTGATGTTAATATGATTCTCGATAAAATCCTATGGTAAAAAAAAAAGCAGCTGTATAAATACAACTGCTCTTTGTTTAAGTGTTTTAAGGATACTCCTTAATTAAATGTTTTCTGATTTTTTAATTCTTAAAGAAATTCGAAACACTTTGCTTTTGTTCGATGTTTCAGAAACTGCTTTTTTATAGTTTAATCTTGATTTTACATAACTTTTTACAATATCAAATTCAGAATTCACTGTTAATACTACGATTTCTCCATTAGTATTTAAAGTAAACTCGATGTCTGCTTGAAGATCTTGATTTGCAACACTAATTTCAGGTCTTTCTAAAAGAGCTGCAATTTTGTTTCTTAATTTTTGTTCTGGATTAGCGGTTGGGTTGTTGTTAGAAGCAAATAATTGACTAGTCCCTAATACAACTGCGAATAATAATACTGTTAACTTTTTCATTTTTTTACGTGTTTTAAGATTTGAGTTTTACTAATTGTTTGTTTTAATTTTACAAGACAAATGTATGTCGGGATAATAGTTTTTTTGAAGTTTATATTTTATTAGAATGTATTAATAAGATCACCATTAAGTTAAAACAGATAGGTTTTAACGTAAATTAAACTTTGAAGAATAAATACTTTTTATATGTTTACTTTTTGTGAATGAAGAAGAAATCGGTAGAGTGTTAAAAAATCCTCAGAATATAACTTTCTATATTGCGAATTCAGAGTTTTTTGAGAGGCTTCTAATGTTACCTAAATGTAAACTTATGGTTTTGCAGTAAGGCGATTTTAAAGTTTAATGCTTTGAAAACCAATTTTTTGTATGTTAATGGTTTGTTAACCAAATGTTGGAAATTTCAAAAAATAAGGAGAAATGATCTATAATATTCAGTTTTAATACGATATAATCTTTAATGGAAAATCAATTACTAAAAGTAGCCCTCGCTCAGATAGCACCTGTCTGGCTAGATAAAACAGAAACTATCAAAAAAATAGAAAGGTCAATAGAAGAAGCGGCCTCTGATAGTGTAGAGCTTATTGTCTTTGGAGAATCACTTTTACCTGGATACCCTTTTTGGGTTTCATTAACTGATGGTGCACAATTTAATAGTACTGTACAAAAAGAAATTCATGCACATTATGCGCAGAATGCTATTATAATAGAGAAAGGAGATCTCGATTCTATTTGCGCGCTAGCGAATAAATATAGTATTGCAATTTATTTGGGGATTATAGAACGACCATTAGATCGTGGAGGACATAGTTTATATGCATCCTTAGTATATATAGATCAGGACGGTAAAATACAATCTGTGCATCGCAAACTACAACCAACCTATGAAGAACGCTTGACCTGGTCTCCAGGCGATGGTAATGGTTTAAGAGTGCATCCGCTTAAAGCTTTTACTGTAGGAGGGTTAAACTGTTGGGAAAACTGGATGCCGCTACCAAGAGCTGCATTGTATGGTCAAGGAGAAAATTTACATATCGCTGTATGGCCAGGTAGTGATTATAATACCAAAGATATAACCCGATTTATAGCAAGAGAATCTCGATCCTATGTTATCTCAGTATCCAGTTTAATGCGAAAAGAAGATTTTCCTTCAACGACCCCTCATTTAGATGAGATTTTTAAAACTGCTCCCGATATTTTGGGTAATGGAGGATCTTGTGTTGCAGGCCCTGATGGAGAATGGGTGTTAGAGCCAGTATTACATAAAGAAGGGTTGTTGATTCAGACGTTAGATTTTAACCGTGTATTACAAGAACGACAGAATTTTGATCCAGTAGGGCATTATTCTCGCCCTGATGTTACTCAGTTAAGTGTAAATCGAGAAAGGCAAAGTACTGTCTGGTTTGGAGAAGAATAATTGAATTCATCTTTTTCCTAAAAAGGAAACTACTATCTTTGCGCAAAATGTAAGATATGAGTCGCGAAGATCGTTCTCGAAGAGGAAAAAGTAGTGGAAGACAGGGTGGAGGAAAACCAAAAGGTAAATCTTTTGCAAAAGGGAATGCGAATGCACCTGCAAAAAAAACTGGAAATACAGCTAAAAAAACTTCAGATTCTGGAGAAATGAGATTAAATAGGTTTGTAGCTAATTCTGGAGTTTGCTCTAGAAGAGATGCAGATTTATATATACAAACAGGTAGTGTTTGGGTAAATGGTAAACCAGTTACCGAAATGGGATATAAGGTTAAACTTACTGATGAGGTTAAGTTTGATGGTCGATTAATAACCCCTGAGAAAAAAGAATACTTTTTATTGAATAAACCTAAAGGATTTGTAACCACTACGAGTCCTGAGAAAACGAGAACGGTAATGGAGCTGATATCAAATGCTTCTAGAGCTGCCTTGAAGCCAGTAGGTAGATTAGAGCGCAATACTACTGGGTTATTACTTTTTACTAATGATGTAGATATGGAAAAAAAATTGACACATCATAAAAGTGGTGTTCGTAAAATTTTTCATGTAGAATTAAATCGTAATCTTAAGTTCGAAGATCTACAAAAAATAGAAAAAGGAGTTAAACTAAAAGAAGGATTTATTCAGGTTGATGAAATTTCATACATAGAAGGAGCTGCTAAGAATGAAATAGGAGTACAATTACAATCTTCTAAAAACAATATTATTCATAAACTTTTTGAGCATCTTAATTATGATGTTATTAAACTGGATCGTGTAATTTTTGGTGGATTGACCAAGAAAGACTTACCACGTGGTCATTGGCGTAAGCTTACAGAACAAGAGGTTATTAATTTAAAGATGATGTAGCCTGCAATTTTGAAGCTTTTGAATTTTTTATAATTTCAAAAATAAAAGCAGAGAACACTAATACATATTCTAATCCTACCATCCATAAATTTTCTTTAAAATTAGGATCTATATATGCTGTATAGCTAAGGATAATTACAAAAGACCAGAGAATCGGGAACTTATACTTGGTAAATACGCAAAGCGATAAAGGCACTGCAATATACCAGGGATGAACAGTGGTGGATAGAAAATAATAACAACAAATACCAATTACCATAACAGATATCAACTGTAATGTACTTTTGTTTTTTCTAAAAAAGGTTAATCCAAGAAGAATTGTAATCACTATTATTGGTAAAACCTTACCAACTGTTTCAATAATATTCCAGCCTACAACCTGATACCCAATCCAGCGTACAATAAAATAAATGCTTGCATTAAATTCAAATGTTTGAAACCACAAGGTGATTGTTTTACTAAAATTGCTAATGAACTGATCAGAAAGAAAAGGTGCAAATGTGAGAAGAATAGTAGTGATTATTATACTATAAAACCCTATTAATTTGGTTAGACCAAATAGTAAACTACGTTTGTTTTTGTCCTTTGTATTTTCAAGAACAAACTTCTGGAAAAATAATGGTAAGAATAGTAATGGTATTAGTTTTACAGAAACTGATAGTGCTAATACAACCGCGGCCCAATACCATTTGCCCTTATGCAATAAATATAATGACCAAATTATAAAAAACACCATAACGGCTTCAAAGTGAAGGTTCCCGGATAATTCTATGATAATAAAAGGATTTAGGATATACCAAAAGATTTTGTTTTCTGGAAGGTTCAATGCTTTTAAAAGTTTTTTTCCAAAAAAGAAAGTACCAATGTCGGCAAGAATAATTAATATTCTAAATATCATTGCAGAACCTAGAATACTTTTACTAGCAAAGATGGCTGCAATATAATAGCAAAATTGACTTACTGGTGGGTAATTTGTATAATGACTTCCGTTAAGAGCTCCCATTCCTTCATATAGCTCTTGTGCTTGTGCGATTGGAGCATCTCCTTGAGCAATCCAGGTTTCTGGTAGCGTTAGATAAGGATTATAACCTTCTAATAGCATACGCCCATCCCAGATAAATCGGTAAAAATCCTGTGATAAATTTGGAATGGCGACTAAGAAAATAATACGGAATACTAAAGCCGAAATCCCCAGAAGTTTCCATTGATCAGGATTAAGCTTAATTAATTTATAGGAAATATAAAATAAAGCGGTCCATAAACCAGCTAATTTGATAAAATCAGTACGTTCTAGCTGATAGGCAAAACTCCAATAAAATAAAACTCCGATAAATATAAGCAATATGGAAAATCGATTATGTTTCCACAGATATAACATTATAATTTTGAAGTAACTGATTTAAAGAAAACAAACCCAAACCCAAGAAACAGCATAATATGAAATAAAAACAATCCAAAATCCTGAAGTTTAAAAGCGCTATATAATGCAAATCCAAAATATCCCATTAACAATGCTTCAATAATAGTATTTCCGGAGATGTTCTTGTTAATATATTTATTATCCTTCCAAGAATCCTTTAAAGAATTGATATTAAATTTTGGAGTACGTACAAATTCACTTTTCTTTCCAAAATGACCTTCTAATACTGCCATAGAGTTATGAACAGAGAATCCCATTGCTATAGAAAAGAAGGTAAAGAACATTTTTATATATTCCATAAAATTCCAGAAACCTTTACCATGAATCTTTTTAAAAGTATACCAATAGCAAAAGAAAAATATAACTGTACTTAATGCAAAAAATGCGATTACATTAAAATACCAACTAAACATAGGATTGCTATTCTTTACATACATTACTGGAACACTCAATACAGCGACTAGTAATACCAAAAGAAACATACTACTATTTAATAAATGGAAAAAACTATGAAACTTAGTTTTTAAAGGAACGGTTTTATCTTTAAGCAATTTCCAGTATAACTTCTGGAAGTTCTCTGCGGCACCTTTATTCCATCTAAATTGTTGTGATCGTGCGGCACTAATAACCACAGGCAATTCTGCAGGGGTTTCTACTTCTTCAAGATATTTAAATTTCCATTTTTTAAGTTGTGCTCTATAGCTAAGATCCAGATCTTCAGTAAGTGTGTCTCCTTGCCAGTTTCCGGCATCTTCAATACAGCTTTTTCTCCAAACTCCCGCTGTACCATTAAAGTTGATAAAATGATCTTTAAAGTTACGTCCTACTTGCTCCATTGTAAAATGAAAATCCAGGGCAAACGCTTGAATTTTAGTGAGCATAGAATAATCTCTATTAATATGCCCCCAACGGGTTTGCACTACTCCAATACCAGAATCTTTAAAATAAGGAATGGTTTGAAGTAACCATTTTTTACCTGGAAGAAAATCTGCATCAAAAATGGCAATATATTCTCCTTTGGCGATTTTCAATCCTTCTTTTAAAGCACCTGCTTTAAAACCAGATCGATCTTCACGACAGATATGTTTAATATCTAATCCTGTTTCTCTTAATTTTTCTATGTGTGCTGCAGTGGTAACTACAGATTCATCTGTAGAATCGTCCAGTACTTGTATCTCTAATTTGTCTTTAGGGTATTCTAACTCAGCAATATTATCCAACAATCGCTCCATAACGTATAACTCGTTGAAGACTGGAAGTTGAACAGTTACATTAGGAATTTCTTCAGACTTTGAAAAATCAAATGTAGGTGAGTTATCAGGTTCCTTTCTGGACTTTAGATAATTTAAAAGCAAATTTAACTGTGCTAAGCTATACAAGAAAATGATTAGCAAAGCAAGAGTGTAGGTTATGATAATCGCAATATCCATTATTTACGTAAAGCTATATTTAAAAATCCAACTTAAAATCTTTACGCCTGCAAATATAGCACCTTTTACGGTTCCTGAAACTTTTGAGACGCCAATTCTCTTTTTGTAGTGCACTGGCACTTCGATATATGTGTAACGTTTTTTTAATGCTTTTAGTTGCATTTCTACTGTCCACCCATAGGTTTTATCCTGCATATCTAGAGATAATAGTTTATCATATTTAATGGCTCTAAATGGCCCTAAATCGGTAAACTTAGCTCCAAAAAACAATTTCATTAGTCGAGTAGCTAGCCAGTTTCCAAAAATCTGAGGGAACGTCATAGAACCAGCTTCACGTAATTGTTTTACACGAGCACCGATAACTAAATCAATATCATCATCGATAATAGGTGCAACAACTTTTGTTAACTCTGATGGGTAGTCACTATAATCTCCATCCAGAAATACAATAATAGTAGGTTTAACTTCTTGAGAAGCTATATGCTCCATTCCTTTAAGGCAAGCATATCCATAACCTCTTTGGTTTTCGATCAATACAGTAGCTCCGGTTTCAGCAGCAACTTGCTCTGTACTATCTGTTGAACCATTACTAACTACGATAATTTCAGAAACCTGATCAGGAATTTCTTTAATCACGTGAGCAATAGAATCTTCTTCGTTAAAAGCAGGTATGATAACTTTAATGATAGGAGGCATTTATAGGGAAGCGTTAGGGTTGTCTCTTTTAAAACTG
This sequence comes from Aquimarina callyspongiae, assembly GCF_034322225.1. Classification (NCBI taxonomy): domain Bacteria; kingdom Pseudomonadati; phylum Bacteroidota; class Flavobacteriia; order Flavobacteriales; family Flavobacteriaceae; genus Aquimarina; species Aquimarina callyspongiae. The sequence continues at coordinate 997,577 of NZ_JAXLPA010000001.1, read as the reverse complement.
AAAATATCAGTCCATTCACCGGTTTTCATGTTATTAATATATTTTTCGGCTTTAAAAAGTTTATTGTTTTTATACAATAGACAAAATCCTTCTTTTTTATTGTTTTTATATTGATACTTTTTGGTAATTCCGGCCGCAATATCGTAAATAATCCACCATTTCTCGGCTTTATCGTTTATAAAATGCCCTTCTTTTAATAAATCACTCTTATCCGAATAGAAATACCAGTACCCATGTTTCTGGTTATTTATATAATGGCCTTCGCTAGAAACCTTTCCATTAGGGTAGTAAAAATGCCAAAAATCTACTTTATTATCTCCTAATTTCCACCCTTCAGACTTGATAGTACCATCTGTATAATATTCATAGTGATATTCTTTGGCTAAAGTAATATCATTCTCAATAAAGGAGAATAATGATAAAAAAATAAACAGCTTTTGAACCATTATGACGAATTTGTATAATTGCTTAGACGAAAGCCAAACAGAATACCTACAATATATAATAAAAAAAATTCTTATTTTCTGATTATGAGTTGTTTAAACTGTGTAAAAATGTGAAGAATACGTTAATTGATATAGTTTTAGAGAGCTTACACTTTTTTAGAATTCTACTACTGCCTAGGTTATATTTGACGTTTATTTTGTTTAGCTAACTTGGATCAGGGATATGACAATTGCTTGTTTGGGAGTTTAATGAGAAAACATAGCAAGTAAATAGAATTACGATCAATTTATATTATTCTCAAGAAATAATTGCATAAAAATAGCCCGTAGAACGGGCCATTTTTATAAATATTTTAAAGAAGTTATTATTTTTTGTTTACATAATTCATTAAATCTACATCATTTCCTAATAATACTTCTGTAGAGTTTATTCTTCCTTCAAGCTTATCGTTTTCAAGTTTTAAAACTCCTCTAGGACAAACTGCAGAACAGATACCACAACCAACACAACTTGAACGTACAATGTTTTCACCTTTTTGTGCATAAGAACGTACATCAATTCCCATCTCACAATAGGTAGAACAATTACCACAAGAAATGCATTGCCCACCGTTGGTTGTAATTCTGAATTTAGAGAATAAACGTTGTTGAAACCCAAGAATAGCAGCCATAGGGCAACCAAAACGACACCAGGCTCTGTTACCAAGAATTGGATAGAAACCAGTACCAATCACTCCTGAGAAAATTGATCCAATAGCAAATCCGTATGAGGATCTTAATGTTTCTGCTTTGATAAAGAAGATTTTGCCTCCATCACCCAAATAATGCATTCCTATTAATGCAATGATTACTACAAAATATCCAATAGCTCCGTAGCGTGCATCTTTACCAAGTTCTTTTCTTTTGAAAAGCATAACTCCAGCAAAAATAAAAGTTAGAAATGCGGCAACACTTATTAAGAAAGTATTTTTAGTCAACCAATATTTATTAGGATCATATCCTAAATAAGTATACACCACAGCTGTAGTCATCACTACTGCAAAGACTAAAACAGTATGAATTAACCAGCGTTCCAGTTTCCAGGCGCTTAATTTTTTACTTGATAATTGTCTAAAAGAATCTCCAGCAGTTTCTGCTAAACCTCCACAACCACATACCCAGGAACAATACCATCGTTTACCAAATTTATAGGTTAAGATTGGAGTGATAATAAAGATAGAAGCAACTCCAAATATTAGTAACGCTAAACCAATATTACCTGCATTGATAAATTCGTCAATTCTATATTGCTCAAAATTATAATAGTTAAGTGGCCATACGTTTTTAAGATCATAATATGGTAGTTTAAAACTATCAGAGTTTAAACGTGCCATAAATTCTGGGATTAAGAATGCAAACCCTAACTGGAAAAACATTACAGAAACAGTACGGATCTGTTGGTATCGGTTATGACGGTATTTAAGTATGAATTTATACCCAAATATGATAATAGCAACTGTATATAGTGTTCCATATACAAACCACTGACTTGCCGGATTACCACTTAATATTCTACTTAACGGATCAAATAAAGCAATTAATCCTGTATTTGGTTCTCCATTGGCTCCTAACCCAAGCAGTTCTGCATAGAAATATAATACGATATAAAATGCAGTAAGTCCTACTCCGGTGAGCCACCCAATTGCTCCACGAGAAGAAATAGATTTAAACCATACTTGATCATTCTTGATTCCTTCTAGTTTTGTAAGGTAGGCATCATTTGCATAGAGTATTGTGCCTATAGATATTAAAATAAGAGATACTGTTAAAAATACTCCTTGATTTGGGAAATTAGTATTAAATAAAGCTAATGTCAGTATAAAAAGGCCGACAAAACCTGTGGCTAATGCTATTTTTTGTTTTGTAGAAATCCCTTTTGCATTTGGGGTAGCAAGAGACATACTATGATCTAACTTATTACTCATTTGTTTACTGTTTTTATGAGATCTAATGAATTTTGTTACCTATTCTATAAGACCTATATGTTTTTTACGTGGTTTGAAGTTGGGTTTGTTTATATGCTGAAAGAATTTCAGGTTCGTGCAAAGCATAGAATTCTGGATCAAAATTAGCTTCGCTCAAATGTTGTATTACATAATCAACATCTTTCTTTTCTGTTAGCCATTTATCAAAAATTTCATGACGCATTCTGATACCAAAAGTGTTTATACCCAAAAACTCTTTTGTTTCTTTATGGTATGATACCGTAATACATTTGGTGTCATCTTGATGTATCCAATGAAATTGTTGTTCATATTCTAATGGTCTGCCAAATACCCAACCATAGGTTTGATATTCGATATCCAAAAATTTTGCACTATTAAACCAGTGACCTGGTTTATATTCAATTCTGTTTCCACAAATGGTTTGTGCTAAAGTCTCTCCCATCATACGTCCAGTATACCAAACAGCTTCAATAGGTCTGCGGTTACCAATAGCTTCATGCTGCTCTGCACAATCACCAATAGCATAGATATTAGGAATATTAGTTTCTAGAAACCTATTTACCTTTATCCCACGACCGAGATCAATTCCAGAATCTTTTAAGAAATCTATATTGGGAGAAACTCCAGGAGTTAACCCTACTACATTACAATCAATAACCTCACCTGTTTCCTGAACCACAACACTTTTAACCTTGCCATTTTCATCAGAAATGATTTCTTTAAGATTTGTTCCTAATCTAAGGTCAATATGATGGTTTTTAATATGGCGATTAATCATAGCACTTTCGCCAGGAGGTAAAACTCCATTCCAAAAGCTATCTTCTCTAACTAGAAAAGTTACAGGAATATCTCTAGAGTGCAACATTTCTGCTAATTCTATTCCAATTAGCCCTCCACCAACTATAACAGCTCTTTTACATACTTTGTTATTAGGAGCGTGTTTTTCGAGATTTTCAAGATCTTGTTTATGATACATGCCCATAACTCCGTCAAGATCTTGTCCTGGCCATCCAAACTTATTGGGTTTAGATCCTACCGCTAGGATAAGTTTATCGTAAGCCATGGTCTCTCCATTAGCAAATACTAATTCGTTAGCTTCGTGATTAATTTTAGATACAAAACCGCTTTTAAGTTCAATGTTATTTTTTTTCCAAAACCAATTCTCATAAGGTTGAGTATGCTCAAATTTCATATGTCCCATATACACATACATTAGTGCAGTTCGAGAAAAGAAATAATCAGTTTCGGCAGAAATTATGGTGATTTTCTTGTCAGACATTTTTCTTATATGTCTGGCGGCAGTAACTCCAGAAATTCCATTACCAATAATTACTATATGCTCCATATAAATGATTGTTGATTGTCAATATTTAATTAGAAGTGAAAACTTCGTTGAGTAAGTCGTATCTAAATATAAGAACTTAAATGGCTGAAATAATTTAGAATGAATCTAAAAATAGAGTTGTGTTGTAAGGTGTGATTATATTTTCGAACTTGATATCTTATAGTAAATGGTTAGTAATCAATATTCAAATAAAATTATAATTTGTTTGTAAGTAGCTTATTTTCGCTTCGACTCAATGCCTGTTACCGAGGTAGATTTAACAACTTATAAATACAAATCAAAACTAGTTCAGTAATAACGACTAGTGTAAAAATTACATCATGAAAAAGATATTAATCATTATAATCGCTTTCTCAGTTCAATTTGGGTTTTCTCAAGGAACAACTGATTTTTTTGCTAAAGCAGATACTTTTTTTAAAACCTATGTGTCAAAAGGAAGAGTAGATTATAAATCTCTTAAAAATGACCCTTCCTCGTTAAATGAGTTACTTGATATAGCTAGTAAGATTAGTGTATCTAAGAGTAAGCCTAAAACGTACCAGGCCTTTTATATAAATGCGTATAATCTTGCAGTAATAAAAGGAATAATTAATAAATACCCTACCAAATCCCCTTTAAACATAAAAGGTTTTTTTGATAAGAAAACATATAGTTTAGGAGGAAAGACAACTACATTAAATGACTTGGAAAACAAGATATTACGTAAAAATTACCCTAACGAAGCACGTTTCCATTTTGTATTGGTATGCGCTGGTCTTGGTTGCCCTCCAATTATACCAGAAGCCTATAAGCCTTCAAAACTAGAGGCGCAACTACAACGCCAGGCAGTAAAAGCGTTAAACAATCCTGGATTTATAAAAGTAAAAGGGAACAAAGTACAATTGTCACAGATATTCGAATGGTATAAAGAAGATTTTACCAGAAAAGGATCCGAAATTGAATATATAAATCAATTTAGAAAAGAAAAACTTCCTTCAAAAGCTAAAATATCATATTACCCATATGATTGGAGCTTAAATCAGCAAAAATAATTTCGATTTATTAATCATTAATTCATACAAACTAAATCTAGTCTTTTAAGAAAACACATCGATCTAGGATGGGTTGAATATGAAGACTTATGAAAAAAATCAAAAAAATGAAAGCTAAAAAATTATTAGTAACGGTATTAGGTCTTTTTATTCTGTCTATAGGATTTGCACAAGATGATGATCAGGGATCAGTGATACAAACTTTAACACCTTCAAAATTAATAGGAAAAGGAGAATTTGATATCAAGTGGTTTAATAACCTATATACACAAACAGAAAGTACTTTTACAGATGGTACGGAGCCCAGACAAACATTTTTTACATCTACACTAGAAGCATATACAGGAGTTGGAAACAATAAAAGATGGAATGTAGGTGTAATTTTAGAATTTAGGTCTAATGTAGTGGCAGATAGAGATGCGTTAGAAGTTTTTCAATTTGATGGAGAAGCTGGTACAGCGCGTTCAGGATTTACTTCTTTTGCCCCTTCTGTGAAATTTGTACCTTTTAAAAACATTAATAACTTTTCTATACAGAGTTCTATTTTCATTCCATTGGTAGGAAGTGAAACTGATCAAGGAGTTTTCCTTGACCAGGATGGATTTATTTGGCAAAATCGTTTCTTCTATGACTATACATTTCCAGGAAACAAATTTCAAATATTTGGAGAAATCAATTCAGAGTTAAACTTTGGTGAAGAGGCAGAGTTTGATGCTAATTTTGATACCGTAAACGGAAGTTTTGCAAACAACAGTTTACGATTGACTCCAGGAGTGTTCTTTAGTTATTTCCCAAGTTCTAAGTTTACAGTTCTTGCATTGGCACAACATTCTGAGTTGATCGATTTAGGAAATGATTTTGATCAAAACTTTACTGCATTAGGTGGTGGAGCTAAGTATCAATTAACCAAAGAATTAAATATAGAAGCCTTGTACACTAATTTTGTGGGAGGTGATAATACTGGTTTAGGAGAAACTTTTAACATAGGGTTAAGAGCTGTTTTTTAGTAAGATATACTTATATAGTTAAGCTAAACCTGTCTTTTAATTTAGTATGACAGGTTTGGCTTTAAAGAATTGAATATACTTTTAAGATTTTAGTGATATATATTCAATAATAAAAATTGTATTTTCAGCAGTAAAAAAACGAAATGAGAAAAGTTTTTCTACTGCTTTTTAGCATTATTTTTTCCGGTTGTACTGGTCAAAAAACTAAAATCAATGGAGTGAGTTTTGTAGCTTCTCCAAAAGAAATTGAAGCAGAGACTGTTGATCCGGTTGTTAAGGTAAATGCAAATTGGGCAGCCGTGATGCCGTTTGGATTTGTGAGAAATCTAGAAACCCCTAAAGTGACATTTAATATAGAAAGACAATGGTGGGGAGAACGAAGAGATGGCGCTAAAAAAACAATAGAATTACTTAATGCTAAAGGGATTAAGGTAATGCTAAAGCCGCAGATTTGGGTTTGGAGAGGCGAGTTTACCGGTAATATTGATATGAGTTCTGAAGAAGATTGGAATACTTTTGAAAAATCTTACGAAGAATTTATATTGTTATATGCTCAACTTGCAGAAGAAATGAAAACCCCCATATTATGTATAGGAACAGAGTTGCACACATTTGTTCAGAAAAGACCACAATATTGGGATCAGTTGATTACAAAAATACAATCGATATATAAAGGAAAATTGACTTATGCAGAGAATTGGGATCAGTTTGATAAAGCACCTTTTTGGGATCGATTAGATTATATAGGAATTGATGCATACTTTCCTTTATCAGAAAGTCAAACACCTACTGTTGAAGAATTTAAGAAAGGTTGGCAAAAACATAAGAAGAAGATTGTGGATTTACAATCTAAGATCAAGAAACCTGTATTATTTACAGAATACGGATACAGAAGTATTCAATATACAGGAAAAGAACCTTGGGATTCGAGCAGATCTCAAGGAAATGTAGATCTAGAAGCTCAAAACAATGCATTGACAGCTATATATGAGGAGTTTTGGAGTGAACCCTGGTTTGATGGTGGGTTTTTATGGAAATGGTATCACGATCATAATAAGTCAGGAGGAGAAAATAATAACAGGTTTACCATACAAAATAAGCCTGCAGAAAATGTAATAAGATCACTTTATAAAGATGAATAAAATCAATTTGATAGTAGGTGTTTTAGTTTTATCGCTTGTGTTTTCTTGTGATACTAATGATGCTACTATACAAATAGATAATTCTTTAGCCTCATTAGTGGCTGTAAACTCCATAGAAATAGATAATGTGATTGCTTGTGCCTCTGGATCCAAAGATGAGGAGAATACAATTATTGCATATGCATATCCAAGAGATGGTGCTACTGATCTTAGGTATTATGAAACAGCTAGTATTACAGATGATAAAAATAATTATCAGAACTATAATCGCATTCTAATCGAACCAGAGGATTTTTTTAATGGTTATTTAAAAAAGTTTACTCGCATTACCGAAGAAGAAAAATGGGTTATTATTACTTTTTTTGAAAATAATAAATTGCATTTATCTAACCCAATACGATTAAAACATTTAACCAAACCTACAGAGTTTACAGATGCTGTTAGCATTGATATGTCACAACAAACGATGCCTTCTTTTATGTGGGAAGATGGTATTATTGCCGAAAACAAAATCTATTTTCAAGTAATTTCAGATGTAAATAACGATTTACTTTCTGGGACTTACACTTTTGAAAAAGAATTTCAATATTATAAACTCGATAATGTAGTTTTAAATATAACACAAGAAACTCCACCACAATTAAACCCAATGAATTCTTATAATTTCACGCTCATGGGAGTTAGTGAAGATAATTGGGTGAATTTATTTATAGAAAGAAATTTCACCTTAAACCCTTAAACTAAGTACTCTCTTTTTTTAGTAAGATTTAAATAATTACTACGTCTACAATAGGACAATTTGAAAAAGAAAAAACACTATGAAGAAAACTTTGACATGTATAGTTTTCTTGGTATGTAGTATTGCTTTTACGCAAGAATCTGATATATCAGAATTAAAAATCCAGGGCTTAAAAAGAACTAAAGAATCATTTATTAGAAGGTTAGTTAAAGTAAAACCAGAAACTGCCTATGATTCATTACGTATTGTTACAGATATAGAACGCCTTAAACGATTACCTGGGATTGCAAATGCAACATATACAGTGATTAAAAATGCAGATCAGAACTATTCAGTATCTTATAATATTGAAGAGAATTTTACTATAATTCCCGGATTAAATATAGCTACAGATAATAATGGAGAATTTGCATTTAGAGTCTCCTTATTTGAGTTCAATTTGTTAGGTCGTAACCAGATACTTGGAGGTTTTTATCAACGAGATGTTTTTGATTCATACGGAGGATACTGGGAGGCACCTTATTTGTTTACCAATAAATTTGGTTTTGGTATCAACTATAAAAACCTGGTTTCTCAGGAGCCAGTTTTTTTTGAAAATGATAATACGGTAGATTATAAATTTGATAGTAAATCATTGGAGGTAAACTTGCTGTACGAATTCAATTTTCATAATCGAGCAGAGATTGGAATAAATATTTCAAATGAAACATACGATTTTATACAAGGAGATTTACCAGAAGGAATACCTACTCAGTTAAATGCAGATAAAATTGCCTACAGAGGAGAATATGAATACAATAATTTAAAGATTGATTATCAGTATGTGTCCGGGTATAGAAGTTTATTGGATTTTAGATTTGTAACTGGAGGAGATGAATTTCTTAAAAACTTTTTTATTGGAAGAAATGATTTTGAGTATTTTAAAAGAGTTGGAGAAAAAGGTAACTGGGCAAATAGACTACGTTTAGGGTATGCTTCTAATGATGATTCACCTTTTGCACCTTTTGCTGTAGATAATCAATTAAATATTCGCGGTGCCGGAAATACGATAGATCGTGGTACCGCATCAATCGTACTCAATACAGAATATAGGCATACATTATATGAAAAAGGATGGTTTGTAATTCAAAGTAATACTTTTATAGATACAGGAACTTGGAGAGAACCTGGAGGAGATCTATCAGGACTAGCTGATGGAAGTACTTTACGATTTTATCCTGGATTAGGTATCCGTTTTATTCATAAGCGAATTTTCAACGCTGTTTTTAGGTTAGATTATGGATATGGGATTGGCGATAAAGCTACTAACGGAATAACTTTTGGGATTGGTCAATATTTTTAAATGATAGGGTATTTGCTTATTTAATTGTTTTATTAGTATTATGAACATTTTATTATCAACTTTATTCCTCAAAAACAAATAAAACAATTCATGCAAGGAAAATTATCAATTATATGTGCGTTACTTTTGTTTTTTTGCAGTTTTGCTCAAGAACCAAAAGTGGTTGATGTTAAAGTACAAGGTAATAAGAAGACCAAGGCCTCTTTTGTAAAGAAAATAGCCAAAGTGAAGCCGGGTATGATTTTGGACTCGTTGGTGATAGAACAGGATATTAAACGATTAAAAAGATTGCCTTCTGTGGCTCATGCATATTATCAGGTATTTAAAGCTGAGAAAGAAGGAGAGTATAATGTTTTTTATAATATAGAAGAGAACTTTACTATTATCCCTAGTGCAAATGTGTATACAACTAATAATGATGAATTTGCTTTTAGAGTGGGGTTATATGAATTTAACCTTTTGGGGCAAAATATAACTTTCGGAGGTTTTTATCAAGATGATATTTATAGCTCTTATGGATTAAGCCTTAGAGCACCTTTTTTATTTAATAAGAACCTGGGATTGGCGCTTAATTTTCAAAGCCTGACTACAGAAGAACCTGTGTTTTTAGATAATGGTACTGCAGATTATAAATACAATAATACTTCGTATGAAGTTTTAGGGCTATATCAGATTAATTTTCAGAACCGTATAGAGTTGGGTGTCAACTATTTTAATGAAGATTATGAGTATAAAAGAGGCGCTACAGGAGAAGGGATACCACAGGATTTTGATGTCAATAAATTATTATACAAGCTAATTTATGAATATAATAATCTGGATTATGAATATCAATATGTTTCTGGATTTAGAAGTATAGCTAATTTTCAATATGTTATTAGTACAGAAAACGTTTTACCTGATTTCTTAATTGGATGGAATGACTTTTTATATTACGCTAGAATCGGTGAGAAAGGAAATTGGGCCTCAAGGTTACGTTTGGGATTAGCTACAAATGATGATTCTCCATTTGCCCCTTTTGCGGTTGATAATAATTTAAATATTAGAGGTGTAGGTAATACAATTGATAGAGGAACAGGGGTTATCGTTTTAAATACAGAATACAGACATACTCTCTATGAAAAAGATTGGTTTGTATTGCAAAGTAATGTTTTTATAGATGGCGGTAGCTGGCGAAATCCTGGAGGAGATTTTGGAGATTTTGGAGATACACAAAATTTTAGATTATATCCTGGTGTTGGATTGCGTTTTATGCATAAACGCATATTTAATGCTATATTCAGAATCGATTACGGGTATGGAGTCACAGACGATTCAACTAATGGTTTTGTATTTGGAATAGGGCAATACTTTTAGATTCCATTATAAAATGTAATTCGTTAAAATCGAGTTAATTAATTACCGAACGTTTGGTAAAAAACCTAATCTTTCTATATTTGTATCGTTATGAGACCAGTTAAAGTCGAAGATAAAGAATTGATAGAAGGCCTGAATAAGGTCTTTAGAGAAAAAGGTTATGAAGGCGCGAGTTTGAATGAACTGGCAGAAGGTGCTGGGTTAAAAAAAGCAAGTCTGTATCATCGATTTCCAGAAGGTAAAAAAGAAATAGGCCTGGCAGTACTTTCTTATTCTTCAGAATGGCTTCAGAAAAATCTATATGAATTATTGAACAACAAAGAGGTATCTCCAGAAAAAAGATTAGATATGGGATTATCTGTTATTAGAGAGTTGTATAGTGAAGGAGAAGATACTTGTATTTTAAGATCTTTATCAATGGAATCAGGAATGCAATTTTTTGGAGAAGAAATAAAGAAGGAAATGAATCAATGGATAGTACATTTCACCAATTTAGGGTTGGATTTTGGATTTGATAAGGAAGAAGCAACAAAAAAGGCTATAGAAGTTCTGGTTAAAATACAAGGTAGTCTTGTTATAACCAACGCAATGTCTGATAATAGTATTTTTATTTCTACTATAGGACAGATAAAGGATTTATATATTAAGTAAATATTTTTTTGAATATATATTTTACCGAACGTTCGGTAATTAAATTAATAACTAAAACATAAAACTATGAGAACAACAAAAATTAAAAGAGGTATTGCATTACTGGCAATTATTATATTAACAACTGCTGTATTTGCAGAAACAAATGAAATAACCAATGTAGTTATAGAATCCCAACATTCATCAACCAAATACAGAACTATAGAAGTAAATGAATTAGACATATTTTATAGAGAAGCAGGATCCAGAGAGAACCCTACAATATTACTTTTACATGGATACCCTACATCTTCTCATATGTTTAGGAATCTAATACCAAAATTAGCTAATGATTATCACGTTTTGGCGCCGGATTATCCAGGATTTGGAAGATCAGAGCAACCATTAATGTCTGAATTTGATTACACATTTGATAATATGGCAATTATAGTTGAAGGTTTTTTAAACAAGCTAAACATCAATAAATTTAGTGTTTATCTAATGGATTATGGAGCTCCTGTAGGGTTTAGAATTGCTTCAAAACATCCGGATAGAATAGAATCACTAATCATTCAGAATGGTAATGCATATGAAGAAGGAATAACAGATTTTTGGAAACCACTAAAAAAATATTGGAAAGATCCTTCTCTGGAAAATGGAAAAGCTTTGGAAGGATTTCATAGTATCGATGGTCTTAAATGGCAATATACTCATGGTGTAAAAGAGGTAAATAAAATAAGTCCTGATAATTGGCAAATTGATTTGCAACATTTATCCCGAAATGAAAATAATGAAATACAATTAGCCATGTTTTATGATTATAGAACAAACATATCTCTATATCCAAAATGGCAAGAGTATCTTAGGAAATATCAACCACCTACATTAATTGTATGGGGTAAAAATGATGAAATTTTTCCAGCATCAGGAGCGCATCCATATAAGAGAGATTTAAAGAAAGTAGATTTTCATTTATTAGATACAGGACATTTTGCTTTAGAAGAGAAAGGAGATGAAATTGCAAGCCATATTCTTAAATTTTTGAAGAGAAATAAGATCAAATAAATAAGAGATAATTTTAAGAAAAGAAAAAGGCTCCAAAACTTATTGGAGCCTTTTTTATTAGATTATTCAAAAATCCCTGTAAGACACTGGTGAGTTTGAATGGTACCTAAGCAGCAACCATTTGGTAGTGGATGACCACCACAAGACAAACATTTTTGTGCAGTGTAGATAGGACAATTTGCTCGCCTTCCACCGTGAATTAATTTTTGATCGTTTTTGTTCAATTTCTGAACATTTTTAAGGTTCAAAATGTTTTTTAACATAATTAAGGTTTTAAGAATAGAATTTCCTTGAACATTTAAAGACACTCAAGATTTGTGTCTGAATGGTTAAACTTAGTGATAATTCCCCATAAAATAAATATTGTTTTTGCATAAAATCATTGTGTAACAAGGGTTTATCTGATTAAAAGTTTTGTAAACCATCCTTTAAAATAACGAATTGAGCTAATAATTGTTATTTGATATATTCAGATTGGTTCTAAACTTAACCTTAATTTTAAATGGTGCTATTTTTATATCTATATGATTTTCAGGAAGTTTTTAAAAGAAAAAGAATGTTTCTTTCTGTTAGAATTAAATAAGGGTTTTTTTACGGTACTTTATTTGGTATTGCTTGGGAGAGGTATTAAATTTTTTATGAAAAGCTTTAATAAAGTGAGAAGTATTTTCATAACCTACTTGAGTTGAAATATCAGTCACAGAATCATTTTTTTTGATAAGGAGATGAGCAGCTTTTTCGAGACGTTTCTGGATTAACCATTTTTTTGGGGATATCCCAAATTTAGATTTAAAGTCCCTTCTAAATGTTGAGATACTTCTTCCTGTGAGATAAGCATAATCTTCAATATCTAGTGGTTTGTGATAGTTATCAGACATAAACCTCTTAATATTTTTACGTTCTCTACTTTTTAATGCTTTTAAATGATGTATAAATGTCTGACCTTCTTCAGAAATACTTATGAGATGTAATAGTTCTAATAATTTAGGTTTTGTAAACTGATTTTGATGTTTTCCTTTATAAAGCGTAAGTAAAGAATCTACAAATAGCCTGAGATTCTGATTGTATAGTATTGTTAATACACCTTTAATTTCTTGAAGTGATGTATCTTCAAAATTAATAAGGAATTCATCTATGATTTCTTGGTCAAAAAAGAAAACAACTGCATCAAAAGATTCATTTTTTGGAATCACATCAGAAATCATATACAATCCTTTAGGTAAGAATAACATTTGATTTTTTTGTGCAGTAGTAAGACTTCCTTCAGAACTTTCTACGCGCAAGGCTCCATTTAACACTAAGGTTAATGCGTGAGCGCCTAGATAACGTTCGTTTTGGAGATCGGCAGATTGTGTTCTTTTAAGAATAACACAAGAAAGCCCGTCGACAAAAATTTTCTCAATATTAGGATGTTTATAAAATGCTTGAGGTACTACTTTCATAATTTAAAACTACCCAGATGTCTTATTTCTAAATATAGCTTTTTATTAAAAGTAGTGATTTTCGGTCAAAAATCAGGATACAACCTTTTCTTTATAATATCGATACAGATCTTCTGACGAGGCTCCCATCCATCTTCTCATATGGATATTTAGAAAATGATATTGCAAACGCCAAACACCAATTTCTCTGTAACGTCTTGCAGAAGTTATTACATACTCGGGTATAATAACAAATTTATTCATGGCAAAAAGACGATCAACTAGGTCATTATCTTCATATACAATATAGGCTTCATCGTAACCATCGATTTCATCAAATAACGAAGCTGTAATAAATTGACTTTGATCTCCACCTCTACAGCGTTTACTCTCAAACTGAGTTAACCACCCTAAAAATCGTAACCACCAGTGTCTTGAATCAAATTTCATTCTAAAACAACCAGCTTCATTTCCTTTCTGTACTTCTTGAATGATGAATCTATCGTATTCTTTGGGTGGAAGCGAGTCTGCGTGCAGGAAATATAGAATTTCACCATTTGCCGATTTGGCACCTGTATTCATTTGTCGAGCCCGACCTTTTTCAGAATGGATTAGCTTTATTAATCCATCATCATAATCAGAAGAAATTTCTTTTATCAATTCTTGTGACCCATCGTTACTTCCTCCATCTACAACTAATATATCAGCTATATTTTCTTTTTGATAGGCAACTTGTATTAAATGTAAAAGCAGCATACGCATAGTAGCTGCTTCATTAAGAATTGGGATGATAATAGATATTTTCAACTTTATAATTTTGTGCTAAACTATAAAATTATTCATTTAAACTCCAATCATATTTTTTATATCCTTTTTTGGGTTGCTTGTCAATCTTAACGTTAGAATATTTATTAATAAATGCTTTTGCATCACTACCATCAACTCTAAAATCTTTTTTGAACCAGGAAAATATTTTAGATACTTCTACAACTTCTGCTGTAATGGTATTTCTAACAGGATCATTAATGAACCTTCTTGTTTGATCATCTAAAGCTTGATCAACATTTTCTCCGGTATATGCTCTGTTCCATACAATAGGACAAGAAAAAGAAGCGCAATTAATTGCAAAATGAATTCTAGGATCATTTAATTTTCTTAAGATTTTATGTTCAAGATCGTTTAAGCTATACCATTCTCCATTGATCTTGAAAAATTTCTTATCCCAAGGATCTTTGATGTCTTTAATACTTTTTAAAGGATAACTATCTATAATTAATTTTATAGTATAAGCATTATAGGCATTAATCCAATATGCTAATTTTTCTTCTTTACTCCATTGCTCAGTAGGTGGATTATCTGATAGTTGAGTAAAATAAGTGTATAATTGAGAACTATCTCTCATGAACCCATTATAGTTTACTTTTCCATCATCTGTTACATTTAATATTAACGCCTGATCCCAGGTAGAGTGATCAAAAGTATTCTGGGCCTGTGTTTGACTATAAGATAATAGTATCAACAAGATTGCTATAAATTTTGGAGCTTTCATTTTTTTCCTAATAGTTTGTTATTTAACTTTTTTTATTATTATCCAAGTTTTTAAGTTGGGTTGTAGGTTTGTATATCCAATTATTTAGTTTTTAGTAGAGAATTAAGAAATGAACTTACAGATAAATAGAAAGGAATTCTTATTTTTTGAAGATAATTATGATTGAATAATGGGTATTGAAGCAAAATAAATTCAACAATAAAACATTGATAGTAAGTGTTTTAACGTTAAATTTTTAATATAATCAATGCTTTGATGTTAATCCTGGCAACATATATGATTTTTTTAATCTTTTAGAGTAAAAAAAGTCATTCACTAAAAAAAATCAGGATTATGATACTTTTTATTCGTTCAAATTCCAATCATATGTTTTATAACTTATTGAGGCATTATCCTTTATCCTGATTTTTGAATAGGTATTAAGAAAATCGATTAGCGAACCTTTAGTTTTAAAATCCTTTGCGAACCAACTAAAAATCTTAGAAATTTTTATGCTATTTGTACTTATTATATTGCGTTTAGAATCATTAATAAATGTAACAGCTAACTTCTCTAATTCCTGATCCACATTTTGGGCAGTAAAGGCTTTGTTGAGCAGTGGAGGACAGGAAAATGAGGCGCAATTGATTCCAAAATGAATTCTGGGATCCCCCATTTTTCTTAATATCCTATGTTCTAAATCATTAAGAGTGTACCATTTTTTACCTAGTTTAAAAAACCTGAGATCCCAGGGCTCATTAATATCTTTGATACTTTTTAAGGGGTAATTATTGATTATTAGTTTAATTGTAAAAGCGTTATACGCGTTCATCCAATAAGCTAATTTATCTTCTTTTGTCCAGGTTTCATCAGGGATGTTTTCTGATAATAAACTGAGATAGTTTTTAAAAGATCTATCCCGCTTAAAACCTTTATAGTTTACAGTACCATCAATAGCTACGTATTTCTTTAATAAATCATTCCAGGAGTTATGATCAAAAGCTTCTTTTGTCTCTACTTCTAATGTTTCTTTTGATTCAATAGCTGTTTCAGTAATTTCAGATGGTTCTTCAATTATTTTTTCTTCTACAGGAGTTTCTTCTATTGGTTTATCAATTACTTGTGGAGATTCTGATATTTCTGACTCTGAAACATTCTGAGGATTTTGATTAGTTTGAGTGGTTTTAATTATTTCCTTACTTCCGCCACAAGCAAAAAACAATGATATTATTAAAAACAAAAATATATTTCTCATAGTTTTTTTAATTTGAGATGCTTTTTATTTGATTACATCTTTTACAGGGTTAATTAGTTTTAACCAAAATGTGTACCACTATCTAAAATTGAAAAATCCTTTGCATAAAGAGAAATAGGTTATATATAAGATATAATAGTGTTTTAACTTATGACTTATAAGCGTTTTATGATCCCAAAGAGTGAGTTTAATTTTGATAAGACTCTATTCTATTATTGTTTGTTTAATTTCCAATCATAAGGTTTGTATGATTTTCTTGGTACTTTTTCAATTTTCACATCAGAATATTCATTAATAAAGGAAACTACTTCGCCATTATTAAAATCGTCTTTATACCACTCGAATATTTGAGAAAGGCTAACTTTTTTGTCTGTAATAATATTTTTTGAAGGATCGTTGATAAATTCTTTGGTCATGTTTTCCAAAGCATCATTAATATTCTCTGGTGTATATGCCATATTTAAAAGCCTTGGAGAAGAATTGGCAGCACAATTGATCAAAAAATGAATTCTTGGCTCGTTCATTTTTCTTAAAATTTGATGCTCGATCTCATCAAGACAATATTTTTTTCCATTAATCTTGAAGAACCGCTGTTTCCAAGGATCATGTAAGTCATTAATACTTTCAACAGGATAATTATCTATAATCATCTTTAAAGCAATAGCGTTATATGCATTAACCCAATAAGCTAACTTTTCTTCTTTATTCCATTGCTCAGTAGGAGGGTTTTCTGATAAGTGCATAAAATATTTATAGAATAAAGAACTGTCCTTCATAATTCCTTCATAATCTACTTTTCCGTCCTCTGATACATTAAGAACGAGAATTTGATCTAAAATAGCATGATCAGGAGCATTTTGTGCTTTCCCGCTGATACATAGTAACATAAGTGTGATGTATGTTAATAGACTAGACTTGGTTATTTTAATCATTTGAGGCTGTTTTTTGTGGTTTTTAAGAGTATAATAAAAGTAATATTTTTTCACAAAACCGATATTCTAAATATAAATAAACAATCGACAAAATACGTAATTATCCGATTTAATACAATATTTACAATGATTTTATCATTTTTTTTGGAAAAATACCCTAATTAAACTGTTCAAAAATATTTATTGACTTTGCAATAGAGTCTTTGTTTTTTTGATTGTGCAATACAATTAGAATATGTATCATTGTAATCGAACTATTTTAATATGATTAGTACAGAATTGAAATTGCCTTGTGGTATAACGCTGAAGAATAGAATAGTAAAATCAGCTATGACCGAAAGAATTAGTAACAAAAAATTCGAGTCAACAGCTGGTCACGAAAAATTATACCAAGATTGGTCAAAAACAGGAGCTGGATTATTAATTACAGGTAACGTGGTTATAGATAAAAAACATCTTGAATCTGCAGGAAATGTATGTTTTAATGATGAAAAGATGTTACCTAAGCTTAGATCCTGGGCAAAAGCGGCTACATATTGTGATAATCACGCTTGGGTACAAATTTCGCATTCAGGAAGACAAACTAATAAATTCAACGCTTCAAGACCCTTAGCCCCTTCAGAAATACAGCTCAAAAAGATGGGGCTTTTTGGAAAACCCAAAGCTATGGGAGAAGAAGATATTCAAAAAGTAATAAGGGGTTTTGTAAAAGCGTCAAAAATTGCCAAAGAAGCTGGGTTTACTGGTGTACAGATTCATGCTGCGCATGGGTATTTATTGAGTCAGTTTTTATCACCTAATACAAATATAAGAACGGATCAATGGGGTGGTAGTTTAGAGAATCGAAGTCGTTTATTACTGACTATTATAAGAAGTGTACGCAATGCGGTTGGACCGAGTTTTCCGATTTCTGTAAAGCTTAATTCGGCAGATTTTCAAAAAGGAGGATTTACAGAAGAGGAGTCACTAGAGGTTGTTAGAATGTTAGATGAAGAGAAAATTGATTTATTGGAGATATCTGGAGGAACATATGAGAAATTAGCGTTTTTTTTAATGAATGAAGAAGGTTCTTCTCTCAAAGAAAGCACAAAAAGAAGAGAAGCATATTTTATTGATTTTGCAAAAAAGATTCGAGCAATAAGTACATTACCACTTATGATTACCGGAGGGTTTAGATCCTATGGTTTCTGTAACGAAGTTTTGCAAAATGGAGAAGTTGATTTGATCGGCATGGCGCGACCATTTATTACTAATAGAAAAGATATCACTGGGTTTTTGAAAGGAGAGATACCTGTATTAGAGAATTTAGTATTGAGAACTGGATTGAAACAATTTGAAGATGCCGCAGAAGGAGGTTTTTATGCACGACAACTAATACGGTTCTCAAAAGGAAAAGGATTGAAAACTAATATGAGTCCGTTGTGGTGTTCAATGTTTTTGGTCATTTATGAGTTTAAAAAGGCAATGGCAAATAAAATAGGTGCTTAAATTTCATTATGGAACCTTTAGCTACTTGATGTATTATTATTCTAAACTAGTTTTATTTGCTTAGAGGTCCTTTAAAAATAGAAGCCGAAAACAAATATGTTGCTTTCGACTTCCGCATTAAAGTTAGTTAGCCATCTATCTTAACAGCATCCACCACCATCATAATGATATGTGGATTCACTAATAAAAATATCATCTCTTTGCAGGTCAGCAAGAGCATTGGCTGTTTTGTCACATATTGCTATTGGTTGGTTTTTAAGCAATACGTGTCCTTTTTTATCATCAAAATAATCTTCATCACCAAAATAGATTGCGGCTTTACCTGTAAAAACACAAGGGCCATCTTGCGGCATAGGGTCTTTGATTGCAGCAACTTCTATAGATTCTATATAGATAAGTTCATCTGTATCATAGTTTTTAGGATCCAGGATACGGTATGGTTTTCTGGCTCTAATTTCTATAGTACCAAAACCTACATCTGTCAATGCTTTTACATATTCAGAAATTGGTAAGCTACCACTTAAACATAATGCTCTAAGGCGTTCATCATTACGTAACGTGTCATTCATTGGTTGCTCACAAGTAGGATCACTCATTACTAATCTACCGTGAGGTTTAAGAACACGATACATCTCTTCAATTGCTTTTCTTAAATCATCTGCTTTAAAGATGTTAAATAAGCAATTTTGAGCTGCAACATCGATACTGTTGTCTTCTACAGGAAGGTTAAGTGCATCGCCATACCTTAAATCAACAAATTCACTCTTGAACCAATCGTTTTGAGTTTCTGCGATTTTAAAATTCTTACGAGAAGCTTCCAGCATTTCATCTACTACATCAACACCGATTACTCCTGCTTTTTGACGAGAAAAGTATGAGAATTGTAAAAGTTCCATTCCCCCTCCAACACCTACGTATAAAACTTTAGGGCTGTTAGTTAAATCTCTCGCGTTTACCGTACTACCACATCCATAATTCATTTCTTGCATGATCTTAGGAATTTTAAGACCAGGTAATTCCCATATCGGGTTTGTAGTACAGCACAAGCCTACATCAGGGGTTAGTGCTGCTTCTTTATATACATCGTGCGTGGTATCTAAATAGCTCATAAATTATTTTTTTCTTTCCTTACAATTGGAAATATAAGTTATTTTAGGGTTATAAATATGTTTAGTCGAAAGGTATACGTAAAACTTTCACGTATTGCTAACCTAACGTTTTGATTAATTCTTTGAATAAAAGAATCATTTTTGGCTCAGCTTTTCCTGCCATTGCAATAATTTCATCAATGTTTACAGGCTCCAGATGATCAGGATCACACTCATCCGTCAATACAGATACTGCAGCAACGGGCAGGTCAAGATGGTTAGCAACGATAACTTCTGGCACAGTACTCATTCCTACTGCATCAGCACCTATTATTTTTAAGTAACGATATTCTGCCCTGGTTTCTAATTGAGGACCAACTACAGAAACATATACTCCTTTATGTAGATTAACATTATTTTCTTTGGCAATGGATATTAATTTAGCATTAATATCTACATCATAAGGTGCGCTCATATCAGTAAAGCGACTTCCTAACTGCTCTACTCCTTTAAAAGCCAATGGTGAACCTCCTTGAAGATTTATATGATCTTCGATAAGCATCAATTCACCTTTTTTGAATTCTAGATTAATAGCTCCCGAAGCATTTGAAACTAAAAGCGTTTTAATTCCCAATTCGCGCATTATACGTACCGGATATGTTACATCTTGTAGAGAGTACCCCTCATAAAGATGAAAACGTCCTTGCATTACAACAACGGTTTTTCCTTCAAGTTTTCCGTAAATAAGTTTTCCTTTATGAAACTCTACTGTGGCGGTTGGAAAATTAGGTATGTGGTTATAACTAACTTCTTTTATGATGTCTATTTCATCAATAAGTTTTCCCAAACCTGTACCTAAAATAATACCGATCTCCGGATTTTCAAATCCTTTTTCCTGAAGATATTCTGTAGTTTCTTTAATATATTTAATCATATGTGTAAAAACTTTTGAAAAGCTTCTATGTCTTTAATGTCGTCATAAACATCGACATCGTTTCGCTCTTCTAATAATTTGATATTTTGATGTTCTAGATCTTTTAAAGTATCTTTTAATACTGTCGAGGTACCCCAAGCTTTGGATTTAAAGATATGTGAATTTAAGGATTTCATTCCTAATAAATAATACCCTCCATCCTCTGCAGGACCAATAACATATTCATGATTTTCTAAGGCTTTAAAGGCCTTTTCAAAATCGTTTTGGTTTAAGTCATACATATCACTACCAATAATGATGATATTTTGATAGCCTTTTTTAAAACCTTCAGAAAAGGCATATTCCATTCGTTTTCCTAAATCTTCTCCTAGTTGCTTTTTTTTATCATAGATATTAGAATCCCACAGATCGTTTTCATTTATTTGAGTAGAATAATGTACTTCTTTATTGACGGCTAAATCTTGAGTAATAGAAACGGTGTGTTTTAATAAAAATTGATAAATATCTAAAGCGGTTTGATCTCCAACTGTGGCTGCTAATCTGGTTTTGCATTTACCTAACTCTGGGTTACGGGTAAAGATCATTAGTAGGTTTTTATCTTCTTCTTTCAAATGCTTTATAAAATTTTGGTTTTTGTAAAAGAGAAAAACATAAAGTTTTTTCTTGTGTCTAAAAATGGACTAATGCACTTTTTTTCCTTTGTGTAACCATTTTTCCCATTGTTTAGAATAGATATGAACTTCTTCTGTGGTTTCTCCTTTATTATTTATTATTTGGTTGTCGTTGTTTTTCCATTCAAAAATACCTCCATAAAGATTGTATATTTTATGATACCCAACTTTTTTAAGTTTTTTGGATATATCTTCAGAACGTACTCCAAGACTGCAATATACGACTATAGTGGATTCTTTGGAAAGATTTAAGTTTGTAATATCATTAATGTCAAAATGATCATAACCTACATAAATAGCATTTTTAATATGACTAACATCAAATTCTTTCTTTTCTCTGGCATCCAATAAAACTACCTTGGTTTGTATGCTTTTTAATTTTTGTACCGAGATGTACGGAATCGTTTCGTCATTATATGTGGCTAATAACTCTTTTAAGGAGTTCTGAGCACTATTTATTTGAGATATTACTAAGAATATATAAAGTATTCTAATTTTCATTTTTCTTTTAAAATGTCCAGAAAGTGTTGAAAAATCTAGAACTTTAGATTATGCTACTGTTCCCTGACAGCTACTTCCTGCTCCTGCCGTACATCCATAACAATGTTGTGAGATTACAATATTTCTGTTTTGCAATAATTCTTCGTTATATTCACTAATATGCTTGACTTTGCTAGCAACTTTAAGACCAAGCATTTGGTTAAAATCGCAATCGTATAACCAGCCATCCCAACTTATAGAAATAGTATTAGTGCACATTACATTCGCTACCGCAGCAGGATTGTATGCTTCTACCAATGCATACATATAATCTTCATAATTTTCTGATGCAATCAAATAGTCTAAGAATCTGCTAATAGGCAAATTAGTAATTGCAAAAAGATTATGAAATTGAATTCCAAAATCTTCTAATAGTGCTTTTTTGAAATCTTTTTCCATTGCCATCTGATCGCCTGGTAAAAATGCTCCAGAAGGATTGTAAACTAAATCCAATCGTAAATCACTATCTGGCATACCATAACCACGCTCGTTAAGCTCTTGTAATGCTTTTATAGATTTATCAAAAACACCATCACCTCGTTGCTTATCCGTTTTTCCACGAGTCCAATGTGGCATTGAAGAAACTACATGTACATTGTGCTTCTTAAAGAAATCAGGAAGATCATAGTACTTTTTATTTGCTCTTATAATGGTTAAATTACTACGAACAATAAAATCTTTAATTCCTGCTTTACTTGCTTCTTCAACAAACCATCTAAAATTTGGGTTCATTTCGGGTGCTCCGCCAGTTAAATCCAATGTATGTGCTCCTGTTTTTTTTATGACATCAAGACATTGTTGCATAGTCTCTTTGGTCATGATTTCTTTACGATCCGGACCAGCATCCACGTGGCAATGTTCACAAACCTGGTTACACATATATCCAACATTGATTTGTAAGATTTCCAGTTTCTTAGGTCGAAGAGGAGAATGACCTATTTCTGCAATTTTATCAGCAAATTTTGGCAATTCACCATTCGCAAAAATTCCGTTATTAAGGATTTCTAACTGCCTATGCGCATCTGCTAATTGATCATTGCGCTTATGTAGGGATTGTTTTTTTTTAACTTCTGACATTTTCCTTTGCTAAATTGAATTTTTGAACCCGCCTATGTATTGAAATATATAATTAAAGATCAAATTACATAGATAGTTTTTCATATTTGTTCATCATTTGTACACCGTGAACCAAAGTAGCACCACTTTCAATAGCAGCACCCGCATGTACAGCTTCCATCATTTCTTCTTTAGTGATTCCCCGTTGCAGACCATCTTTTGTGTAAGCATCAATGCAATAAGGACATTTAACTACGTGAGAAACAGCAAGTGCAATTAGTGACTTCTCACGAGCACTTAATGCACCTTCCTCAAATACTTTTCCATAATAATCAAAGAATTTTGTACCTAGCTCTTCACTCCATTCTGTGATTTTACCAAATTTTCTAAGATCAGAAGGGTCATAATATGATTTTGACATGATTGTATATGTTTTTTTAGATTACATACATTTAACTTGGTCGTTAAAAGTATGTCTTGAATTACAATTAAAGTTATTTTATTTAAATAAAAAACTAAAATCCTTAATATGAGGATAAAATAAAAGTATAACGATAATAATTAAGATTTTTTTATTAATTCAACAAAGGGATATTACTGGTTATAATCATACTAGTGCCTCACAAGTTAATCTCAGTTGTTAAATCGAAGACAGCCATATTATCTCTTAAAGAAAAGAAGTAATAATACATAGTGATAAGAAATATGACTCTTAAAACAGTATAATAACTATAATAATAGAGTAAATTAATATTTACAAAATCTATACAATAAACTTTCAATTAATATCATAACTCTTTCTCATTTCATAAATCTGATATGTGTTATTATACTGAATATCAATTCATTGTGATTAAATCATGTACCCCTGAAACTCTCTTCGTATAACTGTATATACAATGTTCAGAGACTATACTTATTACTTTTAACAAGTTGTTATTGTAATTTTGAGAAGAAGAAGTATAGATTAAATCAATAGTGGTCGAATTCAATTTTTTGAAAACATAAGAAAATGATACATAGTTATTTAAGATCTTTAAGTAGAAGATTAAAAAAGAGTGGTAAGGATGGATTTCTCTTCTTTATAGGAATTGTAATGTTTAACTCGATGAATTCGTTTTCTCAAAACACTACTGATGTTCGTACGAACGAAATTATAGAGAATAAAGTAGATTCTGTACTTTCTTTAATGACGATTAAAGAAAAAGTAGGACAATTAGTATTATACAATCATAGTTGGGGTGTAACTGGACCACCATCAGATGTTGGGGGAAGAGAAAAGTATGAAAAACTTAAAGAAGGAGAAGTAGGAGCTATCCTCAATGCAACTTCTGTGGAAACAACAAAGGAATTGCAACGTATGGTTATGACAGAGTCACGACTTAAGATCCCATTACTTTTTGGGTATGATGTCATTCATGGCTTTAAAACTATATTTCCAATTCCATTGGGAGAAAGTGCAAGTTGGGACCTGGATGCGATTACAAAATCGGCATCTATTGCTGCCAAAGAAGCAACGTCTTCTGGAATTAATTGGGCTTTTGGACCTATGGTCGATATTTCAAGAGATGCAAGATGGGGCAGAGTGATGGAAGGAGCAGGTGAAGATCCTTTTCTAGGTTCTAAAATTGCAGTTGCCAGAATAAAAGGATTTCAGGGTAATGATCTCTCTAAACATAATACGTTAGCAGCGTGTGCCAAGCATTTTGCAGCATATGGATTTGCTGAAGGCGGAAGAGATTACAATACGGTGAGTATTGGAGAATATGAGCTACATAATACCGTATTACCTCCGTTTAAAGCAGCAGTTGATGCTGGAGTTGCTACAATGATGAGCTCCTTCAATGAAATAGACGGTATACCGGCTACAGCTCATAAAGAATTACAAAGAGATATTTTAAAGAATACCTGGAATTGGGATGGATTTATAGTGTCTGATTGGGCCTCAATAGCAGAAATGGTGTTTCACGGATATGTAAAAGATAAAGTGCAAGCCGCAGAAAGAGCTATTATAGCGGGAAATGATATGGATATGGAAGGAAGAGCCTATGAGGCGGGATTAGAACAACTGGTAAAAGACCAAAAAATAGATGAAAAACTAATTGATCAAGCTGTAAAGAGAGTACTTCGGGTTAAATTTAAATTAGGTTTGTTTGATGATCCCTATAAGTATAGTAATGAAGAAAGAGAAAAAAATAGTATTTATACCAAAGAACACCTTGAGGCTTCAAGAGATGCCGCTAGAAAATCAATAGTATTGTTAAAAAACGATGCTAATACCTTACCGCTTAAAAAGAATATAAAAAGTATTGCAGTTATCGGATCTCTGGCAGATGATAAAGATTCACCTATAGGTAGCTGGAGAGGATTAGCAACTCCAAACTCTGCAGTTTCTCTATTAGAAGGAGTAAAGAATGCGGTTGATAAGAGTGTAAAGATAAACTATGCTAAAGGAGTTGAACTTGGTGTTGGGAAAAGAGAATTTATTCGAGAACTAAAGGTAAATCGAGATGATTTAACAGGAATTCCTGAAGCAGTACAAGTTGCCAAAGAATCTGAAATAGTTTTATTAGCTATAGGTGAAGAAGCTTTTCAATCAGGCGAAGCAAGAAGCCAGGTGGA
This sequence comes from Aquimarina callyspongiae, assembly GCF_034322225.1. NCBI lineage: Bacteria > Pseudomonadati > Bacteroidota > Flavobacteriia > Flavobacteriales > Flavobacteriaceae > Aquimarina > Aquimarina callyspongiae. The sequence goes on along the minus strand of NZ_JAXLPA010000001.1, from coordinate 971,954 downwards.
TATAGAACTTACAAAACCACAAAAAGAACTTTTTAAAGCAGTTTATGCAGTAAACAAGAATATCATAGTAGTTCTAATGAATGGTCGTCCACTTGCAATAACAAATATTGCAGAAAAAGTTCCAGCTATTGTTGAGACTTGGCATTTGGGTTCTGAATCAGGAAATGCTATTGCAGATGTTTTATTTGGGGATTACAATCCTTCTGGTAAACTACCTGTATCTTTTCCAAGACACGTGGGGCAGCTTCCGTTGTATTATAATGCAAAGAATACCGGAAGACCATCCAATCCTGATGGCATGGTATTTTGGTCACATTATACAGATGAGAAAAATGACCCTTTATTTCCTTTTGGACATGGGTTAAGTTATACAACTTTTGAATATAAAAACCTTGTTCTTAGTAAATCATCTTTTTCTAAAGGAGGAAATATTAAAGCTTCAGTTACGATAACAAATACGGGTGAACGAAAAGGAAGAGAAATCGTTCAACTTTATATAAGAGATCTTGTGGGAAGCATCACAAGACCGGTAAAAGAATTAAAAGGTTTCGAATTAATAGAACTTGATCCGGGGAAAAGTGAAACAGTGACTTTTACTATTGATGAAAAAACAATACACTTTTACACAGCAAATAAAAAGTGGGAAGCTGAACCTGGAGATTTTAAAATATTTGTAGGAGGAAGTTCGGAAACAAAACTCGAATCAAATTTTTCTTTTAAAAAATAAACCATGCAAAAAGTATTCATAGGGTTGTTAGTCCTTATTTTGGTGGGTTGCAATACAGAATCAGATCTTAACCAAAAAGAATCAGTATCAAAGGAATCTTTATCAATGAGCTCTCAAATAGATGAAAAAGTAGCACAGCTTCTCTCTGAAATGACATTAGAAGAGAAAGTGGGGCAAATGACACAAATTACATTGGATGTTGTTACCAAAGGAGATAATCAATATAGCTCTGCACAACCTTATCAATTAGATTCTTCATTGGTTCATAAAGCTATTCATACATATAAAGTAGGATCCATTTTAAATACTCCAGGCATACCTTTATCTAGACAAGAATGGTATAATACAATAAAAAGTTTTCAGGATCAGACCGCCAAAACTCCAAGACAAATCCCTATAATTTATGGGATTGATGCAATACACGGTGTTAATTATACAACAGAAGCAACATTGTTTCCTCAACAAATAGGATTAGCAGCTACTTTTAATACAGATTTGGTAAAAGAGGTCGCCAAAATTTCTGCTTATGAAACAAGAGCTTCTTCCATTCCTTGGAATTTCTCTCCTGTTCTAGGTCTGGGAAGAAATCCATTATGGCCAAGATTATGGGAAACTTTTGGAGAAGATGTATATCTGGGAAAAACTATGGGAGTGGCCATGATTGAAGGATATCAAGGAGAATTAGGAGATCCGGAGACTGTTGCATCCTGTATGAAGCATTATTTAGGATATAGTGTACCATTATCTGGAAAAGATCGTACTCCTGCCTGGATTCCTGAAAGAGAATTGAGACAATATTTCTTACCTGCTTTTCAAGACGCCGTAGATGCAGGATCTGTAACTTTAATGATTAATTCTGGAGAGATCAATGGAGTTCCTGTTCACGCAAGTAAATTTTTATTGACAGATGTTCTACGAAATGAGCTAGGTTTTGAGGGTATTGCGGTTACAGATTGGGCTGATATTAATTATTTACATACAAAACATAAGGTTGCAGAAACAATTAAAGACGCAATAAAAATTTCTGTTAATGCAGGAATAGATATGAGTATGGTACCTCATGATTTCGAATTCACAGAATTATTGATAGAGTTGGTAAAAGAAGGTAGTGTCTCAGAAGAAAGAATAAATAGTGCCGTGACTAGAATTCTTAAGGTTAAGTTTCAATTGGATTTATTTAACAATCCAGTAACTGATCCTAAGGATTATCCGGATTTTGGTTCAGAAAAATTTGCTAAGGTTAGTAAACAAGCTGCTATCGAATCGATTACTTTATTAAAAAATAAGAATGATATTTTGCCATTAAGTAAAGACTCAAAGATTCTCGTTACAGGACCAACATCTAATTCTATGAGACCTTTAAATGGTGGATGGTCATATAATTGGCAAGGAAGCGAAGCCGATAAGTATGCAAAAGATATGAATACTGTTGCAGAAGCTTTTGTGAAAAACGGCAATGCTACTTTTGTACAAGGAGTTTCCTTTGATCAAGAAAAGAATATTGATGAAGCAGTGAGCGCTGCAACTCAAAGTGATATTATACTACTTTGTTTAGGCGAGAATTCTTATACAGAAACTCCAGGAAATACACATTCAATTTTAATGCCTTCTGATCAAATTGAATTGACAAAAGCTCTTGCTAAAACAGGAAAAAAAATAATCCTTGTCTTGTTAGAAGGACGACCAATTATTTTTAATGAAATAGAACCACTGGTTGATGCTGTGTTTATGGGATATTTGCCAGGTAATTATGGAGCTGATGCTCTGGTTGATCTAGTATATGGAATAGAAAATCCATCAGGTAAACTACCCATTAACTATCCCAAACATCCACATGCATTTGTTAATTATAATCATAAACATTCTGATAATATTAGAGTAGATAATTATTATGAGTCTGATTATGATCAACAATATGAGTTTGGTGACGGATTATCATATACTTCTTTTAAATACAGTGATTTGAGATTAAGTTCTTCAGAAATGAGCCAAGAAGGGTTTATAGAAGTTACAGTAAGAGTAACGAATACAGGTAATAGAAAAGGAAAAGAAACCGTTCTACTTTTTTTAAGTGATTTGTATGCCAGTATAACTCCAGAAGTTCGAGCTTTAAAAGGCTACAAAAAAATAGAACTGGACAAAGAAGAGTCAAAAACGGTAACCTTCAGAATAGCTAAAGAAGAATTATCTTTTGTAAATGAAAAACTGGAAACAGTAGCCGAAACAGGGGATTTTGAAATAAATATTGGGGGGTTAACGAAGAAGTTTAGGTTTAAATAAAAACTCATCGTTTTTAGAATTTGATTTTATATTAAATGTACTTCTTTGTAAAGCCTAATATAATATATACTATAATAATGATTAATTGTTTAAAAGAGTGTTAAGATTTTTATAGTATATTTAGAACTATTCGTTTTTAAATAGTAACCATATGAATCGGTTTTTAATCATAATTTATTTCTTGGGGTTCTCTACATTTTCACAAACGATCGAAAATAAAGCATTGCCCTGGATAACTCATTATGATACCCGAAATATGGGCTTTAATGCACAATCTTGGGATATAGAACAGGATGAAAATGGCGTTATTTATATAGCCAACGGAAATCAGATTTTGATTTACGATGGTACGGAGTGGAATACATTTGGCATGAATACCGGACAGATAAACAGAAGTCTTTTTGTTAAGAATAAAGACACAATTTATTTTGGAGCTGATGGTATTCATGGATTATTGATAAATCAAGGGTACACCGATTATAAAATCCAACCTTTAAAAAATAACAATAAAAATGTGGTAGCCGATATAGAAGAGTATTGGAAAACTCATTATATAAATAAAGAAGTAGTTTTTCAGACTTTCCGTAATCTATATATCAATGAAGGGAATATAATAACCAAAATACCAGCTCCTTATCGATTTAAATGGAGTTATAACATTGGTGATAAACTTTATGTTAATGATCTTAAATATGGAGTTTTTAGGTTAGAAGAAACCAATTTAATACCTATAGTTAGTGATCCACAGATCAATGAAAATATTATTGGGGTTACCAATGTAGAAGATGATCTAATAATTATTACTGATACCAAAGGGCTTTTTAAATTACAAGAAGGAAAATTGATTCCAATTACTTTCTCGACATCAGAAGAAATAAAAAAAGCTCAGATTTTTTCTTTTTTAAAGCTTAGAGATGATCGAATAGCGATAGGAACAGTGTCTAATGGGTTATATATTTTAGACGTCAAAACAGGTAAGACAGAAAACCTAAATAAAAAAAATGGCCTTCAAAACAATACAATTCTGTCCATATTTCAAGATGATGAAAGTAATCTTTGGCTTGCATTAGATTACGGGATTGACTACTTAAAACTCAATTCTCCTCTTACCTATTTTTATGATTATTATGGCGAATTAGGAACCGTCTACGCGGTGCTTAAAAAAGGAAATTTGACCTACTTAGGTACAAATCAAGGATTGTATGTTATTGATGAAGAAAACCCTGAATTTGAGTTATTATTAAATGGCCAAGTCTGGAATATCGAAGAATTAGGAGATAAGATATTTGTTGGTCATGATATGGGAGCCTTTGAGTTAAGTGGTAAAAGCTTAGTAAGAATAGGAGAAGACTTAGGCGCTTGGAATTTTATAAAGTATGAGGATTCAAATTTGGATGAGATTTTTCTTTCTGGAAATTATAATGGAATATCTCTATATCAAAAAAACCAAAATACCTGGGAAGCATATGTTCTAGAAGGGTTTGAGAAATCTTGTAGATATATAGAAGTAGATACATATAATAATATCTGGTTAGGATTACGATCAGAAGGTGTATTTAAATGTAGATTGAATTATGAAGATAAAAAGCTGGAAAATCTTGAGTTTTATCCTATAAGTGATTTTGGAGGAGAAGTATTATCCTTGTCTCAAGTAGAAAACAATATTGTAGTAACTTCTGATTATCATTCGTATACATATTCTAATGATAACAACACTTTTAAAAAACTAAAACTTGGAGTAGAAAGAGGTCAGGCTCCCAGAATATTCAAGAATGAAAATCAAATCTGGTATCTTGATAATGATAAAGTAGTTTTAGAAAACGAAAAAGGAATTACTAACCTTCATGAGCTTAAAGATCAGTTAATTCCAGATGTGTTAGATATTTTTTCACTGGATGAGAAAAATATGATTATTCCTGTGTTTAATGGTTTTTCTATGTTTGAAAATAACAGTAAGACACAAATAACAGGTGTCAATAACGACTTACTCATTCGGGATTTTGTATCTGTTAATAGTGAAAAATCATATTTATCAAATGCTCAAATACCTTTTTCAGATAATGACCTTAAAATTAGTTATGCGTTGCCTATTTATGGAGAGGAGATTAGTTATCAAACTAAAATTAATGATAATACTTGGAGTGATTGGACAACGGCAACAGAACAAACATTATTTAATCTGAAAGAAGGTGATTACAAAGTAAATATTAGGGCAAAATATAAGGGTAGCATAAAAGAAACTGTTATAGATTTTAAAGTTCTGCCTCCTATTTATAGAACTTCCTGGGCGTATTTCTTTTATTTCCTGCTATCAATATCATTAATTCTTGCGGTTATTGCAATCAATAGATATAAGATGAAAAAACAAGAAAGAATCTTGCTAGAGCAGAAAGCAGAAAAACTCAAAAAACAAGAAGAAAAGTATAGAACACAAAAGTTGTCTCAAGAGCGAAAAATTATAGAACTTAATAACTCAAAATTACAAGACGAAATAAAGGCAAAAAGTAGAGAACTCACCCAGATCGCTTATGTAAATCTGAATAAAAATAAAATTCTGAAAAAAATAAGGGAAAGAATTATCAAAGTGCAGGAATCTTCTTCTCAAAAACTACCTACTAATAGCTATAATGAATTAGTTAGACTAGTAGAGTACTACATTACTGATAAAGAAAGTAAATTGTTTGAGATTAATTTTGATAAATCGCATCAAGAGTTTTATGAACGATTATCAAAAAATTACCCTAATCTAACCTCAAAAGATTTGCGATTATGTGCATACCTCAAAATGAATTTATCCTCAAAAGAAATTGCACCATTATTAGGAATAAGTTCACAAAGTGTGGATGTAAGCAGGCATAGGTTAAGAAAAAAGCTTAATTTAGGCTCCAAAGATAATTTGACTAATATTCTTATAAGTCTAAAATAAGAAATTCCTAAATTGAGGTCATGAGGAAAAAAGTAACCCTTAAACAGCTTGCTAAAGAATTAAATCTGTCCATATCTACCGTTTCAAAGTCATTAAAAAATGATCCTGAAATTAGTCAAAAAACAATCAATCGAGTACATGAGTTGGCAAATTTTTATAACTATAAACCCAATGCCCTTGCAGTAAGTTTAAAAAGTAATAAAACAAAAACCATCGGAATCATCTTGCCAGAAATTCTTAATCATTTTTTTGCAAAAGTATTGTTTGGAATTGAGCAGGAAGCATCAAAGAGTGGTTATAAAATTGTGACTTGTATTACTAATGAATCTTATAAGAAAGAAGTAGAGTATGTAGAAATGCTTAATTATAGTAGCGTTGATGGATTTATATTAGCATTAAGTCAGGAAACCCAGGTACTTAATAAGTTAGATCATTTAAAGGACCTTAAAAGAGATAATGTACCAATCGTAATGTTTGATAGAGTAAGTGATGAAGTCGATTCTGATAAAGTGATAGTAGACGATAAAAATGCTTCCAAAACGGCAATTAAATATCTAATTGATACCGGATGCAAAAAGATTGCGATTATTTCTACAATTTTTGATATAAGTGTTGGAAAATTAAGGTTAGAAGGAGCAAAAGAAGTGATAAAAGAACATGAAGAAGTAAGTCTTATAGAGCTTCCGATAAGCAATATAGAGAAAGAAGAAAAAGAAATAGAATCATTTCTCAAAAACAATGATATTGATGCAGTACTGGGATTGGATGAAACTGCTGCGGCAATAACTATAAATATGGCTCATAAATTAGGATATAAAATTCCGAAAGAAATGTCGGTTATCGGTTTTACAGATGGATTATTGTCAAAACATTCTTACCCTAAATTGAGTACTATTTCACAGCATGCAGAAGATCTTGGAGCAAGAGCAGCTAATATATTAATAGAAAGATTAAATGATTCTTCTGAGGAGAATTACAAGACAAAGACAGAAGTAGTCAAAACTTCTCTAATACTTAGAGATTCTACAAACTAAATTGTGGAACCGTAATGCTTAAATTTAAGTACTACTCCTAACAACTAATTTAGTTTTAAGCTTTATCACTTTTTTGTGATGACTAACATCTTCAGGTTCATTAAATTGTTTTATGAGTAGTTCTGCAGCTTTTTGACCCATTTCAAAAGTAGGCTGGGCAACGCAAGTTAAAGAAGGAACAAATATATCTCCTAAACCCAGATCTCCAAAACCAATTATGGCAATATCCTGCGGGATTTTATATCCTAAATTAAGTAAGGTTTTCATAGAAAGTAATCCATAATGATCCGTACAAGCAAAGACAGCTTCAGGTATTATATCCTGTATATTATTAAAGAACTCTTGTATCTCTGCATCTTCATATTCTTTTTCGAGAGAATCACAATGAAGAATTAATTGTTCTTCTATAGGTAAATTATAATGCTGGAGAGCATTCAGATATCCTTTGTATCGATCTTGAAACACTTTCTTTTCTTTTATTCCTCCAATAAAGGCAATACGTTTTCTTCCTTTTTTTATTAGATACTCTACAGCAGAGAAAGAAGCCTTTGTATCGTCTATCAAAACATGATCGGCACCATGGACTTCTTCTTTTATATTGTCAAATAAAACAATAGGAATTCCTTTATTAATAAGACTCTTTATATGAGAAAAGGTTTCAGTTTCGTGAGTTGGAGAGAGAATTATACCATCTACAAGACCTTTCTCAAAAGAAACCAGGTTATCCCTTTCATATTCAAACGAATTTCTAGAAGAACTAATTAAAATTTTATAATTATGATCTCTTGCGTAACGATCAATACCTCTACATACTTCAATAAAAAAAGGTTCATCATATCTAGGAATAATCACACCTATTATGTTGGTTTTACCAGAACTAAGACTCTTAGCAATCTGATTAGGCATGTATCCCATTTCTTCTGCCATTTTAAAGACTTTTTCTCGAGTACTTTGTTTTACTCTAGGGTTTTTGTCCAGAGCTCTAGAAACCGTAGCTATAGAGATATTAAGTTTCCTAGCAATATCCTCAAGTTTCACCCTTTTTTTACGTAAAGTCATTAGAATCTCGTTAAAATATTATTATTAAAACATCAATTTCGCTAAAAAATCAATAATACAAACGTTTGTATTATTTTAAGTTAATAGATCTTTTTTCAGTTATATGAATACTTTCTTAATTTGTAATAGTTATGATCTTATTTCAAGGATGCAATACAATTTTAACATCCCAAAACAATGCAATCTTTGAAATTATAGCCTTTTAAGAATATACCATTGGCTTTATGATGGAGTGCCAAAAATTGCTACGCTAATTTAGAATAAAAAATACAATCAGTGATAATTTCTAAAAAGTTAAGACTGGATTTGATAAGAAATATAGATGTTAATTTTTTATGATTTTTAGATTGATTCGTTAAATACGAGTCTTTATAAAATCTATACTTAATCGCGTATTTTCTTAATTTTTTGATTTGTCTAAAAAAGAACAATATGTTTTTATAATACTGATTATCAGGTATTTGTAAAAACAAATTATTCAAAATTATTGATTTGTATATATAATGTAAAGATTTATGTATTAAGAATTCTATATCTATATTGTTGTAGCTTTGTCAAAATACGATCCAAATATCTATAAATACTTTTGAAATTTAACGTTTTTATTGAGATACTGAAAAAACAGTTTATTTAAGAGTAAAATAAAGATTAGAAAAGTTAGGAAATACTTAATTACATAAATTCTAAATTAATTATTGTTTAAGATTTAAAAAAGTGTTTAGTGAAACTAGCTTGGTTTAAAAAAGGTACTATATATCAAATATATCCTCGAAGTTTTAATGATAGTAATGACGACGGTATTGGAGATTTAAGAGGAATTATTCAAAAACTGGATTATTTGAAACAATTGGAAGTAGACATTATATGGCTTAGTCCGATTTTTAGATCTCCCAATGATGATAACGGATATGATATAAGTGATTATTGTGAGATTATGCCAGAATTTGGAACAATGGAAGATTTTGATGAATTACTTCAAAAGACTCATGATAAAGGAATGCGATTAATCCTGGATCTCGTAGCAAATCATTGCTCTGATGAACATAGATGGTTTGAAGAAGCTAAGAAATCAAAAGATAATCCATATAGAGATTATTTTCACTGGAGAAAACCTGCATTAGATGGAGGACCTCCTAATAATTGGAAATCTTTTTTTGGAGGAAGTGCCTGGGAGTACGATGATAAAACAGAAGAGTATTATCTACATCTTTTTACAAAAAAACAACCAGATTTAAATTGGGAAAACCCTAAGGTTAGAGAAGATATATATAATGCGATGCGATTTTGGTTAGATAAGGGAGTGGATGGGTTTAGAATGGATGTGATCCCGTTGATATCAAAAAGACCTGGATATCCTGATGCTCCAGATGTAGGGTTTAGAAAAATTATTGAAGATGTATATGCAAATGGTCCTAGAGTTCATGAATATTTAAAAGAGATGAATAAAGAGGTGATTAGTCAGTATGATGCATTTTCACTAGCAGAAGGAGTGGGGATTAATGATCAGCAAGCAGCGCTTTATATAAATTATGATAGGAAAGAATTAGATATGCTTTATCATTTTGACATTTTAGAATGTACCATAATTAATGGAAAGTTTGAAGAAGAAACTCCGTTTGATTTGGTCAACCTGAAAAGCATATTTAAAAAATGGAGAGACACAACTCATAATAAAGGCTGGATAGCTAATGCCATGGGGAACCATGATTTTGCTCGTATGGTATCCAGATTCGGAGATGATAAAAAATATTGGCAAGAATCATCCAAAATGCTAATAATGATGTTAGCTACTCAAAACGGAACATTAAATATTTATCAAGGAGATGAAATTGGGATGACTAACCTGATTTTGGAAACAATAGATGAAGTAAGAGATGTGCAATCTTTGAATTTTTATAATCAAAATCTAGAAACTAAAAAATACACAGAAAAATTAGCGCTTAAAATGATAAATAAAGAAGGGCGCGATAATGCTAGAACTCCTGTACAATGGAACGATGAAATAAATAGTGGGTTTTCAATAAAAGAACCTTGGATAAAGGTAAATTCTAATTACAAAGAAATTAATGTAGAAAATCAAGATAAAGATCCAGATTCTATATTGAATTTTTATAGAAATCTGTTAAAAATTCGTAAACAATATGATGTTTTTGTATTCGGAGATTTTGAAGAAATAGAATATGATAACCAGAATTTATATGTGTATAAAAAAACACTAAATGAAGAAAGAATATTGGTGATACTTAATTTCAGTACCAATAATGAAAGTTTCCGTTCTCCAAAACCTATTTATAATGCCGAAATCCTGTTGAATAATTATAAAAATATACAGGTAGATAATGATACGATTTTATTGAATCCGTATCAAGGGATAATTCTAAAATTATAATTAAAAAGCATATAAAACTTAAGTAACAAAATGAATCTAGTAGAAAGTGAAAATTAGTTTTTGTTTGTTAGCAATGGGGTTCTATTGATACGAACCTCCTGAAGATGGTGACATATGGGGGCATCCTTTTCTGTGGCTTTAAAATGTTTTAAAAGATATACATATTATCGTTACAAAATTGGTCAATCGGGCTTGAATGGCATTGGGTGCTCCCATTGTTACTTTTTCACATAAAGAGTATTAATTATTAAACAACTAAATATTTTAAACTTAAATCAAACACTATATTATGAAAAGTATGATACTTAAAAGACTCATATTCCTATTGGTATTTTTATCAGGGAGTGTGATGTTTTCGCAAATCACAGTTACCGGTGTGGTTTCTGATGCCAACGGACCTATTCCAGGAATAAATATTCTGGTTAAAGGTACTTCAAATGGATCAGTAACTGATTTTGATGGGAATTACAGTATTAACAATGTTGCAGAAGATGCTATATTGGTTTTTAGTTATTTGGGCTTTCAGACACAAGAAATTGCAGTAGGAGGTCGAACGACAATTAATATTACTATGGCTGAGGATGCTTCACAATTAGACGAAGTTGTTGTTGTGGGTTATGGTACACAGTCAATTAGAGATGTAACAGGATCTGTAGCTTCGGTAAAAGCAGAAGATTTTAATAGTGGGGTTATATCGTCTCCAGAAGAACTTATTCAAGGTAAAACAGCAGGGGTACAAATCACTCAGACCAGTGGAGAACCTGGGGCAGGGATTAACTTAAGAATTCGAGGAACATCATCTGTAAGAGGTAATAACAACCCTCTTTATGTATTAGATGGAGTACCATTAAGTGGATCTGATTCTTCTGCAGGAACAGGAGGAGCTGATATTGGAGGAGCATCAGCAAAAAACCCATTAAACTTCTTAAACCCAAATGATATTGCAAGTATTGACATTTTAAAAGATGCCTCTGCAACCGCAATTTATGGATCCAGAGGAGCAAATGGAGTTGTTATTATTACAACCAAAAAAGGAAAAGCGGGAAATCCGGTTTTAGAGTTCTCTACTACTGTTTCTACCAGTAGTATTGCTAATAGAGTTGAAGTTCTGGATAGAGCAGGATTTTTGGCAGCTCAAACAGCACTTGGTGCTGATTTAAGTGTAATAGATCAAGGAAGTGATACAGATTGGCAAGATCTTATTTATAGAAATACTTTCTCAACAAACTATAATCTTTCTTATGGAGGAGGAAATGAGAATGGAAGATATAGGCTGTCAATTGGATACGCTGATCAGGAAGGGATTGTAGAAAGTAGTGGTCTGGAGAGAATAACAGCACGATTAAACATTTCACAAAATTTCTTTGATAATAAATTAAAATTAGCGTCTCAAGTAACCGTTTCTGATGTTGATGATCAAAGAGCACCTATTTCTGATAATGCAAACGCCAGAGGAGATTTGATTTCGGCGTCATATTATTCTAACCCTACTTTGGCTCCTTATGATAGCAATGGATTGCCAACTTCTACAGGATCTCAAGAGCAGTTAAATCCCGCTGCATTATTGTTTTATATCAGAGATAATACCAATACATTTAGAACTTTTGCTAACCTTTCTGCAGAATATTCATTTACAGAAGAACTTTCATTCAAAACCGTTATAGGTCTTGATAAATCAGTTTCAACCAGAGCTGGTGCATATTCTTCTGATCTTGAGATGAATGGTGTTCAAGGTTTAGGTAGAGCGCAGATTGATGATTTAAACCTTACTACAACATTATGGGAGGCTTATTTCAATTATAAAAAACAAATTGGGGATGATCATTCTGTTGATGCTATTTTAGGATATTCTTATCAGGAATTTAATGCAGAAACAGCTAATATAATTGCGGCTGATTTTAGAACTTCTGATCCAGAGTTTATGATCAATAATATTGCTTCTGCACAAGCTTTTGGTGCTAATACAAGTGATTTTACTGATGAGTTACAATCGGTATATGGTAGGGTAAATTATGCTTATAAAGATAGATACCTATTAACTGCAACTCTAAGAGCTGATGGATCTACACGATTTGGGCCAGATCAAAAATATGGTTATTTTCCTTCGTTTGCTGCTGCCTGGAGATTGTCAGAAGAGGCTTTTGCACCTGATTTGTTTTCAGACCTGAAATTAAGATTAGGATACGGTATAACTGGTAATCAGGAAATCCCAGGAAATTTATATGTTCAGCGTACTCGTTTTGGAACAGGGTCGATTGATAATAGTGGTAATTTTATTCCTGGAGGAGAAGGAGCTGTAACTTTTAATAACCCTGATTTACAATGGGAAGAAACTTCTCAAATCAATTTAGGTGTTGATTTTGGGTTCTTAGATAATAGAATTACGGGGTCTTTAGATTTCTATCGCAAAAGTACTTCTGATTTATTGATTCAGGTAACGAGTGCTCAACCAGCTGTTACCCCTTTTGTTTGGAGAAACTTAGATGCCGATGTAATTAATAAAGGGATTGAGTTTTCTATCAATGTAAATGCAATTGAGCAAGAACACTTTACCTGGGATACTTCATTTAATATTAGTTTTAATGATAATGAAGTTACTAATTATAATGAAGCTCCTATTAATACAGGACAAATAGATGGACCTGGTTTAACAGGAGCATTTGCACAGCAAATAGCAGATGGACAACCGTTATATGCATATTTCTTAAGAGAGTTTGATGGATTTGATAGTAACGGGATTGCACAATATGTAGGTGGTGATGTACAGCGATTTACAGGAGATAGTCCACTTCCTGATTTTACGTTAGGGTTCTCAAATAATTTTAAGTACAAAAAATTTGATCTAAGCTTATTCTTTGCAGGTCAATTTGGACATAAAATTTATAACAATAACGCTAACGCATTATTTACAGTAGCTAACTTATCACAAGGTAGAAATGTATCAACAGAAACTGCTGGATTAATCGGAGTCGAAGATCCGTTTAATGCAGCTGATGTTTCTACACGATTTTTAGAGGATGGTTCCTTTTTAAGATTGCAAAATGCAACTCTGGGATACAACTTCAATATGCAGAATTCTAAGATCATAAATGCCTTCAGATTGTTTATGAATGCTCAGAACTTATTTGTAATAACTGACTATAGCGGTCAAGATCCTGAAGTATCTGTAAATAAGCAGATTAACGGGGTTCCGTCTCTTGGTATTGACTATACAGCATACCCTAGAGCAAGGACCTTTTCCTTAGGATTAAATGTAACTTTTTAGTATATTATTTTAAAAAATATAAAGATGAAAAAATTGAGATTTATAACCATGATGATGCTTTGTATAGGCATTCCATTTTTGCTTTTGGAGTCCTGTACAGATTTGGATCCTTCATTTGATGATTCAATACCTGCAGAAGATAGCTCTGGAGCTTTTACAGGTGTTGATCCAACAAATTTTTTGGAATCGGCGTATAATGATATTGAAGCCATGGGAGATCAGGCAAATACATATGCACTTTTAGAAGTTTCTTCAGATGAATTAGTAGTATTGACTCGTGGTGCAGATTGGGGAGATAATGGAATTTGGAGAACGATGCATCAGCATAATTGGGATCCTAACCATGGCCATGTGCTAACAACCTGGAATCAAAGAAATGCAGCAGTGTTTAGATGTAACCAAATTATCGCACCAGAATCCGAAGCTACTCCTAATCAAGTAGCGCAAGCCAAGACATTAAGAGCTTTAAATATGTTTTATGTGATGGATTTATTTGGTCAGGTTCCGTTTAGAGGAGTAAATGACGGAATAGATGTAGACCCTGTAGTATTTACAAGAGCTGAAGCTTTTGATTTTATTATTCAGGATTTAACCGAAGCTTTACCTGATCTTGGAGATGCAGATCAGAGTGATATCTATACAATAACAAAGGCCTTTGCCAATTTTTTACTGGCTAAGATGTATTTAAATAAAGAAGTATACACAGGTAGTGCAGATGCAACAGATTATACAAGAGTTGTTGAGTTTTGTGATGCAATTACTACAGGAGGATATACTTTAGACTCAGATTATTTTGGAATTTTCTTACCAGGGCATACAAATCAAGAGATTATATTAGCTTTAGATACTTGGACAGGAAATAGAGTTTTTAATATATTACATCCTAACCAAGGAGGGTGGAACGGGTTTGCAACACTAGGAGAAGTTTACGATTCTTTTGATGCGAGCGATTTAAGAGTTGGAGAGCCTAATACAGCAGGTTTAGGAACCGGAATGTTAATAGGACAACAATATGCTCCTGATGGTACTGCACTTACTGATCGAGGAGGAGCTCCATTAGTGTTTACTAAAGATTTTCCTACTGGAATTAGTGGTAATAATGAAAGAACAGGAGTCAGACCTCATAAGTACACAGCTAATGATGCAGGCGCTGCAGCTCCAGGAAATGGAACCGTATTGGCAAGATATGCTGATGTAGTTTTAATGAAAGCAGAGGCAATCATGAAAGGTGGGACTTCTGCTGAAACGGCAGAAAGTTTAATAGATAACTTGAGAACTATAAGAGGAGTAACTGCTAGCGGAAGTTATACTATGGCAGAGCTACTTGAAGAAAGACGTAGAGAATTATATATAGAAGGTTGGAGAAGAAATGATCAGATTAGATTTGGAACTTTTAATGCAACTTGGGATATGAAGGATAATACTGAAGATTTTAGAGTACTATTCCCTATTCCGGCATCAGCAGTAGCTACAAATCCAAACTTATCACAAAATACTGGATATTAATACTTTATGGTTTGGAGTTTTGATATTAAAAGAGCCTCTCAAGATTGAGGGGCTCTCTTAGATTATAATTGCCAAAATATTTGATTGACTTAAAAAGTGTTTAACCTTAAGATAATCTATTGAATTCCTTTTTTAAAAATAGTAGTATTTTAATTTTCTTCTTTTTATTGATCGTTTCATGTAAAAGAGAAGAAAAGAAATATCTTTTTAACCAACTATCAGATAAAGAAACAGGGATTTCTTTTGTTAACCAACTTAAAAACACTCCTGAACTTAATATTTTAACCTATCTCTATTATTACAATGGGGCTGGCATTGCCACTGGAGATTTTAATAATGATGGGTGGGAAGATCTCTATTTTGTTGCCAATCAAAATGAAAATAAACTGTACATCAATCAAAAGGATTTTAAATTTAAAGAAATAACATCTAGTGTTTTACAAGACAAAGAAGGTTGGTCTACTGGCGTTACAGTCGTAGATATAAATAACGATGGACTTCAGGATATCTATTTGTGCAAAGTAGGAGATTATAATGAATTAAAAGGAAAGAATAAATTGTTCGTAAATCAAGGAGTAGATAAAAACAATATTCCAATTTTTAAAGAAGAAGCATCAAAATATAATTTGGATATCGTTAGTTTCTCCACACAAGCAAGTTTCTTTGATTATGATAAAGATGGAGATCTAGATATGTATTTGTTAAATCATTCTGTTCATCCTAATCGCACTTATGGTAGAGGAAGTAAAAGAAAACAAATAGATTCACTTTCTGGAGATAAATTGTATCAAAATAATAACGGAATTTATAAAGATGTTTCGTCTGAAGCAGGAATTTTTCAAGGAACTATTGGTTATGGTTTAGGGATAGCAACAAGTGATGTAAATAATGATGGATATCCTGATATTTATGTAGGGAATGATTTTTTTGAAAATGATTACCTATACATCAATCAAAAAGATGGAACATTTAAAGAAATAATTACTGCAGGAAGAAAAAATATACAACATACTTCGCATTTTTCTATGGGAGTGGATATAGCCGATATTAATAATGATGGGTTAAGCGATATTCTCTCTTTGGATATGTTACCTGAGGATTTGACTACTTACAAATCTTCCGGAACAGAATATACTTATACCATTTATAATCAGTACTTAAAAAATGGGTATCAACCGCAATATATGCAAAATGCATTGCAGTTAAATAGAGGTAATACAACTTTTAGTGAGGTTGCATTGTTTTCTGGTGTTGCAGCTACAGAATGGAGCTGGGCTCCATTAATAGCAGATTATGATAATGATGGGTTTAAAGATATATTTATTTCTAACGGAATTAAAGGAGCCACAAATGATATGGATTTTATAAGCTTTATAGCTAATGAAAATATCCAGAAAAGAATAAATAAAGGAATGACTAAAGAAGATCTGGCTTTGATCAAAGAGTTGCCTTCCAAAAAAACAAATAACTACTTCTATCATAATAATGGGGATCTAACATTTAAGAATATGCAAGATTCCTGGGCGGCGTCTATTCCTTCATATAGCAATGGAGCCATATATGCGGATTTAGATAATGATGGAGACCTTGATATTATTACCAATAACATTGATGAAAATGCCCTGATATATAAAAACCTGATTAATGAACAATCAGGAAATAACAATTATATAAAAATTAAACTTATTGGTGATGAGAACAATAAGAATGCAATAGGAGCCAAAGCAACGATATTTACAAAAAAAAGTACTCAGACGTCAGAAGTTTATACTACAAAAGGATATCTATCTTCGGTTTCCCCAATTCTACATTTTGGAGTAGATGATAATACAATAATAGACTCAATTATGGTTCAATGGCCTACAGGAAGGTTGTCTATTCATAAAAACATTAAAACTGATACTACCATCACTTTAAGTAAAGATCGTTTGTCACTATACTCTCTAGAGAATAAAGAATCATTGGCTCTTTCAGAAGATAAACACTTAAACATAGAATACAAACACCAGGATTACCAAACCAAAGATTTTAGTGTAGAGCCTTTAGCTCCTTATGCAAACTCTAATGAAGGTCCGCATTTATCTGTAGTTGATGTTAATAATGATGGGTTAGACGATATTTTTATTCCTGGAGGAAGATTCAAAAAGCCAACATTGTTTTTGCAGCAAGCATCTGGAGATTTTATGAAAGATAATCAACCCGCATTTGAATCTACAAAACGGTATGAAGATATAGATCAATGTTTTTTTGATGCAGATAATGATGGAGATTTGGATATCTTAACCATATATGGAGGTAATGAAAATTATCCTGAATATAAAACTGCTCCTGGATTATTCATAAATGATAAAGGAGTATATGTTAATAAAGAAAAAGCCTTTTTAGGAGTAGAAATAAATGCATCAGTAGTGATTACATCAGATATCGATAACGATGGGGATCAAGATGTTTTTATTGGTAGTAATAGTGTAGCAGGTCAATACGGTCTTACTCCTAAAAATTTTATTTTTAAAAATGACGGACAGGGAAATTTTGAGGAAGTAACAAATATCATCGCGCCAGAGTTGTATGAAATTGGACAGGTGTATGATGCTGAATTTGTTGATATTAATAAGGATAATTATCAGGATTTGATATTGGTAGGACACTATATGCCGATAACGATAATGTTTAATGATGGTAAAGGCAACTTCAGAAAGAATAATAATACATCTCTACAAAATACGAATGGATGGTGGAACTGTATTACAATTAAAGATATAGATAAAGATGGTGATGACGATATTATAGCAGGAAATTGGGGACTCAATAGTCGCTTAACGGCTTCTGTCGAAAAACCTATACGGTTATATCGTAATGATTTTGATGATAATGGAAAGGTTGATCCTCTGGTAACGTATTTTTATAATGGAAAAGAAACGCCAATAGCAACCAAAGATGAGTTATCAAAACAAATACCTGAGCTTAATAAAAAGTTCCTCTCTTATAATGCATTTGCAAAAGCTGATTTTAAAGAATATTTCTCAAAATCAAAAATAGAAGAAGCAGATGTTAAAGAGGTATTTATGCTAGAAACTACATATTTTGAAAATTTAGGAGATCTCAATTTTAAGGCACATACCCTTCCTTGGGAGACTCAGCTATCCTCTGTACATGATATTTTGATTAATGATGTAAATAAAGATGGATATCCAGACCTTATTCTCGGAGGTAATACTTATGAAGTTAATACTCAATTAAGCCGATTAGATGGATTATATGGAGTTGTAATGATCAATAATGATCAGAAAGGTAGTTTTAAAGCAAATAAAGAAAAGCTGATCAATATAAACGGAGCCACGAGATCTATAAAATCAATTAACATTAAGCAAGAAGAATATATTTTGTTTGGAGTAAATAATGATAGCATTCAGATGGTTAAAAAAAACTAAAAGTAAAATGAACAAGTTAATATATAGTTGTTTCATATTTCTAATCTTAATCTCTTGTAACGAGAAAAATAAAGAGGTTGTTATTATAGAAAATAAAGAAACTTTATTTACAAAAGTATCTAAGGATATTACAAAAGTTGATTTTATTAATAAAGTCAGTAATGAAAAAGAGTTTAATATTTTTAAATACAGGAACTTTTACAATGGAGGAGGTGTTGCCATTGGAGATATTAATAATGATGGATTGCCAGATGTTTACTTGACAGCAAATAGAGAAAAGAACAGATTATATCTTAATAAAGGAGATTTTCAGTTTGAAGATCTATCTGCAATCTCTAATACAACTGGAAAAAACTCCTGGTCTACCGGAGTGGTTATGGTAGACATTAATGCAGATGGTTTTTTAGATATTTATGTGTGTAATGCCGGTAATGTAAAAGGAGATGATCAAAAGAATGAGTTATTTATTAATAATGGAGATTTAACTTTTACCGAAAAAGCAGAAGAATATAATTTGGCCGATAGTGGATTTACTACTCATGCTGCCTTTTTTGACTATGATCAGGATGGTGACTTGGATGTATATATCCTTAATAACAGTTTTATTCCGGTAAGTAGTCTAGGTTTTGCAAACAAAAGAAATCTAAGAGCAGAAGAATGGGATCTGCCAGAAATTCTTAAAGGAGGAGGAGATAAACTACTTAAAAATGATAATGGAGTATTTACTGATGTAAGTGCAGAGGCAGGAATATATGGTAGTCTTATTGGGTTTGGATTAGGAGTGACAATTGGCGATGTAAATAAAGATTTACTTCCGGATATTTATGTGTCTAATGATTTTTATGAAAGAGATTATCTATACATAAACAGAGGAGACGGGACATTTAATGAAGAAATAAAAGATTGGGTACAACACTTAAGTCTTTCTTCAATGGGAGCAGATATGGCAGATATCAATAATGATGGATACCCTGAGATTTTTGTGACCGATATGCTCCCAGAAGGTGATCAACGACTTAAAGAAACTACAGCATTTGAGACATATGATGTTCAGCAATTAAAAAAAAGCAGAGATTTTTATAACCAGTATATGCAAAACTCTCTTCAACTCAATAATGGGGATAACACCTTTTCAGAAATAGCTCTTTATAGTGGTGTGGCAAAAACAGATTGGAGTTGGGGAGCCTTACTATTTGATATGGATAATGATGGATATCGAGATATTTATGTCAGTAATGGGATCTATCATGATTTGACCAATCAAGATTTCATGAATTTTTTTGCAAATAACATCATTCAAAAAATGACTTTAACTGGTAAAAAGGAAGAAGTAGACTCAATAATTAATAAGATGCCCTCTACTCCGATTCCCAATTACGCATTTAAGAATAATGGAGATTTAACATTTTCAGATCAAACAAAAGGTTGGGGTTTTGATGAACCTACATTTTCTAACGGATCTGCATATGGAGATTTAGATAATGACGGAGACCTGGATTTGATCGTTAATAATTTTAATATGCCCGTTTCTATTTATAAAAATAATAGTGAAGGAAATAATTATATAAAAATAAAGATTAAAGGAGAAGGAGAAAACACCTTTGGGATCGGTAGTGTTGTCGAATTATATTCAGGAAATGAGATTATTAGACAAGAGTTGATCCCTTCTAGAGGATTTCAATCCTCAACAGAATATACAATGACCATAGGTTTAGGAAAGTCAAAAAAAATAGACTCAATACAAATAACATATCCTGATACTAGAATAAATACAATAAAAGACGTTGTTCTGAATACTACTTTAGAATTAAACCAAAAAGATGCAAAACAAAACCAACAAAGTATATCAGTTAGCAATATTCCTTATTTTGAAGAGATCTCTCATGAAATAGGATCACATAAAGAAGATCCATATGTTGATTTTAATTATGAAGGATTGATCTATAAAAAACAATCTCGAGAAGGCCCTGCATTAGCGATCGCAGATGTTAATGGCGATGGTAATGATGACGTTTTTGTAGGAGGAGCATATAAACAAACCGGCAAACTATACTTACAAAACACTTCAGGTAAATTAGTAGCCGAATCTTTTGAGACTGAAGAGTTTTTTGAAGATACCGTTGCCGTGTTAGAAGATGTTGATGGGGATAACGATGTAGATCTCATTATTGGATCGGGAGGAAATTTTAAAGGAGCTAGAACAGGAGTTCGATATTATATAAATGATGGAAAAGGTAATTTTTCCAGAGGCGGTATAATTTTAGTAACTAATACTAATATTTCTTCAATAGCCGCATATGATTATGATCAGGATGGAGATATAGATTTATTTATTGGTAGTCAAAGTGTGGTAGGTACATACGGTATTTCACCCAAAAACTACTTACTTAAAAATGATGGAAAAGGAAGCTTTAAGGATATTACAGTAACAAATGCTCCTGATATCCATAAGATCGGTATGATCACATCGGCGACCTGGCAAGATGTTGATGGTGATACGAAAAAAGACCTCATCCTGGTTGGAGATTGGATGTCTCCAAAAATTTATATAAATGATGGAAATAAACTTAACAAATTACCAACAAATCTAGATGCTACCTCAGGCTGGTTTAATACTTTAGAAACAGGAGATTTTGACAATGATGGAGATATTGATTTGGCATTAGGCAACAGAGGACTAAATGCAATTTATCAAGTTGATGAAGCAAATCCGTCTAGAATGTATATTAGCGATTTTGATGGCAATGGTACCATAGAACAAATAGTTACTCAAACCATAAAAGGGAGAGATATCCCTATACATCTCAAGAATGAGATTACAAGTCAAATTAACTCTCTAAAGAAGCAGAATCTGAAATACTCAGAATATGCAACAAAATCAATAGATGAATTATTTTCCAAAGAAACCTTAGAGAAAGCAATTGTAAAAGAAGTGAATAACTTTTCAAGTATAATTGCTTATAACAATGGTAACGGAGATTTTGATATCAAAGCATTACCCAAAGAAGTGCAATTATCCTGTGTTTGTGATATTGAGATAGCAGATCTTAATAATGATGGTTTTATTGATCTTATTTTAGGAGGGAATAACTATAACCTGAAACCACAATTCTCTCGATTAGATGCAAGTAGAGGAAACGTATTGTTGAATGATGGTAAAGGCGAATTTATTGATCATAAATCTTCAGGCTTTCAGGTAGAGGGCGAAATAAAAAGCATGCAATGGATGAAAAATAAATCAGGAGATAAATATCTGGTGACGGCTATTAATAATCAAGAACCAAAGATCTTTAAACTTAATGATTAACGATTTAAACATAGTGTTTTTAGATTTGATAAAAACTCAATTTCTATTGGGGTTCTGCAAAATTAATATGCTTATAATTGCTTTGCTATTAATTTCTTGCACAAACCAAAAATTACCTCAAGGAGAATTGTTCGAAAAGGTATCATCAAAAACAACGAATGTTACTTTTCAGAATTCTATAAATCCTACCGAAGAATTAAATATACTGGATTATCTGTATTTCTATAATGGTGCAGGTGTCTCTGTAGGAGATATTAATAATGATGATCTGGTAGATGTTTATTTTACATCTAACCAAGGTGATAATAAACTATATCTCAATAAAGGAAACTTTCAATTTGAAGATATTACAAAAAAAGCTGGAGTTGCAGGAAATTCTGATTGGAATACAGGAACTACTATGGCAGATGTAAATGGAGATGGGTACCTTGACATCTATGTTTGTGCAGTAACCGGTATTAAAGGACTAAAAGGGAAAAATGAATTATTCATTAATAAAGGCAACGGTACTTTTACCGAAATGGCTTCAGTATATGGATTAGATTTTCAGAATTATACCACTTCAGCAAGTTTTTTTGATTATGACAATGATGGAGATCTGGATATGTATTTATTAAATCATGCAATACATACACAACATTCTTTTGGAAAAGCGTCAATCCGAAATAAAAGGCATGATAAAAGCGGAGACAAGTTATTGCGAAACGACGGTACTACGTTTATTGATGTAAGTATACAGGCCGGGATTTATGGTGGTGCTAATGGATATGGATTAGGAGTCGCAACAGCAGATTTTAATAATGATGGATTTACAGATATTTATGTAAGTAATGATTTTCATGAAGATGATTATTATTATTTAAATAATGGAGATGGGACTTTTAGAGAAGTATTAAAAGAAAAATTTGGACATACCAGTCGTTTCTCTATGGGCAGTGATGTCACAGATATCAATCACGATGGGTATATAGATATTTTAACTTTGGATATGACTCCAGATGATGAAAAGGTGCTCAAAGCTTCCGCAGGAGACGAAACCGTAGATATGCTTAATATGAGAGTCAACAAGTTAGGATATCATTACCAATATGCACGTAATATGCTGCAGATAAACCAAAAGGGGCAATATTTTACTGAAACTGCATTACTGAGTAAGGTAGCATCTACCGATTGGAGTTGGTCTGCGTTATTTGCTGATTATGATCAAGATGGAGAACAAGATGTTTTTATATCCAACGGGATCCCAAAACGTCCAAATGACATGGATTTTATAAAATATATATCCAATGAGAAAATCAAAGAAAAGCTTAATACAACTAAATTAGTAGATAATGAAGCTCTTAATATAATGCCTTCTGGAGCGATACCTAATTACATTTTTCAAGGAACAAAAAATGTTGACTTTAAAAACAAGTCGGCAAGTTGGCTTCCGCCAGAAGAAATAATCTCAACAGGTAGTGCTTATGCTGATTTTGATAATGATGGAGACTTGGATATCGTAACAAATAACATTAACTCTAAAGCTACTTTTTATCAAAATAAAACAGATCAAAAATCCAAATACTTAAAACTTAAGTTAAGCTTCAAGGAATCAAATAAATTTGGAATAGGAACCAAAGTTATATCTTATCATCAGGGGATAGCTCAATTCAAGCAATTATTCACTTCTAAAGGGTTTCAATCCTCTTCAGAACCAATTATTCATTTTGGTTATGGAGATGTTGAGGTAATCGATTCGTTAAAAATCATATGGCCTGATAATACCATACAGATAGCAGAAAATATAAAGACTAATCAAACGCTTAATGTTAAGTTATTACACAAAAGAGGTTTTGTGGATTATCAAAAAATATTTCCAAATTCTGATAAATGGTTTACAAAAATTGATAGTATTCCAGGATTACAATACACTCATAAAGAAAACAATTACACAGATTTTAATAGACAAAAACTAATCCCATATAAAATTTCAGACCGCGGTCCTGCAACAGCTGTGGGAGATTTAAATGGAGATGGAAAAGAGGATATCTTTTTTGGGAGTTCAAAAGATCAACCCTCAAAAGTGTTTTTTCAAACCGAAAATGGTTTTAAAGAAGAGCTTACTAACTTGTTTGAAGTTGATAAGAAAAGTGAAGATGTAATGGCTGTGATTGCAGATTTTAATAGTGATTCTAAAAAAGATTTGCTGGTAGCTTCTGCAGGAGGAGAATTTTCTGGGGCTTCAAAAAATCTTCTAAACCGGTTGTATTCGAATACCAATACTGGGCTGGTTAAAAATCAATTCTCGGAACATTATCAACAAACTTCTGTAATAAAAGTTAATGATATAGATGGTGATGGAGATGAGGACCTTTTTGTAGGTAATTATTCAGTAGCCAGTGATTTTGGGCGTATTCCAGAGTCGTATATTCTGATCAATAACAAAGGCAATTTTACCGTCATAGAAAACGATGCATTGAAACAAATAGGGATGGTAACCGATGCTGTTTGGAGTGATTTTGATGGAGATGCAGTTAAAGATCTTATTGTTATAGGAGAGTGGATGTCACCACATTTCTTTAAAAATGATAAAGGAAAACTGATTGATGTAACCCAGACATTTCTCTCAGAAAAACTCAATGGGCTCTGGCAATCCATACAAGAGTTTGATATTGATAATGATGGAGATATGGATTATATACTGGGTAATTTTGGACTGAATTCAAAATTAAAAGCATCTTCTGGAGAACCATTACGGATGTATTATGCAGATTTTGATGATAATAAAAAAACCGAAACGATTGTAACGCTTCCCAAAAATGGAAAATATTATACCGCCTTAGGTTTAGATGAACTATCAGGGCAACTCAATTATTTGCGTAAAAAGTTCACTACTTACAAAGATTTTGCAGGCAAAACAATAGAAGAGATATTTGGAGACACAGTACTTAATAAAGCTACAATATTGGAGGTTCACCAGTTAGCATCAGGCTATCTGGAAAACCGAGAAGGGAAGTTTTTTTTTGTTCCTTTTTCTAATGAGTTACAGGTTTCTCCTATTACAGCAATGCTAAAATATGATTTTGATAATGATGGACAGTCAGAAGTTTTCCTGGCAGGAAATTATTTTGGTGTCATTCCTTATCACGGAAGATTTGATGGTTTTGGAGGAGCTATCCTTAAAAATCCAAGTACTATAATTAACTCTTCAAAACTAAATATCAACCTTTCTCAAAAATCAGTAAGGGGCTTAAATATTATTAATTTTAATAGTAAAGACTATTTATTAATCACAATACACGATGAAAAAGCAGAGATCTATGAATTTTCTAAATAGATTATATCCTATTTTCTATTTAAAGAAAGCTATAAGAATGTTCTTGATTACTTCATTATTTGCAGTAGCTACTTCTTGCCAAAAAGAAACCCAGGAAATCATAATTACATCAAATGATTATCATAAAGCTGTAGATAAAGTAACAGAGGTAATGGTTCATGATATTTTTTCTCCTCCAGTTGCTAGTAGAATATACAACTATTCTAATATTGCCGCCTATGAAGTAATACGTCAGGAACAGGACAATTATATTTCTTTATCCAATCAAATACGTGATTTGCAATCGATACCTATAGCAGACTCCAAAAAGAAAATAAATTATAAAGTAGCCGCTTTAGTTGCGTATTTGGAGGTTGGGAAAAACTTAATTTTTTCAGAAGATCGCATTGTGACATATCAGGATAGCTTATATATTTCCTGGAAATCCTTTGATGAAACCACTTTTTTGGATTCAAAAGAATATGGAGTTAAGGTGGCAGAACATATAAAACAATGGTATGCTTCAGATAATTATGCACAAACTCGAACCATGCCTAAGTTTTCTGTCAATACAGAAGATCCTGCTCGATGGCAACCAACCCCACCAGATTATATGGATGGGATAGAACCTCATTGGCGAGAAATCCGACCATCAATATTAGATTCTGCAGCACAGTTTAGACCATCGAGATATCCCGATTTTTCATTAGAAAAAGAGTCAGCTTTTTTTAAAGAAGTTCTAGAAACCTACGAAGTAGGAGTCAAGATTAAAGAAGAAGGAGAAGATTCTGAAAAATTAGAGATTGCACAATTCTGGGATTGTAATCCGTATGTTTCTACACATAAAGGACATTTAATGTTTGCCACAAAAAAAATAACCCCAGGAGCACATTGGATAGGAATCTGTAAAATAGCTTGTAAAAAAACCAATGCAGACTTTGCAAAAACAGTTTTTGCATATACAAAGACCTCGATTGCAATTGCAGATGCATTTATCAGCTGTTGGGATGAAAAATATAGAAGTAATCTAATACGTCCAGAAACGTTGATCAATCAGCATATTGATGAAAATTGGGTGCCAGTACTGCAAACACCACCATTTCCAGAATACACTAGCGGACATTCTGTGGTTTCTGGTGCGGCATCGACAGTACTAACAGATATATTTGGAGATGATTTTGCGTTTAATGATAATACAGAGGTGCAATACGGATTACCAATACGTTCCTTTACTTCATTTAACCAAGCTGCAGATGAAGCCGCTATTAGTAGGTTGTATGGCGGAATTCATTATCGAGCGGCTATCGATTTAGGATTAGAACAAGGCCGATCATTAGGAAAATTTGTAAATAAGGAACTAAAGATGAACAAAAACCAATAATCTAGCCGATCCCCTAATGTTTAATCTAAAAGAGATCAAAAAAATAAGAGTTTTAGGTATAATCGCAACCTTGTTTTTTGCAACTGCAATTTGGTATCTATTTATTAAAAAATATGATTATCAAATGGCGTTTAGTGCAAATGCTGCACCTGGCGGGATATATCATAAAATAAAAGAAATAGAATCCTGGGGCAGTGATAAAAAAAGAAATACAACCTTGTTAGATACTACACTATTTAGATCAGTAACTCAAAAAATAGATAGAAATGATAATTCATTCGTATTAGATTGGAAGTTAAGAAGGGTTAGTGATACTGTTACTAGGATTACTGTTGGAATAATATCAAAAAAACACTCTGTCAGGAATAGATTAAAAGTGCTTTTAGGATCTTCTACTTTTATAGAAAATATCAAGAAAGAAATGATCCAATATGGAAAAGAGATTTTCTTTTTTACAAATAGTTTTAAAGTCAATATTGAAGGAGAAGATTTAATCCCCCAAATGGAATATGTATACATCCCATTACAATCAAGAAGAAGAGAAAAAGCAAATGCGATGATTAGGGGTAATGGATATTTATATCCAAAACTTAAAAAGAATAATTTAAAAGAAATAGGGTATCCTTTTGTGAAAATTAAAGAATGGAATACCCAAACAGATACGATTCAATTTGATTTTGGGTTTTCAGGAGATTATAAAGATTTATTGATCGAAGATAGTGAGATGCAATATGGTAAATTAGTTGAACAAAGAGCTTTAAAAGCCACCTTCTACGGAAATTATAAAAATAGTGATCAAGCGTGGTTTTGTCTTTTAGAATACGCAGAAAAATATAAGATTCCTGTTAAGAAAACGTTTCTAGAAATTTTTTATGACAACCCTATGGAAGGAGGTGATGAACTCCAGTGGAAAGCAGAAATTTTCATACCTATTGACGATCAGCAATAATATTTATTAGAAATAATTTACCAAAAATCCCTTTGCAATGGATTAAAAATAATACAACCGATTACATTTTTTTCTTTTTAGAATCGCTTTTCAGTTGATCAAATTCTTTGGATATTTATAAGTAACTTACTGATTATTTTTTTAAATAAAATACTTATAAAGTTTTAAGCATAGATTCTAGTATGAGCAAGAAATATATCGTAGCATTTGATCAAGGAACAACAAGTACAAGAGCTATTATTTTTAATGATATCGGAGAGATTTGTGAGATTGCTCAGAAAGAATTAACGCAACACTATCCAAAATCAGGATGGGTAGAACACGATCCTTTAGAAATCTATGAACACCAATTTGAAGTGTTTCAAGAGGTCTTGAAAAAATCAAAAATTACACCAGACCAACTTGCAGGAGTAGGTATTACTAATCAAAGAGAAACAACCGTAGTTTGGGATAAAAATACAGGAAAACCCATTTATAATGCTATTGTTTGGTTAGATAAAAGAACCAAGAATATCTGCGATCATCTTCGATCTCTGGGATTAGAAGAATATGTGTCTCAGAATACAGGTTTAGTAATTGATTCATATTTTTCAGGAACCAAATTAAAGTGGATTTTAGATACTATAGAAGGAGCGCGAGAAAAAGCTGTAAAAGGAGATTTGCTGTTTGGTACGATCGATACCTGGTTAATCTGGAAATTTACTCAGGGAGTTTCTCATTATACAGATCATTCTAATGCATCAAGAACGATGCTATATAATATCCTTGATTTGGATTGGGATCAAAAACTATTGGATGCATTAGATATTCCAAGATCACTACTTCCAGAAGTTCGATATTCTTCGTCAGATTTTGGTAATATCAGTTATCAAGAAGTAGATATTCCAATTTATGGAGTGGCAGGAGATCAACAAGCTTCTTTATTTGGGCAAGGAGGATATAAATCCGGAATAGCTAAAAACACATACGGTACAGGTTGTTTTCTATTACTTAACACAGGGAAAAAACCTTGTAAGTCTCAAAATGGATTGTTAACTACTTTATGCTGTAGTCTTCCTGAAGACCCTGTAAAATATGCTCTTGAAGGAAGTATATTTATTGGAGGCGCATCAATACAATGGCTTAGAGATAAACTTCAAGTTATTGATAAGGCTTCAGAGACAGAAGCAATTTGCGAATCTACCTCATTACCAGAAGATCTTTATGTAGTTCCTGCGTTTGCCGGTTTGGGAGCTCCTTATTGGGATATGGGTGCCAAAGGAGCTATTTATGGATTGACCTTAGATTCTGGTAAAAATGAAATTATAAAAGCAACCACAGAAGCACTAGCTTATCAAACACGAGATGTGCTCGAAGCTATGATAGAAGATAGCGGTAAGCAAATGGCAATCCTGAAAGTAGATGGTGGAGCGTCAGCAAATAATTATTTAATGCAATTTCAATCTGATATTCTAAATGTTGAAGTGGATAGGCCAAAGATGTTAGAAGTAACAGCTTTGGGAGTAGCATTTCTAGCAGGAATAAAAGCAGGAGTCTGGACCAAAAAAGATATTGCAAAAATTAGAGCTGTAGACACGGTATTTAAACCTGTGATGACACAACACGACCGAAGCCGAAAATATTTAGGATGGCAACAAGCAGTATCTAGAACCAAAACAGTCAATAAAGATATGTTGGCTATAAAAGAAGATAGTCCGATTCGTTTTTCAGTTTTAGATAGAAACACTCAGCTCATAAGAGCAAAAAACACCAAATATGATCTTATTGTTATTGGAGGAGGAGTAACAGGAGCAGGAATTACTTTAGATGCCGCTTCTAGAGGACTAAAAGTTTGTTTAGTAGAAAAAAATGACTTTGCCTCTGGCACAAGTAACAAATCAACAAAACTTATTCACGGAGGATTAAGGTATCTAAAACAAATGGAAATTGGCTTAGTCGCAGAATCAGGAAGCGAGCGAGCAATTGTACATAAATTAGCTCCTCACCTTGTAGTGCCAGAAAAAATGCTACTACCTCTGATAGAAGGCGGTACTTATGGAAAATTAATGGCTTCATTAGGATTAAAAGTGTACGATTTTTTAGCAAATGTAGAAGGAGAAGATAGACGAAAAATGTTAAATGCCGAAGAGACCTTGTCAAAAGAGCCATTACTTAGTAAAAAAGGTCTTACAGGAGGAGGGTATTATGCAGAGTATAGAACCGATGATGCAAGACTTACTGTCGAACTGCTTAAGAAAGCGGCTAGCTATGGAGCAAATAGTATTAATTATTGCGAGATGACATCCTTTAATTATGATGATAATGGCAAGATCAAAAGTTTACAGTGTTTAGATCATAATACAAATGAAACCTTTACCATAAAATCAAAGAACTTTGTTTCTGCAGCAGGACCATGGGTGGATTTATTGAGAGAGAAGGATCATTCAATGAATAGTAAACATTTACACCTTACCAAAGGTGTACACTTGGTTTTCTCTAGAGATCGTTTTCCGCTCACTCAATCCATTTATTTTGATGTACCTGATGGTAGAATGATTTTTGCTATACCGAGAGGAAGAGCTGTTTATGTTGGGACTACCGATACAGATTATAGCGCTAATCTAAACCATGTTGTCGCTACAAAAGAAGATGCAGAGTATCTTTTGAAAGCCGTCAACAATATGTTTCCGGATGTACAATTAAAAATTGAAGATATAGAGTCTAATTGGGCAGGATTACGACCATTGATTCATGAAGATGGAAAAGATCCTTCAGAATTATCCAGAAAGGATGAAATTTTTGTTTCAGAAACAGGATTGATATCTATTGCGGGAGGTAAATTAACAGGGTATCGTAAAATGGCCCAAAGGGTTATTGATGCTGTACTCAAAACGATGAGTAGTAAACGCAGAGATAAATTCTCTAAATCTTTTACTAAACAAATATCTTTGACCAGCGCACCTCTCGAGGATTCATCTGCGGTAGAAACCTATCAAGCAGAAATTACACAACGGCTTAGAGATTTAAATATAGAAGACCCATATTGTGGTTGGTATCTTGCTTCAACCTATGGTAGACAAACAGATATTATACTAAGTAAAGTGAATTATTTTCTTAATGCAGATGTAGAGGAGCGACTTATTAGGGCAGAATTATGGTACTGTGTTCATCATGAAATGGTAAATAGTTTGGTAGACTTTTTTGTCAGAAGAACCGGGAGATTATATTTTGACATTAATAGTGTACATAAATTTAGATCGATTATAGAAGAAGATCTTGTAAAATACCTTAATTGGGATGAAAACCGACTCTTAAATGAAAATAGATATCTGAATACTCTTCTAAAGGACGCTGCGACATATTATGAAAAAGAATTTGAGTAAACTTTTTATAACATTCTATTCGTAATAGGTGGTTTTATATATTTGTTTTTTAAGAAGATTATGGAGATAATTACATTTTAGAGAATAAGTGATTAAGAGTATTAAGAAGTGTTATCTCTATTTTAAAATAGATTAAAACCTTCTTTATGATTATGACTTATGTTATAAAAATAGAATAAAATACGACGGGTAATTGAAAAATTCAAAAAGGCAAGTGAGAACAAAATCATTTGGTTTTCACGATCAAAAAGAAGTGTTTGTTATTGAATTAAAAAATGATAAAGGTTCGCGATTGCGTATCACCAATTTTGGAGCCACTATTATGAGCCTGGAAATCCCTGATAAGAATGGAAGACTTACTAATGTTGTAATTGGTTTTGATACGCTAAAAGATTATATAGAAAAATCGAAAAATAAAGAATCAAAATTCTTGGGAGCATCCATAGGAAGACATGCTGGTAGAATCTCTAATGGAGAAATCAATGTAAACAATACTGATTATGTGCTTTATCAAGAAGAAGGCATTCATCTACATGGAGGTAAAATGGGGTTTGATTCAAAAGTTTGGGAAGTGGATTCTATTGATGAAGAAGCATTGTTAGTTTCCTTTTCTTATCTGAGTGAACACCTAGAAGAAGGTTATCCAGGAAATCTACACACTAAAGTTACATATCAATTAACAAATACTAATGAATTAAAGATAACCTATAAGGCTGTATCTGATCAAGATACCGTAATTAACCTTACGAATCATGCATATTATAATCTTAGTGGATCAGATACAATAGCAAATCATATATTGCAATTAAATAGTCATAGTTATTTAGAAATCAATGGAAAACAATTGCCTACAGGAAAAATTAAACCTGTGGTTAACACAAAGCTTGACTTTTTGAATCCTAAACGACTAAATGGACTCTTAGAGTTTGGGATTATTGATAACACCTTGATTTTTGATCAGGAAAAAAAGGTAAAAGCTACTCTTTATTCTCAAGAAACAGGTATTAAGATGGATGTACATACCAATCAACCAGGAGTAGTAATTTATACTCCAGAAAAATTTCCAGAATGGAACTTTAGAAAAGCAGCAAGATATAACTTGTTTCCTGCTATATGTTTTGAAGTGCAAAATTATCCTGATGCACCTAGTCATAGCAATTTTCCATCAAGTTTTTTAAAAACAGGAATACCTTATGAAAATCATAGTGTATTTGCATTTAGTATATTAAAAGACTGATTTTTTGATTAAAATCTACCAACAACTCCTATTTGTCCTGCACCTAATCGTAGATCCCATTTGATCTTAAATTTTTTAGTGTCATAAACATAACGTTCATTGTTATTAAGATAATTATCAATGCCATCTACAATAACAACACTTAATGCAACACCAAGTACTACATCTGTTAGCCAGTGTGCACCTTCCCATAGCCTTGATACTGGAGATAATAATCCTACAGCATATATACCTCCTTTTACATATGGATTATCAAATTGCTTTGCTATGGCATACGCAGTTGTAAACGATAGAATAGCATGCCCCGACGGAAAAGAATGGTAGTCGGCCTCACTAGAATAAAACTTAAAACTTAAATTATCCTTACCTGTAATCGGTCTGGCTCTACCAGCAAGGGTTTTACTAACCGTTTGTATAATTCCTCCAGCAGTAGCAGAAGCAATTAATAACACACCGGTTTTTCTTACTTTTTCGTTTTTAGTTAATAATCCAAAAGCATAAACACCGGTGGTTAGTCCGTAGTTTACTATAGGTTTTCCAAAACGAAATCCAGTTTCTCTAATAGCTCTGGGGACTCCATCTCTCTGATTAGTGAAATAATCGTTTGCCGGCTCGTCTAATGCTAATAAAATAGTCGCTCCGGCAACTATACCACCAAAAGTAGCCCAATCTTTCTGTTTCCATTTAAAAGGTTGAGTATATGCGTGTTTTACACCTCCAAAAACAGAAGCACCATCATACTTAAGCATTTGCCAAGTGGTTAGATTATTTTGTTTTTGAGAGTATAAGGAAAAAGTGAAAAGTAGTAATACTACAACGACAAGTAGGTTTTTTGTAGAACTCATAATAAAAATTTACCTCGTAAAAATAATAAGTTATTGCATATAAATATTGGATAAAGCATATATCTGCTTAAAAAAGTATGAAACCTTGAGATTTATGGAGTTATATTTATGAAAAGATATAATGAGGAAAACGAATATAACCGGTTTTACAAATAAAGTTATTGAGTACTACTCTTTTTAGTAACTTAGAAAGCAATAATTATCCAAAAGATTAATGATGAGAGTTTTTACGATTGTTTTTTTAGGAATACTAAATGGTATAGCTCAAGAGATACCCGCCGAATATGAATATGAATTTTCTCCAAATAAAATTGACTCTATTGATAAATCTATTTTTTTTGAAGAAACGTTTGAAAGCCTTCCTCAGGAAATAGAATTTGTAAAATATAATCAGTCAGAATATTCTGAAGGCAACCTTTTTAGTACTTATGAATATTTTAAAAATCAGGAGTATAAGATAACCTCTTCTACCTATTATTATCAGGATTCTAAAAGGATTTATAGCGACGGATCTTGTAACTGTGATCAAACTATTGATACTATTTATTTTAAGAAAGAAAAGGTTAAAATAAAGATAGATACTTTATTAATGTCAAAAGGTAGGTATCAGGTTACCAAAACAAATCAAAATAATATAAATACTGAAAAATTTCTGTATAATGCTAAAAATCAACTTGACACCTATTATTTCGGATACTCTTATTCAAAATTTAAACATAAGAAACGATCTGTTGAGTATAAACATTACAGAGCAGATACTGTAGAAGCTGGATATGAACAATATGAAAAAGAAGGATATGTAGGAGTTGATTATGTCGAGATTGGTGTTGATCCTGTACTTTACAAGCATGTGATCCGAGATAAATTAGATCAAATTATTAGAATATATACGATCGATAATTTCTTTGAAGAAGAATTAACAGCTACGATTTTAAATTTTGATTATAATAAAAAAGGACTGCCCGTAAAAAGGCATAGAGTTGTTTATGAGTTTAATAGATATTCATTAGATAAAAACGCACAAGCAAAGCTAGGTGTATTGTTTAAAGACATAAAAAAAATAGAAAAACTAAAAGAGTTCTCTAACAATAAGACTATTTACGAAACAAAATATTTTTATGATAAAGGTAAATTAACCAAAGTGTTTTATAGCCAGGGAAGCTATGATAATAAAAATGGCGTCTTTGAAAAAAAGATATTAGAGGACGATGAGAATGTAGGCAAAGAACATCTAGAAATCTTATATACAAATAACAAAAGGATAATTAATTATTATGTTGATAGTGAGTTGTCTGGAGTTGATGAGTATTTATATGATACCCATGATAATTTGATAGCCGCTCAAAAGTATTTAGTTCAAGATAATAAGAAAGAACTTCTTATTGATACTAAACAAGAAATAAAGTATAAAAAGTAAAGTATAGTATTTAACTAGTTACATTAAGCTATTACCTTAAATACAAGATCAGTATAAAATTTTACAATATTATCTTTGCCTTTTTCTACATCTGTTAGGGATGGTAAATGTTCGGAGAAATAACGTTGTTGATGTGCTCCTTCAATTACTGTAGAAATAAGCATATGAGGAAACTCAAAAGTCGGGTTTATTTCGGTTACAATGTCACTTACTCTTTGTACTACGCGTTTATATACTTTATAATATCCTTTTTCATTCTCCTGATCCACATTTTTGGTATGATACGCTTTAGAGGATTCAGCGATTATAATTCTGTTCAAAGTAACTTCGTTTACAAACGAAAAGGAATTATCTACATTTATTTTTCGAGTTAGTATTTGTACAGCAGATGTTAGCTTTTCGTTTGCAGATTGTATGTTGTTAATAGCAAATACAAGTCTGTACTCTACCCAACTCCAGTACCAGCAAGTAAGGTAAACCAATAACATATGCTTGCTTTCAAAATAACGATAAATAGAACTTTCATTAGATCCAATACGCTGTCCAAGTTTTTTAAAAGTAAAAGCTTCAAAACCTAGTTCATCAATCATATCAATACTATTAGACACTATTTTCTTTCCTAAATCTGAAGATTCTGGATTTTTAGAATAAAGCTCATCACTTATGACAATGTGTATAGGTAAATTTTCCATCTTAAGAATATAAATATAATAGTAACACTATTAATTTGGAGTAGTTTAACCGTTTTTTTGGAAAAAAGAAAATAAATTTCAAATTATTCAAATAAAAATCTTTCTTTTTTGATATTTGCATAAACTATGTCTTTTTTAAAAACTATAATCTTTGGTTATAATAATTGCTGCTAGTGAAAGTTAATTTTGATAGAGTATTGTTTAATAAACTAATAATTTAAGCTTACATTTTTACTTACAATGATATATGCTTTACATAATAAAAAGGGTGAAAAAGTATTAACGATTGCTCCTCTTTCTAATGCGACAATTACATCTATGTTTAAAACCCCTAACTTTTATGGAGTTTTTTTCTTTACTAAAGCAAATGGGATATTGGTTATAGATCAACAACATATAAAAATAAAAAGTCAGTATATTTTATTTTATTATCCTTATCAAAAGCTCTCAATAGAAGGTGATTTTGAAGGTGTTTTTATTCAGTTTCATCCTGATTTCTTTTGTATTGATATTCATGCAAGAGATATTGGCTGTCAAGGACTTTTGTTTAACAATTTTTTTAATGATTTTTTATTACCGTGCTCTAATGAAGAGTTTGAAGACTTATTTAGTTTTCAATTGCAGATCAAAAACGAATTACTTAAAAAAGATGTTGGGCAGTTGGATATGGTGTCCAGTCAATTAAAGATGTTTTTAATTAATGCAGTAAGAATTAAAAAGAAAGGACAAGAAAAAGAGTTACCGTCAAAAGATAATCTACATCATCAAATAGAAAGATTGATAGAAAATAACTTTGCCTCAGAACCTTCATCAGAGTTTTATACCAAGGAGTTAGGGGTTTCGTTAACCACCTTTAATCGATTATGTAAAAAGTATTTTCAAAATAGTTTTGTAACCATTCTTAACTTAAAGAGAATAGCAATTGCAAAAAACCTACTATTTTTAACCAATACATCAATTAAAGACATTGCGTATCAAGTAGGATTTAATGATCCGTTATATTTTAGTAGAGTTTTTAAAAAACATAGCGGAATTTCTCCCAAAGAATTCAGAGAACAACTAAAAAACAATAGATTGGTTTAATTGTCCATATGTTGGTTATATACTCCTTATTTCATAATTAGGTGGCGGACTATTTTTGTTTAAAATTAATTTAAACACAGATAGTTATGAAACCAAATAGTGTATTGTTGTTATTTTTTACAGTATTGATTTTGTCTTCGTGCAATACCAATAAAAAGCAAGAAAAAACATTAGCTACAAGCCAGGCAAAAGAAATAAAAGAAGGGAGTAAGGGTGTAATAATCTATAAAATAGATACAAATACAAGTACTACAACCTATATCGGTAACAAACCTACGGGAAAACATAATGGTAGAGTTAGTATATCTAATGGTTCTTTTGAGGTTAAAAACAATGAAATTACTGGAGGTAAAGTAGTCTTGGATATGAAAAGTATTTCTGTTGATAATCTTAATGATAATAAAGAATCTTTTGGAAAATCAGTGTTATTAGATCATTTAAAGTCCAATGATTTTCTGGATGTAGAAAACCACCCTACAGGAGAGTTTATTATTACTTCGATTACTCCATATATAAAAAGGGTGTCTAAAAATTCTAAAAAAGAATTTGATTCAAAGTTTAAGCCACTTTCTATACAAGAAAATACTATCGACAATCCTACTCATACTATGGCAGGTAATTTGACTTTAAGAGGAATTACCAAAAGCATTTCTTTTCCTGTACGAGTGCAAAAGTTTAATGCAAAAATAGTTGTAGGAGCAAAATTCAATATAAATAGAACTCATTGGAATATAAAGTATGGAGAAGAAGCTTCTGTGTCAGATAAAATCAAGGATAAGTTTATTTATAATACAGTTAATTTAGGCTTTAGAGTAGAAGCTATAAGTCCTTCAAGTTCTTCCAGTGATCCCAGTTTGGCACCTAAAACTATTGATGTTTTTGAGAAAAAATTTGGAATACACGAAGGAAAAAGACGTAATCATATTAGTGGATTTTGCTTCTCCGGATATCTCACGATAAAGGATCATGCGATAAAAAAATATAGTAAGAGTAAAATTTTTAGCCATACACGGTTAAAAGTTAACGGTAGATTTTCGCATAAAGGAGGAGTAAAAAAAGATGAAAGTCAACCTGGAGAATATGGAATGGCCTTTCAGGTAATGCTAGAAGACAATAGTATCCATAATTTTAGTATGAATACTCTTGATTTTTTTCCGGTAAAGACGCCACAAGGGTTTCATCAATTAATGCAAGCTAAACTGAGTGGTAAACCAGAGGATTTTGAAAAACTTAAACAAGATCATCCAGAATTTAAAAACTTTAAAGCGCATTATAAAAACAAAACTAAAGAGCTAAAAAACTTTACAAACCATCAATTTAATAGTGTAAATTCTTTTTACCTGGAAAACGATAAAGGAACTATAACTCCAGTGCGTTGGTCATTTGTGCCTAAAAATGAAACCATAACAATTGATACTTCAAAAAAAGTAGATTTTTTTAATGAGACCCAAAAAGCAATTCGAAGAAATAATACACTTACATGGGAGATGATCGTAACCATCGCCAATGATCAAGATGTTGTTGAGGATGCCAGTATTCAATGGACTGGGGAGCATCAAGAAATTGTTGCTGCTGTGCTCACTATTGATACGATAAGAAAAGAAGGGGCTTGTGAAGCTATTAATTTTGATCCACTTCAATTACAAGCAGGGTTTAAACCTTCAGACGATCCGATTTTAAAATTTAGATCTCCAGCATATGCAGCCGCTTTTGTGCGTAGACTTCAAGAAAGTAAAAGTGCTCGTAAACAGTCAAAGTAATACAGCCTCAAAGTACAACCTAAAAACTAAGCAAAATGGAACAAAAAGAAACTTGGTTATCAAGTCTGATAACATCTTCTCCACAAGAAGGGTATGAATTAGCAATAAAACTCTCAAGAATGGGAGTTAAATCAACACAACCAGATATGGAGGTTTTAAAACGTTTACGAAAAGATTATGCAAATAGTGCTTCTGGATTAACTGCAGCTTCTCAAGTAATTGCCCTGAATTTTCAAACTATTTCTGCTGCTAACAATTACTGGAGGTAACAGAAATATATAACCTTAATTGATTTTTTAGTTTACAAAAAAACCCGAACAATTTGTTCGGGTTTTTGATGTGGTACCTCCAGGAATCGAACCAGGGACACACGGATTTTCAGTCCGTTGCTCTACCAACTGAGCTAAGGTACCTCACATAATGTGAACTTACATCCTACTGTGATTCGGTGCGTAAGCGGGTGCAAATATAGAACGCTTTTTTTTATACACAAAAGAAAAAATTAAAAATTTCGTTTTGTACTTTTGCAGTTCGCCAAAAATAATAGTGAATAAGCTGATACAGAATTTTTTAATACGAATAAAAAAAATGACCAAAATCAATCCAAGGATTGAAAAATAATAAATATGATCAGATGAATCTTATTATAGATGTAGGTAATACTTCCATAAAAATAGGAGTTTTTGATAATTCTTTGATAGTTCATAAAAAAATTATTGAGCCTGGCTCAATAATTAAAGAGATTCAAAAAGTTTATACAGAATATCCTCTTATGGAAAAGGCAATCATTTCTTCAGTGTCTAACGTGCCTAAAGAAGAAATAAGGCTGTTACACAAACTTTTTGATACCTTGATTGTAGATCATACAATAAAAATGCCTTTTAAAAATTTATATACAACTCCTACAACGTTGGGCGTAGATAGATTGGCATTGATTGCAGCAGCGGTGGATCAGTTTCCAGGTAAAAACACTTTGGTTATCGATGCTGGAACCTGTATAACATATGATTTTAAAAATGAAAAGGAAGAATATCTTGGCGGAGCTATAGCGCCAGGATTTAAATTAAGATATGCAAGTCTTAATAATTATACTGCTAATTTACCATTGTTGGAAATAAAAGAACCCCAAAATCATATTGGAGATAGTACAAAAGAGGCAATTCACTCTGGTGTTGTGAACGGAATTTTATACGAAATAGAAGGAACAATTGCAGAATATTGCAACACTTATGGTGATTTAACAGTTATTTTAACCGGTGGATACGTACATTTTTTGTCTAAAAGATTAAAAAATAGCATATTTGCCACCTCTAATTTTTTGTTGGAGGGACTAAATTACATTTTAGCTTTTAATAATAGTCAATGATAAAGAAGATTTTAGTAGTCATTCTGGTGGTAGTTACTAGTGTATCGTATGCTCAGGAGGGAACTTCTTCGCCTTATTCTTTTTATGGGATAGGCCTTCAGAAGTTTAAAGGAACAGTAGAAAACAGATCGATGGGGGGATTGAGTATACTTTCAGATAGTATCCATCTTAACCTCCAGAATCCAGCAGCGTATGGAGAATTAAGGCTCACGACCTATTCGTTGGGTACAAATTATAATAATACAACTATCAAAAATACAACAGCATCTTCTGCTGTTGATAACGCAAGTCTTAATTACTTGGCCATTGGGATTCCAGCAAATAGATTTGGATTCGGATTTGGGGTGATTCCATTTAGCGCCGTTGGGTATCAGTTGAGTTCTGTTGATAATAACGGAATGGAAACCCGATTCACAGGAACAGGTGGACTGAACAAAGTGTTTTTAGCCGCAGGATTCAAAGTTAACGAGAATTTAAGTGTTGGTTTGGATTTTAATTATAACTTTGGAAACATTGAAAATAAGGCAATTTTATTAAATCCTGATGTGGAATTTAATACTAGAGAAATCAATAATTCTGATTTGTCCGGTGTTAGTTTTGCGTTGGGTGTAAATTATAAAAGGATGTTAAACGATAAGTTGCAATTAACAACTTCATTCGTGTCGACACCATCATTTAAATTGTCTTCAGATAATACAAGAGAATTAGCTACTATATTGATCGCTAGTAATGGTCAGGAAGTTGTTTCTCAAAGACAAGAAGTAGAAGTTCCAGATCGCGATTTGGATCTTCCTGCAGAATTTAAATTTGGAGCAGGGATTGGAGAGCCTAAAAAATGGTTTGCAGGAGCAGAATATACATATTTAGGTGCTGAGGATTTTACTGATAGAATCTTTACGGCAGACAATGTAGCGTATGATAATGCTTCTAAGTTTAAATTAGGAGGATATTATATCCCTAAATATAACTCTTTAACAAGTTATTTTAAGAGAGTTGTATATAGAGCAGGGTTTAGATATGAAGAAACAGGATTGAATGTTAATAATCAATCCATTAATGAGTTTGGCATATCTTTTGGAGTAGGATTGCCAGTGGGAAACTTGTTTTCTAATGCCAATATAGGTTTTGAGTACGGACAGCGCGGTACAACCGATTTTGGACTAGTAAGGGAAGACTTTTTTAATTTTTCAATAGGTTTGTCACTAAATGACCAATGGTTTAGAAAAATAAAATTTAATTAACTACAATTTAATACAGCTATGAATACTAAAGTTCTATTTACAATAGCAGCAGGATTAGTTTTAGGTACTACTAGTGTTAGTGCTCAGGCTACTGACTGTGCTACTACGGCCTCTATAGCCTATGAGCATGCTAAAGTAAAAAATTATGAAGCGGCCGAAGAGCCGTTATGGAAGGTGAGAAAAGAGTGCCCTACACATAGTGTTGCTACTTTTCAGTTTGGAAAAAAATTATTAGAAAGCAAGTATAAGAAAGCAACTGGAGCAACAAAAACAGCTCTTGCTAATGATATGATCGCACTTTGGAAAGAGCGTCAACAATACTTTCCTGCTAAAACAAAAACAGGAAGCATGCATGCTGACATAGGTCAAATCATGTATGATAATAAAATTGGAACCAAAGAGAGTCAGTTTGCTGAGTTTCATAAAGCCTGGAGTGAGGATAAGAATAATGTAACAAACCCTAAAAACGTTTATACATATTTCTCATTACTTGTAGACCTTCACGGTGAAAAGAAAAAAGAGATTCAAGAAGTTTTTAATCTTTATGACGATGTTATAGAGAAAATTGAAGGAGAAGAAAATACAAAAGCAAAGACGATTTCTGAGCTTACAGAAAAAGAAGAATCAGGAACTGCTTTAACGCGCAAAGAGAAAAAGAAATTAAGTAGATCTGGTAAAATATTATCTAACTATAGTAAAGTAAAAGCTGGTGTAAATCAGAAGATAGGTGATTTGGCAGATTGTAAGAATCTAATACCGCTTTATAACGGTCAGTTTGAAGAAAAGAAAAATGATATCAACTGGTTAAAAGGAGCTGCAAGCAGAATGTCTGCAAAAGAATGTACTTCTGATCCTTTATTTTTCAAATTGGTTGAAGGATTGCACAAAGCTGAGCCTTCTGCAAAATCTGCATACTATCTTGGATTGTTAGCGATGAAAGACAAGAAAACATCAAAGGCATTAGAATACTTTAATCAATCGGCAGAATTAGAAACTAAAGCAAATGATAAAGCTAAGGTATATTTCAAAATAGCTGAAGTATTAAAAAGACAAGGAAGTAAAGGAAAAGCAAGATCTTACTATAGAAAAGCTTTAAAGCAAAAACCATCTATGGGTATCTGTTATCTTAGAATAGCGAGTATGGTTGCTAGCAGTGCTAATAATTGTGGAGATGATGTTTTTAGTAAAAGAGCTGTATACTGGTTAGCAGAAAATTATGCTAGAAAAGCTGGAAGAATAGACCCTAGTTTAAAATCAACAGCTTCTAAGACTGCAGCTAATTATAAGGCAAAAGCACCATCAAAAACAGATATTTTTAATAATCCTGAGATTAAATCTGTAAAAATAGGTTGTTGGATTGGAGAAACTGTAAAAGTTCCTAAGCTATAATGCTAAAAAACAAACAAAATATATTATTAAACTTTGTCACAGCGATTGCTGTGACATTGTTTTTTTCATGCCAATCAAACATTGTAAAAAAACCATCTTCTTTTAAGGTTGCAGAAGATGCACCCATCGCAGAAGCTTTTGAGGTGAATCTAAAATATACGGATTCTGGAAGGCTTACAGCTATACTTAGAGCTTCCAAAATATTGGACTATACTAATTTGGATTTTGGGTATCATGAATTTCCTGAAGGTATAGTACTTGATATTATAGACAAAGAAGGAAAAGTAAGTGTTGTAACATCGGATTATGCGATATCTTATCAGCAAACAGGACTTATTGATATGAGAGGTAATGTAGATATTAAAACAGCTGATAGTACCCATTTGCAGGCGAAGCAACTGTATTGGGATCAAAATGTTAATTGGGTCTTTACAGATCAGCCTTATAAAAGTTACCTTCCAGATGGCACTTTAAATGAAGCAGACGGCTTTGATGCTAATCAGGATTTTACTATCTTGAATTCACGCATAAATGAAGGAGTAATGTTTATTGAAGATAATTAGTTGTCAATAAATCGTTTGTAGACTAAGAGATGTTATGTGTCATCATCTACATAAATTATAAAAATAGATGAAAAAGATTTTTAGATTTTTTGAATTTGCCTACCTGGCTATTATGTGTTTTTTTATATATCAAGCATATGTAGAATGGGGTCAGGAAGGAAATAGAAGTGTATTGTATTTGTGTTTTGCTGGAGTAGCGATTTTTATGTATTTCTTTAAAAGAAATTTTAGAAAAAGATTCGAAGCTAATAACAAAGATCAATAATGGAGTGGCACATAGTCGTAATTGTACTTTCTCTTATTCTTTCCGCTTTTTTTTCAGGAATGGAAATAGCCTATGTTTCTTCTAATAAAATTCATATTGAAATAGAGAAAAAACAAGAAGGTTTTTTATCTACTATTCTTAAGCGTTTAACACGTAAACCATCTAAGTTTATTGCTACCATGTTAGTTGGTAATAATATTGCTTTAGTTGTATATGGTTTTTATATGGGAGAAGTTTTGATGAATTTCTTTCAAGCCTCTATTCCTACGGGATCTCAATTTTGGGATACTATACTTACAGATTTCAGTTTATTGACGCAAACTGTAGTTTCTACGGTAGTAATTTTGTTGACTGCAGAGTTTTTACCAAAAGTTTTTTTTCAGATCTATGCAAATTCCTTGTTAAAGATATTCTCTTTGCCAGCATATTTGTTTTATTGGATTTTTTCTCCAATTTCTTCTTTTGTTATTTGGGTGTCAGACTTTGTGCTGAAGAAATTTTTGAAAACAGATGGGGATGAAGTTCAATTAGCCTTTAGTAAGACAGAGTTAGGAGATTATATCAATGAACAAATGGAAACTGTTGAAGCTCACGATGATATTGATAGTGAAATACAGATTTTTCAAAATGCCTTGGAGTTTTCTGA
Source organism: Aquimarina callyspongiae (assembly GCF_034322225.1). NCBI lineage: Bacteria > Pseudomonadati > Bacteroidota > Flavobacteriia > Flavobacteriales > Flavobacteriaceae > Aquimarina > Aquimarina callyspongiae. Next base: position 928,539 of record NZ_JAXLPA010000001.1, on the reverse strand, counting down.
TGTGAAATCTCGAGAAGTAATGGTGCCTCGTACTGAGATTGTAGCGATAGAAAAATCACAATCTATAAAAGAAGTAAGCAGGTTATTTATAGATACAGGATTGTCTAAAATATTAGTGTTTGATGATACCATAGATGATATTATAGGATATGTACATTCCTTTGAGTTGTTTAAAAAACCTAAATCTTTAAAATCTATTTTATTACCAGTAGTTTTTGTTCCTGAGACTATGTATGTAAAAGATGTTTTGAATCTTTTGACTAAAAAACACAAAAGCATGGCTGTCGTAATAGATGAATATGGTGGAACCAGTGGTATTATTACTGTAGAAGATATCGTAGAAGAGCTTTTTGGAGAAATAGAAGATGAGCACGATTCTATAGAACTGATAGAAGATATTTTAAATAAGAATCATTATCGATTTTCAGCAAGAATGGAAGTAGATTATATAAATGAAACTTATAAGTTAAACCTTCCAGAAAGTGAGCATTATGAAACGCTAGGAGGTATGATTGTAAACCATACCGAAGAAATACCCCAACAAGGAGATTTTTTGGAGATTAATTCTTTTAAAATTAATATAATTGAAACATCCAATACTAAGATCGAAATAGTAGAGCTTGAAGTAGCAGAGGAGGATTGATCTAATTTTGTTTTGAAAGTCATTCGTATTAAATGAATTGATTAGCTTTGAAGCTGTGGATATTACTTAATTAACCAAAATATAAGCTCTTGTGAACTTAAAAACCTCATCTATACCTGTTAAAAGTATAATAAGCTTTATACTGATTTATAGTTTTATTATAATCTGCGATTTGATTTGTAGTAGTATTGAAGAATACGGTTCTTACAGGGATATAACAAAGCCTTCGGTTGTTGGAGCATTAATTGTATTTTTTCTTCGATATTCAAGAGTGTTACCCAAAAGAACAACGCTGTTAATGTTATTGGCACTTGTTTTCTCACTATCAGGAGACGTTTTATTGTTGTTTACTGAACAATCACATCTTTTCTTTATAATGGGATTGCTATCATTTTTGATAGCGCATGTGATGTATGTTTTAGTTTTTCTTAAAAAAAGAAATAAAACCCAAAAACCAGGATTGTTTTTGGCTATTACTTTGTTATATGGCTTGAGTTTGTTTTATGTCTTATATCCAGGATTAGATCAAATGCTTATTCCTGTGATTGTCTATATGGTCGTGATTTTACTTATGGCTAATACGGCATTTTTAAGAAAAGGTCTAGTGCAAAAATCAAGCTATAATTATGTTTTAGTAGGAGCATTATTTTTTATGCTTTCAGATAGTTTGTTAGCACTTAACATGTTTTATCAACCTATTATGTTGAGTAATATAATGATTATGACTACTTATGCAATTGCCCAATTACTTATTGTGTATGGGGTTTTAAAGCAAGAAATTAACGGTTAAAAAACACTTTGTTTTTTCAAACCAAAACAAGTTAAAATATCTACTGAGTTAAAAACCAAAAAAAGTTGCAAAGACTTTTAGTCTTTAATTGGTATTATTCTAATAAAATGGTATTTTCGCCCACTATATTTGAATAAATTAAACTTAAAATGGCAGTTTTAAATAAAATCAGACAACGTTCCGTTTTTCTAATTGTGATTATCGCATTAGCACTGTTTTCGTTTGTCTTAGCAGATTTGATTCGTAATGGAGGAGCGATTTCTCAGAAAGCAGAGAATACTATTGCTACCATAAATGGAAAAGATATTGATAGAACAGAATTTGCAAAAGAAGTAGAAGCAGCTTCTTCAGGATTTAGAGGAGGTTCTACAATTCAAGCTGTGAATAATGTTTGGAATAGATTTGTAAGAAAAACTGTTTTTGAAGAGCAGTTTGAAGAATTAGGGATTAAAGTTGGTAAAGATCAAGTAACTGATTTGTTAGAAGAAGCTTTAGCAAACGATCCTACTTTTCAGAATGATGCAGGTGTATTTGATAAAGCAAAAATGCAAGAATATGTAGCTAATATTCAAGCTACAAATCCGGCTGCATTTAAGAGATGGCAAGATTATAAGATAGCTTTAGGTACTAATGCTTTGGAAGAAACATATCTTACAATGATCAAAGCAGGAGTAGGTGCAACCCTTAAAGAAGGGGAGTTAGTTTATAAAATGGAAAATGATAATGTAGATATTAAATACGTTCAACTTCCATATTCAAGTATTCCTGATACAGAAATACAAGTGTCGGATGCAGAGATTCAGACATATATTAATGCACAGGTTGATAAGTACCAATCAGAAGCTACAAGAAGTATTCGTTACGTGTCATTTAAAGAAGTAGCAAGCGAAAGTGATGAGAACGATATCAAAGCGGATGTTTCTAAATTGATAGAAGATAGAGTTGTTTTTAATTCTGCAACAAATGCTAATGATTCTGTTTTAGGATTTAAAAACACAACCAATATTGAAGATTACGTAAATCAAAATTCTGCAATAAAATTTGAGGATCGTTTTGTTTTCAAAAAAGATTTGCCTTCTAGTGTTGCGGATACATTATATAACCTTCCTACTGGTGAAATTTATGGCCCATATAAAGATGGAGAGTTTATAAAGATATCTAAAGCAATTGCACAAAAACAAGTTCCTGATTCTGTAAAGGCAAGTCATATCTTAGTATCTTGGGTAGGATTACGTACTGCAGGAGATACTAAACGTACAAAAGAAGAAGCAAAAGTATTAGCAGATAGTATTGCAGGTGTTGTTAAGAATAATAATGATAAATTCACAGAATTAGCAGCTACTTTCTCATCAGATACGAGTAACAAGGATAAAGGTGGAGACTTAGGATACTTTACTTACAATTATATGGTGCCTGCTTTTAACGATTATTGTTTTGAGAATAAAGTTGGAGATCAAGGAATAGTTGAAACTCCATTCGGATATCATATTATTAAGATCGAAGATCAGAAAAATGAACAAAAGGTAGTCAAAGTTGCTACAATTGCTCAAAAAATTGAGCCTAGCGAAAAGACCATTAATGATATTTTTACTGAGACTACAAAATTTCAGATAGCTACTAAAGATGGTGATTTTGCAGAGGTAGCAAAATCTGAAGAAAAAGAAGTACGCCCTGTAAATAAGATTAAGGAATTAGACGAAAATATTCCTGGAGTAGGTGCTCAGAGATCTATTGTTCAATGGGCTTTTAATGAAGAGTCTAAAGTTGGTGATGTAAAGCGTTTTGATGTGCCAGATGGATATGCAGTAGTACAACTAACGGCTAAGTCTTCTAAAGGAGTTATGAAAGCAGCAGATGCTAGTCCTACAGTAAAACCTATTCTTATTAAAGAAAAGAAGGCAGAAATGCTTAAAAATAAGATAAGTGGAACATCTTTGGATAACATAGCAAGCAGCCAAGGTCAAACAGTAAAAACGGCTTCTGCTTTAAATATGAAAACACCAACAGTTAGTGGTGCAGGAACAGAGCCTAAAGTAGTAGGAACGGCGTTTACATTAGAAATAGGTAAGGTTTCAAAGCCTATAGAGGGTAACAACGGAGTTTATGTTATAGAAGTGACTAAGAATACGCCAGCCTCTGGTTTAGATACTTATATGAGTTATGCTTCTCAAACATCTACAGCAAGAGCTGGAGCAGTAAATTCAAGAGTGTTTAATGCATTAAAAGAAGCTGCAGAAATCGAAGATAAAAGATCCAAGTTCTACTAGGATTTGAATAAAATAATAACAACAAAAAAACCAGAAGATGATTCTTCTGGTTTTTTTGTTGTTAAATGTTTTTATAGGTAAAGAAAGAATAACTAATTTCTAACTTTTTGCTCCCATTTCCAGGCAGAAGATAAAGCATCATCCAGATTACTTTTAGATGTCCAACCTAACTCTTTATTAGCTTTTGTAGTATCGGCATAAGCAGCTGTAACATCTCCTGCTCTTCTTTTTACAATTTTATAATTAAGTTTTTGATTAGAAGCTTTTTCAAAGGATTGGATTACTTCAAGAACAGAACTTCCAGTGCCAGTACCAACATTAAATACTTCATAATTAGTTTTGTTTTGCATCTTTAGAAGTCTTTGTAAAGCTATAACATGGGCCTTTGCTAAATCCACAACATGGATATAATCACGTATACAAGTCCCGTCATTTGTAGGATAATCGTCGCCAAACACTGATAATTGTTTTCTTAAACCGATAGCGGTTTGTGTAATAAAAGGAACCAGATTTTGTGGTACTCCAATAGGTAGTTCTCCTATCTCAGCAGATGGGTGAGCTCCAATTGGATTAAAATAACGTAATGAAATTGCACTAAGCTTTTCATTTACTTTACAGGTGTCTCTAATAATTTCTTCCCCCATTTGTTTTGTATTTCCATACGGAGATTCTGCAATTTTTACAGGAGCATTTTCAGTAATAGGAAGCTCATCAGCCTGACCGTAAACTGTACAAGAAGAACTAAAAATAAAAGAAGCATTATCCTTTTTTTGTAATTCCTTTAGGATGTACACTAAAGTTGCGATATTGTTTTCATAATAAAGTAAAGGATTTTCTACACTTTCTCCAACAGCTTTTGATGCTGCAAAATGAATTACTCCTTCAATATCCTGATGTCTTTTGAAAAAATCTTCGACTTTAGATCTCTCTCTTAGGTCAAACTCTTCAAAAAGAGGAGAAATCCCGGTGATAGCAGTAATACCTTTTAAAACGTCTTTAGAAGAATTAGAGCAATTGTCAATAATAATTACTTCAAATCCTTCATTTTGCAATTCTACTACGGTGTGTGAACCTATAAACCCTAATCCTCCTGTTACTAGTATTTTCATTGGTTTTTTGTTTTCTAGAATAAATATAAAAAGCTTAGATTAATGTAATTAACAAATTTATGTATTTGATTTTTATCCAGAAGATATTTGTAAAGTTTTATGTACTTACAAAAATGGGGAGTCTAAGTGTAAAAATTGTGAGTAAAAAAATACTATTAGCCTTAAAGAAAGCAAATAGTATTTTTTTAAAACTTTTTAGGTGATTTATAATATTTTGGCAACTTCTTGATTTACAAACTCCAGGAACCTTTCGTCTTTTTCAGTAAAAGGATCGTTAGTTTCAGAGTCAATATCAATTTGACCAATATTTTCTCCATCTTTAAATAGAGGAACTACGATCTCAGATTTTACATTAATACTACAAGCAATATAATTATCTTGCGCTTGAACATCTGGTACAATAAAGTTCTTATTAGAAATAGCTACTTGCCCACAAATCCCTTTCCCGAAAGGAATAATTGTATGATCGGTTTCTTCACCAACATAGGTTCTAAGCTTTAGCTCTTCTTTATCTCCATTTTTAAAATAAAAACCAACCCAATCATAATAATCGATATTGTTATTAAGCAATTGGCAGATCATATGGAGTCTATCTGTTACTGTCTGATCTTCTTTTTCAAGAATACTTGTAACTTGTGACTTTAGGTTTTCAAATAACATTCCTTACAATTTTCGGGCAAAAATATTTAAAATATTTAGAACAAACTATCTTTAACAGTTGTATAGTTTTGTTAAAAATAGCCTGTTAAAAATATAAAATTTATCATATTTTCAATTATTGTGTAACTTTGTTGTCGAAATGAAAGAGGTATTTCAAAAAATAACATCATTATTATTAGCAGTTTTAGTACTGGCTTCTACTGTGTCTTTTACAATAGAAAAACATTATTGTGGTAGATTTTTGGTAGATGTAGCCGTGTTCTCTGAAGCCAAGGACTGTGGTATGGATATGATGAGTTATTCAAATGATCTTCATGTAAAAACGATGAAGAAATCTTGTTGTAAAGACGAAGTTTTGGTTATTGAGGGACAGGATGAATTAAAAATGACTTTTGATAAGATTGAGCTTCAGCAACAAGTGTTTATCACCTCTTTTGTATACTCTTATTTAAAACTGTTTGAAGCTTCCGAAGAAAGAAACTTGGGCTTTAAAGAGTATTCTCCTCCTGATTTGGTCAGGAATATCCTTGTTTTACACGAGACTTATCTTATTTGATTTTAGTTTATTACTGTTTGGCGTTTTGACTTCAAAGAGAAGTTGTAATGCCAATATTGAACTTAATTACTAATTACTTCAATAATATTGAAGCATGATTACTTTCTAATGATTAGCTAAAAATTTAAGTCTATGCTCAACAAAAGCATTCGTTTTTTAATTGAAAATAAGTTTGTCGCCTTTCTATTAATAATAATTCTGATAATCTGGGGGATTGTTCATTCACCTTTTAATTGGGGTAACGCACTCTCTGAGATAGGATTGCCTCATGATCCGGTTGCTGTAGATGCTATACCTGATATTGGCGATAACCAACAAATTGTATTTACCAAATGGAGTGGTCGTTCTCCACAGGATATAGAGGATCAAATTACGTATCCATTAACAACTTCTTTATTAGGAATTCCTGGTGTTAAAACGATTAGGAGTTCTTCTATGTTCGGTTTTTCAAATATTTATATAATTTTTGAAGAAGGAATAGAATTTTATTGGAGTAGAAGTAGAGTTTTGGAAAAACTAAATTCCTTGCCCAAAGGATTACTTCCTGAAGATGTCGTTCCTACCTTAGGACCAGACGCTACAGGACTAGGACAGATTTTTTGGTATACTTTAGAAGGTCGAGATGAGAATGGTAATGTAACGGGAGGATGGGACCTTAATGAACTTAGGAGCATCCAGGATTATTATGTAAAGTATGTATTATCGTCGGCTAAAGGAGTGTCTGAAGTAGCTTCTGTTGGAGGGTATGTTCAGGAGTATCAGATAGATGTTAATCCAGAATTATTAAAACAATATAGTATTGATTTACATCATATTGTAAATGCTGTAAAAGAAAGCAATATAGATACAGGAATTCAAACTTTAGAAATCAATAAAGTAGAGTACCTTGTAAGAGGATTAGGATATGTACATTCTATTGAAGATATCGAAAATGCGGCCGTAAGTACTCAAAATTTTACAACGATACGAGTAAAAGATATTGCCAAAGTATCTTTAGGCCCGGCACCCAGAAGAGGAATACTGGATAAAGAAGGAGCAGAAGTAGTTGGAGGAGTGGTAGTATCCAGATATGGTGCTAACCCAATGCAGGTAATTCAATCTGTTAAATCAAAAATAATAGAGATCGAAAAAGGATTGCCGTCTAAGGTTTTAAAAGATGGTAGAACATCCCAACTTACAGTTGTTCCGTTTTATGACAGAACAGAGTTGATACAAGAAACTCTTGGAACTCTTGAAGAAACTCTTACGTTGGAGATTTTAATTACTATTTTGGTAATAACCATTATGCTCTTTAACCTAAGAGCATCTGTTCTTATTTCGGGATTATTACCTGTGGCTGTATTGATGGTTTTTATAACAATGAAATGGTTTAAAGTAGAAGCTAATATAGTTGCATTATCAGGAATAGCAATCGCAATTGGTACTATGGTCGATCTCGGAGTAATTCTTTCAGAGAATATCCTAAGACATCTAGAGAATAGTAGGAAAAAGGAATCCATTAATAAAGTGGTGTATACTGCCACCTCAGAAGTTTCTGGAGCCATTATCACAGCAGTGCTAACAACTATTATTAGTTTTTTACCGGTATTTACCATGATTGGAGCAGAAGGTAAACTTTTTCGTCCTTTGGCTTTTACTAAGACTATGGCCTTGCTAGCAGCAATTGTAGTAGCATTATTTTTTATTCCGCCAATCGCAGCATTTGTATTTAATATCAAAATTAGTAAACGAAAAATAGTGCTTTTAACGCAAGGGATATCCCTTAGTATAGGAATTCTGGCGTTAATCTATGGTTATTTTTTAGGGTTAGTTCTGATTGGGTTTGGTGTTATTGGAATATTGTCATCGTATGATATATTGAAGAAAAAACGTGCTCATATTTTTAATCTGGTTATATCAATCCTGGTAATCATTTATTTTTTGACCATATATTGGAGACCTTTAGGAGTGCAAAATTCACTTTTTACTAATGCTGTATTTGTAACTGCCACCACCTTAGGGATATTAGGAGTTTTTAAACTATTTAAAAGATATTATACAAAAATTTTAGAGTGGACTCTTGCCAATAAGCTATTATTTCTCAGTATACCTTCTGTATTACTTCTTTTGGGTTTTTTGGTTTGGCGTAATACAGGTAAAGAATTCATGCCCTCATTAAACGAAGGAGCATTTTTACTCATGCCTACTTCTTTGCCACATTCAGGAGTTGAAGAGAATAAAAGAGTATTGCAGCAATTGGATATGGCTGTGGCAACGATCCCAGAAATAAAAACTGTTGTTGGAAAAGCTGGAAGAACAGAGTCTGCGCTAGATCCAGCTCCTCTATCGATGTATGAAAATGTCATAGCTTATAAATCAGAATATGTACTTAACAATAAAGGAGAGCCTGGAAGATTTAAAACTAATATAGATGGCTTATATGAATTAAAAGATGGTCGTTTGGTGCCTAATCTTTATATGTATAATGCAACCGAAGATTTATTGATACCAGATAATGATGGAAAATTTTATAGAAATTGGCGATCTCATATTAATTCTCCTGACGATATTTGGCAAGAAATTATAAAAGCAACGACATTACCAGGCGTTACTTCTGCACCCAAATTACAACCAATTCAGACACGTTTAGTTATGTTGCAAACAGGAATGAGAGCACCTATGGGAATTAAGGTAAAGGGCTCTGATTTAGAGCAGATTCAAGATTTTGGACTAGCTCTTGAAGAAATTCTGTTAAATGTTAAAGGAGTTAAGAAAGAAGCGGTTTTTGCAGAAAGAATTGTTGGCAAACCCTATATGTTAATTGATATAGATAGAGATAAAATCGCCAGATATGGAGTGTCGATAAAAGATGTTCAACAGGTTTTAGAAGTAGCAGTGGGAGGAAAATCACTCACGCAAACAGTTGAAGGTAGAGAAAGATATTCTGTTAGAGTACGATATCCTAGAGAACTACGAGATACTCCTGAAGACCTTACTAATATTTATGTTCCTGTATATAATGGGAGCCCCGTTCCTTTAGGAGAATTAGTAAAAATAAGATATGAAAAAGGACCTCAGACAATAAAAAGTGAGGATACGTTCTTAATAGGATATGTGTTATTTGACAAACTTGACGATTTTGCAGAAGTAGATGTGGTAGAGAATGCTCAAAAAATGATTCAACAAAAAATAGATACTGGAGAGTTACAAGTGCCCAAAGGAATCAGTTATCAGTTTGCAGGAACATATGAAAACCAACTACAAGCAGAAAAAACTTTAGCAATTGTAGTACCATTAGCTCTTGCTATAATATTTTTAATCCTTTATTTTCAATTCAGATCAATTGCTACCTCATTAATGGTTTTTACGGGAGTAGCTGTTGCTTTTGCCGGAGGTTTTATCATGATATGGTTGTATGGGCAAGGTTGGTTTTTGAATTTTGATATTTTCGAAATTAATTTGAGATCCCTGTTTCAGGTGCATACCATTCATCTTAGTGTGGCTGTTTGGGTAGGTTTTATAGCGTTGTTTGGCATTGCAACCGATGATGGAGTGGTAATGGCTACATATTTAAAACAAACTTTTGATAAGAATGTTCCTAAAACCAAAGATGCTATAAGAAAATCGGTAATCGAAGCAGGAGAAAAAAGAATTACTCCCTGCCTAATGACAACAGCAACTACGATATTAGCGTTACTACCAATACTTACTTCCACAGGTAAAGGGAGTGATATTATGATTCCTATGGCGATACCTGCTTTTGGTGGGATGTTTATTGCCTTAATTACGTTATTTGTTGTTCCGGTGTTATATAGCTGGAAAGCAGAAATATCTTTAAGAAAAACAATTGTAGAATAAAGAAAAATATTGAACCATTAATATATACTATGAGTTTTAGACGTATATCAAAATATAACCAAAAGAGTAACATCAATAAAAAATTAGGGCAGTTTCTTATTGCTTTTTTCTCTCTTTTTACCTTACAAAATAATGCTCAAACGCTTCAGGAATATATTACCGAGGCAGAGCAGAATAATCCACAGCTTAAAGCTTTGCAATACACATATGAAGCAACTGTAGAAAAGGTTAAAGAATCTGGTAGTTTGCCTAATACTACGATTGGTACTGGATATTTTGTGAGTGAACCCGAAACTAGAACCGGAGCTCAGAAAGCAAAATTCAGTGCTCAACAAAAAATGCCTTGGTTTGGAACACTAAAAGCTAGAAGAGACAAAGAACTTACGCAAAGTGAAGTGCAAAAAAATGAAATTGAGATTGCAAGACGTAAAATAGCTTTGAAAGTAAAACAACGGTATTATGAATTGTACAGCCTTAAAGCAAAAGAACTTGTTTTAAAAGAACAAAAACAGTTGTTAGAAAATTATAAAGAGGTTGCTATATCCGAAGTAGCGGGTAACAAGGCAACTACACTAGATGTACTTAAGATTACTATAGCACAAAATGAATTGGATAATAAAATCGAGATCTTAAAAGGGAATATTCTTAATGTAGAAACAAGTTTTAATAAATTATTAGACCGTGATGGTTTTGATGAACTTTTGGTTCCTGATAACCTTATAATTCCAGAAGAAGAACCCACAATGTCAATTGATGAAGTTACGTATCATCCAGAATTACTTAAGTATGATCATCTTGATGAAGTTGTGAATGCCCAAAAAAGAGTAAATGACAAAGAACGATTGCCAGGACTAAGTTTGGGATTGGATTATGTAGTAGTTGAAGAACGTCCAAACCTTAATTTTGATGATAATGGTAAAGATATTTTAATGCCAATGGTATCGCTATCTATTCCTTTGTTCTCTAAGAAATATCAATCAAAAGATAAACAATTTGACCTGATGCAGGAAGGGTATTTACAACAACGTGAATCAGAACAGAATAGATTAGAAGAAATTCTTGAAAAAGCAATTAATAACAGAATTACGGCAAGGATAAATTATAATACACAACTTAAAAATGTTGAACAAACTAAACAAGCCGAAGAAGTGGCATTAACATTATATAAAACAGATCAATTAAAATTTGATGAATTGATAGAATTACAAAATATGATACTGAATTTTGAAATAAAAAAAATAGAAGCTATCACCAATTATTTTGTACAAACTTCTTTCATTAACTATTTAAACTAATTAATAAACCAACGTATACTGAATACTAATAAAAATTATAAAAATTATAAAAATGAAAACAATTTTAAAATCACTGATACTTACTATAGCAATAACTACAGTTTTTTCTTGTGGAAAAGATAAAAAAGAACAAGAAAACATAGACCAAAAAGAAAATGAAAACACTGAAGCAGTAGTAAAAGATCTTAATAAAACAACTACTAAAAGTGAAGTAATATTCAAAGATCCATCTGTTACTAAAGTTTATAACCAGTACCTTAATGTAAAAGCAGCATTGGTTAATACCAATAGTGAAACAGTGAGAACCGAAGCAAAAAACCTCCAAAATAGTGTACCTCAAAGTGAAGAAAACAAGCAACTAATAGCGACAGCAAATTTAATATCACTTACTAAAGACGTTAAAAAACAAAGAGACTTTTTTGTAACGCTTACCCAAGAAATAGAAAAAATAATTGGTAATGCAGAAATAACCTCTGGAGAAGTGTATAAACAATTTTGCCCAATGGCATTTGAAGGAGAAGGAGGTTATTGGTTATCTAATTCAAAAGAGGTTCGTAATCCATATTTTGGAGATAGAATGTTAAAATGCGGAAGCGTCAATCAGACCATAAAATGATACAAACATATCAAATAGATGGAATGACCTGCAATGGCTGCAGAAGTCAGGTAATGAAAAAACTTAATGAGATTAAGGATGTAATAAGCGTTGATGTAGACCTGCAGAATAAAGAAGCTGTTATAAAGACGAAATCTCAGATCCAATTAGAAGTTTTTCAAAAAGCTTTACCAGATAAGTACATAATATCCAAAAAGGAAATTAAAGAAGTATTTTTAACAAAAACTGAAGAAAAAGGAGAGTTACAGCAACTATTCCCGTTGTTTCTGATATTTGGATATATTACTATTGCTGCAGTAGGCCTAAATGTCGCTCCCTGGAGTACAGAAGGTTTCATGCTGGATTTTATGGGGCTTTTCTATGTAGTATTTAGTTTTTTTAAACTACTGGATTTAAAAGGATTTCCTGACTCTTTTAAAATGTATGATCCTTTAGCAAAATTATTACCTTTTTATGGATGGGTTTATCCATTTATAGAAGTAACTCTTGGAATATTTTTTTTAACACGATTTCAAATAGAAGCATCATTAATCATAACCTTAATTGTTTTAGGAGCTACAACAATAGGTGTAACTAAAGTGTTGTTAGATAAAAAAAGTATTAGATGTGCTTGCTTGGGGACAGCATTGAAATTACCTATGACTAAAGCAACGTTTATTGAGAATTCTATTATGTTAATAATGACCATCTGGATGCTAATAAAAATATATTCATAAATAAAAGCGATGGTTAAAAGAAACACAGCATTATGGATTAGAAGAACACATCGATATCTGGGGATATTTCTGGGATTACAATTTTTGATGTGGACGATAAGCGGGCTATATTTTAGCTGGACAAATATTGATGAGATTCATGGAGATCAGTTTAAAAAAGATGAAAAAGAAGTAGCTTATGATAGTTTGCCTGGATTAGGGAAGGTTTCTGCAAGGTTTAAGATCACATCTTTAGAATTGAAAACAATCACTGGTAAACCATTTTATTGGGTTAATGATAGTGTTTTGATAGATGCTAAATCAGGAGTAGTGAAATCTAAAGTTTCTAAGCAAGAAGCATTAGCTATCGCCTCTGAGTTTATGTTGGATACTTTAGAAGTAAAATCAATAGAACTACTAACAGAGACCAACAAACATCATGAATATAGAGAAAGAACATTGCCGGCTTATGTGATCACCTACAATCATCCAGAAAATGTGAAAGCATACGTATCTGTAAATGATGGAAAATTTCAAAGAGTGCGCCATAGATCATGGAGATGGTTTGATTTTTTATGGATGACACATACGATGGATTATGAAGGTAGAGATGATTTTAACACTACGGTATTAAGAGTATTCTCTTTATTGGGGTTAATCACTGTGCTCAGTGGTTTTATACTTTGGTTTATTTCATCACCTACCATTAGAAAAATTTTAAAAAAATAACGAGATGAAAAATAGTATTTATGTAGTAGTTGCCGTATTAGTAGGATTGCTTCTGGGGTATTTCATTTTTGGAAATAAAAATGAGAAGGAGACAATAGATGCTCATGATCATTCTACTAGCACTTCTGATCAAATGTGGACTTGCTCAATGCATCCTCAGGTAATGCAACCTGAACCAGGTGATTGCCCTATTTGCGCAATGGATTTAATACCTGCGGTAAAAACTGAAGATGGATTAACTCCTGATCAATTTCGGATGTCCAAAAATGCTTTAGCATTAGCCAATGTTCAAACTACGAATATCGGTATGGAGAAACTCAAAAAAAATAATATTGTCTTATCCGGAAAAATCATAACAAATGAAGAGGCTAATGCGATACAAACAGCTCATTTTTCAGGAAGAATAGAAAAATTATATGTAAATTATGTTGGAGAAAAAATAAATAGAGGACAGTTATTAGTCTTGATTTACTCTCCAGAGTTAGTTGCTGCACAACAAGAACTTCTTACCGTATCTGCCATAAAAAAAACTCAACCAGATCTGTATCAGGCAGTAAAAAGCAAGTTGCTATTATGGAAACTTTCTGAAAAACAAATAACAGGAATTGAAGAATCGGGTAAGGTAAAAAGTAATTTCCCGATATATGCTAATGTTTCTGGAGTTGTCACAGAAAAAATGGTCGATTTAGGAAACCATATGTCAGAAGGACAAGCCATGTTTAAGATTGCAAACCTTAATTCTGTTTGGGCCTCATTTGATGCTTATGAAAATATGATATCTACATTAAAAACGGGGCAATCTATAAGCATTAAAACCAAAGCATTTCCTGGAGAAGAATTAAAAGCTACTATTGCTTTTATTGACCCGGTTTTGCAAGAAGATACAAGAACAGTAGAAGTAAGAGTTGTATTGGATAATAAAAATAAGAAATTTAAACCTGGAATGTTTGTAGAAGGGATAGTACAAGCAAATTCTAATACTAATAATGAAACAATTTCTATTCCTAAAAGTGCTGTGCTATGGACAGGGGAACGTTCTGTCGTATATGTTAAAACAGATCCAGATGCTCCAGTATTCGAAATGAGAGAGGTGGTTTTGGGCGAAATTTCTGGAGATGATTATATTGTTTCCTCCGGACTTACAACAGGAGAGGAAGTAGTAACACAAGGTACCTTTACAATTGATGCTGCTGCTCAATTAAAGGGGAAAAAATCTATGATGAATAAAGCTGATCAATAGAAAAAACCAGGGTTTTCAATGTAGTTGATTATCAAAATGTTAACAATTTTTCAGTTGATATCCAAAAAGAAACTATCTTTGTAGTGGGAAATAATTTTTGGAAAACAATTTCAGGGTAATTAGTCGTTACGTGATTACTGATGGTTAGAAACGTGCAAGCTTGCTTGTGTGATGCTGATTGGTTACACCTATGAAAAACATAAAATGGGGACATTATGGTTAAAAAACTACTTTTTTTATTATTATTAATAGGACTTTTCTCTTGTGCTGATGCCGAGATAAAACCGGGCGCTAGTACAATGGCTCTTCTACAAAAATCGAAGGCAATACAGCTAAGGGCAAAAAGAGTCGAAGATAATATGCTTAAAAGGCAAAAAGAATTCGATGCCTATGCAGAGAAACAAAGCTTGTTGGATGCAATCAAAGACAATGATTTTGTAAATATTGAAGAACTGTCTAATTACTTTATTTTGGATATGAAATATGCTACTTCTGATAATTTCTTAAAAGAAGCGGTGTATTCTTGCGCTAGATGTTACGTTAGAGGAGCTGTAGCCAAAGCACTTATAAAAGCTAATAAAGACTTTATGAAGCAAGGCTATCGCATAAAATTATTTGATTGTTATCGACCACATAGTGTTCAGAAAAAAATGTGGAAGATTGTTCCAGATCCAGGATATGTGGCTAATCCTAAAGGAGGTTCTGTACACAAT
Organism: Aquimarina callyspongiae; assembly: GCF_034322225.1. Classification (NCBI taxonomy): domain Bacteria; kingdom Pseudomonadati; phylum Bacteroidota; class Flavobacteriia; order Flavobacteriales; family Flavobacteriaceae; genus Aquimarina; species Aquimarina callyspongiae. Next base: position 913,389 of record NZ_JAXLPA010000001.1, on the reverse strand, counting down.
AGAGGTGCGGCATTAGATATTACTCTTACTAACTTAAGAGGAAAAGAGCTTGATATGGGAACTCCATTTGACCATTTTGGCAAAGAAGCAAGTCATTCATATACAAAACTATCAAAAGAAGTTATTGCTAATCGTAAATTGCTTCGTGGAACTATGGAGAAATACGGTTTTAAAACGATAAGAACAGAATGGTGGCATTATAATTTCCATACAGGTAAGAAATTCAAGATTTCTGACTTTAGATGGAAATGTGATTAAATCGTAATCTACCTATCGCCTATATGCTTTGATTTCTTATTAAAACCTGCTGTGATAAGAGTTTGTTATCTGTTAAAAGGAAATTCATTAATCCAATGAAAGCCTCTGTTAATTAATAAAAACTCTTCTCGTTCTCTTTTTGAAGTCTTAATTTTTAAAGTATCACCCTTATAAATACTTTCAAAAATGAATAGACTATCTTCTAACTTATATGTGAAGTTTTGAATATCAGTGCTATCTCGATAAGAAGTGAGGTGTAAGGTATTGGTAAGAGTATCTGTTTTTTCCTTTTTATATTGAAGTTTTTCATCCATTGTTTGTATACCTGTATAGTATTTGTCAACCACTAATCGTTTCCATCGTTTGGTGTCAGTTGTTAAAGGAGGTATAGTGTCATTATTTTTGATAAACTCTGTTACTTCATAAATTCCGTATAATGCTGATTTTGGAGCGTCTTTCCCCCATTTTTGCTGCCCTTCTATGGAACCATTTATATTAGTGTAAAACAAATAGCCTACAACTAATATTTTGACTACTATAGCGGTAATTTTTAATTTTGGAGTTGAGAAATATTGTTTAAATTTTTTAGGTTGAACTTCTTTATTTAATATAAAGAAATTTAAAATGCGATTAATATCCGGTGCGAGCAGAAATACTCCCATTATAGTTAATAAGCCACTATATAATTTAACAGGGATGTCATAACTCATATTCATCATAAAAACATTAAACATCACTGCAATCACCATAAGAGAACCTAACACAGTAGTTTTTCTAAAAAGCAATAATGCTCCTGCAATTACTTCTGCATAACCCGAAAAACGAGTATAGGTATCACTATATTCCATAAAGTTCCACATTAATCCCATAGGAGAAGAATTACCAAAAGGTTTAATGAGATCTATAAGACTGAGCTCTGAGAATTGAAGTGTAAATACCTTTGAAAAGCCATAAGAAAACATAATAGCAATGACATAATACCTTACAAACACTCTAAAATATGTGAATAATCGGGTATAATTTTTTTTTCTATAATCAATGATACTCCATAATATAGTAGTGATAAGCCCTATCATTACTGTTATAAATTGAAAAATGTAATCAGCGGTGGTATCACCACTACCATTAGGGCCAATACGAATCTCATAATCGATTCCTAATATTTTTTTTCCAACCCATACAGAGAGTTTTTGAGCTCCATCTGTATAAAAAGAAAAGAGATCATCTTGTTCTAAAATGGACCCTAAATAGTAAAAAGGAAAAGGGAAAATGTTAAGAAATAGATATACAAAAAAGAATCTAAATGTGATGCGTGTAAATAAATTCCAATCTGTTTTTTGAGAAATATCTTGAGTAACCTCCATAATTGATGATTTGTTATGCTATATGACTACAATTTATAGTTAGATGTTACAAAAATTATAAATGGGGTAGCAAATCTAAGAATACATTTGTTGAAAAACCTTAGTATTAGATATGCTATATAAAAAACGACATCTCATAAAGAGATGTCGTCTTGAGCACAATAATAAAATCGGAAAAAAATTAAAATTGCATTATTCAACCTAGTTGGGTTTATTTTAAAACTGTTCAACTTCGGTACTTCCTTCCATAGCAACAGTGGATGCTTTGCCGGCTGTTACAGTATTTTGAACAGCATCGAAGTAAGTTGTTCCTACAAATCCTTGATGTTTTACAGCGCGGAATCCGTCTTTTTGTAAAGCAAATTCTCTTTCCTGTAGTTCAGAATACCCAGCCATACCTCTTTCTTTGTAAGCTTTGGATAATTCAAACATACTTGTGTTTAAAGCATGGAACCCTGCAAGAGTAATAAATTGAAACTTATATCCCATAGCAGCTAATTCTTCTCTAAAGGTTTCCATTTCTTCAACAGAAAGCTTTGCTGCCCAGTTAAAGGATGGAGAACAGTTATAGGCTAACATTTGATCTGGATATTTAGCATGGATAGCTTCGGCAAATTTACGTGCTTGTTCAAGATCAGGATTACTAGTCTCCATCCATATTAGATCTGCATAAGGGGCATAAGAGAGTCCTCTGTCTATTCCCTGTTCTATACCGTTTTTTACAAAGAAGAAACCTTCATCAGTTCTTTCGCCAGTTACAAATTTTCTGTCTCGTTCATCTACATCACTAGTTAATAAGTTAGCAGCATCAGCATCGGTACGAGCTATGATTATAGCAGGAGTTCCCATTACATCAGCAGCGAGACGTGCAGCCACTAGTTTGTTGATAGCTTCTTGCGTAGGTACTAATACTTTTCCTCCAAGGTGCCCGCATTTTTTTGCAGAACTTAATTGATCTTCAAAATGTACACCACTGGCTCCACTTTCGATCATAGATTTCATTAATTCAAAAGCATTTAGATTTCCTCCAAAACCAGCTTCAGCGTCTGCAACGATTGGTACTAGGTAGTCCTTTTTGTTTTTTTCGCCATTCACAACCTGAATCTGATCAGCTCGAAGCAGAGCGTTATTGATTCTTTTTACAACCTGAGGTACGCTGTTTACAGGATAAAGAGATTGATCTGGATACATTTGCCCGGCAAGGTTGGCGTCTGCTGCTACCTGCCACCCACTAAGATAAATAGCTTCTAGACCTGCTTCAACCTCTTGTACTGCCTGATTACCTGTTAATGCACCTAAACCGGCAACAAAATCCTGAGTTTTTAATTTCATCCATAGTTTTTCAGCACCTTGCTTAGCAACACTATGTTCAATTTTATATGACCCTTGTAGTTTTACTACTTCTTCGGCACTATAAGGGCGCTCAATATTTTTCCATCTTGGGTTTGTTGTCCAGTCAATTAACAATTCTTCTATTCTTTGCTCTGTATTCATAACTTTGGGTTTTTACTATATGTTGAATTTGTTTTTTATAAATATTTGTATGCTCTTGTAGTAAGAAATTCTTCAAACTCCTCTGCTGTTACCAGCGAATGAAAAATCTGGATTGCGTTTTGATAATTTTTGCTCTCAAAAAGCTGTTTTCCTACTTGTTTTTCAATGATGTTTAATTCATCTTCAAAAATCATGTGAAACATTTTATCGTTAAGTCTTAATCCATTTTCAAGCCTCACTTCATTTTTTAACCATTGCCATATTTGGGTTCGGCTAATTTCTGCAGTAGCAGCATCTTCCATAAGATTATAAAGGGCAACAGCACCATTGCCTCCAAGCCACGTAGCGATATAATGAATACCTACATTGATGTTTTCTCGTATTCCTTTTTCAGTGATTGTTCCTTCAGGAATGGCAAGAAGGTCATCTTCTGTTATAGTAATATCATCGCGCTTTACGTCCATTTGATTTGCCTTAGGCATATAGGTGTCAAAGACTTTTTTAGCTAATGGTACTAATGCAGGATGAGCTACCCAGGTACCATCATGACCGTTTTTTACTTCACGCTCCTTATCTGCCTGTACTTTTGCAAAAGCTAATGTATTTCTGGCTTCATCATCTTTAATTGGAATCTGTGCAGCCATTCCTCCAATAGCAAGGATATTGCGTTTATGACAGCGCTGGATCACTAATTTGCTGTAAGCATCCATAAACGGGCTGGACATAGTTACCTGAGCACGATCTGGAACAATAAAATCTTTATGATTTCTTAATTTCTTAATATAGCTGAAGATATAATCCCATCTTCCGCAATTAAGGCCTACAATATGATCTTTTAATGCATATATGATCTCATCTAGTTGAAAACTAGCTGTAATAGTTTCTATTAATACGGTTACTTTAACAGTTCCTGGATCTATACCTAAATATTCTTCAGAGAAATCAATCACATCATTCCACCAGATTGCTTCTGTAAAATGTTCTAGTTTGGGCAGGTAATAATAAGGGCCAGTCTTGTTTTCTTTTAATTCTTCGTTGTTATGAAATAGATACAAAGCAAAATCAAACAAAGAAGCACTCATCTCCTGGTCATTTACTAAAAGATGCTTTTCATTAAGGTGTAGTCCTCTTGGGCGTACTATTAATGTTGCAACATTTTCTTTTAACTGATAGGTTTTATCTCTTTTGGGATTGTAGAACGAAATAGTTTTATTGACGGCATCTTTTAGGTTTTGTTGCCCCTGTAGGCAATTTTCCCAAAGAGGAGCATTACTGTCCTCAAAGTCGGCCATAAAAGTTTTGGCGCCAGAATTTAGTGCATTAATGACCATCTTTCTGTCTACAGGACCTGTAATTTCGACTCTACGGTCTTGCAGATCTGCAGGAATTGGAGCAGCAGCCCATTCGCTATTGCGAATTTCTTTTGTGTTTTCTGGAAAGGAAGGATTCGTTCCCAGGTCAAACAATTGTTGCTGACACTCACGGTTCTTTAAAAGCGTTAACCGTCTTTCATTAAAACGATCTTGCAAAGCTTCCAGAAAAGTTAAAGCACCATCAGTCAAAATCTCTGGATGGTAGTTTTTAACTTCCTTGGTGAAGCTAATTTTCTGATTAAGGTTTGTTTGTATTTCCATAACTATATCGTTTGAGTGAACAATATTAAAAAAAAGTTTTTTACAAAACAAGCGAACGTTCGCTAAATGTGAACTTTTTGTTTTTTGAGCAATTACGCAAAAATGGTTACTTTTGGCTTTATGGCAATAGCAGAAGAATATATTAGATTGATTTTTGGGCTGAAAATCAAGCAGATACGAACGGATAAGGATTTGTCGCTTTTTGGATTATCTAAATTGTGCGGACTTTCTAAATCGTATTTAAACGAAATAGAAAAAGGAAAAAAGTATCCAAAAACTGATAAGATTATAAAATTAGCAGAGACTTTAGATGTCCCCTATGATAATTTGGTTTCTCTTAAATTGGACAAAAACCTGGCTCCTATAGGTGAGATATTACAATCGGGAATATTAGATGAAATTCCTTTAGAATTATTTGGGATTCAACAAAGTGATCTGATTGATATTATCGCTAATGCACCTTCTAAGGTGAATGCTTTTATAAGCACAATTATAGAAATAGCACAGCATTATAATATGAGTCGCGAAGGTTTTTATCTGGCCTCACTGCGATCATATCAAGAGGCGCATAATAATTTCTTTAAAGACCTTGAGGATAAAGCGATAAAATGTGCAAATACATATCAATTGAATTTGAATGGGAAAATATCTTCTTTAGAATTAGAAGAAATTCTTAAAGAAGAGTATGGATATACCATTAATGATTCTGGAATACCAAAGCAGGAAGAATTAGATAATTTAAGGTCAGTATATGTGCCTACTACTAAAACTTTATTATTGTCTGATAGGGTGGATGAAGCGCAAAAGACATTCATTTATGCAAAGGAACTAGGGTATCAATATATGGAAATCAAAGAACGTCCCTATACTTTTTCCTGGATACGATATGATAATTTTGAAGAAGTGCTTCATAATTTCTATGCTTCGTATTTTGCAGGAGCTTTAATTATCCCTAGAAATCACTTGAAAAGCCATTTAAAAGAACTGTTTTCTATGAAAAGTTTTTCAGAAAAAGCTTTTCATAAAATTATGAATCTATATAATGCTTCTCCAGAATCTTTTTACCAGCGATTAACTAATATACTTCCTAGGGATTTTGGGATGCAAAATGTATTTTTTCTTAGGTTTACGCACACACCTGGAGTTGAGAAGTTTAATCTGGTAAAAGAATTACATATTACACATCAACAACAACCCCATGCTAATGAGGTGAATGAACATTATTGTCGACAATGGATGGCAATAAAAACATTGCAAAGAACGGCAAACAACGATCTTGACTACACATTTGATATACAGATATCTGATTATGCAGATACTGATCAGCAATATTTGGTATTTACCTCAGCGACCAAAGATCCGTTTAAAACAGAATATTATCGAAGTATTGGAATAGGGTTCTTGATATCCTCAGCCTTAGAAAAGAAAATCCAATTTGTTAATGATTCTAAAATCTCTAAGTTCAAAGTGGGAGTAACTTGTGAGTCCTGTTCGTTAATGGATTGTAAGGTGAGAATGGCTCCTCCTAAACGATTATTGGTAAAGGAAAAACATAAAAAAACAGCAGCTTTGGTAGAGGATATTGTAAAGCAATATTCATAAAATTTAATTTCTATAGTCAATAAAAAGAGCTCTGTTTTGAATTTCAAAACAGAGCTCTTTATTTGATTTTAACTATAAACAAGCTAAATAAAATAGCTTGCAATGGTTACTGCTACATCATACCTGGCATACCTCCGCCCATTGGTGGCATTCCGCCTCCAGCAGCAGGAACATCTTCTTTGATGTCTGTTAATGCACATTCTGTAGTAAGAATCATTCCCGATACAGAAGCTGCATTTTCAAGAGCAATACGAGTTACTTTCTTAGGATCGATAATTCCAGCTTTTAGCATATCTACATAAGCTTCAGATTTTGCGTCATATCCAAAGTTGTCTTTTCCTTCAAGTACCTTAGAAATCACTACTGATCCTTCTCCTCCTGCATTTTCGACTATAGTTCTTAGAGGAGCTTCGATTGCACGGTTTACGATTTGTACTCCGGTAACTTCGTCAGCATTTTCAGTATTTACACCATCTAATACGGCTTTTGCTCTTACTAATGCTACACCTCCACCAGCTACAATACCTTCTTCTACAGCTGCACGAGTTGCATGAAGTGCATCGTCTACTCGATCCTTCTTTTCTTTCATTTCTACTTCAGAAGCAGCACCTACATATAATACAGCAACACCACCTGCTAATTTAGCAAGACGTTCCTGTAACTTTTCTTTATCATAATCAGAAGTAGTAGTTTCTATCTGAGCTTTGATTTGATTCACTCTGTTTTTGATCAAATCTTCTTCACCTGCACCATTAACTACAGTAGTGTTATCTTTATCGATAGCTACTTTTTCTGCAGTTCCTAAATGGTCAATAGTAGCGTTTTCAAGAGTAAATCCTCTTTCTTCAGAGATTACTGTTCCTCCTGTAAGGATTGCAATATCTTCTAACATTGCTTTACGTCTGTCACCAAAACCAGGTGCTTTAACAGCAGCGATTTTTAATGCTCCACGTAATTTGTTTACTACAAGAGTAGCTAAAGCTTCTCCATCAACGTCTTCAGCAATAATTAAAAGAGGCTTTCCTGTTTGTGCTACAGGCTCTAGTATAGGAAGTAAGTCTTTCATCGCAGATATCTTCTTGTCGAACAATAAGATATATGGATTCTCTAAATCAGCAGTCATTTTTTCGCTGTTAGTCACAAAGTAAGGAGAAAGATATCCTCTATCAAACTGCATTCCTTCAACGATATCTACATGTGTATCGGTTCCTTTAGCTTCTTCTACTGTAATAACACCTTCTTTACCAACTTTTTCGAATGCCTGAGCAATAAGATCACCTATGGTTTCGTCGTTGTTAGCAGAGATAGCTGCAACTTGTTTGATTTTATCAGAAGAATCACCTACTTCTTTAGTTTGTTTAGCTAGATCGTCTGTAATTGCCTTTACTGCCTTGTCAATTCCTCTTTTAAGGTCCATTGGGTTGGCTCCAGCAGCTACATTCTTAAGTCCTTCTTTAACGATTGCCTGAGCTAGAACGGTAGCGGTAGTAGTACCGTCACCTGCAAGATCATTAGTTTTTGAAGCTACTTCTTTTACCATTTGTGCACCCATATTCTCTAGTGCATCTTCAAGCTCTACTTCTTTAGCTACAGAAACTCCATCTTTAGTTACTGTTGGCGCTCCAAATGATTTGCTAATAATTACATTACGACCTTTAGGGCCTAAGGTTACTTTTACTGCATTTGCTAATGCATCCACACCGCGTTTAATTCCGTCACGTGCTTCTATATCAAATTTTATGTCTTTTGCCATAATTGAATTTTATTTTTTGATTTGTGTATTATGAAGTTACATTAAACTTAAACTATTGCAAGAATAGTTTCTTCGCGCATAATCAGATAATCTTTACCGTCTATTCTAAGTTCGTCCGGTCCGTATTTTGCATAAAGTACAGTGTCACCAACTTTAACAGTCATCTCGTGATCTTTTTTACCGTTACCTACAGCAACTACTTTACCTTTTTGTTGTTTTTCCTGAGCAGAGTCAGGGATAAACAGTCCTGATGCTGTTTGTGTCTCTGCAGGAAGTGGTTCTACAACCACGCGATCTGAAAGAGGCTTAATATTTACTCCCATTATGATTAGTTTTATACAATTAAAAAATTAAAGTTTACATCTCTGGTGCTTTTATTTCAGAAATTATGCCAGTAGCGTGATACTGACAAATTGAAACAAAAAATGCCGACTATATGACAAGTCGGCATTAATTTTATCTTTTATAAAAACACTATTCCTGAGTGTCATTTTCTCCAGCCGGAGTTGCAGGAAGTTCTACTGGATCTTCTTGAGTATCTACTTGAGAATTCTGTGTTCCATTTCCATCCATCAGATTGACATTAGATAATAAAATAAGTACTAATAATAAAGTAGCTAATGCCCATGTACTTTTATCTAAGAAGTCTGTAGTTTTCTTCACACCACCTAACTGCTGCGTTCCTCCGCCGCCAAAAGAAGATGATAATCCACCACCTTTAGGGTTTTGTACCATTATTACTACTATTAGTAAAAAAGATACGATAACGATTAAACCTAAAAAAATTGAAAACGTTGTCATTATATTGTTATTTATTTTCTTGTAAATTCTTTATTGCCCGAATTTGGTCTGCAAAGAAACCACTTTTTTCGGGATTTTTCAAAATTAATATTTTATATGCTTGAATTGCTTTCTTATAATTTTTTTGAGCAAGATATACTCTTGCTAAAGTTTCTGTCATCAATTCATCTTGAGCAACCTGATTTTCTTTTGCCAGGTTACGCGAAGGAGCACTTTTGGATACTGGTTTGATTTTGGGATTGTTGGCGATAAATTCATCGATAAGATCAAACTTGTTCTGAAGTGTAGAAGCTGTTTTTGTTTCTTTTTCCTCCAAATCAATTGTTTTCTTAACCTCAGGAATAGTAGATTCTGTGTCAGATTTTCTTTCTATTGGAGTTATTGATGTTAATTTCAGCCATTCTGCAAAAGAATGTGTTTCTCTCTTGTTGAAATCTAAAGGTTTGTCTATTTGTAATGTTGATTTAGGAGATGGATTTGTCTCGTCTTCACCTTTAGATTCTTCTTTTTTTTCTTGGTCATTAGATGCTGCTAAAGATTCAGAAATGGTAACGTGTCTGAAAATACTTTCTTCTTCAGGAGTTAAAAATAGAGTAGGGTCTAAAACATCTTCGGCTTCTTCCATTTTCATAGTAACGGCATCATCCATTGACATTCTCGGAAGCGTTTTTATTTCCTCTACTTCAACAACTTCTATTTCAGCTTTATTTTTCTTTTCGACTTTAATTTGATCAGAACCTTCTGTAAAAAGTGTTGAGGTAATAAAATCAAATAAAACACTTCTATCTGTTGTGTAAGCAGCTGTTATTTTAAGTTCTTGATTATACCTGAAACTTTCCTGATCTTTTAACCCTTTTAATAATAGAGATCTTACAGGTTGGAAATAAGGGAATTCTCTGATTATTTTTTTAAGATCATCAGTATGCTCTTTTTTGAGATGAGCAGGGTTTTGTAATAAGTATGTAAGATCTTTTGTGTTCAAAAAGTGTTCTTTGTTTTTCTTATAAAAGTAACTATAGTATTATTTAGATTACCATCTTGCTAAAGTAGCATTAAAAATATCTTGAGTAATACGTTCGTATATTTCTTGAATAGCCTGATCTCGTATTGCTGTTTCTGATTGAGATGCTGAGTAATCAAAAAAGAAAGTAAATCGTTGTTCTAGATCTTGTGCTGGATCTTTTGTATCATAAAATCGAGTGTTTACAGCTATTGTTAAACGGTTCTGAGCAGCAGTGTTGTCTGAGGTGGCTGTGTTGGGTGCAATATAATATTGTACAATTTCTCCTTCATAAACAATATCTCCTCCTGAGGTTACTAAATCCAGATTGGTTTGATTTAGAATTAAATCTTGTAATTGATTAGTAAATGTTTGATCAATTCCAGGAATAATGATAGGAGCTTGATTCTGAAAAAAGTTCACTTGAAATGTTTTAGTATCTGGAGAGATAGAAGTCCCTGTCAATGAGTAAACACCGCATCCCTGAAGAATGATCATCGTCGTAAATGCAACTACTATATATTTCAATTTGCTCATCTGTATTTCTTAATTTCCTGTATTATAAATTGTATTGTTTTATTTTACGATATAATGTTCGTTCACTAATTCCTAGTTCTTCTGCCGCAGCTTTGCGTTTTCCGCGGTGTCGTTCTAAGGATTTTTTAATCAATTCTAATTCTTTATGTTGTAACGATAATGTTTCTTCTTCCTCAATTTCTTCGGCAAAATGATATTTATCACTTTCTTTTTGTGTTATATCCGGAGAAGAAATTTGTAAAACTTCGGCAGTCGGAGTTGTTACAGGTTCTTCAAAAGGAACTTCTTCTTCTTTATCTTCACGATATATTTTTCTTATCAATCCTTCGTGGTCTTTTTGTACTTGTTGAGAATTGCCGCTTTGCATCAACTCCATAGTAAGTTTTTTGAGATCATTAAGATCACTTTTCATATCAAAAAGCACTTTATACAGGATTTCTCTTTCATTGCTAAAATCACTTTCTTTTTTATCCGAAGAGATTACAGCTGGTAAATTAGCACCTACATTAGGTAAATAACTATGTAATGTCGCTCCTGTTATCGTTCTGTTTTGTTCAAGGACTGAAATTTGCTCAGCAATGTTGCGTAATTGTCTGATATTACCACTCCAATGATGTTTTTCTAATAAAGCAACGGCATCCTCGGTTAGGCGAATAGTTGGCATTTTGTATTTAGAAGCAAAATCAGAAGCAAATTTTCTGAAAAGTAAATGGATATCATCTTTTCTGGTTCTTAAAGGAGGAAGGAGAATTTCTACAGTGCTTAAACGATAATATAGATCTTCACGAAACTTTTCTTTTTTAATAGCTTCAAACATATTAACGTTTGTAGCTGCTACAATACGCACATCTGTTTTTTGAACCTTAGAAGAACCTACTTTAATAAACTCTCCGTTTTCGAGAACCCTAAGTAAACGTACTTGTGTAGTCAGTGGTAATTCTCCTACTTCGTCAAGAAAAATGGTTCCGCCATCAGCTACTTCAAAATATCCATTACGAGTTTGAGTAGCTCCTGTAAATGCTCCTTTTTCGTGACCAAAAAGTTCACTATCAATAGTTCCTTCAGGAATGGCTCCACAGTTTACGGCAATATATTTACCGTGTTTGCGATGTGATAATGAATGTATGATTTTAGGAATACTTTCTTTACCTACACCGCTTTCTCCAGTCACAAGAACTGAAATATCCGTAGGAGCTACCTGGATTGCTTTCTCAACGGCGCGATTGAGTTTAGCATCATTTCCGATAATACCGAATCGTTGTTTTGTAGCTTGAACTGATTCCATTTATAATTATTGATTTTTAAGTAAACAATTAGTTGTTTTCTGAGTAATTCACGGCTTCACCAAGTAATGTGGCACTCGTACAATCCTCGACACGAACCATAACAAAATCTCCAACTTTATAATTTTCTTTAGGAAAAACAACAACAGAGTTTTGTGTTGTTCTACCACTCCAGTGAGCATCTGATTTTTTAGAAGCTTTTTCTATCAGTACTTCAACGGTTTTACCAATAAAAGCTTTATGACGGTATTCACTATGCTTACGTTGTAAATCGTTAATCTCTGCTAATCGTCTCTTTTTTATATCAGCAGGAACATCGTCCTCCATTTTACGCTCAGCAAGTGTTCCTGGTCGCTCTGAGTATGCAAACATAAATCCATAATCATATTTTACATACTCCATTAATGATAATGTATCTTGATGATCTTCTTCAGTTTCTGTAGGGAAACCAGCGATAATATCCTGTGAGATTGAACACTCAGGAATAATTTGTTTGATATTATCAATTAATTTAAAATATTCTTGACGTGTATGCAAACGGTTCATGGCTTTCAAAATACGATCACTACCACTCTGTATGGGAAGGTGAATGTATTTACAAATGTTTTTATGCTTTGCCATTACTTCAATCACATCCAGAGTCATGTCTTGAGGATTGGATGTGGTGAAGCGTAACCTTAATTTAGGATATTTTTCTGCAACCATATCCAATAATTTAGCAAAATTAACTGCTGTAGCTTTTTGAAAATCACTTGCTTTTTCAAAATCCTTTTTTAAGCCGCCACCATACCACAAGAAGCTATCTACGTTTTGGCCTAGGAGCGTAATTTCCTTAAAGTTTTTGTTAACTAAATCATCTATTTCTTTAAGAATACTTTGCGGATCACGACTACGTTCTCTTCCTCTGGTAAAAGGAACTACGCAAAAAGTACACATGTTATCGCAACCTCGAGTAATAGAAACAAAAGCAGATACTCCATTACTTTGCAAGCGTACGGGAGCGATATCTCCATAGGTTTCTTCCTTAGAAAGGATAACATTTACAGCATTACGCCCAGCATCTACTTCTTCAATCAAATTAGGAAGATCTTTGTAAGCATCAGGACCAACAACCAGGTCAACAATTTTTTCTTCTTCCAGAAATTTACTTTTCAATCGCTCTGCCATACATCCCAAAACTCCTACTTTCATTTTGGGATTGACTTTTTTTACTGCATTATATTTTTCGAGTCTTTTTCTAACAGTTTGCTCAGCTTTTTCACGAATAGAACAAGTGTTTACTAATACTAAATCAGCATCTTCAAGGTTTTGAGTAGTATTAAATCCTTCCTTTGCTAAGATAGAAGCAACAATCTCACTATCGCTAAAATTCATCTGACAACCGTAACTTTCAATAAAAAGTTTACGTTGGTTTTCTTTCTTTTGATCAAGAACAAGAGATTGTCCTTGTATGCTTTCATCTATAATCTTCTCCATAAAATAATTCCTTATTGATTCGGGTCAAATAGTGTGCAAAGATACTTTTTAATACGATTTGTGACAAAGTGGCAGGGTTTTATTTTTAAAAAAATTATATTTGAAGATATCCAACCGTTAAAATCAGAAGATAATGCCAAATTCGCTTTTTGAAAAAATAGAAAACAGTAAATTAATAGATTTTGGAGATATATTTAATAAGAGCATTGAGCTTTTTAAAAAAGTGTGGCTTCAAGGTTTTGTTCATTTATTGATCACTTTTGTTATTATGATTCCGTTATTTATCATAATGTATATCCCGATTTTTGCAGTAGCTGGATTAGCAGGATTTGAAAATGAATATAACGAGTATGGATATATTAATGAAGATTTGTCTATTGGACTTGCGATTTTATTTATAGTGTTGATCGTTGTTGTGTCGATGGTAGTTGCGGCACTTCAATTTGGGATTAATGCACATTTTTATAGAGTTTGTAAACAAGTCGATCTAGGTCTTCCTGAAAGTTCAAAGTATTTTATGTTTTTTAAAGGAAAGTATCTGGGAAAAATATTTGCCTTAGCAATAGCTTCATTTGGAATTTCATTATTGGCACTTATGCTGTGTATATTACCTCTTTATTATGTAATGGTTCCGATACAATTATTGGGAGTAATATTTGCTTTCAATCCGGATATGAGTACTTCTGATTTAATAAAAGCAAGTTTTAAACTTGGAAACAAATTTTGGTTAATCGCTTTTGGACTAATTATTATTGCTAGTTTTTTGGCGCAGATCGTAGGAATGATTATGTGTTTTGTAGGAGTTTTTTTTACTGCTGCTTTTGTTTATATGCCGGTGTATTATATATATAAAGATGCAATAGGTTTTGAAGAAAGTAATGATCCGTCTGAGGAAAAGACATTATTTGTTGAATAAAAAAAATAAAAACCTGCTGATCAGCAGGTTTTTTTTGAACTAATTTTTTGATAAAGAATTTGGATATAAAAAAATTGATATACTTTTGTTCTCTGAAATAAGCCATTATGGCTGGGTTAATACCAACCAAAATGTTTATTGACTGTTCCATCTGTCAATCAATAAATATTAATTATCAACAGATGAAAAATACGGATTATGGCTAAGAATTTAGTGATAGTGGAGTCACCTGCAAAGGCTAAGACGATAGAAAAATTCCTTGGAAAAGATTACAAAGTAGCATCTAGTTTTGGACATATAGCGGATCTACCTGCCAAAGAGTTGGGTGTTGATGTTGAAGAAGGCTTTAAGCCGAAATACATTGTCTCGAAAGACAAAAAGGATATTGTAAAAAAGTTGAAGGATCTTTCTAAGAAAGCAGAAATGGTTTGGCTGGCTAGTGATGAGGATCGTGAGGGAGAAGCTATTGCTTGGCACCTTGCCGAAACATTAAAATTAGAGAAAGAAAAAACAAAACGTATCGTATTTCATGAGATTACTAAAAATGCGATTCTTAAAGCAATTGAGAACCCAAGGGCGATTGATTATAACTTGGTAAACGCACAACAGGCTAGACGTGTGTTGGATCGTTTGGTAGGTTATGAGTTGTCACCGGTCCTTTGGCGAAAAGTAAAAGGAGGGTTGTCTGCGGGTAGAGTTCAGTCAGTATCTGTACGATTAATCGTAGAGCGTGAACGAGAAATAATAGGTTTTAAACCAGAGGCTTCTTATAGGATTGATGCTGAGTTTTCAAATGAAAAAGGAAAATCCTTTAAAGCCAAGCTACCCAAGAATTTCAAAACAAAAGAAGAGGCTGAGACCTTTTTAAATAAAAATATTGGAGCATCTTTTAAGGTAGCGGATTTAACAACAAAGCCAGCTAAGAAATCACCAGCTCCTCCATTTACTACCTCAACATTACAGCAGGAAGCTTCTAGAAAATTATATTTCTCGGTAAGTAAGACAATGAATATGGCTCAAAGACTGTATGAAGCCGGATTGATTACTTATATGAGAACAGATAGTGTGAACTTATCTGCAGAAGCTCAGAAAGGGGCTAAAGCAGAGATTGTTTCGGCTTATGGAAATGAATATAGTAATCCAAGACAATATAAGGGTAAATCTAAAGGAGCACAAGAGGCTCACGAAGCAATACGTCCTACAGATTTTTCCAGACATACTGTAAATGTAGAGCCGGATCAACAACGTTTATACGAGTTGATATGGAAACGAGCTATTGCTTCACAAATGAGTGATGCAAGATTAGAACGAACTAATGTACGAATAGCTGGGAGTACACATCAGGAACAATTTACAGCTAATGGAGAGGTAATAAAGTTTGAAGGTTTCTTAAAAGTATATTTAGAAGGAAGTGATGATGAAGATGAAGAGCAAGAAGGAATTCTTCCGGCAATGAAAGTGAATGAAGCATTGTTTAATAAATACATTTCTGCAACAGAGAGATTTACAAGACCACCAAGTCGTTATACAGAAGCTTCTCTAGTTAAGAAATTAGAAGAATTAGGGATCGGAAGACCGTCAACATATGCTCCTACAATTTCGACCATTCAGAATAGAAATTACGTAGAGAAGGGATCTAAAGAAGGAGAGTTACGTAAATATGTACAGATGGTTCTTGCCGATGGAGCAGTTGCAGAGAAACAACTGTCAGAAAAAGTTGGTAGCGATAAAGGAAAAATGATTCCTACTGATGTAGGGATGGTGGTTAATGATTTTTTAGTAAATCACTTCTCTTCTATTTTAGATTATAATTTCACTGCAAAGGTAGAACAGGATTTTGATGAAATTGCAGAAGGGCAAGAAGATTGGACTAATGTGATGAAGGAGTTCTATGAAGAGTTTCATCCGCGTGTTCAGGATGTAGCAGAAAATGCAGATCGCGAAGTAGGAGAAAGAATCCTAGGTGAAGATCCGGTAAGTGGTAAAGTGGTTAGTGTACGTTTAGGAAAATTTGGCCCTATGGTGCAAATAGGTACAGCAGATGATGAAGATAAGCCTAAGTTTGCCAGCTTGCCTCCAGGACAAACCTTGAGTGGGATTACTTTTGAAGAAGCGATGGATTTGTTTCAACTCCCAAAAGAGTTAGGTAGTTATAAAGAAGAAACCATTATGGTTAATAATGGTCGATTTGGTCCTTATGTGCGTTTTGGAGAAAAATTTGTTTCGTTACCCAAAGGAGAAGATCCGTTAAGTGTTTCTTTGGATCGAGCTATTGAGCTTATCGATGCTAAGGAAAAGGCAGATGCTCCTATTTATACATATGAAAATCTTCCGGTTCAAAAAGGTAAAGGTAGATTTGGTCCATTCATTAAATGGAACGGAATGTTTATCAATGTCAATAAAAAATATGATTTTGATAACCTATCTGATCAGGATATCGTAACTCTTATCGAGGAAAAGAAACAAAAAGAAATAGATAAGGTAATTCATAATTGGGAAGAAGAAGGTATTCGTGTAGAAAAAGCAAGATGGGGTAGAAGTAATATTATTCAAGGTAAAATTAAGATCGAATTGCCTAAAACTGTTGATGCTTCAAAATTAACACTTGAAAAAGTCAAAGATCTGATTGAGAAAAACGCTCCTAAAAAGAAGACGACCAAAAAGAAAACCACAAAAAAGACTTCAGCTAAAAAGAAATAAAATATATGTCTTTTGAATTTTTGTCACCAGTTAGTGATATTGTTGCTGCTCATACCGCGCTAGTTCCGGATTATGCATTAGGGAAACAAATAAGGGTTCATACTGCTGATGAAGGAGTTCCGGATTTGAATAATGTAAAAATTGCTATCCTTGGAGTTCGGGAAAACAGAAATGATGAGAACTACTTGGGAGAGCAATTACATTTTGATACCATTCGCAAATCTTTATATGATCTATTTCCTGGAAACTGGAATACCGCAATTGCAGATCTTGGAGATATTACTCCAGGAAACGAAGTTAGTGATACCTATTACCTGATTCAAGAGGTGGTGTCTACATTATTACAAAAAAATATTATACCTATTATATTAGGAGGGAGTCAGGATCTTACCTATGCCCAATATAGAGCGTTTGATATTTTAGAAAGAATGGTTAACCTGGTTAATGTAGATAGTAAATTTGATTTAGGTAATTCATCTCAACCAATTACTAATACATCTTTTGTAGGTAAAATAATAGTAGAACAGCCTTATAATTTATTTAACTATAGTAATATAGGATATCAAACTTATTTCAATGCTCAAGAAGAAATTGATCTTATAGAAAAATTATATTTTGATGCTTGTCGTTTAGGTGAGGTGATATCAGATGTTACAGTTGTAGAGCCAATTATGCGTGATGCAGATATTGTATCCATGGATTTAAGAGCTGTAAGTTCCAAAGCTCTTAATAGCTCAAAGGCATCACCTAATGGTTTTGATGGTAGGGAGATTTGTGCTATATCAAGATATGCAGGAATTAGCGATAAAGTAAAAAGTTTTGGAATCTACGAATTCAAGAATTTTAAACTTGAAGAAACCACTTCATTGTTAATCGCTCAAATCATTTGGTATTTTATTGAAGGTGTAAATTATCGTTCTGATGAGCTTAATATAAAAAATCAACCAGGAACGTTGCATTATAGCGTTCCTGTAGATGATGATATTTTGTCATTTTATAAAAGCACAAAAACAGAAAGATGGTGGATAGAAATACCATTTATTTCATCTGGTAATAATAAATTGAAAAGACATACGTTATTACCTTGCACATACAACGATTATGAGCGTGCTTGTAATCAAGAAATACCTGAAAGATGGTATAAGGCGAAACGAAAAAACGAAGTTTAACATTTTTATTAAGAGGATTTAAGGTTTTTTTTGGAAAAAAATTGTTTTTCTGGAAATAAATAAATAGGTTTACGACCTTAAATCTAGAAGATCTTAACCTAAAACACGTTATGAAGAAATTTGTATCACTCTTTGCTATTGTAGCAATGCTCTATAGTTGTGGCGGTGGAAACCGTGGAGAACTAATAGGAGTACAGGGTAAAAAATGGCATCCTGAAAAGCCTTATGGAATGGCCCTCATCCCCGGAGGATCTTTCATTATGGGTAAGTCAGACGATGACAAGGCGGCATTATCTAATGCGCCGACAAAAACAGTTACCGTCCGCTCTTTCTACATGGACGAGACAGAAATTACTAACAGTGAATATAGACAATTTGTTCGTTGGGTACGTGATTCTACAATCCGAATGAAGTTGGCTATTATGGCTGATGACATGGGAAAAACCCCTGGTGATGATGGTATCGGAGAATATGCGTTCTTAGATGCTAATACCGAGGAGATGACTGTCTATGAAAAATACATGTACGATAACTATAGTGGTACAGGAGAGACAGGATATGAAGGAAGAAAGCTTAATAAAGATATAGATATCGTATGGGATACAGAAGATTATCCAGACGAATTTTATTCAGAAGTAATGGATTCCTTATATATCCCGTTAGAAGAATCTTATAACGGTAGACGTTCGTTTGATGTAAGTAATTTCAAGTTTAGATTTACTTGGATGGATATTCAAGCGGCAGCACGTGCTAAAAAAGGAAGAAGAAAAGACTTCGTAAAAGAAACTGTAATAGAGGTATATCCTGATACTACAGTTTGGATCAAAGATTTTAACTATTCATATAATGAGCCAATGCATAATGACTATTTCTGGCATAGCTCTTATGATGATTATCCAGTAGTTGGAGTTTCCTGGGAGCAAGCAAAAGCTTTTTGTACCTGGAGAACAATCGAAAAGAACTCTTATCAGAGAAAACGTAACAAAGAATTTGTAAACTATTTCAGACTTCCTACAGAGGCTGAATGGGAGTATGCCGCAAGAGGAGGGTTGGAATCAGCTACTTATCCTTGGGGTGGACCTTATGCTTTGAACGACAGAGGTTGTTTCCTTGCAAACTTTAAGCCTTTACGAGGAAACTATGCGGCAGACAACTTTTTATATACTGTAGAAGCAGATTCGTTTGATCCAAACGATTATAATCTATATAACATGGCAGGAAATGTTTCTGAGTGGGTACAATCATCCTACGATCCTGCAGCATATGAATATGTATCATCAATGAATCCAAATGTCAATGATGATCAAAATAAACGTAAAGTTGTACGTGGAGGGTCTTGGAAAGATGTTGCTTATTTCCTACAGGTAAGCACACGAGATTACGAATATTCAGACTCTGCAAGAAGTTATATTGGATTCAGAACCGTTCAGGACTATATGGGTACTGACGTAACTGGAGAAGATAATACTCAAAATCAAAATTAGTCCCAAAATTTTCTATCAACTTAATTACTAACCCTTTTTTAATTAATTTAAATTTAAAAAAAACTAAACACATTTATTATGGCAAATTCAAAATCAAGCAAGAAGTTAATGAACATGGTATATGGTCTCGGAGCGGCCATCGTAATTCTAGGAGCACTTTTTAAAATTATGCACTGGAAATTCGGAAATGAGATGCTTATTATTGGTTTGATCACAGAAGCATTAGTATTTACTGTTTCTGCATTTGAACCTGTAGACGAAGATTTAGATTGGTCTTTGGTGTATCCAGAACTAGCAGGAGGAAACAAAAAAGACAAAAAAGAAAAAGAAACTCCAGAAGGATTATTATCTAAGAAATTAGACGATATGCTTAAAGAGGCTCGATTAGATACAAGTTTAATGAATAGCCTTGGAGACAGTATTCGTAACTTTGAAGGAGCTGCAAAAGGTATAGCTCCAAGTATAGATGCGATTCAAGGTACTAAGAAGTATAGTGAAGAAATGGCTACTGCAGCATCTCACTTAGAGTCTTTAAACGGTTTATATAAAGTTCAGTTAGAATCTTCTGCAAAACAAGCTGAAGCGAATCAAGCAATTGCTGAAAATGCTAAAGCACTTGAAGAGCAAATGAAGAGTCTGTCTAGTAACCTGTCTTCTCTTAATGGAGTATATGGTGGTATGTTAACAGCAATGAACAGAAGTTAACATTTAGAAAGTATATAATAACTACCAAAACTTACAAAGAATATGGCAGCAGGAAAATTATCCCCAAGGCAGAAGATGATCAATCTTATGTACTTGGTATTTATAGCAATGATGGCATTAAACATGTCAAAGGAGGTTTTATCAGCTTTTGGCTTGATGAATGAAAAATTATCTTCTTCTAATACAATTGCTACTGAACGTAATAATGCATTTATGGCTGGTCTGGCTGAAAAAGTTTCAGAACAACCAGAAAAATATACTCCACTAAAAGAAAAAGCTGATGAGATAAGCAAGCTTTCTAATGAGTTTAACGCTTATATCGATCAATTAAAAAGTGAATTAACAGAAGGATTAGATGATCCTACGGATTATGAAACAATGGATCGTCCAGATCAATTAGATCTTAAGTTTTTTCAAGGAGGAAAGAATACAGCAGCAGCAGATGAATTTTTAGCTAAAATCGCTACCTATAGAGATGGAGTATCGACGGCGATACGTTCTGTAAAAGAAGTAGACCCTCAAGTAGCTGATGACGTTGTTAAGTTTTTTAGCACGGATGAAGTTAAAGATAGAGATGGTGTGAAAAAAGATTGGTTATTTTATAATTACAACGGTTTCCCACTTGTAGCTTCTGTTACAAAGCTTACTCAAATGCAAGCTGATGTTAAGACAACTGAAAGTAAAGTGTTATCTGCATTATTAGCAGGACAACAAGCATCAGAATTATCTTTTAGTAACTACGAGGCGATTGTAGTTGCAGATAAAACAGCTTTCTTTAGTGGTGAAAAATTTAAAGGAAGAATTGTTCTAGGTCGTTTTGACGCTACTTTGAAGCCTACCAAAGTTACAGTAAATGGTAAAGAGCAAACAGATGTTCAGAACGGACAGATTATGTTAGATTTCCCAGCAGGAAATGTTGGAGAAAGAGACATAGAAGGTGTTTTAGAATTTAAAGAAGGTGGTGAAGTTATTCCTATCCCAATTAAAAGTTCTTATACGGTAATTCCAAGACCTAATTCAGCGGTTATTTCTGCTGATAAAATGAATGTAGTATACCGTGGAGTTAGCAATCCGATGACGATTTCTATCCCTGGAGTACCAAATGTAAATGCTTCTGCACCTGGACTTAAAAAAGCAGGTGGTGCAGGTAAGTATACGATGAATGTTACTACAGTTAAAGCTAGAGAGGTAAGTATTAAAGTTAGTGGTAAACTTGCAAATGGTACTACCGTAAGTGATAGCAAGAAATTTAGAATTAAAGATATTCCTAGACCAGTAGGTACTGTTCGTGGAGAAGATGGTTCTACTAAGATGGCTAAGAACGCTCTTTCAATAGCTTCGATTGGGGCAATATTACCAGATTTTGATTTTGATATAAAACTTAAAGTTACCAATTTTAAGTTTAAAGTAGAAGGTCAACCTACTGTTCAGGTGAATGGAGGAAGATTAAATGCCAAAGCAAAATCAGCTCTACGTAGAGCCAAGAGAGGTTCGACAGTGCAGATCATTGATATTAAAGCACGGTTAACTACGAACGCTTCATATAAATTGAAGAAGATATCTCCGGTAATTGTGGAGTTAACAAACTAAAAACAAATTATTGATTATGAATTTGAGAAATTTTTTAGTAGCCGTTTTTGGCCTATTCATAACATTATCTTCTTACGGTCAGGCAAATGTCCTGAACGCAAATAATCCTGATGAAATAGGAAAGAAGACAGAACAGCAAATCAAAAATGATAATGACCATCCTTTAGAATATGGATATGTTGATGAGCGTGATGTGTTATGGGCTAAAACTACTTGGGAAACTATTGACCTTGATGAGCGTATCAATTTTCCTTTGTATTATCCTATAGATACTAATAATATTGGTTCTCATCGTCGTTCATTGTATGATGTTTTGATTTCTAATATCAAAAACGGTAAGATTAAAAATATGTACTCTGATTCATATTTTACTGAGACTCGTACTTTTCAAGATCTTGAAACCACATTATCAAGAACAGATACTACAGACTTAGGATATGAGCAGTATAATGCTGGTGAAGAAGTAGATCCTCAGTATATCAATAGAAGAGAGATTTCTGCAGCTGATATTGCAGAATATAAAATTAGAGGATACTGGTACTTTGATAAACGTCAAGGAGAATTAAGGTACAGATTGCTAGGTATAGCACCTGTAGCACCAGATGTTAACTTTATTGATGACGAT
Source organism: Aquimarina callyspongiae (assembly GCF_034322225.1). Classification (NCBI taxonomy): domain Bacteria; kingdom Pseudomonadati; phylum Bacteroidota; class Flavobacteriia; order Flavobacteriales; family Flavobacteriaceae; genus Aquimarina; species Aquimarina callyspongiae. The sequence goes on along the minus strand of NZ_JAXLPA010000001.1, from coordinate 890,998 downwards.
GAGCCAGATATGGTTGCGTTATTTTGGATATGGTATCCTGATGTAAGAGAGATACTTCATAATTCAAAAGCTTTTAATCGCAGGAATACGTCATTTCCATTTACTTATGATCATATTCTTAATGCACGGCGATTTAATTCAATTATCTATAAAGAAGATAATGAACAAGGTGACCGGGAGATTAAGGATTATATAGTAGATAATGCTTTAATGCAATTGCTGGAAAGTGAACGTATTAAAGAGAGTATTAGAAATTTTGAAATGGATATGTGGAGTTACTAAGCTTCAGTATTCTTAATAATATTAGTTTACAAAACGCTCAACAACTGTTGAGCGTTTTGTTATTTTTGGCCTATGGTAGATTATATTGTAGTAGGATTTGGATTAGCAGGACTGTCTTTTGTAGAGCAACTAGAAAGGAATGGGAAATCCTATTTAGTATATGAAGATTACTCTCAGAAATCTTCAAGGGTGGCAGGAGGCTTATATAATCCAATAATATTAAAAAGATTTACCGCCGCCTGGAAAGCTCAGGAGCAAACTGAAATTGCATTGCCTTTTTATAGAGGTATTGAAAAAAAACTTCAAGAATCATTGGTTTTTGATCTCCCTGTTCTTAGAAGATTTAATTCTATAGAAGAGCAGAATATGTGGTTTGAGGCTTGTGACAAACCTATTTTAAATAAGTTTCTTTCTTCAGATTTGATATCAAATACTAATATAGCTCTAGATATACCTTATCATTATGGAAGGGTAAAAGATACAAGAAGGATTAATATTCAAAAAATGCTTGCTTGTTATGCGCAATATCTAGAAAAAAAAGATCTGTTGATAAGGAAATCGTTTAAACATGAAGATCTAAATATTTCAAAAGAAACAATAGAATATAAAGGAAATGAAGCCCGTAATATAGTTTTTACAGAGGGGTATGGAGTAACTAAGAATCCGTTATTTAATTATCTACCACTTTATGGAAATAAAGGAGAGTATATTGTAATTAAATCTTCAGAATTAGAATTAAAAGAAGCGGTAAAGTCTTCTGTATTTATAATTCCTTTGGGTGAAAATTTATATAAAGTAGGAGCTACATATAATAATAAAGATAATTCTCAAGATACTACCTCATTGGCAAAAATAGAGATCGAAAAAAAACTAAAAACATTTCTTAAAACACCATATGAAATAGTAGATCAAGTTGCAGGAATTCGACCTACTGTAAAGGATAGAAGACCGCTTGTAGGAACACATCCCGAATATTCCAAGGTTCATATATTAAATGGCTTAGGAAGCAGAGGTATAATTATGACACCATCTATGGCATCACAGTTATATAACTATATTCATAAAGGAATCCCCTTAGATATAGAAATAGATATCAGACGTTTTGAAAAGTTAGGATAAATGTTTTTTCTGCCCATAATGTAGAAAAAAGTTAATCCAAATATTTCGGGATAACCTTAGAATGATTGGAAGCGAAATTATCATAGTTCCTGCAATCACAAAAAAGGTGGTTAATAAACTAAGTTTAAAAAAGAAATTTGCAATCACAAAAGCCATTCCGGCAAAAATAATACCTACGGGATAACTTACATACATGGCTCCGTAAAAGAAAGAAGGTTCTATTTTATATTTAGTGTTGCAATGGCTACAACGTTCCTGCATTTTTAAAGTTTGACTTAATTGATAAGGATTAGCCGTTTTGTACATACTTTCTTCCTGGCAAACGGGACAACGACCAGTTATAATGCTATAAATTTTGGTTCCTTTTAAGAAGTTCATAAGCTACTTTTATGCTAACACAAAATTAATCATCTTTGCACAAAATATTCAAAAGCTGATGTTAAACATACATAACTTATCGATTTCGTTTGGGGGAGAATACTTATTTGAAGAAATAAGCTTTAGATTGAATGCAGGCGATCGAGTAGGATTGATAGGAAAGAATGGAGCTGGTAAATCTACAATGCTCAGAATTTTATCCAAAGAGCAAGAACCTGATTCTGGTCAAATTGCTATGGATAAAGAAGTGAAGATAGGTTTTTTAAAACAAGATATTGATTTTACTCAAGGTAGAACAGTATTAGAAGAAGCCTATGAAGCGTTTATTGATATCAAAAGAATAGAAAGAGAAATAGATGATATTAATACCCAGCTAGCAGAGCGCACTGATTATGAAAGTGAAAGTTATAATCAATTGATTACAACACTAAGCGACCTGACACATCATTATGAGATTTTGGGTGGATATAATTATCAAGGAGAAACAGAAAGAGTATTACAAGGTTTAGGATTTGAAAGAGAAGATTTTGAACGATTAACCGATACATTTTCTGGAGGATGGAGAATGCGAATTGAGTTGGCTAAATTGTTACTTCAAAACAATGATGTTTTATTGCTGGATGAGCCTACAAACCATTTGGATATAGAGTCGATTATTTGGCTAGAAGGTTTTTTAAAAAACTACTCAGGCGTTGTGGTTATAGTATCTCACGATAAAATGTTTTTGGATAATGTTACTAATCGCACCATAGAGATTTCATTAGGCCGTATTTATGACTATAATAAGCCGTATTCTAAATATCTGGTACTTCGTAAAGAAATGCGTGAGCAGCAATTGGCGACTCAGAAGAATCAATCCAAACAGATTGAACAGACAGAGAAGCTAATAGAAAAATTTAGAGCCAAAGCATCAAAAGCTTCTATGGCGCAGTCTCTGATTAAAAAATTAGATAGAATAGAGCGTATAGAAGTCGATGAAGATGATAATGCGGTGATGAATGTAAGTTTTCCTGTTAGTGTTCAACCAGGAAAAGTGGTTATAGAAGCAGATGCAATAGGAAAATCTTATGGAGAAAAAGAGATTCTTAAAAATATCGACCTTTTAGTTGAACGAGGAGCAAAAATTGCATTTGTAGGGCAGAACGGACAAGGTAAATCTACTTTGGCAAAAATTATAATTGACGAAATATCACATGTAGGAGCTTTAAAATTGGGACATAACGTGCAGATTGGATATTTTGCTCAGAACCAATCAGAATACCTGGATGGAGAAATCACCATTCATGAAACGATGGTTAATGCTGCTAACGAAAAAAACCGAAGTATGGTTAGAGATATGCTGGGAGCATTTCTCTTTAGAGGAGATGAAGTAGATAAAAAGGTAAAAGTTCTTTCAGGAGGAGAGCGCAATCGATTAGCATTATGTAAGATGCTTTTAGAGCCATTTAATGTGCTGGTGATGGATGAACCTACCAATCACCTGGATATTAAATCAAAAAATGTACTAAAAGAAGCGTTAAAGAGTTTTGAAGGAACTTTGATTCTAGTGTCTCATGATAGAGATTTTCTTCAGGGATTAACAAATACGGTGTACGAATTTAAAAATAAGAACATCAAAGAATACTTGGGAGATATAGATTTCTATTTAGAACAGCGCAAGGTAGAAGATCTTAGAGAGATAGAGAAAAAGGATAAACAAGTAGATAAAACAGTTCCAGACACCAAACAAGGTGCAAAACAATCTTATGAAGATCAGAAAAAACTCAAATCATTAAATAATAAGTTGAGTAATGTAGAGGCCAAAATCAATAAACTTGAAAAAGAAATTAAGGATATTGATGTAGAGTTAGCAATTAATTATGATGAAACGATAGCAAAACCTGATTTTTTTGATAAATATCAAGCAAAAAAGGATGATCTGGCAAAATTAATGGAAGATTGGGAAGTTTTACAGGAAGAAATAGACTCCCTGGCAAATGAGTAAGATAAGGTCAAGATTTACGAAATTAATAATATTTTAGTTTCAAAATAAAGATCTGATAATATAGTTTTTCTTTTTTAAGAATTTGATAATTAAGAGCTGGCTGTGTCAAAACTGTGTAAAAATCGACAGTTTATATTTGTGATATTTTTATCGTTAGCATCAGGTACAACTAGAATTTTATGAATATTTTTGCGTTTGAAATTTAAATAATAATATTTATGAATAGTACAAAAGCCATAGATCTAAATGCACATGCGTTATCCTGGGTAGGTAAAATTCATTACGATTTTGGATTTTTAGTTCAGAAAGCATTTCAAGAAAATAATATTGATTTATCCAAAGAAGAGTGGAGTGTGTTAAAACGTCTTAATGTTAATGATGGGCAACCACAAAATGACTTGGCTTTTATAACTCATAGAGATAAAACATCAATGACTCGTTTGGTGAATTCTATGGAAAGTAAAGACCTTGTAGTCCGCAGAAGTGATGAAAATGACAGAAGAGTTAATCGTATTTTTCTAACAGATCATGGAAAAGAAATAATTCAAACCGTACAACCAATAATGTATGATTTGATCCCTGCAGTACAAGAAAGTCTTACCGAAGAAGAAATAGAAACTTTAATTGCTACTCTTAAAAAGGTAAAATCTAAAATTGCAGAGATAGCAGAAGAATAAGAATACACATAATTTGATCATAAAAAACACCTATCTCGTAGGTGTTTTTTTCGTTTTAGTCGATTAGTAAATAAGGTGTTTTACTTTTTATGACTTCTTTAACTGCAAGCGACTCCTGATGTTGATAGTTTTGTAGCACTTTTCAAGACAATGTCTGAACTTGCTAAATGAATTATGAGAAAAACTATACTTTCTATCCTTGGATTAATATTGATTATAGGTGCCGTATTTGGTGCCAAGATGATAATTGATAGTAAAAGAAGACCAAAACCTAAACCATCCAAAGTTGTCAAAACTGTTTTTGTAGATACCGTAAAAAATAAGGTAATACCTATTCAAATAACTGCAAACGGAAATCTAACTGCCAAAAGGAGATTAGAGCTGTTTTCTGAAGTTCAGGGTATTTTTAAAGGAGGAACAAAACTTTTTAAAACAGGACAAAAATATCAGAGAGGGCAGGCACTGATTCGTATCGATGCTTCTGAGTATTATGCAACCGTGCAATCGGCAAAAAGTAATCTATATAATTTGGTTACTTCAATAATGCCAGATTTGCGATTAGATTATCCTGAAATCTATGATAAATGGCAGAACTACCTGACCAATTTTGATATGGACAAAGCGACTCCCGAACTTCCGGAAACTACCTCAGAAAAAGAAAAATATTTTATAACAGGAAGAAATATTTATTCGACCTATTATAATGTCAAAAACCTTGAGCAGCGATTAGCAAAATATGTAATCTCTGCTCCTTTTGATGGCGTTTTGGCAGAAGCTTTAGTAACAGAAGGAACCCTTATACGCCAAGGTCAGAAATTAGGCGAGTTTATAGATACCAGGGTATATGAAATGGAAGTAGCGATCGGAAAAGAATATAGTGATTTGCTTAAAGAAGGCGAATCTGTAATGCTATCCAATCTTAATAAAACTAAAACCTTTACAGGAACAGTATCCAGAATTAATGGTAGAGTAGATCAAGCGTCACAGACCATTACTACTTTTATAGAAGTAAAAGATGCTTCTTTAAGAGAAGGAATGTATCTAGAGGCAAATCTAAATACCAGGAATGAAAAAGATGCTATAGAAATAGATAGAAATCTTTTACAAGAAGAAAATAAAATCTTTGTGGTAAGAGATAGTATTTTGGATATCATTAATGTGGATCCAGTTTATTTTTCTGATAAAAAAGTGGTGATCAAAGGAGTTCCAGAAGAAACCATTATTGTTACAAAAAGCGTTCCTGGTGCATATGCTGGTATGTTAGTCAGGGTGTATGAAGAAAAGAGTAGTAAGGCAAGATCTAATCAGAAGCCTGCGTATACTAATAAAAACCAATAACCTATGCGCAAAATTATTGCTTATTTTATCAAATACCATGTTGCAGTAAATGTTGTAGTAATCGCATTTTTTATTTTTGGTATTGCTGGAGCACTGGCGTTAAAGTCTTCGTTTTTTCCATTAAGTGATTCTAAAAATATATCAATTAATATAACTTATCCAGGAGCTTCACCGTTAGAGGTAGAAGAAGGTATCGTTCTTAAGATAGAAGATAATTTAAAAGGATTACAAGGTGTAGAGCGAGTAACTTCTACTTCCAGAGAAAATAGTGGAACGATCAATGTCGAAATTGAAAAAGGAAAAGACGTTGATTTTATGTTGTTGGAGGTTAAAAATGCAGTAGATCGCGTTCCTTCTTTTCCTACCGGAATGGAACCATTGGTTGTTGCAAAGCGAGAAGCAGTACGACCCACTATAAACTTTGCAGTAAGTGGTAAGCAAATATCTCTTGCGACCTTGAAACAAATTAGTCGTCAGATCGAAAATGACCTGAGAGCCATTGACGGAATTTCTCAAATTACTATTTCAGGATATCCAGAAGAAGAAATTGAGATTGCTGTAGATGAAAATAGTTTATTGGCGTATAATCTAAGTTTTAATCAAGTATCTCAGGCAGTGAGTCAGGCTAATATATTGACTACAGGAGGAACGATTAAAACTGAAGCTGAAGAATATCTGATTAGAGCAAATAATCGTTCGTATTACGGAAGCGAATTATCTAATTTAATAGTAAGAACTGACCTTTCAGGACGTACAATACGATTAAAAGATGTAGCCCAAATACGAGATCGTTTTTCAGAAACACCGAATGCTACATATTTTAATGGAGATCTGGCTGTAGATGTACAAATAACCAGTACTAATACAGAAGACTTAATATCATCTGCAGAAAATGTAAAAGCATATATCGAGGATTTTAATCAGAAATATAATAATGTTCAGTTAAATGTTATTAGTGATCGATCAATCACTTTAGTACAACGTACTGAGCTTCTAACTGAAAATGCAATCATCGGGATGATTTTGGTGTTGATTTTTCTATCACTATTCCTCAATACTCGTTTGGCATTTTGGGTTGCATTTGGATTGCCTGTTGCTTTTTTAGGAATGTTCATTTTTGCCGGACAGTTTGATGTTACCATCAATGTATTATCACTATTTGGGATGATTATCGTGATTGGTATCCTCGTGGATGATGGGATAGTAATTGCAGAAAATATCTATCAACATTATGAAAAAGGTAAAAGCCCGGTACAAGCAGCTATCGATGGAACGATGGAAGTTATACCTCCTATAGTTTCAGCAATAGTAACTACGATATTAGCATTCAGTATTTTTTTGTTTCTGGATGGGCAAATCGGAGAGTTTTTTGGAGAAGTCTCTGTAATTGTAATTCTTACATTGGCAGTATCTCTGATAGAAGCTTTAATTATTTTACCAGCACATTTGGCGCATTCAAAAGCTTTAAAAACTCAACAGTCAAAACCTAAGACAACTATTGGACAATTGTTTGCCAAGTTGCGATATATTAATACATTCGGAGATCGTATTATGCGATGGTTGAGAGACAAACTCTATAGCCCGCTACTGCGTTTTGCTCTTAATTATAAGTTTTTTACGTTTTCCTTTTTTGTTGTTCTGCTGTTATTAACTATTGGAACTATAGGAGGAGGAATTGTGCGTACTTCTATTTTTCCTCAGGTTGCCAGTGATCAGTTACGAATTAATCTAGAAATGCCTAATGGTACTAATGAAAGAACAACGGATAGTATTATTTCATTAATAGAAAAAAGAGCAGTAGAAGTAGATCGGGAACTCACAGAAGAGTATTTAAAAGACCCAATATATCAAGGCAAAAACCTGTTCAAAAATATAATTAGTAATAGAGGTCCTGGATCTTCTACGGCATCGCTTGTGGTAAATCTTTTGCCAGGAGAAGATCGCCCTAATGAGGTTTCTTCCTCGTTAGTTGCTAATAGTATCCGTCAGAAAATGGGAGAAGTTATTGGCGTAGAGAGTTTAGTATACGGAAGTGGAGGTAATTTTGGAGGAAGACCAGTTTCTGTATCCTTATTAGGAAATAATATAGCAGAGCTAAAAGCAGCAAAAAAGGAATTAAAAGATATATTGGTAGCTAATTCATTATTAAAAGATGTTACTGATAATGACCCTGCGGGTATAAAAGAAATCAAATTACAGCTTAAAGAAAGTGCTTATTTGTTGGGCTTAAATCTCACAGATGTGATGAGACAAGTAAGATCTGGTTTTTTTGGTGTCCAGGCACAACGTTTTCAAAGAGGACAGGACGAGATAAGGGTTTGGGTACGTTATGATCGAGATAATCGTTCCTCTATAGCTGATCTTGAGGATATGCGTATTAGTACGCCTTCTGGAAACCGAATACCACTTACAGAAATTGCTAACTATAGTATAGAACGTGGTGATGTAGCAGTTAATCATTTAGATGGACGAAGAGAAATTCAGATTTCTGCTGATCTTAAAGACCCAGAAACGACCAGTTCTACCGATATTTTAACTGAAATAAGAACAGTTACTATGCCAGAGATTCTTTCAAAGTATCCTACAGTAACACCTTCATATGAAGGGCAAAATAGAGAAGCAGGAAAATTCCTGGGATCCTTGGGGCCAGTTGGTCTAACAGTATTAGTATTGATTTATATAACTATTGCTTTTACATTTAGAAGCTATAGCCAACCATTATTACTACTGTTACTGATACCTTTAAGTTTACCTGCAGTAGCTTTGGGACATTGGGCACACGGATTTTCTATTAACTTGCTATCACTTCTAGGGATTATTGCATTGATAGGTATTATGGTAAATGACGGTTTGGTACTTATCGGTAAATTTAATAGTAACTTAAGAGATGGGTTAAGTTTTGATGAGGCGATATATGAAGCAGGACGATCACGTTTCAGAGCTATTTTCCTAACCTCTCTTACAACCATAGCTGGATTAGCACCATTGATTTTTGAACCAAGTCGCCAAGCAAAATTCTTAATACCCATGGCAATTTCGATTGCATACGGTATTGGTTTTGCCACAGTACTTACACTACTAGTTTTACCATTATTCTTATCATTCAATAATAATATAAAAGTAGGAGCAAAATGGCTGTATACAGGTAACAAAATCACAAAAGAAGAAGTAGAACGAGCAATAAAAGAACAAAAAGAAGAAAATGAAGAGCATTAAAAATAAGAGCAAATACATCCTCAATCTGGTTGTCTTGCTAATGTTGACTTCGGGAACTATACTTGCTCAACAGTTAACCAAAGAAGAAGCTATCAGACTCACATTAGAAAATAATTTTGGGATATTGATAGCAACAAATAATATTGAAGTTGCAAAGAATAATAAAGGAGTTTTAAATTCAGGGTATTTACCGAGTTTATCAGGAAATGCAGGTGCAAATTACCAATCAGCCAGTTCAAACACCTCTTTTCAAGGAGCTCTGGATCCCAATACTGGTGAGTTACGACCAGATGTTGAAATTGATGATGCAGAAACGCAACGTTATAATGCTGGATTAAATCTTAATTATACCCTGTTTGATGGATTAGGACGTTACTACAATTATAAGCGATTAAAAGAACAGTATAACCTGACCGAATTACAAGCTAGAGAAACAATTGAAAATACCATTTTACAGTTGTTTACAATTTATTATGAAGTAGCTCGATTGTCAGAGAATATTGATATTTTAGAAGAAACATTAGAGATTTCACAGGAGAGAGTTACCAGATCTAATTATCAGTTTGAGTATGGTCAAAATACCAAGTTAAATGTGTTGAATGCTCAGGTAGATGTTGCTAATGATAGTATTAATTTATTAAATACCAGGCAACAGCTGTTTAATACCAAGCGAGATTTAAACATTATTCTAAACGAAGAATTAGAAAAACAATTTGAGGTAGATACCACTATAAAATTTACATCTGAGTTAGAGTTGAATGATTATTTAGAAAAAGCCACAGAAAACAATGTAACACTACTTCAAAACCAGAGCAATATACGTATCAGTAATTATGATCTTAAAGTAAGTAAATCTGGATACTTGCCAAGTGTAGGGCTAACCGGATCTTACGGCTGGAATCAGTCAAGAAACCCTCCATCAGCCTTTTTTCCAGGTAACGTAGCAGATACCTATACATTGGCAGGAGGAGTAAGTTTAACATGGAATATTTTTGATGGTGGGGGAACGATTACTAGAGTGAAAAATGCCAAAATAGCACTGGATAATCAAGAGTTGTTAAAGGGTCAGATTACATCACAAGTAGAAAGAGATATTGCTAATGCATTGGGTAATTATGAGAACCGATTAAAGGTGTATGGGATTCAACAACAGAACGTAATAACCAATCAAAATAATTTTGAACGCTCGCGCGAACGCTTTAAACTTGGGCAGATCACCTCTATAGAGTTTAGACAAGCTCAGATTAACTTAATCAACGCTCAAACCAATAAAAATTTAGCTAAGTATGATGCAAAGCTAGCAGAACTTCAATTGCTGCAACTTACAGGGCAGTTATTAAATATAGATTTCTAATCTTTTTGTGATTTTTCTAAAGATGATGACGAATTAATAATGAGGATATATGTTTGAACACTTTTTTCAATGTCCGTATTGCTGGGAAGAAATTTCAATGCTTCTGGATCCCTCAGTTACCAATCAGATATATGTAGAAGATTGCGAAGTGTGTTGTAACCCAATCCAATTACATCCTAGATTTGAAGATAGAGAACTAATAAGTTTTGAAGCAATTAATATTGAGCAATAGAGTAAGGTAAAAACCATTAACAAGTAACTCAATTCCTATAAATAAAGGATTCACCTTAAGATTACAACCATTCATCGATACTTATTATTCAGCTTATCGAAATAAATACAGTAGCGCTAGAAGTTTTGCCATCTTTGTAATGTAATCAAAGAGAAATAAACGATTAAAAACATATAAAAAATACGGTAGGTCGTTTCTAACAACCCCGATTAGCTCTCGACCTACTAATCTTATAACTGTCTTTGTATTAAACCTGACAGTGTTGCCCCGAACCAAACTTAGCACGTCATAAGCATAAGAGGTTGATGAAATTCATCAACCTTTTTTTATTAGTATAAAAAGAGTTTTACTCATTACAAAGCACGCTCAACCCACAATTCTGACAAGAATTAGAATCCAATTAGCTTGATGATAACGAGGAATGTTTAATACACGATTAATTATTAAATATTTTTTTGATGACTATGTGGTTTAAAATCAATAGGTAAGAAATGTTTGTGTAAAAAGATTATTAGTTTTTTGTAATAATGCTTTGCGAAACTAAAAAAGGTTGTATATTTGCCGTCCAATAGCGCGGGATAGAGCAGTAGGCAGCTCGTCGGGCTCATAACCCGAAGGTCGCAGGTTCGAGTCCTGCTCCCGCTACGAAGAAAACCAGTTGTGAAAACAACTGGTTTTTTTATACCCGAAAATCTGATGCTGTGCATCAAAGATTGTAGGGTATAAAAAAGTATATGATGCTCTGCATCGCTGGTTTTCTTTGTACAAACACACCCCAAAGGTCCAACGACTGTAAGGAGTTAATCCTGTTCCCGTTACAACAGGTAACCTCTTCATTTTGAATGGGTTGTTTTTTGTTTATAGTCATTGTTATTCTTAATATTTACGTACCGTATTACGTACCGCAAATTTCGATTTTTAACTCTGAGAGCTTTTTTTGCTAAATTGAATTAGATCTTAATAACTTGTCTTTTTTATACAAATGATTGGTTAACAGGAGTATGGGGTGATTTTTGGACGTAGATATTGAATTTTGAATTATCATAAAATCAGAACCTGAGGGTGGACTACCCGACCGAGCTGTATTTAATTGAAACTATCATAGTTTTTGAGAATTAAATAGTAAAAAGAATTCAATTTTCTTATTAATTAAATTTGTATGTAATAAAGTGTGAAAACTGTAGAAATGATTTCAGATAAACTCACCTACCTTAAAAAGTCATAGAACATAAATTGTCGAATTTTGATTTCGATAGACAAATAACAGTCTATGAAAGAGAGCTAGGTAAAATTCTTCGTACTCCTGTCGATGAGTACTCAAATTCAGGAAATATAGAATATGGTATCAATAATATTTTTAGATGCTGTTGGTAATGTAAATTATCCTTTAGGATATATGAGGTCAAAAAAAGATATCTATAAAGAAATTCTCGAATTATTTGAAAAGGAAGAAAAGGAACTAGAAAATCTTTTAACCGTTTACTCTAATCAAGACGATCTTGATGATCATTTATTGAATATGGATGATTTGGATTCATCAGATGAAGAACCTTTAGAAAAACATTTGGATAATTGTAAACTCACCAATGAAGATTGGGGTGTGGAAGTTTGTACATGTCCTGGGGTTTATGTATATAGAAAATACTTGTCAATCGGATTGAGTGAAGAAGAAGCTAAATTAATCTCAGATTATGTTGAGTTTGGATCTGTAATGGAAGAACAAAAAAGAATTAAAGCGGAGAAATTATATGAGAAACATAAGTTTTTAAATCTTAAAGGATTTGAGAGATTGTAAACAAAAAAGTATTTTTTGGGAATACCCCATTTTACTTTTCAGGGAAATAATCGATCAAAGTATTTTTGTTTTCTTTTAAGTCTTTTAAAATAGTATCTAAGGTATTTGCAATCTTTCTTTTCTGAGAAAATGAAAGACTATCACTCAGAGATATATTTATATTATCTGGAGATTTAACCTGAATAGCTCGAATATTGTCTCTAAAATACTCTAAGACCTTCAATAAAATTTGATTGGGTTTTTTAGGTAATTTTATTTCTTCAAAAGCCATCTTAGTAAGTTCAGTAATAAAAATTGATTTTAGAGACAACTTTTCTCTGTCTTTCAAAATTTTTATCAACTTAATTACTTCAATCTTTTGATTCTCAAAATCTCCAAGGTCTCTTTGCTTATGAGGATTCATTTTTAGCTTTGTTGAACCTTTGAAGAATTTGGGGTTTTTAAAAAGGTGATATTCATTTTTACCTCTCACAAAATCTGTTCTTAATGAAGGAACTACATCAATGACTTCTTCAAAACCATTTATATTAAATATCAAACCTATTGAAACTTTTTGCTGACGAACATCCAATAAATCAGGGTCATTGAAATGGTATTTTAAAAATTTAAATAATTCATAATACATATCTTTTTCTCTACAAAAGCTAGTTTTTTTGAACTTAACTAATATGTCTAGATCAGATAATCCGCTCAAAGCCGTTCCAACTACCTTTGAGCCTTGATATGTTGCTTTACCCAGCAGATCAAAACTAAACCTTTTATTAATAGCTGCCCTTATTCTTTTACCTTTTAAAAGTACTTCCCGATCTATGTCATCAGGTTCATAAGTTTCTAATACAGACGCTAAATATTTAATCTCGTCGTTTTCATTTAATATTTCTTCTTTGCTATTAAAGACTAAAAGTAAAAATCCAATAATACGAAAGCTTGCCGCACCAACTATAGCTCCTAATATTCCAGTTATTATAAGTGATTGAAAATCGAATTTTATTTCTGGATTTTCTTCTTTCTTTTCAGATTGATGTACTATGTTCAATATTAAACCAAAGATGCCTCCAACAACGGCTCCAACTTCAGTATAGTTATTTTTAGTCTTTTTCAAAATCAAATTCTATTTAGTCAAGGTGATGGTATCTTGAAATGGAGGTGTAGGTATTATTTTATTAGTGATTTTCTTCGATTTTTTAGGATTCACAGCTTCATTTGGATATGCATCCAGAATTAAAGAAGGTATTAGTCGTTGTGTTAAATCAGAGAATGTAAATCCGTACTCTCTTTTATCCGTTTTACCAGTGATCTGTACCATTTCTTTGATATCATCATCAGTGAAACCAAGTTCAGTTAACGGTTCTTTTAATACTGATAACCTTTGTTCTTTATTTGGCCTACCAAAATTTAAGATATCCGCAGCTCTTCTTTTTATAGCAGGATCTAATGAGTTTAAGCGATTTGTACACATTATAACTGCTGCTGGTAATTTACTGTTACCAATTCTATCGATTCCACGTATAAAAGCATTTACACCAGCTTTATCTTCATGATGCATTTGGTTGCTTTCTCGCGATTGAGTTAAGGCATCAGCTTCGTCTACTAAAAGAATTACTGCACCCTTAGATTTACCTGAAGAATTCTCGAGCTTTCTCGCCTTTTCAATTGTACAATCAAAGGCTAATGATATTAGTTTTGTCATCTCACCAACATGACCTTGACCCCTAGTAGCTAAACTTAGAGGCAGTAATGTAATATCTATTCCTTCTTGTCTAGCAACAGCATCACCAATACATGTTGCTAATTCCGATTTGCCTGATCCAACATCACCTTCTAAAACTACTAATGGAGGTCTTCTTAAAACTATATTGGATATAAGCTTAGCATTAGAATGATATTTTTTTATCCAAGACTTAATTCCTTCGGGATTAATTAGAAGACTCAGGATTTTAGCCATACGACTTTTATGATTCTCTAGTCCAACCAATGCATTGAGTCTTTCTTGAAACTCTACATTAGGATATATAATTGCTTGTTCGAATAAGTCTTCAATTGATGATTTTGTACTCATAATTAATATTTTTTAACACTAAAACGATTAAGTGATTTACTTCCAGAGGTATATGTTTTATCTTGTGATAAATAACCATCTACACCTGGTTCATTTGCTACTGTTCTTTTGAATGGTAAATCATTCTCATACTCGATTTGTTCGGTTGTACTTAAACTATTCCATGCGGAACTATAGGTGAGATAACTCCGAAAAGAAGCTCCATCAACATCAGCACCAAGTGTTATTCTACCGGGATCATTATCAATACCTGACTCACTTGTTAGATCTTCGGCTGTGTATTTTATTGTTGGTTCAATCCAGTTCCCGTTTTTTTGAAACCCATATATTACACTGTCCAAATAGCCATCTTTAAGAAGTTCTATAATCTCGGTTTCGTAATTGGATATATGGCTATCAGAGGGTTTGTCGTAAAATCTTTGTATTCTTTTTAAATCCGTTGCTACTTTTGCTGCTAGATTCTTAGCATCAGCAGATGAGAAGGTCTTATTAAATGTATTGCTATAACTCATAAAATGTTTTTTAAATATGAAATGATGAACCAAATACTTTTTTCCAGTAATAAATAGTCTTTTCTTTTGTAGTAGCAGCTAACGCAGCGTCAATGGCATCCCCTGCATCTATAGCGGCATCTACTATTAAATCTGCCTCAGAGTCTGTATAAAGCTTTGCAGCATTATTTTCTTCATTAACAGGATCAATTATTTGAACAGGTTCTGAAAAAGAACCTATACTATTATAAGGGTAGTAGTCATCAAATGAAATTTGTTCTCTCAGATCTGTTTTTGCTACATAGGTGAAAAAGCTTTGAAGTGCTTCTGGATAATCCGAAAAATTTTGACCATTATCAGCAAGCTTTGCAAAAATTAGCTCAACCATAAATGATTTGAACCTAAATTGGGTGTTTTCATTTTTCAAATTTCTTACCCAGTATTTAGCAAGTCTTATAACTTGAGCAAAATGAGTGTTGTTTTTTGATTTCCTTGCTCGGATAAACTCTAAATGTAGTGGTATGCTAGTCTTTAAAAATGACCCATCATCTTGACTGACAAGATTTCCATACCACTGAGGGTCATTGTAATATAGTATAGGAACTACGTCTACATCTAAGCCTGTTCCTCTAAAAGAAACCTTAACGGAATAAGTTTGTGGTTCTACTTGTTCTGGGCTAAAATTTGGGAAAGCCTTTCTCAATTTCTCTGCCAAATAATCTAATAGTTCATTTATGCTAGATGGTGCAGAATCCCCTTTGACATAACATCCAACATCTATATCATTAATTGATCTTAAAGCAGTACCTTTAGCAAGACTACCTGAGATGATCATTTTTTTTAATACAAAATCCGGATGATCATTTAAATAATTCTTTAGTTTTTCCCTAAGTCTATTAACTTGTTCCCGGTATTCTTTAGCCTTATCACTGGGCAAATTAACTTTATCTGCTGCCCAATTTGCTATATCTTTTTGTGAAACATGTTCTCTTGCCATAATTCTAAATGTTTTGTTTTTATGTTTGCAAGAACCCTATATTTTAAGAGCGGTTCAATACCTTGGTGAGGGTATTTTAAGCATAAAGATTTTTGAGTTTCAAAACATTCATTGTATTGGCATAAAGGTGTGCGTGTGAGTTTACATAATCTAAAAGATATCTATTTTCTATGTTTCTAAATTCTAAATCTCGAGATGGAAATCGTTGATCACCAGAAAAATATAAGACTCCTATCTCCCTGATTAAAAATTCTTTCGTAAAATTCACAATATTCATTTTGAAGTGATTCCCTTCCCAGTATCTGTTTTCTGCATCATTATTGTCTAAAATCATCAAGTCGAAATCACTAGGTAGTAGGTTGCCTTTATTAGCAAGAGCAATTTCAACTTGTTTAAAACTAAGCTCTTTGATTCGTATGTGGACATGATTAAAGGAAACTTTTGAAGATTTTTTCGCAAAAATACGTTCAATAGTATCATTTACTGGAGTTGATGTTTCGCTAATGATCAATATTTGAGATTTTGCTCTTAAATCTGCATTTTCTTTTTCTGTATTTTGAATACGGAGGATAGTGTCTTTTTTTATTTCCTTAACTTTTTCAATAGAACTTTCACATTCTTTTTCTAAGGAAACTACACTTTTTGTGATTTTGCGTTTAAGGTATTCTTTTAGATAATACTTTAAACCGAAAAAACCTACTAGGCTTAAGAATAAACTAATAATTATACCTTGCGTGCCAAGTTTGGTGATAAATAGATTGTTAATTTCGTTTTTATTTTCTAATGTCCGTTCTTTATTTTCTAAAACCTCTTTATAAAGGGGATTAAATTCTTTGTCTATTTTCTGTTGAATCTCAGATTCTGAGATATTAGTAGAGATAGTTTCTTGAGTTATATTGTTTTTCTTCTGAGCTGATAATAATGCGGTAAAACTAATCATAGTGATAAAAAGTGCCTTCTTCATGATTAATGTTTAATGATTATAAAAAATGTCTAATTCTTCTAAAATATCTTTGAGAATCAACCCACTAACTGCATAATTGGTTCTAAACCCTTTAACATTTTCTGTATCACCTGCAAAATGAATTCCTATGACTTTGCCTGAGTCAAAATCAAGTAAAGGGGATCCTGAATTTCCATTCCACGTTGTACAATCATGGAAATAGACATATCTATGAACTCTGGTTTTAGAAAACTTTCCTGGCGCAAATTGTTTTACTCCAGCAAGACTATTAAAATGCTCATCTCTTTTTACTTCATCTTCGAAGCAAGCAGGATATCCAACTACATATATTTTCTCTTTAAAGCTTGGTATTTTATAGGAGAGTTCTAAGCCTTCTGGTAATTGGTTACCCCTATGGTTTTTATCATCAATAAGAAGAAGTGCTATATCTAATTCTCTTCCTTTTGGTATATAAACAACTTGTTTTACATCAAATTCAAGCTCTTCATTGGTTGCGTGTTCTTTTTTAAAATCAATACGAATTCTATAGGGGTCACCCATCCAATCTTCTCTGATTTTATACGTTCCATCTTCGTTACTAGAAGCAAATTTATTGGCAACATGTTTGTTGGTTACTACAATACAAGTATTTTTAAGAAGCCAACCCGTTCCTATCCAATTTCTTCTATCATCACCAGTAATTTCTATTCGTCCAACAGCTGGAATAACCTTAGAAATAGTATCTGTATTATCATTAATATGCCTTTTCCAAGGTGTAGTAATGGCAATGTCTATTTCATCATTATTAATAAGAAATACTGGACGGTCAATGGTTTTTATTATACTTTGTTCCGCACGTTTGTACAAATCCATGTCCTCATTAATCCCGTTAATTGTGGAATGGAATAACATATCAATTACATATGCATCTTCAAAGTCATTCAGAAAAGTTTCTAAACTTTTAAAAAAGGTATTGCCGTTGGTAAAATCAACTCGAAGTTCTATGCTACGCATTATTTCCTCATTGTTGTAATAGGCTTTTAAATTGGCTAGTACATCTTTAGGGGATTGTCGGGAGTTTTTATTTTCCGAAGTTTGTTTTTGTGTATCCATTATACTTGTTTTTGTACGATGACAAGTACGTTAAGGGATACAAAAATGGCAATACCTTGGTAAGGGTATATTTAATTAAATCGGGAGATAAAGTTTAGTCAAAGTCATACCCTCTCTTAAGTGCATAGCTCAATAGCGCATCTCGTCCTTTAAGGTTTAACTTCTTTGTTATATTTTTTCGATGCGTTAATACAGTGTGTTTACTAACAAATAATCTATCGGCAATCTCTTGACTACTCAATCGCTGACCTATCAGCTCTAAGATTTGGTTTTGCGTTTTAGTAAGAAGTTTTTCTTTTTTTATTTCTGCCGTAGAACTTTCATCCTCTAATGGTAAATCAGAATCATAATAAATTTCGCCAGCATATACTGCTCTAATGGCTTCTAAAAGTATGGGTAAGCGAGCATTTTTAAGTAGATATCCCTTGGCACCCGCAGCGATCATCTTATTGACAAAATCTCGTTTTCTAAACATGGTAAACGCAATGACTTTGATGTGCGGATATTTTGCTGTTATTTGTTTTGTGGCTTCAATACCATTTACGTTTGGCATTCTAATATCAATAATGACAACATTTACATGTCTATTTCTCTTGTCTAAGAATTCTAATAAAGCACGCCCGTCATTTACTTTGCCAATAATACTAATGTCCTTTTCAAATTTAAAAAAGACATCTATGCCATCTATTAAACTATTATGGTCCTCGGCAATTACAATGTTAATCATAACGGTATCTCTATTATAAATGTACTTCCTTTGTTGGGGTTAGAATCAATAACCAATTTTCCTTTTAACTCCTCTATCTTTCTCTCCATACTATATAGCCCCAATCCTTTTTGTTTTTTTATTTGAGTTATATCCAACCCAACCCCATTATCTTCCACAATGATGGTTATAGCATTTTCATCGGCTGTAATATCTACTGAGACCTCTGATGATTTCGAATGTTTTACAGCATTGGTAATCAGTTCCGTGGTCATTCGACGTAAATCATTTTCTACAGATACATTAATAATATCGCTTGTTCCATGACTTTGTACTTCAACAGATAATTGATTACTTTCATTTATGATAGCGGCAAAATCTTTAATAATATCAACCCAATAACCAGAATTTCGAGATGCCGAATCTTCCAAATGTGCCATATTTCGCACTTTTTGATAGGCTTCATCCAATAATTTCCTTGTTTTGGATATTAAATTCTCTTCTTCTTGTTGAAAACGATCCTTACTAGCTTTAATATTATCAAAACTCTGCTGAATTGCTATTATCAACCCTCCTAAATTATCGTGTAATTCTCCTGCAATGCGTTGACGTTGAAAATCTTTTTCTTCATTACGAGCATCAATAGCTCGGAGTTCTTTTTCTTTTTCAGCAAGTTCTTTCTTATTTCGGTAGTAAAGTATTAGAATTACACCAATAATAACAACAGCAATTGAAATACTTATGGACAAATATGAACGGTTTTTATGTTTTATGCGTTCAGCATCTAATACTAAATTTTTTTGAGATAATTCTGTAGTCTCTAATAGAGTTAATATGATGTTTTGTTCAGTAATATTAATACTATCCCTGTAGGAAACCATTCTTTTATAATAGAAATAAGCTGAATCTATTTTATTCAAATTTTCATAATTCAAAGATAGATATTGATATAACCCTCTTTTTCTATTATAAACATTTTCTTTGATGGGTAAGTCTTCTGCTTTCAATAGTGTAGCGATAGCTTCATTATAATTACCTTGTAATGTATGTGTATACGCTTTTGTTTTCAAAGAGGAATCCATCCGATCTGGAGAATCTAAGATGTTAGCATAATATAACATACTATCTATATGAATTTCAGTTTGCTTCAAATCATCGGTATAACTTTGATAGAAGACAGCTTTATAATTGTGCAGTTTGTACATTGCAATCGGGGTTCCAATGGTATTTGCATAAAGGCTTGCTTTTTTTAAATGAAAACGAGCATTTTTAGTATTTTTAGGAGTAATTCCTAAAAAGCTTAACCCTAAATGTGCAGTAAGTAATTGTTCTACATTGTCATTCTGATTTGCATTTTCAAAAAACGTTTTTAGATAAGACTCTCCGTCATATTCTAGGAAATCTTGAGAAACTAAAGTGTAGTGTAGATCATAATTAATAGCATTTGCCATTTTTATGTTTCCGCCTGTATTAAATAATTTTTGAGCTTTAAGCTTTAGAGCATAGGCCTTTTCTTCTTGATTATTATATCTGTAGGTATCTCCAAGCACATAATAATACCATGCTTTGTAAGCCTGTGGAAGTTGAGTGCTGTCTACTTTTTTAAGAGCAATAAATGCCTTTGCTATATTACGTTGTTTGAGTTGTAATTTTCCCTGATAATACCAGTGCAAACTACTGTCTTTATCGGGTAGGTGTAATTGTGTGAGTTCACGTTTAAAAATAGTATAGTTTTTATTCTCCAATAGCGAATCTAAGGGAGCTACTTGGGTAAAGGCTTTATTAGATAAGAACAAGCAATATAGCAGAAGCAAGTATTTCAAAATTCGAATTTTTGAGTGTTAATTTACGACTATTTATGCAGGGTCCAACACACCTCCACCAACTGTTCTAGGTTCTTCCTCTTGTTCAGTGATGTTAATATACTTTCCGGCAATAAAATCTTGAAGGAGTTTTATATCGTAATCGTAATCCTTTGAAGAGGTATTAAAGGAAACATGATGTTGGACAAAAAAACGATAGATGGCTTTATGCCAATCTTCAAAACCTTCATCATGAACCGTGATCACCAAAATTTTATCATTTGGGAAACTTGTATGGTCAAAAACAGAGTCTAGATCCAAGGTTTGTCTATCCCAATCTAGATTTTCTGTAGCTAGTTTTCTACGATCAGTAGGATGTCCGTGACTATATATAGTTAGCATACATGGAACATCTTTGCTAGAAATATCATAACAGTTTCTTAGCTTGAGACTATACTCATTTCCTGAATCAGACAAAGCAACCATTGGAATTTCAGTAGCTATTTCAATAGCATTATTCTTTGTACAATATGTTCCTCTGCTATAAAATGTTTGTTTGTGTTCTGGGGTTTCTAAAGATGTCTTTTTTTTCATGATATTATGATTATAAATTATACCTCAAAACTAAATGATATGTGCTATGCAAAACATACCTTGGTGAAGGTAAATTTTGTGTAGAGTAGGGATAACTGATCGAAAATGAATTAAATGATGTGCTCTGTTTTAACTAAGATACTTCCAGAAAAAGAAAAGGACATTCTACAAATAACTTGAATATAATAAGCAAAGCAGCACTCATCACAATAACACTTTTACTAATTCCAAAGGGATTAGTAAAAGTGTTATTGTTTTACTCTATTTAATCCAAAATTTAGAGAAAAAGTTTTAAAATTTTAATGCTGTTAGCTATCGTTGAAGATCCAATTAAATAGCATTTGCACTCTAATCGATAAACCTCAATAATACATTAATTGTCGTTCACGATATATTTTGTGTAGTTCATGTTTTTTCTAATCTAATAACTTGGAAAACAAGTACATGTGTAAATAATTTTATTCGCAGAATCAAATAAAATTATCATGAAAATTAAAGGTATTGAGTTTAATCAGGCCATGCAAATTCCTGAATTAAAAAAATTATACGAAGAGGATCCCAAAAAATTTAAGAAAGATTATGCTGATAATCCTATTAACAATATTGGAGTCTTCAAACTGGTCATTTGGTTTATAGGTATTACAATAATTATATGCATTATTTCTAGTGTTATTATTAGTCTTTGGAAACCAGATATATCGTCCAATGAAATTAGACTAAGAGAAGTTCCAGATCTATTAAAAATGGTTGCATCTGCTGCGATCGGAGCTATTACTGGATTATTAGTTCCTACACCATCTCAAAATCAAAATAATTAGTACAAATAGTTTATTGAATAATTTAAAATCTACGATATATGAATCTAATTAAAAAAACTTCAAGAAATCAAACTCGAGTAATTATTATAGCATTAATGGTACTAATTCAAGGCTGTTCAGTAAGGTTGATTAGTGATTATGATAATATTACTGATAAAACAGTAACTGAACTACAAGAAAAAGTTTCAAACTATTTCGTGAGGCTTGAAAGAACTATAAATAATAATGATGAAGTAAAGTATGAAAATTTCATAAAACAGTTTGATGCAATAAAAGTGGACTTAAATAACATTGAAGTAAGAGCTGCAGCTTTGGAAAAGAATAGAATAATACAAGAAAAAGTAAAAGAACTTAAAAATGCAATCGAGAACTTAGAATCTTCTCATAAAGAGGGCTTTAGTCATTATGATCAAATTAAACCTTTAAAACGCTCGTTTAATGTGATTTTTACTGCAATGGTAAAGTTTCAACTTGCTTTAAAAAGAGGAGAAAAATTAAAAAAAATCAAATAACCTAAAATTTAAAAAATGGCTGAAATAAATGTACAACAGATTTTAGAACAAATGTTAAATGCTGCAAAAGAAGTTCTTGAGAACCATTGGGAAGAAGTAAAACCATTTGCACAACAAGAACTGAAGGCATTAGCGGAAAACCTTCAATTAATAAATAAATTAAAAACTGAAGAAAAGATTACCGAGAAACAAGCTAAGTACTATATGGAAATTCATAAAAGCAGTGTGCGTATTGTTTTTCTAACAATTGAAGGTTTGGGAATTCTAGCAGTGGAAGCCACTATAAATGCAGTATTAGATGTTATAAAAACGACTGTTAACACTACAATTGGATGGTCTATACTGTAAGCATATCATAGTTAATTGAAAAAACACAAAACTTAACTATTCAAATCATCACTTATGAATTTAGAAAATGCACATGCACTTTTAATAGGTGTAGGAGGAGACAATATAGGTATAACTGTGGATGATGCAACTGCCATTGCAGATGTATTAACTGACCCACAAAAAGCATCATATAAAGAAGAAAATGTATGCTTATTAACTGATGAAAAAGCAACAAGATATAATATTCTTGAAAAGCTTCATGAATTAGTAAAAATAACTGAAAACAGACCAGAATCAACAGTTTTTATCTATTATTCTGGGCATGGTGGTAGAGATAAAAAAAATAATAAATATTATCTGTTGCCCAATGGATATGACATGAATAACAAGATAGATACCATGATTGAGGGTAATGAGTTTTCGAGATTGGTCAATCAAATCAAAGCAGAAAGATTACTATTAATTTTAGATTGTTGTCATGCATCAGGGATACTAATTAATGGAAAATCTGTTATCGCAAAAAACCAGAATATTGAAATCAGTAGTTCTAATATAGAACTCATAAATCGCCTAAATACAGGTGAAGGTAAAGTATTTATAACCTCTTGTGATGATGATGAACAATCTTATATTTTAAATAATGCTAAAAATAGCCTGTTTACCGAAGTATTATTAGAAGCATTGGAAGGCAAGGTTAGCAAGGGCAGGAGCTATGTAAGCATGTTAGATATTATTTATCATACAGGTCATGAAGTTTTTAAAAGAATTCAAAAATACGCTCCAGGATATAAGCAAAGACCCATTTATAAATGTATAGAAAATTTATCACCAGATTTTTATATATGTAAAGCTAACATTTTAGAAGAAACTATTGAAAATTACTTCTATTCTAAGAAAAAACTCCAGAAGTTATTAGAAGAACAAGGTGTTTCTACTAGCAATTATACTTTTCATATTTTACATCAATACCCCAAAGGACCACTTGTGGATGCTTACTTAATTGATGATAGTATTATGGAGGCATATGCCAGAGCAATAACATCTAAGAAAGCGCACAGGTTTATAAAAAAAGCAAATAGGCTTAGATTGAGTGCAGATCCAGATGATAAACGAACAACAATAATAGATCCATCTTGTCTAATTCCTAACGAAAATGCAGCTCCGATTGATGTCTGGGAGAATATTTTTGATACAGCTCGTCTGCACGGCCCTAGAATGTTGGCTGCTTTATTATTAGTCGTGCCCAATGACAAACTAAAAGAAGATGTAAGAGAGGAAACAAATCGATTACTTGAAAGATTAAAAACACACAAATAAAACTTACATATATTATGAAATTAAAAGTGATATTACACAAAAATATCCTATTATTTATTTTCTTAATAGGATTATTATTTACTAACGTCGATTCTGCGTTTAGTCAAAATACTTTATGCAAACCATGCCCAGAATTAGCAAAATACTTCGCTGGTAAGCACAGTAAAGCCAATAAGCATATTCAATATGCTGGTTTTAACATTCCAAAAAACTTAGAGGTTGTGTGGAAAAATTTTCCTGCTGTCAGAAAAATAGAAACAGCCTATAAAGCTGCTGAAAATAGGAAGAAAGGGAATGGAGAAAGATTCTTAGCAAAATTAAAAACATCAATAGGGCGAAATTTTGAATCCGTACATCATGACTCAAAGTTAAAGGACTTAGTTGATGATGAGAAAAGAGTAAAATTTAAGAACCTTAAGCAGCCCGGAAAAATTACAGTAAATAAAAATGTTCAAACTCAAATACTAGCAATCAGCAAATATACAGAGACAGGAGCATTTGGTGGAATAAGAGGTGTTTTACAATATAAAATGGAAATACCTGAAGATGACGTTTATGAAATTTTACGAGAAAGTAACTCTTTTACGGATGCCTTTGAACGTGGTTTACATAAAGCAAAAATTCCACCATCACAACAGGAACGTATTAGAATCCTGATAAAAGATCTCATGAAAAAATACCCAAGTGCAAAAGATGACAAAATCCTAATTCAATTTCTAGAAAAGCATAAAAAAATTCGAGCAAAGATAACAGAAATTGTAATTAATGAAATAGTAGTTAATGATGATATAATAGCTGTTTTTGAATCCACCGATGAAATAGAATCTATAACTAAGACCAAAAAATATCAAGACTTTGTAGAGGTAGCACCAGAATATGAGATTGAAAAATTAACTATAAATACTTTTAAAAAAGCAAATATTTCCAAGCAAAGTTCTTATAATGAGTTATTAAAATTTATAAGAAAAAATATTCAAATATCAGATAATGCTATAAATCCAGTGCTTTATGAACCAATAGAAAGTTTTATAACAATTAAAACTGAAGAAATTTTTATAAAATCATATAATGGTAAAGAGGAAAATATAAAACAAGATTTAAAAACCTGTAAAGAAGAATTTAAGCAGTTGCTTAATCAAAAAACTGAAAATAACAAAAAGTTAAAATCGCTAATGACAGAATTAGCTAATGAAAGAGTAAAAAATGTTTCAAATAACACATTTGCCGAAATTGAATCATATTATAAAAATGTTGATAATCATCTTAACACTATTAGTGAGAATAGTCGTTGGGAAAAAATAAGAAAAGATTTTCGCAATAGGATCAATTACAATAATTTAGGTTTTAAAAATAATCAAATAGAAATTTTTAAAATGGTACTTGATGATTGGGATAATTATAAGAATAAAAATAAATTCAAATGGTTTAACAGCAATATTGATGACCTTGAAGAACTATTTCATAATTATTCAAAATCTAGTGGTAAAATAAAAGCTTGTTGGGGGTTTATTTTACAACAACAAGGTTGGGATGGCGCGGTTCACTATTATACTGAAATAGCACCAAATCCTTCAGCGAGAGGAAATCCATATTATCTTCTGAATTATTATTACAATAGCACCAATAAAGACGGAAAAATTGAAAGGCTATATGATAAAGTGACTAATTTCTGGGTTGGAAGGCTATGCCCACCTCACTAGATTCAAATTACAATTACTTGCATCATAAAATAAATAAACTTATGAAAAAAAAATGGTTAGGTATCGCCTTAGACATATATGATGATCCTGATAATGGCAGGAATTTAGTAGCTAGCAATAAAGCTATTACCTATTGGAAAGATATTTTGGAAAATCAATTTGGTTTTACCCATGTAGATACTGAAAACAATAGCCCAATCATCGATAAAAACGCTACTAAAAATAATGTGTTTTCAGCACTCAATAAGATGGTTGAAGCGGCAAATGAGGACGATGTCCATGTGTTTGTATTTGTTGGACACGGTGATTTTCAAGATGATAAATACTCTGTCATAAAAGATGAGATACTATTTGACAGTAATGATCATCACGACGAAAAAATCTTACTATTTGGTTCGGACCAAATTATAGATGATGAATTTAGAGCACTTTTAAACAAAAACAATAAAAAAGGTTTATTCATTCTTATTTTTGATTGTTGTTATTCAGGTAATATAAGGTCAAATAATATATCTGAAGAAGAATATAAAAGAATTGAGCAAGCCAAAACAATGGAGTTAATAGATAAATATGTTCAATTACAATTAGATCAAGACAAAGAAAATATTCTACCAGATAACTTAGCTACAAAGGATAGGACAATTCCAGATATCTTAATTAAGAAAAACCCATTTATAGATAAACTTGAAGAAGCTTATATGGGGACACAAGATATTATGATAGCAAGACAAAATATAAAGAATTCAATAGATGAATTAACCAAAAAGTATCCGCCTTTTTGGTCTAAAGAAAAATCAAATAAAGTTATTTCTAAAAACTATTATCCGGGTTCATTGGAAATTGGCATTATAGAAAAGAACATTGTCGATTTACGTTCTGGCATATTTATGAGGAGTAATCCTATAGAAATAAATTCATATCAAAATGAAATCTTAATCTGTGCATCTTCTGCTTACAAAAAAACATATCAACCAAAGATAGATGGAGAAAACCAGAGTGCTTTCAGTTATTTATTAATAAAAAACATAAAAGAATATCTTTCAAAGGATGAACCCCTAGATTATAAAACTCTTTTGAAGCTTACAATTAATAAACTAGAAAAGGAAAATATTTATTCTTATCCACAGTTGATAGTATCCGCAATCGACCTTTCAACCAAACAAGTATTCACTAAATAAAATTATAGAATTATGAGTAATACAATTACGTATCCCAGGAACCCCAAAGAATTAAATAAAAGCGTTTTGTTAAACTTAGTTTTGAATGACTCAGAAAATTTTCAGATCATTCATAACGAAATCTCAAAAGATCACAGTTATTGTGTTTTAGTTCGTATGAAAGAAGTTTCAGAGGTATCGATTAATGATAAAACATGTTATGAGATAGCCTCGATGGAGTTTCATGTGATACATATTTTTAATCAAAATCCCAATTTGGATCCATTTGCAATTAACGACACTCTTAGTAATGGTTTTGTCAATCTTTCTTCGGCTGAGGATGTAGAAAAACATCAAGAATACCATAATAATTTTGGTGATATGTTGTGTTTGGATGTACATTTAACCAATAAAGAAAGTGAACCTGAACCTAAACTCTTTCAACCAAATACAAAACTTATTTTAGAAAAAGATCAAGTACTCCATTTTTCTATTTTTGTAGATGAAGTACCTGTTGATATTGAAAATGAACAAGCAACAGCAGGCAAACAATGTAGTACGAGAACTGTATGGATAGATAGAATCTGAACCATTAATGAGCTATAAAAACATAAAATACCTATTTTATTTAATGTATGTAATTAGCTTTAAAGCCAATTCACAAAATTGTGAATTGGCTTTAAAGTATTTGAGAGCCTTTGAACCGATCGAAGCATTAGAAGAAATAGATAAATTAGATAACTATTCTTTAAGTAAAAAATTAATAACATTTGAAGCCAATTATTTAATTGATGGAACTGTTAATGCTTTTCCTTTTGCTGAAAATTCTAGCATCAATGAGATTGAAGATCAAGTACTATACAATTTATTTTATGGAGACTATTTAAGAAGAATATCAAGTAAAAAACCTGAAAATACAGCTGGCTTAAAGCAGCAGGCAGATAAATTATATACCGAAGCATTAATATTATCAGAAAAGTTAAATACTATTTATAAAAATGAGTCACTTTGGCGAGTGCTTGACTATTTTGTAAAAAACTCTTCTAGAAATAAAACAGATTTCAAAAACTTTGAAAATTATCTGAATGAGTTTAATAAAATCAATGATCCTAATTATGCTTTTTGGAAGTCTTTTTTTAGGCTCAATTATAAAATTATTGTAACAAGCGAAACTAAAAAAAGAATAGCTATTGAGAATAATGCTTTTTTAAAACTCAGAGAGCTTACCGGTAAAAATAACTACCTGCTAGGACGTTCTTTACAGTTAGAAGCTTTGTATTATGATATTTATTTTAAAAATATCTCTGAATCGCTAAGAATTAATTATTTGGCATATAATAAATACAAAAGTGTCCCTTATTTTTATAGTCAATACCGAAGCGAAACTATCAAATTAAATATTGGATATGACCTAAAGAGTTTAGATAGAAAACAAGAAGCAAAAAAAGTTTTACTATCTATTTTATCTGATTCCATATTCGAAAATTCAGAAAAATTACATAAGTCGGATGTATTTGAAAAATTAATAGAAATTTACAAAAAAGAAGATAAGAAGGATAGCGTAATTTTTTATAGTGAAGAATATATAAACAATGAAAGAGAAGTCGGACGATTTGAGGTTGCTAAAGAAAAAGATAAAAATGCAAGAAGATTTAATTTCGAGAGATTAAAGAAAACGATAGCAAGAAATAGTAAATATTTTATTCTATCACTAATTGGCGTCTTATTAATCGCTCTCTATTCAGTTTTTAGATGGAAAAAATCCGACAAGGCAAAAAAAAGAATTGATATCCAATTGCACAAACTAATTGAAAAAGAGAAGTCATTACGAAATAAAATAGTGGAGAGCGAAAATGAAAAGATTGATAGTGACAAAGAAGTAAAGCTGTTGAGAGACGAAATTGAACAAACTATACAAGAAATAGAACGTTTAAAGAGGATAACTATATTAGAACACATTGTATTAATAAATGGAGTGAGGTTACCAGTATCCGATTTAATGTATATCAAAGCTGATGGTCATTTTTTACATTTTTTTACTAAAGATAATAGAGAATTTGTAATAGGAACTTTAAAAAAAATATTAAATCATTTGCCACCTAATTTTATTCAAGCACATCGTTCTTATATAGTAAATTTGAACTATATATATTATTCGGATAGTATGTGCTTAAGGTTAAAAGACAAAACAGAAATTCCAATTGGAAGAACATACAAAACTGAGGTAAAAAAAATGATCGAATTATCTAATGCTTTAAAATAAAAAAAGTAGTATCTCACTAACTGTGTAAGTTAAAAATATTAGGTGTTGCAAATTTAGATATTTTTTTGTTTAGCTTTAAAATTTGCACAGAGATGAAAATGAAGATTTATTGACCGACGAATTTTTGAAGCAGTTAGAGACAGGCGATGAACTAGATTCATTTTTGAAACAGCTCAAAAAGCTTGGCATTGAAAAAATGCTTGAATGTATTTATAGTTCAGGTGTGCGGTTTTGGTGCGTGGTTTTGCTGGTATTTGTGTCAATTTGCAGATGTTTATTTTTTTTAAACATTGATAATCAGCGTTGTGATTAGTGTAGTTTTCACCCTCATAACCCGAAGGTCGCAGGTTCGAGTCCTGCTCCCGCTACAAAGAAAACCAGTTGTGAAAACAACTGGTTTTCTTTGTACAAGCCTCCTTAAAAGGTCCAACGACTGTAAGGAGTTAATCCTGTTCCTGTTACTAAAAAAACCTCAGAATATTCCTAAAGCTTTTTTTATCGTTGAAGATTTAATAAATCTTGACAGGACAAGAAGAAGTTTATTTTAAGCGAAGTAAAAGTGGGAGGAAGCCCTAATTCTACTATGATTAGTTGTATGAAGAATTAATTAGATAAAAGACCTTAGAACAGCAAATATTCATTATATAGTATTTATGATTATAATGGATTACTGTTTATTTTAAAGAGTTTAAGCACTACAGATATTTTAGGAATTTCAATAACAAATAAAGGTATTTATAACCTTTCTATTATGACCTTGTCTTTGGTGAAAAAGTAAACAACTTTAGCAATTTCATCTAGCAAATAGTCTTTGTAATCATAATTAATTTTCTTTAGGAGATGAGTTTTTCCATTCTCGATGTTCATTTTAATAATGTTTGTTGTCCCATCTTCTTTTGTTTCTATAATTAGCTTTACTTTATTACTATTTTCAAGCTTTCTCGTTCTCTCAAGAATATTTAATAAACTACTATCAAAATCTAGTGTGTTTAGTCTTGTTATATCGCCCAAAGTACTTTTATAAGACTCGTATGTTCCATAAATTGAAGATGCCGACTTGCTTATGATTCCCAAATCTTTAGAGACTAGAACATTTCTAAAAGTTCGATTGATTTGAGTTGGGATAAATCCAACTGCTGCTTTATAAGTATTATACCCATTAAAGATTGTATTTGTAGTTTTATGAAGGAGTTTTTTATGATTATCATATTCAAATATTTTTTTGTAACCCATTAAAAAATGTATTGTCTTTAAAAATAAGTGACAAGCTCTAAATTAGCTAAGAACATATTTTTCAACATGGTTGATTTAAAATTAATTGAGGATTGCAAAGCAAATGATAAAAAGGCGCAGATTGAACTGTATCGCAAGTACAATCAAGCTATGTATAACATTGCTTATAGATTAGTACAAAATACAGAAGATGCCGAAGATGTAATTCAGGAGTCTTTCCTAAACGCTTTTAAAAAGATACATCAGTTTAAAGCAGAAGTTACTTTTGGAGCCTGGTTGAAAAGAATTGTCATAAACAGGAGTATCAACCATTTTAAAAAAAATCAGTTAGCAACCGTTGGAATGAACGAAGCTTATCATGCCCACATAGAGATGGAGCATAACGATTCTAAATCAAACAAAGAATTAGTGTTGAAAGATGTTAGAGAGGCCATCCATACACTCCCTGAAAAATATAAATATGTGGTTATGTTGTATCTCATCGAAGGTTATGATCATATAGAGATATCTGAAATCCTAAATATTTCTGTAGCGGCATCAAAAACACAACTAATGAGAGGTAAAATAAAATTAAAAAAAGCATTAAAACTGAAAGGTTATGGAGAAAGATCTTAAAGAACTATTTGAGAAGGAGCGTAATATAAATCATCCTAGAAAACCAGATCATGAAATTAAATTCATAACAAGACTTTATGAAGAATTGCCTAATAAAAATAAGTCTTCTTACCTCGTTTTTAAAATTGCAGCTTCTGTTGTATTTATAATAGGGATTGGAATTGCTTACTATATTTCATTACCCCTAGAAACTACTCATCAAACAGAGGTTTCAACTAACTTTTCACTGGGTCAGCTTTCGCCAGATTTAGAAAAGATCGAAAACTATTATACTTCCAATATTGAAATGATGCTGGTGGAGATAGAAGAAAACAGAGGAAACAAGAGCTTTAAAGATCGATATTTTAAACGATTATCTCTGCTACAGGAAGAATATGAAGTTCTTATCACCGAAATCAGAGAAGGCGGACCAAATTCATTTACCATTAGTGCTATTATTAATAATTTGAGATTACAACTAGAGTTACTGGAAGAATTAAATCAAGAAATTACATCATCAAAAAACGAACATCATGAAATTATTTAAAAATATAATCATATCATTTCAATTGCTGATATTTATATATACTATAGGTGTCAACGGACAAAGTTTTAGTAAATCCAAAACACATAAAATTTCGGTAGAGAACTCTACTCTGGTTGAAGTAGTTAGTACATACACTAATATCGAATTTGAACAAATAACAGGCAATGAAATTAAATGGGAAGCCATTCTTCAAATTGATGGACTATCTCAAAAAGAAGCAGAAGAGTACTTTGATACCTGGAAAATTGAAACGGATCGCAAAAATGGCAAACTAACAATAAGTTCTTCTCCAGACTCTAAAATGAATACCAATTGGCAAAGACACGGTTTTTATGAAGGATATTTTCTTAATGAAACACAGTTATCAGCGATTTCTGATGAAATGAATCCTCAACCTAACATCGGGAAAGAAAAAAATCTACAAAACAATTCTTCGGCAAAAGAGGAAAATAGTAAAAAATTTGACCAGGAAGCTTATATAAATGAAGGAAATACCTATTTGCTAAAATGGCAAAAAGAGCATAATGAAAACATCGGTAAGCGATGGTTTGATAAAACCAGATCGGAGCGTATAGCTATGCTAAAAAAAACAAAACCCGAAAAGCCTTCCAAAGGAAGTAAATCTTCAAAAACACCTAAATTCACAAAAGAAGAAAAGGCAGGTATTAGCAACAGAATACAACGAGCGGCCAAGTTAAAAAAAGACATGATTCCTTCTGCTAATATTCGCCCTTTGAACAAACGAGCAGTTATTAAAAAGATTTTAAAAATAGGCATCCCTAAAGGAATCAATCTATCTCTTAACATGAAGCATGGAAAAGTTGTCTTCAGCAATGAAATACCTAATATACAGGCTGATTTGAAACATGTTTTGTTTAAAGCCGGAAAAGTACTTGGCAATAAAACTAAAATAAAAGGAACTTTTGCAAATTTTGAGATTGATCACTGGCAGTCTGGAATCCTTGATATAGCTTTTTCAGGTTTTGTGTTAATCAAACAGGCGGACGAAATTTCGGTAACATCAAACGCATCCGTGGTTTCAATTGACACCGTAACAAAAAACATTGACGCGTTCGGAAATTTTAAAATGCTGAGTATAGATGCATCCTCATCCATCACATATGCCAAAATTGATGTTGTAGATAGTAAAAAAGTTTGGATAAAACTACCCAATACACCTTATAATATATCCTATAGGGGAATCGATTCAAGGCTTATACATCCTGATAAATTTTCTCTAAAAACAGGAAAAGACCATTCAGAGCAAGTTTTAGAAAACACTTCTTTAAAAGATAATGGTCGTAATATAGATATCAAAGCTTTGGCGAGCGTTATGCAGATCTATGACACTTCTTGGGAACATCTAAAAATAAAAAGCCTGGAAGATCTGTAGCACTTAGTTAAGTACATTAATAACCCAACAAAAAGCATTTCAAATTCTTTTCTATATAGCTCCCTCATTCTGAGGAGGCTCAACCCTGTACAATCTTTTTAAAACAAATAAAACCATGAAAAACATTAGTTATTTACTGATAGGATTCTTTTTTTCTGTATGTCAAGCTCAAAGTGACAATATAAACTATTCCAACGCCTTTAAACTAATAGATGCCTGGCTGGAATCACAAAAGGATTATGAGTCCATTCCTGGAATAGTGGCGATGGTGGTTCAGGATCAAGATCTGATCTGGAGTGGCGCTTTTGGGAAATCCAATATTGAAAAAAATATAAACGCTGAGCTATCCACTATGTGTAGTATTTGTTCAATAACAAAAACTTTTACAGCAGTTGCTATTATGAAACTGGTGGATGATGGAAAAATCAAATTGGATGACAACGTCATAGATATTCTCCCCAGTCTTAAAATTGATCAAAACCACTCGAATAAAAATACTATTACTATCCGTTCTTTACTATCTCATGGTTCTGGGTTACCACGAGACACTGGTCATCGCTATTGGAGCGCCCCTGATTTTACTTTCCCCACTAAAAAACAGTTGAACACCGTATTAAAAGAGCTAGAAACCGAAAACATAGTCGGAGGGTATCTCAACTATAGTAATCTTGGTTACGCATTATTGGGCCAGATAATCGAACAGGTATCCGGTATGTCCTATACCAAATACCTTAAAACACAGGTTTTGAATCCACTAAGAATGTACAATTCGGAGATAGATATACACAAAAAACAATACGAGAACCAATATGCTTTGGGTTACACCGCAATAAACAGAAATAGAACCAGAGAGCGGGTTAACTCATATCAAACAAAGACTATGAGCCCTGCAGCAGGGCTTTCAACCTCAATTTCAGATTTAGCAAAATATGCTTCCTGGCAGTTTCGACTTAGAGATGCTTCCTCCCAAGAAGTACTGTATCCTGCATCTCTTAAAAAAATGCACGAAGTACAATCCAAAAGCAAAGATAGTTCAAGAACCTGGGGATTAGGATTTGAGGTATATACCGACGCATCAGGTATTACCTGGGCAACACACGGTGGTATATGCCCTGGTTATGTTTCCTATTTAAAACTGGATCTGACTAACAAAATGGCGTATGGTATCATGGTAAATGCCAATGGAGTTAGAGCTTATAAGTTATTAAATGGTATAACATCCATTTTGAAAAAAATGGACACAACATCTGAAAACAATATAGAAAACAAAGATTTTGAAGAATATACCGGATATTACAATTTGAACCCTTGGAATAGTGAATATTATATTTCTACCTGGGAACAAGGGTTGGTTCTTCTCTATTTGCCCTCAAAAAATCCAGTTACCTCTATGTATTTTTATAAAAAAACCGGAAAAGATACTTTTCGATTAGTAAATTCTAATCATGAGTTAACAGATGAGATCATCTTTGAACGAGATAAAAAAGGAAAAATATATCGGGTATTAAATGAAGGGAATTATCATCTTAAAATATAAAAGTGAAATACATCGAACCCTCTGTTTTTTTATTGTAAGCTTATTTTACTTAGGTTCTAAGGACATTAGGGAATTAACTCTACAAATTCATCGCTTATAAACCGTATTTATAAGTTGAGACGTATCACCGTTTAAATTTCAGTTTCTTTTCAATAGCTTCAACCATAATATTGGCGATATCAAGTCCTGTAGCATTTTCGATACCTTCCAGACCTGGCGATGAATTTACTTCTAACAAAAGAGGGCCTTTGTTTGATCTAATAATATCTACTCCCGCAACTGGCAAGTTCAATACTTTTGCTGCTTTGATTGCTAGTTTACGCTCTTCAGAAGTGATTTTAATTTTGGAAGCAGAACCTCCCTGATGAATATTCGCTCTAAATTCTCCTTTGGCAGCTTGCCGTTGCATTGAGGCCACCACTTTTCCGTTCACAACAAAACATCGAATATCCTGCCCATTGGCTTCCTTAATAAATTCTTGTACCAGGATGTTGGTTTGTACGCTTTTAAATGCATTGATCACACTCTCTGCAGCTTTATTAGTTTCTGCTAGCACCACACCTTTTCCTTGAGTACTTTCTAAGAGTTTAATAATTAGCGGTGCTCCGTTCACCATTTTGATTAGATCTTTTGTATCAAGAGGAGATTTTGCAAATCCAGTAATGGGAATATGAATATCATTTTTAGCAAAAAGTTGAGTGGCTAATAGTTTATCTCTTGATTGAGCAATAGCTTCGGCAGTATTTAAACAATATGCACCCATCGAGTCGAATTGTCGGATTAAAGCACAAGCATAAAAAGTCATTGATGGTTTTATTCTTGGGATGATCGCATCAAATTCATCAATAATGTTTCCTCCGCGATAACGTATTTCTGGTTCTGCAGCATCTAGCTTCATATAAGCTTGTTCCACGTTCAGAAATACCATTTCGTGACCTCGGGCAATACCAGCTTCTACAATACGCTTGTTACTATATAAATTTGGATTACTTGCTAGCAATGCAATTTTTAATCCTGATTTTTCTTTAAGGAAAGGTTTATATTTTATTTGAATCTCATCTTTCGTAAAATTTTGCTGAGCAAAACTTATTGATGGATTTACGATATATCGATCAATAAGTGCTTCTCGTCCTAATAGCATACGATACTCCATCGCATCACGATTAGCAAGTGTAAGTTCGATATCAAAAGTAGTTTGCCCTAAAGTTACAGGTGTTTTGATTACAAAACGTTCTTCTGCAATTCCTGAAGAACTTTTTACTACTCTTTTATCATAAAGTTTGGTTTCGCATCTAATTGTAATACTTCTATTATCCTGTATAGGATTGACCTCAAAGCGCACCCATTCTTCAATTCCCTTATGTATAAGCTTGATATTATTGGCTTGGATGGAAGAGGTCTTAGCACCAGAATCAACACGCGCTTTGATAGCAGGAATTCCAAATTCTTCAAAGACACACCACTCTTCGCTCCCAATTACTTTTAGCTCGTTATTTATTATAGTTTTGATCATTGAATTAGTTCTTTGTTTTAATCTTCATAAATTTTCTATTCATCGAGTAAATCTTGATCTTTTCTGCTACTATTGCCATCAGTTTCATCAAAATCTTCCATAGCCATAACAAGACGTTTACTTACCTTTACCAAGTACAATGTATCTTCGGTAACTACCTCAACACACTCTATGACTTCGTTTTGGGCATTTTTGAAGGTAATGATGTCTTCTACATCATATCCGTCAGGATATTGAATAACCAGGAGATTAAGAATATCAGTATTCAACTTTTTATAATCAACAATAATCTTTTTCAAATTTGAATTTCTTTGTGTTTTCATTTTTACATATCTAATAGGTAGCCAAATATTAATGGAGCTACAATGGTTGCATCACTTTCTATTATAAACTTGGGAGTATCAATATCCAGTTTACCCCAAGTAATCTTTTCATTAGGTACTGCACCGGAATAAGATCCATAACTTGTGGTAGAATCACTTATTTGACAGAAATAATTCCAAAAAGGAGTATCCATACGTTCCATATCCTGATACAACATTGGCACTACACATATTGGAAAATCCCCGGCAATACCACCACCAATTTGAAAGAAACCTATTCCATTTTTGGAATTATCAGTATACCAATCGGCTAGGAATGCCATGTACTCAATACCCGATTTCATAGTACTGGCTTTCAGTTCGCCTTTCATTACATAACTGGCAAAAATGTTCCCCATAGTACTATCTTCCCATCCGGGTACTACCATCGGCAAGTTTGCTTTAGCAGCAGCATACATCCAAGAATCTTTGATATCAATCTCATAATATTCTTCAAGTACTCCTGAGAGTAACAGTTTATACATAAATTCGTGTGGAAAATATCGCTCTCCAGTCTCTTCGGCGTCCTTCCAAATTTTGAAAATATGTTTCTGAAGCCTTCTGAAAGCTTCTTCTTCAGGAATACAAGTATCGGTCACACGATTGAGCCCTTTTTCTAGTAGGTTCCATTCCTGTTGCGGAGTCAAATCTCTATAATTAGGTACTCTCTCATAATGGCTATGTGCTACCAGGTTCATAATATCTTCTTCGAGATTGGCACCTGTACAAGAAATAATATGTACTTTATCCTTTCGAATCATTTCGGCAAAGATTTTTCCAAGCTCTGCCGTACTCATTGCACCGGCTAGAGACACCAGCATTTTTCCTCCATTTGCCAATTGTGACTCATATGCTTTGGACGCATCTACCAAAGTTGCTGCATTAAAATGAAGAAAGTATTTTTCTATGAATTTTGAGATTTCACCTTTACCTTTCATCGTATTCTTCATAATTAGATTTGAATTTTTTTAAAGTTTGATTTTCTATGGTGTCATCTTCATCATCCAAAGTTTTTTCACTATCTTCAAACTTATAACTCACCATTTTATAATACAATTTAGCAGCTAAAAAGTCTGATGCCTTACTTGTTGCGTTAGGGCATAGTTCAACAATGTCAAATCCCACTACATTTTTTTCTGAAAATACTTTTTTTAGGAGTTCTAGGGTTTCATACCACAATAAACCACCGGGTTCCGGAGTTCCGGTTGCAGGTAGGATCGATGGGTCAAGAGCATCCAAATCAAAGGTGATATACACATTATCCGTCATTAGATCGATAACATTGTCCATCCAATAATCATTATTTATCATTTCGTGAGCAAAGAATACTTGGTCTTCATTCATTACTAAATTTTCTGAAGCATCCATACTTCTTATTCCTACCTGAATTAAATTGGTATTTTCATTAGCTTCATACATGGCACAAGCATGATTATATTGAGAACCATTGTATTCTTTTCTAAGATCTGCGTGCGCATCAATCTGTAATACCGTAAGGTTGTTAAAACACTCATCAAAAGCTCTAATAGCTCCAATTGAGATAGAATGCTCACCACCAAATAAGGTTACAAACTTGTTTCTTTTGATATGATTTTTAGTGATGTTGTATACTGCTTCTACCATAGATTCTGGAGTGTCATTCACTGCTATGGGATCTGATAAATGTATTCCTTTTGTGTAAACTTCGCTATCGGTTTCGATATCATATAGCTCCATATTTTCTGAAGCGTGTAGAAAAGCCTCTGGGCCTTTATCAGCGCCTTTACCCCAGGTACTGGTTCCATCATAAGGAACAGGGACTAATACTACTTGTGACTTGTCATAGCTGGCATATTGTTCTGGGATTCCGGCATATGTTTTACTGGTTTTCATTTTCGAAAAAATTAAATACGGTTTAAAAAATGCTTGCTAATTCTTGTTGATTATTATTAAGAGATTCAGTAATCTTTTGATCTTGTTTTTGATATCCAAGAATAGATAATAATTGTTCTGAGGTTTGTTGTTCTGAAAAAACAGAAGTAATCAAATTACCTTCCTCATCTCGGTCAATAATAATATGTTTAGGTTGTGGGATCAGGCAATGTTGTAACCCACCAAATCCACCGATGGTTTCTTGATAAGCACCTGTATTAAAAAATCCAATGTATAGTGGTTTTTCTTTTTTATACTTAGGTAGATATATAGCATTCATATGCTGTTCAGAATTGTAGTAATCATCACTATCACAGGTGAGGCCGCCAAGTAATACTCGTTCATATTCATCATTCCATCTATTTATGGCCAGCATCACAAAACGTTTGTTGATTGCCCAGGTATCAGGTAGAGTAGTGATGAATGAAGAATTGATCATATTCCATTTCTCACGGTCATTTTGTTGTTTCTGATATAATACCTCGTAAATAGCCCCGCCACTTTCGCCTACAGTAAAACTTCCAAATTCGGTAAATATATTAGGAACATCCACTTGGGCTTCTTCACAAGCGATTTGTATCTGGTTGATGATTTCATTAATTATATACTGATAGTCATAATCAAAAGCCAAAGAGTTTTTAATCGGGAATCCTCCTCCAATATTTAAACTGTTCAGGGTAGGGCAGATTTTTTTTAAGCTGATGTATACCTTCAAACATTTTAGTAATTCATTCCAGTAATAGGCGGTATCACGAATCCCTGTATTAATAAAAAAGTGTAGCATCTTTAATTCTACTTTGGGATTTTCTTTGATCTGATTATTATAAAAAGGAACAATATTACGATATCCGATTCCTAATCGAGAAGTATAAAACTCAAACTTTGGTTCTTCTTCTGAAGCAATACGAATACCTACCTGAAATTTACCTTCAATTGTATTACTCAATAGAGATAATTCTTCATAGTTATCAATGATAGGAATACAGTTTTGATGTCCATTATTGATTAATCGAGCAATGTTTTGAATGTACAAGTCTCTTTTAAAACCATTACAGATCACATAGGTATCATCGTTGATTTTTCCTTGTGCTTTTAGATTTTCAACAATATCAATATCAAAAGCAGAAGATGTTTCGATATGAATGTCATTTTTTAGCGCTTCATTTAATACGTGTTGAAAGTGAGAACTTTTGGTACAATAACAATAGTTATAAGTACCTGCATAATTATTGGTTTTAATGGCATTGTTAAACCACCCTTTGGCTCTGTTAATATTTTCAGATATTTTGGGTAGATAGGTAAACTTTAAGGGCGCTCCATATTGAGCAATCAATGCCATTAGGTTAATACCGTGAAATTGTAATTGGTTATCCTCCAGTTTAAATTCTTCCTGAGGGAAATAAAATGTTTGATCGATAAGATCGATATATTTGGTTTTCATCTGTTTGAATTTGTTTTACAAATGAAATTCACCAATAGAAATACAGACGTATATAGCCTAAAAATCAATGGATCATTCCATAAAATGAGATTTGAAAAAATTATAAATTGGTAAGACAAATGATTAGGCCATTTGTATCAATCTATTCTCATATCCGAATAACAGAAATAGTGTAAGGAACGAATTTTATCCGTTCTAAGAATTGAAGTGCAATCGTATACTTTTTAGAAGTCAGCCTGAGAATTCGGTTCCCTATCCCTAGGGCAGCTTTTGGAGTAGACTTCTTTATTCTCCTAAGCCCGAATCTGAAAAAAGATTCCATTTTGTTTAGGCAGTGCGCCTGATTGTACAAACGCATTATTGATATACCAAATGTAATAAAAAAGTAATATCAAAAACTTTTTTTGAAAAATATTTTTAGAGATATTAATAATTTCCCAACTTTAGGATAGATAGATTAGAAACTTTGTTTTAAAATACCATAATTGGAACGAATTATAAGATTTATCTTAGGATTATACATAAAACTAAAAGCTCATTTACTTAGTAATATCAATTAAAGGTGGTTATCTCAATTAAAATAATATCTTTGCGCCTTAATTAGGAAATTGATACAAAAATCATTATTTTTTGTATAACAAAATGAAAACTAATAGTATACATATCACAACGCAATTACTGTTTAATCCAGAAGATACCAGATGGATTAATGAAGTATCCTTTAAAAAGAGGGCGCTATGTAACTATTATAATTATTTTTTTGAATGAAATAAATTAGAATACAAATATATAATAGCAAGCGTCCAAGAAATTGGGCGCTTTTTTTATGGTTTAAATTTTGATGTAAAACAAGCTATGATCATGTAACCAGGATAAAATTACAAAGTCAAACTAGAAAAATTATTTAAAAAGAACCTTGATCATAGTATGTAATCAGATAACCTAAAAAAAAACTTAAAATTTTTTAAACGTATGAATAAATGTTAAAAAGCATATAAAAAAACAATAATTGGAAAGTAAGTATCAGATAGATAAATGTTTACCAAAACCCCCATTATTCGTCACAAAACGAACAGGATTTTCTATGTTTAATTTTTAACATAACTTATTGATAATCAATAAAATAAACTTAAAAAATACTTGCGTATGTTTAAAAAATTTCGCATCTTTGTACCATACAAATAAGCAATAAATCATTTGTAAAAATTTTGATAAAAACAGTAATTATTTCTACTACGTAAAAAGGATGCGTAGTAATATCAGATATTTACAATAACAATTAATAATAAAAGATAAAACAATGAAGTATAACAAATTTTATAACAAGGAGCAGGAGATCAGAAATGATCTGTTTGCCGATGCGTTCGGAAGCATCCTTGGAATGGATTTATATACTTCGGTTGTTAATCCTCTTCCAGAAATGATAACCGATATCAGAGGCAGTAAAGGACTGGAAGGAGAACTTCGTATAAGTAAAAGTAAGAACTCCCGTAAAGTAATAACCGTAAGCGGTTATGCTTTTCATAAAACTTTCGTTTCGTAAGCTTTAGTAAAGGATCATAAGGGATCGGGTTTATCAAAGATGATAGACCAAAAGTAGTAAGAGAAAGCTGATTTTCTTTTGGAGCAATCAAAGATTGAAGTATTAACTTCTAATCAGAAAACCAATCAAGAATAATCAATCCTGTAATTACTGTTTTAATCACTTATAGTCTGATTATTCAACCTTACGATTGCGAACCACCAACAGTCTTTATTTTCTATAATAAATGGGTTGTATTGATCAAGAGAAGATTAAGGAATTAAAATCCTTAGCAACTGAAAATATCTTGATCTCTATTATCAAAAAACACACGTAAGTTAATCGATTGACTTACAGGTGATATTGTAGAAGATATATAAAAACTGATCCACCATTCATTACATCCAAGATTACAGTTTGCCGTTCCCAAAAAGGGGAAAGTAGGGTAACGCAACTGTATAGGATGACACTTTCCCAACACCAACTGATCATTTCCCATAGGTAATGGTATGTACCA
The DNA here is from genome assembly GCF_034322225.1 of Aquimarina callyspongiae. Lineage (NCBI taxonomy): Bacteria > Pseudomonadati > Bacteroidota > Flavobacteriia > Flavobacteriales > Flavobacteriaceae > Aquimarina > Aquimarina callyspongiae. Next base: position 849,251 of record NZ_JAXLPA010000001.1, on the reverse strand, counting down.
ACATACTAATCTGGGGTAGAAACCTATGGGCGTACCTCAAACAATGGAATACAAAACAACTGACATTATGAAAAACTTAAAATATTTACTAGTATTAGCTTTACTCCTATGTGCTAACCTTACTTCTTGTACACCAGATGATAGTGTGCAAGAGAATGAAACTCTTCATACTGAAGTATTATTCAGTGATGGAGAAGATGGAGATTTAGATGAAGATGAAGGTTAATCTTTATCATTATAATTTAGTACTTTTGAGGGATGAAACGATTTACAGTTCCATCCCTTTTCTTTTTATGTATATCTCTAGGTATTCTTTTTAATTCCTGTAATCGTGCTATCAAAAACGACCAAATTTCTTCTCAGATAACCAAAAAGATTGATTCTTTAAATAATTACTATAGCATTGCTGATGATAATTCTGGTACAAAAGAAAAAAGATTAGAAGCTTTAGATAACTTTTTACAAGGAGCTAATGCGTTACAAATAGATTCTTTACAATGTAAAGGGGTTTATTTAAAAGGGAAACTTTTTAATAAATATAAAGGTCCGCAAAAAGCTATCGAGCAATCAGATTTATTATTACAGTTAGCCAAAAAAAGCAACGATAGTGTTTATATGGGACGAGCTTTTTACCGACTAGGATATTATAATAGAAAATTGGATAATTACTTGGATGCTTTTGGATATTATAATCAATCTTTTAAAATTAGAAGAAATATAAAAGATAGTATCAATTCTGGTAAATGTTTGATGGCCATGTCAAATATTCAAAGAAAGTTGGGAGATCATAATGCTACTAAAATTACAGCTACTGATGGAATTACGTATTTAGAAAATTCCACTGAATATCGAACACTAGCTGGGTTGTACCATAATATATCAATATCTTTTAAAGAACAAGGTAATTATAAAGAGGCTTTGGTCTGGAATGATAAAATTCTGTATTTGGTTAAAGATTCAATCGCCAATAAACAGATTAGGAAATTGGATAAAGCAAATTTTAAAATTACCAGAGCCAATATTTTAGTTGGTCAAAAAAAATATGACGAAAGTATTTTTATTTTAGAAGAGTTATTAAATCAAAAGCATATTAATTCTAATTCAGCAACACATACCTTAGTTTTAAGTAATTTAGGGTATATCAAATTTCAAAAAGATTCTTTAAATCCAGAAAGTGAATCTTTATTATTAAAAGCATTAGAGATTAGAAAACAGAAAGGAACAACATCTGGATTAGTTGCTAGTAATTTACATCTTTCAAAATACTATCGAGATAAGAATCTGGTAAAATCATTACACTACGCTAGAGAGGCACATAAAAATGCAATAATAAGCAAAAACCAGGAGTCAATTTTTGAAACTTTAGATTTAATTACCAACTTAAATTCTGGTTCTTTAGAAGATCATCAACGTTTTAAAGAGACGAGTCTTAATTTAATGGAGCTTAGACGAAAAACGCGAGAAATCTATGCACCTACTCGGTTTGAGAATGAAAACCTTCTTAAGGACAATGAAGAAAAAAATCGAAAAATCTCCCAGGTTCGTAATCAAAACACCATTTACCTACTTGGTATGTTGTTATTACTCACAGGTATTGGATTTGTGGGTTACTTTTTTAGACAACGCACACGCTATCTTAGTCAACAAAATAAAATCGTACAGTTTCAGGCTAGTTATGAAACAGAAACCCGTATTTCTAAACGATTACACGATGAACTGGGCAATGATATTTTTCAGGTAATGATGCAATATCAAAATAATCCTCACGACCCTCAAATACCAGATAAACTTAATAATACCTATATAAAAGCACGCGATATCTCTCGAGAAAACAGTGAGTTTGAAACAGGAGTTACGTATCCAGAAGAGTTAAATAATATGCTTCAAAATTATACTCAAAACAATATCCAATTAATTATGAGAGGTTTTGATAAGATAGATTGGAGCGATATTGATAAAACAGTTAAGATAACTGTATATCGTGTATTGCAAGAATTAATGACCAATATGCAAAAGCATAGCAAGGCTAATTTAGTAGCGTTAATCTTCTCTCAGGTTGATAATAATTTAGGTATCAAGTACTCTGATAATGGAGTAGGAATGGAAGAAGAGCATACAAAATCCAAAAATGGACTTCGTAATACGGAAAAGCGTATTCAAGCTATTAATGGAAGCCTTACCTTTGTCTCAGAAAAAGATAAAGGGCTTAAAGCCGAAATACAAATTCCGAGTTAAAAAAATAGCAAATGTTTAGTAAGGTATTGGTAGCAGAGGATTATGAGATCGCCAATCAGGGCATTATCAAAGTATTAGATGACAATATTGGAATTAACAATATACAGGAAGCAAAATATTGCGACGAGGCGTATTTAAAGTTTAGAAAAGCGTATAATGATAAAGATACGTTTGAGTTGTTAATTACCGACTTGTCTTTTAAAGATGATCATAAACCTCAAACGAGAACTTCTGGAATCGACCTGATTAAAGATGTAAGAAAAATACAACCAGATATCAAAGTGATTGTCTATTCTCAAGAAAGTCGACCGGATAAGATCAATATGCTGTTTGAAAAATTTAATATCAACGGTTACGTATGTAAAGGTCAACAAGCAATAAGAGAATTGGTAGCTTGTGTGAATGGAGTATATCAAGGTGATACCGTATTCCCTCCCGAATTGACAAATAATTCGTCTACCAGTGCAATGGTTCACCTGGATGATTTTGATATCATGCTTCTTGAGGAACTATCACATGGATTTACCAAAAAAGAAATTGTAACCAGGCTTAAAAAGAAAAATATCACTCCCAATAGTGAGAGTACTATTGATAAAAGAGTAAGCAAACTTTTTGATGATTTTAAAGCAAAGAATACTACCCATTTAGTAGCTATAGTAAAGGATTTGGGACTGTTATAAAATATACTTTTCTCAAAATCATTAGGTTCTAAAAAACACTATCAAAAAATCTTTTCATAAAAATATACCCTATTACGGAAATCTGTAAGGAGATATCCCATAACCATTCTATGTTTGTACCGTAAAGGCAAGTGAGTGATAGATGATGAACTTATTCTAAAACATGAATGGACACAAACTAACTATAATGAAGAATAAAGATCAAGTAATCATAACTGGAATTATTGAAGGAAACGATAAAATACTAACTTGTTTTTATAAAGAAAACATACGATACATACAAGGGTATGTGCTGCGCAATTGTGGCAACCTTGAAGATGTAGAAGATGTTTTTCAGGATGCATTAGTTGTATTGTACCAGAAGCTACGATCTGGATTTATAGAACTAAGAGTACCGATAAGAACCTATTTTTACGGGATATGTAAAAATATCTGGAGAAACCGATTAAGAAAGAAAGAAAAATTAATTATCGGTGATGAACAGAGTCGTTATCAAAAAGATACTAATGACTATTTGTCGATGGATATAGAGAACCAAGAAAGAGAACATCTTTATAAAAAACATTTCCAACGACTTAGTACAGATAAAAAGAAATTACTCTCTCTATTCTTTGAAGGAAGGTCTGTGAAAGAAATTTCTGAAATTATAGGAAGCTCTGAAGGGTATACAAGAAAAAAGAAATTTCAAGCAAAAAAACAACTATTAAAAATGATCGAAGAAGATCCAATGTATAACGAGTTAAAGGCTGTATGCTAAACCAGACAGAAGTTTCTTCTGGTGTTTGATAAGTACTTCCAAATTATGTATAAAAAGGTTAGTAGTGCTCTAAATAAAGTACACAATTTTAAAAAATAAACTAGGAAAAAAAGTAAGGTAGTTTATGAAAAAGTGGGTTTCTCTGTAAAGAGATTCTCACTTTTTTTATGATGTAATAGTCTTAATAAATTAGTTTTTAAGGCCTTTAAATAACGGTTTTGAATACATTAAATTCTCAAAAAAAGAATAGATAATTAATTGCTTAAAACGTTAAAACAACGTTAAATGTAAAATGCATTAACAATATAGTTAGGAATCCTAACTATATTTGAATCCTAATTTGAAACAACATAGAAATGAAAAACCAAAAAAGACATTTAGTAATAATTCTGTTGACTTTTGTATTTATCTCTTGCAAAGCACAGGTTAAGACAAACGAAGATCCATCATTTAAATCCAGTGATGATTTAAAGATTACTGCGGCTAAGGTTAATTATGACAATGATCTTGAGCATCATATTTTTGAAATCCAGGTAAAAGGAAAAGCTGGAGAAAGTAAACCCGCACCGGTTGGTAGTGTTCATGGAGCTCCGGTTTTGGGATATGTATTTCCAACAAGTTTAAAACCTACAGATGTTGGCTTTTCTAAAACAGAAGGAATAGTTGCACTAGCCCTGACTTCGCATCCAGATTTTGATGACACTCCGCTATGGGATGAAAATTTTGACTCTGATTACGCAAATGATGGTATTATATGGCATCCACATTGGGTTGTCTTGGTAAAAGACGAAAGAGTTCCTGGAAGATTAAGTGTAAAAACTTTTGATACCAATGATAAGAGCATCAAGCTTCCTGCTACAAACCCTGGAATGCCGATGTATATGGATTCTCCAGGTTATAATGTGATCACCAGAGGAAATACTATAAAAGTGGTGGTTCCCAAATTTAGAATGAACAATATTACCGACTTTTCTTTTGATGGAGTAGCAGCTTATATGCAGGTAAACACAAAATGGAAAGAGAAGAATATGCCCATGTTAGGAGTGTACGCAGTATATAGTGTGGCATCAGGAGATCTATCACTTCCTTATAAAGTAAATAAAATCAATTAATAAATAGTAATCCTTTAATTTAAGTAAATCATGAGTAAATCAATTTTTTATCACGCAGGATGTTCAGTTTGTATTAGTGCAGAACACGATATCGTAAACTTGGTAGGAGCAGAGAATGTAGAAATAGTAAACATAGGAGAGGTTAGAAACCGTATAGGAGAAGCAGAGGAGGCAGGAGTTAAATCTGTACCTGCATTATTGACTCCAAATGGCAATGTATTACATCTCAATTTTGGAGCATCGATGGCAGATGTAAAAGGTTAGTTTAAATTCTCTAACACATAAAGTAGGTTAAAGGTAAGTAGTGTTAATTTTAGAACATTGCTTACCTGTTTTTCAAAAATGAAAATTATTCAACCTTCTTAGAAATCAACTCATTAATAAAATATTTAGTAATGTGAATTGGGGATAACTATTAAATGATAAAAAGTTGTCAGATTGAGTGATTTTTCGAAATGAAATGAAGAGAAATTGTATCGAAATTAGGCTTTTTAGAAGAAAATCACTTGTTTTCGATACATTTTTGCTGTTGTAAAAACACTCAAACAGACGTAATTTTCTTATCCTGAATTTACACTTAAAAACACTTAAAAAAGCAATTATGAAAGTTTCGGTTTATGATACGTATGTGCCAAAAGATAAAAGTACAGTCATGCATTTTGATATCCTTGTAGAGGAGAGTACCAACCTAGAAGAGGTATACGATTACGGTAAATTATATTTAAATAATAAAGGTATTCCTGATTTTAACCTGACCACAAAGGAGTGTAACTTTTGTCATATCGAAAATGCTCCTGATCAAATTGAGAAAGAGATCCGAGAAAAAGGATTTTATATTATAGAAATGGAAAATTGTAATTAATATTTTAAAATCATTATTTTATGTCTAAAGAAGTTTGGTTAGAAAGCTTACAAACAAAAACAGCACAGGAAGGCTTTGAATTAGCAATTAAACTATCCCGAATGGGAGTCAAATATACACAACCTGATATCGAGGTTTTAAAAGAACTAAGAAAAGAGTATGCGCATAATGCAAATGGATTAACAGCTGCTTCGCAAGTGGTAGCTGTAAATTTTCAAACAATATCTGCAGCAAATAACTATTGGAACACATAATATTTTGAAGAAATTAAATTTACATTTTAGTAGTATAGTGCAAGGCGAATTTAGGTTACAAAAACTAAACTTCCTCTTTGTCTTTCAAGTGAATTGCCCTGGATGTTTTTTATACGGAATTCCTTTTGTAAACGAATTATATAAGGAGTTTAGTCAGAATATATCTTTTTTAGGTTTATCTACCGCTTTTGAAGATTTTGAATATAATAATGAGCTTAATACAAAGCAATTAATTAAAACAGGTCAGGTGGTTGGTGAAACTAAAAAAACTCTAGAGCAACAAGGTTTTGACTCTTATCCTAATCCTATAGAATTTCCTATAGCTATAGATGAAATAGCCGATGATTCATTCGATTTTACTCTTGCCGCAGAGAAGATATGCAGGATCAACCCTAATTATAATATTTGGCCAAAGTTTGAACAGGATATTTTTTTGAAAAGAGTAATTACTTACTTAAAATCTCAAGAGGAAATAGCATTGACTTTTACACTAAATCAGTTAAGAGGAACGCCAACCATGATCGTTTTTAATGATACATATGAGGTGTTATTTGAGCAGTTTGGCCATGTCCAATATGAAACCATTAAAACTAAATTAAAGAGTCTTATTGATACATTTGGTAAGGATTACTAACTTTGAATGAATTTTAAGGATTGTTTGTATGGGTTTAAAATCTAATATCACCAGTGGTTTGAGTAGGTTGTCAGAAGTTTTTAAAGTACTTCTTTGGGAGCATGCCAAAAAACTAAAACTAAGCCCTATTCAAATACAGATTCTTAATTTTATCACATACCATAAACAAGAGTTATGTAATGTTAGTTATCTGGCAAAAGAGTTTAATGTTACAAAACCTACTATAAGTGATGCTATCCGGGTGCTGGTGAATAAAGATTTATTAATAAAAGATTTCTCATCAGAAGATAGTAGAAGTTACACACTACTATTATCTCTTAAAGGAAAAGAAATAGTAGCTCAAACCGAAAATTTTACTGATCCTATAAAAGAACAATTGAGTAAGATCGAAGAAGAAGATTTAGAATCTTTATATAAAACATTAAGTAAATTAATTTACCAATTAAATAAAACAGGTATTCTTACCGTACAAAGAACTTGTTTTGGTTGTACATTTTATAAAGCTGATAAAGAGAAGCATTATTGTAACTTATTAGAGAAAGAACTTTTGGATACTGAAATCAGATTGGATTGCGCAGAGTTTGAAGATGCAAAAGCATAAGACATAATAAAGCCAGCAACAACAGTAACTGGCTTTTTATTTTTTAATATACATTATAGTAGTTTTTATCTTATTCGTGTATTTTTTTAATTACTAAATTCAATTTCTGTTTTAGGACACCTTAAGCCGCCATAGCGGTAACTGGCATTCCATAAATTTCTACAATAGGCTCCGTAATCGCTTCGATGCTATTATAATTTAAACTTTGTAATACATTATAGTTAAACCAAATAGATAATAATCGGTATGGGATCTCCAGAGAATCTTTTAGACCTAATTTCGAATCATCCATATGTACCCATCTCTTTAATGGTTGCTCATAGATTTTATCAAGAATAACTGCTTTTCCATAATGTTTTTTCATTCTTAAAAACATTTCTACATCAAATAACCATCTGCTAAAGAAGTTTTTCTCAAAAAGTACAGGAACTAATTCTGCTCTGAATACTTTTGCTCCACACTGAGTATCTTCGATAGGTAATCTTAATATAAAGAAAACTAACATTTTTATAATTTTTGAGAAACAAGCTCTTAAAGTATCTTTTTCGATTCCTTCAGAAGCGTTTTTAGCTCTTGATCCAAACACCATACTTAATTTCTTATTCGTTTTTAATGTTTTTAATAGACCATCAAAGTCTTCAAAGTCTGTAGACAAATCTGCATCTATAAATCCAATACAGCTAATATCTCCTCTACTGTGTAGGTATCTTGCACCAACTCTCACGGCAGCAGCTTTACCTGCATTCTTTTTTACATCAATCACACTTACTTTTAATGGATTTGCAGATTGTATTTCTTTTAATACATCTATTGTATTGTCTTTACTACCATCATTTACAAAACATAGGTGATAATTATTTTCTTTATTAATAAAGTTTAAAAAAGCAGAAACATTTAGTCTCTTTTCTTCATTGTAACAAGGTATGATAATTCCAGTTTTCATAGTAGATTATTTTAGGATTATGACTCTAAATTAGGGGGAGTTGACGTCTGAAATCGGGGTATTTCGATCACTGGAAAATTGGTATCGGTGAATGGTTTTTATCGAAAGACGTACCATTCGTCTAAATCGAACCTTTATTGTATATTAGAGTAAAATTCCCCGGCACTTGGTATGGAGATGCCTATTACAACTACTTTCTTGTAAAATCAAAGTGCAGAATTATTAAGGTATTTGAAAAATTATACTTTGGATATAGAAAAAAAAACAACGAATAAGTATTTGATTAGCGCTTTGCTGATTGGAGTAGTTTTTCATGGTGTAGGTATCTTTTACACTTTAGAATCTACTTATGATGCTTTGATTCATCTTTTTTTTGCCGATCATTATGCTACTACCTGGTTTGAACCTTGGAACTATAAATGGTATACCGGGTTTACAGTAATGGGATATCCACCACTCGTTCATCAAAGCATGGCTTTATTATCATATATAGGCGGCTTGAAGTTTGGATTGTTTACAATAGCAATTGTTGCAATCATTCTTTTTATCACTGGAGTATATCGATTTACAGTATTACTTACTTCTAACAGAAAAGTAGCTGGATATGCAAGTCTTTTAGCAGTTTTTTCCTCTTCTTTTTTAGAAACCTTACACATTTTTGGTCAGCTACCTAGTATAGTAGGAATCTCTATTTTGATGCACGCGTTACCCGAAATTTATTTATGGATAAAAACAGGAAAATATCGATACTTAATTAGTTCGTTAAGTTTAATCGCTGTAACTGTTACTTCACATCACGTGACTCCTATATTTGGGATGGTGTTCTTTATATTTCCTTTAATTGGGATGGTGATTATGGACGCTTCAAAAGATAAAGTATCGTCATATAATCAAATTAGTATTATTGTTTTTTTTAAAACATTTCTGAGCTTATTAAAGAGAATAGTAGTTTTTGGTATGGGATCATTATTCTTGATAATAATTTGCATTTTACCCTATTGGATTAACACAAAGAACAATCCAATTACACAAGTACCTATACCACACGGATCAAGAGATAATTTTTTAGAAGTCACCTCGTCTGGTTTGGTGTTTTTCTTGATTCCTTGGGGTATTTTATTGTTTTTATTTCCTTATATATGGTATCGATTTTTAAGTAAAAGATATTTGTTTTTTGGTTTGTCGATTACTTTATTAACCATTTTAGGTACAGGAGGAACGACGCCAATCCCAAAAATAATGCTTGGAGATAATGCTTTTAATATTCTTACACTGGATCGCTTTACCCTTTGGGCTTCAATAATGGCACTCCCAATATTTGGTGAATTTGTATATCGATTTGTAGAGGGAGATTTAAAAAAATATCTACAACAAAGATTTGGAGGAGTGTATCATAGAATACTAGGTGGTGCTTTGGCAGGGGTATTTATTTTCACTGCTATATTTACAATGAGTTTAGGGTATTTTAGACCATCACAGCCTCAAAAGATTAAAATGCTTCCAATTATTAATTTCCTTAAACAAGATCAACATGATAAATGGAGGTATCTACCATTGGGCTTTGGAGATCAGATGGCATGGCTCTCTGCACAAACCAATGCTATGACAGTAGATGGTAATTATCACTCTGCACGTAGATTACCAGAATTAACAACCAGAGCAGTAGAAAGATTAGAAAATTCAAAATTTAGAGGTATAGAAGGGATTGGTTCTTTACAACAGTTTTTAACCGTTCCAGAAAAGTATAATTTAAAGTATGTGTTTTCTAATGATAAATTCTATGATCCTATTTTATATTTCTGTGGATGGCAACGACTCAGATATTTAGAGAATGGTATTATGGTTTGGGAAAAACTTAATATTTCACCTTTATCTAAAATCTTACCTAAAGAAGATGTACCCACTTTTCAAAAGTTGATGTGGGGTTTAATTCCTATTTCTACAGCGATTATTGCCTTTATTTTAAATATACAAATACTCTGGATCAGAACGTTAAAATCTTCAGTCAGAAAAATTCCTCAATACCTAAACCGAGGAATTGCATATGATGGTTTTTCTAAAAGAATTACCAAAATATCATATGTATGGGGAGTATTAGTTATACTAATTTTTGGATATGGGATATATCAGTTTTACTTAAAAAATGCAACCCAAATTAGTCCTCAAAATGTTGTAAGAGCCTATTATGACGCTTTGGATTTTAAAGAATTTAAAAGAGCCCATTCGTATTTGGACCCTCGCAGCAATAAAACAATAGATCAGTATATGCTTGAAGTATCTGTTACTGACGGATTATTGAGTTCTTATGCTAAACTTGATGAAATAAATATTACTATAATAAGCCAGAATGATAGTGTAGCAAAAATAAAAGCAATTACTAATTGGATTACACCATTAGAAAAAATTGATAAAACATACTACCATCAACTTATCAATAGAAATGGAAGTTGGTATATCCATCCACTAGAATATGACCTTGATATTCCTCCAGACCAATTGTTTGCAGAAAATAGTACTATTTTTTATAATCATGGTCGCAGAAGAATTACTTCTGAGCAGACATATCATGAGGATGTACTCAAGCAACCGGTACTTGAAGTGCTTTTTGCCAAAATAATTAAAAACAAAGAGCAATATAGTATCGTAGGAGCATTGCAAAATGTTGATAATGTTCCTGCAGATGTGGTGATTAAAGGAAGTTTATATGGAAGTGAAAATAACCGATTAGCCACATATAATGCAAAGCATTTGATGAAGCATAAACTGATTCCTAAAGAAATTACCAGTTTTAGAATAAATTTTGAAGGAATAGCCTGGTTGGATATTAATGAATCAAAACCAGATACTTTTGATCCTGAACAATTCACAGTTTTAGAATTAAAAGATCGTCCGATTGAGTTTAACCTTCAGTGCGCCGGAAACGTTGCTACAACAGATTTGTATAAAGGAGTTGCTGTTAATGATATAGTGATTACTGATGATAAAATTAGCGGGGTGTTTTTTAACTCAGGGCTAGAAGAAGTAACCATTCCTCAACTGCTAATTTCTTATTATGATAGCAACAAAAAAATGATCTGGGTAGATCATAAATACCTAAGAGAAGGAATACGGCCTCAACGCAAACAATATTTTGAATATACCTTTAAAGATGTATCAAATATTGAAATTATTGATGAAAACCTAGATAATGTTTATGTCAATGGATTACCTAATGTTGAGATTAGCCAAAAAGTAGTACCTAACAGAAAACCTGATTTAAAATCCTTGGCATTATTACCTGTTAATGGTAAAGGTTTTAGTTATATCAAGTTAGAAATAAACACATATATAGGAGCTCCAAATTAATGAAGTTGACAAAAAAACATATCATTTTTGGCCTGTCAGTAGCAGTACTATTATGTATTAGTTTTAGTAGTGTATTAGAACAGGAAATAACTCCTTCTATAGTTCTCAAAACAAAACAAAACATATTTACCGCTGGAGAAGAAATTAAATTACAATTTGAAGTAGATTCTCAAGAAGAAACAACACTTTTTATCAGTTCGTCTTATGGTCATACTGTAATTACTTCAGAAACTGGAGATTTTATTATCCCCGAATTTATTGCTGAAACAAAAGGTACTATAGAATATGCATTATTTTTTAAAGAGCAAAAAGTATTTTCGGGAGATATAGAAATACAAGCTAATACTTCGTCTACCGTTCAGTTAGAATCTTATGTAGGTCCTCCAAGTATTATTGCAGGAGGAAACGATTATACGATGCAAGTGGTCGTTCCCACAGATATTTATGATAATCCAATGCCGGATAGTACTGCTATGGTATTAAAGCATCAGTTTTTAGATATAGAAAAAGAGAAGCTGATTTATACAAAAGATATGATAGGTTGGTTAAATATCTATTCCTACAATCCCTCAGGCAGACTATTAATTTTTTCTAAAGTCAAAGAAATACCTTCAAAAGAGTTTTCTGTTGAGGTATTTCCATCTTTAGCTCAGGATTTTAAAATCTCAAGTGATAGAAAACATTCATATGCAGATGGTAATCAAATCACAGAATTTAGAACTTCGATACTCAGAGATCAATATGGTAATGTGGTGAGTGATGGAACTCTTGTACAATTTATTATCAAAGATGATGATGAAAATATATTACAGACACAAGGAAATACTATAAATGGAATAGCTATAGGCAAAGTATTACACCCAGATCATGTAACATCCTGGGAAATAAAAGCAATAGTACCAGATATTGCAGAGAGTAATATTTTGAATGTTTCTTATCAGGGTGTATTAGAAGATTTTGAAGTACAGTTTTCTGAAAATAACCGTGAAATAAAGGTTGGACCACTTTTTAGTTTTATGAATCAACTTATTCCAGATGGAGCTTTGGTAGTTTTGAAAATCTATCAAGAGGATAAGTTACTCGAAAATAAAGTAGAATTCTCCTTTTTGGGGAATGCAAAATTTAAATTACAAGATGATTTTTATCCATCAGGTACCTATAAGATGGAAATAAAAGCTTTAGGAGTTCAAAAAACTATAAAACAAGTGTATTTAGAATGATAAGCTGGAATAAAAATATATATCGAACACTGATTTTAATATCATTTATAGGGTTGATTACACTAATTGTTTTCGGTATTGCACAAACCCTTTCATATCTTTCAACAGGAGCAGATAGATCTTCAATGCTACATGTTGTAGTTGATAAAGCAGAGGTTTATTCACCCAAAGTAATTTGGGTAGATACTATAAATCCGGGTCGTCCCATAGAGACACAAACGTTACAAGATATAGAGAAGGATTATCTCAATGCCTGGTACATTAAACAGGTGGCATATCAAACACAGCTAGATCGGGGAATAGATGATTACTATACCACAAGTGCAAGAAAACACCTTCGCAGTATAATAGAGGATAATAAAAGAAAAGAAATTAGCATTCAAGGAACGACTACAGATCATGATATATCCTTGGATTTTTATAGCGCAGATGGTCAATTGGCAGTAATAACTGATAAAAACGTAAAAGAATACCAGAGTATATATCAAAAAAATCAATTCTTGTTAGATACCAAACGAGAATCAAATTATCAGGTATTATTATTGTTAGAAGATGGATTCTGGAGAATACGTCATATGACAAAACAAAAAAGCAAGAAAAAGAAAGATACCATAAAAACAAAACCTTTTACTACAGTTTCAGGTAATAAAATCTATTTTGATGATAAAGAGTATAGGGTTAAAGGAATCAATTATTATCCACAAAAAACACCTTGGGATATGTTTGGAGATCAGTTTGATATTAATGCGATAACCAAAGACCTTGAAATTATTAAGAATGCAGGCCTTAACACCATTCGAATTTTTATACCCTATGAAGATTTTGGAAAAGCTAAAGTATTACCTGAGAAACTCAGAAAACTTAAACAAGTATTAGATCAGGCAGAAGTAAAAGGCATAAAAGTGATCATAACATTATTTGATTTTTATGGCGATTACAGCGTATTGGATTGGACCCTAACCCATCGTCATGCAGAACAGGTAGTAAGTACGTTTAAAAATCATAAGGCTGTATTGGCATGGGATATAAAGAACGAACCTGATCTTGATTTTAAAAATAGAGGTGAAGAGAAAGTTTTAGCTTGGTTAGAAGAAATGATTATTCAGGTAAAGAAATATGATCCTAATCATCTGGTTACTATTGGATGGTCTGATACAAAACCTGCAGTCTTACTTAAAGATAAAGTAGATATAGTATCTTTTCACCATTATCGAAGCATTGATGATTTTGAAACATCTTATACAAGTTTAAAAAATCAAACTAGTAAACCATTAGTGTTACAAGAATTTGGGATTTCTTCAAATCGAGGTTTATGGAGTCCTTTTGGAACTTCAGAAAAAAAACAAGCTAGCTATTATCAACAATTCCAAGAGATAATAACTCAATATGAGATACATTACCTTTTCTGGACATTATATGATTTTGAAGATATTCCTGATAAAGTTGTAGGCTCTTTACCGTGGAGAAAACATAATCAAAAACACTTTGGAATAATCGATAATAAGGGAAATAAGAAAAAGGCATTTGGAATGATATCGCAATAAAAAACACCTGTAAAGACAGGTGTTTTTGATCGACCGTGATAACTATTCAATTGGGGTAATTACAATGTCTTTTTGGCTATGTAAACCGGGTTAACTCCTTCTGAGTTTATAGCACGTTCTTTTTTTAGTTCTTTAAAAGTGTCTAGATACATTTTGGTAATTCTACTCATAGGAAATGCAGTAGCAGCTTCATAATTTGTTTTACCAAGTTCTTTTCTATATTGAGAGTTCATAGCAATTTTTTGTATAGCATCGGCAAGGCTATCCATATTTTGAGGATCAAAAAACTCGCCTTTATATCCCTCATCTTTTACCAATAAACCTAAATCTCCAAGATTAGGCATTACAACAGCTTTTCCGTAGCTGCCAGCTTGATGTAATACACCAGAGCTTCCTGTAGTAGATGTATACGGGAATACAACCATTGCACTCTCTCCAAAAATTTTAGGAACATCTTCTTCTTCGACATAACCAGTAAATGTTAGTTGCGAGACATCCTGATACTTTTTCTTTACAGATTCGAGATATCCAGGAACATTAGGGTTATCAGTACCGGCTATTATGATTTCAAGATTTGCTTGTGTTCTTGATCTGATTTTTTCTACAGCTTCAATTAATATTTCAACCTTTTTATATGTGCCAAACTTACCAAATGTCATAACCTTTAATGGACCATCAGGAACATCAAATGAAGGTTGTTCTGGTAGCTCAAACGTTCCGTGTGGGATTAATATCACGTTTTTTGCATTATACTTCTCTTCAAGAATATCTACGTATTTATGTATAGTTACTGCAACTTTATCGGCTGATAACACAAATCGAGTAAGTATTGAGCCTATAAAATTGTATGCTTTTTGAATTATTTTGTTTTTAGCAAAACCAGCACTTTGTAGATCTACTTGTTCCAAAATATTGTGTAGTAATACCACTGTAGGAATCTTTTTTATTTTGCATAATAATGGTAATAACAAACCTAAGGCTGCTGCGACTTTTTTATCACCAAATTTCATAAACTGTAAGTTAAAAAGTATGGCATCAGGAGTTGTTTGTTTTACCGCTTTCATTACCGATATAATATTCTTGTAGCTGTTAAATGTCCAACATTTCTTTACAATTACTTTGCAACCTTGATCTGTAAAATTTATTTCGACTTCTTTAGGTGCGGCATCTGTAAGAATGATTAACTCTGTTACTTCAGTATGTTGTCTAAAATGTTTTACCAGGTGATAGGCATATTCATTCAACGTTACTTTACTTGGTGGATATGAGGTTACAATTGCAAGTTTCATAAGATTTAGGTTTTGGTTATAGAACAAAGATGATCTAAAAATGGGAGGTTATTAGGTAATTGTCGATGAGATGTAAAAGGCTGTAGGTCAGTAGTTTTTTTATAGAGATTAATGGGTTTTTGTAGGGGTCTAATAATATAGATCTAACTGGTCGATTTGATTTTATTATGGTAAAAGAAATACAGGATTTGAACAATTAATAAGATTACCATAGCAACTATCTGCGCAATAACTACTTCTTTTAAAGAATTATGAAATAAGATAATTAAGGCAACTTGTGATGCTCCTAAAACCCCTGAAATTATTACTGGTATATATTTATCGAGAGATAAAAAATAATAAGCAAATATATTAGCGATGGCAAACAAGGATGTTGCAATGGCATATTTCCATAATAATGGTGCTATGGATAAATAATCCGATCCAAACATCATTTGAATCACCAGTTCAGGAAACAGATAACATCCTGATACAATAATCATAGATAAGCCACTAATATATGCTATGTATTTAAAAAGAATGGGAGCAGTAGCTTCTCCATCTTTTTGTTTTTGAATTACTTTAGGTAATAATAACATTACAAACATCCAGGCTACAAAATATACTACACGCCCTATTAGAGCTAGTGAAGCATATAGACCTGCTTGATACTCATCAAAGTAATGCTTTACTAATAAAATATCACTGTTGTTAATAATGATTTGAGTTAATTCATAAAACCCTGTCAAAACAAAGAAGTTTATAACATGTTTTGTGTGCTTTTTACTTAGTGTATGTTTTCTGGTAAGAGAGAAAGAAGATGTTTTAAAAGGAATTAAACCTAATAAGAATGAGATAAAAATACCGATTACAATACTTATTGATGAAGAAAACGGCAACACATAAATAAGTACCAGCGTTATCAATAACCTACTGATCATTTCTGTTTGATAGGTAGTAGCCAGAGATCCATATTTTTTTGTTCCTTGATAAATACCTCTATTTACACTCATTATAAAATAGATAGGAATACTAAAACCAAAAATGGTAAACATTAAGGAAGACTGCGTATTAAAAATAATCTGCAGTTTTTCTGCAAAAAGTATTAATACAATACCCAGTATTGATCCGATTATGGTTGCATAGGTATAACTAAAAGAAATAAAACTTTTAAATACCTTCTGTTCAAATAATACAGAGAACTTTGCAGTTGCCAGCTGAAAAGTCATAGCTACAAAAGATAATACTAATAATAGTGTAATTAACAGAGCTGCATCGGCAAATAGTTGAGGTCCAAGAATTCTGCCTAAAAGAAGGTTGTAAAGATAATTGCCTCCATTTACAATAATAACACTAAGCATAAACTTTTGCTCAGCAGAGAGTTTGGGTATGTATGTACTAATAGTCATTTCTGAAAATATGTGATAGTTGATTATTTTGTAAAGCATTGACAACTGTTTGGTTTTCTTTACCTAAAATGAAAAGTACTTTACTTCGTCTGCATGATTTTTGATAAATATCATTGAGTATCTGTGTTGCTTTTTTATCAATTTTCTTTACTTTTTTTAGGCACATTACTACTTCTTCATAATGGTCTAACAAGTAGTTAAAATGGTCTTTTACTTTATTCGCTTTACCTGCAGTGAAATTTCCTATCACTTCAAAGGTTCCTTTTTTATTTTCTATATGTAGTTTCATGATTTTGGGATTTAAAGGTGTGTATTTTTATATAAAATCTTTTTTAAGGATGTAATTCACTTTTCCGAAAGCGTTCTTTACTTTTTTATTCTCTTTTCCTATGATGTAAAAGATTTTATTGCTTTTCATAGCGTTTTTGTGTAGGTTGGTTAGAACGCGAATACCATAAGTATCAATCTGCTTAACTTTATCTATAGAGATTACTATTTTTTCTGAATGATTCATTAGTTGACGAAAATGGTGTTCTAGCGATAATGCATTTTTGTTAATTAGATTTCCAGTAATTTCAAAAACTCCTTCATTGTTTGTAATTGCAAGTGCCATAACTGTTTTATTTTGGGATTACTATTTTTTTGTTTTTAATTGTATCTTTTTATATAGCTGATCCTTCTAAAAGCATCACGAACTATTTTATTTTCTTTACCGATGATACATAAGTTCAAATTTGATCTCATTGCTTTTTTATATAATACCTTTAAGATATGTATTCCGTAGGCGTCAATATTTGTTACTTTATGGAGAGATAAAATCACTTGATTAGATGTAAAAGCTAATTGCTCAAATAGGTATTCAAAATGTGTTTCTAAAAGCAATGTGTTTGCACCTACTATGTTTCCTTTTATCTCGAAAACTCCATAATTGTTTGTGATTTTAAGTGTCATAATATTTTGTTTTATAGGTTAATAACAATACAAAGGTGAAGATTATAGTTTGTGCCAGGCTTTCATTTTCGGTCAGGTGCAATTTGCTGTAGATGAACGGGGAAATATTAGTGTTTAAAAAGCAGAAAATGTTGTGAGGAAATAAAAGATATGCTTAACTTGTTGAGACCAATTATAGTAAGTATGATTCAAAGATTACTAGTGCTTTTGTTTTTTGTATCCTTTACCTTAAATGCTCAGGATATGAATCAAGGGTTTAACTTTCTCGAAACCGGAAAATATAAAGATGCTGCATCTTTTTTTTCAACGATTTTAAAAGAATTTCCAGATAATAAAACAGCTAGATTATGTTATGGAAGAGCAGTAGGGTTATTAGGAGAATCTGCTAAAGCAGTCGATATATTTAATAAGCTAAAAAAAGAATATCCTAATGATTTTGAAATCAAATTAAACTATGCAGAATCTCTGTTGTGGGATAAGCAGTTTACTAATGCAGAAGGGTTTTATGAAAATTTGGTAAGCGAAGACCCTTCTAGTTTTTCTGCAGTGTTAGGGTATGCAAATACATTATCAAATCTTAAAAAATACGCTAAAGCATTGGATGAGGTCAATAAAGCATTAAATATAAAACCAAAAAATACAAATGCTTTGGTGTCAAGAAAATATATCCGTTTAGGATATGCCTTTGAGTATTCGCAAAACAAACAGTACGAAGAGGCATTACGCCTTTTGGATTTGAATCTACTAGATTTTCCTGATGATAAAGATACTTTACTTAATAAAGCCAATATATTTTTGATTACCAATCAATATGAGAAAGCAGAACAAAGCTATAGAAGTCTTGCTAAAAGTTCTAAAGACAGTGTTTTTGCATTAAATGGGTTGTCTTTAGTCGCTCATAAAAAACATAAAGATAAATTAGCATTGCAATTTGCCAAGAAATCCAAAGATAAAGCAACACAGTTTAAAGCAGATAACAATCTATGGTCATCAGCTCAAGAACGTTATATCCAGGCTTTATTATGGAATCAAAAGTTTAAACTGGCAAAGGTTGAAATAGAAAAGCTAAAATCAAGCTCTATCAATAAAAACCAAGTTGCAGGCCTTGAAGCATCGTTAGGAATGTATACCAGTGATTTTAAAATGAGTCTTGATCGTTATCAATCTATATTAAAAAGTGAAGTTAAATCATTTGATGGAAATCTAGGTATTGCAAATGCATATAGAGCTGCAGGACAGGATTTAAAAACTTACGAATATGCTTTTACCACATTAAAATATTATCCCGGACAACAGGATGCAGAAAAATTAATCAAAACACTTAAAAAATCCCATACTCCGTTTATAGAGAAAAAAACAAACTTTACATTTGATAATGGAGATAATGAAGCAATAAGCCTAAGTGTTTTGTCAGAAATCCCTTTATCCACCAGGTTCAAAACTACAGTTAATTATAGCTATCGTACTACTGAGAATACAGTAACAAAAAATAGCGCGACATCTCATGATGCTTCATTAGGGATGGAGTATAAGTTTACCGGTGATATTTCTTTTTCTGGTAAGATTGGTATAAATAATTCTAATGCTTTTACTACTGATTATACTCAAATAACAGCAGAGGTTCTTGTGAAAACTAAACCTTTTAAGCTGCAGAATTTGGATTTGGGTTATAAACGAGAATTACAAAACTTTAATGCAGATCTGATAGATCGGGAGATTGTTATGAATAATTATTACCTCAATTATAATCTGGGGACAAACTTTAATTTAGGATGGTATACCCAATATATGTATACAACGCAAAGTGATAATAATACCAGAAACCTATTATTTACCTCTGTATATTATACTTTTTTGAGAAGACCAACAATCAAGGCAGGATTAAATTATCAATATATAGCATTCAAAGATCAGGTACCTACTATTTATTTTAGTCCGGAAAAATTTAATTTGGGAGAATTATTTGCAGAAGTATCTAATACTATTGAAAAAAAATGGACCTATACTGCCAGTATCGCGGTGGGGCAACAATTTGTTGAAAATGATGATGCTTCTTCTACATTTAGAACCGAAGGTAAATTAGGATATTTATTTTCTGATCGTTTTAGTGGGAATATTTATGGAAAATATAGCAATATAGCTTCAGCTACAGCAGCGGGTTTTGAATTTACTGAGTTTGGTTTTAGGTTAAAATGGTATTTTCTTAACAAACCAATTTTTGACAAAAAAATTATGGAATTAAAAAAATAACGAGGATAACCTTTACATCATCCTCGTTATCAACCCAAACCCTGAACCAATTTTAATTATTATCTTATTAAGAAGCTTCCTGTATATTTTTTCTTTTGATCACCATTTATGATGTATTTGTACATTCCTGAATCAAGGTTTTTTGTCTCAAAAATAGCTTCAGTATCGGTGATCATATTTAGTTTTTCATTTCTCACTGTTCTTCCTAACATATCTATAACTACAATCGTAATGTCTCCTTGTAATGCTTCTGGTATTTTAATATGTGTACTACTATAGAAAGGGTTAGGGTAATTGAATACTTTTTTAGAAGTATTTTGTAGTTCCTGATCCTCAACCTGTAGCGTATTTGTGTTTGTAAACGCAACATTATTTACCTCTATATTGAAAGTTGAGAAGTTTTGATAATCTCCTTGTATAGAAAATACAATACTTCTTACATCAATAATTTCATTTGAGGTATTTACTCCATCATTAAAGTCTGACAAAGGGATTGTATATAATGTATTCTCTTTATTTGCTGGTATTGTAAATCGTAATCTGTCGTTCCAATCACTAAGGTCTTTAGTTACAATAATAACTTCAACCGGATTATCCGTATTCATTTCAAACTGTAATGCATTAAATTCTTCTACGTTTAGTGTAAGATCTCCAGACAGAATGTTTCTAAATATGTTTAGTGTTTCCTTAACTTCACCTTGTACTATTACATTTCTTTCAATCGTGTAATTTTCATCAACAACATTCTGATCGTGCTCTAGCACTTCAAAATTGTTAACTATAGCTCCTTGTTCTAAATAGTCGATTCCCCAAGGGCCATCAGCTAGATATAACGCATCTAATTGTGAGGATAGTTCTCCATCTATCGAAAACCCTATATCAAATAAATGTCCAGTATTGATAGTGATCTTTTCTCTATAACTCCCGGTTAAACTAACAGTTTCTGCTATAGATTGTTCTTGAGATAATTCTGTTGTTCTAATATTACCATTAAAGGTGATCCAATCAGATCCTAATTTATTTATGATATCTAAAGTTAATGTACCATTTGCATAAGATCCCTGCTCAACAAATACAGTAGGTATTCTTTGATCTACATGGTGACTTCTAAGAGGTTTTTCAGATAAAAAGGTATCTATAATATGATTTGCGATGTTTGCAACTTGAGGAATAGAACCACCCCATACCTGGAAGTTAGTATAATCTCCTTCAGGATAGTTTCCTATGTTCCATAGGCTATAAATCTCATTTTCAGATTCTCCTTTTTTGATAGAGAATGTCAATGCATATTCAATCTCTTTTGTTGCTCTTTCAATTTTTGTACTTACAATGGTATAATTTCTAATTTCTACGGTTCTAACATCTAATAGTTTTGATCCATTCAGTCGATCACAGATCGTTTTAGAATGGTCATAAATTGATCCGATTGTAGAAGTAGCAAGTCCGGCTGCCACTCTGTTATCTGATTGATAATAATCAACAGAAAATATAGCATTGGCATTTGTAACTTCAATCAAATCTTCTGGACTCGATACAAAAGTAGATTCTGTACCAAATACTCCCGTTTCTGGAAAATAAATACTTAAATCTTCATTATTTGCAGACTTATATGATTTTACACCTGGTTGAAATTTGGATTGTGACTTCTTTGTATTTAAAAAAGTATTTGTTTTGGTTCTGTTAAAGTTTCTTTTTGCAATTAAGCTTGCTAGATCGCCATTGCTCTCTAATCCACCATCATTGGCTGAGGTAACATCAGTTGCAGTATCTATATCAACACAGTTATCTATGATCATTGCACTATAAGGACTTGCAGTAATATAGAATAGAGCATCGTTAAAATCTTGATCACAAGATGCATAATCTCTTCTTATATCTTCAAATCCAAGAATAATTCTTTCGTTATCTGGATCTGACAATAATACATTGTGATATCGAAGAGAGGTATCATTTTCTGGATTATAATCAGGGTTCGAATGTAGTTGCCAATATCCTGTGCCTACACAACCATCTGACCATGCGTTTGCCAATAATACCCATCCAATTCCTGTATCAGGAGGAAAGCTTCCTATTTTTACCTTATCACCAACCTCTAATTCACCACCACTTCCAACGGCTGATACATTAGGAAAGATAATGGTAATATCTTCTGGTACAGGTGCAGATGCAGATGGGTTATTGATGTCATAAGTATAAAACCCTAGTGTATTTCTGTAACCAGCTCCTTCGCCTATAAAAGTTACCCATACTTCGGCATTTTCTTGTAAAACAAGATCAGTATCGTATCCGGATGAAATATAATGAGGATTAAAATCAGGTACAGGATATCCTTCTGGCAAGGCATTATTTACTAGGTCAAGAGTTTCTTGAGAAACGGTATCCTGACCATCTAAATATAAAGGCTTACCATTAGAGGAAAAACTACCAAGATAATTATATCTATCACAGATTTCTGGTACAGGAAAACTACTTGGTGTTTGTCCTCCGTTCTCTGGGGCAAAGCTACTTTTTCTCAGGTCATAATTGTCGTCTAATCCATCATTGTCATTATCAATTCCTGAAGCAGTAGTTTCTACGATTCCATCTCCGTCACTATCGTATGCTTCTGTATTGTCTGACACTCCATCATTATCAGAATCTGTATCTAAAAAGTCATAGGTTCCATCACTATCAGTATCTACTGTTCCGTTGTTTGTACCATTATAATCACTATCAAAAGCATCATCTAATCCATCATTATCTTCATCAGTATTTGATAATCCTACATAAGAAGTATTTAATTGTCCTTCGATGATATCTACAATTCCATCATTATCGGAGTCAATGTCATAACAATCATAAATAGTATCGTTATCAGTATCTATTGGGGTAAATACACTACCAGTTTGGTCTTGATCAAAAACATCTGCTATACCATCATTATCGGTATCCTCAAAATTGGCATCAGACCCATTGCACATTCCGTCATTATTAGTGTCTTTATCTCCTTGTCCAGCTTCAACTATATCATAAATTCCATCATTATCAGAATCTATATCCAAAAAGTCTGGCATACCATCCTGATCTCTGTCATAAGCATCTTGTACTACATTATCTCCATTACCGCTTACATCATTATCCAGGTAATTATACATATCGTCTCCATCATCATCACCATATGGATTTAAACCATTACATTCTACAGTATTTATGATTCCATCTCCATCAGCATCAGCATCCATAGAATCTAAAATACCATCTTGATCTTTATCCAGAGGAGAGATACCACTCGCACACTTAAACCCGTCGTTAGAGTTTGTGGTTTCTGTAAGATTTAACATCGTTGCAGATGGTGTATCAGTTTCATAATCATTGATTAGGTATAAACCTCCGTTATTATCAGAGAAGTACAATCTATTATTGGCATCCGCATAGGCAGCACCAAAAGTACTGCTTGGTAAATTAGCTACCGACTTACTGGTAAATACAGGCGACCCTGAAGATAAATCCCATTTATATAATTTACCTCTGCTGCCTCCATAAAAAGCACCATTGATATATGCAATATCTGCACAAGTACTTGGTGAAGTCTGATCTACCTGAATTACTTCAAAGACAGGAGAGGAAGATCCATCTAAGTCTTTTAAATTGGTTATTTTATGAAAAGTATTTTTGGTATTATTCTGAAAAACCCAAAGGTTCCCATCAGGATCAACGTCTGCTGCATATCCTCCTCCAAAGGCGGTCGTTCCTGCTGGGGTAACAGCACCAAGATCTATAATCATATCTGTACCAATTCTTAAAAGGTGTTTATCACTTTTCTTTATCGCATATAGATAATTGTCAACTACATTATATCCTCCGGCATTATATGCAGAGTATGTATGTAGTCCTTCAGAATATGATCCTGTAACAGGGTCATAAGCTTTTAAAACTCCCGATATAACTTGATAAAAATTACCTTCGTTACAATCAAAAGGTTGTTGAGCATTTAAAGAAACGGTGATCAATAAGATTAAAAGAGTAGTTAACTTTTTCATAGCAATATAGATTTAGGTTTTTATAGATAATCAAAACTAATCCATACCTACTGCAAAAAGTTGAGTTATTCGATCATTGGTAGTTTGCTTTAGGTGAGTGGTTGTAAATAAAAGATATTCTTTTTCTGATGATTTATAGCAAGTTAAGGCGTTTCATTAATTCTGGGCGATTAGATCGACTTACAGGAATCACATCCTTTTCTATAAGTACACTATTATCTTCGATATCAATGATACGTTTTATGTTAATCACATAGGATCGATGTACTTTTAAAAACAGGTCATCTGGTAATTTTTCTTCGATTTTTTTTAAGGTAGAATGTACCGTATAATTTTGTTTTTCTGTTTTGATTAAGATATAATCTCCTTTTGCTTCGATTAAGTTGATAGTAGGAATATCAATTTTAATTAACCTTCTGTCTATATTGATATAGAGATCATTTTCTCCTGAAGTTGCATTTGTACCTTCCTGGGGGGCAGGTTCTGTTTGATTCTGAGAAGTGACCTCGGCACTTTCTGCTTTTTGAATAGCTTTTAAAAACCGTGGGAGTGTGATAGGTTTAACTAAAAAATCAACGATACAGTCATATTCAAAAGCTTCTAAAGCAAAATCTTTATCAGAGGTGGTAACTATAATTTTTGGAGGATTTTTTAAGGTTTGAATAAAATCAAAACCAGTAAAATCTGGCATATGTATATCCAAAAAGATAAGGTCTACATTTTCTTGATTTAAAAATTTGATAGCCTGAATAGCATTAGGAAAATCCTTAATTACATTAAGATCATCTACCTGGGTGCATAGTTGCTGAATAATCATTCTTGCCGTTCCTTCATCGTCTATAATAATGCAATTCATATAAGTAGGTATTATTGTAGTGTCTGTAAAAAGTGTTCTATAGAATCTAAAATTAACATAAATTCTGGATATAAAGTGGGATTATTCCCCTTTAATTCTTCTTCAAAGTCAATTGTGACCTGATATCCTTCTTCAAAACCCATCATTCCGATTTTGTTTTTTAACTTATGCACATTCTCTGCAGCTTTAGAAAATACCTGCTGTTTATAATTGTTTAAAAACTCTTCTTTCTCTTCTGGAAACTCTCGTTTTACTATTTGAATGAGTTTTTGTTCAAAATCTTCTGAACCTGCTGCCAGTTCTTTTATATAGATAAGATTTGGAGTTTCTGTCATGATTTTTGTTTTTTTAATGTAAAATAAAAAGTAGTTCCTATGCCAGATTCTGACGTTAACCAAATTTTTCCTCCATAGAAATCGATTATTTTTTGCACTATTGATAAGCCAATCCCTCTAGATTCTTTGTCGTTATCAATACTTTGAAATATTTGAAATATTTTTTCGTGATATTTTTTCGGGATTCCTTTTCCGTTATCTTTTATATAAAACTGCCAGTAATCCTGTTGCTCTTGTACTCCAATATTAATTATGCCTTTTTCCTTATCAATACTAGAAACAGCATTACTTAGTAAATTTTGAAAAAGCTGTTGTAAACGATGTCGATCACTTTTTAAAACAGGTAATTTTTCATCAATAATAATTTGAGTATTTTCTGGAACATGGATTAAGTGTATGATGTCTTCTACAACTTCATTTAAATCTATGACCGTAGCACTGTTATCTTTTTTATTAATTACAGAATATTCTAGGATACCATTAATTAGATTATCCATTTTTTCAATGTTTTTATCAATTAGATCTAGGTTATGATTTGTGGTCTGATCAAGTTTAGAACTGTCTTCTTTTATCCAATTAATAAGAGTGTTTATGTTTCTTAAAGGCGATTTTAAATCGTGTGATACTACCTGCGCATAGTCTTTTAATTCTTTATTACTCCTTTCAAGATCTTTGAGAATACGTTCACGTTGTCCTTCGATTTTAGAAATTTGTAATGCTTGCTTTTCTATAAGATTGGCAAGTTCGATCCCGTCAAGTTCTTTTGATTCTCCGTTTCCACCACTTTCTTTTTTATAGGTTACTGATATTGATTCAAGAATTCGTGTTGAGTCTGTTAAACTAGCAATGACTTTGCGTTGTTGTTCTGCCTCCTCTCGTAGTTTTTGATTAGCATCAAATAATTCTTGAGAACTTATAGACATGGCTCTTTGCAACATGCTTTGTTGCTCTTCATAATTATGATAAGATTTATTAATTGCCTCAATAAAAATTTTAATATCAGGATCATCTTTAAGATCTTCTCTGAGATATTTTCTGATTTGTCTGAGGAGTAAAGAGTTCATTAATAAAACTGTATTATTCGCTAAAAAGAGTAAGTGTCATTGTTTGATTATGGAGTTCACAGGTTTTTCCGGATTTAAAGGGTGCAAGTTCTCCATATGAATAGAAACCGCTTACCGTTGCTTGTGAACCTATGGATTCTATTACTTCTTCTACTTCTTCTTCAACTCTTTGATCCATAACTAGCTTTCTGCCGATACAGCTTACCAGAATGGCTAATTCAGGTTTTGAAGATCGGTCTTTCATTCCGATATCTGCTGCCTGAGAGGCTCCATCGGTGATATTATCAATATTAGCCATCATGAGTTGTACCTTAGAACCTTCGGGAACATCTCCTGCAAGGATCATAGTATTAGATTCTTCATCTATAGACAATACGGTTCTTACTATGGATTCTGTTCTGTTTTTTGATTTTACACTTAAAGGGTATAGTAAGGCCGATTGTGGTAATTCTGAAGCTTTATCTCCAAGATATTTTTTATATAAATCAAGAGCAGGTTGGTTATCTAATTCGTATAAAATATTATGATCAGATTTGGTAATAATCCTTTCTGGACCAAAAGGTGTCCAACCACCATATTGTGCATATGAAATATCTAAAGATTCTCCATAAAAACCTATTATGACAATTTCACCCTCTTTGGGAGCTTCATTATACCCTACCAGTGTTTTTTCAAATCTTGCATCGTCTCCGCATAATCCTCCAGTAATTGAGAAACCTTTTTGTTCAGATTCTAACCCTTCAATAAGTGCAGAGCCGTTGACAAAACTACCTTCGGAGACTACAAAAACATGTTTTAATCCATCTTTAGGCATTTGTTCCATTAGCTTTTTTCCTGCTGCTAAAGCATCTTTTTTATGGTCTAGTATGTTTTCTCTTTTAATAGTAAATGAGCTTTTTTCAAATTCGATTGCGGTTAACGCTATTGAATCATCATAAACCCGTTCTCCAATAATCTCTCCAGCTGTAGTACCAAATACGATTTCGCCATCGGGAAACATCTCTCTTACTTCATTATATGTTTCTTGTTTTGCCAATTGATATCTGTTACCAAAAACCAAGACCAACGGATTTTTAAGTGAAGAGGTATATTCTTGTGATCCGTACCATTTTTGTTTGTTTTGCTTTTCGAATTGTTGGAGCTTCATAGTTTATTTTTTTTGATATAGTTTATTAATACTTCTTTTTTAAACTGAAAAAGAATGTTGTTCCAATACCTACTTCACTTTCTAACCAAATGTCACCTTCATATAGATCTACTATTTTTTTTACAATCGATAGCCCTATACCTGTAGAGTGTCGATCATTACTGAGTGATTGAAAAATTTTAAATATTTTCTCGTGAGATTCTTTTTTTATACCCACTCCATTATCTTTTACCTGAAATACATAAAATGATCCTTGGTCTGAATAATCTATTTCTACCCTTCCTTCTTTTTTATCTATATAATTTACTGCGTTACTAATGATATTTTGAAACAGTTGCTGTATTCTTGTTTTATCAGCATGTATATGAGGTAATTTGTTTTTAATCGATACTGTTACATGTTTTGGAATAAAGATGGTATTGGTAATATCTGAGATTGTATCATTGAGGTCTATTTTTTCGGTTTCTAGGTTATTTCTGTTACCTGCACTAGAATAGTTGAGAATTCCATTAATGAGACTTTCCATTTTCTCTAATGTATTCTCAATTAGCGCAATGTTATCTAAACCTGACCCCTCAAGTTCTTTATAATAATCTTCTTTTATCCAGTTTACCAAAGCGTTAATACTGCGAAGTGGAGATTTAAGATCATGAGAAACGATGTGAGCATAATCTTTTAACTCCTGGTTAGTTTTTTCTAAATTGGAAAGTAATTTTTCTTTCTGTTTCTCCGCTTCTAATTGATTGGTAATGTCCTCTACCAGTGCAACCTGATATTTTATGTTATCATCTTGATCTCTTACTGCAGCAACATTAGTTTTTGCCCAAACTAAGGAGCCATTATTTTTTTTATACCTTTTATTGATTGAGAAATTATCTATTTCACCAGCATTTAGTTTTTCCATAAATTTAGCAGAAGCGGGATAATCTTCTTTAATAGAAATTCCCTTAACTCCTAAGCCTTGTAATTCTTGTTGACTATATCCTAAAAGTTGTTCGAAAGCTTTATTGGTTTGTATAATTTCACCAAACCGTGTTAATACAATACCCAAAGAAGAATTATCTACAATTGTAGATAATTGATTTTTTTGTTCATCAAATACTTGTTTTTGATGAAGCTCTTCTGTGATATCTCTTACAATTCCTTGAGCAGCAATCGGTTTTTTATCTTTATCATAAATAAGACTAGCATTAATATGTACTATTCTAATTCCCTTGTGTTTAGTGTAAACTCGTGCTTGATAATCAGAAAATTTTCCGGTCATAACTAACTGATTAAAGGACTTCATGGCATATTTGTAATCCTCTTTATAGATAAGGCTGGTTACATTAAGGTTTTCTGAGTTAATGTCATACCCAAACAGTTCGACTGCTGATTCATTCATTTTAATGACGTTTCCAAAAATGTCCATTAATACGTATGCATCAACAAGATTTCCGAAAACTCCTTGAAGTTCAGATGTTTTTTCGGTTAATCCTTCTTTGAGTTTGGCATTAGCGTGTTTAAGTTCTTGAGTGATTTCATATAACTCTTTTGATTTTTCTTCAAGAATTTCTTCGGCCTGTCTTCTGGCAGCTTTTGCCCTTTGCAATGCTCTTTTTAATATGTCAATATCAGGATTACTCATTAATTTTTGGTAATACTAAATTTGACTTCTGTACCATCTTCTTTTATTTTTTCTAAAAGAATGGTAGCAGTACTATTATAATGTTCAAAAGTTTTATGCATTAACCCTAAACCGAAATTATACATGGATCTACTGGATTTGTATATCATCACCAGGTTCGTTGAAGTTTTTTCTAAAATATGAAAGGTAGGAAGTTCTGCATCCGGATATATTTTTTGAACTTCTACGTGAATATGATTTTCTATAGAAGATAAAAGTTCGATGGGGTCATCATATTTATCAATTAATCCAGGATAGCTATCTGCAAGTACCTTGAAGAAATGTTCTGCATATGTAAGGAGAAGATCATCAATACTGATATTGGTATGATCACTTAAATGTGTTAATAGGCTCAACATTTCTGAAAAATCATAGGTTCCTACTGCTGTATAAGCACCGCCAGAGGGTAAGGACGATTCTTGAATTATTTTGTCTACTACAGCTAACCCGAATTTTTCTTCAACTAATTCTAAAAACTCAGTAAATACTATTCCTTTCATATGCTAAATAGGTTTTATGTTTTTATAAGTTCATTAACACTCCAATAGTCTATTAAACACTTAATCTTATGAGTATAATCTTCATATTTTAAGGGTTTTGCTATATAACCAGCAATTCCGACTTCATAACATTCTTTAAGATCGTTATGATTATTGGAGGTACTAAGTATGACAACTGGGGTATAGTTAAGTCTTGGGGTCGACTTTAATATTTTTAAGAATTCCAAACCATTCATTTTAGGCATGTTGAGGTCTAAAAAAATGATGTCTGGTAGGGGTCCATCGCCTTCTAAATATTTCACGGCTTCTTCACCGTTTTCAGCTTCGATGAGGTTATGTGAGTATCCGTTTTTTTGTAATACTCGAGCAAATTTTAATCGCTCTATTTCATCGTCTTCTATTAATAAAAAATTTAAACGCATTATTTCAGATTATTAAGTTAAGTTAAAAAAAAGTTTTTTCCTATTGTAAAGGTGTTCTTTTTTGGGATAGAATTTCCCTGCCTTTCGATAAAAGCGAATCTAGTGTAGACGAATGGTAGTTTTGTGTCGGTGAATTGTTTTTGCAGTTTTAATACGTAACAGTGACCGTGTTTTAAGAGATTTATAATGAAATATTAGCTCTTAGTAATTACCTTGGTTTAAACATATATTCATAAGAAATCCTTTGTTAATAAAGGGTTTGAGTAAGTTGTGTGATTTGAAACGACAAGAAAAACCAGATAACAAACATTAGTGATCTTTAAAATAACATAATATTATTTTAAGTATTTTATTTCTGCGTTGGCAGCTTTTAACAATGTTTTTAGTTTTTTCTTTTTAATTGGACATCTGGTATGTGACAGATCATTTTTTGTTCTATAGATTAAAGATTCACAATAATCAATACGATTTAATGTAGTGAAATTAGAGAAAATCTTTTTATATAAATCGTCTACTTCGGTTAGTGGTTTTGGGGAGCTTTTTTTAAATAGGAACATTTTAATCAATTTTGGGAATTGCCTAACAAATAGGTTTTGTTTATAAAGTTTGGTTAACAATCCAGTAATCAAAATTCATTCCCTAACGCCCTTTAGACTCTTAAATTTTGTTAAGATTTATGGTTTTTTTTAATCAATATGGGATAAGCATATTTGATAAACTTTTTAACCTCAGGAGAAAGCTTATATTAAAATGTTCTATGATTTTATGTTGTGTTTTTTGAAGAATTCACCTCCTTGAATGAAGAATACTTTTTTAAGGAAATTAAAGAAATAGATATATGAATCTGGAGAAATAATAATGATACTGCAGATAATTATTACCTGCAGTATCTGAACACGCTACCTATTCACAGAGAATATGTCTTTTAATTGTTTAACCATCCCGCCATCACCAGAGACACTAATCTCACCGATCTTATCAGCAATTTTCTCTACATACTCCATTTCTTTAAGTTTGTAAAGCATTTCGTTCTCTTCCATTAGTTTAGCAGTATTTAGCAAACTACGGGTAGAGGCAGTCTCTTCTCGACGTGTGATAATGTTGGCTTGTGCTCTTTTTTGAGCGACCAATACCTGGTTCATGATCTCTTTCATTTCTCCAGTAAGAATCACATCGCGAATACCACAATTCAAAATTTTTACTCCTAGTTTAGAAGCATCAACTTTTGTATCATCAAATACTGCTTTGGCAATATTTTCTTTACGTTCTAAAAGCTCATCAAGGGTATACATACCTACATAAGCACGTAGTGCCAATTGCATAGCGATGTATAGTTGTTTTTCATACTCTTTATTATCTAATAAAGCTTTTTTGATATCGATAACTTTATATTGAGTATAAAAATTAATGCGTACCGCAGCTTTATCTTTGGTCAATAGTTCCTGACCAGCAATTTCTAGTTGCAATTGACGTAAATCTGCTTTAGCAATTTTGATAGTTGTATCATTTCTCCAGAAACGATAGGTGCCACTTTCTAAAATTTTAGTATATACATCATCTACAATCAATATAGCTTTTTCATAGGTAGCTACTTCAAATGCTCTGATGTATTTACTCAATGCGTAATTGCTAAAGAGTGATTTGTTGATCTTTTCTGTGATATAGATCTTACTAATATCTGCTGTAATAAATTTATAATCACGTAGTCCTTTCCACAACGTATATCTACCTGCAGGAAATACACTCTTAAAGTTCCCGTTCTCGTATACTAACACGATCTCATTATCTTTTACTTCGATCACGTGTAGCATAGCTTCCAGTTTTTTATCTTGTAGTAAGATCTCTAATGCTATAGGTGCTCCAAAAGGCTTTGTTAAATCGTATTGTGTTACCCTCTCATTAAGCGCTAACCAATGAGTTCCTTGTGTGATTACGCGATTATAATCTCCTTTTTTGAAAACTAAACCTACTTTACCCGCATTAATTCTTACTCGTTTCATTTGTTTGTATTTAATTGTTAATTACTTGTCGACTTTAATTGAGAACTACAGGTATGGTTCTTTCTTAAAGTATATTTTGACTGATTTTGATAACCAGAATGTTTATTTCTTTTAAAAAAAACAGTGAAAGCAAATCATCTTTCCAGTGCGGAAATATTAGGTTATTACATTTTCTACAACCAGTTTTATGTAAAGAGATAAAAGATCATATAGTTCTGGTATCTAAATTCAAAAAAGTGATTATTTCAAATTATAAAAGACTAATATTTCAAGGTACTTTTGAGATTGTCATTATAGCAAGAGTACTATAATAACCGATCTACGATCACGGTTTTTATCTTATTTAACAGCGAGATGCGCTGGGGCTAGTTTTAAAAGATAGCCAAGCTTTTTGAAAGAGGCATTTTGAGTGCCAATTCGCCAGAACCTTAATCTGGTGCGTCTACCAATTTCGCAATATCCGTATAGGATAGTAGGACTCGAACCTACATGAATTTCTGTTGTTCTAACCACTGAACTATCTCTGCTTAAGAGAGTGGGAGTCGAACCCACGACCGACAGAATCGAGACTATTTTTGGCAATAGTCAAACCTTTAAGTCAAGCTGAATATGAAGTGATGATACACAATTTGCAATACTTCATACAATGGTGCTATACAGAAACACGCAACAGGACTTACTTAATATTTTAATGAACTTGTTATTATATTTTGTATCTCTTATCAGGTGTCAACTGATATTTTTGCTTTTAATCTCAAGAGGTTCTTAATCTAAACCCTGCTATTTACCCCAATAATAGCAGGGTGTTACTTCAAACCTTTTTTAATTTTTCCCTAGTAAGTCAAAAGGTTTGTTGTAATTACATCACAAAGGTGAAATTAAACTACGCAATCATCTTACGTAGAATATAAATTCACTTATAAAATATGCGATGTACATCATTTTTGTTTTCTATACCTTCTGATTCTGAAGGATATAAAACTGTTCGCATTGCTTTGATATAATTAGAAGTCCACTTTGTTACTACTCTAGTAATCACAGGTTTCCAATCATTCTTTTTAACTTTGTTAATTGTAAAGTGTGTCTTCATAATAATTTGATGAATTGGTTAAACATTATTTTAAAAAATCAGTGAAACAGATAGGATTTGAATACTAAAACAAGTTCAGTACAAACTCTATATCTTCAGAGCTTTGATCTAGCGCATTGACCATCTTTGCTACTGTTTCTTTTGGGGTGTACTCCGGGAATCGAACCCTGTTCTTTCCGTTCACAGCGGAATGCTTTACCAAATAAGCTAGAGACACCATTTTTTGGAGCGTATATTTTTAATCGTTGTGTATTTTAAAATCTTATATTAGACCATAAATCAGAAAACAGAGTTCATGGATAATATTTCGACAATTATTTTGGCCGTATCACTTATTATAATAATGCTAGGCATGGGATTATCATTGGTGATAGATGATTTTAAAAGGATATTTATATATCCAAAAGCCATTTTAATAGGGTTGACTAATCAAATCATAATCCTACCATTAATAGGATTTGGATTAGCATCGATATTTCCGTTACAACCAGAGATTGCTATAGGAATTATGATTTTGGCAGCTTGTCCTGGAGGACCTACTTCTAATCTTATATCACATTTGGCAAAAGGGAATATTGCATTGTCGGTAACGCTTACCGCTTTAAGTAGCTTTATAACCATTCTTACGATCCCTTTTATTATCAATTTTGCTCTACTACATTTTTTAGAGGAAGGCCAAATGATTCGTCTGGATATTGTTAATACTATTATCCAGATATTAGTTATTACAATCATTCCTATTGTTATAGGTATGACTATAAGAAGATATAGAGAGTCATTTGCATTAAAAATGGCCAAACCTGTTCGTAGAGCTTCAGCAATTGTAATAACCCTTGTGATATTAGGTTTGATTTTTAAAGAAAAAGACAATTTTATCTCCTATTTACAACAAGCAGGGCTTGTTACCCTTTGTTTAAATGTGGTTACAATGGTTGTTGGTTATTTTTCTGCAAAATTATTTAGAGTTGATAACGAAAGTGCTGTCTCTATTTCTATTGAGTCCGGAATTCAAAATGGAACATTAGCTATATCTATTGCTATTGTACTTCTTGAAAATACATCCTATGCTATCGCTCCTGCAGTATATAGTTTATTAATGTTTTTTACTGGCGGTATAGCCGTTTATCTTGGAATCAAAAAGAGTAAAATAATGGCAAACTGATAAACCAAAATGCCTTAGTACAGGAAGAGAGATTCGAACTCTCAAAATCTTGATTCTAAATCAAGCACGTATACCAGTTCCGTCATTCCTGCATTTGTTGAAATATTTTTTTATGATGACCTGAAAGGATTTGAACCTTTACACCAAGAGTCAAAGTCTTGAATGCTACCATTACATCACAGGTCAATTTGCAAACTCCATAGGATTGCGAATACATAGCATTTCGAACCTATACTTCAAGGGTTGTAACCTTGATTGCTTCCGCTCACCATGAGTTTATTATAGTACTGTACTCTGTAAGGGAGTCGAACCCTTGTTTCCTCATAGAAAGTGAGGTGTACTAACCGTTATACTAACAGAGTATTTGGTATATCTACTAAGATTCGAACTTAGACTCAAGGATTAGAAATCCCTAGTGCTTCCATTTACACTATAGATATTAATTGTCTGGGGAACAGGACTCGAACCTATAACCTCCCGCGTCCAAGGCGGGTAAACTACCATTGTTATACCCCCAGATGATTATTGCAGTATCGACGGGATTCGAACCCGCAACCTTCCGAGAGACAGTCGGGTGCACTAGCCATTGTGCTACGATACTATGTGGTGGAAGCAGTAGGACTCGAACCTACAAGCTCCGAAGAGACCGAATTTACAGTCCGGCGAGCCAGCCAATTGCTCAATACTTCCGTAATTATAGAGACAAGGACAGGATTCGAACCTGCAAACGTCGGTTTTGCGGACCGCTACTTTGGCCATTCAGTCACCTTGTCTTTTACGATACCAGAAGGATTCGAACCTACATCTTGAGAGTTAACAGCTCCCAGCTTTACCAGTTAAGCTACAGTATCGTTATTGCGGAGAGCAAAGGAATCGAACCTTCATCACGTTCTAGTCGTGAACACGGTTAGCAACCGCACGTAACAAACCAATATTTACCTACTCTCCAAAGCGGAAGGAGTGGGAATCGAACCCACACGAGTCATTATCTCCTAACAGTTTTCAAGACTGCGGCCACCACCTATTGGCTTGCCCTTCCGTAAGTTGACGTAGTAGGATTTGAACCTACATCACCTCGGTTAAAAGCCGAGTGCTTTTGCCAATTAAGCTACACGTCAAATTTAGTTTTCAATATGTCAATGAACTATGCCAATAAAAAAAGGCGCCTTATTCGGGCGCCTTTTATATCTTGTTAATGGGTATAAGTTATATTCTTATACATATCCTTTTTATATAATAGACACCAAGTTTGTTCGAATCAGAACAATATTCTCTTTGTTTGGTAAAGAGTGGATTTAAAATATGTAGCCAACTATTCGGTATCATTTTATATGTTTTAATTATTATCTAGTTTTAATAGTGCAATCTTGAATATTGTTTTTGTTTCGATTGCGGTGCAAAGATTAGATCTTTATTTTTAATCTGCAAATATTTTTTGATTTATTTTGCTGATAATCAGATAGTTATGCTTGGTATATGAAACAGAAATCCCTGTCCGTTTTTCAACGGATTTTGGATTTTTTGGCAATCGTCTGTCTCCCTGATGCTTACTTTCCAAATACTAATCTTTATGTGCTAATTAACTTTTATTCATTTTGGTAAAAAAAATTATAAAAAAAAGCGCCCAATTTCTTGGACGCTTCTACTATATCTGTTTTTTATCTTTTAATTCACTTTACAAAATGGTAAAAAAATAAGTACATAGCGTCCGGTTTCGAATGGATGTTTCATTAATCCATCGATAATCACACTGGCTTAACAGTGATTTTGGTGCGGTATGTATTTTATTTTGCATCATTTTGTTATGCAAATATGCGATAATTTTTGATCTATTAAAAAGGTTTATACTAATTTGCTTATTTCCGATTTTTTTTATCCTGTCTCCTTTTGTTTTTCCAAGGAGCATTTTTTTGCCAATCTCCAGCCATAATACATCCATAAGGCATCACTTCATCAATCACAGTACCTAATCCAAATTCTTCCATCTGACTTCTTACTGAAGAAGCATTTTTATACGCGCTAGGCAGTTCTGTAATATCGATTTCTTTTGAAAAAAATCGAACATCCAGACCATTTGTCTCCTGATCAAAGATTTCTTGAAATGTCCCTGTTTTACTTTTTCTATGTTGTGTTCTACTCACGTTTCGTCCGGCACCGTGTGGTGCAAAACCTAAATTGGTTGTTGTTGTTTTACCATCAACGATCAATACCGGTTCAGCCATATTTAAAGGGATTAACCTAGGCCCTGTAATATCCGGCATAAATTTAGGGTCTAATGGGGTGGCTCCTTTTGCGTGATAGAACAAATCTCCATCTTTAAAAACAAAATTATGCTCGTTCCAATATCGATTTTGCGCTTCGATTTGTAAAACTTCCAGAGTCGCATTATGGATTACTTCATGATTAGTTTTTGTCCATTTCCTTATAATTTGTAAAGCCTCCCAATATGTTTTTCCTTCTTCAGTATCAAAAGGAATCCAGGCATTTTGTTTTAATGTTTCTGGAGACAATTCTTTTCTGAAACGCTCTGCGATCTTCATTCCTTTAGTATACAGATTAGCACCTGGACCTCTGGATCCGTGATGCGTAATCATCATAGTATTTCCGGTTTTTTTAGAAATACCAATAAATAAGAAATGGTTACCATCGCCTTGTGTTCCTAAATGGGTTCTCGCTGCCTGAATCATTTTCTCATTATTCAACATATAATTACTTTCAAAATCTTTTAATAACTCGTCAGGAAATCTATATTGTGTATTTCTATCTCTTCCTCCTGGACCAAAATGTGTATTAGCATGAGCAGCATCCAGTACTGTTTTAGGGTCTGTTTTTCCAAAATCTGTAAGCATCACAGAACAACAAATATCAGCGCTATGCATTCCTGGATGGATTGCATTTTTGGCAACCGCTACACCTCCAACAGGGATAGTTCCAATGGGGCCGGTAGGACAAGCATCTGGCATTACCGCTCCATTGACCATAGTAGGAGTTTTCATTAAAATATCCATAGAGTCTACTACTGAATTTACATTAGTTTCTTCTAATTCGTTTTCTGCTTTGATATTAATAACAAATGGAGCAGCTTCTTTATGCAAATCCATAATCGGAGGTAACTTGAATTGCTCCAGGTAGTTCATCATAACCTCACCTTGTAATTGATGTGTATTAATATGATTGATAGCTTCTGGGAACCATTTTCCAGATCTGAAACCTAAATCAATCAATGTTTTTCCTGTAATGTATATTTTGTTTTCCATAATATTCTTTTTTGGATGCTTCGTCGACTCCCCGTTCGACGAAGCGGTACTAAATTAACCAATGTTATAATTATGATACAAATGTTTAATTATATTACGCACTCTTTTTGCGTACTAAAAAGAGAATGATTATTTTTCATTAAAATGTAGTATATGGCTTTAAACAAAAATGCATTAATTCGTTATAAAACCATTGATAAATGTTTACAAAATCAATATAGAAAATGGACGTTAGGCAGCTTGATAAAAGCGTGTTCCGATGCGTTGTATGAATATGAAGGAAGAGAAATTAATGTAAGCAAACGTACTGTGCAATTGGATATTCAAATGATGCGTAGTGATAAATTAGGTTATAATGCACCTATAGAAGTATATCAAAGAAAGTATTATCGGTATGCAGATGAAGATTATTCAATCACAGATATTCCGATTACTGAAAGTGATATGAATGTTCTTTCTGAGACCGTAGAGATGTTAAAACAATTTAAAGACTTCTCTCTATTTTCAGAATTGGGAGGTATTATACAACGATTAGAAGATAAAGTATATTCAGAAAAGACTCATCAATCTGCAATAATACACTTGGATAAAAATGAAAAACTGAAAGGATTGGAACATTTAGATGTTTTATATCAAGCAATCTTAAAAAAGATAGTATTGAAGATTACCTATCAATCCTTTACTGCAAGAAAAGCCTCGGAGTTTGTTTTTCATCCTTTTATACTTAAAGAATTTAATAATCGATGGTTTTTGGTAGGCAGAACATCTAGCAATAAACGAATTTTGACTTTAGCCCTTGATAGAATTATAGGGATTGATTATGATACCTCTATATTATATATAAACGAAGATTTTAAAGGAGATGAATATTATAAAAATACAATTGGTGTAACAGTTCTTAATGATGAGCAGTTGCAGGAAATAACCTTAAAAATAGATAGAGGTAATGCACCGTATGTAATTACTAAACCTTTTCATCACTCTCAGGAAGTTATTAATAGATTAGATAATGGTAGTATAATCATTAAATTAAAAGTACATCTTAATTTTGAGTTGGAACGCTTGATATTAGGATTTGGTGAAGCTGTTGAAGTATTACAACCAAGGCACCTTAGAAAAAGGATTCGAAAAAAGTTAGAAAAAGCATATGAACTCTATAACGAAACATCTTAGTTTATAGTCAAGGATGTAGATTTTGTGGTTTTAAGAATCAGATGTGTTAGAGTATGATAGTTCCAAACTTTATCAATAATTTTGTTGACATGAAAATATATTTCATTTCTCTTCTATTCATAATAATGAGTTATGGTCATTCTCAAGAAACAGATAGCACATTGGTGCGTTTACAGAGAGAAGTCGAACTTGCTCAAACCGATTCTATAAAGATTAATGCGTTGTTAGAGTTAGCAGAATTGCAATATGATAGAGATTTTAGTTCCTCAGGAGAGTTAGTTAATCAGGCTCTAAAACTAATACATTCAGGAAATGAAAACCAAAATCAGCAACAATTGGCAAAAGCCTATGTAATAAAAGGTGTGATTAACCGTAGAAAGGGAGATTATCCTAAAGCTTTGGATTATTACTTTAAAGCCAAAGAAATCTATGAAACAGAAAAAGATATTTGGCATGTATCCGATGTATATCACAATATGGGCATGATGTACAGGTATCAAAATGCCCATGATAAAGCTATTGCTTTATATAAGAAATCCATTGAGATCAAAGAACCTCTCAAAGATATTCATGGGATAGCTGCTGGATATAATATGATGGGAGTTTCATATCGGCAAAGCAAACAATTGGATTCTGCTATGATCTGTTATAATAAAGCAAAATCCTTATTTATTTCTATCGATAGTACTGATGATATACAGCGGGTTAATAATAATTTAGGTGCTTTATACAGAGAGTCAGGAAATATAGAAGAAGCGCTGAGATTAGGATATGAGAATATAAAATATGCTAAAAGATATGCCAAAGCGTATTCTTTATGTGCAGCCTATTATAACATTTCTAATATTTATAAAAAAACAAAAGAATACGATAAATCATTAATTTATGCAGATTCTTCATTGTCTATAGCCGTTCAGGAAAATTTTAGGGAAAGAATAACAAAAGCATATCTAAGAAAAAGTTATCTACAGGCTCAGATGGGGAATCATAAAGCAGCCTATGATGACTATCGTACATTTAACCGACATTCAGACTCTATCTACAATATTGAAAATGTAAAGAAAATTCAAGCATTAGAATTGAATCATAAATTTAGACAGGAAAAATTTGCGGATAGCTTAGCCTTTGTTCAAGAAAAAAGAGAGGTGACACTTTTGGCAATAGCCGAAAAATCGAAAAAATGGCTCTATTTTGCACTTTTCATTGTTTCTTTAATCGGAGCCTTTGTCATTACTTTATTAGTACGCCGAAATTATAGAAGTAAAGTTCAGATAGGAGCTGAAAAGTTGGAAAAAGAAAAAGCGCAAAAAGAACTACTCGATCAAAAAATATTGGCCAAAGAAGAAGAGATCAAACGATTGGTAGCAGATAATACGATGCGTCTAAATTTTAAAGAAGAATTGTTAAACCAACTCAAAAAAGAACTGGTAGAGAAAAACCCTCAAGAATTGAAAACTTCTTTATCGATACTAACCAAAGAACTAAAATCTCAGATCAGTATTGAAAGTAAACTCTCTACTTTACAGCATAAAATTAATGATGTTAATCAGGGATTTGATTCAAAATTAATCAAGTTATATCCCGAACTTACCAAGACTGAAAGAGAAGTTTGTGCTTTACTTCGACTTAATTTATCAATCAAAGAAATCATGACTATTCGCAACTCTTCTATGGATGCTGTAAAATCTGTTAGATATCGTATTCGCAAAAAAATAGGGTTGACTGCAAAAGAAGAATTAGAACAGTTTATTCAAACACTTTAATACTGCAAAAAGTGTTAGTTTAATTGACTTGCCACTTTTTGTCACGTATATTTTTTTGATTAAGCAGCAATAAACACTAAAATAGTGGATTAAAGTTTTAACTTTATATTAAATACTTCAAGACTTTTATAACCCCCTTATGATGAAAAAACTACTCCCCTTAGTTATACTGTTTTTTGGCATTGTTACAATAAGTTTTTCGCAAACCAAAATTGATACGTTACAGCAAAAACTTCAAAATGTTCCATCAGAAAAGGTTCGGCTAGCAATTTTGGATACCTTAACAAAAGCTATGATACGAGCTAATCATCCAGATCAGTTTGTATTTCTTGATGAGGTGATAGCACTAGCCAAAAAACAAGGAGATTATGATCTGGCTGCTTCAAAAACCCGATTTGTAGCACAGAAATATATCAATAACCGTCAACCGGATTCTGCTATTTATGTGGTTAAAGAGTTATTACGTGAGAAATCCAGATTTACTACAAAAAAATCTGAAGCTCATCTATTATTAAAAAGAGGAGGAGCGTATTTTAATCTGGAAGAATTAGAAGAGGCTTTAGCAGATTATGATACTTCGGCGGAATTTTTTATGGAGTCAGGCGATTCTATTTTTGCAGCGGATGCACGTTATTTTGCTGGGCAAGTGTATACAAACCTGAGAGATTTTGTGGGAGCTGTAAATCGTTTTGAAGAAGCTTACAAGCTATATGATATCCTGGGAGATGCACAGTATGCTAATTACGCATTAAGCGAATTAGCAGGATTGTATTCCAGAAACGGTTTTAGAGATAAGGCAATCTTTGAAAGAAAAAGAATTTTAGAGCATGCAAAAAAAATAAAAAGCCAATATGCGATTGCTTTTGGTTATGCACAACTAGCCAGTGATTATTCTTATAAAAAAGATTATGAGACTGCTAAAATATATACTGATTCCTTAGCAATTAGTTTAAAAAGTGTTCCTGAAGGGAGTAACAAATCAGAACTGATGATACAACCCCATAAACTATATGTTGGGTATTATCTTCATAAAAATGATGTGGATAAAGCAAAATTTCATTTGGATGAAGCCGAAAAGTACAGATTGTTGAGTAGTGCTCCAGAGTATAATGAAACTTCACTTTTATTAGACAGGGCAGATTATTATATAAAAACTAAAGAGTATAAGAAAGCTCAATTCGAGCTGGAAAAATTATTAGCAAAAAAAGAGAATATCGGTGATATTAATTTGAATACTAAAGCAGAAAATCGAATATCCAGAGTATTTGCTTCTCAAAGAAATTATGAACAAGCTTATAAGCACTTATTAAATCATATAATTGCCAAAGATTCTCTTAATTCTGAGATAAAGACGAATACATTTCTATATTATCAATCACAGTTTGAAACAGAAAGAAAGGACAATGAGATCTTTAAAAAGAAAACAGAGATTGAAATATTAGAAAAAAATCACCAAATCGCTGAAGGAAAACGAAAAGTCTTATGGTTGGCTATATTTTCAATTGTTTTATTGGCAATAGGAATCACTTTTTATATATGGCAAGCAGGAAAGAGAAAACGGAAGTTACTTTCAGATAAAATCGAGCAAAATAAAAAAGAACTAAAAGAGTTTAT
Organism: Aquimarina callyspongiae; assembly: GCF_034322225.1. NCBI lineage: Bacteria > Pseudomonadati > Bacteroidota > Flavobacteriia > Flavobacteriales > Flavobacteriaceae > Aquimarina > Aquimarina callyspongiae. The sequence goes on along the minus strand of NZ_JAXLPA010000001.1, from coordinate 807,118 downwards.
GGCACAACTACTTGATAAAAGTAAAGTGCAAGAAGCTTTGACCAAAGAATTGGAGGAGTTAAAAAATGAAATGGGAGAAAAGCAAAATGCACAAAAACTTCAGGATTTAGCAACTATTAGAATTCTTACCCCAGATGACTGGTATACTTTTAAGCATAAATTTACTATGGTGTATCCTACTTTTTTTTCAGATTTAAAAAAGAAAAACTATGATCTCACAAAATCTGAAGAACGATTACTAGCTATGGAAAAACTTGATTTAAGTACGAACGAAATTGCTAATATGCTGGCCATTTCTCAGGATAGTGTGATAAGAAGTCGATCGCGTCTCCGTAAAAAAATCAATGCACCTAAAGGGACATCCATTTTAGAATACCTGGAAGCTTCTTAAAAAAGAAAGTTTTGCCACTTTTTACTATCAAAAAAAGTCCTAAACAACTCTTAAAATAGCTAGTTTTGCGACCGGATATAATTGAATACTTATGCTATAGATTTTAGAATTAATAGTATGTGAAAATAAATAATTTACTTGTTGTCCGGGTTTTGTCCAGTACGATTTTGGTAGATTTTAAAAACTATTTGATTTATTTGCCTAATCAAAAAGATCCTTATATGATAAAAAGCTACTCTGTTACATTGTGTAGAAGATTGATGTTGATAATAATTTTTATGACTATATTTTCAAAATCAATTGCCCAAAGTATAGAATCGATTACGACAATATCTCCGGCACAAACACAATCTCTTGTTGTAGATTACGTAGGAGAAGATGCTGGAGCCAGTGCTATTTTAGGTTTCTTTTTCCTGGATATCGATACTGATAAGGATGGTTTACCAGATTTTTATGAAACAGCCCCTGGCGATGATCTTGATGGAGACGGTTTAAATAATGCAATGGATCCTGATGATGACAATGATGGGATACCTGATGCTGCTGATGTTGAACCTGTAGGAGTTACCTCTATGTCAGCATCGTATTTTCAAAATGGAACCGTAGCTGCGGCAAATGGAAATACTCCAGGTGATTACTGGCAATTTTTACCTAATAGCACCGATAGTTCAGGAACCTATTCTGGGTATTATGAGCATCCATCCGTATATTTATATATAGATAATAACACAAATGACATTCCCGATGTTTTAGAATATACTACAGGAAGTAATGTCATGCCTCCTTTTGTAGTAGATAAAGGAGTGATGGCTACACATTCGATATTAGGAAGTTTTCAGGGGCTTTTAGGGAATTGGGAATACTCTGGATCACCAGATAGCGATGATTATATTACGGGGCGTACTATTTTTTATATCTGTGATGACGATAATGGTACATCCTCATCGTTTGATTATACAAATTATTCACCCTATTCAATTACCGATATTTATAGTAGTACAAACAATCAAATAGATTATAATATTTATAATACTACTAACAATCAAAGCACTTCTATTCCGCAGGCAATTTTAGGAACTGATGCTGGAGGTGAAGATTATTATAAATACAGATGGTTTGACGATGTTATAGTAAGCCCTAATAGAGAATTGGTATTTTTTAGTACAGTTTTTTGGGCAGCAGGAAGTTCAAGAGTAAATACCTATTATTCTAAAACAGAATTCAATCCAGATGTTATAACGTTTTCTCCTAGCCCTGGTTTTTCTACGACTGGGGATAATTATGGAGGAGGAACTACCTCTAATTGGTATCCTCGTTTTCAACATACGGCAGATCATGATGCTTTGGTTGCAGATGTGTTCGGTGCAGGGACTACCTGGGCTATGATTGCCACAGCTCCAACAGATGGAACTAGCCCGATAGCTACAAATCCTGCCAATCAAGCTTGGGTAGATTTATATGAGAACTGGGCTACAGATACAAGGATCTTTCAATATATAGCAGTAACGGATTGGTTAGCTAGTAACAATCCAGATGCATATGCGATTATCAATCAACGATACTCACATGATCTAACATCAGATGGAAGACATATTATCATTAGAGCTAAAGAAAATAAATCTCCTCATTTAATGGTAATATCACCACCAGGAGACCCTAATAGTTTTATAGTTGGCGTTGAGGATATATTTAGATCTCCCGGGGATTTTCAGGATAATGTTTTCTATGTTACTTTTATTGACGATGTAAGTGTATCCGCTACAAAAATAGATAATTACACTGCCAATCAATGTACCACGAGAAACATACAGTATGAAGTAGTAATAGGAAATTCTGGAGTAACTACGGCAACTAATGTAATGTTTAACGATACTCCGGATGCAAATACAACATTAGACGTTGGATCAGTAACCACTTCGTTCGGTACAGTAATTACAGGAAATACTGTAGGAGATTCTTCCATACAGATCAATATAGGCAATATTCCTCCAGGAGGATCTGTTACTATTAACTTTAATGTAGGGGTTAATGCAGGTGTTTTTCCAACTACTACGACAGTTTCCAACCAAGGAACCGTATCCGGTAGTAATTTTGCTGATGTCTTGACAAGTGATCCCGATGCTGCAAATCACTTTACAGCAACCAATACGGATTTGTCAGATTTGATAGATTCAGTAATCCCTACTGTAGTTTGTCAGGATATTACCATACAGCTTAATTCTTCGGGCATTGCGATTATGGCACCTGCAGATATAGATAACGGAAGTAGTGATAATTGTGGGAGTGTTAGCTTTTCTGTAGATAAATCGGTTTTTACTTGCGATAATTTGGGAGCGAATACGGTTACTTTAACGGTGGATGATGGTAATGGAAATAATGCTACTTGTATTGCCACAGTAACGGTTGAAGACAATGTTGATCCTGTCATCGAATGCCAGGAAGATATCACGGTAACTGCTGATATGGGAGAATGTGGTGCTTTGGTTAATTTTGACCCTCCCACAGGAAAAAATTTAAGGATTAATATAGGAACACTTACTCCCGGACCAAGTTTAGCAACGAGCGGAGGAACAACTAATTGGAGCGGCGTAGCATATAACCCGGATTTGGATTTATATTATTCTTTCAGAGCAGGGAATACAGGAATGCCGTTCAGGACATACGACAGTAATGGAAATACTCTGGTAACCAATACAACCGGTTTCGATTTTCGCGGACTATGGTGGAACCCAAACACAAATGAGTTGCAAGGAAATGGAGTAGCGGCTTCTGGATATCGTACAGTAACCTTAGATGGAAATGGGTATGCTACCAGTGGAGGAGCTACTTTTGTAACAGGCAATAATCAACCCAATAATCAATCAAATGGAGCATATGATTATGATGCTAATGAAATCGTTTTCTATCACGGCGGAAGATTATATTCGTATGACATGAACGGAAATCAACTAACGGATAATGCTATTGTTAATTTTCCTGAAGCTAATAATGGCGATATCACTACTCGTTCTGTAGGGTATACAGGAGTTAGCGGAGCAGAAATCGTTATTTACAGTGAGTTAAATGCAAGAGTATATTTTATTGATAAAACTACCTCTACTTATAATGGTATCTTCCTTGATATGCCGGCAGGAGCACCAACCCCAAACAATTATGGTTTTTCGTATGCTAATGGATATGTTTTTTTACGAGAAGATGCGTCTTCGGATCCTTGGGTGTCTTACCAGATTGTAATTGAAGATTTTGATAATTGCGGTGCTACGATTGCACAAACAGGAGGATTGGCTAGCGGATCTTTGTTTCCAGTAGGTACATCAACTATAGAGTATACAGCTACAGATGCTTCGGGTAATAGTGCGATATGTTCTTTTGATATTACCGTAAATGACAATGAAGTGCCTTCACCAATATGCCAGGATATCACAGTGACATTAGATGGTATTGGAAATGCAAGCATTATTCCAGCTCAAATTGATAATGGATCAACTGATAATTGTAGTGTTGCTTCTTTAAGCTTGGATATCACGAGTTTTACAGCAGCAGATCTTGGAGCGAATACAGTAACTTTAACAGTCGAAGATGCTGCAGGCAATTCGTCGGATTGCACGGCTACAGTTACCGTTACAGATGGAGTAGTTCTGGAAGTATTAGGTAATGGAACTTCTATTGCCAATGGAGATACAACTCCAGATCTAGTAGATCATACAGAATTTGTTTCGGCTCTTGCTGGAGGTAATTCAACCAGTACATTTACTTTGGATAATTCAGCTGGCGTTAATACATTGAACATAAGTGATATAACTATATCAGGTGTCGGAGCTAGTGTTTATAGTATAGCAGCCTTTCCGGCTTCAGTTGCTGCAGGGACAACAGATACTTTTGATGTGATTTTCTCACCTGGCGCTAATGGTACATTTGATGCTGTGGTTACTATTGAGAGTAATGATACCGATAATGATCCTTATACCTTTTCAATTACGGCAGAAGCAGATGATCTGGCTGAAACTTTTAGTTTTGATGGGACAGATGATTATGCCTTTGCTAATATCAATTCTTCATCTACAGATTTTACATTAGAAGCTTGGTTTAAAGCTGATAGTGGCGCAAATGGTTATAGAGCTATTATGGTTTGGCAAACAACAGGTCCTAATAAAGAAACTTCTGTTGAAATAAGTGGAGCAGGGCTTGTTCGTTTAGGACAATATGATTATTCAGTTAGTCGCTGGCAACAAGTTTTTAGTACTACAAATGTAAAGGACGATCAATGGCACCATGTGGCTGTAGTAAAAATAGGGAATGTATGGACCTTATATATTGATGGTGAAGAAGAAGGTACCTTAACTTTAGAGGCTGATAATGGAGCGTCTACAGGTTTAACTGATTTTAGGGTAGGAAATATTCAGCTGAATAATGGTAACTTGAGAGAGCATTTTAGAGGCGAAATTGATGAAATCCGTATCTGGGATTACGCTCGTACTTGTACAGAAATTCTAAATCAAAAGGAATGTACTTTGACTGGTGCAGAGACCAATTTGGTAGCGTATTACGATTTTAATCAGGGAGTTGCAGAAGGAAATAATCGTTTAGAAACGCAGATTATTGATAGAGGGACTAATGGATATCATGCTACACTATATAATACAACTTTAAGTGGAGCGACTTCTAATTGGATAGCTCCAGGTAGTGGAGTAAGTACAACCAGTTGTGTTGTTGTAGCTCCAGAAATTACTGTTGAAGGTAATGGACAATTAATTTCTAATGGAGATTCAACCCCGGATGTTCTGGATGGAACTAATTTTGGAACAATTTCTACCACAGTAACAACTACACAGACATTTACAATTAATAATAATGGAGGTGGCACCTTAGAGATTACCGGAATTACCGTTACAGGAGCAGAATTTTCTTTAAGTAGTACTCATACTTTTCCAATTTCTATTGCTGCTGGTGTTACTCAGGATTTTGATGTTTCGTTTATGTCAAACGCTTGCACAGCATCTGGTTTTAATGGAAATGTGCAGATTGATTCTAATGATTGTATACTGAATACTTTTACATATGACCTTTCAGCTTCGGTTGTTGATGATATAGATCCTACAGTTGTTTGCCAGGATATCACCGTGCAATTAGATGCAACTGGTAATACAACAATTACAACAGCACAGATTGATAATGGTTCTTCTGATTTTTGTGGGATTGCTTCTTTGGCGATTGATACCAATACTTTTGATTGTTCTAATATAGGAACCAATACTGTTACTTTAACAGTTACTGATACCAACGGAAATTCAGATACATGTACTGCTACAGTTACGGTTGAAGATATGGTACAACCTACAGTTGTTTGTCAGGATATTACCGTACAGTTAGATGCTACCGGAAATGCAACGATTACAGCCGCCCAGATTAATAATGGATCATCAGATGCTTGTGGAATTGCTTCCTTAGCTATTGATATAAATACCTTTGATTGTTCAAATGTTGGTACAAATACAGTTATCCTAACAGTTACCGATACTAATGGAAATTCGGATACATGTACTGCTACAGTTACCGTACAAGATATGGTACAACCTACAGTTGTTTGTCAGGATATTACCGTACAGTTGGATGCTACCGGAAATGCTACGATTACAGCTGCTCAGATCGATAATGGATCATCAGATGCTTGTGGCATTGCTTCTTTGGCTTTAGATACTAATACCTTTGATTGTGGCGACGTTGGTACAAATACGGTTACCTTAACAGTTACTGATACCAACGGAAATTCGGATACATGTACTGCTACAGTTACAGTTGAAGATATGGTACAACCTACGGTAGTTTGCCAGGATATCACCGTACAGTTGGATGCTACCGGAAATGCAACGATTACAGCCGCCCAGATTAATAATGGATCATCAGATGCTTGTGGCATTGCTTCGCTGACTTTAGATACTAATACTTTTGATTGTTCAAATGTTGGTGCAAATACGGTTACTTTAACAGTTACCGATACTAATGGAAATTCAGATACATGTACTGCTACGGTTACAGTTGAAGATAATGTAAACCCTACCGTGGTATGTCAGGATATTACCGTGCAATTAGATGCTACCGGTAATGCAACGATTACAACTGCTCAGATTGATAATGGATCTACCGATGCCTGTGGAATTGCCTCTTTAACACTAGATAATGATACTTTTGATTGTAGTAATGTTGGCGCAAATACGGTTACCTTAACAGTTACTGATACCAACGGAAATTCGGATACTTGTACCGCTACAGTTACGGTTGAAGATATGGTACAACCTACAGTTGTTTGCCAGGATATCACCGTACAGTTGGATGCTACCGGAAATGCAACGATTACAACTGCTCAGATTGATAATGGATCATCAGATGCTTGTGGAATTACTTCTTTAACACTAGATAATGATACTTTTGATTGTAGTGACGTTGGTACAAATACGGTTACCCTAACAGTTACTGATACCAACGGAAATTCGAATACATGTACTGCTACAGTTACTGTTGAAGATAACGTAAACCCTACAGTAGTGTGTCAGGATATCACCGTACAGTTGGATGCTACCGGAAATGCAACGATTACAACTGCTCAGATTGATAATGGATCTACCGATGCTTGCGGCATTGCTTCGCTGACTTTAGATACGGATACTTTTGATTGTTCTAATGTTGGTACAAATACAGTTCTCCTAACAGTTACCGATACTAATGGAAATTCGGATACTTGTACCGCTACAGTTACTGTAGAAGATAATGTAAACCCTACCGTGGTATGTCAGGATATCACCGTACAGTTGGATGCTACCGGTAATGCTGCGATTACAGCCACCCAGATCGATAATGGATCATCAGATGCTTGCGGCATTGCCTCTTTAGCACTAGATACTAATACCTTTGATTGTTCAAATGTTGGTGCAAATACGGTTACCCTAACAGTTACCGATACTAATGGAAATTCGGATACTTGTACCGCTACAGTTACCGTAGAAGATATGGTACAACCTACAGTTGTTTGCCAGGATATTACTGTACAGTTGGATGCTACCGGAAATGCTACGATTACAGCTGCTCAGATTGATAATGGATCATCAGATGCTTGCGGCATTGCCTCTTTAACACTAGATACTAATACTTTTGATTGTAGTGACGTTGGTACAAATACGGTTACCCTAACAGTTACCGATACTAATGGAAATTCGGATACTTGTACCGCTACAGTTACCGTAGAAGATATGGTACAACCTACAATAGTTTGCCAGGACATCACTGTACAATTGGATGCTACCGGTAATGCAATGATTACAGCTGCGCAGATCGATAATGGATCATCAGATGCTTGTGGAATAGCTTCTTTAGCTATTGATATGGATACCTTTGATTGTTCAAATGTTGGAATTAATACAGTAACCTTAACAGTTACTGATACCAATGGTAATACAGATAGTTGTACTGCTACGGTTACTGTTGAAGATAAGGTACAACCTATGATTATCTGCCAGGATATTACCGTACAGTTGGATGCTACCGGTAATGCTACGATTACAGCCGCGCAGATTGATAATGGATCTACCGATGCTTGTGGAATAGCTTCGCTGACTTTAGATACTAATACCTTTGATTGTTCAAATATTGGTGTAAATACAGTTATCCTAACAGTTACGGATACCAATGGAAATTCGGATACTTGTACGGCTACAGTTACGGTTGAAGATAACGTAAACCCTACCGTGGTATGCCAAGACATCACTGTACAGTTGGATGCTACCGGTAATGCAACGATTACAGCCGCACAGATCGATAATGGATCATCAGATGCTTGCGGCATTGTTTCGCTGACTTTAGATACGGATACTTTTGATTGTAGTGATGTTGGTGCAAATACAGTTACCCTAACAGTTACGGATACCAATGGAAATTCGGATACTTGTACCGCTATAGTTACCGTAGAAGATATGGTACAACCTACGGTAGTTTGTCAAGATATTACCATACAGTTGGATGCTACCGGGAATGCTACCATTACACCTGCTCAACTAGATAATGGATCATCAGATGTTTGCGGCATTGCTTCTTTAGCACTAGATACAGATACTTTTGATTGTAGTAATGTTGGTACAAATACAGTTACCTTAACAGTTACTGATACTAATGGGAATTCAGATACCTGTATGGCTACCGTTATTGTAGAAGATAATGTAAACCCTACCGTGGTATGTCAGGATATCACCGTACAGTTGGATGCTAGTGGAAATGTAACAATTACACCTGATCAAATTGATAATGGATCATCAGATGCTTGTGGAATTGTTGCTATGGAAATTGATACCAATACTTTTGATTGTTATGATGTAGGTGCAAATACAATTGTATTTACAGCAACCGATGCTAATGGTAATAGTGCTCAATGCTCAGCAGTTGTAACAGTTGAAGATACGGTTGCACCTACGGTAATTTGTCAGGATATTACTATTCAATTAGATATTGACGGAAATGGAAGAATTGAACCTAGGCATATTGATAATGGTTCCACGGATTCTTGTGAGACAGTTTCGCTTTCGATTGATATAGATACCTTTGACTGTTCTGATATTGGTGCTAATACAGTAGTTTTAACAGCTACAGATAGATACGGAAATACTGCTAGTTGCTCTGCTACAGTTACCGTTGAAGATATTATTTCTCCAGGAGCAATATGCCAGGACATCACGGTACAATTAGATGCAACTGGAAATGCAACGATTACAGCTGATCAGATCAATAATGGTTCTACTGATACCTGCGGGATTTCTTCTGTTGCAATAGATAAAGATCAATTTGATTGTTCTGATGTTGGTAGCAATTTTGTTTTATTAACGGTTACGGATATGAATGGTAATATTTCCAGATGTACAGCAATTGTTACTGTAGAAGATCCAATATTGCCAGTGGCTATTTGTCAAGATATCACACTGCAATTGGATGAGACAGGAAATGTAAGTATTACTCCTGATCAGATAGATAATGGTTCTTATAATTTTTGCGGTAATCTTTCTTTATCACTTGATAAAACAAGTTTTACTTCTGTAGATGTTGGAGATAATATAGTTACGCTTACAGCCACTGATCCTTCAGGGAACATTGGGCAATGTACAGCTACGGTAACTATTGTAGACCCCACACCACCAATAATTACATTGATAGGTGATAACCCACAAGTCATAACATTAGGAGATGGATACACAGAATTAGGAGCAGTGACCAATGATGGTTCACTGATTGTAATAGATGTTACTGATTTTATAGACGCTCCTGGCAGTTATACAATTAGGTATAACGCAACCGATAGTTCTGGGAATGTAGCTGATGAGGTGTTAAGAACCGTAATTGTAGAAGATCCTAATGATACAACTTCAATTACCATTTTCCCAAATCCAGCAACCGATAGTTTTACGATAACAGGAACAGGTGATATAGAAGCTGTTGAATTATATGATATGATAGGAAGAAAAATAATGGCACTTGATCAGGTTACAATAGATACTCCTATTTCAGTAGCCAATTTAGCAATGGGTGCGTATTGGGTCAAAGTATACTTCTCACCAAAAGGTTCAACTATGAAAAGAATTTTGGTCGAACATTAGAATAAAAAATACATTTTAATACTGAATTTGAACAAACAAAGTTTTGAACTTAAAAAAAACAGGGATTGTTTACTGATTTCTACAAGATTTTGAAAAAATATTAAATAATGCCACTTTTTGTCACCATTAAGGTTCTTAAAAAAATCTTAAAATATAGTATTATTGCAGTTGCGAATAACTGATAGATATTTGATAGATTCAAATGTAAAGCATTGTTATTTAGTTGACTATGTGTATTGTCCGGTTTTTGTCCGGTATTTTTTACCTGAATTTTAATTACAAATAGATTTCTTTGCTACAACTTTTAAAAAGACCCCTTATGATGAAAAGAAAACTACTCTTTGTTTTTTTTGTATTACTTAATTGTGCATTGTTTGCCCAGGAAACCTATGTGCCTGATGATAACTTTGAAGCTTTTTTGGAAAGTCAGGGTTGGGGTAATGGGATCGCTAATGATGATTATGTAACCACAAGTGCTATTCAGACAGTAACTATACTAGCTATAAATAATCAAGGAATTAGTGACCTTACCGGACTTCAAGATTTTGCTAGTTTATCGGGTATAAATTGTAGCAATAACAACATCGCAATTTTGGATTTATCATTCAAAACGATTTTCAATGTTTTTGCAAATGACAATGACCTTACTTTCGTAAACATTAAAAATGGTAATAGTGCAGCGATCAACACCTTCGATGTAACTAATAATCCCAATCTTTTTTGTATTCAAGTAGATGATGCCTCTGCAAGCTATCTGACAAGCTGGGGTAAAGATTCAGGAGCTTCATTTAGCGAAGATTGTGGAACTCACGTACCCGATGATAATTTTGAAAACTATTTGGAAACACATGATGCAGATGGAAATGTGGTTTCGGTTGGAGATGCTTCTAGTATGGGTAATGGTGTTGCTAATGATAATTATGTAACTACCTCAAGAATAGATAGTGTTGCAGATTTAAATATTTCTAATTTGAGTATTTCTGATATAACGGGTATTGAAGATTTCATTGGATTACAAGAGTTAGATTGTTCGTATAATAGTATCACCAGTTTAGATCTTTCACAAAGCACATTGTTAGAAACATTGAGATGTAATAATAATTTATTAGGTTCATTAGATGTATCTCAAAATGCAGCTTTGCAAATATTAAATTGTTTTAATAATAGTTTAACTAGTTTAGATATTTCCCAGAATGTTGCATTGACTTTAATTCAATGTTTTAGAAATAACATTACTGCCTTAGATGTTACCAATAATATTGTTTTAGATAGAATAGATGTCTCTAGAAATGAGCTTACTACATTGGATATATCTCAAAACACGGAGTTGACGTCATTAAATTGTGCAACTAATCAGCTTACGAGTTTAGATGTTTCTCAAAACACAAAACTAGAAAAATTAACTTGTTATGAAAATAACTTGACCAGTTTAGATGTTACGAACCTTCCATTGTTAGAGGATTTAGATTGTGTAGATAATGACCTTACTAGTTTAGATCTTTCCCAAAATCCGGAGCTACTAGAACTGCAAGCATACGAGAATGAGTTGACTAGTTTAGATCTTAGTAATAATGTTAAGCTAGAGGAATTATTTATAGAAAGTAATCAAATTACTAGTTTAGATCTTTCTAAGAATGTGTTGATCGAAGATGTATCATGTGCATTTAATCAGTTAACCTATTTAAATCTTAGAAACGGTAATAACACAAATTTAAACCCTGGTGATTTCGATATTCGTAATAATCCAGGACTTAGCTGTGTTGCTGTGGATGATCCAACGTATGCTACTACTACTTTTACAAGAAAAGATGTGCAAACCGAATTTAAATTATTTTGCGCCCAAACCTTTGTGCCAGACGATAATTTCGAAGCGTATTTAGAAACGCATAATCAACTTGGTTTAGTTGTGCCGATTGGAGATCCGACCAGTATGGGAAATGGTATTGCTAATGATAACTATGTAGGAACGGAAAAAATCAAAAATGACACTACTTTGGATCTTAGCAATCAGGGAATTACTGATTTTACAGGGCTGGAGGGTTTTGAAAACGTAGAAAGATTGTACACAAACAGTAATACGGTTTCGAACATAGATCTTACGGCAAATACAAAGTTAATTGAAGTAAGCTGCCAGTCCATGGGACTTACCAGTATCAACATTTCAGGATTAACTTCATTAGAAATAGTAAGAGCCAGAGAAAATAACTTATCTACGATAGATCTAAGTTCCAATATCGCATTACAGTACTTATATTTAGACGAAAATGATTTTACTACAATCGATATCAGTGCAAACACAGCTCTTTTAGATTTCAGGATAAGAGAAAATACGGTAACCACTCTAGATATAGCTAGTAATAACAATTTAATACGATTGTATTGTGGTGATAATTCTCTATCAAACCTGGATGTAACGAATAATCCTCTTTTAGAAACCTTAAGTATAGGAGGGAATCAATTCACAACCATAGATATAAGTAGTTTATCTAATCTCACCGATTTGTCTATTGAAGATACACCAACACTTACTTCTTTGGATGTGTCCCTAAATTCGAACCTTGAAGATATTGAGGTCAACAACAATACTTCATTGATCACTTTGGACCTATCTAACCTTACAAAATTAATAGAGCTTTACACCTATGGAAGTCAAATTGCTGAATTAGATGTTAGCAATAGCCCAGACATTGAATATATAGAATGTTACGATGGACAATTAACTTCATTAAATCTTAAAAATGGTAACAACAGTAGTGATATAGAATTATATGCTACTGGAAATCCTGACCTTGTTTGTATCCAGGTAGATGATCCTACTGCTGGTTATTTGACGAGTTGGGATAAAGATGCTACAGCTAGTTTCAGTGATGACTGTAACTGGACCTATGTACCTGACGATAATTTTGAAAATTACTTAGAAACACATGACGCTAATAACAATAATGTAGCTGTTGGGGATCCAACCAGTATGGGTAACGGAATTGCTAATGATAATTATGTAACTACTGCTAATATTGAAAATGTAATGAATCTATTTATTGCTTTTCAAGGAGTTACTGATATAACGGGGCTTGAAGATTTTACAGCATTAGAAACATTATTTATTTTTAGTAATACATTAACTGATACCAATTTAGATCTTACCAGCAATACCAATTTAACAAGAATTGATGGAGGTGATATGGGATTAACCAGTATTGACATTACAGGGCTAACTTCTTTAGAACGACTAGATATCTCACGTAATGATCTTACTACTATTGATATCTCTACAAACACTGCTTTAAAAACATTAATAGTTTCATCCAATGATTTATCAGGTTTAGATGTGAGTAATAATGTGCTGCTAGAAGATTTGCAAATTCATGAAACCACTTTAAGTAGTATTGATGTTAGTGCGAATGTGAATTTAACAAGAATCTTTGCTTCTTTAAATCAATTTACATCATTAAATATCCAAAATAATACACTACTTGAAACTTTAAATTTATCTAGAAATCCATTGACTTCTTATGATGTAAGTCACTTGTCAAATCTTCAAGATTTAAATTTAGACGAAACCAATATTACTTCAATTGATATTAGTAAGAATTCTAATTTGGTAGAATTTAATGCAAGAGATATTAATGAATTAGTAGAGCTGAATGCCAAAAATGGAAACAATAGCAACTTTACAGAATTTAGGGTAACGGGTAGTCCTAATTTAACATGTATCGAAGTAGATGATCCAACGGCTGGGTATTTAACAAGTTGGGAGAAAGATGCTACTGCAAGTTTTGCCGAGTATTGTCGATTTACAACGATTCCTGATGCTAATTTTGAAGCATATTTAGAAACACATAACGAATTTGGAGGAACTGTTGCTTTAGGAAGTGCCAATAGCTTAGGAAATGGAATCATTAATGACAATTTAGTACCTACTGGAAAAATTGAAGCAATTCAATTGTTAACTCCAAGAAATGAAGGAATTCAAGACTTTACGGGAATTGAAGATTTTGTAAGCTTAATTCGTTTATGGATAGATGAAAACACACTTACGAATATAAGTTTGGATCTGACCAATAACACACTGCTAGAAAGTCTAACAGTTTCCAGTATGGGACTAACCAGTATTGATATAACAGGATTAACTGTTTTAGAAAGTATGGATGCAGAAGCTAACAACCTTACAAGTATTGATATAACAACAAATACTGGGTTAAGATTTTTGAATGTAGCGGATAATGACTTAACCAATATAGATGTAAGTAATAATGATTTAACAAGCTTAACAGTTACTAATAATAGATTAGGAACGATAGACGTAAGTAATCAGGCCAATTTAACATCGCTATATTGTGAGAATACGAATATTACGTCATTAAATATTCAAAACAATCCATTATTAGAAAATTTAGAGTGTGGTTTAAATCCATTGACAAATCTTGATGTGACCCATCTTACCGATTTGTTCTACTTATCGTTTAGTAATACCAGTATTGCAAGTATTGATTTAAGTAACAATACAAACTTGAGTAGATTAACTTGTGATGTTACACCACTCACTTCTTTAGACTTAAGTAACCAAAACACATTAGATAATTTATCCTGTAAGAATAGCTTGTTAGAATATTTGAATTTAAGAAGTGGTAATAATAATGATCTTGATAATGTAGACGTTACCGGAAATCCAAATTTAACTTGTATAAGAGTAGATGATCCATCAGCTCCTGTATTAGCAGGTTGGTTAAAAGATGCCGCAGCGAGTTACGCAGAGTTCTGTAGGTTAACTTATGTTCCAGATGATGCTTTTGAAACATTCTTAGAAAATCAAGGATATGGAAATGGAGTTATGGATGATTATGTATATACAGCATTAGTAGAGGTTTCTGAAGGCTTTAATCTTCATAATGGATTGGTTGCAGATATGACAGGTATTGAAGATTTTAGAGATATGTGGTTCTTAGGATGTCGTAACAATACTAATTTAACAAATATAGATTTAAGTAAAAATACAAAGCTAACCAACGTTACATTAGCCAACAATAATCTAACAAGTTTAGACTTAAGTAATAATCTGTTACTAGAAAAAATATATATAGATGGGAATGCTAACTTAGGTCCTGTAGATGTTTCTATGCTTAGTAGTTTAAATACACTTAGTATTTCTAATACAGGTATTAACTCTGTGGATGTTTCTAACAATCCATTATTGAGATTGTTGAATCTTAATGATAATAATTTTACGGAGTTTGATATTTCGGCATACCCAAGTATTATACAATTACGTATTGCCAATAACCAATTAACGTCGTTAAATGTAGCTAATGGAAATAACGATAATTTTACTTGGTTTGATGCACAAGGAAATCCTGATTTAACCTGTATTAAAGCTGATAAAGTAGTTCCTTTACATCCAGATATTTGGAAAAAAGATGCTACAGCCAATTATGCTATTTATTGTGACTTGACCTATGTACCAGATGATAATTTTGAAGATTATCTAGAAACACACGATGCTGATGGTAATACAGTGTCAATAGGCGATGCTTCAAGTATGGGTAATGGTATAGCGAGTGATAATCAGGTAGCAACTTCCAAAATAACAACGGTTATTACATTAAATATAGAAAGCCAAAATATAGTAGATTTAACAGGTATTGAAGCTTTTACTGCCTTAGAATCGCTAAACTGTGATTACAATGATTTAACAACACTGGATTTAAGTAGTAATACTAACTTAAAAATTCTGAATGCTGCTGAAAATGATTTTACGTCATTAGATTTTACGGGTTATACAGTACTGGAAGAAGTGAATTTACGCTCTAATTCTATTACAACCTTCTTAGTTGATAACAATCCCAATTTAAAAAAGTTAAATGTAGGTAAGAACGGTTTAACTTCATTAGATGTTAGTTCTTGTACGCAATTAGAGGAACTTGCTGCTCACCAGAATTTATTAGAGTCTTTAGATGTTAGAAATGGGAATAATAACTTAATCACGGATTTCTTTGTTCTTTACAACCCTAATTTAACCTGTATTCAAGTAGACGACGCATCAGCTACTTATTTGACAACTTGGGAAAAAGATGATACCGCTAGTTTTAGTGAAGATTGTGTTTCTCCTGTGATTACTTTACTAGGAGATAATCCACAAGTAATCGAATTAGGATCAGGGTATACTGAATTGGGAGCTACCGTTGATGATGGAGTAACTAATTTAATAATCAACACTTCAGATTTCGAGGATGTAATAGGTAGTTATACGATTCGATATAATGCTACGGATGCTTCTGGTAATGCTGCTATAGAGGTAACCAGAACTATCAATGTTGTAGATACTACGGCTCCTGTTATTACTCTACTAGGAGATAGTCCACAAGTAATCGAATTAGGATCAGGGTATACTGAATTGGGAGCTACTGTTGATGATGGAGTAACTAATTTAATAATCAACACTTCAGATTTCCAGGATGCAATAGGTAGTTATACGATTCGATATAATGCTACGGATGCTTCTGGTAATGCTGCTATAGAGGTAACCAGAACTATCAATGTTGTAGATACTACTGCTCCTGTTATCACATTAATAGGGGATAATCCACAAGTAATCGAACTAGGATCGGGGTATACTGAATTGGGAGCTACTGTTGATGATGGAGTAACCAATTTAGTAATTGATACTTCTGATTTTCAAGATGTTATTGGTGGTTATACAATTAGATACAATGCTACCGATGCTTCTGGTAATGTAGCTATAGAGGTAACAAGGATTGTAAATGTAGAAGATACTACTGCTCCTGTTATCACATTAATAGGGGATAATCCACAAGAAGTTACTCTAGGAGATGGTTATAATGAATTAGGAGCTACTACAGATGATGGATCTTCTGTAACTATTGATAGCTCAAACTTTGTAGATACAGTAGGTAGTTATACCATTAAATATAATGCAGTGGATGTTTCAGGAAATACAGCGGTAGAAGTAACAAGAACAGTAAATGTAGTTCCTGTTTTAGGTGTAGAGGATAATGTTTTAGAATGGATACAAATGTATCCAAATCCATCACGGGGTCAGTTTATGATTTCTGGGTTAACAGAGAAGATAGATGTTGAAATTTTTAATATAGAAGGGAAACAAATAAAACAACTTAATGGATATGTTTCAGAACAGGTTATAAATATCAGTAACCTAGAATCTGGTATTTATTTAGTAAGACTTATCCAGGGAGCAACAATTAAGAATTTAAGATTAGTAAAGAATTAAAAAAGCAGATTTTTAATCAATGAATACCGATTAAACTTTGTCATGTTTTTACAATAAAGGAATATAATATTTTTGGTTGTAAATATGTATTACGGAGATAAGGGGCTGTGATATAATAAGAATTTACAACATTTTTAAACCACCCAATTTTGGGTGGTTTTTTTATATTTAAAACTTAAATATATAATCCCAGATAATAGTTCTGGTATTAATTAAGATAGATTAAGTGTTTGATTATTAAGGGTTAAGAATAGATGAGAATTTATCCTTATATCCGTAAACAAGAATTAACCCTAAGATCAATCCAACCAATGACCCACCAATTCCTGCCATATCATGTAAAACATGAAACACAGCAGCATTAAACATAATTGCAATTAAAATAATAAGTGAAGCAGGAATAAATTTTCCAATCAGAAGAGCGATTCCACCTACTATTTCAAGAACAGCTATTAACTTAAAGAAACCTGAAGTCGCATAAATCCCTAATAAGGTTCCACCGTCACCGGGAATAGGGGGAAACTCCATAAAACCAATAAAGCTGTTGAGGCCAAAAAAGAGACAGAATAATCCAAAAAGTATTCTGAATACTAAAATTACTTTTGAATTCATAAAACAAAAATTTTAAAGATTAGGTAAGTAAATTTAATGATTCATTATGTAACTTATATAGTGTTGATGCAAATAAAGAATTGATTTTTAGGTAAATAGATGTATTCTGAGCGCTGGACTTATTTAAAAAACTAAATAATTGACAGAAAAGATGTTATTATTTGTCTCCATAATTTAACAAACGTAATGCGTTTATAACTACCATCAGTGTAGATCCTTCGTGTATTGCTACGGCCACACCAATATTAGCAAATTCGAATAAAGTTGCAGGTATTAATAAGGCTACAATACCCATGCTCATCCAGAGATTTTGTTTAATAATAGCTTTAGATTTTCGACTTAAACCAATAACAAACGGTAATTTTTCAATTTTATCAGACATTAATGCCACATCCGCAGTCTCAAGGGCTATATCACTACCTGCTGCACCCATAGCGATACCTACAGTACTATAAGCCATTGCAGGAGCATCATTAACTCCATCTCCAACCATAGCAATTTTGATATCTTGTCGTTTTAATTCTTGTATGGCTGTTATTTTATCTTCTGGCAACAGATCTCCTTTAGCTTCGGTAAGTCCAATCTGTTTAGCAATAGCATTTCCTACATTTTGATGGTCTCCTGTAAGCATAATCATATTCTGTATACCAATCTGCTGCAGTTGCTTTAAAGTACTTTTAGCATTTTGCCTTGGAGTATCCATTACACTTAATAACCCTATTAATTCATTTTTAAGAGCTACTAACATTACTGTATGACCATTTTTAAGTAAATCATTTACTTGCGTATTAATAGTATTTGGAACCGTAATGTTTTGATCCATCATTAATTTTACATTTCCTATGAACACCTTACTATGATCATAAATCGCTTCAATTCCTTTACCTTGAATTGCTTTTATATCAGAAGTGATATTTTTATTTGTGATACCGTACTTATTTCTAATCCCATTAGAAATTGATTTTGCTAATGGATGATTACTTTGGTTTTCTACATCCACAACTAATGCTAAGAAAGAATTTTGATCAAACCCGTTTAGGGATATAGCATTGGTGAGTTTAGGTGTACCTTCAGTAAGAGTTCCGGTTTTGTCAAAAGCAATAGTGGTTAAACTTCCTAAATCTTCTAATGCACGCCCTCCTTTGATGAGAACCCCACTTTTTGCAGCTCTGGCTATGCCACTTAATACTGCACTTGGAGTCGAAATGGCCAAAGCACAAGGACTTGCAGCTACTAATACACTAATCGCTCTGTACAAACTTTGTTTTAGTGTTTCGTCAATAACCAAATGGGCAAAACATAAGATAAACACTAGTACAATGACGATAGGAACAAACCATTTTTCAAATTTTTTGGTTATACGTTGGGTTGGGGACTTTTTAGTATCGATTTCACTTACCATTTTTATAAGCCTGGAAATAGTAGAATCTTTACTTAATTTTAATACCTGGATTTCAATAATAGTATCCCCATTGATTGTTCCCGTATAAACCACATGATTTTTATCTATACCATCAAAATCAGAAATATTATCTGTACTTGAAATAGCAATTTTATCTACAGGAATACTCTCACCAGTTATAGAAGCTTGATTAATGCTACTGTTTCCTTTAACAATCACTCCATCTGCTGGGATTTTAGTATTTGGCTTAACAATTACTATATCATTAAGATTTAATGCTTCTATGGCCACTTCTTTAACACCATTTTTTTGTTTTATAAAGGCTGTTTTTGGAGATAATTCTCCTAATGCTTTAATAGATTTTTTAGCTTTATTCAGTGCATAATGCTCCAAGGAGTGTCCTAGGCTAAATAAAAAGAGCAGGAGTGCACCTTCTTTCCAACTTCCAATATATGCTGCTCCTATAGCGGCAACAATCATTAAAAAATCAATTTCGAACTCTCCTTTTTTAATTTTATCGAGAGCTTCCAGAATTGTAAAATGTCCTCCAAAAAAATATGCAATGATATAACTGGTTAATGAAATCCAAGCTGATACCTCTGTAAATTCCTCCAGAAATAACCCTATAAAAAAGAATACGCCACTTAATATAGCAAAGTAGAGCTCTGTTTTTTCTCCAAATAATCCTCCATGATTATGGTCGTGTTCTTTGTTTTCTGGATGCTTATGTTTCATTTGTTTCTATTTAAAGTGTGTACAAGATCAAATAGAATAATTAACTATGAACTACCTCAATAAACTAATAACGCAATTACTATAACTCATATGATTCTAAAAGTATCTTTCTTTATTAAAACAAAGATACTGTGAATGTTACTGCAATGCCTGTGCATTTTTTTTCAAATCACTTAGAGTAGTTATTACACTTATCACAAATTCCTTTAACCAACATATTAATATTTTCTGGAATAAAATTAACCGGGAGTGTTATTTGTGGTATTTGATGATTAGTCAGGCAAACTGTATTACAGCATTTTAAACAATGAAAATGTAAATGTAAATCGTTGTGTTTTTTAGATTGATGTTCGTGAGTACACAGCGCATATTTCGGAATCCCCGTGCCATCATCAATTTGATGCACTACACCTTTTTCTTCAAATGTTTTTAGCGTTCTGTAAAGTGTAGTGCGATCAGATTTCTCAAAGTGATTTTCTACAGCTGTTAAACTAACTGCAGAAGTTTGAGCTTCTATAAATTGAAATATCAGAATTCGCATGGCTGTAGGACGTATTCCTAATTTCTTTAACTGCATTTCTATTTTAATCATAATACTCTAGTGTGAATGTTCTGCTTCACTTTTTTTCATTTCTGCCATTAGATAGTAAGCACCACTTTGCGCAATTAATGCATTTTTTTGAATAGAGTTTTTAAAACTGAATGCTTTGAATCCATTACTCGATGATGTAACGATAATTTCTTGCGGTGTAAATCCCCATATATTAGAATCCTTTCTTTCTGCAATAAATACATATGATGTTTCACCTTCCTGAAAAATAGCATCATCTGGCAGCGCTTTTTCCGGTTTATCTTCAGTTATAATTCGGGCATTTACATACATTCCAGGAATCAGGTTTTCGTTTTTATTTTCTATTTCAGCGTGGACATGTAATGCTTTTGGATCTTCCTCAAAAGATTTTCCTACCGAATAAATATTTGCAGTCATCTCTTGATTGCCTAAAGCTTCAATATTGAATTTTACTAATTGACCGTTTTTTACTTTGCTAACATCTTTTTCAAATACCATTAAATCAGCATGAATATGCTCGGTATTTACAATTTCAAACATAGTAGTCTGGGGTTGAACGTACTGCCCTGATTTGACTTGCACTTTTTCTACAAACCCATCAATAGGACTTCTTACATATGCTATCTGAGAAATATTTCCACCTCGTACATTTTCTGGAGATAACCCCAATAAACGTAGTTGACTTTCATAACCTTTTGCTAATCCCTTAATGCTTGAAAAAGCAGATTTGGCCTTTTGATAATCACGTCCTGATCCTACTTGGGCGTCATACAATTTTTTCTGACGGTTATAATCCTGTTCTAAAAATGTTAGTTTATTATAGGTTTGTAGGTAATCAGTTTGCATAGTAATAATGTCTGGGTGACTGATGTAAGCCAGAATTTTTCCCTTACTTACTTGATCTCCCTCTATGACTTTTATATCTCTAATGTTAGCTCCTATAGTTGTAGTAACTACAGCTTCATTCTGTGGAGGTACCCCAAGTAGTCCGTTAACCTGGATAAAACCACTCATGTTGCGTTTAGAAATTGTATCCACCTTAATATTTAAAGCTTCAACCTGCTCTTGAGTAAGATGTAATCCTTCTTCATGAGATTCTTCTGAAGGTGTTCCTTCTGGCTTTTGCGAAATAGTAGTATGATTACCTTTTGCATCGTGTTGATGTTCTTCTTTTTGTGAACCACTATTACAACTTACTAAGGTTGTTAAAACTATAAAAGTAATAGTGAAATATAAATTGATATTTTTCATTTTTTATTGTTTTGTTGTTAAGAAATAAGCTAGCTGGATCTTACTTTTAAGGTATTGCCCAAGTACGTTCCAGGTATCAATTTCTAATTGTATGGCATCTTTGATATTTTGAAGGAAAGCTACGTAGTCCATTCCACCCTCCTTATAGGATAAAGTGGCTCCATTACGTTGGTCAATTGCTAATGGGAGTGCTTCACTTTTATAGTATTCCCATTTCTTTTGCAAGAGCTCATAATTTACTATTATGGTTTTAAATCTACTTTTGATTACGGCTTCTTTTGCTTTGTTTTCTTGTTCAATAATCTGAGCATTAATTTTTGAAGCTTTGATTTTTCCTTTGGTTTTATTGAAAACTAAAGGGACTTGTATACCCACCAGATAACTATTAAATCCAGATTGATTTCCGATTTTTTGAAAACCATATTGCGCAGATAATTTTGGAAGAAATTGTGATTTGATTACATGGCTTTGAGCATTTGCAATATCTAGTTGATGTTGCCAATACCCAAACAAAGGATGATTTTTCAAATCTTTATCCGAAACCAATAATCCATCATCAAAAGAATGAATGGTAGTATCAGAAACATCATAGAATACATTATCCTGTAACCATTGATTTAATTCTTGCAAAGCCACTTGATAGTTTGCAAAAGCTTGCTCTTTTTGGATACTAATAAGTTTACCTTGGTTTGCAGTAGCGTTGTATTCTAATTTTGAAATAGCCTCGGTTTCAAAACGTAAGTCAATTGCTTTATTTAAACCAGAAAATACAGAATCAATTTTAGCATATGACATATACATTTGTTTTGCTGTATATGCTTTTGACCAGGCCATTTGTACTTTTCTTTTTAAATCTAAAGAACTCAGTTCAATATTGGTTTCAGCTAGTTTAATATTCTCTTTGGCGAGTTTGTTTTTGGAAGCTATTCCAAAAATATCAATATTGTTTTGCCCAATACCTAAGGTAGTATATAAAGCATCATCACTATTATTACCAATTTCTTCTCCAGAGGTGAATAATCTTGTATTTCCAAAATCCCAAGCGGTAGTTTTTAATGCTTTTTCTTTGTCTACAGAAAGTTTTGCTGCTTTAATAGAAGGGTAGTTTTGTTCAGAAATTGTTACCGCTTCCTGCATAGAAATAGAAGGCTGTTGTGCTTGTATTGGATTGCAAAACAATAACAATAAACTAATTGTAGTAATAGCACCAGGCGTATTAATCTTTATTTTTGAATACGTTCTATTCTCGATCCATCTATATAAAATGGGGATAATAAACAACGTTAACAATGTCGAAGTTAATAAACCTCCAATGACTACAGTTGCTAGTGGGCGTTGTACTTCTGCTCCCGAAGTGGTAGATAATGCCATTGGTAAAAAACCAAACATATCAGTTAAAGCCGTTAATAATATTGGTCTAATCCTTCTACGAGTTCCTATCCTAATTCTTTCGTTAATATCTGAAAGGCCTTCATCTTTAAGTTCATTAAAACCGCTAATTAGCACTAATCCATTTAATACGGCTACTCCAAACAAAACAATAAACCCAATACCTGCAGAAATACTAAAAGGCATTTCGCGAAGCATTAATGAAAAAACTCCGCCAATGGTTGCAAGAGGAATTGCTATATAAATCATTAAAGTTTGTTTAAAAGATTTTAAAGCAAAGAATATGAGTATAAAGATTAATCCCAGTGCAATAGGAACAACTATTTTTAACTTATTAGTTGCGCGTTCTAAATTCTCGAAAGCACCTCCATAACGAATGTAATATCCTGGAGGGAGCTCTAAATTAGCTTCAATCTTTTGTTGGATTTCTTCAACCAATGATTTGATATCGCGTCCTCTAACATTTATCCCAACATACACACGTCGATTGGTATTGTCTCGACTTATTTGCATAGGACCAGGTTTGTAGCTTATCGATGCAACCTCTTTTAACGGAATTTGAGTTCCTGTTGATAATGTAACAAACAGGTTTTTAACATTACTCAAATCTTTACGCAACTCTTCTTTAAGACGAACAACAAGATCAAAACGCTTTTCACCTTCAAAAATAGTTCCTGCAACACCTCCGGCAAACGCAGTCTCAATGAGGTTGTTTAGTTCATTTATCTGTAGACCGTATTGTGCGATCTTATTGCGATCATACTTAATGGTGATTTGCGGTTGTCCTGCAATTGCTTCAACTTTCATATCAGCGACTCCATTAACTGTTGCAATGATTTTACCCATTTCTTCGGCTTTTCGGGCAAGAAGATCTAGATCTTCACCATAAAGTTTTACTGCAATGTCTTCTCGAACTCCTGTGATAAGTTCGTTAAATCGCATTTCAATAGGTTGTGTGAACTCATAATTAAGACCAGGAATTTGTTCTATTTTCTCTTTGATTTTATCAATGAGCTCTTCTTTTGAACTAGCGCTTGTCCATTCTGAACTAGGTTTTAGAATAACAAAAACATCAGCAATATCCATTGGCATAGGGTCAGTTGGCACATCAGCTACGCCAATTCGACTAATAACATCTTTTACTTCGGGAAAACTGTTTTTAACCAAAGTTTCAACTTTTGTAGTAGCAGAAATTGTTTCTGATAAAGAACTTCCTGGTTTTAAAATGGCATGAAATGCTAGATCTCCTTCATCTAATTGCGGAATAAACTCGCCTCCCATTTTGGTAAATAAAAAAGATGCAATACCTAATAATACAATACTGGAAACAATGATTAATTTTCCTCTTTTTATAGCCTTTTGTAAACCGTTTTCATAAATGCGCTCTAACCATTGTACAATTCGATCACCCCAATATGTTTTTTTGGTTTTAGGAACTTTTAAAAATACAGCGGTTATCATAGGAACATAGGTTAAACAAAGTACCATTGCTCCAATCATTGCAAAACCAAATGTCAATGCCATAGGAATAAACATTTTACCTTCTACACCTTCTAATGCTAAAATAGGTATGAAGACAATAAGTATTATAAACTGACCAAAGAAAGCAGTGTTCATCATTTTTGAAGAGGCGCGATATGTTATCTTATCTCTCGTTTTGGCAGTAATTTCTTTTCCTTTTTCCATCCGCCTGTACAACAAAAAGACAGTACTTTCAACGATGATGACAGCTCCATCCACAATGATCCCAAAATCGATAGCTCCAAGACTCATAAGATTTGCCCATACATCAAAAACATTCATAAGTATAAAAGCAAAAAGTAATGAGAGCGGGATAGTAGAAGCAACAACCAAACCACCACGCCAGTTACCCAAGAAGAATACCAGAATAAAAATAACAATAAGAGCTCCTTCAATTAGGTTGTTTGTTACAGTAGAAGTAGTACTAGCAATAAGTTTACTTCGGTCTAAAAATGGTTTTATAGAGATCCCTTGGGGTAATGACTTCTGGATCTCAGTAATTCTATCAGTTACATTTTTAATAACCATATCTGAGCTGGCACCTTTTAACATTAGTATCATTCCGCCTACAGCTTCGCCTTCTCCGTTTTTGGTTAAGGCGCCATAACGAGTGGCTTTTCCAAATTTGACAGTACCGATATCTTTAATAGTTATAGGGATTCCGCCTTTATTGGTTACTACAATATTTTTGATATCATCGATGGTACGGGCAAGACCTTCTCCTCGTATGAAATTAGCTTGATGATTTTTTTCTATATAAGCTCCTCCGGTATTTTGATTATTGTTTTCGAGAGCATTATATACATCGCTTATCGTCAAATCGATCGCTTTGAGCTCATTAGGATCTATTGTAACTTCATATTGTTTTGCACTACCGCCAAAAGCGTTTACTTCTATAACACCTGGAACCATGGCCATCTGCCTTCTAATGATCCAGTCCTGGATAGTGCGTAATTCTGTTACATCGTATTTGTTTTTAAATTTAGGATCAACCTCTAATGTATATTGATAGATCTCTCCTAAACCGGTAGAGATAGGTCCCATTGTAGGTTGACCAAAATCTTTTGGAATATCTGATTTTATTTCATTAAGTTTTTCGGCAACCAATTGTCTTGGAAGATATGTGTCTAAATCATCGCTAAAAACAATGGTAACTACCGATAATCCAAAACGTGAAATAGAGCGAATCTCTGTTACCCCTGGTAAATTAGCAACAGCAATTTCTACAGGATATGTAACAAATTGTTCAATATCTTCTGTACTTAAATTAGGTGCTTGAGTAATAATCTGTACTTGATTATTAGTAATATCCGGAACAGCATCTACAGGTACTTTTTGGATACTGTAGATTCCTCCAATAATTAATGCTAGAGTAAGCAATGCAATAACAATTTTGTTATTGATTGAAAACTCAATAAGTCTATTGATCATAGTTTAATATTTAATTCAGTTTTAAAAGATGTCGTATTATACGACTGAATCGGGCATAGGTATCCCTGTAAAAAACCGAATTAAACCCTTGGAGGGTGAAGGATGGCATAATTTACTTCCTGCACAGAACTAATAAAATGTGTACTGGATAGCTTAGAAATTTGCGGTGAAATAATTTTATAAGAATGTAAATCCGTTTCTACCATATTTACATGACAACATTGACAGGAACAAAAAGGAGAACACTGATCCTCGCAGTGATTATCTGAATGTAACTCAAAATCAGAAACTACTTCTGTCGTATCCGTATCAATATGAACGATATCTTCACAAGGGGTAAATGAAAGCCCCAAAAAGTAAATAGAGAATATGGTTACTAAAAATTTCACTTAACAAAGATAAAGAATAATTAATGCAATGGGATTGCAAATTTAGAATGATTTTAAATCAGAATATATTAATGTTAACGATGCATTTGATCTAGAATCTCCATGATTTCTGCCTTTTTTCGTACAGAAACAGGTATATTTTCATTGTTTTTTAATAATAAATATCCTCCATCGGTTTTAATAAAAGCACTGATACATTGTAGATTTACCAAATGACTCTGATGTACTCTAAGAAACTGATAGTTTTTCAACATATCTGCAAAATACTTTAAAGTCTTGGTTACAAATATCTTTTGCCCATCTTGCAGATAAAAGATAGTATTATTACTATCCGATTCACATCGCACAATATCATCCAGATTTACAATAATTATTTTATCTAGCGTATGTAGTGAGATTTTATCCGGTTTTTGTTCCGGAGCAGATAAGGTATCTTTAAGAATTCCTAACCGTTCTTTATTGGGTTGGATTTGTTCTTTTGCACGATCAATAGCTTGTGCCAATTCTTCACTGGAGTAAGGCTTTAAAACATAATCTATGGCAGCAAACCTAAATGCTCTGATGGCAAATTCATCACTGGCAGTAACAAAAATGATTTTTGATTTTAGATCTGGAAAAATTTCTAAAATATCAAAACCAGTACCATCTCCCAGCATAATGTCTAAAAACAAGATATCTGGTTGAGAGTTTCTTAAAGATTTTGCTGCTTCTACAACACTTTGTGCAGTGTCAATAATTTTTATTTCGGGATGATTAGTTTCCAGATCACTTTTTAATAATTGAAGTGCATCTGCCATGTCCTCTACAATAATAGCTGTAAGCATAGTTAGGTTAATAGTCAGTTATTAATGGTATTTTGAAATTTATTTCGGTTCCGGCTACAGTATTATCATCATAAACAATTTCTTTAATATCTAAAGAATCTTTCCCAGAGATAGACTCCAGTCGTTCACGTGTTACTGTTAAAGCCATGGATTGATGATCTGTTTTGACTTTTTTCTTTTGAGATTGAAAAATACCTTGTCCGTTATCTAATACAGTGCAATATAAAAAATCGTCTGTAGTATGAAACTGTATTTTTAATTCTCCATCTCGTTCTCCTTTTAAAATTCCATGCCTAACAGCGTTTTCTACAAAAGGCTGAATAAGCATAGGAGGGATGAGTATTTCTTCGGGATCTAAGTCAGAATCCATTGAGATTGCATATGTAAATGACTTGCTAGCCATTAGTTGTTCAATTTCAACATAGTGTTTTAATGTTTTTATTTCTTGATCCAGAGTGATGTTATCCTTTCTTGAATTATAAAGTGTTTCTCTTAATAAGGTAGCAAAAGTATTAATTGTATTATTCATACGACCTGGATCATTTGTTCCCATTGCTTTAATACCATTAAGTACATTAAATATAAAATGAGGATTCATCTGAAGTCGTAAAGCTTTTTGTTCTAATGACAGTAAGTGATTCTGCATTTGTAACCGTTCGCGTTCTTCTTGATTTTTTTGCTTAACTCTTTTTATATATGTCAAAGCAAAACCTCCTAAAACAAATAATATAAATCCTAGGACAGCTAACTGAAACCAAGTCTTTTTATAGATAGGACTATCTATAAAAAAATTAAACGTTACAGGATCACTTTCTTCCCATCTATAATTTCTGGATTGGGCTGTAAATGAATGAGGTCCATAAGCCAGACCTGCCAGATTCTGTTTATGATCAGAAGACCAGGGACTCCATTCTCCTTTGTTTAATCGATATCGATATTTAACATCATTGGGGTGATCTAGATCAACGGTCTTATAACTGAAGGATAATTCTGTTTGTTTAGGAGTTAATTTCAGAACATTTTCACTATTGGCCCATTGGTTTAAGTTGATAGAGTCCAGACTTTGATAAGCCACTTCAACATCTTCAAAATGCAATTGTGGTTTTATAGTAGCTTTTGTTGTTCCTGTTGGTTCATAACGGGTTAATCCATATATCGCTCCAAACCAAAGGTTTCCTTTTTCATCTTTAGAAACAGAGTTAAGACAAGTTTCGATTCCTAAAAACCCATCATTTCGACCAAAATGAAAAACATCAACAATATCTGTGGATTGGTTGAGTACTATTTTATCTACCCCTTTTTCACTTCCAACCCATAAATGCCCTTGATCATCAAATATCATTTGATATATATTATCAGAGTATAAACTTTTAAAACCTTTTAACTTTTTAAATGCAGGTTTTTCATTTAACTCTGACCACCAAATGCCTCTTCCAGCAGTACCAATGTATAATAGGTTATTATGAAATAAGATAGTACTTATCGCTGTTTTTTGGTTTAGAATGTTTCCTAAATGTTTGACCTTATTTTTTTTGATGAATCCTAAATGACCATTTTGCGTAGCATACCAAACCCTACCTAGAGAATCTTGTTTCATATCTCTTATTTGTAGATCTTTTATACCACTTTTCCGGTTAAATTTTTTGACATTTCTAAGTCGTTTTTTCTGAATATCATATTTAAATCGAGTTATTCCAGAAGAATAGGAAGCTGCCCAAACGATATTGTCATCCACAAGTATTTTTCTAACCCAATCAGATAAAAGACCTTTTTCACGATCAATAATATGGTTGGTTATTACAGTTTTAACGATAGTATCTGTTTTTATGGCTACATCCGTATTGAGTTTAGATGTTGCACTGCTATCAACAATAATACTATCAACTTCTTTAAGTTCTTTAAATAGAATGCCCTTACCTTCTGTACCAGCCCAAATATTACCAGAGGTGTCACTGGTTATCGTTTTGATTGTTACTTCGGTTAATTGTTCATCTTGAGGGATATGGCGAATTCCGGAGGAGTCTATTTGTATAAGACCTGCTTCAGAATTAGAAGCCCAAATGCCATTGGGAGCATTATGAATCGCATATACTCGATTTCCTTTTAATCCAGTATCCTGATCATAATGGGTGAAGTTATTTTGGAAATATTTATAAAAACCACCTCCAGAAGTAGCAATCCACGTATTGAATTGGCGATCAGAAATGCTTTTTCGAATGTGAGAAACGGCTAAACCATTTCTTCTATTGATTTTTTTCTTTTTGTTGTATTTTTTATCATCCAGTACTATGATTCCTTCATTACTTGTAGAAAACCATAGTTCATTATTATTGTGAACTGAAATACTATTTACCCTAAGTGGGTATTTAACCCATCGGTTACCATAACTTTTTGCATTCGTATTTAAAACGAGAATCCCTTGATTAAAGGCAGCTGCAAAGACTTTGTTTTTATGAAAAATAGCAGCAGTAAAATCAAAGGCGCTATGTCTTTCTATAATACTAGCTTCTTTTTTTAAAGAGTTTAGTTTCCATAATCCTTTATTGGTAGCTACCCAAAAAAGTTTGCCATCATAAACAATGTCATTAATAATGCTCGTATTGATCTTTGCATTAAGGCTGATTTTGGATAATCCTATATTTTTTTGATATTCATAAATCCCGATGTTTGTTGCGAGGTAGGTTTTATTTTTAAAGCGAAATATTTTATTAATTCTTGGACTCTCCAGATTTGTGAATTTACTTTTCGTTTTTATAGAAAGTCCTCCTTTGGTTCCAATAAAAAGACTGTCATTAGCAGAGGAGAGTGCATGAATATAATTGGATTGCAAACCATCGTCTTCATTCCATATTTTAAACTCTTCTCCATTAAACCTACAGAGACCACCTCCTTGTGTGCCTAACCATAAATACCCCATTTCATCTTGTATGATGTCATAAACTTGAGATTGTGGCAATCCATCTTCTAAGGTATAAGCTCTTAATTGATTGTTTTGAGCAGATAAAGAAAATACCGTGCAACAAAGCAATAGTATAAAGAGGTAATATTGGGGTTGGTTAAAATTCATAAATAGTAGTCTGGTTAATAACAAATATAATCAAACTGATTTTGGATGTTGAAGGTAAAAACATATTTGTAAAAACATAAAACCGACACCACCTGTTAGGTGGGTCGGTACGATAAACAAAAGTTTCCCCCTTTTTGTTTATTCAGTTTGAGTTTGAGTTAAAGTTAATCTTAAAAATACCTGAAACTTTTTCAGGCAAAACATTTTACTTTTAAACAGTTAGTTGATATCAATTATTTACAACATTATACTATTTTCTTTTAGTACTGTAAAAAAGAAAAATAAAGTAATACAATACAATAAAATAATGGCATTGTATACATTCATTTTTCCTTTGTTCGGTTTTTTAGAAACCAGTAATTGCTGTAGTTTTTGAACGACTATATTTGTTGTTCTCATTCCAGGTATAGCTTTGTTTTAGGTTAACGTATTTAATATTTGATGCTTCTGTATAAAATGTCTGAGTTTCTAGAATATTTCCTTCTATACCATATTCTTGATTTGGGAAAATATATTGAAAATCAGTATCTGAGTTTTCACAGTAAACATTATTTAAATGGGGAAGCGCGACAACATCATTGTTTTCTCCTACCATAAAATAATAGGCCTCGACATGGGCGCAGCAAGCAAGATATTCAACCTCTATCTTTATCACTTCAGAGACCCCTTTTAATCCGGGGTTCTCTAAAGTGGTGATAAAGATGTCCTCAAAAAGTTCTGTGTCTTCAATCGTTAATGACGAAAGTTTTTCCGAAGCACTCCCAGAGCGAACCAGATTAACCACATATTCTGGATGCTCATACTCCGAATTTTTAATCTCAGTAGTAACTAAATATTTATTAGTTTTCTGAAACTTCTGCGCATTGACAAACTGAAAACTTAGGAGCAAAATAAAGATTATGGCAACATTTTTCATAGCAGAATTATTTTGAGGTTGGCTATTTGATCCAAAAATAAGGAGTTGTTGTGACGAAAAAGAGGGGGTTTTAGAATTCGTTACATATGAACTAGAATTCGTAAAATGAAGATTGTGTTTTATGGATATCAAATGATTAATTTTAGAACTATTGTTATCGGGTTTGTTATTTTTGCTTTATGATTGATAATTTTGAAAATGAATTTTTTGGAATAGGTATCCAAAATGGGAAAACACCAGAAAACCTTGGAGTATTATGGCGATCAGCACAGAATATGGGAGCCAGTTTTATTTTTACAATAGGAAATCGATATGCCAAACAGTCTAGTGACACTCATAACGCGGTCAAAGCCATGCCTTATTTTCATTATAATACCTTTGATGATTTTTATAATCATTTACCTAAAGGAGCTATGCTTGTAGGGGTAGAGCTTACGGATACAGCAAAACCCCTTGAGGCTTTTAATCACCCAAAACGATGTGTGTATTTATTAGGAGCAGAAGATCACGGCTTATCTAAAAAAGCAATTGAAAAATCCCATTTTTTAATCAAATTTAAATCAGAACTTAGTATTAATGTATCTGTGGCAGGAAGTATAGTGATGTATGATCGTGGAATTGATAAACCAAGATTTATAAGATAGTAGAATTGATTTTGTAAGAGCAAACCTGGATGGAAAAAGTTAATCTGGGGAAGAACTATAATATGACAAATTTTGTTACTACTTTTATAGAGATTTCGAATACGGATTATGTTTAAAAAACTTGAAAGTTTTGTTGCCTTTTTTAGTTCTTGGGTATGGGATTGGCCATTGCTGATTCTTTTGATAGGTGGAGGGATATTCTTTTTAATTTATTCGCGATTCACTCCTTTTTTATACTTTAAACATGCTATTGATATTTTAAGAGGAAAATATGATAGTGAACACGCTCCAGGGCAATTAACTCATTTTCAGGCTTTATCTTCTGCGCTTGCAGCTACCGTAGGTATGGGTAATATTAGTGGAGTGGCAGTGGCTATAGTTACTGGTGGTCCAGGAGCAGTATTCTGGATGTGGATCAGTGCTTTGATCGGTATGGCCACCAAGTTTTATACGTGCTCTCTTTCGGTAATGTATAGATCCGAAGGAAAGAATGGGGCACTTCTTAGCGGACCCATGTATGTAATTACTGAGGGATTAGGTAAAAACTGGAAACCATTAGCTGCTTTTTTTGCGATTGCGGGTTTAATAGGAACGCTTCCTGCTTTTACGGCTAATCAGCTTACCCAAACATTGGTTGATGTTATGGATTGGCAGGATAGTGATAAACTATATATAGGTCTAGTATTAGCTCTTATTGCTTCTTTAGTAATATTAGGAGGTATAAAGAGGATAGGTCTGGTAGCTAGTAAACTAGTTCCTTTTATGGTAGTTTTATATTTTATAACTGTTATTACCATATTAGTCTTACAATTTGATAAGGTTCCTGAGATGTTTATGTTAATCTTTTCTGATGCTTTTTCGGGAGAAGCTGCTGCTGGAGGAGCTTTAGGATACTTAATAAAAACTGGTGTTAAGAGAGCAGCCTTTTCTAATGAAGCAGGAATTGGTACAGCACCAATGATGCACGGAACGGCAAAAACTAAAGAACCAATACGAGAAGGATTGGTCGCAATGATAGGACCGGCGATAGATACATTATTGGTATGTACATTGACCTCGTTAGCAATACTGTCAACGGGAGTATGGGAAGACACATCAAGTAATGGTATTTCTCTTACGTTGCAGGCGTTTAATACCGTTTTACCATACGGAATTGGAGATGTTGTGGTGGTTATTATGGTTTTGGTCTTTGCGTTATCTACACTCTTTTCATATTCATATTATGGAACTACGTGTTTAGGGTTTTTGACTAAACCTAAATACGGTAAATATTACAATTATATTTATATAGTTTCTATTGTTGTTGCTGCCGTAGTTAAGATAGATTTTGCAATTAACCTTATTGATGGAGCTTTTGCTATGATGGCTATTCCTACCGTATTTTCAGGGTTATTATTGGCACCCAAAGTAAATGAGAGAGCTAAAATTTATTTTGAAAAGTTAAAGAAATAAAGAGAATTATTTAATGATAATAAACTCGCTCCTTCGATTGAGTTGATGTTCTTCTTCAGTACAAGGAACTCCATCAGCACAGTTATTGAACAAAACTCTTTCTCCATATGCTTTTCCTTTTAATCGACGCCAGTGAATACCTCCTTTTCGTACAAGATACCTAATTGTGGCTCTCATCCTTTTTACACTTAATTTTTTATTATACCAATAACTTGAACGACTATCGGTATGTGATCCCACCTCAATTCTTAAATCAGGATATTGATTCATTACTGAAATAATCTTCTGTAGTTCTACTTCGCTATCTGATCTGATTTCAGAATCATCCAGATCAAAATAAATAGATTCTAATTGTAAGATTTTTGATAGATCATCACCTTCTTTAACAGCGATCGAGGTAGATAATATTTCTGCTTTGTCCAGAGCGATAGGTATCACATTAGTATACTCAAATGCTTTTTCGGTGCTAAGATTAATCTCTGAAGGAACATATTCATTCTTGGAAGCTTTAATGAGATATTCAGTGTCACATTCAATATCAAATTTATAGACTCCGTTTTCATCAGATATTACTTGATTGATCAAGTTTCCATTAGTTCCGTTCATCAGTGTTACTTCGGTTCCTGCAAGGAATTCACCTGTATTAATATCTGTAATAGTTCCTACAATATATTGTCTGCAAGAAGTAATTAGTTCTTCTTTCTGCTTAAAACTATAAATATCATCATTTCCTTTACCTCCTTTTCTATTACTGGCAAAGTAACCGATCTTGGTTGTTTCATCCAATACAAAAGTAAAATCATCTTTTGGGCTATTTACAGGCTTTCCAACATTAAACGCATCAGAAAAACCAGAAACATCAGGAAGTGCCACAAAAACATCTAATCCTCCTAATCCTACGTGCCCATCACTGGCAAAATACAATCTTCCACTATCACTTATGTACGGAAAGGTTTCTCTACCTTCAGTATTGATATTATCTCCTAGATTTTTGGGTTTTCCATATCTTCCACCTCCTAAAACATCTACTACAAAAAGATCAGATTTTCCTCGTGTACCAGGCATATCACTAGCAAAATAAAGTTTCTTTCCATCAGGACTTAGCGCAGGATGAGAAATAGAATAGTTATCACTATTAAAAGGAAGTTCTTTGATGTCAGACCATTTGTCGTTGACAAGAGAAGCTTTATATAATTTTAATAATACAATCCCTCTTCTACTTTTTCCTAGTTTGTTGTTGTTGAAATTGTTTCTGGTAAAATATACCGTTTTCCCGTCTTTACTAAAACTACTGGATGATTCGTGATACTTTGTATTTATTCTACCTTTTAATCTGGTAGGTTTTTTTAAGTTAATTGTATCTGTTTTGATATCAGAAGAAAATAAATCAAGAAAAGGCATTCCATTCCATTCATGAAGTTTTGCTTCTTTTTCATTCCTACTTCTTGAAGTGGCAAAAACAATCTGATTATTGTAATTAAAACTAGGAGCATAATCAGAATATTTAGAATTTATATTCAGCCTATATAGATCATATTTTCCAGACTGCATTTCAATAAAATTCAAATAATCTCTTTTATTGACATAGGATTTTGCTCTCCTATCGTTTCCTCTAATTATATTAAAACTTTCCATAATTGAATCGGCCTCTCGGTACCGTTCAATACTTTTAAGACTTTGAGCATATCTAAACAAGTATTCTGGTTCTACATCAGACTCTTTACGACTTTGAATAAATTTTTCATACCACTGTACAGAATTCTCTGGTTCTCCGGTAAAGTAATACGAATCTGCAAGTTTTCTAAATAAATCAGGAGAAGAATAGCCGCGTTGTGCAACATCCAGATATACCGCTTGGGCATTAATATATTCCAGAGCATCAAAACTTTGATCTCCTTTAGTTAAACGTTTGTTCAGATCTTGTGCAAAAATACCGCAAGAAAAAATGAAAGCTATAAACGTTATAAAACCATTTTCCCCAATGGTTGATAGCGAAATAGGGATAAAATTTTTCAAAAATTGCCCAATTTTTAGATTAAAAAGCTAATTGATAATCTGTTTTCCAGGGGTTTTGAAAACATAATTGAAATTAAATTTATGAAAAAAATGTTAAAAACACAGGCTTTTGTTCAGTAATTCATTCACCTTTTGTTTGATAGAAATATATTTTATGATTTATATAAGGTTTTTTGGAGAGTGTTTTTGAAACATAAAAAAGAACGTTTAAGTACAGTAATAACGATATAATCCTTAGGTAAATAAATAGAATAAACCTCACTGGGATTATTTTTCTGTAGAATATTCATCTACCTTTGCACAAAAATCAATACTATGACGCACAAAGCTGGTTTTGTAAATATAATTGGAAACCCCAATGTCGGTAAGTCAACCTTAATGAATGCTTTTATAGGAGAGAAACTTTCGATTATAACATCTAAAGCTCAGACTACGAGACATCGTATATTGGGGATTGTGAACGGAGATGATTTTCAAGCAATCTTTTCTGATACTCCAGGGATTATAAAACCTGCATACGAACTTCAGGAATCGATGATGGATTTTGTGAAATCAGCATTTGATGATGCAGATGTACTTATATACATGGTGGAGATTGGAGAAAAGGAATTGAAGGATGAAGCCTTTTTTAATAAAATCAAAAATGCTAAGATTCCGGTATTTTTATTGCTTAACAAAATTGATCAATCTAACCAAGAACAATTAGAAGAACAAGTTCAGTTTTGGGCAGAAAAAGTACCTAATGCAGAGTTATACCCAATATCGGCATTAGAAAAATTTAATGTAAGAGAAGTATTTGATCGTGTTATAGAACTATTACCACCATCACCTCCATTTTATCCAAAAGATCAATTAACAGATAAGCCAGAGCGGTTTTTTGTTAATGAGGCAATTCGTGAGAGAATATTAGCACATTATAAAAAGGAAATTCCTTATTCTGTAGAGGTAGAAACTGAAGAATTTGAAGAAGATGAAAATATTATAAGAATTCGTTCAGTGATTATGGTGGAAAGAGATTCTCAAAAAGGGATAATCATTGGCCATAAGGGGTCTGCTTTAAAAAGAGTAGGAGTAGAAGCTCGTAAAGAATTAGAAAAATTCTTTGGGAAAAAAATACATATAGAGCTTTACGTCAAAGTCAATAAAAACTGGCGTAGTGATCAACGTCAACTAAAACGTTTTGGGTACAATCAATAATTAGAGCTTGTTGTTTGTTTGTAACTGGCTTAATATCAAATCACTAATGAGTTTTGTGAGTTTTTTTGCGTTATAATCTTTAGGATTTCGTCTTTTATAGTATAAATAATGCAGTTCAACGTTTTTTTCTGCTTTTTTATCAAAAATTCACAGTTAATATCTACTTTAGTTATCCTAACCCCTTATAAAACAGCCTCAAATATGATATAGAAATACTTCTTCACATTTATTATCACACAAATTGAGACTCGGCTTTGTTTAAAGCAAAAATCATAAAAGATTAGGTAAAAAAAATGTATTTTTTTTATCCTTATGTAAACCTATCTTTTATGATTGACTTATAGAAACCCAAAATAAATTAACCAATTATTTGAATTTTATATTCAGGTAAAAAAAACGAAAACACATGTCAAAATTTACTGGTAAACACAATGATCCAAATAAAATGGTCATTGGGATAAGAATCCCATCTGCGCTTTTTTATTTTGTAATGACGGTAATTTTTCTGCTTACTACTAGTTTCACAAACAAGTATGATAGAAATGTAATTAATTCTTCTTTAGATTTAGAAACCGGTTGTCAATTAACAGTCGACGCTGGAGACGATATTTCTCTTTGTGGAGAAGATGAAGTAATACTTACTGCTTCCGTTTCTGGAGCATCCGAATGTACAGATTGTACTGGAGAATTTGAAATAGAGAATACAGATTTATGTAATGATAATCACAGCTATGTAATATGGTTACAAGGAGGAAGGTACTTCTCTAACGTAGATCTGAAATGGAAAGAATTAGGAGATGGCACTGCAACCTTAACAGGAACTGTTTTTGATTATACCCATACACAAACAACCTACGAGGTAGATGTAATTTTCTCTGGTAGAACTGAAAACCCTCCAACAGGGAGCCCAAAAGAACATTGGTGTAATAATGAAGATTCTAATGATTGGGTATATTATCCAGAATTTACAGGAACCGTTACCAGAACAGATGGTTCGTGGTCTTTTGATCTTTCTCGCAAAGGCCCCGCTTTTCAACTTGGAAATGGCGCTAATGTAACTGAAAATATTTTAGGTAAGTATGGAGGATCAGGGTGGTTTGATACTAATAATGATCAGATTACAACAGGAGATTTTAATATCAATATAGGAGATTGTATAACAACTACCACAAGTGAAATTTCATATTTATGGTCAACCGGTGAAACTACTCAGAGTATAACGGTATCTCCTGATGAAACGACTACATATACTGTAACAGTAAACGATTGTGCTAGCTGTGAAGTTTCAGATGATGTTGAAGTGATTGTAAATGATCCAATTGTAGTAGATGCTGGAGAGGATCAGACTATTTGTTTAGGAGAAGAAACAGTACTTACAGCACAAGTTGATGGAGAAGGAGATTGTGAAGAATGTATAGAATATACAGTAGGTAATACAGATTACTGTGCAGGAGATCATAATTTCGTGATCTGGTTAACCAACGAGGATAGAAGTGATCGTAGATGGTACTCTAATGTTGATTTAGTATGGAAAGAAAATAATGATGGTACTGCTACACTAAAAGGAACAGTACTTGATTATACGGTTACTCAAGAAACGTATGAAGTAGATGTAACCTATTCTGGAAGAACAACAACTTCTCCTGATAACGAAAGTCCTAAAGAACATGAGTGTAATCAAGAAGATACTTCAGGATGGGCATATTACCCAGAAATGAATGGTACAATTACAAAAACTGATGGTACGCAAGTATTTACAATTTCAAGAAGAGGTGTTGCTTTTCAGATTGGAAATGGAGCAAATGTTTTTGAAACCGAAGTCGGTAAATCAGGAGCATCTGGATGGTTTGATATAACCGAAGGAGATTTTGCTTATGGCGATATTAATATCAATCTTGGAGATTGTGTTGCTTCACAAAATTCTGGAATAGAGTATTTATGGTCCACAGGAGAAACTACTCAGAGTATTACCGTTTCGCCAACAGAAGATACAGTATATGAGGTTACTGTAACAAGTTGTAACGATTGTGGAGAAACAAAAGATGATGTAACAGTTTTTGTAAATTCAGCTACAGCAGATGCAGGAGAAGATCAGACTATCTGTTTAGGAGAGACTACTACATTAACAGCAGTTGGTGAAGGAACCTATGAATGGTCAACAGGAGAGACTACACAATCTATTGAGGTATCTCCAGACGAGACAACAACATATTCAGTTACTATTACGAATCAGGGATGTATCGCTACAGACGAAGTTGTAGTTAATGTAGGTGTTGCAGAAGCAGATGCAGGAGAAGATCAGACTATTTGTTTAGGAGATGTAATTACACTTACAGTAAGAGGAGGAGTTACATTTGAATGGTCAACCGGAGAGACTACACAATCTATTGAAGTATCACCAGATGAAACAACAACATATACCATTACTGTTACTAATAATGAAGGGTGCACTGCTACAGATGAAGTTGTAGTATTTGTAAACATAGCAACGGCAGATGCAGGAACAGACGTAACGATTACACAAGGAGAGTCTACTACGCTTACTGCTACAGGAGGAGGAACTTATGAATGGTCCACGGGAGAAACGACAGCATCCATAAATGTATCACCAGATGAAACTACAACCTATACAGTTACTGTAACTAGTGAAGAAGGGTGTACAGCAACTGATGATGTTACCGTTTTTGTTGAAGGGTGTTCAGTAATTGCAGATGCAGGTCCGGATCAAACAATATGTATTGTTACAGATGTAGTACCGACAGTTGTAGGCGATGAAAATCAAACTTCTTTAAGATCTAATATGATGGAAGAAGTAACCCTTACAGCTTCTGGAGGAGATACGTACTTGTGGTCAACAGGAGAAACAACTCAATCTATTACTGTATCTCCTACAACAGAGACAACATATACTGTTACAGTTTTTAAAGATGGATGCAGTGATACAGATGATGTTACCGTTTTTGTAACCGAAATACAGGCAAATGCAGGGCAAAGTGTAGAAATTTTGATAGGAGAATCTACTACTTTGACAGCAACAGGAGGTGATACCTATCTGTGGTCCACAGGAGAAACTACTCAAAGTATTGTAGTTTCGCCAGAGGTAGAAACAACATATACTGTTACCGTATTTAAAGGAGAATGTTCTGATACAGATGAGGTTACTGTGTTTGTAAGTTGTATTGGTACAGCTGATGCCGGAGAGGATCAGACTATTTGCCCTGGAAACGAGGCAATACTAACAGCTTCTGATGGTGGAGATTTCTATCAGTGGTCTACAGGAGAATTTACACAATCGATAACGGTTTCTCCGACAGAGACAACAACTTATACGGTAGCGATTGTATCCAATGGATGTGTAGACTCTGATGAAGTTACTGTTTTTGTGCAGAATTGTACTCCAACGGTAACTGCAGGTTCAGTAAAAGTATATCCTACGGTTGTAAAGTCTTCTGATAATTTATCTATTGATCTTCGTTCTTTTACAGAGGAAGATGTAATAATATCAATTCATAGTCTTTCAGGAAAAACAGTTAGCTCAGTAATGAGTAAACCAATTATCGAAGGAAATAATGTGATAACTATAAATAACGGAGTACTGGATCAACTTGCCACAGGAATTTATATTATCAAACTGAAAGGTGAACACTGGGAGAAAACAGAAAAATTTGTCAAGAATTAGATTTTAACCTATTATAAAATTAAAAGCCGGCATGAATTCAAATCTTGTCGGCTTTTTTTCGTAAAAGAATGGCTTCATAACATAAAGGTAAACTCACACTATAATGATAGCTTTTATTTATAACTAAAATAACTTTAAGGATATATTTATTATCAATTTTTGAGGTTTTAATCACACAAAACTTCATTGAAAATGAAAACTTTAAAGAAAACAATACTATGTTCTCTAATCCTTTCGGGTATTTTTAATTCTTGTGATCTGGATGATTATACAGGAGGCGGAGGAGATAATGAACTTACATTTAGTAAAATCGGAGGTTTTACTAATGGAGTTGGAGATGAAGGATTTGCAGAAATTTCTGCTTTTGATCCTGAAACTAACAAACTATTTATTGTAAATGCCAACGATGTAGAATTATCTGTTTGGGATTTATCAGACCCTTCAGTACCTGTAGCAGTTGTGGATATTGCTCTAAACGGAATTCCAAATAGTGTTTCTGTGCATAACGGAATAGTAGCTGTTGCGCTAGAAAATGCTGCAGATAAGCAAGCCGAAGGTACTATCGCTACTTTTGACTCAGATTCTCAGTCGTTGTTAAACACCTATGGAGCTGGTGCTTTGCCGGATATGGTTACATTTAGCCCTAACGGGAAGTATATTGTAGCGGCAAACGAAGGAGAACCAAATGATCTGTATACGAATGATCCAGAAGGATCCATAACCATCATCGAAGTAGCTTCAGGACAAGTTTCCGAAGTAAGTTTCACTAATTTTAATGGTCAAGATATAGGAAATGACTTTAGGGTTTTTGGTCCAGGAGCTTCTTTAGCCCAAGATGTAGAACCAGAATATGTTGCAATTTCTGATGATTCAAGAACTGCCTATGTTACGCTCCAAGAGAATAATGGGATAGCGATAGTTGATTTACAAT
Source organism: Aquimarina callyspongiae (assembly GCF_034322225.1). Lineage (NCBI taxonomy): Bacteria > Pseudomonadati > Bacteroidota > Flavobacteriia > Flavobacteriales > Flavobacteriaceae > Aquimarina > Aquimarina callyspongiae. Next base: position 765,822 of record NZ_JAXLPA010000001.1, on the reverse strand, counting down.
CTAAAATGATAAGAAATATCGTAGGCCTTGGAGTAAAAGATTATTCGCAAGCCAATAATCAAATTGATGCAAGTGATAAAGATGATATAATTGGTAATTTTCAGAATTGGCCGGTTTTAAGTTATTATCATCCAGATGCTATTACATATGCAAAAATAAGAGGAGCTCGGGTTCTTATAACTGCTAATGAAGGAGATGCAAGAGATTATGATGGATATTCTGAAGAAGAAAGAGTTAAAGATCTTACCCTTGATCCAGAAGCTTTTCCTAATGCAGCAACTTTACAATTAGATGAGAATTTAGGAAGATTAAAAACGACAACAGCAAATGGAGATTTGGATGGTGATGGAGACTATGATGTTATTCATGGATATGGAGCAAGATCATTTTCCATTTGGTCTACAAGTGGGATATTAATATATGATAGTGGAGATCAAATTGGTAAAACTGTTTTTGAATTAGATCCAGGTTCTTTTAATAGCAATGAAGGAAGTGGAGTAGATAAAAGATCTGATGATAAGGGAGCAGAACCAGAGGCTGTTGAAACATTAAAAGTAGGTAGCCGTACACTTTTGTTTGTAGGACTTGAAAGAACAGGAGGGATTATGATATATGATATTTCTAACCCCTTTCAGCCTGTGTTTTTAGAATGGTTAAGAGATGAAAATGATATTTCACCAGAAGGATTAATCGCTGTAAAAGCAGATGATAGCCCTACTGGTAAAGATCTTGTAATAGTTACAAATGAGGTGTCAAATACCATAGCTATTTATGAAATAAGTGATACCAATTAAGATGTACAATATCCTTAAAAAGCTTCCATAAAAAGTTTGCTGTTTTACAGTAACCTAGTTAGCTTAAATTGTTGTTATCTTTGATCAAAGTAATTATTTCACTGACTGACTATCAATTATGAAAAAGTTCAATAGGTCGTTTACAGATCTTTGGGCTTTTTCGTTTTTTACCCACTTCCTTACTCATCTATTTACAATCAGATTAAACTTGTATAGCATAGCTAAAATAAAAAGTCTAATTTTGCACAAATTTTAGAAAAGAGTTCAATGAGTGGTATAGTAGCAATTGTAGGAAGACCTAATGTAGGTAAATCAACTTTTTTTAATCGATTGATAAAGAGAAGAGAGGCTATTGTAGATGCAGTAAGTGGTGTAACCCGTGATAGACATTATGGTAAGAGTGACTGGAATGGAGTAGAGTTTTCACTTATTGATACCGGTGGATATGTAGTAGGAAGTGATGATATTTTTGAAGCAGAAATTGATAAACAAGTAGAATTGGCTATTGACGAAGCAGATGCTATTCTCTTTATGGTAGATGTAGAATCGGGAGTTACTGGAATGGATGAAGAAGTTGCTAATTTACTTCGCAAAGTAGAGAAACCTACTTTTTTAGTTGTAAACAAAGTAGATAATGCTCAAAGAGCTACAGACGCGGTAGAATTTTATTCCTTAGGATTGGGAGAATATTACACCGTAGCAAGTATCAATGGTAGTGGTACAGGAGAGTTATTAGATGCTTTGGTAGAAGCATTGCCAGAAAAAGAAGAAATAGAAGAAACCGAATTACCTCGTTTTGCAGTAGTTGGAAGACCTAATGCAGGTAAATCTTCTTTTATTAATGCATTGATAGGCGAGGATCGCTATATCGTGACCGATATTGCAGGAACTACTCGTGATGCTATAGATACACGTTATAATCGTTTTGGATTCGAATTTAACCTTGTCGATACAGCAGGAATAAGACGTAAATCCAAAGTAAAAGAAGACCTAGAGTTTTACTCTGTAATGAGATCGGTTAGAGCTATTGAGCATAGTGATGTATGTTTGGTAGTAGTAGATGCCACCAGAGGTTTTGATGCACAGGTGCAAAATATTTTTTGGTTGGCAGAACGTAACCGTAAAGGAATCGTGATTTTGGTGAATAAATGGGATCTTGTAGAAAACAAGCAAAGTAATACGATGAAGGATTTTGAAGCCGAAATTCGTAGAGAAATAGAGCCATTTACCGATGTTCCTATTGTGTTTATTTCTGCATTGACCAAACAACGTATTTTTAAAGCTATAGAAACAGCCGTTGAGGTTTATAATAATAGATCCAAAAAGATTAAAACCAGTGTGATGAATGATACCATGCTGCCTATTATTGAAAACAACCCACCGCCAGCTTATAAAGGAAAGTATGTTAAGATAAAATATTGTATGCAGTTACCCACGCCTCAGCCACAGTTTGCGTTTTTCTGTAACTTACCGCAGTATTTAAAAGATCCTTATAAAAGGTTTATTGAAAACCAATTGCGTAAACATTTTGATTTTCATGGGGTTCCTGTAACGGTTTATTTTAGGAAAAAATAATGAGCGTTAACATTCATTAACCCTTTAATCAAAAACAAAATTTTACATTCCCTTTCGAGAAAACAAGATTACCTAAATAATTGAGTTTATTAGGGTAACATTTATATCTGTGTAGACACTAATAGGTATAATAAAAGTAATTTTGTAAGTTTTAATTAACATTCATCAATCAATTTACATGAACTTAAACAGAATCTTCTGGGTGAGCATATGTCTTTTATGCTCTTTTCTTTCTTATGCTCAAAATTATACAATCAAAGGTCAATTATCTGATACAGAAAAATCAACTCCTATAGAGGCAGCAACTGTTTATGCTGAAGCGGTAAAAGACAGTACACTAATTACTTATACAATTTCTGATGCCAAAGGTAATTTTGAATTAATTGCCAATACCGGTCAGAAAAAAATTAAAGTCCTTATTTCATCAGTAGGATATGAATCTTATCAAAAAGAAATTCCTCTTACTGAAAAACAAATAGATTTAGGAACAATAAAACTTGGGTTTAATGTAGAATCTCTTGATGAGGTTGTTGTTAAATCCAGAGCGCCGGTAACCATAAAAAAGGATACATTAGAGTTTAATGTAGCATCATTTAAAACCAAAAAAGATGCAAATGTAGAAGATTTATTAAAAGAATTGCCAGGAGTAGAAGTAGACGAAGATGGAAAAATAAAAATAAATGGTAAAGAAGTAAATAAAGTATTAGTAAATGGGAAACCTTTTTTTGGAGATGATCCTACGATAGCAACAAGAAATTTGACAAAAGATATTGTAGATAAAATCCAGGTTACAGATTCTAAAACAGATGCAGAAGCATTTGCAGGAGAACAAGGAGATAAGAACAATAAAACAATAAACATTACAATTCAGGAAGATAAAAACAAAGGTACATTCGGTCGTATTGCAGCTGGTTTAGGAACAGAAGAACGCTATGAAGGAGCAGGACTAATTAATTTTTTTGATAATGATCAACGGATTAGTGTACTGGCCGGAACCAATAACATTAACTCGCCAGGATTCAGTTTTGGAGAAATACGAAAAATGTTTGGTGGAGGAGGATCTATTTCATTCAATAGTAATGGTGCTTTTACAATCGATGGGAGATCTTTTGGAGGAGGAGAAGGAATTGTGACTTCCAGAAATGTAGGAGCTAATTATGCAGACGATTTTGGTAAAAATATCAGTATTACGGCTAATTACTTTTATGCAGGTAGTGATTCTGATAATGAAAGGTTGAGTGAAAGAGAAAATATTCTGACAGATGGTAGTTTTTTTACGAATGCATCATCTACTTCAGAAAACAAACTTGATAACCATGATGCCAATATTATATTTAACGTAAAAATTGATTCAACATTTTTGATGAATGTCAAACCTTCTTTTAAGGCATTCAAATCAGAAAATAGATTCATTAGTAATGATCAGTCTTTAGATGAAAATCAAACATTAACCAATTCATCTAACCTTAATTCTTTTTCAGAAACCGAAGGGCGAAATTTTAAAAATGATATTGATGTCACAAAGAAGTATGGAAATAGAGGAGCCTTTGTCAAAGCAAGTATAACAAATCAAATAAATAACGGAACATCCAACAAGTTTTTACAATCAACTACCGAAATTTTTGGAGATACTCCCGAAACTATTTCCAGAGATCAAGTAACAGATGGAGAAAATTCGTTCAATAGTTTATCTACAAGTTTTACCTGGAGATATCCTTTAATCTCTAAGAAACTTTTTGCTGATGTTAAATATGGTTATAGAAGAGATGTTAGAGAAAATGTAGAAAACACTTTTGACTTTAATGAACTCACCCAGCAGTACGAAGATTTTAACGATTTGCTTAGTACCGATTTTAAATTTAAAAATATTAGAAAAACTCCAGGGCTTTCTCTTTCGTATAGTGGAGAAAAATTAAATATACGTTTTGGAGGAGGTTATGTATTTAGAACTTTAGAAAATAGTGATAGGTTACGAAATATTGATTTTGAAAAAGATTTTAATGCACTCGAATTAAATGCGAGCCTGGATGCCAACTTTAGTCCTAAGGAATCTGTCTATTTGGGATATAGTAAGAGTAACAGGCCTCCAGAAATTTCACAATTACAACCTTTTCAAGATGTATCGGATCCATTAAACATTGTCACAGGAAACCCTAACCTGGCTCCTTCTAATTCGCATAACCTTTATATGGGATATAATAACTATGATTTTCAGAAAGGATCAGGGTTTTATAGCTATTTTAATGTAAATGTCATCGAAGATAAAGTGGTCCCAAGAACAATAATCGACGAAAACTTAATAAGAAATACAACCTATGATAATGTGGATGGAGATTATAACATCTACGGAAGTTTGTCAAAAAGTAAAAGTTTTAAACTAGATTCACTAAGAAAAATAAAAGTGACAGCAAGTATGTACGGGAGCCTTGATCGTAGGATTAACTTTAATAATGATGTAAAATATGCTTCAAATAGGTTATCCATGTCTCCGGCTGTATTTGTGAGCTTTAAGTGGAAGGGCGTTTTTGATATAAATCCTAACTATCGAATATCTTTTACAAATAACACTTATGATATCGACCTGTTTAATGATAGGGATTTTATTAGCCATTCAGTGGGGATCAGAACAACTACTTATGTGCCAAAACAATTGGAGTGGCGCAATGATATCAGATATAATTATAATCCAGACGTAGCACCTGGATTTCAGCGTAATTCTTGGTTTTGGAATACTACCGTAGCGTATTCATTATTCAAAAAGAAAGCTACTGTAACTCTTAAGGTTTATGATTTACTTAATCAGAATACGAATGCAAAACGTAATGCTACGGATAATTATATAGAAGATATTCAGAGTACTGTTTTAGAGCAATATTTTATGTTAAGTTTTAGTTATAAATTTAATAGCCTGGGTAAAAAAGGAGAAACAGGTGGTGAAATGATGTTTTTTAATTAAGCCCACATTAGAGAGGATATCTAAAAAATTAGTGATTTTTATAATCTGTAACTATCTGGAAATTTGTAGTTTTCTTCTTAAAAATATACAATAGAAAATAAGAGATATTTGATCAGTAATATTTGATGGGATTGGTGAAAAAGAAGAAAACTGATATATAATTACCCACTTTATTGTTCTACGATATTTTTGTTTAAAAAGATATACTATAATATAGAGTTGGCCGTTTTGAGGTATAACTAATTAATGCCACTAACCAGATCTATATTCCATGAGACTTTTTTATGCTCAGGTAATTGCTATACTTATTTTTTCAAGCTCATTTGCTCAAGAAGAGCTATGTAACCAATCTCAAAAACCTGAAGATGAGCCTCCAATAACGCTTCAAGAACTATCAAGTCTTATAAGTACTCCAGGTTTTTATAATGCTGATTACAGGTATTTAGATGATTTAGGGTCAAGAGGAGGTAGGTATTCTGCAGGGTTTATGGATACCTGGTTGGGAGAAACCCAGATTCTATTTCCGTATAATAATTTACCAATACGAGTAAATCTTACTGATACCGAAATTGTAGCCAATGATTCTAATTTTATGTACTGGATGGCATTGGCAATGGGACAAGAATATATGAATGTTGATATGCAATGGATGATTGGGTTTGGTGCAAAAGAAACTTTTTCAGGAACCCCATTTGCAGGTCCACCATTTAATAGTAATGCAGAAGGAGCATATGGTCCGTTTGAAGTAGAATTATTTACAGGTGTAGATAGAGCAATTTCATACCCTCCTTTTTACCCAGAATATGAAACACAACTGGCCAATGCACAAGATATTGCTACGTCGGGGATTGTTCCGCTGGATTTCATGAACGATTACATTGGAGCAGACCCTACAGAATTAACCGAAGCTCCTGTCGTAAATGCCTATATGTTATCGATTACTAATTTTTTTGTAATCTATAACTGGTATAGTTATGCAAGAGATTTATGTTGGCATAAAATTATAGAAGCACCTGCTGATAAGTATTATGGATTAGGAGCAATGGCAGTTACATATAACCTAGGTGTTTTTTCTGCAGATCCTATAGCTAATACAATGTTGCGAGATAATTATGAGGCTACCAGAGATGATCCTGCTGCAAGAGATTTGCTTCCTGAAGGAAATAATTTATATAGAAGACATATTACAGAAGTAATAGAAGCTGTGGTAAATCGTGCAGAAGAAGCTAGTACGGATACTTCGATTCCTTTATGGGATTATCAAATAGATTGGTCAATGATAGAGCGATTCTTTTTAGGAGAAGGAGGAAATGTGAATCAACAAGGACAAGGAGGGCTCTTAAAACATTTTGAAACGGCAGATACTGCAACGAGACAAAATGTGATGAATACACTAGAAGCTGCTTTTGATATTTTAAAAGGGCAAGCACCATCAACAACCGCAAATACGATTAGTTTCAGGTACGATTGGTTGGTTCTGTTAAGAACGGTAAAACAACATTTTTCTAACGAGGCTATTTTTTTAAGGCCAACGGCTGGTGATGGTAACTTGAGAATAAATGCATATTCCAACGTTGGAGGATGTTGCGAAGAAACTCCAGAAATAGAGGTAGATGAAGCGTGTTTAAATGAACCAACTGTTTTTAGAGTAGTTCAGAATGTTGATAGTATTCTTTGGGAAATAAGTGATGATTCAGGAACGGTTATTTTTACCTCTGCCAATACAGAGGATATGTATAGTTTTACTATTGCAGGAGTATATACTATTCAGGCTACTGTTACAATTGGAGGGGTGGTTACGGTATTGTCAAAAGATATTATAATTACAGAAGCTCCCGTTGCTAATACAGTTACAGATTACATTCTTTGTGTTGATGGTGAAGGAGAAGCGATTTTTGATTTAAGTAGTAAAACGCCCGAAATTATCGGAAATCAAACAATCAATGATCTAATTGTTTCTTATCATATTACACAAGAAGATGCGGACGAAAATTTAAATGCAATCGATCCGATAACAACATATATTTTTGAAGGAGATCAACAAGAGATTTTTGCAAGAGTATTTGTGCAGGATAATGAGTGTTATGATACAGTATCTTTTATGCTGATAAAAAATAATGTTGATCCTGATGTCGAAAATCAATATGCCATTTGCACAGGAATAATGGGGTCAGAAGTAGTTATAAACCCCGGTGTTTTTGATTCATATAGTTGGAGAAATGAAGATACTGGTTTGATATTCTCGACAGTTCAGGAAGTAACTATAACAGAAACTGGTAATTATAGTGTTTCGGTAACAAGAGAATTAATGGGAGTAATCTGTACGGTCACAGAAATGTTTGAAATTGTACCGGCCGATGCAGAATCTTTTGAAGTGCAAGCAGTATTTGAAGGAATGGATATTGTGGTGACTGTAGAAGGAAATAATGGAAGTTTAGAATATGCGTTAGATAATATAGAAGGACCTTACCAAAGCTCTCCTCGTTTTGAGAATGTAGCATCAGGATCTCATACTGTATATGTAAGAACGCTTAATGGATGTGTTTTTGGTATTGAGGTGATTGCAAACCCAAATCCTTCAGACGAATTGGTTATTCCCAAATATTTCACACCAAATGGGGATAGTTTTCACGATACCTGGGCAGTGTTGGATCCGTCTAATATTCTAGGAACTGATTCCAGGATTTTTATTTTTGATAGATTCGGAAAACTATTAAAACAATTAGTTCCTGGAGGTACAGGGTGGAATGGAATTTATAATGGAAGACAAATGCCTTCATCAGAATATTGGTTTAAAATAGAATATATTCAGAATAACGGGCCTAAAAGAATAAGTGGGCATTTCTCGTTGATACGATAGTAGGGTTTTTAAAAGCAGTTTACCAGCTTCCACCAGCGCCGCCTCCGCCAAATCCACCACCGCCGAAGCCTCCACCAAATCCACCACCGCCAAATCCACCGCTGCTAGAACTGCCGCCAAATCCACCTCGTCCCATATTGCTGAGAATGATAGTATCAAGTAAGCTACCGCTACCGGATCGGTTACCACGATTTCCTTTTCCATTGCCATGGTTACTCTTACTAAAGGCAAGGATTATGATTATAAAAATGATAAATAAGAGAATGAATTGACCTATAGGAGCATTGTTATTGCTTTTTTTACGATTTCCTTTAAAAGTACCAGCAAGAACTTCAAAAATAGCCGTAGTTCCTTTATCTAAACCACGATAGAAATTACCTTTTTTAAATTCTGGGGTAATGATCTGATCAATAATGGTCTTAGAAGTAAAGTCAGTAAGTTTTTCTTCAACTCCATAGCCGGTTGCAATCCAGATCTTTCGATCGTTTTTAGCAACTAATATAAAAACACCGTTGTCTTCTTTTTTTTGACCAATCCCCCATTTATGAGCCCATTCAGCTGCATATAAACCAATATTTTCACCTTGCAATGAATTAATGGTTGCAATCACAATTTGAGTAGAAGTAGTATCAGAATATTTAATAAGTTTATTTTCTAATCGTTTAGCTTCTGTACCCGAAAGCATTGCAGCAATATCGTATACAGCTGTTTGATCACTCGGTTTTGGAGGGATTTTTCTTTGCGAATAAACAGATCTTGAAAATACTCCGGAAGCTAAAAAAAGAAGTGTTATGCAAACTTTAAAATACTTCATTGCCCTTTTGATATTTCGTCAGGAAGTTCATTAATATCACCTTGTTCCCAAGGAAAATGTTGTTGCAATTGTTTTCCTGCAAGAAGAACACCATCAATTAATCCTTGAGTAAAATTTCCTGTTTTAAAATGAGTTAGTATAACATCTTTAGTACTGTTCCAGAAATTGTCAGGAACAGCTTCATTAATTCCTTGATCACCATAGATAGCAAAAATGCGATCCTCTACAGCAACATAAATCAAGACACCGTTTCTTTGAGCAGTATTATCCATCTTTAAAGAATGAAATACTTTTTCAGCTCTTTCTAAAACATCAAGATCGGTATGTTTTTCCAGGTGAACACGAATCTCTCCAGAGGTTGCCTTTTCAGCTTGTCGGATTGCAGCAATTATTTGTTGCTCTTGATCGGCGGTTAGAAAATCTTCTACTTTAGACATTATTTAAAATCAAAATCTACATCTGGCGCTTTTTCAGTACCTTCTTCTGCTTCAAATCTTGTCATTTTTTCAAAATCTCCAAACATACCTAGTACAATATTGTTCGGAAATACTCTAAGATATTTGTTGTATAATCCAACCTGTTCGTTGTATCTATTGCGCTCGACATTAATTCTGTTTTCAGTGCCTTCAAGTTGTGTTTGTAGATTTAAGAAGTTTTGATTGGCTTTTAAATCCGGATAACGCTCTACGGTAACCAGTAATCTGGATAAGGCAGAAGTCAAACCGCTTTGTGCTTGCTGAAATTGTGCTATTTGATCAGGAGTAATATTGCTAGGGTCTATATTAATAGAAGTAGCTTTAGAACGCGCATCAATAACTTCTTTTAAAGTAGTTCTTTCAAAATCTGCCGCTCCTTGTACAGTTTTCACAAGGTTTCCGATCAAATCACTACGTCTCTGGTAAGCACTTTCTACATTAGACCAGGCAGTAATAGTATCTTCTTGAAGAGTGATTGCATTGTTATATTTGCCGGCGAATAACCAATAAAAAATACCAATAATAACGACAAGTACGAGAATCGGAATTAATACTTTTTTCATATTTAAATATATTATTTGCCTAGTTAATAGGTTTAAAGTTGTTCTTTGATTTTAAGTAATTGCCCTTTGATAGATTCTAGCTTACGGATAATATCAAAACTATCGAGAGCTTCCTGTTTTTGTTCTTTAAGATGAATTTTAGCTCCTTCCAGAGTAAATCCACGCTCTTTTACCAGGTGATAAATAAGTTCAAGATTTTTGATGTCTTCTGGAGTGAACTTTCGATTGCCTTTAGCGTTCTTTTTAGGTTTTAAAATATCAAACTCTTTTTCCCAAAATCTGATTAAAGAAGTATTTACATCAAATGCATCAGCTACTTCGCCAATCCCGTAATACATTTTTTTAGGTAAGTCTACATACATAGCTAATTGTTTTGTTGTGTAAAACTTCCGTCTTCTTCAAAAATTAGATTGCTTTCAGGAAAATCTTCCTGGGTTAATCTTTTAATTTCTTTTAATGCTCCCTTTTTCTTATCTATAAAAGGGTATATTTCATCAATTTGTTTGGCAGAATGCAATTTCCCTCTTATAAAATTACCTTTAGTATCAATTTCTACTTCGGCAATCGGGGCATATCCTTTTACTCCATCCAGATTAAATCTGGAATAAGTACAAAAATTACCTAAGCTATAGGCTATGAATTTATTATTGTATACTTCAAAAGCTCTTGATACGTGAGGTCCGTGTCCTAAAATAATGTCTGCACCTGCATCGATCATTGTATGAGCAAAAAGGTACACATTCCCACGATCTTCGCCATAAAAACGTTCTGTTTTTCTGGGTACGTGAGTGTACTTAAAGCCTTCTGCTCCACCATGAAAAGAAACAATCACAATATCTACTTTTTGTTTAAGTTCGGCAACGATTTTTTTTGCTTTGGTTAAGTTATGAATTTTTACGCAATCTTTATTGGGGGCAAAAGCACAAAAACCGTACGTGATTCCGTCTTTTTCAAAAATAGTAGACTCTTGTGCAAATACGCCGGCATATGCAATGTTATGTTTTTCTAGCGTTTTGCTTGTGTTTTTAATACCGATTGCACCAAAATCTCCTATGTGATTATTAGCGATACTCATAACATCAAAACCAGTTTCTTCTAGGTATTTTCCAAAGGACTCTGGAGAACGAAAAGAATAACATTTAGAAGGATCAGAGCATCTTTTAGCATTTTCACCTTCATCAGTCAGGGTGCCTTCTAAGTTTCCGAATAGAATGTCTGCTTGCGTTAAAATAGAATTAACATCGTCAAAAGGGCCTTTTCCGTCAGGAGGCATATAGCCTTCATTAGGAAAATTAGTACCCATCATAATATCTCCAACAGCCATAACCTTGATACTTTCAGGTTTTGCTAATTTTTGTAATTGAGTTTGATGACTTTCTACGATGATATTCATCGAATCCAACACTTCTTTTGAATATTTTTGAGCGTGAATCAAGAAACCAAAACCAAAAAAGATAACAAAAAGGATTGCTTTGCGCATTGGTATCTAGTCTAAGGTTTCATTAATTAGGTTAGAGGCTTTAAGCATTTCGTTAAACTCCTCAGAGGTTAAACTTCCGTAGTAAAAATTACGAGGATTAATACGCTCACCATCTTTAAATATTTCATAATGAAGGTGAGGGGCAACAGATCTTCCTGTGCTTCCTACATATCCTATAACATCTCCACGGCTTACTTTTTGACCTTTTTTTACATTGTATTTGTTCAAATGAGCATATAAACTAACATAGTTAAAACCGTGATCGATTCTTATGTGTTTTCCATATCCGGTAGAATTGGCATCTGCACGGGTTACAATACCATTTCCTGATGCGTAGATAGGAGTTCCTGTAGCAGCAGAAAAATCCATACCATAATGAAATTTTCTAGCTTTTGTAAAAGGATCACTTCTCCATCCATAACCGGAAGCCATTCTCTTTAAATCTGAATTTTGAATAGGTTGAATAGCAGGAATAGTCGCCAATAATTCTTCTTTTTTTTCTGCTAACGAAGCAATTTCATCAAGAGATTTTGATTGAACTACAATCTGCTTAGTCAATTTATCAATACGTTCACTACTACTTACAATGATTTCAGAATTATCAAAACCTTCAAGTGCTTTATATCTGTTTACTCCTCCAAAACCAGCATTACGTAATTCTTCAGGAATAGGTTTAGCTCCAAAATAAAGACGATATATATTATCATCTCGTTGGGCAATCTCTTTAAGAATAGTCTCATCTCGCTCCAATCTTTTGTTCATAAGATCATATTGAAGCTGCATATTTTCTAACTCTCTTTTATAAGCTTTCTCCTTAGGAGTCTCTAATCCAGGGATATTAATGTATGCGACTAGCAAAACAAACCCTGCTAAAAAGACACCAATTACAATTAAAGATATAAGACCCGCTAAACGTCCTTTTTTGCGTTCAATTTTGCGGTAAGAAAGTGTATCACTATCGTAGTAATATTTAACCTTTGACATAATCTAAAATATACTATTTTTGCAGGATGTTAGCCGATAAAGGCATATAACAATTGCTTTGACTGCAACAAATATAGTAAAATGTTGCAAAGTGTAGAAAAAACTGACAGACATCAATAAGTTCTTTTACTTTTGAAGTGTCACTTAAAATTCTATTAATAAATAAGTTGAAAGCTGTTTTGTTTAAAAAAGTACAATAATTTAGAATTCATGAAATCCCAAGAAATTAGAAACCAGTTTTTAGAGTTTTTTAAAACAAAAAAACATAGCATAGTAGCGTCAGCGCCAATGGTGATCAAGGATGACCCAACTTTGATGTTTACAAATGCAGGAATGAACCAGTTTAAAGAATTCTTTTTAGGTAATGGGATTCCCAAAAGTAATAGGATATCTGATACGCAGAAATGCTTGCGTGTGAGTGGTAAACATAATGACCTCGAAGAGGTAGGAATGGATACATATCACCATACAATGTTTGAAATGTTGGGGAATTGGAGTTTTGGAGATTATTTTAAGAAAGAAGCAATTCACTGGGCTTGGGAACTATTAACAGATGTGTATGGTATCGATAAGGATATGTTATATGTTTCTGTTTTTGAAGGAGCAAAAGATGAAAATCTTGAAATGGACCAAGAAGCTTATGATCTTTGGAAAGCAATTGTACCCGAAGATCGTATCATCATGGGAGATAAAAAAGATAATTTCTGGGAGATGGGAGATCAGGGGCCTTGTGGACCTTGTTCAGAAATTCACGTTGATATTCGATCTGAAGAAGAAAAAGCTAAAATACCTGGAAGAGACCTTGTTAATGCAGATCACCCACAAGTAGTAGAGATATGGAACCTGGTTTTTATGCAGTTTAATAGAAAAGCTGATAGGTCTTTAGAAAAACTTCCTGCACAACATGTGGATACCGGGATGGGATTTGAGCGATTATGTATGGTTCTCCAAGGAGTAAAGTCTAATTATGATACAGATGTATTTACTCCATTGATCCGTGAGATAGAAACGATAACCAATTCGACTTATGATAAGAATAGTTTGCCTACTGATGAAGATGGTAAGGTAAGTGTTGCAATTCGTGTAATAGCTGATCACGTGAGGGCAGTGGCATTTTCGATTGCAGATGGGCAATTACCAAGTAATACTGGTGCAGGATATGTGATCAGAAGAATTTTACGTAGAGCTATTCGATATGGTTTTACATTTTTAAATACCAAACAACCTTTTATCTATCAATTGGTAGAGACTTTAAGTAAACAGATGAGTAAAGCTTTTCCAGAATTAAAAGCTCAAAAAAATCTGATTGTTAATGTGATTAGAGAAGAAGAACAATCTTTCTTAAGAACGTTGGACCAAGGTCTACTATTATTAGATACGGTAATTAAAAACACTAATGGAAAAGTGGTTTCTGGAGAGAAAGCATTTGAATTATACGATACTTATGGTTTTCCAAAAGATTTAACAGCTTTAATTCTTAGTGAACAAGGGTATAGTTATGATGAAAAGGGATTTGAAGCAGAACTAAAAAAACAAAAAGATAGATCACGAGCAGCATCTCAGGTTTCTACAGGAGATTGGGAGATTTTAATTGATAGTTCTGAAGAAGAATTTATAGGATATGATCATCTTTCTGCAAAAGTAAAGGTTACTCGATATCGCAAAGTTAATAGTAAAAAAGACGGAGAGTTATATCAGTTAGTTTTTGATAAAACACCTTTTTATCCAGAAGGTGGGGGTCAGGTAGGTGATAAAGGATATCTTGAGGTACCTAATGGAGATGTAGTATATATCATAGATACTAAAAAGGAAAATAACCTAATCATTCATTTTGCTAAAAATTTACCAAAACATATTGATGAAACATTAACAGCAGTAGTGGATGCTAAACAACGTTCCAGAACAGCATCTAATCACTCAGCAACACATTTGTTACATCAGGCATTACGAACTATATTAGGTACTCATGTAGAACAAAAAGGATCTATGGTGCATAGTGGTAATTTGCGTTTTGATTTTTCTCACTTTTCAAAAGTTACCAATGAAGAGTTAAAAGAAGTTGAGAACTTTGTGAATGCCAGAATACGTGAAAACTTACCGCTAGAAGAGTTTAGAAGTATATCATATGATCAAGCAATAGCTGATGGTGCGATCGCATTATTTGGAGAAAAATATGGAGATTCTGTAAGAGCGATACGATTTGGAGAATCTATGGAGCTGTGTGGAGGAATCCATGTTAAGAATACTAGAAGTATATGGCATTTTAAAATTACATCAGAAAGTGCAATAGCTGCTGGAATACGACGTATTGAAGCTATTACTTGTGATGCAGCAAAGGATTATTTTACTACCCAGTCTGAAGCATATAACCAGGTTAAATCTGTACTAAAGAATGTAAAAGATCCGATTAAGGCTATAACATCTTTGCAAGATGAAAATACAAGTCTCAAAAAACAGATCGAAGTGTTATTAAAGGATAAGGCTAAAAACTTAAAATCAGAACTTAAATCTGAGTTTGAAAATATTAACGGTGTTCAGTTTTTGGCTAAAAAAGTAGATCTGGATGCTTCTGGGATTAAAGATTTATCATTCGAGCTAGGAGGAGAACTAGAAAATGTAGTAGCTTTATTTGGTTCAGAACAGAACGGAAAAGCTTTATTGTCGTGTTATATATCTAAGAATTTAGTTGCAGAAAAAGAGCTAAATGCAGGGCAAATAGTTCGAGAATTAGGTAAGTATATCCAAGGAGGAGGAGGAGGACAACCTTTCTTCGCAACTGCAGGAGGGAAAAATCCAGCAGGTATTGAAGAAGCCTTGGCCAATGCAAAACAATATCTTGATTAAGAATCATTAATAAAAATATCATACCTGTCTTCTTTTAGTTATTAAGAAAAGAAGGCAGGATGAAAGAGTAGTATGAATTTACAAACTAAAATACCTCTACAGTCTCAAGAACCCAAAATCAATTATGATTCAGAGGTTTTATTACTAGGTTCTTGCTTTGCTGAGCATATAGGAGGTAAGTTTGATTATTATAAATTCAAGAATCTTACAAATCCGTTTGGTATTCTATTTCACCCTAAAGCCATTGAGACTTTTTTGTGGATGACTACGCAAAGAGAAAAATATACAGATACTGATCTGTTTTATCACAATGAGCAATGGCATTGCTTTGATGCGCACTCTAGAATGAGTAACCCGGATCAATTTAAGTTATGTCAGAACCTTAATAGAGCATTAGAATTCACTTTTAATAAAATTCAATCAGCCACGCATGTATGTATAACATTGGGTACTGCATGGGTGTATCGCCTTAAGGCATTAGATATGGTGGTTGCCAATTGCCATAAAATTCCGCAAAAAGAGTTTGAAAAAGAACTGTTGTCAGTAGATGAAGTGGTTCAGTGCCTTCATAATAGTGTTGGATTAATTAAAAGCCTTAATCCATCAGTTAAGGTTATTTTTACGGTTTCTCCGGTTCGCCATATCAAAGATGGTTTTGTAGAGAATAACCGAAGTAAATCTCATCTCCTTGCAGCGGTTCATCAGACAATAGAAACCATGCGAAACACTGTTTATTTTCCATCGTATGAAATAATGATGGATGAATTAAGAGAATATCGATTTTATAATACAGATATGATTCATCCTAACGGAATAGCGATTGAATATATTTGGGAACGCTTTTCTGCAATTTGGATAGCTGAAGAGGCTAAGAAGACTATGATGAGAGTTGAAGAAATCCAGAGAGGACTAAGACATCGTCCTTTTAACCCAAATAGCAAACAACATCTTACCTTTCTTCAAAATCTAGAAGAAAAAAAACATCGACTTCAATCAATGTATTCTTTTATTCAGTTTTAAAATATTTTTAATTTTCTGTTTACCTTTTTGTTATACTCTACACTAAAGAAAGAAGAAGGGGACATAGGTATAAAAAGCTTTATTGTGAGGTTTTTTAACCTGAAGTCGGGGTATGACATATTGTTGTTATCCCCGACTTCTTTTTGGAGTTATATTTGTTTAATCTTTTCTTCTTAATTCTTCTTCCAGAAGTACAATTTTGGTTTCAAGATCATGTAAACGATCGTACACATCTACAGGTTCTGGCATTTGCTTAGAGGCAAACATGGTTACATACCAGGCTTCCAGGATTTCGTCAGAATTAATTGTGTAAGTAGGATAATTGCCATCTTTATTGTCTGATTTCAGGATCAATTTTCCTCGTTCTTCTACACGATTAATAACCCTTTTTAAAACAATGCCATCATTTTTGCTAATAATAACATAGACTCTACCATCTTTTATGTCTCTTAGATTTTCAACATATTTTCCAAAAACCAAATCGCCATCAAAAAATGTTCGTACCATAGAATTTCCTTGTACTTCAAAGCATCTAAAAGTTCCATTGTTTAGATGCGGCATGTTAAAAGAAGGTAAGGTTTCAATAAATTCTGTATCGCCATAACCATCAAGATATCCTGCTCGGGCTTTTATAGGAACATATACTACATTTTCATCTCCTTTTTGATCTATGGCAACTACTTGAGGTATTCCACCATATGTTGGATTTTCTTGATTTTGATGTTTTATTATGGATGAGCTCTTTCCAAATAGATATTCGGGATTAATATCAAATTCAGAGATGACACTTTCTAATAAATCATATCCGGGTTTAGTTCGTTTTCTGGAACCGTCAGATTGTAAACGACCAGTAGTAATACTATCTATTGTAGTACTGGTAACACCTATTTTTTTTGCGAAAGAGTGATTGTTTAGGTCAAGAAAATCTATTATCTCCCTTATTTTACGATCAATTTCTGTCATATTCTTTAGGTGTTAAGTTGAGAAGCTTCAGTATACAAGCGGTTTAAACATTTTACAGAAAATATCTGTATTTTGTTGTTAAAATCTGTAAAATGTTGTATATTTGTTCTGTAATTAGTTGCTAAACTACAAAAAATAATTCATTTTAAAACATTTGTAGTGCTTTTGTTGCAACATTTTCAGGTGAATACAGAATTAAAGTGTATCTAAATCATTTTATTATTGATTATTCAAACAAAAGTTTGAATAGGGTAAAATTTCTATGTCTAATATTTAAAAACTAAAAGGTTTATGCAAAGAAGTAAATTGTTATTAGAGAAACGTAAACAATTTGTTCAAAATTATGTCGAAAACAATTCAGATAAACAAATGAAAGTTATTGTTGCAGAGCTTATAGAGCAACTATTTGTTTCAGAAAAAACAATTTATAATATATTAAAAAATTAAAGTTGAGAGGCTTGTAAATTAAAACTATAGGGTTTGCTGATTTTATTATACTGTAATTGCGCCTTTTGTAATAATATCTATACCGCTATCAATTAGGTTTTTGATTTCTGGCCTTTCGGCTTTAATTTTTTCAAGATGTTGGATAATGTTTTCTGCAAAGTTTTGATCTCTATCATAAACGAGTTCATAGATTTCAATGGGCAGTAGCCAATCTTCTCCGTGATCTTTTTTTAGAATTGCAAAAACAGCTTCTAAAGAAAACTTTGTGTTTTCTCCATTACGAACATTTTTAACTGCCTGGTATAAAGAATGTAACTCTTCCTCTTTGGAAGAGTGCGTTCTTTTTATAGTATTTGTTTCTGTTGTATGAGTAACGAGATCAAAAGAATAATCGTCTGCTGGACCGGAGAATGCGGATACAATCTCTTTTCCAACGGCTAAATCAAAGGTTCCCCATTCAGGTTTGAATAAAAATTCACCTTTATACGTGATAGTACATTCGCTAAACTGTATTAGGATTAATTCTCCTTGAATATTTCTTATTCCGGTAATGTTAAGTCCTGCTACTGTTATTCCGCTTTCAAACTCAAACTCAATATATTCTCCATCGTAGAAATTGTATGCTTTAAGATCTCTGGGCGACATGTTTTCTATGGCTAGATTAATACCTTTTAATTTGCCTAAAGGAGATCTTAATCCATCAGGATGAGCATCAACTCCATGTCCTATTAATTCTTTTTCTCTAAAAGAAAGTGCGGTAGGTCCTTTGGTTTCAAAGTAAATAACCTCGTTATCTTCATTTTTTATCATTCTGGTAAATATCCCAGAAATTTGTAGTCCTGTACTGAGTTCAATAGTTCCCAGGTTTTCAGACTCTATTAATTTTGCAAGTCCGCGATGTCCTCCTTTTCTTAAAGCCATAGTGTCTGCAAATTCTTCAAGAACCTGGCATAAATATGCAAAATCTGGAGTTACAAACAGTTGTGGTTGCGGTTTAGTAATATCAAAATCCTGAAAAGCAGCTTCAGGAGAGTATGCTAGTTTTTTTACATTATCTGTCATGCACCATTCGCTTTCGCCAATGGATGAAAGCAGACCTGCTCCATAGATTTTGGGTTCATCAGTAGATCCAATAAGACCATATTCTACTGTCCACCAATGTAAATTACGAATCAAAGCCATCTCAGAAGGATCTTCTTTTTGGTTTTGTAATTCAAAAATTCGTTTTTCAGCATCTTCAATTGCAGAAGGGTCCGTATTGTGGGCTTCTTTAAGGATGGATAATAAACGAACAGCTTCATAGATATCATAATCTCTCTTTGAAGAAATGGCTTTACATCCTATTTTTCCGAAACGCCTTAGATATTCAGCATAATCTGGATTGGCAATAATAGGAGCGTGACCAGCGGCTTCATGTATAATATCAGGAGCTGGTGTATATTCAATATTCTCTAGCTGCCTGATATCAGATGCTATAACAAGAATATTATATGCCTGAAATTCCATAAAAGCATTAGGCGGGATAAAACCATCTACAGCAACGGCAGCCCAGCCTATTTCCTTTAGGATCCGATTCATCCCATACATGCTAGGTATTTCATCAATCCCAATTCCTGTTTTTTTAAGACCTTCCAGATATGATTTGTGAGCAACTTTGCTTAAGGATGCAATGTTTTTTCGCATAACATATCTCCATACTGCTTGGTTGATAGAGGTGTATTCCTCATAATTTTGAGGCTTGATAAATTGCTTCAAATGAGGAGGAAGTCGGTCAATCAAAGGATTAGACTCTATAGGTAATGACATTTTATATCAATTTTGAGGAAATAATATTTTAAAACCTGAAAGTACTGGTTTTAATACTAATAAATGAACTAATTAACTAAGTTTTTAATGATCTTACTATTCTATAATATAATAATAGGAAAGAGCAATTATAGTAATTCTATTAATCACAGAAAAAAATATGATCATTTATTACGAAAGCTCCATTCTTTTAAAGCGAAATTGAACAGTATTGATCTTAAGATTTTGCAGAGTCTAGATGATATTTTGTTTAAACAAATATGATAGATGTTAAAATAGATGCACTCATATACTCGATGGCTATCTTATTTAATTGGTGTGATTAAGATTACAGGTGCGTTATTTTCATCTGTAAGACTTATAAACCTTTCTTGGGTTTGTTTGAATCTTATTAAAGAGATGGCCTTGAAAAAATCTTTCTCTAATTCGACAGTCTTTTCACAATATATTTCAGTAGCGATAGGGAAACCAAATGAGATGGTTTTTTTGTCAATTGTGTAATTACAAGAGTATGTATTACAGGCAGAATATCCTGATATAGTTTTTTTTTCTGTATCAAAAGACATTGTGATTTTTTGCTCAGATACATCTTTGTTAAAAAGTGTAATAACCTGGTATTTTCCCTCTAGAATGGTGTCTTGTGCCGTTATTTTAGAATCAGAAATAGGGTTATTAGAACTATTGCAGTTACTAAATAAGGCTAAATAGATTAAAATAAAAGTGAGATGTTTCATTAAAAATCGGATTGTAATTTGTTCTTAGAATTTAATTCTTGACATAAGGTAAATTTATCATTTTTTAAGATTAAATATTTATTTGCAATAGTTTATATGAGATTAAAATTTATTTTTGAAGGGGAATACAAAAGAAATAACATAGATGAAACCTGAAAACAGAAAGCAAGAAATTATAAATGCAGCATCGATACTTTTTAAAGAAAAAGGGTATAGTGCGGTTACTATGAGGGACTTGGCTAAAGCTATGGGGATTAAAGCAGCTAGTTTATATAATCACATTCAATCCAAACAGGAGATTTTATCTACTATAATTATTGAGTTGGCAGAAGAGTTTACGACAGGGATGAATCGTATAATTAATTCTGACCATAATGCAATTGAAAAGCTTGAGAATATTATAGATCTTCATATAGATGTTACATTGCGCAATGCAGACGGGTTAGCTTCACTTAATAATGATTGGATGCATTTGGAAGAGAAAAGCTTATTGTATTTTGAAAAAATGCGCCTTGAATATGAAGAAAATTTTAGAGAAATTGTAATTCATGGAGTAAAGAATAAAGAGATTAAATCTTATAATATTGAGATCATTGTGTTTTCTACACTATCTACACTTAGAACCTTATATCTATGGTATCCAAAGCAAAAAAATATTGATGCAAATATTCTGAAAAGAGATATGATATCAGTGCTCTTAAAAGGAATCTGTTAAAATTAACAAATAATTATTTGTGTATAAAACTAACAATTGTTAGTTTTGTTTAGCTATAACGTTATAGTCGAACGAAGCTTATGACTGATTTTTATACTATAAAGGTTTCTGAAATAAATAAAGAAACTAAGGATTGTACTGCAATTACCTTCGATATTCCCGAAGAGCTTAAAGAAAAGTTTGCGTATAAACAAGGTCAACATCTTACTCTTAAAACCATTATAGATGGTGAAGATGTAAGACGTTCCTACTCTTTGTTTTCAAGTCCAATAGAAGACAAATGGCAAGTTGCCGTTAAACGCATTAATGGAGGAGTGTTTTCTAATTATGCAAATAATGACCTGAAAGTTGGAGATACTCTGGAATCCATGTCTCCTGTTGGTAGCTTTTTTATAGAAGTTGATCCTACAAAAGCCAAAAATTATATTGTTTTTGCAGCAGGAAGTGGTATTACGCCTATTCTTTCGATAATAAAGACACATTTGGCTTTAGAGCCAGATAGTACATTCAAGTTGTTTTACTTGAATCGCACGGTTAAATCCATTATCTTTAAAGAAGAGATAGAAGCGCTAAGAAATACATATTTTGGAAGATTTGAAATATTTTATTTTTTAACTAAAGAAAATCGCGATATCCCCTTGCTTAATGGAAGATTTACATCAGAAAAATTGCAAGAACTTACAGAAAAGATTATTGATGTTTCAGATGTGAATGATTGCTTTATCTGCGGTCCTGAAGAAATGATTTTTCTGATTAGAGATGAATTAGTTAAAGCAGGATTGCCTAAAGATAAAATTCATTATGAATTATTCTTTTCTGGAGTTACTGAAGAGGATAAGAAGAGAGCCGCAGAAGCGGTTGAACATAAATTTGATGGAACCGAAGTAACGATCATTGACGGTGGAAAAGAATTCCACTTTGATATGGACGATGATTATGATAATATACTTGACGGAGCTTTAGCTGCTGGGGCAGATTTGCCCTTCGCCTGCAAAGGAGGAGTGTGTAGTACCTGTAAGTGTAAAGTCGTTGAAGGAAATGTAGAAATGAAAATAAATTATGCATTAGAAGAAGATGAGGTGGCCAAAGGTTTGGTTTTATCTTGTCAAGCTGTACCAACTACAGAAAAAGTAGTCGTGGATTTTGATGTTTAGAATACAAATAAAACTTTGCTTACTCCTTTTTATTTAAATAAAGGTTGAGGGTGAAGGCTTCAAGTTATGAGTGAAAAAGAAATTAAAAACCTAGAAGAGATCTTTGAGCAAAGAATTGCCAGAGATGAAAAGATCGAACCTAAAGATTGGATGCCTGAGAAATACCGGAAAACTCATATCCGACAAATTTCTCAACACGCGCATTCAGAAATTATAGGAATGCTACCAGAAGGTAATTGGATTACCAGAGCTCCTTCTATGCGACGTAAAGTGGCATTATTGGCAAAAGTTCAGGACGAAGCCGGTCACGGGCTGTATTTATATAGTGCTTGTGAGACCTTAGGGATTTCTAGGGATGAGTTATATGAGCAACTACATACAGGTAAAGCTAAGTATTCAAGTATATTTAATTATCCAACTCTAACTTGGGCAGATATAGGTGCAATAGGTTGGTTGGTTGATGGTGCAGCGATTATAAATCAGGTGCCTTTATGTAGTACTTCATACGGACCCTATGCACGAGCGATGGTTAGAGTATGTAAAGAAGAAAGTTTTCACCAACGTCAGGGATATGAGATTATGATGACTTTGGCAAAAGGATCTCCTGAACAAAAAGAACTTGCTCAGGACGCATTAAACCGTTGGTGGTGGCCGTCATTAATGATGCTAGGACCAACAGATGCAGAATCTGTGCACACAGAGCAATCTATGAAATGGAAGTTGAAGCGAAAAACCAATGATGAACTTCGTCAGCAATTTATAGATCAAACGGTGCCTCAGGCAGATTTAATAGACCTTAAAGTACCAGATCCTGATTTAAAATGGAATGAAGAAACGGGTCATTATGATTTTGGTGAAATTGATTGGGATGAATTCTGGCAAGTAGTTAAAGGTCATGGCCCTTGTAATAAAGAACGCATTTCTGCAAGAGTTAATGCCTGGGAAGAAGGAGAATGGGTACGTGATGCTGCTATGACATATGCAGAAAAACAACAAGATAAAAAGCTTAAAAAAGTAATTTAAATAAAATTCCTTGCTGATACCTTTTTTACATTAGTATAAAGGTAGGGGTGAGGTCTTTAATTATGAAAAAAAATTGGCCACTTTGGGAAGTGTTTGTAAGAAGTAAAAACGGATTAGAACATCGTCATTTCGGAAGCCTGCATGCAGCCGATGAAGAAATGGCATTAGAAAATGCAAGAGATGTTTATACTCGAAGAAATGAAGGAGTTAGTATTTGGGTAGTAGAATCTAAACATATTACAGCTTCTAATCCAGAGAATAATGGAGAATTGTTTGAACCTGCTCAGGATAAAGTATACAGACATCCTACTTTTTATACTTTACCCGATGAGGTAAAACATATGTAATTGTTGATTAGAAATAAATAACTAATAAGATACCCACTTTTGCGGGCATTGCTATGAAAAACGAAAACTTAATACAATATATCTATGGTATTGCTGATAATACCTTGATTCTGGGGCAACGACTTTCTGAGTTATGTGGTCACGGACCAAGTTTAGAAACCGATATAGCTTGTACCAATATTTCATTGGATCTTTTAGGTCAAACACGAAGCTACTTCCAATACGCTGCTCAACTTTCAGGAAAAGAAATTACCGAAGATGATATCGCTTTTTTAAGAACAGAAAGACAATATAAAAATGTATTGTTGGTAGAGCAGCCTAATACACATTTCGGATACGTAATTGTAAGACAATTTTTGTTTGATGTTTTCCACCTGCTATTACTACAACAGTTGGAAAACAGTAAGGATGAAACCATAGCTGCCATTGCTAAGAAAGCAATCAAGGAAATAAGCTATCACCAGCGTTTTTCTTCAGATTGGATCAAAAGATTAGGTGATGGTACTGAAGTGAGTCATCAAAAAATTCAAGAGGCAGTCGATGATCTTTGGAGATATACAGATGAGTTATTTCATCTTACAGAAGATGATAAAGTAATGATAGCCTCAGGTATAGGAGTTGACGTTTCCAGTCTTAAAGAGAAATACTATGAAATTGTAAAAGAAATTCTGGAAGAAGCTACAATAGTAATACCTGATCTTAAATGGTTCAGTAAAGGAGGTAAAGAAGGAATCCATACAGAACATATGGGATACTTACTTTCTGATTTACAATATATGCAACGTACATATCCAGATATGAAATGGTAAATAGTTGATAGTTGCTTTTTTTGAGCTGAACTAGATCTATAATAAGAAATGACTATTGAATTAGAACAACATATAGACTCAAAATTTATCTCAATCCTTGAGAAAGTTTATGATCCCGAAATTCCGGTATTATCTATTATGGATATGGGAGTGGTTCGTTCTGCAAAAGTCGTAAATAACGTGGTTCAGATTACAATTACACCCACATATAGTGGTTGTCCTGCAATGGATGTATTGGGCGAAGATATTATTAAGGCTTTTGCCCAAGAAGGTATTAACGCCAAAGTTTCATTGGTGTTATCCCCTGCCTGGACAACAGATTGGATTACTCCTAGAGGAAGAAAAGCATTAGAAGACTATGGTATTGCAGCGCCCTTGGATGAAGAGTCAGATAAAGAAGCTTTATTAGGAAATAAGAAAATAGTAAAATGCACTCAATGTGGTTCAACAAATACCAAAATGATAAGTCAATTTGGCTCTACTGCCTGTAAAGCCTTATTTCAGTGCGAAGATTGTCAGGAACCTTTTGATTATTTCAAATGCCTAAAATAAAGATATGCTAGGTTTAAGAACAACTATATATAAAGTAAATGATCTTAATAAAGCAAAAGAGTGGTATGCAAAGGCTTTTAATACCAAACAATATTTTGATGAACCTTTTTATGTTGGATTTAATATTGGAGGGTATGAACTTGGATTATTACCAGAAGAAGGCGCTGTAAAAGATAAAGAAGATAGTGTACTTTCTTATTGGGGAGTGGATGATATCCATACTACATATCAAAAATTAATAGAATTAGGAGCTACTCCTCACGAAGAACCAAAAAATGTAGGAGGAGAACTTATGGTAGCTTCAGTAAAAGACCCATGGAACAATATTATTGGAATTATTTATAATCCCGAATTTAAAATAAAAAGCTAATATGCCATCTATAGAAATACATATTGAAAATAACATAGCTAGAATAGCCTTAAATCGCCCTGAAAGCTTTAATAGCTTTAATAGAGAAATGGCTTTATTGCTTCAAAGCATACTAGATGATTGCAAAACCAACGATGAGGTAAGAGCAATTATTATTACCGGAAACGGAAAAGCATTTTGCGCAGGACAAGATCTTAAAGAAGTTACTTCTCCTGAGCTAAACCCCGGTTTTAGAAAAATATTAGAAGAGCATTATAATCCAATAATTCAAAGAATAAGAGCAATAGAGAAACCAATTATAGCAGCTGTAAATGGAGTAGCTGCAGGAGCAGGAGCTAATATAGCTTTGGCTTGTGATATTGTTGTGGCTTCAGAGGTAGCTGGGTTTATTCAGGCATTTAGCAAAATTGGATTGGTTCCTGATAGTGCAGGTACCTTCTTTTTACCAAGACTTATTGGATTTCAAAAAGCTTCTGCTTTGATGATGTTGGGTGATAAAGTCAGTGCAAAAGAAGCAGAGCAGCTAGGCATGCTATATAAAGTGTTTTCAGCAGAAACTTTTGAAGAAGAAGTAGCGGGATTGGCATTAAAATTAGCACAAATGCCAACCAAAGCATTGGGTTTAACAAAAAGATTACTTAACCAATCAATGGTAAATGACCTGGAACAACAATTAGCAATTGAATCGGATTTACAAATAGAATCTGCAGAAAGCCAAGATTATGCAGAAGGAGTTAAAGCTTTTATAGAAAAAAGAAAACCCGTTTTTAGCGGAAAATAAAATTTAAAACTGAAAAATATCAAATGTAAAAAACTTAAACATTTTACATTTTACATTTAAAATTTATGATTCAAAAGGTAGGAATAATAGGATCTGGAACTATGGGAAGTGGTATTGCTCAAGTAGCAGCTACTGCAGGTTGTAGAGTAAAAGTACTGGATACAAAACAAGAAGCACTTGAAAAAAGTAAACTAGCTTTAGAAAAAATATTATCTCGTTTGGTAGAAAAAGGAAGAATAGACCAAGCTGAGAAAAAACGTATTCAGGATAATATTTCATATGTAGATTCTTTAGAAAGCCTGAAAGATTCTGATCTTACTATAGAAGCTATTGTCGAAAATATCGACGTTAAACAAAAAGTGTTTTCAGAGTTAGAAACTTATGTTTCTGAAGATACGATTATAGCTTCCAATACCTCGTCATTATCAATTGCATCCATAGCATCGTCTTTACAAAAACCTGAAAGGTGTATCGGGATACACTTTTTTAACCCTGCGCCATTAATGAAGTTGGTAGAAGTAATTCCAGCTGTGCAAACTTCAAAAGAAGTAACAGATCAGGTAGTCGATGTTATTAAGGGTTGGAAAAAAACTGTTGCATTGGCCAAGGATACTCCTGGTTTTATCGTGAATAGAGTGGCGAGACCTTTTTACGGAGAATCATTAAGAATTTATGAAGAAGGAATAGCAGATATAAGTACAATTGATACGAGTCTTAAAACACTAGGTGGATTTAGAATGGGTCCTTTTGAATTGATGGATTTTATTGGTAACGATGTCAATTATACCGTTACAGAAACGGTATTTAGAGCCTTTTATTATGACCCTAGATATAAACCTTCTTTTACACAAAAGAGATTATCAGAAGCTGGATATTTAGGAAGAAAAACTGGGAAGGGATACTATAACTATGACAAAACAGGTGGTGTGATTTCTCAGAATATTACAGCAGATCAGGTCAAAGGTTTAGATTTTAATCACAGTGTTTCAAAAGAAGAGCTTTCTCAATATATTTTTAATAGAGTATTAGTCATGTTAATTAATGAGGCAGCAGATGCACTATTCTGGAACATAGCTTCTGCGGAGGATATTGATAACGCCATGACTAAAGGTGTAAATTATCCAAAAGGTCTGTTAGCCTGGGCTGATGAAAAAGGGATCGATTGGTGTGTTCATAAATTAGATAAATTATATGATGAATACCGAGAAGATAGGTATAGATGTAGTCCATTGTTAAGAAAGATGGTAAGTGAGAAAAAGAATTTTTTCTCTTTGGTTTAAGATGTAAGAATGAAATCGAAAGGTAAAAGAGATTAAAAATGGAATCTGAATTTAATTTTAAGTTTGAAAACTTAACAGTTTATAATAAGGCGATGGAGTTTGGAGAGATAGTAAATAAACTAACTCAAAAATTTCCAAAAGAAGAACAACTTGAACTAGGTTCTTATTTTAGAAGAGCAGCAGATTCAATAGCATTAGATATTGCAGAAGGTTCTTCTAGTACAGATGAGCAATTTTATTTGTATTTAGAAAATGCTTGTAATAGTGGACATGAATGTATTTCATATAGTTCTAAAGCAAAATTTCGGAAATATATAACTTTTGAAGAAGATGAAGAGAATAGAAGAATGATAACCGAATTGTCAAAAATGATCAATACCCTTCGTAATAAAATATTATCAAGGATTAATAATAAATAGAAGCAAATGAATGAACTTACCCCTATACCTTCACACCTTATACCAGTAAAGATGCTTAGTCTTGATCCGTTTAGTCAATGGTTAGGTATTGAGGTATTAAAGGTAGAAAAAGGACGATGTAGAGTTGGGATGACAGTTCGAAAAGAAATGCTTAATAGTATGGGCAAAGCTCACGGAGGCATATCTTATAGTTTAGCAGATACAGCCTTTGGTTTTTCTGCAAATACACATGGCAAATATGCAGTTTCAATAGAGACATCAATAAACCATATAGAAGCCCTGGAAGAAGGAGATTATTTAACAGCTGAAGCAGTTACAGATATAGCAAAAACCAAAGTAGGTTTTAATATTGTAGAAGTAAAAAGAGGAGAACAGATTGTCGCATTGTTTAAAGGTGTGGTTTATCGAACAGCAAAAGACTGGGAATAAAAAATAACGCAAACAAATGAAAAAGCTTTTTATCTCTGTAATGACACTAGTACTGATAGTTTCTTGCGGAGAAAATAAAAAATCAAAAACAGAAACGCTTCCTGGAACAGAAAACCAGGAAAACAATCAAAAAGATAATGTATCTCAGGATGAAGTTAATGCAGCACTAAGCGGAATGTTTAATTCTGACATTAAGATGGATGTAGATGAGACTGTGTTTGTTATAGATAACGGAACCAATAGAGTAACAGAAGATATGACTGCAGGAATAATGAAGATGTTATCTCCTCAGCCATACGAACAATTAAAAGCTCGACTTGAAAAAGAACCAAATCAAGAAGGATCTACTCTTATTGGGATTCAGGAAATAGAAAAAGATGGAAAAAAAATACTTCAACAAAAATCTATGATAATAGATGAAGTAGGAGATAGAATGATTATGATGATGCATGCTGTACCAGCAGGAAATCAAACAATGATGATCTCGTCCTTCTATCCCGAAGAGCAAGAAACAAAGTATTTACCATTAATAGAAAAATCAGTCTTGTCAGCAAGATTAGAAAAATAAAAGCGTGAAAAAAGCATATATAATAGACGGAATCAGAACTCCTATAGGGAGTTATAAAGGAACCTTGTCAGCTGTTAGAACAGATGATTTGGGAGCACTAGTAATAGAAAAATTAGTAGAAAATAACCCCAATATTCCAAAAGAAGCATACGATGATGTAATTATGGGATGTGCAAATCAGGCAGGAGAAGATAACCGTAATGTTGCTAGAATGGCATTATTACTTGCAGGATTACCTTTTACAGTTCCTGGAGAAACGGTGAATCGTTTATGTAGTTCAGGATTATCAGCTATTATTCATGCTAATCGTGCTATCAAAGCAGATGATGGAGATGTGTTTATTTCTGGAGGAGTCGAAAATATGACTCGCGGACCCTATGTTATTGCAAAACCATCTTCGGCATTTGGTAATGATTCCAAAATGTATGATTCAAGTTTTGGATGGCGTTTTGTAAATAAGAAAATGCACGAATTGTATGGAACTGATGGAATGGGTAATACAGCAGAGAACTTAGTAGAAAAATATAATATTTCTAGAGAAGATCAAGATGCTTTTGCACATTGGAGTCAGATGAAAGCAACTAATGCAAAAGAATCAGGAAGGCTGGCAAAAGAAATCACAACTGTTGAAATTCCGCAAAGAAAAAAGGATCCCATTATATTCTCTGATGACGAGTTTATAAAACCAACAACCACCAAAGAAGTATTAGCAAAACTTCGTCCTGCTTTTAAAAAGGATGGTAGTGTAACCGCAGGAAACTCTTCAGGATTGAATGATGGTGCAGCGGCAACGATTATTGCTTCAGAAGATGCAGTTAAAAAATATGACCTTAAACCATTGGCTAGAATTGTAAGTTCGGCTGTAGTAGGAGTAGAACCAAGGATTATGGGGATTGGCCCGGTTCAAGCGTCTAATAAAGCTATCGAAAAAGCTGGAATAACCATGGATGATATAGATGTAATAGAGTTAAATGAAGCTTTTGCATCACAAGCTTTAGCTTGTATTCGAGAATGGGGCTTGGCCGATGATGATCCTAGAATTAATCCTAATGGAGGATCTATCGCAATAGGACATCCGTTAGGAGTAACAGGAACCCGTATTGCATATTCCGCAGCTTTGGAGTTAAAAGAACAAAATAAGCGCTATGCACTAATTACAATGTGTGTAGGTGTTGGACAAGGATATGCTTGTGTGATAGAAAATGTAGATTTTGAAGCATGATTGCAGCAACTCGTACAGGTCTGATTTTATATGTCAAGAAGTATAACGAGTGTGTAAGTTTTTATAAAGAAATCTTGCAGCTTCCTGTTCTATTTCAAAACGAAGTATTAACGTGCTTTGATTTTTATGGGACCTATCTAATGGTCGAAATAGAGGATAGAGAAGAGTATCTCAAACAAAATATGATTGACAAAAATTATAGCTGTTTACGATTAAATGTAGCTAATGTTGAAACTACAGCTAATATGCTAAAAGCTAAAGGCATTGAAGTGAATTATCAAAAACATGAATGGGGCGAAGTAGCTAAGTTTTTTGACCCAGAAGGAAATATGATTGCTTTTAAAGATGAATCTGGATTTGCCGATCAAATAGAAGAATATAGTAAACTAAATAAATAGCCAAAGAGAAGTTCTGAGGACTAGTATGTTTTAATATGAAAAAATTAGAAAGTTACATCAACGGGAAATGGACTGCCGGCACTGGAGAAGGGATCATTATGCATGATGCTGTCACTGGTGAAACTATAGGAGAAGCCACAACTGAAGGATTAGATATTCCTGAAGTACTACAATATGGTAGAACCAAAGGAGGAGAAATCCTTAGAAAGATGACCTTTCAAGAACGAGGGAACATGCTTAAAAAACTAGCATTATACCTTACTAAAAGAAAAGAAGAATTCTATGACTTAAGCTATCGTACAGGAGCAACTCGCATAGATAGTTGGATTGATATAGAAGGAGGTTTTGGTAATTTGTTTGCTAATGCTTCCTTACGTAAATTATTTCCTAATCAATCCTATCACGTAGAAGGTGATCCAATAGATCTTTCTCGTGGAGGTAGATTTATGGCGCACCACATTCTTGTTCCTAAAAGAGGAGTAGCTGTACATATTAATGCTTTTAATTTTCCAATATGGGGAATGCTTGAAAAATGTGCTGTTAATTGGATGGCTGGAGTTCCTGCAGTAGTATTACCAGCACCACAAACAGCATATTTAACAGAAGCAGTAGTACGAGTGATTGTAGATTCAGGAATTCTTCCAGAAGGAGCATTACAGTTATTGAGTGGTATGACCAAGAATATTCTGGATACTGTAGAATCTCAGGATATTGTGACTTTTACGGGTTCAGCACGTACAGGAAGAATGTTGAAAGCACATCCAAGATTAATAGAAGAATCTGTACCATTTACGATGGAAGCAGATTCACTAAATGCTTCGATACTAGGAAAGGATGCTGTGCCAGGGACACCAGAATTTGATTTGTTTATTAAAGAGGTACGAAAAGAAATGACCGTGAAATCCGGTCAAAAATGTACCGCGATTCGTAGGATAATAGTACCATCAGGATTAGTTGAAGATGTACAAATAGCATTGGGTCAACAATTGGATAAAGTTACAATAGGAGACCCAAGACTTAAAGAAGTACGAATGGGGGCATTGGCCAGTAAGCAGCAAGTAGAAAGTTTTAGGAACAATGTTTCTGAAATAGCTAAAACAGCTAATATTGTTTATGGAAACCTGGATAAGATCGAAACTATTGGAGCAGATGCAAATAAAGGAGCTTTTGTAAGCCCGATTTTATTAAGAGAAGATAATCCGTTTAAAAATACAGAAGCACATGTTATAGAAGCTTTTGGACCAGTATCTACAATTATGCCGTATGATACCTTAGAAGATGCGATTACGCTATCTCAAATGGGTAAAGGGTCTTTAGTTTCTTCCATTTTTACATATGATGACAAAATAGCAAGAGAATATATAGTAGGAGCAGCTTCTCACCACGGAAGAATTTTAGTAGGTAATCGAGAAAATGCAAAACAAAGCACAGGTCATGGATCACCGCTACCGTTATTAACTCATGGAGGTCCTGGAAGAGCAGGAGGAGGAGAAGAAATGGGTGGAATGCGAGGTATAAAACATTATATGCAGCGATGTGCCATACAAGGAACCCCAACAACTCTTACAGAAGTAACAGGGATTTATCAGGCAAATGCAGCATATAAAGAAGCAGAAAAACATCCGTTTGCCTATCACTGGGAGGATATCGAACCAGGAATGTCTTTAAAAACTCATAAGCGTACTGTTACTGATACAGATATTATCAATTTTGCTAATCTGACCTGGGATCATTTCTATGCACATACAGATATTACTTCTCTAGACGGAAGTATCTTTGAAAAGCGTACTGCGCACGGATATTTTATTCTTGCAGCGGCAGCAGGATTATTTGTATACCCTAATAAAGGACCCGTTTCTGCAAATTATGGGTTAGAAGAATGTAGATTCTTGAGACCGATTTATCATAATGATACAGTATATGTTAGGTTAACCTGTAAGCAAAAAGTAGATCGTGATGTAGCAAGCGCAGAACATCCTAGCGGAATTGTAAAATGGTTTGTAGAAGTATTTGATACAGAAGATGAATTAGTGGCAATAGCTACTATTTTAACCATGGTACAAAAAAAGCAAACTACCCTGGTAGAAATGACCGAAAGAAAAATTAAGGAATGTTTACATAAGTTAACAGCGGATACTAAACCAAAATGGGGAATTATGACGCCACAACATATGATAGAACATTTGGAGTATACCTATAAAATTGCTTCAGGAGAAATTCAGGACTTTGAAATTGCAACACCTGAAAAGATTTTAGATAAAGTTCATAATAGCCTATACAACTATCAACCTTTTCCTAAAAACACAGATTTTCCATTATTAGAAAAAGGAGTGTTGGAAGATTTAAAACATGCAGATTTAGAAACAGCTATAGCTAAATTTAATGAAGCTAGAGAAGCCTATAAAACATATTTTGAAGCAAATCCTGAAGCGAATTTGAAAAATATCGTTTTTGGAGAAATGAATAAATATGAATGGTACTTGTTAGAAAGAAAACATCTGAATCATCATTTTGAACAATTTAATCTAATAGATTAAACTGTTCAAAATTCCCGTGAAGACGGGAATCTAAAAAAGGGGATTTGTAAAGGAAAATCTCAGAAATTAAAGGATTGAATGATAATATGGAGTGTATATATTATAACCAATAAACCAAATGGAGTTCTATATATAGGAGTAACAAAAGATTTAAAAATAAGAATATATCAGCATAAGAATAAGTCGCATCCAAATACATTTTCAGCTAGATATAATTTAGATAAGTTGATTTATTTTGAAAACTATAAAACAAAGGATGAAGCATATACTTGTGAAAGACGAATGAAAAAGTGGAATAGAGAATGGAAAATTAAACTAATCGAAAAAGAAAATAAAGATTGGGCTGATTTGAGCGAAAACTTGATAGAGTATTTAAAAAAAATGAATAATTAAAATGAGACATCCGCCTTCGCGGATGATGAATATGACACAACCTTACGTAAACATAATGATAGAAAACGGAGTAGGAACTATAGAGTTTTTTCACCCCGCACATAATTCTTTACCAGGAGATATACTTGCAAAATTAGCTCAGACAATTACTGATGCAGGTAATAATTCAGCTATAAAAGTAATTGTTCTAAAAAGTGGAGGCGCCAGAACTTTTTGTGCCGGAGCAAGCTTTAAAGAATTAATTAATATCAATGACGCAGAAACAGGTAAAGTGTTTTTCTCCGGTTTTGCCAATGTGATTAATGCAATGCGTAAATGCCCAAAATTCATCATAGGACGAGTTCAAGGTAAAACTGTTGGAGGAGGAGTTGGGGTAGCATCAGCAACAGACTACTGTATGGCTACAAAATTTGCTTCTATTAAGTTAAGCGAATTAAATGTTGGGATAGGACCATTTGTTGTGGGACCTGTGGTAGAACGTAAAATAGGATTATCAGCAATGACTCAAATCGCTATTGATGCTAACTCATTTTATGAAGCAGAATGGGCAAGAGATAAGGGATTGTTTACCAAAGTTTTTGAAGATACTGAAACCTTAGATGCGGAAGTAAAAGCATTTGCAGAACATTTATGCACCTATAATCCAGAAGCTATGAAAGATATGAAAAAAGCTTTTTGGGAAGGTACAGAACATTGGGATACCCTATTAGCAGAAAGAGCAGTAATTAGTGGAAGATTGGTGTTATCTGATTTTACTAAAGAAACATTGAAGAGATTTAAATAAAATGAGAATAAGTCAAAAATATGATTTGCAAGAAAGACTTGTAAAATTTTCAGCAAGTATAATCACTAATATAAATGGGTTGAATAAGGATTTTGCTTCAGAACATTTGGCTAAACAACTAATTCGTTCATCGACTTCCTCAGCTTTAAATTATGGAGAAGCGCAAGCTGCGGAATCAAGAAGAGATTTTATTCATAAAATGAAAATATGTCTTAAAGAATTGAGAGAATCTCAAGTTAATTTGCAAGTGTTAAAAGAAGCTAGATTAATTAATGATTTAGATGAATTTAATAAGATTATTCAAGAGTGTAAAGAATTAGTTGCAATTTTCACCAGTAGTGTAAAAACAACAGCAACTAAATAAAATGTAAAACCGAAAAATGCAAAATATAAAATGTAAAAGTGAAGCTGTATTTAGTGCAAACTTTAAACTTTGTCATTTTACATTTATAATTTAATATTTAGTATTAATAAAATGATATACAGTTTCAAAGGATACATACCGGTAATACACGAAAGGAGTTTCGTACATCCATTAGCTGCAGTGACTGGTAATGTAATTATAGGAAAAAACTGTTATATAGGTCCTGGAGCCGCTATACGTGGAGATTGGGGCGAAATTATCCTTGAAGACGGAGTAAATGTACAAGAAAATTGTACGGTGCATATGTTTCCAGGTAAATCCATTGTCTTAAAAGAAAGTGCACACGTAGGGCACGGAGCAGTCATTCACGGCGCAAATTTAGGACGTAATTGTTTGATTGGTATGAATACTGTGATTATGGATGATGCTGAAATTGGTGATGAATGTATAGTAGGAGCCATGTCTTTTGTAAAAGCAAATACTGTGTTCCCGAAACGAAGTTTAATCGTTGGTAATCCAGCTAAAGTGATTAAAGAAGTTAGCGACGAAATGATCAATTGGAAAACCAAAGGGACAAAGTTATATCAACAATTGCCAGCAGATTGTTTTGAATCTTTAAAAGAAGTAGAACCGCTGCGAGAGGTTCCAAAAGATCGACCTACGCAAGAAGCGTTTTATAAAACATTAGAAGAGTTTAAGAATAAATAAGAGTGCACGAATGTCACACTGAGCTTGTCGAAGTGTGGTTAAAAGACATAAAGCTATAATAGCCTTCGACAGGGTCAGGGTGACACAAAATTTAAGTCAGTAATATAAAATATAAACTAACGAACATTAGTTAACTAAAATGTCAACAGTAGAATTAAAAATGCCCAAAATGGGTGAAAGTATATCAGAAGCTACCATTCTTAATTGGCTTAAGAATGTTGGTGATACCGTAGAAGAAGATGAAACCATTTTGGAAGTAGCTACTGATAAAGTAGACTCTGAAGTACCATCACCTTGTAACGGAATAATTACAGAGGTACTATATCAACCCAATGAAGTGGTTGCAGTAGGGCAAGTAATTGCTGTGATCAATGCAGATGCTAATGTAAAGATCACAAATGCTGCTAGTAGTGATGATTCCTCTTCCGTTTCAAAAGAAGAAGAGCCAGCTAATACAGTACAAAAAGAGCTAAGGAGTGTAAGCAATACTGAATTTAAGATTACAGCCTCAGGAGATAATGATGGATTCCTTTCTCCTTTGGTGATTAGTATTGCCAAAAAGGAAAACTTATCTATAGAAGAGGTTCAAAGTATCCAGGGAACTGGTGAAGGAGGTCGTATTCGCAAAAGTGATGTAATGCACTATCTTAAAAACAGGAAGTATCCCTTACCAAGTAGACCGCAGCAACCTCAGGCCTCAAAACCTGCGTATACTCCACCACCAATTTCTTTTACAGAAGGTAAAGATCGAATTGTAGAAATGGATCGTATGCGTAAGATGATCGCGGATCATATGGTTTACTCAAAACATACCTCTCCACACGTTACCAGTTATATTGAAGTTGACGTAACTAATATGGTAAACTGGAGAAATGATAAAAAAATATCCTTTTTAGAGAAATATGGAGAGAAACTAACGTTCACACCAATTTTTGTTGAAGCCGTGGCAAAAGCAATACAAGAGTTTCCGATGATTAATGTTTCGGTAGATGATAAGAAAATCGTTGTTCATAATGATATTAATATAGGAATGGCGACTGCTCTGCCAAGTGGTAATTTGATAGTACCTGTAGTTAGAAATGCAAATGAAAAAAACCTTTTAGGATTAGCAAAGAATGTAAATCATCTGGCAAACAATGCAAGAAATAATGCACTAAAACCAGATGAAATAGGAGGAAGTACATTTACAATTTCTAATGTAGGAACCTTTGGTAGTTTAATGGGGACACCTATTATTAATCAACCAGAGGTTGCAATTTTGGCATTAGGGATTATTAAAAAACGACCAGAAGTGATTACTACTGATAAGGGAGATGAAATAGCTATCAGAAGTATGATGTATTTATCATTATCCTTTGATCATAGGGTAGTCGATGGATTTTTAGGAGGTTCGTTCTTAAGAAAAGTAGGAGATGAACTAGAAGCCTTTGATATTAATAGAGAAATATAATAATTATATGCGCAAGGGATAGTAGCGGTTACCCCGCAGTATTGTCTTCTTGAGTTGTCACACTGAGCTTGTCGAAGTGTTACCGAAAGAAACAATATGAGGAGTATGAGCAGATAGCCCGACCCGACTTTAATGAGGGATGCGCTCAAAATAGATAAATCAGAATGGAACAACAGATCAAAATTACAAGAACCTCGAATTCAAAATTAAAGGATATTGATTTTGATAATATTCCTTTAGGAAAAGCATTTACAGACCACATGTTTGTTTGTGATTATGAGGATGGAACATGGCAAAACCCTAGAATAGAACCATTAGAGTTAATTCCTACACATCCTGCAGCAATGGCATTGCACTATGGTCAAGCTATTTTTGAAGGAATGAAAGCTACAGTTGGAAATAATAATACGCCTTTACTGTTTAGACCAGAACAAAATGCAAAACGATTTAATGTTAGTGCAGCAAGGTTAGGAATGCCTTCAGTTCCAGAAGAGCTTTTTGTTGAAGCTGTAAAACAGATTGTTGGAATAGAACAAGCTTGGATTCCTCCACAAGAAGGAAGTGCTTTGTACTTGAGACCTTTTATGTATGCTGATGAGCCTTTTATTGGGATGCGTGCAGCAACGAGTTATAAGTTTATTGTAATCTGTTCTCCAGCCGGACCATTTTTTACAAAAAAGATACGATTATACGCTGAAACTGAATATATCAGAGCAGCAGATGGAGGAACAGGAGAAGCAAAAGCAGCTGGAAACTATGCTGCGGCTATTCTTCCTACCGAAAAAGCTAAGGCTAAAGGATACGATCAGGTATTATGGCTGGATGCTAATGAGCACAAATATGTTCAGGAAGTAGGTACCATGAATATCTTTTTTAAAGTAGATGGTAAATTCATTACACCTAGTACTGATGGATCAATTTTAAAAGGGATTACCAGAGATAGTGTGATTACTCTATTAAAAGATAAAGGGTTTGAAGTAGATGAACGACCCATTACTATTGATGAGGTTATTGGTTATTCTAAAGAAGGAAAACTAGAAGAAGCCTTTGGAACGGGTACAGCTGTTGCAATTGCTATGGTAGAAGCAATAGGATACAAAGAAGAGGTGATTACTTTGCCAACGACAAATCCGGTAAGTCAGGATATGAAAAAAACACTGGACGAAATCAAAACACAAAAACAAGAAGATAAACACGGTTGGATCATACCAGTAACTGTTGAAGAAAAAGTAGGGTAAGAGGATTTATTATTTCAATATAAATTATAAAATATGTTAGCAGAGAAAACAATAGCAAAAGAAGTTCTGAAGAAAGCGTTTTTTACACTGTGTACAGCAAAAAGTATGACCGAACTGTATGAAGAAAACTTCAAAACAGTTTCTAAATACGTTCATGCAACCTCTAGAGGACATGAGGCTATTCAGATTGCTTTAGCAATGCAATTATTACCACAAGATTATGCATTTCCGTATTATAGAGATGATGCTATGTTATTGGGGATTGGAATGCGTCCGTATGATCTAATGTTACAATTGTTAGCTAAAAAAGAAGATCCTTTCTCTGGTGGTCGAACGTATTATTCACATCCTAGCCTTAGAGATGATGATAAACCTAAAATCCCACATCAATCTTCAGCAACCGGTATGCAGGCAATTCCATCAACAGGAGTAGCATTAGGAATGCAGTATAAAGAATTGGTTGGGATCGATCATACTTTTCAAAATGATCTAAGCAAGAGTGAGATAACAAAACCATCTCTGATGGAAGAAAAACCACTGGTGGTGTGTTCTTTGGGTGATGCATCTGTAACAGAGGGAGAGATAGCAGAGGCTTTTCAGATGGCGGCTTTAAAACAACTACCAATTTTATACCTGGTACAGGATAATGGATGGGATATTTCTGCTAATGAAGCAGAAACCCGTGCACAAAATGCTTTTGAGTATGCACAGGGATTTCATGGATTAGATGCTATATCAATTGATGGTGCTAATTTTACAGAGAGTTATCTGGCTATAGAAGAAACGATTAAAACGATCCGGGAAGAGCGTAGACCTATACTGGTACATGCAAAAGTACCATTGTTAAATCACCATACATCAGGAGTACGTATGGAGTGGTATCGAGATGATCTTGAAGAAGCCCGTACTCGTGATCCATATCCGGTTCTAAGAAGTCAATTGTTAGAAGGCGGTTTTACCGAAAAAGAGGTAAATGCTATAGAAGCTGGAGCAAAAGAAAAAGTAGCAAAAGATCTTGAAGAAGCTATGAAGGCTGAAGATCCAACGCCTGAAGATTTATTTACTCATGATTTTGCACCTACCACCATTACCGAAGAGAAAGGAGAACGTTCCCCATCCGATAAAGAAGAGGTGGTCATGGTAGATTGCGCATTGTTTGCTGTAGAGGAGTTAATGAAGAAGCATAAAGAATGCTTGTTATACGGTCAAGATGTTGGAGGGCGACTAGGAGGTGTTTTTAGAGAAGCAGCAACCTTAGCACAAAAGTTTGGTGATGAACGTGTATTTAACACACCAATCCAGGAAGCTTTTATCGTAGGATCTACCGTAGGGATGTCTGCAGTAGGTTTAAAACCAATTGTAGAAGTCCAATTTGCAGATTATATCTGGCCTGGCCTTAATCAATTATTTACAGAAGTAAGCAGATCGTGTTACTTATCTAATGGTAAATGGCCCGTATCTATGATTTTAAGAGTTCCTATTGGAGCTTATGGAAGTGGAGGCCCTTATCATTCATCCTCAGTAGAGTCAGTAGTAACAAATATTAGAGGGATCAAAATTGCGTATCCAAGCAATGGAGCGGATTTAAAAGGCTTGATGAAAGCCGCATATTATGATCCAAATCCAGTGGTAATCCTAGAACACAAAGGGTTATATTGGTCCAAGGTAAAAGGAACGGATGCCGCCAGAACTATTGAGCCATCAGAAGATTATATATTGCCATTTGGTAAAGCAAATATCGTACAGCGTATCTGGGCACAGGATGAAAAGGAAACTATGACTGTGGTAACGTATGGAATGGGAGTACATTGGGCATTAAATGCAACAAAAGATATCCAGGAATCTGTTGAAATTATTGATTTACGTACCTTATATCCACTGGATGAAGAAACTATTATAGAATCTGTAAAAAAGACCAAAAAATGCCTTGTGGTGACAGAAGAACCTTCAAATAATTCATTTGCAAGAGCATTGGCAGGAAAAATTCAAGAAGAATGCTTTAGATATTTGGATGCTCCTGTAATGACTATTGGATCAGAGAATATGCCTGCGATCCCTTTAAATAGTACATTAGAGCAAACGATGATTCCTTCAACAGAAAAAGTAAAAAAGAAGATTAACGAGTTACTTAACTATTAAAGATAACAACCCTGAAAACCTATTTATAGCGTTTTCAGGGTTTATTTTTTACCACCATAAACAAAATCTTCCGTGGTGACATTCTCCAAGGCCACAATTACCGTTTTCGCAACATAAATGCCTCACTTGGTGGCAGCCATCTTCACTAGCTCCTTTAACTGATTTTTGTTGATCTCTGCTTAATTTTTTAACTCCGTTTAGGTGTAAGATTTTTTTCATTTTATAGAATTTATATTCAGTGCTTTTAAAATTATTAATTATAAGTAAAAATATTATGCGGTTTTAACTCATTTGTTTTACTGTTATCGATAAAGATTAATATTGATATACTAATGATTGGTAGATAATTCAAAACCTTTGATGGAGTAGGGTATTAAGGAATATAAAAATCAAAATTCGGGGAGATTCACCCTTTTAGGGTGAATTGAAATATGATGCAAGCTGTAATTTTAAGGCTTTATTTATTACTAACTTTATTATATAAAAAATGAAGAAAAACTTTAAAGAATTAAGAGTTATTGCTACCCAAGTAATGAGTAGGAAAGAGCTTAAAATGATTAATGCAGGCCGTATGGGAGACTCTTGTAGTAGTCTTTGTACTACTGACGCAGATTGTGGTGGTGTTAACAGAGATTGTACAGAATATTATTGCAGCGGAAATTCAGGACCTACTTTTAAACAATGTGGGCCCGGAACGGCTACTTATTAAAAAGTGCAGACAAACCTCATAAAATGAAGTTTATGAGGTTTGTTATATAGTATGCAAATATCTTCTTAATAGATTTTTATAAGTATAAAGAATAATAGAGTAAGATTTGTTATCAAGAGTTAATATTACACCAGTTATATTAAAAGTAGAAATGATATCAAAGACTCCGTTCTTTTTAACCCCATCTTTTTTTAGTTTGTTTATCTTTGAATAGAATTCAAAAATAACCCATCCATTGATTTTAGATTACTTTATTTCTGATAAACAGGTAACTAACGTATGCAAGTTATGGATTTGTTTTATTGTGTTACCTTTCTTTACACATTCACTAAATGCTCAAAAGGATAGTATTGAGGTTGAAAGACTTTATAAAAATGGGATTGATAGTTTAAGGATTAAAACGAAAACTTCTTTAAGTACTTTAGAAAATGCTTTACAACTTATTAATGATAGCATTTTGACAAAAGATAACAACAATAGATATTTTTTGTTAAAAAAAGCTTTGATTTTAGACGAATTAAGTTTCTACTACCGAAAAGATACAGAATATGTTAAAAGTTTAAAGGCTATCCAGGAAAGTTTAAAAATAAAAGAAGACATCGAGGAAACCTATACTTTGCCCAAAACATATTACATTTTTGGTAGATTATACCAGCATAAGAAGGATAGTATTAAAGCATTTCAATTTTACAATAAAGCTTTGTTCTTATCTAAAGAATACGGGAATAATAAAGATTTTGTACGAGCATTGTATTATTTAAGTCAATACTACCTTTTGTATAAAGATCTGGAAAAAGGAAAAATGTATGGACTACGCGCATTTAAGTATGCGGATTCGATTGGGTATGATTATGGAAAGTCCAAAGCTCTATCTAGTTTATCCAGCTATGAAACCAAAAATAAAAACTACACCAAAGTTATTTCATATGCAAATAAGAA
Organism: Aquimarina callyspongiae; assembly: GCF_034322225.1. Classification (NCBI taxonomy): domain Bacteria; kingdom Pseudomonadati; phylum Bacteroidota; class Flavobacteriia; order Flavobacteriales; family Flavobacteriaceae; genus Aquimarina; species Aquimarina callyspongiae. Next base: position 724,178 of record NZ_JAXLPA010000001.1, on the reverse strand, counting down.
TATAGAAATATGTGAAAAAATCAATGATAGAATTGGTCTACAGGGAGCTTATAAAAAACTAGGTTATGCCTACAGAAAAATGGGGCAACTCCAAAAAGCCGTTTCATACTATAAAAAATCTTTTGAAATGGTAGTAGATATAAGGGTTGATGGCTTAATAGCGAATCGCAGTTTAGCTTTGAGTAACATTTATAAAGACCTTGGAAATCAAGAGCTAGCTTTTAAATATTATAGAGCGTATAAACGTCAGCAAATAACGGATATGAAGGTTAAGAGTATTAAAGAATTTGCTGAGTTAGAAGCCAAATATACCTATGAACGACAAAAAGTTGTCGACAGTATTAAGTTAGTAGAAAAACAAAAAATTAAAGAATCACGTCTTTTACAGCAAGCCTCTACTAAATTTTGGAAAATCACAACAATCATTGCAGTAATATTCGGATTAATTATAACAACAATCATTTTCCTTTTACGAAAAAGAAAAGAACAACTCAGACTTGGAGAACTCAAAAATGAAATGCTTCAACAGGAGATTCACTATAAACAAAAAGATATTTCTGATTTTGCATTGAACATTTCGAGAAATCGTAAATGGAGAGAAGAGCTGCTATCATATGTCAAAAAAATAAAAAAATCAGGTTCACTTAAAAATGATACTAATTTTAAAGCTTTAGAAAAAGCAATTCTAGAGAGTGAAGTTGTAGATGGTACTATGATTAGCTTTCAAAACAAAGTAGATATTCTAAATTCTGCATTTTATGAAAAACTGCTTGAAGAATACCCAACATTAACTAAAACGGAAGTTAAACTTTGTTCATTTATTCGGTTAAATATTGATAATAATGAAATCGCAATTCTCCAAAACATAGCGATTGAATCCGTTTACAGAAGCAGATCCAGGCTTAGAAAAAAAATGAACTTATCCCCTGATGAAGATTTAAATGCAATTTTAAATAAATTCTAGATTTGTTTTTAAGTAATTAATAATCAGTTGTTTGGATATTAATTTTCTTTGATTGTACATTATTTGTACATGGGTTATTTACGCTTTGTACATTATTTGTACATATTATTTTTCTTAATTCAATAAACTTTATAAATAGTTTTGAGGCATTAAAACTTCATATGCCACAAAATGTCAATAAGACAATTCATTAACAATTTTTTTGGTGGAGATCGAGCAAGGATCATTCAACAAAAAAATAAACGTCTTAAGATGAAATTGCAGGCATTAGAAAAGCTAAAAAAGGAATTAGAAAAAAACCAACTAAAAAACTAATCATATCTCTTAATTATGAAAATCCTTAAGTTCTTCAGTGTTCTGTATATATTTTCTTTTATCTCTATTAGTTCCTGGGGGTTCCAAAACATTGAGAATTCATCTGTTTTGGAGTCACAAATTACGGCCATTAAAATTAAGCCTGTAAATGATGGAATCAATCTTGAAGTAGATAGTTCAGGAAATTTGGTTTATACCGATTTTATGGATGTTAATGATGATATTAGTATTATTTCAGAAGATCTGAATTATCGCGTAAGTAATTCTTCGGCCCTACTAGTAGCTGGAAAAGGGATGAAGCAAGATGGAAACGATGTGCTGATACCCATTACCTTAGTAACCGGAGAAATTAAAATCAATACTCAAGGAGGAGATGATACCTTTACAATAGATCTTTCTAATGGAGATATTGGCGTTCCTATTAACTATAGCGGAGGTGCCCAAAATACACCATCAGGAGATGACTTGATACTCATAAGCTCTGATGCTATTGTATATGATACAGTAGTACATACCTTCATTAATGATCATGACGGATATGTAGAAGTTTCAGGCAATAATACAATCAATTACACCGGATTGGAACCGATAACAGACAATCTGAATACATCTGATCGTGTTTTCACCTTTACAGGTGATATAGGAAATATCGAAACCATCAATTTGGAAGCAGGAGGTACCTTAGATAATAGGATAGATTCAAGTTTGGGTGAGTCCGTAGATTTCAATAACCCTTTAAATTCGTTGAGCATTAATCTCAGCGGTGCAGGTGAAGACTTATTTAGTGTAAGAAGTTTGGCAAACGGTTTTGATGCCAGTCTTACTATTAATGGAGATACAGGCGATGATGTTGGTTTTAGAAATAATGCTATCGATCTGGGTAATGGTAACCTTAATATCACCTGTGACCTGCTTAGTATTCACCAAAACATTACCACAACGGGAACGATCAATACGTCGTCTAAAAATACCACACATATTATTAATGCAACGGTGCAATCTAATGGAGGAAACATCTCTGTTAGCTCGGGAACAGAAGTGGTTTCTGGTGATTATGGTGTGATTAATATGTTCGGTGGTCATGTAGAAACAACAGGTTCCGGGACAATTGCCATGAATGGTAGAGCGTATTCTAGTCGAAACATAAATTTTATACTTAGTGGCATATTTATGAGAAACGGAAGTAGTATTACCACCGATACCGGAACGCTAGAGATGACCGGAAGCGGAGTTTTCGACGGACGTGCAAATATTAGGGGGATTCGAATAGAAGGTAATTCATCCATTCAAAGTACTACCGGAAATATCACTATCACTGGTACAGGAATGAATGGAGCAAATAATGATAACGTAGGTGTTTCATTGGCTTCAGGTGCCATTCAAACCGGAGGCACTTTAAATATTACAGGAACCGGTTATATTGGGATGCAACTGGGTGGAATTGTTAAGGATTCAGGTAATATGTCACTTCAGGGAACTAGTGCATCTGCTAATACTCCGGCAATAAATATTACTTCATCAAATGCAAAACTCGACTCAAACAATTTATTGATAAGAGCCAATGTAGGACCAATCAATACACCTAATGGAGTTGCATTACAAGAATTAATCGAAGCAAACAATACGACAATTAATGGGGTTCTGGCACCGGGGCAGTCTCCCGGGCAATTGATTGCAAATACCAATCTAACCATTGGATCAGGGAGTACAGTAGAAATAGAATTTGAGAGCTCATCAACTGCAGGGAGTGATTATGACCAAATAGTAGTTAGAGGTGCGATAGATATTACAGGAACAACATTTAATCTAGTTGATAATGCTAATGCTATTTTTAACGAAAATTATACGATTATTGATAATGATGGAACAGATCCTGTACTAGGAACTTTTGATGGGCTACCAAACGGTGCAGCTATAGCGGGTAATGGGCGAACATGGAATATTTACTATAATTATGATGGTAATAATGATGTAGTGTTGGTTACCGAACCTGATGAACCTAATGTATATGTAGACAATTCAGGGAACATGGTTTTTGAAGACTCTAATGGTTTAAATAATAACTTAAGGATTAGGGTAGATGGGGTTAATTATCGTATCAGCGATTCAGAAAACAGCTTGATTTCCGGTTTCGGAGCGATTCAGGATGGGAATGATATTTTGATCCCTATAACATCAGTTACTGGAGAGATCAATTTAAATGCAGAAGCGGGAGATGATACTTTAAATATCGACTTGAGCAATGGTAATTTTACTGATGTGATTAATTTCAATGGAAATAATGGTGCAGATAAATTGTCTTTACTAGGAACAGGTACGTATAATAATGTCGTTCACACAGTTGATAACCCTGGCGAAGGAAAAGTTAGAGTTACAGGAAATAGTATGATCAATTACACAGGAGTAGAAGGAAACATTATTGATCAATTAGACGTAAACGAAAGAACCTTTACCATCAATGCTGATACTACAACCAGTTTAAAATCAGATGGCACACTGGAGAATCAGGTGGATATACGAGGTTTTTTAACTATAGATTATAATAACCCTAATAATGTGCTGACTATAAATGGAACAGGAGGCGAAAATGGATTTATTCAGGTTACTGGATTTGCTTCGGGGTTTGATGCACATTTAGTCATTATTAAGGAGGAGGATGTTGTTAGACTTGGTCCTAACACAAATATAAATCTTGGTAGCGGGATCCTTAGGGTTATAGCAAGATCGGTTTTATTTAGAACAGAAGTTACTACCCAGGGTGCGATCGAAGTCACAAGTTATGAAGGCACTTCTTTTTCAGAGGCTAATGTTGTGTCTTCCGACGGAGAAGATATCACCATCAATGCTGGTTTGTTCCCAAATCCGGGACTTAGTACCTATGGTATTGATATGATTGAGTCAACACTTCGTACCACAGGTGCAGGAAATATAACCCTTAGCGGAAAAGCATTTAGCGATGACCCTTCAATTTCGACCAGAGGGATTACCATGGTCCGTACCAATATACTTACAGATAGCGGTACTATTACTATTACCGGTAAGGGACCTGTTATGGGTGTGAATCAATGTAAAGGAGTAATTATAGGATTGGAAACAGTAATCCAAAGTAATAGCGGGAATATCAACATTACAGGAACCGGAGGAGAATGTTCTGGAGGAGTAAACGTAGGAGTCTCGTTAGTAATAGACATGATGATCAAAACTTCGGGATCTGGTCATATAAATATTGATGGAAATAGCGGACTGGCTGGTGATTATAACTACGGAATTGAAATGATGGGTACTTCATCCATCACAGCAGAAAATGGAGAAGTTATTTTTATGGGGAATAGTACTGCCACTACGGGTACAGGTCATATAGGAATATGGCTCGAAGGAGCTGTTAGCACCACTGGTACAGGAAATATTACTGTAAACGGAAGGGTGAATTCATCCGATAATACTATCGGAATATTCCTGCCGGAACATGACACCCAGATTCAATCTGGGAACAATCTACACTTATATGCGGTCTCTGGACCTATATATACACCAGAAGGACCTGCCAGACAAGACTTGTTTAGTGCTAACAATATCTTCATTAATGGAGCTTTAGAACCGGGACGATCTTCTGGTCAGTTGATGATTAATGGAGTCCTGGAAGCGAATGTAGGAACTACTCTTGAAATAGAAATAGATGATTTTACTACGGCAGGAGTTCATTATGATCAGATTGTAGTAAATGGTACAGTAAATTTAGAAGATGCTACCCTTACTATCAAAGATAATTCAGGTAGTTTTTCTAGTCCCAAAAACCTTATTTTGATCAATAATGATGGCGATGATCCCATTACAGGTACTTTTTTTGGATTACCTCATGGTACAGCTATCCCAGGAAATCAAAAGACCTGGTATATCTATTATAACCTTAACGGAAATGATGTTTTATTAAGTACCTCGCCTCCTAATGTACATGTCGATAATTCTGGGAACCTTGTTTTCTCAGATCCCTATGCTGTAAATGATAACCTCAAGATTACTGTAGATGGAGAAAATTACCGTATCAATGACTCGGAAAAACCAGTGATTGCTGGTGTAGGAGCTACCCAAGATGGAAATGAGGTATTGGTAGCAATAACTTCTGTGACCGGAGCAATCAACATTAACACAGAAGACGGAGATGATATGTTGAATATAGATTTGAGCAACGGTAATTTTACCGATGCTGTCAATTTTGAAGGCGGTAATGACAATGATGGATTATCGGTAACAGGAACAGGTATTTATGATAGTGATGCGCATACTGTAAGTAGCGCAGGAGAAGGAACAATTGCTATTACAGGAAATAGTGCTATTAGTTATACCGGACTAGAGCAAACCATTACAGATCATCTGGAAGTAAATGAAAGAATCTTTACTATTAATGTGAATAATTTTACTATTCTCGAAGCTGTGGGTGCTTTAGAAAATCAGGTAAGAATCAGTGATATTACTACTATCGATTACAATAACCCTAATACTGCGTTGACCATCAATGGTGCAGGATCAGATGTGGGCTATGTTTATATCAATGGCTTTGCCACCGGGTTTGATGCAAATTTGACCGTTGTTAGAGAAGAAGATCAGGTTCGTTTTGGAGATATCATAAATACAGACTTGGGGAGTGGAGCACTTAATGTTACTTCGAAAATAGTGATATTTAGAACAGATGTTACTACAGAAGGCCCTATAAACATTACAGCAGATGAGGCGATTCATATGTCAGGATCGGTAGTTCAATCTACTGCCGGAGAAGATATTACTATGAAATCCGGCATTGCTCCTCAACCAGGAACGGGTTTTGACGGTTTTGAAGCGTTTGAATGTACCATCCAAACCTTTGGTACCGGAAACATTATCCTTGATGGAAAAGCGTATACAGAAAATACTTCAACTTTTCTGGAGGGGATGACATTGTATGAAACTAATATCATAACAGATATAGGTGATATTACCATTTCGGGAACAGGCCCTGCTACAGGCCCCTTAAAAAGTATAGGAATGCAGGTATTGTTTTCTTCAGAAATACAAAGTAATAGCGGAAACATTAGTATTACAGGTATAGGAGGAAACAGTATAGGTGCTTCGAATATCGGAACTGCCATAGAAAGTTCTATAGTACGTACAGCAGATGCCGGCTCAATAACGATCAACGGAACCGGTGGAATGGGTACTGAATTTAATTATGGAGTGGATATAAAAGATAATGCAACTATCCTGGCATATGATGGTAACATTACTATTACAGGAACCAGCCTGGATACTACAGGAAACAATCCATTCGGAATTAACTTTAATGCATCCGCTACTACCTTAGCGGGTACTGGTAACATTATATTAGAAGGTACCAGCGGCAGGGCAAATGCCTCGGCCATCAATATATCATATACAGGTACAGAGTTACAATCTGGAGGAGATTTAATAATGACAACTAACCTTGGACCTATGCATACAACCGATGGAGTTACAGGTGTGCAAACCAATTTTGTAGCAGAAAATAACATTGTTATAAATGGAGTTTTGGCACCGGGTCAGTCCATAGGACAGATGATAACCCTTGGCAATCTTACGATGCAATCAGATGATACGCTGGAGGTAGAAATAAATAATTTTACTACCGCAGGAACCGATTATGATCAGATAGTTGTCAGAGAAGGTTCTGTGGATATTACAGGAACAACCCTTACATTAATAGATAATTCAGGCATTCTTAGTGAAAATACTGAAACTCTGGTACTAATTGATAACGATGGAACAGATCCTATTATCGGAACTTTTGATGGACTGCCTAATGGAGCTTCAATAGCAGGTAACAACAAGATCTGGTACATATATTACAATCGAGGAGATGGAAACGATGTTATACTAAGTTCAGATCTATTAAGCCCAAATGTGTTTGTAGATGCTTCAGGAAATATGGTGTTTACTGACCCTTATCAGCTTAATGATCAACTTACAATAATTATTGATGGTAGAAATTATAGAATTAGTGACCAAACAAGAGGTCTTATAGCCGGAGCAGGAGCTATTCAGGATGGAAATGATGTCCTTGTAGCTATTAGTTCTGTAACAGGAGCAATCAATATTAATACAGAAGATGGTAATGACCATCTAAACATAGACCTGAATGGTGGTGATTTTACAGATGAGATCAATTTTGATGGAGGTAATCAGGCCGATGGTTTGTCACTATTAGGAACAGGTACGTATACTAATGTAACCCATACTTTTACAGATAATAATGAAGATGAAGGTTTAGTTGCTATTACAGAAAATAGTACTATAACATACCGATCCATAGAAGAAACTATTGTGGATAACCTGAATGTTAATAATAGAATTTTTGCTTTAGATCTTGATAATAATGTCACTTTAGATAATATAGGCTCCCTGGATAATCAAATATATGCATCTAAAGGAATAGTTGTAGATTATAAAAAACCTTCAAATTCGTTAACTATTAACAAAATAGGTTTAAGCGATAATACTTTGTTTGTTAGGGGAGTGAAAGAAGGATTTGATGCAGATTTCACCATAAATGCTAACAATGATGATGTTCGTTTTGATTCCAATAAAACTATAGACATTGGTAGTGGTAATTTACATATAAATTCAGGTACACTTACTTTTGGTAGTAATAGCCATATCACTACAAGAGAATCAATTGTTGTCAATACAAAAAGTGTGACCTCAATTCTGGGTAGAGTATATTCTGATGGTGGTAATATTTCAGTAATGGGAGGTACAGAAGTTATTCCAAAAGATAATTATAGTGGAATATTTCTGTATAGCTGTCATATAGAAACTACAGGTGCAGGATCTATTACACTCGATGGAACGGCATACTTCAATACTGCATCAGATATCGTATTAGACGGTATATTGATGAGAAGAAATAGTAGGATTATAACAGATACAGGAGATATCATACTTTTAGGAAAAGGTGTTGACAATGGATTGGTTAATTATAGAGGTGTATATATCGAAGAATCTTCTAGCATAGAAAGCCGTCGTGGACATATTGCAATTACCGGTACAGCAAGAGATCATGACGATGATTCAAATATAGGTGTCTTTATGGAGGAAGGCACAAAAATAGAGACCGATAAACCAGCTACCTTGAATATTACCGGAGAAGGAAAAGTAGGTATGGAATTGAATGGATTAATCTCTACAGGTAATGTCTCCCTGGAAGGAACGAGCCGTAGTGTAGATGCTCCAGCCATCAACCTGGTATCTTCTACAGCAAAAGTTCAGGGCTTTAGAGATGTAACTTTAACTACAAATGTAGGGACTATTCATACTCCATCAGGAGTAGCAACCCAAACTCATATTGATGCTATCACCGGTATAACAACCATTAACGGAGTACTAGCACCCGGTCAGTCTTCAGGATCAGAGATAGGACAATTGGTTGCCGATGGAGATTTTGTAATGCAGTCTGATGATACGCTAGAAATAGATTTGAATAATTTTAATAATGCGGGAGAGGGTTATGACCAGTTGGTAGTCAACGGAGGTTTTGTAGACATCAATGAAACTACGTTAGTACTCAAAGATGATACGGGGATGCTTCTTCCCGGTCAATCCGTAACATTGGTGTTGATTGATAATGATGGAACCTATGACAAAGCTATAGGTACGTTTAAGGGGTTACCTAATGGTGCGGCAATTACCGGTAATGGCAAGACGTGGTATATTTATTATAATCTTGGTGACGATAATGATGTTGTACTGAGCACAGAGAATATTGAGGTAATTGTAAAACCAAGAGTTTATTTACAAGGAGCTGCTTTTGACCCTAATACCGGCGAAGAAGCATTGATGCGTGACGATTTACGAATAGAAGGACATATTCCTTTGACTTCTCCTTATGAAGACGAGGTAATTGTAGATGCATCAGTATTCTCAATTTCGGGCAATGATGCCATTGTAGACTGGGTATGGGTAGAGCTTCGTGATAAGGACGATAATACTAAAATTTTGTATAGTCAATCCGCTCTCCTACAGCGTGATGGAGATGTCGTAGCTTTTGATGGTGTTTCAAACCTTAGCTTTAAAGGAGTGATTTCTGATAACTACTACGTTGCCATAAAACACCGAAACCACTTGGGTATCCTGAGTGCTAATACCATTAACTTGAACAATGATATAACAACAGTTGATTTTAGTAATGGTAACATGCCAACATATGGAACAAACGCACTGACTGTCACCGGTATGCCTGTTGATATTTTAGGGATGTGGGCTGGAGATGCTAATGGAGATGGTATTGTACGATATTCTGGTGATGTATCAGACAACCCTGATATTCTATCTTATGTACTGAATGATCCAGATAATTTCTTAAACCTGCCTACATATCAGATAAGCGGTTATACTGGAAATGATATAAATATCAATGGAACAACGCAGTATGTAGGTGGTAATTCTGACTTACCGTTTATTCTACAAAATGTGATGAATCATCCTGATAATTCTTTAAATCTAAGTACCTGGACTATCCAGGAACAACTACCAGAGTCTATGGATTAATTTATGAATAGACGAAAGACATATAATAATAGTAAACAAAACAAAATAATAGTACAGATTATGAAAGCAATTACTTCTTTTTACTTTGTATTACTTTTAGTAGTAGGAATAACAATGCAAGGAATAAGTGCACAACACTATGACTTTACCTTGATACATAATGGGAATTATAGCTTTAGTATCGCTGCGGTTCCAAATTTTGATTCAGGGAACTTTTCCCCGATAACTCAATCATATGGATTTACACTTGTTGTACCCGATGGGGTAACTATTAGCTTTGATAGTTATGCTCCGACTGGAACCAATGAAACCATAACTCGAATCCCCGGCACCAATGTTTCAGTATTTGATCCATTGATGGCTGATAAAGATCTGTATTTAATAACTACCGATACAAAAGGAGAAACAATAGGACATCATTCAAGCGATGCTATAATTCCTTTGGTGAATTTTACAGTGGATGGAAATCCACAAAACGGAGAATTACGAATACTGGACAACAATTCAACTTTGGCAAGTGCCTTAGGAATAAATGGTTCATTGGACAGTTTTATACAGACGGATGTAACTGATAATAATACAGTAAATTTTACAAATGTATTTAACGGGCTAACAGGTATGGATCATTTCATATTTAATACATTGGGTATTGAGGAGAATGAGGCCATTGAACAAGGTTGGACTTTATATCCAAACCCTTCCACTCATTTGGTTTATACCAAAGGAGCTATACAGCAACTCACCAAAATAGAAATATTTGATATAGCAGGACAACTTGTACTGCAACAGAATACTTCGTTAGATCAGGTTGATGTCAGCCATATGGAATCTGGTGTGTATATGGTAAAGCTTTATAACAAAAGCCATCAGCAACAGATAATAAAGCTGATTAAAGAATAATTGAAACCTACATCAATTCAAATAAACCAAGAAATATAGTTATCAGTTAATTCTGTTAAATCAACAGGACTATCTCTCTTTTAGTTTATTCATCTGTATCAGGTGGGTAAGATACTTTGAGTCAATAATTAAACACTTATTAAATATAAGACTAATAATTCTTTTAACATATGAAAAAAATAATACTCATTTTAGTTACAATTTTATGTGCAATACAAATTACTATGGCGCAATGTGGTCCTGGAGAAGATACAGAAGCTCCTGCACCAATTTTGGAAAACGGTACTCTTGAAAGACCATTTACGAACCTGTTATCGTCTTATGTTGGAAGCGTTCCAAGTGGAACCTATTACTTTAAATTTAATGGCAGTACCTTTCAAGGGGTATTGGACAATGATACCGATGGAGGTGGTTGGTTGATGATTCTGAACTATGTACATCTGGCAGGAGATAACTCTGAGTTACAGGTACGCAATACAGATTTACCTTTGTTAGGCTCTTCCTCCTTAGGGGATAACGAATCTGGAACTTCCAATTGGGGACATCTGGGAAATCAGTTGGCAGCAACCTTGGATTTTGAAGAAATGAGATTTTACGGAGTAAGTACAGGACATGCCCGTGTCATTAATTTCAAAACCGATTATGCCAACGCTCTAAACTATATCAAAACAGGAAGTGGTTCTTTTAGCGGATTTGATACCCCTGCTAATTTTACGGCATTAGAAGAGCATTCAGCTAATATTCCAGAAGATACAGGGAGTTTCTTCAGTAATCAGGGAGATCTGGCATTGACAAGTTTCCCTTTTTACAAGCATAGTAATTTTCACTGGGGAATCCGTGGATTTGGAAGCCGTTGGGAAGTAGATGATTATGCACTTAATGCCGAAAGTACTATTCATAGGGTGTGGGTACGAGGAGACTTATCTCCAGCACCGCCTACAGCAAGTATTTCTATTACCCGTAACTTGGATGCCTCCGGAAACCTGACCATTGCCGCTACTGATTTTGGAGTAACATTTACTGATAATTGCGGGAATGTTAATCAGAGCGTAAGTCAAACAGATTTTACCTGTGCAAACCTTGGAACAAATATAGTTCAGCTAATCGGGACCGATGATCAAGGAAACAGTATCTCTGTAGATGTAACTCTTGTTATTGAGAATACTCCTCCGGTAATTACTACGGATTCTTCTACAATTACATTAACTCTTGATAGTATGAATCCTTCTGTTTCGATTACCCCAGCGGACCTGAATGCCAGTGCCGAAGATGAATGTGAGGTGCAAAGTTTTGAAATTACCAGTCAAACCGAGTTTACTTGTGCTGACATAGGATCTAATACTGTAATACTGACAGCTATTGATAACCTCGGGCAAACCAGTACGGCAGAGGTAACTCTTGTTATTGAGGATACTCCTCCGGTAATTACTACGGATCCTTCTATAATTATATTAAACCTGGATAGCATGAATCCTTCCGTTTCAATCAGCCCGGAAGATCTTAATGCAAGTGCCATAGATGACTGTGGATTGCAAAGTTTCGAAATTACAAGTCAGACAGAGTTTACCTGTGCAGATTTGGGGAGTCATACAGTAACGCTGACAGCTATTGATGACCTTGGGCAAACCACGACAGCAGAAGCAACTATTTTTATAAGGGATAATGAAAGCCCGGTCGCTATAGGAAAGGATATTACGGTACAGTTAGATGCTTCGGGATCGGTAACCATTTCAGGCACCGATGTAGATAATGGTTCTACAGATAATTGTAACCTGATCTACAGTGTGGACAAAGACACCTTTTATTGTGATGATATAGGAAGTAATATGGTGACTCTTACCGTTACGGATAATGATGATAATACGGATACAGCAGTAGTTACAGTAACGGTTGAGGATATTTTAGGACCTGTATTCAATCCATCAACCCTACCAGGTGATCAGGAAGTAGTTGCGAATAATGGAGATGTCTATATAGTAACAAACTTCACTGCTGAGGCAACAGCTATTGATAATTGTGAACCGAGAAAGAAGGCAACCAATATTACACAAAACCCTGTTGTCGGAACAGAACTTTCAATTGGAGACCACATTATTACACTGACAGCTAGTGATAATAACAACAATAATACTATCCATACTTTTACCCTGACTGTGTCCCCGGTATTATCGGTAAGAGATCTTCAATTCGAATCTCAATTACAAGTGTATCCTGTTCCGGTAAGGGAAATGGTTACTATTAGTTCTTCCCAAGAACTCATTGATAATATTGTATTAATAGACTTGAGTGGCAGGATTATCAAAAAGACAGATCAAAAAAGAGTGAATAACTATCAGATGAATACTGCTGATCTTGCTAGTGGAGTATATTTTCTAAAAATCACCTCTGGAAATAAAGAAGCAATCAAACGAATTACCAAGAATTAATATATACCCCATCTAATACCTGGTTAGTTAATCAACCGGGCTTGTACTTATGACAAGCCCGGTTTTATAAGTATTATCAAAATTGATTAAAACTATATAGATCTCTTTACACTTAAAAATGATAAATTAGTACTGTACAATTACTGTACAAATAGTAAATAAATTGGTTAATTATATAACTTTGCATCACTAAAACTTACTATATGAAGAATAATTACATACCCATTAAAGTTTTGATCTTCTTTTTCTTAGGTATAACCTCAATGATGGCGCAACAAAATAATGTGTCTTCTGGGGGAAATGCTACTGGTCCAAGTGGAACCTCCAGTTTTTCTGTTGGACAAACTTTTTATACAACTACACAAAATGCAAGTGGTTCATTATCGGAAGGTGTACAACAAGCTTTTGAAATTGAAACGTTAAGTAATCCAGAATTCGAATTGGTGCAGCTTAATGTTAGTACATATCCAAACCCTACTACAGATAGATTAATTCTTTCTTTGGATGAGATTGATATAACAAACACAAGTTTCGAAATTCATGACATTCACGGTAGATTAGTACTAAGTAAAGCTATCGATAGTAATACTAATGTTATCGAAATGGGAGCGTATGCTTCCGGAACTTACATCCTAACCATGAAAATGCAGAATACTGCTTTAAAAACCTTCAAAATCATAAAAAAATAAACCAATGAACAAAATATTTACTTTTTTAATGCTTGTATTTGCTGTAAGTGTTACAGCACAAAATTCATATAGAATCAACTATCAGGCTGTAGTAAGAGATGCAGGTAATATGGTTGTAGCAAATACTAATGTTGGAGTGCAAATCAACATTTTACAAACATCAGCGACTGGAACATCTGTTTATTCAGAAACTCAAAATGTGACAACTAATATTAATGGTCTTGCTGATATAGTTATCGGTAATGTTGCAGGATTTGATACTATTGATTGGTCTGCAGGTCCTTATTTTGTGAGCGTAGAAATAGATCCTGCAGGAGGAACCAATTATACTTTATCTACAGTTAATGAGCTTTTAAGTGTGCCCTATGCTTTACACTCAGCTACTGCAGATGTGGCTACCACTGCGGATTATAATTCTTTAACAAATCAACCAACTACAATTACTACAGAACAATCGGCTAAGATTGATTTTATTTCGGTAACATCTGCAGTAAACCTTGATCAACTGCAAACAGATGTAACTGCTAATAATGCCAAAGTAACATTCCCAGGGTTTGGAACAGTGCCAGGAACGGCATTAGAAGGAAATAATGTGATATGGACAGAATCTGCATCCAATGATATTTTTTATAATGCAGGTAACGTTGGGATAGGAGTTGATGAGTCTAGTAGTTTTAGTGGTTCTAAGCTACATGTAGGAGGCCCGATTTTATTTGACGGAACACCAGCAGCTACGGTTCCAGGAAGTTTATATTATGATAGTACGGGTAGCGGAAGTTTTCACTATATAGATAATACAAACACTGATGTAACTATCAACTCAGGAGGAGTTACTTATGCTGGTGGATTATGGAGTGTTGAGAATGGAGATGCAGTTATTAGTAATGATGTAATTATTCAAAATAGCTTGGGTGTTGGTTTAGATGTATCGGCTGGAGTTGATTTTGGATTTAATTCAATTCTTCTTGCCGAAAATAACCTGAGAATATTATTTGATGATAGCGATGATATTTCAGGCACGCTACCCGCTAATGACTGGCAAATAGAAATTAATGAAACTCGTAATGGAGGTACAAATCATTTTGCCATAGTAGATGTTACTGGAGGAACTACACCATTTAAAATTATGGCTGGAGCTCCTGAGAATTCTTTATTTGTAGCTTCTAATGGTAATGTTGGAATTGGAATCAATACTCCAACCAGTAAATTAGATGTTGTTGGGGCTATTAAAGCAGATTCTTTTGTGGGAGATGGTTCAGGGATTACAGGAATTGCTGCAGGTACAGGAGGTATCTCTAATGCAGGAGATACAACAATTGCAGCAGATAACGATGCTGATACCGTGGGAGAGATTGCTTTTCAAACGCAAAACACAACTAGGATGACGATTACTAATTCGGGTGCAATAGGTATTGGTACAACCTCACCTTCCGTGGCTTTAGAAGTCATTGGGGATGCCAAAGTAAACAATATGACTCTTAGCGGTAACGCTTCTGTTCAAACTATTGCAATCACACCTAATGCTGAAACATCAGCAGCTCCTTTTCCTACTACTTATGATGTAGCAGATAAAGGGTTTGTGACTCTTAATGGTCAAGCAGCCTCTACTATTCAGGCTTTTACAGGAGGAGTGACAGGACAATCAGTAACTATAACTGCGCTTACATCTGCTATTACATTTGAACACAATGCAGGAACAGGATCGCAAAACTTTCAGTTAGCAGGAAATGCTAATATTGTTCTTACTGCAAATGGAAGTTCGACATTTATATATGATGGGACCAATTGGTATTGTGTAGGACTTAACAACTAATAGTAAGATGAAAAAGATATTAATAATAATATGCTTGTTGATTAGTACGATAAGTTTATACGCACAGGCACCAGAAAAGTTTAGTTACCAGGCTATTATACGTAATGCATCTAATGAATTGGTTATCAATTCTAATGTATCTATACAACTTAGCATTATGGAAGGAAGTGTAACTGGTACTACTGTATATAGTGAGACTCACAGTTCGACAACTAATTTTGCAGGAGGAGTGAGTGTTTTAGTAGGAAGTGGATCTGTTATTTCGGGATCTTTAAATACCATAGATTGGGGAAGCAATACCTATTATATTAAAACCGAAACAGACCCTACAGGCGGTACTAATTATGATATTGTAGGCACAGCTCAATTACTTAGTACCTCCCTGGGAATAAACACAAACAGAACAGATCTTGCCTTAAGTGTGGATTATAACAATTTGACCAATACACCTGATATTATAACTACTCAACAAGCTGATAAATTAAATTTTTTAAGTATTACATCAGCAGCAGATTTAAATCAGATCACGACCAATGTAGCATCAAATACGGCTAAGGTTTCTTTTCCGGGATTTGGAACTACCGCAGGAACAGCATTTGATATCATATGGTCAAAAATAGGAGATCACGTATACTATGATACAGCAAAGGTAGGTATTGGTTTTACCGATGCGACTAGTTTTGGGAGTGCCGTTTTAGGAGTTAAGGATGGAATGATTTTAAGCAATACTAATGATGTGGTAAATAACATGACTCCTGCAGGTACTTTATTTTATGAAGGAAGTGCCAAAGGATTTATGTTTTACTATGATAATACCGGAGCCTTAAAATCTTTAGGGACTGGTGATATTACATTTAATACGAGAAGTAATGTATTTATAGAAGAGTCCATTGTAAAGAACCGAATCGCTATTGGAGATGATGTGACAACAGGCATGGATTTTGGAGAAAACGATATGGTTATATCAGATGATACTATTGGTATTTTGTTTAGAGATACTAGTACTTCTGCAAGTTTTCCTTTTAATGACTGGTCGATACAAATCAATGATATCGCTGATAATGGTGAAGATTACTTTGCAGTAAATGATATTGATGGGAGTAGAACACCCTTTAAAGTGATGGCTGGTGCTCCGGATAAAACTCTAGAAGTTAATAACAATGGAAATATTAACGTAGGTAATGTGGTTCCAACCGAAAAAATTGAAATAGCAGGTAATGTTACAGCGACTTCTTTTGTAGGTAGCGGTAAAGATCTTACCAATCTTACAGGAGCAGGTACGGCTGCTACTTCAAATACTGGAAGTACCACTATTGGTGCCGATAATGACGCAGATACTAATGGTAGTATTATTTTTGAAACTGAGCAAAATACTAAAATTAGAATTGAAAATAATGGATCTGTAAATAACGGAACAATAGATCCTTTAAACCTCTTAAATATCAATGGAGATGCAACATTTAATGCATTAACAACTCAAAATCTTATTGTTGGTAAATCTATTGTATCACCTGTAGTTACTGAAACAACGTTTTCATTTATAGCTAATTATGATCCAATAGGGAAGTCGATTGTTATTTTGAATAATGGTTCTAACATATTTTTAAATGTGTTTGATGGGGTAACAGGGCAGAAAATACATTTTATTAATATTCATCCGACAAATACCGTAACTATTTCTATAACGGGATTGATATCCCCTAGTACACCTGTATTAGGACAAAATGAAAGCATTAGTATGATCTTTAATGGAGCCGATTGGGTTGTTACTGATTTTGTAGCTGTTCCTTAGTTTGTAAAATGCTTAGTACTATTAAAAGTCCCTTTACTGATATATCAGTAAAGGGACTTTTAAATTGCAGCTTTTCATCTCTTTGAAGAGTGAAAAGTATCAGTAAATGATAATATCTCATATTTTTTTTTAGGTTAATACTGCTAACTTGTTGGAATATAAAAACCATCATGCGTTATTCAAAAAAAGAAGTTAGCCGAAGAAAGTTTATTCAAGGAATATCAATTGGTACTATAGGTGTTGGGTTAAATTATTCAGCATTATCAGCATCTTCTACTTCTTCATCAAATATTCTTTTTCCGAGTGTTTCTGAAACTATTGCAGGCAAGAATGTTCGAAGTCAATTTATGTTACAACCTGGTTTGAGTTATTTTAATACAGGAAGTCTTGGGCCTTCGCCTAAAAGAGTCTTTGATAAAGTATCTGAAATTACCAGAGAGTTAGAACTCAATCCTGTGGGAAATAATTGGGGGCCAATAGGTAATCAAGCCAATGAAGTAAGAAACCAGTTAGCAGATTATGTAAACGCAGATGCTGAAGAAATCATTCTCACTAGAAATACTACAGAAGGAATGAACCTTGTTGCCTCTGGATTATCGCTCAAGGAAGGGGATGAAATTATTACCTCTACTGATGAACATTATGGAGGCCAAGCAGGGTGGGAGTTTTTCGAAAAATATCATGGGGTAAAAATCCGAAGAGTCGAATTTCCGAAAGAGAATATAACAACTGATCAGGTAATTGGATTCATAAAAAAACAAATTACTTCTCGAACCCGAGTATGTAGCTTTATGGATGTTTCTACTATTACCGGAATGCGGATGCCATTTAAACAGCTTTCAGAAATCACTAAACCCAAAGGAATTCTTTTGGTGTGTGACGGGGCACAATCCGCAGGAATGCTTGAGGTTGATGTTCAAAAAATGGGAGTCGATGTTTTTGCTACCAGTGGTCATAAATGGATGTTAGGGCCAAAAGAAACAGGATTTTTATATATCAAAGAAGAAGTAAAAAGCAGAATTAAATCTATACAATTAGAATCTGGGTATAAAGCATATAATCATAATACAGGAACCAGAAATGTAGCCAATATATTAGGCCTTGGAGAAGCAATCAAAACGCAACAATCTTGGGGAGGTATTACTGTAATTGGAGAATATAATATAGCTCTGGCTAATCACTTAAGAGGTAAACTAAAAGTAATTAAACGATTGCAATTAATTACTCCAGATGAAAAGAATTTACAATCAGGGATCACTTCTTTATATGTACCAAATCAGGATGTTAAGGAGATTTTTGAACAGCTTAAACAAAAGAATATTGTTGTAAAAACATTGGGTAAAAGAAATATCTTACGATTCTCTACTCACATTTTTAATACCCAAGAAGAAGTCGATCATTTAGTAGAACAATTGTCTATTTTTATAAAGTAAAGAAAAATGAAATTAGTTGTTTTTTTTAGATGTTAGGATGAATGATTTATTATTGGAGTTGAATTGTATACTTCACAAATTAAAAAGGCGGAGATTTTATTAAAATCTCCGCCTTTTTAATATTCTCATATTGTTTATTATTTCTTAATTCCAGGTAGTCCTTCAGGTTTTTTAGTTTGCCAGAAAAAAGTTTCTGCTTTTTGCTGTTTTGGCCATACTTCATCCAGGTTATTGGCATTATATACTTTACCGTTTTTGATCACGTGTGTAAGTGTATTTGTATTTCTGAGGTTTTCTAAAGGGTTTTTTGCTAAGATCAGGATATCTGCCAGTTTCCCTTTTTCAAGGCTCCCCAGATCGTTGTCTAATCCTAGAGCTTCTGCACCAAGAGTGGTAGCCACTTTAAGCGCATCGTGGTTTTTCATTCCGCCGCTGGCTACTGCCCATAACTCCCAGTGAAAACCTAACCCTTGTAATTGTCCGTGACTTCCTATACCCGCCAGTCCATCAGCTTCTACAAGATCTTTCATAAATTCAGCGTGTTTTTTAAATACGTGTTCTTCATCCATAAACCATCCTGGTCTTCTTCTGGATTTTTGAGCCAGTTCTTCATAAGGCGTGAAATATTGTAATTTTTGATCACCCCATACATTTTCTCTTGAGTAAAAATAATTCTCTGCCCAAGGTCCACCGTACGATACTAATAGAGTAGGAGTCACCGCCATTTTTGAATCTGCTACAGTTTTGATCACATCTTTATAAATAGGATAAATAGGTAATGAATGCTCATGACCAGGATATCCATCTAATAATTGAGTCATATTAAGTTTGAAATCCAATCCACCTTCAGTAGTAGGCATTAATTTTAATTCTTTGGATGCCATCATTATCCATTGTCTTTGTTGGCGATTACCTACCAGGTACATTTTGATACTTTTGGTGTTATAATATTCACTATACTGTTTTAATACCTCTTTGGCGTGATCTAGACTTTCAATTTGATATTTCCAGAAACCAACTCCAGGGCCAGTGCTATACACTCTTGGACCATGAAGCATACCTGCTTCTACCATATCAGAATAAGTAAGCACATCGGTAGTAGCGGTTTGAGGATCCCTAGTGGTAGTTACACCATAAGCCAAGTTAGCAGAATACATCCATACCTGGTTTTTATGCACTCCCCAATTAGGCCACATATGTGCGTGGGTATCTACAAATCCAGGAACCAGGGTTTTTCCCGATACATCAATTGTTTTTGCGCCTTTTGGGATAGTCAAACTTCCTGATGCACCAATATTTTTGATACGGTTATTTTCAATAAGAATATCTCCATTTTCAATCACTTCATTACCATTCATAGTAATGATTCGACCACCTTTTAATAATAAAACACCTTTAGGAGTGTCCTTCTTATAATTGACTTTGATTTTAAATTCTTCGGCTTTGAATTTAGGATCCTTCTTTTCTTTGTCTTTATCTTCTTTGGTATCTGTTTTTACAGAATCGGATTTCTTTTCGGATTTCTTAAGCTCTTCTTCTTTTTTCTTGGCTGCAACTAAACTATCCTTAAATTTTTTTCCTTCGATCAAATCATACCTAAAATGACTTGCTCCCAATGACCAATGTACTTTTTTACTATCAGAAGACCAGAACGGGAATTCACCACCCATAATGGTGAGTTTCATAGCAGGAAAAGCTGCTCCTTCTGCTTTTGCTAAAGAGATGGTAGGTGTTTTTCCGTATCGAGGGATAGTAACCGTATAGATATCATTATTGATCAAGGCTAATGCCGTTTTTGCATCTGGAGAAATTCTAATTTCTGATGCCTTTGAAGCTTTACTCTTATCTCTCCACCCTTCTTCTGAAGCTGGTAAAGCTGCAGTCTGATTTGCGTGATCATGACCCACACCAAATACATCCTGAGATCCGTATGTTGTGATCCCGGTTAATTTAAGATGTTCTTTCTGATCAGAACCATCCCAACGGATAGAGATCAATCCTTTTTCAAAATGATTAAGATAAATACGATCGTCAACCTTGGTAAAATGAGGATACTGCCTTCCTTTAGCCTTATCGATCATATTAATGGGGCCTCCATTTGATGAGATCCATACAAGATCTTCTTGCGTACGACCAGAAAAAGGATCAATAGCATCATCATAGGTTTGCGCTGCTCCTCTATGAAATACAATACGATCAGATGAGTATGACCATGCTGGTTGTGTATAAATGCCAGATTCTTTTGTTAGTTGGACAGGATTAGGGCGTCCATCGATATTAATTTTATATAGATGACCACCACCACGTTTCCAGGTAGTGAATACTACAAATTTTCCATCTGGAGACCAGGTTGGTTGCGCTTCTGTAAAATTATTTTTTGTTAAACGTTTAGGAGTTCCATTAGGAAGTTCTTGAATATATAATCGATTTAAAGCGGTGAAAACTAATTTTGATCCATCAGGAGAAGGTTTAGCGTCTCGTATTTGAGTAACCAAGGCATTCTCGGTGTCTTTAATTGGATATTTGAAAGCTAATTGAGGCCCTAAATCCAATTTTACATCTACCTGAAACGGAATTTCAGTAGCTGTTTTGCTTTCTAGCGCGATTGAATATATTTTTCCTCCATAGGAAGCAATTAGGCTTTTACTATCTGGCGTAAATGACATACCTGGTAATACTCCTAATGGAGCAATGGATTCTTGTTCATCTCGCTGAACAGGATATGCTAACCAGCGTTCTTTGCCTGTTTTTAGGTTGCGCAATACTAAACCGGTTTCATCTTCAAATCGGGTACCATACACCAGCCAATTGCCATCATCAGAAAGTGTGGGAGTAAAAGCAGAACCATACCTGGATGTTATGACTGCCATATCACTATCTTCCATATCATAAGTACCAATTTGATATTGTGGCAATTGAGCATTATAATTCCAGGACCCTCTACGTTGAGAGAAATACAACAATTTACCATCTGCACTAAAAGCAGGATCTATGGCTTTTAATTCTTTTGGTTTATCTAATAATTGACTTCCGGAACCTCCATCTTTATGATAAATATGTAATTTGATATTTCTTCGTCCTTTACCACCTACAAGATATTCTCCGTCAGGAGTCCATTCTGCAGAAAAGAAATTATGCTTCTTTTCTTTAGTGATTTGTTTGTCTTCTTTGGTAGCAAGATCAAGTGTCCAGATATTATCAGATCCACTTTTATCTGAGATAAATACCAACGATTTACCATCAGGACTGTATCTGGGATGTACATCATATGCCATGCCACTAGTGATTTGTGTTGCTTTTCCACCATTTACAGGTATAGAATATATATCACCCATAAGATCAAAAACAATTGTTTTTCCGTCAGGGCTTACATCTAATGATATCCAGGTTCCTTTATCTGTAGTAAATTCTATAGTACGTTCTGGTTCTAGTGGAAGTTCTTTAGTAGCTTTTTTGAGCGTATCTTTTTCTTTTGTAGTGTCTTGAGAGAATGTTGTAAGTGTGCTTAAAAATAGGAATAGAAATATACTCCTGGTCATAATGTGAGTGTTCATTGATCGAGAATGTTGAATTAATGTGATAGGTAAATATAGATAATAAATCCATGAACCGCATCTATACTCAAAAAGGAACTTGATATACAGCTATAATTTAGAAGTTTCTTAACAATCTTATATGTGATATGATTAAAAACAATCAATAAAAAGATTGATAATAATCAATTGATTACTTGATCTATTGGGAATTTATAGTAATGGTTATGCCATAATTTTGAAACCAAATTGAAAAACTTAACACACAAATTCAACTAATTATGAGGTCATTAACTTTTAAAACTCTATCGGTATTAGCCATAGCAGTATTTTTAATCTCTTGTGAAAATGAGCAGATAGATAATACAGATCCCGATCAAAACATCAAAGATCAAATGGTTTTAGATTATTTAACCGGACGAACATCATCAGATTGTCATTTTGAATATGAAGGCTCTTCAGGACCAGATAATTGGTTTTCTCTATGTAATGGTGCCTGGTCTGATTGCGGAGGTAATGTACAATCTCCTATTAATATCGTAACTAATTCTACACTTGAGGATGATAGTATTAATAACATTAATACCAATTATGCTAAGAGTAGTACTGATATTTTTAATAACGGACATACTATACAATTTAATTATAACAGTGGTAGTTATGCTTCTCTTGGTAATATTGATTATAACCTTTTGCAGTTTCATTTTCATACAGGGAGTGAACATACCGTTGATGGATTGAGGTACCCTATGGAAATGCATCTGGTTCATCAGGACCCTACTACTGGTTTATTAGCTGTGGTAGGTATTTTCTTTACAGAAGGAAGAGAAAATGAAGCATTAGCACAATTTATGGATCATCTGCCAGAAAATGAAGATGATCATTATACAAGTAGTGAAGAATACGATATCAAAGATATTCTTCCGGATGAGTTAGATTTTTATACATATAATGGCTCTTTGACGACACCACCGTGTTCAGAAATTGTTAGTTGGTACGTGGTTAAGGCTCCAGTAGAGGCATCACATGAACAATTAGAAAGGTTTGAGCATATTATGCATGAAAATTTCAGACCTGTCCAAATACTTGATGGAAGAACCGTAAGAACTAATGATGATTAAAATTTAGATAATAAATTCTCTTTTTTAAACCTCTCAAATAATAGACTGTCCTTTAAATTAATAAGGATAGTCTTTTTATTACTTCTAAATCGAAGAGATAACAGAATGAATCCATAATTTAAAATAATAAGAGGTGCAAATCTGTGATCATAAGAAATAAACGATTTACACATTATTTCTTACACTTCATTCTTATTTTATGCTATTTCACATAAACTATCTTTAATGCTCAAGAATATTTTAAGAATTTTAAGAGTAATTCTATTTTTTTTAGTTTTAAAGATGATAAAAAATATTGAACTTGATTTAATAGAAACACAGAAGATGAATGGTGTGTTGTTGTTGCATTATTAATGGAGATCAAATATTGAGCATATAATGTAGTATTATACTTTAGGACTTTATTAACAGGTGTTAAAGCAAAAAGTACAACTAATTCATGGTTTTTAATTTATTGATAATTAATTTGTTACTACCAATTTTTGTAAATTAGATTAAATTTACCTCGTCATGATTAATACCCTATTCCCCTACAAACGGTATTCGTTTATAAATGAGACGGTACTGGACAGTCTTCCACAGGATTTTATTGACCAAATAGAAAAGAATAAAACTGTTTTGAATCTTAAGAAAGGACAGATACTTTTTCATGAAGGTTCTATCCCGACTGGAGTATATATAGTAAAGTCTGGAAAAGTGAAAAAATACTCAACAGGATTAAATGGTAAAGAGCATATTTTTTATTTAATAAAGGAAAATGGAATTCTGGGTCATCATAATTTGTTATGCGATGAGACCTATTCGCATTCAGCAGCTTGCCTTACAGATAGTATGTTTTATTTGATTTCAAAAGAAGTTTTTCTTTCAAGCATCCAGAACAATAATGAAATGTTGAATCGATTCTTGAATAATATCAGCCATGAATTTGGAGTGTTTATGAATAATTCCAAAATTTTAGCACAGCATAATGTTAGAGAAAGAACGGCGTTATGTATTATTAAACTTCAAGAATTCTTTCAAGAAGAGGGTTACATAAAATTGTCTAGAAAAGATCATAGTAACATTATAGGAACGTCAATAGAATCTCTGGTTAGAGTATTGCATGACTTTAAAGAAGAAAGATTAATTGAGGTTAGGGAAAATACTATTTATGTTACAGATACTAAGGGGTTAATAGATGCCGCTAATTTTATCTAGAATATATTTTGATTGAACTCATCTTGACTTTTTGTTTTTAACCGAAAATGAGTTGAAATTTGACCAGATGAAGCACTTTTTGCGAGTCATAGCAGAGCTACGAACAAAAAAAGTAATAAAATATGGTTAAAATTCAGCCATTTTTTAGGAAATAGAAAAAGTCAAAATGAGTTCATTATATAAATCCTCCAAAAAGTAAATGGCATAGAATAAATGCGATTACGGATAGTATGATCCCAAATAGAAATACATTAAATGATTTACGAATTAATTTAAATTTTGAATCTATTACCTTACCTAAATGAAAAGTATCTGTAGCGATGGTTTTATATAATTCATCTCCCTGATTCATTAGATTGATTAAACTATTTACATATTCGCTTTCTTCCATATCATTAAAATTGCCATAAAACATAAGGTTATTGGCTTCTCTATCACCGTGTTTTAATTCTGGACGTGTTGCTAGTACAGCATAAGTTATGGAGGCTAAATTGGTAAATAGCATTAATACTGTAGGATAAATTAAATGGGGATCTGTATCTAATTGATTGAGTACGGTTCCTAAAACAATAGAAAGGATTAATGCATTGATGGAGATCAGGATATTTGATTTTCTATCAATCATAGCATTAAGGGTATATTGATTTTTAGAAACCAATCTAAACAGAGTTTCTACACCTCTTTCTGGTCTTGGAGCAATCTTAGAAAGTTTCTTTTTTAAAGCTTTTAATTCATCTTTATTGATATTAAGCTCCTGACTAAGAATTTCATCTTTTAGCTTTTCTATCTTTTTATCGCTCATAACACTGGTTTTAAATGTTTGATATGGTTTCTACCTGAGCTCTTAATTTTGACGTTGCACTAATGTAAGTGTTATCCTGATCTTCATTTATAACCCTTGCTTTAACGGTATCGTCTAATTGCAATTGTATCATTTTTCTTATTTTAGTATATACCTCAATATCTAATATAGGAGTTATGACTTCGATTCTGTGATCTAGATTTCGAGTCATCCAATCGGCCGAACCAATGTACATTTTTTCTTTTCCTTCATTACAGAAAATATAGACTCTTCCGTGTTCAAGAAAGCGATCAACAATACTTGTGACCTGGATATGTTCACTTTGTCCTTCAATTCCAGGAACAAGACAGCAAATCCCTCTTATAATAAGCCTTATCCTAACACCAGCATTATTAGCTTCATACAGTAGATCGATCATTTTGGTATCCTGAAGACTATTAAGCTTAAGTATAATATAGGCTTCTTTTCCAGCTTTGGCATTTTCAATTTCTACTTCTATTAGTTTTCTAAATGTACTTCTGGTGGTAAAAGGAGAAACTAATAGTTTTTTAGTTTTAGGGATTATAATAGTTCGTTCTAGCAACTGAAAAACCTGGCTTAATTCTGATGTTATTTTTGTGTTTGCAGTCATCAATCCAAAATCGGTATATATTTTGGCAGTTTTTTCATTAAAATTCCCGGTACTGATATACCCATATGTTTTTGGAATATCATTCTCAATACGCTCAATAAACAATATCTTAGAGTGCACTTTAATACCCGGATAACTATATGTTACTTTGGCTCCGTTATCTTCCAAGACTCTTCCCCATCGGATATTGTTTTCTTCATCAAACCGAGCTTTGGTTTCTATGAAGATAAAAACTTCTTTTCCATTTTTTGCTGCTTCAAGCAAGGCGTCTGCTAACCCCGATTGTTTGGCAATCCTATAAAGAGTGACTTTGATTTTGGTAACATTTTTGTCAACAGCTGCTTGTTTTGCTAAACGTAATACATCATCAAATGCCTCATAGGGATAGTATAATAATCTATCTTTTTCGGAAATAGCATCAAACATATTAGAAAACTTCTGTAATTCTTGATTGCGAACTGGTGATACGGGTGTATCTGAGAGGTTTTTATCAGTAGGGTTAGGAAATCCAAAAAAATCTTTGAAATTATGATAACGCCCACCTCTTAAAATATCAGTTTCATTAACATCCAGCATTTTTTCAACAGAGGACAATAACTTTACAGGCATATCGGTATCTATTAAAACTCTGGTAACTTGTCCTGTATCTCTATTACTTAGAGAATTTTTTATTTTAGTTAATAAATCTCCCGAATATTCATTATCAATATACAACTCGGCATCTCGAGAAATCTTTATAGAATAAAAAACAGAGGTCTCTCTATTAGAATAAAAATTTGCCAGATTGTGCTTTAAAATATCATCTACAAAAGTGATATAATAGGTATTGTTTTCTTTTGGAAGAATTATAAATCTCTTTGTATCTGAAGGGATCTTGACAATAATTAACTCTTCATCATTTAATAAGGCAGTGAGATATAACTCTTCATTCTCAATAAATACCTTTTTGTTTTCACGTTCAATATTAATGTTTATTGTAAGCTTATTTTGTAAATTATCTTTATAATATTGTTCTGCAAATTCTTTTTGAGATTTTGTAAAATCCCCACAGCTTACTAATTGTACCCCTTCTTTTTTAAGTTCTTCAAGGATTTGATTATTAAAAATATCTCCAAATTCTATCTGTTGTAGATGAACTTGTTTTTTAATTTCTTTTAAGAGCTTATTAGGCTTAGTGATTAATTTCTTTCTTAATGATTTATCAAGGTTTTTGATTTTTCTAATGTCAGATACACGTACTTTGAAAAACTCATCCAAATTACTGGAGAAAATAGCTAGAAATTTAATGCGTTCATACAAAGGGTTATTACTGTCTGCAGCTTCTTGTAATACCCTATGATTAAAACGTAACCAAGAAAGATCTCTGTTGTAATACTTTTTTGAAATTAATGACATTTTGTGTGGCTTTTAAATTTTTAAACGTATTCCCGCTCTAAAATATTTTTTATTAGAATTACCCAATGAGAGTATTCTATCTTTATTGTTATCTCTTAAATAAACACTATTACTGGCGATATAGGCTGCTCTAAAATAAAACTGAAAGTGATCTAAGAAATGGTACTCATATTGCAATCCAGAAACGATCAAAGACATATTTATACTTTCTGCAGTAACTCCATTTCCTAAATCCATTCCTTGCTGGATATTTGACGTAAAACCATCTAGTTCTGTATAGGCTTTTAGACGGTGTCTGTCTGAATAATGAAATTGTAAATTGGTTTTAGGAACACCAATGTTATATGACCATTTAGGGTGAATTTTTCTGTAGTAACTAATAAATGGTAAAGGAAAAGGAAATCCACGATTTTCTGAATACGAAATCCCAACAATAATACGATATGGTTTTCTAACGTCAGGAGCTTGTTTTTTGTCATTGATAAAAACTAAATCTCCTGATAGTACAATGTCTTCTATAGAAAGCTCATTAACTGTTAAATTAGAACTTACTCCTGGCGTAATACGAACTCCTAAACGCCAGTTTTTACTAATTTTGGTAGTATATCCAATGTTGAGATCAAGAAGTTGAAAATCTTCTAGTTTCTCTTCATTAAAAGCAGAGAAATCATTACCAAATTTTAAATCAATGTTACTATAATCAAGTCCCAAAAATAGGTAAGTGCCTTCGTTTAATTTTACCGGATAATTAAAAAGAGCTCTAAATCGATGATACTCAATATCAGAATCTCCTTCGGGTAAGAACGTATAGTCTATTCGAGCTAGATCAGATAATTGGGCTTGACCAATAATGGGAAACAGAAAAATTATGAAAAGATATTTTATTTTGGGAATTTTCATATAAAAGTAAAATTGTTAGTTGTTTTTTATGCTTACTTATTGTTAAGTTAACGATATATCTTCTTTACTAATTTTCCTATACTAAGCCCTTGTACAATGATAGAAAATAGAACGACCACATATGTAATATATAGAATCACCTCTGATGAAGAGTTACCCATTAGATTTAATGCCAATGCAATAGAAATACCACCTCTTAATCCTCCCCAAGTCAAAACAGTGACTGTTTTGATAGGGCTTTTTTCAGAATGTTTTAGTAAAGAGTAAGGGATGAATACAGAAATAAACCTGGAAAGTAATACAATCACAATAGCAAGAATACCAAGTGTTAGGTGATCTATATCAAACTTTAAGAGATGAATAGCTAATCCTATAAGTACAAATAAAATACCGTTAAAAACATCATCTAATACTTCCCAAATGTCATTGATCATTTTTCTAGTAGGGCCTTGATTAGTGGCGATATTTAATTTATTACCTATAATCATCCCCGCAACAACCATGGCCAAAGGACCAGATACATGAATAAGTGAAGCAAAAGCATATCCACCCATAACAACAGCAAGTGTAATCATTACGGTTAATTGGGGGTTATCTTTTACAGATTTAATAGATTGATATCCTACAAACCCTAATACTGCTCCATATAGTATTCCACCTACGGCTTCTTCAAGAAATAGTTTTCCGATTTCAAAACCTATAGAACCTTCTCCATGATGCCCTCCCATTCCTGTTAGGATTAAAACTCCTGAAAATACAACCACGCCAATCCCGTCATTAAATAAAGATTCTCCTTCAATTTTAATACTTAGACTTTTTGCGATATTTGCTTTTTTAAGAATTGCCATTACTGCAATTGGATCTGTTGGAGAGATCAAAGCTCCAAAAAGCAATGCATGTAAAAACGGTAATTCGATGCCTATTATTTGCGCTGTCCAATAAGTCAAACCTCCTACAATAAAAGTTGATATAAGTACACCAAGTGTTGCAAATAGAAGGATGGGCCATTTTTCTTTGGCCAGTTCATCAATATTAACGTGTAAAGCGCCTGCAAAAAGTAAGAAACTTAAGATACCATCTAGTAGTAAGGATCTGAAATCAGAATTAGTAACTATATCACAAAAAAACTGATAGAATTCTGGAAAGATACCTTTGCTAAAAGTTATAATTACTATTGTCGCTAAACTCATTAACATTAATCCAATGGTAGTAGGTAGCTTAATCCACTTATAATTGACAAAATTGAAAAAAGCAGCAATAGCAAAAATTATACTGAAAGATTGTAACATGTTTTCTAAGATTTTACATTAATATATTTTCCTACAAAGACACCAATTACGATGGCTAAGTAAAATTGACCTATAATATTCATTACTAGTGTGATAGATTGTGCTTGAGGTGTTAATGGTGTTATGTCACCATACCCAACTGTGGTAATACTGATAAAACTGAAATAGTAAAAAATATACCCAGAATAATCACCTCTATGATGAAAGGAATTAGGTTCAATGAAATGCATTGTTTCAAATAAAATACCTCCGATAATTCCCAGATAAATAAATCCCAATATTGGCCCCATAATAAATTGGAGGTTTATACTTTTTATTTTTTTTAATTGCTGAATTAATAGAATACAGAAGTATAAAAACAGGATAAAAGATGATAAAAGCCGCAAGCATCTTATAACATCCGAATTAGGATCTGAAAATTCTAACCAAATAAAGATTAAAACTAAAACGCCTAATACATAGGATCTTAATCGAGTACTAGTATTGGATGCAATTAATGAACTAGCCAGAATTACCAAGGTGTAATTAATAACGACTACTTGAGCCGGGTACATTCCAGAAAGACTTGTATGAATAGGAGTTAATAGAAAATTAAATACACTAATCAAGGCGATTAAATATTTGTATTTACGTAGTATTTCTATTAGCTTACCCATAATCAATATACTTTTGAAGGAAGGTTAAGATCTTGAATATCTTTAGTGTCGATACGCAATTGATACCAATCCTCTAACTGTACTATATCTCCTTTAATAATTGAAGGTTTACCTACGTAGGGTAAAATATCTTTATTGATAGGCTTTCCATTATTATCTGTGATCAGATAATATTCTGATATGTTGTTTTTATCAGTTGTTGCTAATACTGGAGGGATACCTCCAGAGATACATAATACGGCACAACTTCTGTGAATTTTACCTTTTCCAGGCTTCATTACACCAAAATAACATTTGGGATCAATGATCTCGCCTTTAAGTTCCATGCCTTTAACCATCGACTTTGTTTGAGGAAGTCTTCCTGAATTTGCTTTTTCCAGAAGTGTAACTTTTTCATCACTGGTAATTTGTAATAACGTTTTTCCGTTGTAGTAGATAAGGTTCCCTTCGATACTGAGCATACTACCAGATAGTTCAGAGATTTCATCTCTTATCTTTTTCAGAAAAGGATTGGCACTTGATTTTCCAAAACCAAGTAATACTATATTTTTGAATGTTTCTTCACCAGTTTTTACTTTTAACATGGGATAGGGCATCTCGTGGTATACTCCCATAATTTTTGTATTGGTAGTGAGTTCAAATGAACTATTTTTAAAAGTATTTTGCGTAAAAGCAAATACAATTGCAATTGTTATAAGAACAAGTAGACTGATCCATACAAAACTTTTTATTGTCTTTTTGGTTGTAGGAGAAACATCATCTATATAACCAACAAAAAAATCATCTTTCTTTTTTTCCATAATGTCTTTTTTATTTAAAAAGTAACGGGTTCAACCTCGGTTCCTTCTGCTAAAGCTTCTGGAAGAACATATATTTTATTATTCTTGTTTTTTAAGCGATACGTAGCCACTTTTTCGGTAAATGGTGGTGGCGATTGTCCATTATGAGGTAGATATTGATATCCGTGCCAGGGACAAGTAACACATCCATCTATAACTTTTCCTTCACCAAGAGGACCGCCCTGGTGTTTACATACATTTGATATAGCCGATAACTTATTGTCGTATTTAAAAACAGCAATACGTTCTTTATCGACAATGAATATTTTTGCTCTATCCTCAGGGATTTCATCAATATCACATACATACTCCCATCCATCTTCAACCTGTTCGGTTTTGGATTTATCGACTTTGGTTTCTTTTATTGCTGTAGTTATGTGTAATCCTGCTATAGTCAAAAAACCAATGCTTAATACTGCAATGGACCATAAAGAAGGTTGTTGTTGAAATGCACCTAAGAATACATGTAATATGATTAAGGAATAAGCAAAATACACCATCATATGCAGACGCTTCCAGGTTTTTGGTGAAAGGTTTTTTAACCAGAAATCGTGACTGGTGGCAGCCATAAGAAATAAGATTATTAATGCCAAAAATCCTAATACCTGAAATGGGAAATTAGCTATGGAACCATAATCCATATTAGAAGTAAACACCGCATAAATAGGATTTACGTTTCCTAAGGAATGAAACTGAAAAATAGAAAACCCTCCATGAACTAGAGCTGCCAAAAACATACTTACTCCCAGATGCCTTCGATTATATAACAATGGTAAAAACCTTGTATTTATTCTGGCCAAAGGGCCAATGGCTAATATAATATGTAGTAAAGCGATTGCTAAAGTACCAAAAGCTCTTATGATCAGTGTCTCTGCACTTGTTTCACTATTTGTTAAAATGGTAACTCCTATGAAACTTACAAGATAGATAAGCATACTAATGGCTATCCATTTATCATAGATCTTTTTATTTCGGTTCCATAGTACTGGTTGATAATTTACTCCCATTATAGTTCTATATTAAGTATGTCGTTTTGCTTTATCTCATCATAGATCTTTACTTTTTTGATCAATTTATCAATATCAAAAGAGTATTGTCCGGTATTATTTAGCGTTCCTATATAAACCTCTTTTTGAGTATCAGTAGTGATTCCATAAACAAGAGACGAAGCACTTTTTAAAGGTTTTTTTAGAATGATATGAAGAACATTTCCTGTATTTTGCTCTTTAATATGTATCAAAAAATTCTGATCTTCTAGGATTGTGCGTTGATTTGAAGTTTCTGATATAAATAGTTCATCATTATCCGAAAACAAAGGCTCTTTGATGCTTTGAACAGATAAAATAATCAATATAGGTACTGCGATGATTAGCAATATCCATATGATCTTATGAGTGTTTCTAAGTCCTGAAGTCATGCTTTTGTTTTTGAAGTTTTAAGTATTTTTAAAAGAAGAATGGGCCATAAACCAATTGCTCCAGGAACGAGCAACAAACGTACTGTCCATTTACTATCAGCAATCAATTCATCTATTTGAAAAGCACCTTTAATAAAAAAGTAAATTCCGAAGAGCACTCCTATAATTGCATAAATGCCCAGAATCGTTAAAAAAATGTCTATTATTATCATAATCACCTTATTTAGTAAAACCTGCTTCCAATACTACTCGTTCTCCTTTTCTAAGAACTTCAATACGTACTTTGTCACCTGCTTTTAGATTTTCGATTTGTCGTTTAATATTCCCAAGGTTATGAGGAGCGGTACAACTTGTTCCTTGTATGCTTAAAATAATATCACCGCCTAACCATATTTTTTGCCCAAGAATCTCTGCCTGTAAAAAACCAGGTTTTAAACCAATGTTAGAAGCAAAAGAATTAGGAGTTACTCGTTGTATCAATACACCCGATTTTTGAGGAGTATTTAAAACACCTGCCATTGTTTCATTAAGGAAGACTCCTTCAAAACCTGTCCAGAAATTATTAACATCAAACATGGTCTTTTTCACGGTATTGATATCTACTGCAAAACCCAATCCTTCAAAACCACCACTATTAGATAAAATAAAACTTACAATACCTATTAATTCTCCTTTGAGGTTAAACATTGGCCCTCCCGAATTTCCTTGATTGATAGATGCATCTGTTTGAATAAACCCAGCCATTTCTCCATTTGTAAGCATATTCTTTCTCATTTTTCGACTGATATGTCCAACAGAAAGAGAGTGTTCTAAACCTAAAGGAGCTCCTATGATGATAATTTGTTCTCCTATTTTGGCCGTATCCGAATTCCCTACCTTTACGGGTTTTAGATTTGTAGGCGCTGTACGCAGTTTTAAGAGAGCTACATCTGCAGCTGAAGAAGCAGATAAAACATCTGCTTTTACAGAAGTGCCATTTTGTAATTTTACAGATACTTCATTAGCAAAATCAACTACATGAGCTGCGGTAAGAATCAATCCGTCTTCACTAATAATTACTCCAGAACCTAACCCACCAGACGATGTAAGCTGTTGATCTTTTATCTTATACTGGGTAACTTCAATAGTTACCACTGCCGGATCTAATTGTGCAAATAACCCTGATAAATCTTGGGCTTCTACATGAATACCAAAGCTTATGATTAATATACAGATTAATGTTCTCATTAGTATTTACGTTTTTAGGGTGCTACGTATGCTTCTTTTACAGCTTGGGCTACATTAATTGCAATTTGATTATCTAAACTTTTCGGAATAATAAATTCTCGGCTGGGATCTTTTACACTATTTGCAATGGCATGTGCTGCTGCGATTTTCATTTTGGGTGTAATACGTTTTGCTCGGCAATCTAATGCTCCTCTAAAAATTCCTGGAAATGCTAATACGTTATTTACCTGATTAGGATAATCACTTCTTCCTGTAGCAATAATGGCTGCTCCACCTTTAAGAGCTTCCTGAGGTGTTATTTCTGGATCGGGATTGGCTAATGCAAAAACAACAGGGTTTTTTGCCATAGTTTTAATGTCATCAGCAGTCAGGATATTAGCAACACTAACACCAATAAATACATCGGCATCTTTAATTGCATCTTTTAAAGTTCCTTTGATATTATTAGGATTAGAATAATTTAGCAACTCTATCTTAGCAGTATTTAAGTTATCTCTATCTCTATGAATAATACCTTTACTGTCACAAACTAAAACATCTTTTACTGGTATACATACATTAGGATCTATACTGATACATCGTAGTAACCTTGAAATAGCAATCCCCGCCGCTCCGGCACCATTGATCACAATTTTGAGATCAGCGATATCTTTTCCTAGTACTTTACAGCTATTCATTATACCTGCCAGGGCAACAATAGCTGTACCGTGTTGGTCATCATGAAATACCGGGATACCAATATCTTGTAATGCAGTTTCTACTTCAAAGCTGCGGGGAGCAGAAATATCTTCAAGGTTAATACCTCCAAAAACAGGCGCAATTCGTTTTACCGTTTCTATAATTTCACTAGCTACTGTGGTGTTTAAACAAATAGGAAATGCATCTACATTAGCAAACTTTTTAAAGAGCATTGCTTTACCTTCCATAACAGGTATTGCTGCTTCTGGTCCTATATTACCAAGACCTAAAACTGCAGTGCCATCAGAAACAACAGCAATGGTATTTCCTTTGATTGTGAGATCATATGCTTTATCAGGATCTTTGGCAATCGCTCTGCAAGGTTCTGCAACTCCAGGAGAATACACTCTTGAGAGATCATCAGAATCGTTTACTTCAATTTTAGAGATCACCTCGATTTTTCCTTTATGCTTTGCATGAAGATCCAGAGATTCTTTGTAAAAATCGTGTTTAGCCATTCGCGGTTTATTATGTTATTATGAATTGCTCTTGCGAGTTCAAAGTTTAAATTAAATTTACATCGGTTACCACTTCTAATAGTACCGGACCATTATGGTCACGAACTTTCTCCATTGCAGGGATCAGATCTTCTAGCTTTTCTACTCGAACTCCTAGTGCTCCACAGTTTTCTGCAAATTGAGCAAAACTTGGATTGTGTAAAGATGTTTGCCATACATCTAATTCTGCCGCTCTTTGTTCTTTGGATATTTTACCGAGTTCTGAGTTATTTAACACAATATGCTTAATATTCATATTGTATTTTACAAGTGTCGAAATCTCTGCAAGGTATTGTCCCAGACCTCCATCTCCTGAAACTGACCAGATTGGTCTTTCATGTCCTTGCGCTGCCCAGGCGCCCATTGCTGCAGGTAAAGCAAATCCAATAGAACCCAGATATCCTGACATGAGTATAGACTGATTTTTAGGCTCAAAATATCGCCCAAAAGAGTAGGTGTTGTTTCCTACATCAACAGCAATTACAGCATTTGCAGGAGTTACCTTATTCATTGCATCAAATAGAGCAATAGAACTCAATCCTTTGATACTTGAATCTTCAAGTCTACTTTGTTTTTCTTCTTTCCAGATTTCCCATCGTTGGGCAATCTCAGCTTTTTGATTTATTGTATTTGTTTTGCCTTTTGTTTTTTCTTCTAAAATCCCCAGAGTTTCTGAGATTTCTCCCCATAAGGCAGCATCAACTTTATGGAATTTACTTAAGGCCATCGGATCAAAATCTACCTGAATAATTGGTTTTTTAGGAGTAATACCTGTATGATTAGAGAATGAAGCTCCAAACACAATTAAGAGATCACTTTCATTCATAAACCAAGAAGCGATAGGAGTACCACTTCTACCTAAAACACCACATCCTAATGGGTGGTGATCAGCAATTAATCCTTTTCCTTTAAATGTAGTAATGACCGGGCAGTTTAAAGTTTCTGCATATGAAATGATTGCGTTCATATTAAATCGAGCTCCGTGACCAACTACAATCACTGGCCTTTTTGAAGACAAAATCATTTTACTTGCTTTGTCTACCATTTCTTTTGGTGGAGAAATATTAAATGGTGTAATCCTATTTTCTGGAGTTTGGGCTTTGTCTTTTTTAGATTTTTTAGAAAATGCTACTTCATCGGGAAAAGTTAGATGTGAAACGTCTCTTTTGATTAACGCATGCTTCATCGCTAGAGACATTAATTCACTATGATTCGAATTTTGATGAACAGCATGATTGAATTCTGCAACAGATTCAAAGGCTTTTGCCAAATCCACTTCCTGAAAAGCACCCGTACCTACAACCTGAGTGTTTACTTGTCCAGAAAGTGCTAATAATGGTGCTCGATCTACTTTTGCATCCCACATACCGGTAAACATATTAGTCGCTCCCGGACCAGCAATACCAAAACAAGCAGCGGGTCTACCAGTAAGTTTAGCATATCCAGAAGCAGCAAAAGCTGCAGCACCTTCATGACGAATACCAAAATAGCGTAGCTTACCTTCTTTTTCCTGTCTACGCATAGCATCGGCAACTCCAAGATTACTGTGTCCTACCATTCCAAAAACAGTATCGACACCCCAATTAACCATGGTTTGAACCATTACATCAGAAACAGTTTCTTCATGATCAGGTTCTTCAGGAATGCCAACGTATATAGCATTATCTTCTTCTTTAACATCAAATGTTGCGACTCCATCATCAAAACCACCAGGAGGTAATCCGGTACAGGGATGAAAATCCCATCCATGCCAAGGACATCTAAGCATTCCGTTTTCTATAGATCCTTCTCCTAAAGGACCACCCTGATGTGGACATCGATTATCTAATGCAGAGAATTTTCCTTCAAAATGTGTTAGACAAACTCCTTGATGACCTGCGGTAACGGTTTGAACTCTTCCTTCTGGAAGCCTTTCTTTATTGTCTAATACTTTATACCAAACTGTTTTTTTATCTGAAGCCATACTTGTTTTTTTAGTTGTTTATTTTATGTTGAAATTGATCTTGCCTTATTTTAACTGCTCTAAACGAATAAATAATGAGAGTGATTAATCCTAGAAGAATGCTTGCGATTCCAGCAATGGTAATGTAGATAGCAGAATCAGAATTACTATCAATACTCTTATACAATCCAGAAACCAAAGCCGAAATAACAAAGCAAGCGACCCCTATGTATAAAAACACCATAGCGCTGTTAAGTAATTTTAGCTGTTTTAATTTTCTTTGAATCATTTTTTTTTCTATCGATACTTCTTCTATCAAACCTTTGATTTCTGTACTCAAGTTTATTAATAAGTTAGAAGTAGATAGAATCAAAAGTCCGATACCGGGAATGATTGTTGCAGGAATATACCAATGCTCCATGAACTTTAGTTTTTATAAGCGTTAAATGCTTCATTAAAGAACTGAACTCCTTTAGAAAAATCGATTCCAGTTATAGGAAGTACGGCTCCCTTAAAACCATCATTTTTCCATACGCCATTTGTAAGAGGAGAGAAACTAGATGTATCAATACCATTATGACCTTGATACGCACTTATATAGAAATAGTAATCTTGAATCATTGTATCTGGTATTGCAAGACCTAGTCCAACAGCAAGTCCTGACTCATCTTCTAAAGGAGCAAAAGCTCCAGAGTCAAAGTGATGAGGCCAAATCCTAATTTCAGAATTTAAACGATTTATACTCAAAAACTCTCTTAGAATATTACTAGTAAGAATCCTTTGCTCTTTTAATTTTTGTAAACCATTTAAATCCTCTAATTTAAATATGTAGTCGTCTTGTATTTTGTATGGTAATTCATAATGTAAATCGTAAGTGTATGGGCCAATATTACTCGTTTTAGCCATTTTTTGAATCCAGTCTAGTACTTCGGCGTGAGATGTTCCATCTAGTTTTAATACATTTTTTTTGCCCTGATCATTCCATTCTAAAATAAAGAGATCATAATTAAGAGAGAGCACAATTGATTGTCCTTTTAGTTTTCTGGTATAAAGACTTCCTTGTTCAATAGAAAATCCCAGATTGGTATGACTATCATCATCTTTTTTGTCTACAAAACTTATTCCTGCAGCAGCGAGATACTGCGCAGCCAAATGTAATTGAGTTGTCATTTTTTTCAGGTTTGTTAGTTTTCTATAATGTTCTTATGTTTTTCTTTACTTATAATTAAAAAGGTAAAATCACATCA
The DNA here is from genome assembly GCF_034322225.1 of Aquimarina callyspongiae. Lineage (NCBI taxonomy): Bacteria > Pseudomonadati > Bacteroidota > Flavobacteriia > Flavobacteriales > Flavobacteriaceae > Aquimarina > Aquimarina callyspongiae. The sequence goes on along the minus strand of NZ_JAXLPA010000001.1, from coordinate 685,862 downwards.
ACGATCAAAACTTCATCATTCAACTTTCTTACAAAGCTTTTAAGCTATTCAATAACAAAAAGTTTCCTTGGTTCAAAGTCATAATTGTTTTCATTAGAAGTATTGACTAATCTTTCGTTTTTCAATAATAAAATCTATTCCAGAAAGAGGGTAGCCTCCCAATGAATGATAAAGCTCAAAAATGTTTTTCAGGTTTATTATAAAATATGCGTGTTAGCTTCAATAAGACTATCTTTTAGTCTCAATGAACACACAAATCTTATCGTTCATTCTTGTTAACTATTATGACGAGCCATTGAACAAGAAAACTATTTTATAAACCCAAATTATTTATAAAACCCCAGCATAATTAATGCCCGTCAATCGATGCATGTCATAATCGAAAGTGGTCAGGTCATCAAAATTGAATTGTGTTATATCATTATGCCCACATGATCTGGCAATTACTTTCATCAACTCTGTAGATGCTTCAAAATAATTAGCTAATTGTCTGGCCGAGGATTGTATTTTTAATCGAGATCTAAGATGTTCTTTTTGAGTAGCAACACCTACAGGGCAATTATTAGTATTACAGGCTCTCATCCCAATACATCCTACAGCTTGTATTGCAGCATTAGAAACTGCAATGGCATCTGCTCCCAGCATCATAGCTTTAGCATAATCTTCTGCAATCCTCAATCCACCTGTAATTACTAAAGTAACATCTTTAACACCTTGTTGATCTAAGAATTTTCTAGCTCTAGCCAGCGCTGGTATTGTAGGTACATTGATATTATTTCTTAATACGGTTGGAGCTGCTCCGGTTCCACCACCACGACCATCGAGAATAATATAATCTGCATCAGATTCAAGTGCGAAAGCAATATCTTTTTCTATATGACTGGCTGCTAACTTGAATCCTACAGGGATACCACCAGATACTTCTCTTACTTTATCCCCCCATTCTCTAAAATCTTTTATAGTAACTAGATTAGTGAAGGTAGCAGGAGATATAGCGGGCTCACCTTCTTTGAGCTGTCGTACTTTGGCAATTTCACCTTTTACTTTTTCACCAGGCAAATGTCCTCCGGTTCCTGTTTTTGCTCCTTGTCCTCCTTTAAAATGGAAAGCTTGCACTTTGGTAACGCGATCCCATGAAAATCCAAACCCAGCAGAGGCATACTCCATAAAATATCTGGAATTCTCTGCTTGTTCATCTGGAAGCATTCCTCCTTCGCCAGAGCAAATTCCTGTCCCTGCCATTTCTGCACCGGTCGATAAAGCAATTTTTGCTTCTCGAGAGAGTGCCCCGAAACTCATATCACTTACAAATAGAGGGATTTCTAAAGTTAAGGGTTTCTTTGCTTTAGGTCCAATAATTACTTTTGAAGATACTTCTACATCATCTAATAAAGGTTTTTTGGCAAGTTGTGCAGGAAGAAACTGAATGTTTTCCCATTTTGGTAATGTATTGCGATCAACCCCCATGGCTTCTGAAAAACCATGATGTCCAATTTTTTTAAGTCCATACTGAGCTAAATGCTTAATGTAATTGGTATAAGGTTCTGTATCTTCGGGATGCGTATCAGCGTAATCGCCTAAGTATTCGTCACGATTAAATGGCTGAGGGTGATCTTTAAGATAGGCATTGATTTCTACTTCATCTACCAATACGTTATCTCCTTCTATCTGTGAAGTAAACTTATGAAGCACCTCACTATTATTGTATTCTGACACTCCGGTATCGTACCGATAATCCCATCCATGAACTCCACATATAAGATTATGACCATCTATATGTCCATCAGCCATCAAAGCACCTCTATGAAGACACCTTCCGTATAATACTGAAATTTCTTGATCAAACTTTACAATGACCAAATCTAACCCATTGACTTGGGCGTGTGTTGGTTGTTTATCTTTTAAATCACTGAGTTGTGCAATGGCAATGGGTTTCTTCATTGGTTTGTTGTTTTAGTGTTTTGTATTAGTAAATTGTGGATCGCAATCAAAACAAATATGTTAACTTGGTCTTAAATTATTCTATAAACTTACTGAGGTATTAAAAAGCAAATCCAAGAACGAAGACTAATCTACCTCCATCTGAACTGCCAAAGTAACCTGCATTAGCAGTAAAAGTATCTAAACCGGTTACCCAAAAAGATCCGCCTACACTGTTGTGCCATTTATCAGAATTATCATCTTCTAACCACACTCTTCCATAATCAAAGCCACCAGTGATGCCATATTTTAAAGGTACGAAACTGGTTTTAAATTTACCCATTTGAAGACGTAAATCTGTATTTTGATACACTGAGTATTTACCCGTAAATCGCTCATTTCTAAAGCCTCTTAAACTATGAGTTCCTCCTATTTGCGCTCCGTGATAAAACTCAAAGTTATCACCAAGAATTGCTTCGCCGCCAAGTTTTGTGGCAAGAACTAATCTTCCATTTTTTGTTAGTTTATGGTCAATGGCAATATGAGGTTCTATATAGGCAAAACGATTTTCATTATCGCCTCCATCAATATTAGATTTATAACCTGCTGTGATACCTACATCCATTCCTAGAGTAGGAAATCCAATGTCATTTTTATTTTTAAATCGATAAGTAACTTCTGCTCCTGCATACGTTTGTTGCTCAAAAACAGAACTGTTTGCAGGAAAGAAAGTGTTTACAAACCTATCTGTGGTGTTTTCTACTTCAAAAGATTCTATGAGCGGCTTAAATTGAAAGTAGCCTCCATCGCGACCTCTCCATATCAAGGATATCGCAGCATTCCATTTTCTAATTCTGGTACGGTTAAAATCCAAATCCATTTCATCTCTATCATATTCTGAATCGTTTCCTGCACCAAAGAAATTGATGGCAAAATTAGGACTGGTATATAACCCTTCGATCCCAAAATTCCAATTATGAAAAATATTAGAAAACTCACCTTTATAAGAGATGTCAAAACCGCTTGATCCAGTATAGTAAGATGCGCTTAGAGAATGTTTTTGAGTATAAGGGTTTCTTTGTAATCCATAATATGTAAAATGATCCAAGACTCCAATGCGTAACCCATCATCAGGATTAAAGGCAATAAGAGGAAGTATTTGATTAAAATTGTATTTACGTTTTTTGTGATCATAATTATTGATTCCGTAATCATCTACTAACCATTTTTTGGATCGTTTATTGATTATAGTATTGTTTTTACTTTTATAATCATAAATTTTTACTTTTTTGGTGTTTTCAAAATCATAGGTATCATTCTTTTTACCACCAATGATTTTTAGTTTTATTAAATCATCTCCTTTTCCTGTAACCTTAAAAGTATCATTTCCATCTAATCCGTAGATCCATATTTCTGTAGTTTCATCTCTATTAAAGGTTCTATTAAAAATACCGTTGTCTTTGCGATGGATTGCTACTTTTGTTTCTCCATTAGAAAGCCTGGTAATTTCAAAAAGGTCGTCTTTTTGAGTACCCACTAATACTTCAAATTTATTTAGGAACTTATAATATTTATGTGCGATATCTACTATATTGGCTCTTCTTCCTTTTAGTTTTGTTTTAATTTCATTTATGGTAGTTCCTTTAATTTCATTTGGAATTTTATCGAAAGCTTGATCAATAATTTCATCTGTAATATTGTCCTGAAGGTATTTTGCTTGTTTTTCCCAATCATCCCAATCTGATTTATTTAAGAAAGTCATATCTAATGGGTAAGGTGCGAGTGCAAACCATTTAGGGCTTTTTAACTCTTCTTTGAAAGATTGCATTTTCCTTAATTCAGGAATAGCTTGTGTTAAAAAAGAAATAATACCTCCATCAAACACTGAGAAAGCCTGATCGCGATCTCTTGGGATAGGTTTATAAGTTTTGGTACCATCTGCGTTTTTAAAAAGACCCCATCGCCATTGATCTTCATGACGATCCCAGTCACCGATAAGCATATCAAATAATCGAGCTTTTATATAAGATGGTTCGTCTACAGTAGATTTCCCCTTTTTATGGACTTCTCTTAAAATTTCATCAGTGCTTATAATATCTTCAGGTTTACCAAAACTTGCCTGCTCTGTATGTGTTGAATTTACAGCTTCTTCAAAAAGATATAACCCGTCACCATATTCATCATTGTATTGCCCCAAAGTTTGTTGTTTAGGAATATAGTACAATTGAGGGTTACTATGAAAAACACCAACAGCATCAGATAATGTGCCAATAGCAAAAGAAGTATAAGGATGTGCTGTGGTATAAAAATCTAATAAAAACTTATCAGCAAAACTGTCTTCAAGATCTTCTTCTACGTAGTTGTCTTGAAATGCAACAGCCTGTAAAAACCTAGTAGCACTTTTTCGTAAAGCTCTCATTACATATTGCTTACCGTTTTTATCTTCTAGTCTTAAAGATAAAGATTGGTGCCCACCACCTTTTCGCACTGGTGTTAACCCTCCTAAAAGGGTATCTAGAAAAACAACAGGAGCATTTACTTCTTTACTATAATATTTTCTGTAATGATTACCCCATAAACCGCGATATAATTTACTTTTTTTGGTTTCTTCTTTTGAATAAACTGAAGCGTTTTGTGTTTTAGAAAAACTGTTTTTAGGTTTAAAAGAATATTCAATACCTTTTTTGGGTTCGTCAAAAACAATTGTTGAGAAAATTGAAGTTGAGGTTCCATTTTCTGAAGAATAAAAATCTATAGTGACTTTTCCTGTTTTATGAATATCTAATTTGGCATATCCTTTTTTGGCGACAGCAAAATTACCGTTAGTTACCTTTTTAACTCTTTTGGTCGTTGACGCTGAACCACTAACGATTTGAGGAATGCCATATTGATTGATGTATTGTAAATTCTTATCATGACCCGAAACAAAAATGGTGTTTTTTGTTTGCCTTGCCAAAGTAGTTAATCGATTCCTTAACTTTCTATATTGTTTGTTTTCATAATCATTTAATGAAGCACCTGCCGTGTTAGATATTAAACCAAAAGCAGAATTAGAATGAGTAGGGTGATGAATTGCAATGATCTTGATTTTATCTTGAGATTTTTTTAGCATACTCTCAAATTCAAGAAAAAACAGGGTCCTGTTTTTTATGTCACAATCTTCATTAAGATAAATATGATTATTCCAGTTTTCTAAATACCATTGAGAATCTATCGTAATTAAAACAACATTTTCGCTAAGATCTTTTTTCTTAATAGGACAACCATCATCAGGATAAAATTTTACATTATCGTTGTTTTGGATGAACTTCTCTAGTTTACGAACTCCTCTATGGCCATTAGTAGCCCATTCATAATGTCCTGGAGTAAAGATAGTATTACCATTAAAAGAAGAAATAATGTCTAATTGCGAATTTATTTTACTTTCACTTTCTGGACTACTAAAGCCTTCTTTTATTGTTGCATTCCCTAATATTAATAATGTAGAAGAATTGGTTTTTTGAGAATGATTTGTTATCTGTGTTAAGATACTTTGATTATTGGTATTTCCAGTATTAGCAGTTATAAAAATCGATTTTTCTAACTCTTGAGAGTATCCTTGTATGCCAAAGAAAAAAAGAAACAGAACGTAAAAGTGTTTTGTCTGGATAGAAATTTTCATTTGATTAGTTTTAGTTATGTTTTTAGTTGTTGTGTTAAAAATATTGCACCTGTACAGAAAGTAGTAAAAGAGCTATTTTACTATAATCTTCATTTATTTTATTTCTTTCATTGTCAAGTTATCAGAGTCAAAAAAAATCTAATAATAAACAGAGTGATTAATACTTTATAAGCTTTGTTTTATGATCCGGTAACTTCGGGAATTCAATCTTGAGTTGCTTGCACTTTTTTCCTTTCTGTTTTAAAATTGTTTTCTATTATATGTTTAAAGAAGATCATAAGGGCGCGTTTTTTTCAGGCATTGAAATATGCTGTGAATCATAATCGATTAATAATTCCTTTCGCAAAGAACTCATCACATTACTAACGGTTTGACGTGAAGTGTTTGTAAGGTTTGAAATGTCTTTATGAGACAATAGATTTTTGGCAACAATTCTATCATTATCTATTTCTCCAAACTCTTTTATATAATCGATAATAAATTCTTTAATTCGGGTAGTACTGTCTTTATACAGAAGATCTTGTAAGCGGCGTTCTAATTTTTTTATACGCAAACCATATACTTTAAGAACTCCGTTTTTTAGAGATTTATGTTTCTCCATAATACGCTCCATTCGATCGGCTTCTATATAGCAAACGATAGAATCTTCTAAAGTAATGGCTTGCTCTTCTACAGCAGCTTGTTCATCATAAAGAGATAATTCACCAAAAATATGTCCTTTTTTGACTATGTATTTGACATTATTAGAAGCGGTATCTACAATTTTGACAGTTCCTTTTTTTAAGAAAAAGATGTTTTTTTTGTCATCGTTTTTAAGTTCGATAACAGTCCCTTTATCCATATTTTCCATTTCAAGGATTTCACACATGCGCATCATAGTGAGTCTGCCGAGTTTGTTAAAAAGATTGAATCCTTCTAAAAACCAATATTTGGTATATGTATTCAAAAAAGGGGATTTAATAGTTAGTATGTTAAAAATAATGAATTCTAACAATATTACTCTTGGATAAATTTCCAGAAGTTACTTCAGACGACAATCTGTTAATTTTTGTAGATTTTTGGTTATAAGGATACTGTGTTATAAATATGTATATATGATTAATTTATGTCTTAAAATGAAAATAAAAATGATACTTTAGTGGTCACAATATTTAAGGTATTCCTAATGTCTAAAAAATATAGCAATAGAAGTCTTATCACCCATTCGTTATATAGAATGGCAAGCTATATAAATATAAAATCTCCTTTTTCGTAATAACTTCAGTTTAATTGATTTTTGAGAAATCCTAAAGGTTTTGTTTTTACAATTTGACAAGACCGTATTGGGGATATAATTACATTTTTTTAATTAGATATTATTATGAATAGAGAAGAATTATTAGAAGCAATTGATAGAAAATATACAGCAATGGGACAAGATCCTAATACACATCTTGCAGGGTTATTATATTCAGAACCTATGCAATATTGGGATTTTATTCAGTTAGATGCTTTATTAGGATTACAGACCAAACGAACTCAATTACCCGATGAGATGGTGTTTATTATGTATCATCAAATTAATGAATTATTGTTTAAAATGATTTTGTGGGAAATGAATCAGATCTCGGAAGAAGAGAATATTACCCCAGAAAAATTTGAAATGCATTTGATGCGAGTAAGCAGGTATTTTGATATGCTTTCTAACTCTTTTGATATTATGAGCGATGGTATGGAAATAAGTCAGTACATGAAGTTTAGAACAACATTAACTCCTGCTAGTGGTTTTCAATCGGTACAATATCGTAAAATTGAGATTGCTTCTACAGAGTTGATTAATTTGATTGATTTTAGATTTAGAAAAACGATTAATAGAGAAACATCTTATGTACATGCATTTGATCATATGTATTGGCAAGCAGCAGGAAAGGATTATAAAACAGGGGAAAAGAGCAAGTTAATGCTCAATTTTGAGGATAAGTATAAAAAAGAATTGATAAGCTGGATGAAGGAATATAATACAGTAAACCTTTGGACTAAGTTTAAACAATTGCCAGAAGGTTATCAAAAAAATAAAGATTTAATAAATGCTATGAGGCACTATGATCATACGGTAAATGTTAATTGGGTAATGCATCATTATAATACCGCTGCAAAGTATTTGGATTCTGGTAAAGTTAATGTAGAAGCAACAGGAGGAAGCAATTGGCATAAATATATGCATCCAAGATATCAAAGAAGAATTTTTTTTCCAGAATTATGGAGTGAGTTTGAACTTGAAAATTGGGGAATTACCAATCTTGAGGGATATGAAAAAATAAAATAAAGACGATCAAAATATAATCGAACAGAACTAAACTTTTTAAATGATCATATGTGATATGTTTAAATAAATTATTCTTATAGTTTTCTTCTCAAAATACTGCTGGGGTAAATTTTTAAAAGGATAATTATATCTGTGGTCCTGTTTTTTTATTGATCAAAAAATATAAAACCTAAAGAAGTATTCATTACAGATACCTTGTTATTTATAACAAATATCCCATAGTTAAAAACATAATTGTAAAACCTTCCTATTTAATTTTAGAATTTACGAGCTTATAAAGTTGGGTGATAAACTGTATAACTCATAAATTCTAAAATGAAATCAATATCTATATCGTTGTTTTTAATTGTTGCTTTATTCAATACCTGTTTATTGATAGCCCAAGATAAAAACTCAGATCATTATTTATATTCTATTAATAAAACTGATCAGATATACTCTGGTAAAGGAATTGATTGGATTTTGAATAAAAGGGATACTACTCAGTTTTATCTTTTTGGAGAACAACATGGGATTAGTGAAATCCCTAAACTAGTACGTTTTGTACATAACATACTAAATGAAAAAGAACAATTTCATTTAGTATTAGAAATGGATGAATGGAGCGCTCATAATATCTCAAAAAATGGAGTCGAACGAGTAATAACAAAATATCCACATTCTGTGGCATTTGATTATGACCAAGAAATTGCACTTATAAAATCTGCTGAGAAAAAATCAGAGATTTGGGGAATAGATCAGATGGTGACGGCAATTCACCCTTTTCAACGTCTTGTAGAACTTGCTCCCAATGAAAGTGCAAGACGATTAGCTAAAGGAGCTTTTTTGAAGGCATCTCTAAAAATGGGAAACTACTTGGTAGAACCTCATTATGATGATTTTGAAGCTATTAAAGAAGCTTTTGGAAAAGAACTTCCTTCTGAAGCAAAAGAAATATTAGATAACCTTCAAATCTCGATGAAGATTTATGTAACCTATAAAGCAGGCCAACGTAAAGAAATATCTAGGCAGGTTTCGGTTGAGTTGAGAGAAAAATTTATGATGAATCAATTTGATTCTTATATCCAAAAAAAGCCAAAGCAAAAAGCAATTTTCAAAATGGGAGGGGCACATATTATAAAAGGTATTGGTCCCAATGGTGTTGAAACATTAGGCAATCATGTTATAAAAAAAGCATATCAAAATAATCTAAATGCATTAGCAATAGGAGTGTTTAATTATCACAAAGATCTACAATTTGTTACAGAAGATATTTTTAAATACTCAGATATAGTTTTATTGGATTGTAAAAAATATTTAAATCAAATAGATGGTTCTTCTTCTGATTTTTCTGATAATAATAAGTTCTTATTAGAAGGGTATGATGCTATTATTCTTTTTAATAATTCTCAAAGAGATACTAAGAGTTTTGTTAGCCTTTTTCAACGTAGTTTTAAAACAGGTTTAATTAAAAAAATATCAATTGGTGGAGTTCTTATTCTAATCTGTTTTACGTTGATTGTACCAGTAGTTTTATATAAACTCTCAAAATCTAATAAAACGAAAAACTATTACTTGTATGGTAAACTGATAGTTCAAATACTTGTTGCTTCTATCATTGCAGTTATAATTGTTTCTTTACAAATCTATACAATTTTATATAGTATCAATTCTTCTCTAATTGTAAAAAGCTCATGGAGTATTTGGATATATATAGCCCTACTGTTGACAGCAGTTTATTTTGTTTATAAAACAATTTTATTTCTAAAAAACGATGGGAAGAAAAAGCATAAAATATACTTAGTTACGGTAACCTTGTCGTATTTTCTCTTAATATGTTTTTTGTATTATTGGAATATAGGTGGAATGATTTCTTTTTAATACCTGGTAATGAAAAAAATGTTCGGAAAAATAAGTTACCTACAGCTAATTTTAGACCTGATTATTGTTTTTATTGGAGTTAGTTTGGCTTTCTTGTTTACCAATTACCGTGAACAAAAAAAAGAAGAAGAAGAAACGAAACAAGTTATCGAATTACTACATATAGGATTAAGTAAATATGATAAGTTATTTTCAGGAATTATTTCATACCACGAAAGGTATAATATTGAATTCAAAAACAAATTAAATAATCAAGAGATTCCAGATTTTACAGGAGTGATTTTTCTTTCTCCAGCATATCCTATAAATGCTATTTCTCTATTAACGGATCAAGGTTATAAAGTACTTAATCCAAAAGTTTACATCGCTTTAACAGGGTTTGCTAACGGGATACAGCGTTTAATGTATGTAGAACAAAAATTGGTTGATATTTCAGAAAAATCGACTGCAATAATCAGAAGCAATTTTAAAACTTCAAACGAATATGAATTTGAACAAAAAAAATGGGCAGAACAATATTTGAAATATTTAGAAATAAGAAAGCGTATCTTAAGAGAATTACAAAATAAAAATCATAATTTAAGAGAACTTTTAAAAGAGTTGTACTAGATATGAAAATTAAAAACACATTTAAATATCATTTTATATTAGGTGTTATTATAGTATTGATGGAGGTTTTTAGTAATTATGTGTATATGGGCTCTGAAAAGTTTTTGGATAATTTGAGACCTGGAAGAATTTTACTGAAAATAACATTCTTTATTACTTTTTTTAGTGTTTATACTATTAATTATAAAGTGATCTGCCCTAAAACACTTCCTAAAAAGAATCTGATTACTTTTTTTGTGGCTATATTTTTAATGCTTTTTCTTTTTGCAGGAATACGATATACTTTAGATGAAATAATAGTATACAATATTTTTGGGTTTCATAACTATTATGAAGATAAGCGTGTTTTTGGATATTATGTTTTTGATAATTCATATTATGCAATACAAGCACTTCTGTTTAGTACACTAATGTATTTGTTCTTTATGTATGTTAAAAATAAAGATAAAGCACATACTATGGAAATAGAACAAAAGACATCAATATTTGAAAACCAATTACGATTACTTTTAAGTGATGTAAAAGATGAAACTCTTGAGCAGAATATTATTTCTCAATTCAATAAAAAACTTATTATCAAAGTTGGAAAAGAAGCATCATTAGTTCCTATAGATACAATCAAATACATTTCGGCTTCAGGTAGTTACGTTGATGTTAAAACTATTGATAAATCATACGTTTTACGTACCTCTTTAGACGGTGTTCTAAAAGATATTAATGATAAGAAATTTGTAAGAATTCATCGTTCAACAATTGTCAATATAGATTACATAGACAAGCTTATATATTCTAACCATGGAGAAATCGATACCAAAATGAAAGATGGAACTTTGTTTAGAGTAAGTAATAGTTATAAAAAAGAATATCTGAAATTGATAGGAGCATGAAATACTTAAGGATATAAGAAAATTTCTAACTATCTACCTCCATATTTATATAACAACAGGTACCTAAAGAAAGCCTTGCAATCAATAGATCCCTGTTTTTATAGTTAGTAATAAGCGGTATCTATTTTCCTAGCATTAAGAGTTCGCTGCACACTACTTCTGTAATATATCTTTTAGTCCCTTCATTGTCATCATAGCTACGAGAAGTTAATTTACCCTCAATAGCAATTTCTTGACCTTTGGTTACATATTTTTCAACGATATCTGCTGTTTTTCCCCAAGCCACAATGTTATGCCATTGTGTATCTGTAACCTTATCACCTTGCTTGTTGTAATAGTAATCATTGGTAGCTATAGAGAATTTAGCTAGTTTTCTCCCTGAATCTAGAGTGATGATTTCAGGTTCTTGTCCTAAGTTTCCAATCAACTGTACTTTGTTTTTTATCGTGTTCATAATTTTAATTTTTCGTGTTAAACAATTGATACTATCGAGTTCTTATGTTTCGACAATGCAAACATAAAATCAAGAAATTATGAGATTCGGTTAGGAAGTGTTTAATTTCGTTTGTAATTGTTTGTAGTCGTTTGTAATTGATTATGAAATCACTTTTTTAAGTGTATATGTATTGATTATCAGGAAGTAAAAAACGTTTGTTGTTAGGGTTATTATGCTCTTGAATCTAATGAGTTGATATTTTGCAATATGTGATTTTATGTAATATTGTCCAACCCATCCTTATTATAATTATCTAGTTTGGCACTTCAAAAGCTTTTTGAAAATAGTTTCTAAGCTAGTTTAATGGTGTGCATATAATACCTCTATTCTTATTTAGATACTAATATCAAAATGAAATTAACCCTGTTAAGGGTTAATTAATATGAAACGAATAAAGAATTAATTAAAAACTTAAAACTGCTTTTAACACCTTAATTATTATGAGAAGAAACATATTACTTATAGCAACAACTTTGATCATCTTCGGTTTCTCAAAAATTGATATCCAGAATGAAAAATGGGTAGCTCCAGAAACTGCTAAAGAGATAGAAAATACGGTAGCAGAGAAAAATCGTAATTCGGCGGCAAAAAAAGGAAAGAAAATCTTTATGAAACGTTGTGCTGTATGTCATGGCGAAAGTGCAAAAGGAGATGGAGCAGTAGGAGCACGATTGAATCCAAAACCTGCTGATTTGACATCTGATAGAGTACAAAACCAAGTAGATGGAGAGATTTTTTGGAAAATAACTAATGGGAGAGGAAGTATGCCCAATTGGGGTTCGATACTTTCAGATGAAGAACGTTGGAACTTGGTCAATTTTATAAACACTTTTGCGCAATAATATAGTATTGAAACACAAGTTTGGAATAAATGAGTTTACGACTCTGGCTATGTTTTATTTATGAATTGAGTAAGAAATATTAAAAGAAAGAGAAATGAAAAAAAGAATTATACTACCAGGAATACTGGTTTTGAGTATTGTCATACTAAGTTTTAATAAGAGGATGGATAATGCAACTGATAGATATGTTCCAATTACAAATAAAGATAAAGTAGAAATAGCTTTAATCGATTTTCAGTTAGATTATAGTGATTATAAGAATTGGTATAGGATTACAAAAGATAAACCAAATACCGGAGATCCTACAGGCTTTTTATCAGGAAAACATAAAGGGATTAAAGCATATAGAGAAGTATATGTAAATAAAATAGGAGAAGCAGTAAACAAGGGTTCTGCGCCTTATAAATACCCTGCAGGAACAATGATTGTAAAAGAAGAATATAAGAATGAAGCAGCCTGGAAATCCGGAAAAAAACCTAGTATAAAACTAATGGTAAAATTAAAAGAAGGAGAATCTCCAGAAACAGGAGATTGGGGATATGCAAGTAAACTTAATGCAAAAAAAATAGCTACCAGAACATCTGGTAAAGCAAAATTCTGTACTAAGTGCCACATTTTTGTAGCGGCAAAAGATGATTATGTTTTTATGAATAGTGATTTTTTAAAATCTGAATCTAATAGAAATTAAATTAAAAGTTAGCTTATTATATGCTTCTTTACATTTAATAGATTCGATTATGTATAATGAAAAAACTTATTATTAAGTTTAATAATTGGGAGTATTGGCCTTTTTGGATATTATATATTCCTGTATTTGTAAATTGGATAGTTTCTTCTATTCGATTAAGATCGTTTCTTTACTTTACTACCATAAATCCTCAAATTGAGACAGGAGGTTTTGTGAATGAAAGTAAAATAGATATTCTAAAACAAATTCCTGAGAAGTATATACCCAGATCAATTCTTGTGACAAAGGATATGTCTTTTTCAAAAGTTTTAGAATATATAAAGAACGAAGGAATTATATTTCCTTTAATAGCAAAACCTAATATTGGAGAAAGAGGATACAATGTCCACATCTGCGCTACTAAAGAAGAATTAAAAAAACATCTAAAGAAAAACATTGGTGAATTTATTATTCAGGATTTTGTATCCTATCCTTTGGAAGTTGCAGTTTTATATTATAAATACCCCAATAATAAGAAAGGAGTGATATCTTCTGTCTGTAAAAAAAAGTTCTTGACCGTAACAGGTAACGGTATCGATAATGTGAGAATGTTAATGAAAAGAAACAATAGGGCAATATTACAGGTAGAACGTTTTGAAAAAGAAAAATCTCATTTACTTGAAGAAATTCCTGAAAAAGGAAAATCTGTTGTAATAGAATTTATAGGTAATCATACCAAGGGAACAATGTTTTTGGATGCTAACGATTTGATTGATGAAGATTTGGTAAAGGCATTTGATCAGATATGCAATTCGATTCCTAATCTTAATTATGGAAGGTTTGATATAAAGTGTGCATCTATTGATGATTTAAAAAAGTTACAAAACTTTGCAATTATGGAAATAAATGGAGTATCTGGCGAACCAGCACATATTTATGATCCGAAGCACTCTTTTTTTAATGCAGTAATGACATTATTGGATCACTGGAAAGTATTATTTAGAATATCAAAAAACCAAATTGAAAATGGAGTAAAACCCATGAAAATGATAGAATTTATTAAGTATTTAAAAAGAGTATAGAGCACATAATTATGTGGTATGAAGGCTGGTTTTAAAGTGTTTTTATCGGGATTTCTAATAAGTTTCCTGGGTTCGCTCCCTCCAGGAATATTAAATGTAACTGCTTTTCAAATAGCTGCTTCTCAAGGAGTAAGTAAAGCTTTGGTTTTTGCCTGTGCAGTGGTTTTAATTGAGTTAATAATTGTCCTTCTTATATTAGGAGGAATTAAAAGATTCAAAATTAAAACAAAGAATTACCTGTATTTACTATTGATAGCGGTTATTCTATTATTTTATTTAGCAGTTTCCAAATTCATGGAATTGGGAAAACCTGTTGAGTTAAAAAATGAACATACTTTGTTTTCAACAATAAGATCATCACTGTTTTTAGGAATACTATTAAGCGCTTTAAATTTTATTCAAATTCCATTTTGGATAGGTTGGAGTAACACATTAATTGCCAAAAATATTCTTCAGAATAAATTGATTTCTAAATTACTGTATGGTAGTGCAATAGCAATAGGAACTTTTATGGCCTTAATGATATTTATGTACTCAGGGAGTCATATTTTTCAAAATTATTACCAATATAATTATATAATCACTCTTTTTTTAGGTTTTACATATCTGGGGTTTTCAATCTACATGATATATTTGTTTGGCAAACAATATAATAAGAATACCAAACTTAAATATCACACAAATGAAAATCGTTGACTTATCTAAACCTATCCAATACAACAAACAAGATCCTTGGTTTATGAAGGTGAAAATAAAACATAAACCTCATAAAAAAGCAAAATGGCTGATTAGAATTTTAGGACTGCCTTTTAAACTATTTCCAAAAGATTTTACTGGTTGGGCAGATG
Source organism: Aquimarina callyspongiae (assembly GCF_034322225.1). Lineage (NCBI taxonomy): Bacteria > Pseudomonadati > Bacteroidota > Flavobacteriia > Flavobacteriales > Flavobacteriaceae > Aquimarina > Aquimarina callyspongiae. The sequence goes on along the minus strand of NZ_JAXLPA010000001.1, from coordinate 670,685 downwards.
ATACTATCAAAAAAATGGGAGTGCATGCAACTACACATATAGACGCTCCCTGGCATTATTCTCCTATTTGCAATGGTCAACCAGCCAAAACTATTGATCAAATTCCTTTAGAATGGTGCTATGGAGAAGGCTTGGTAATAGATATGAAACACAAACTTGATTTCGACCCTATAACAGTTGAGGATATTGAAAGTTTTCTAAAAAAAGAAAATTTAGAAGTTAAAGAAGGGATGATCGTTCTTATAAAGACAGGTAGAGATAAATTTAATGGAACAAAAGATTTTCATAAGATAGGAACAGGTATGAGTGCAGCCGCTACAGAATGGCTAATAGATAAAGGGATAAAAGTGATGGGGATTGATTCCTGGGGTTGGGATTTACCTTTGCCATATTTAATAAAAAAAGCTAAAGAAACATCAGATCCAGATTTGTTTTGGGAGGCTCATCTTGTAGGGCAAAATAAAGAATATTGTCATATGGAACAACTTGTTAATTTAGGCGAATTGCCATATAATGGATTTAAAATAGCTGTTTTTCCTTTAAAAATAGTTGGTGCTTCTGCTGCACCGGCTAGAGTAGTTGCACTTTTTGATGAAAAATAATTATATTTTTATATAATGTAAAGCACTTATAATTAGGTTATTGTGTTTTAAAAAGAAAACTGCTCAATCTGTTTTATAGGTTTTTTTAAATTATTTTAATTCAGGGGGTAGGGTAGATAGTATGTAGTGCGTTCTATACATATAAATAAGTATAGCTTCGTGTGACCCTTCAGCAGGTACAATTAGCTATTTTATATAATCTGTATATTAATTAATAACGTGGAGTTTAGGGGATAAAAATTCTACAATTACGGATTATCTCATAAAAAGTGGAAGGATGATATTCTTTCCACTTTTTTTTGTTTATACGATTTTAAGATAAATTTTGGATGATGTTAATTTAATGCGATATGATTTTCGTTAAATATTAATCGTTAGATTTGATATGAGGGTTAAAAATTTGATCAGATGCCAAAATCATTACTATTTATACCTGATATATCAGGGTTTACACAATTTGTTCAAAATACAGAAGTTGAACACAGTCAACATGTGATTTCAGAATTATTAGAAGTTTTGATTAAGGCGAATACACAAAATTTGCGGCTTGCAGAAGTAGAAGGCGATGCTTTGTTTTTTTTTAAGGAAAATGAGATTCCATCTCAGGAAAAACTTTTAGCTCAAATTGAGACAATGTTTACAGCATTCTATAGCCATCTTAAGTTATTAGAAAAAAATCGTGTTTGTCCTTGTAATGCGTGTGCTACAGCTCCAAACCTTCAGTTAAAGATAATAGCACATTGTGGTGAGTTACAGTTTATAACCGTGCAAGAAAAAAGAAAACCTTTTGGAGAATCAGTAATACAGGCTCATAGATTACTTAAAAACTCTATATCTAGTGATAATTATGCATTGCTAAGTGAAGACTTATCACAAATTATAGGGCTTCCAGAAAAATATCAAAGTGTATTGTATGATTTTTCTAAAAGCGGAGATGTTTACGACGAAAAAGAAATTCTATATAGGTATTCTAAAATAGATAATAATAAATTAAAACTTAGGCCTTTCGCAACTCCTGAAAATGTAGTTTTTAATTGTGATCCAAGTGTAGTAGTTGAGAAAGAATTCGATGTATCTGCTACAAAGTTAATGGAGTATATTACAAATTATAGCTACAGACATCTTTGGGCAAAAGGAGTAGATAAGTTAGAATATAATCCAGAAGAAATTACTAGGTTAGGCTCAGAACACGTTTGTGTAATCGATGGAAAACGATTAAACTTTACAACGGTTACGAAAGAGGTAGAGCCTGGTTATTTAATTTATGGAGAACTAACTAAAGATGTGCCAATTGATGCCCTATATCAATTTTTTGTTTTTATCCCAGTTTCACAAAACACCTGTCGTTTGAGAGTAGAATTATATCCAAAAGCAAAATCGATCTTTAACAAAATACTGTTAGCTTTAATTATGAAAAAAAATTTCAGAAAATCGCTAAATAGTTCTTTAGAAGAGTTAAAAACGTACGTAGAAAAGGATAGTGATTAGATTAAATCAAGAATACGTTCTAATTTCATTCCTCTTGAGCCTTTGATGAGTATGACATCTTTTAGAGCATCTGAATTTGAATCCCAGTGATTTTTTAAGTCTTCATAGGATTTATATTTTGTGATACGAGAATCTGAGGTGATAGTTTTTTCAAAATTTTCTCCAATTAAGAAAATAGAATTTACATCGGTAGTACAGATAAGATCTGCAATACTTTGATGTTCAATAGCCGCCTCCTTACCAAGTTCAAACATGTCTCCAAGAAATACACATTTAGAACTATAATCTAACTGTTTAAAATTATCAATAGCCGCTTTCATACTAGAAGGGTTAGCATTATATGCATCTAGAATGATAGTGTTATTATTCTTTTTGATAATCTGCGAGCGATTATTAGAAGGGTTGTAAGATTCTATAGCGTTTTTAATATGATCAGTTTCTATACTAAAGTAATTTCCGATAGAAATTGCTGCCGATATATTAGAAAAGTTATACGTTCCAATCAGGTTACTGTTGATTATAGTTTTATCAAACTCTACAGAAACCATAGGATTTGCTTGAAGCAATTTTATATGCAAATCACTTTTAGAAAACTCAGAAAATGTAAAAGTTTTCATTTCTTTAGAAGCCTTTAAAAGCTTTGGATCATCAGCATTTACAAAAATAAGTTTCTCTTGTTTTTGTAAATGTCGATACAATTCTGTTTTGCCTTTTAATACGCCTTCTAAACCTCCAAAGCCTTCTAAATGGGCTTTTCCTATATTGGTTATATATCCGTAATCAGGAAGAGTAATAGAGCATAAAAAATCTATTTCTTCTAAATGATTAGCTCCCATTTCAACAATTCCGAGCTCGGTATCTGAGTTCATGGATAATAATGTTAAAGGAACTCCAATATGATTATTTAGATTGCCAACGGTAGCAACTGTATTGTATTTGGTAGAAAGAACATTATAGATTAATTCTTTTGTTGTTGTCTTACCATTACTTCCTGTTAATGCAACTATAGGTATTTTTAGATATTGACGATGGTAAGACGCTAATTGCTGTAGCGTTTGTAAAACATTATCTACGAGAATATACTTTTCTGATGTTACATATTTTTTTTCATCAATTATTGCATAAGACGCGCCTTGTTCTAGAGCTTGATTTGCAAAAGTATTTGCATTAAAACGTTCCCCTTTTAATGCAAAAAAAATGGAATTATCTATAATGTTTCTGGTGTCTGTACAAACACCATTGCTATTTAAAAATAATTGATGAATATTGGCAATTGTCATATAACAAAAACGAATTAAAAAGCCCTGCACAAATTGTCAGGGCTTATTTATATAACGAACTTTTAATCTATTATCTTCTTGGAGAACGGTGCTTAGGTGTTTTCTTGTTTTTAGCTTTTTCACCTACGCGAGACATCGCATTTCTAAAACCAATATAGTCTGTAGACATATCTTGAGGGAAGAACCTTCTCTGTGCAGGATCTAACCAATATGCTCTATCTTTCCAGGAACCACCTTTATATACACGTACATTATCATCTACGATTGTAGTTCTGGTACTGGTTTCGTCATATCTTCTATCTAATTTAGTACTATCTTCAGAACTAACAGTTACACTATGGATAGGAGCGTTGTACATTCGTTTACCAGCGTTGTCCTGCTCTTGAAAACCTTCAAAATATCTTGATGAACTCTTATCACCATCGCGGTAATTACGATTATCACTCTCTGTAAAGTTAGTTCTTAAATAAGTTTCATTTTCATCAACCGGGGTTTGTAATATTCCTCCAGGTAATACTCTTGCAACTATCTTACCATTACTTAGTGTATCATAAATAATAGAATCTGTAGTAACAATTTTTACCGTTCCATCAGGGTTAATTGCATTTTTAGTATATACATTTCCTCTGTAGTAGTTGAAATCATTATACTCATCATCTACAATTGGTCTGTAAACATCAGCAACCCATTCGGCTACATTTCCTGCCATATCATATAATCCATAATCATTAGGATCATAAGATGCTACGGGAGCTGTAATATCTGCACCATCGTCACTCCATCCAGCAATACCACCGTAGTCACCGTCACCTTGCTTGAAGTTAGCTAATTGATCTCCACGTGTTCTTCTTTTTCCAGAACGTGTGTATTTACCGCTCCAAGGATATTTTTTTCTACCTCTGTATATGTTATAACTTCTGATTTCAACTAACCCTAAAGCTGCATATTCCCATTCAGCTTCAGTTGGTAGTCTATATTTTGGTAATAACAATCCATCTTTACGCTGGATGTATAAACCTGAAGAGTCATTATCTTTTGCATATCGTTCTGAAGCTTTACCACCGCGGGTTGCTTCATCATTACCACCATAAACTTGAGTAGGGGCATTAAGATATGTTTCTGTGTCAAAAGTACTTTCTGCAGATACATCTTCGAAAGGAGTGTTATCTCCTATTACATTTTCTTCCCAAAGAATTCTTTCGTTTGTACGATTAGTTCTCCAGTTACTAAACTCTACTGCTTGAATCCAATTTACACCTACCACAGGGTACATTTGATAAGCTGGATGACGTAAATAATTATTGGTCATCATCTCATTAAATCCAAGACGATTTCTCCAAACTAAAGTATCTGGAAGTGCACCGTGATATATATTTTTGTATTTAGGTTCTGTTGGAGGGTATACGGCTTTTAGCCAATCTAAATATTCCAGGTACATTACATTGGTAACCTCAGTTTCGTCCATATAGAATGACTGCACATGTTGTTGGGTAGGGGTATTGTTCCAATCGTGCATTACATCATCTTGAACACGTCCCATAGTAAAAGTACCTCCTTCGACAAATACTAAACCTGGTCCTGTTTCTTGTTCTTTGTAATTTGTATTTACCTGAAATCCGCCTTTTTTGGAGTTGTATTTCCAACCAGTGGCTCTGGAACTGCTGCCGTAGTCGTTTTTATTACAACTGAGCAGCAAAGCACTAACGGTAACCGCCATTAGCGACTTAAAAATAAACGCGTTTTTCATAATCTTAAGTTCGTTAAAGTAGAAATTAGGGCTTGCAATATAATAATTAACGTTAAATTTACCCTAATATTTTTTAAATAATATCAAATCGCAAAAAAAATGCCTTTTTGCATCGACTTTGGTTTAACGCAATATTTTTGTATTTATTATTATTTTTGAAGAAAAACTATGATTTAGGGAAACACTAAATTAGTGTTAAACCCGTTTATACGCTATGACAAAGAAATTTACAATCTTATATGCATTACTGATATCAATATTTGTTTCTGCTCAAAAGACACAATCTGTCTCGATAGAATGGAAAAATACTGAAATCAGTACATCAAATTCTACCATAAATGTACCTGGTTTTGATAGCCAGTATTTTGGTTATAATGATGAACAGGGGATTATATATTCATCCCAATGGGAAGAATCCGGATATATTAATACTACGACCGCTAAAGTGGTTAATGTAGTATATAAGGATATATCTAGATCAGAGTTGTTAGGACTTGATCCTAATTTGATACCCGAGAAGTTATCTTATAAAATAGGTTCTGCCCAGGCTAGAAATAAGAGAACTGGATATATTCAATTGTTTCCGATCGTTAAGAATGGTAATTCTTATAGAAAAATAGTTTCTTTTGATATCCAATATCAAACTGGACAAAATAAATCTTTTGCGCAAAGGTTGCCAATATCTAATTCTGTATTAGCAACGGGTGATTGGTATAAGTTTTATGTTGATAAAACAGGAGTTTTTAGAATTACTCCTGATTTTCTTAGCGGTTTAGGAATGGATCTTTCTTCTGTAGACCCTAATACAATTAAAATATATGGTAACGGTGGTCAAATGATGCCTTTGCTTAATCAGGATAATACAGAATTTGACCTTAGAGAAAACGCAATTCAGGTTGTTGGAGGAGAAGATGGAGTGTTCTCAGGAAGTGATTATATCCTTTTTTATGGAGAAGGAACACAGGGGTTTAGTCCAGAAAATGCTACTAATATTAACTTGTACGAAGATAAATCCTATTATTTTGTAACTGCAGGAGGTAATAATGGAAGAAGAATTTCTGGATATACTGAGCCATCTGGAGCAGCAACTAATCAGATCAATTCTTTTACTGATTATCAATTTCATGAATTAGACGAAGAGAGTTTGGTTAAGGTAGGAAGACGATGGTTTGGAGATCGATTTGATATTCAGTCAAGTAAAAGTTTTGATTTTAATTTCCCAAATTTAGTTTTATCAGAACCTGTAGAGATAAGAGTTATTGCAGCGGCAGTTTCAGAGTCTACTTCGAGTATGAATATTACTTTTAGTGGGCAAAATGTAGGAACATTGAATTTTTCTACAATTACTGGTACCAGTTTTGCTTCAGGAAGAGAAATTACACGGTCAATGGATTCGAGTTCAGACCGAATTACAGTTGGCCTTACTTATAATAATAATGGAAACCCTACGGCCACAGGGTATTTAGATTATATAAGTTTAAAAGGACAAAGAACTCTTGCCGGTACAGGTACCCAAATGCCGTTTATCTATGAAACAGCAGCTACTCTGACAGGAATTGGACAGTATAATTTATCTAACGCGTCAAGTGTTTCTCAAATATGGGACGTGACTAATCCAGCTTTAATAACTAGTATTGCTAACAATAATAACTCTACAGTAAGTTTTAAAGCTAATATGGGTGAAATAAGAAAGTACCTAGCTGTAGTGCCAAATGATTATTTTGAACCATTAGTAGATCAAAATGCTACACGAGTAAGTAATCAAGACTTAAAAGGAACAATTTTTCAAAATAACCAAGGTCAGTTTCAGGATATTGATTACCTAATCATTACTAATAATGACCTGGCTGCAGCAGCAAATAGATTGGCAGAGTATCATAGAAATACTAACAATCTAAACACTAAAGTAATTACTATTGACAAAATTTATAATGAATTTGGAAGTGGTAAGCAAGATATCGTGGCAATCAGAAACTTTGTTAAATATGTGTATGATAATGCTTCTACTCCATCAAACCGAGTAAAATACTTGTGTCTTTTTGGTGATGCATCCGTTGATTATAAGGATAGATTACAAGGTAATAATAATGAAGTACCAACTTTTGAAAGTGTTTCAAGTTTTTCATTGGTGAGTTCATTTGCGACAGATGATTTTTATGGTTCAATGGATCCTGAAGAAGGTCAAATGTTGGGTAGTGACCAGCTTGACATTGCGGTTGGTAGGGTTTTGGCAGATACCCCTCAATTAGCAGATGCAATGGTGACCAAAATTATAGATTATGGTAGCCAACAATCTTATGGAAGATGGAGAAATACTGTTTTGCTGATTTCTGATGATGTAGATGCAGATTGGGAAGAAACTATACAACGCAATTTGAATGAATTGGGAGATGATCTTAATGCCAGAAAACCATTTTTTAACTTATCAAAGATTTATGCTGATGCTTTTCAGCAAGAATCATCTGCTTCAGGAAGTCGTTATCCTAGAGTTAATGAAGCGATTTCAAATGCTGTTGAGACAGGAGCAATTGCTATAGATTACTTTGGTCACGGAGGAGAAGATGGTTTGGCTAAAGAATTTATTTTTAACCAATCTGACGCCAGAAACCTGGCTAATACAAATAGGTATCCTTTTATCATAACAGTAACGTGTGAATTTACAAAGTTTGATAATCCACTTAGGCCAACCGCTGGAGAATTGACTTATTGGAATACTAATGGAGGAGCCATTGGACTTATAAGTACTACTAGAGATGTAATAGTTACGTTTGGTATTTCTGTTAATGATAGACTTTCTGGATTTTTATTTCCAGACGGATCTGATTACCCTACAGTTGCAGAAGCTGTAAGGTTAATGAAGAATACGTATGTAGGTACTCAAAGAAGAGTAGTGTTCTTTTTTGGAGATCCTGCTATGAAAATGGCAATTCCAAAACCAAATATTAGACTTACGCATGTTAATGATGTGCCCATTACTCAAACAGTTGATGTTTTAAAAGCATTGAGTAGAGTAAAAATATCTGGTGAGGTAGTAGACGCTTCTGGAAATTTGATTAATGATTATAATGGAGTGTTGGCAACGACAATATATGATAAGGAGATCGATCGGTCTACTCTTGCAAATGATGGTACTAGAAATAATGCAGGTGAATTAATAGTCCTTGATTTTAAGACACTTGGAGAGATAATTTTTAGAGGTCAGGCTTCTGTAACTAATGGAGCGTTTAGTTTTGAATTTATCGTTCCCAGAGATATAGCAATTCCCGAAGGTAACGGAAGGATTAGTTTTTATGCATCCAGAAATGGAGTTTTAGAAGATCAATCCGGAGCAGATCAGACTATTAGAATAGGAGGTCTTAATGAAAATGCTCCTGAAGATAATACAGGACCACAGATACAATTGTTTATGAATGATGAAAGCTTTGTATCGGGCGGGGTTACTAATGACTCTCCTATATTAATAGCTAAACTTGAGGATGAAAACGGTATTAATACCGCAAGTGGTATTGGTCATGATATCTCAGCAATACTTGATGGAGACGAAGCAAATCCATTTATTCTTAATGATTTCTATGAAACAGAGATTGACGATTTTACCAGAGGTACAGTAAATTTTAAGTTTAGAGATTTAGAACCAGGATTACATACACTTACTTTTAAAGGATGGGATGTTTATAACAATTCTTCAACTCAGGAAATACAGTTTGAAGTTACAGATGCCGCCGGATTTACTTTAAACAATGTGCTTAATTATCCAAATCCTTTTGTGAGTCAAACAGAATTTTGGTTTGAGCATAGTAGCTCTGCTAATGATGTCCTGGAGGTACAGGTGCAGGTATTTACTGTTTCTGGAAAAGTTGTGTGGACAGATAATCAAACATTATCAGGAAGAACTAGTTATAGAGAAGATATTCAATGGGATGGAAGAGATGATTTTGGCGATAAACTAGGAAAAGGGGTATATGTATATAAGATTTCGGTAAAATCCACGTTAACCAATCAGCGGGTTGAAAAATTTGAAAAGCTCGTTATATTATAAAACACAAAAGTAACTATTCACTAAATAACTATATATTTGTCAAAATCAATTTTCACGATATGAGAAGAAACATAATACTTGGCCTTGCGTTTTTAACACTATTGAATTTTAAAATGTGGGCTCAGGATAATAGGGCTATTACTACTGCTACACCTTTCTTATTAATTGCCGCCGATGCTCGAGCAGCTGGTTTGGCTGATCAAGGAGTCGCAACATCAGCAGATGCATTTTCACAACAATGGAATCCAGCAAAATATGCTTTTATAGAGCATAAACAAGGTTTTGCGGTAAACTATACACCGTATCTAAGTAATTTGGTTAATGATATATTCTTAGGAAACCTTAACTATTATAATCGTATTAATGATAGAAGTGCTGTTGCTGCAAGTTTCAGATACTTTAGTTTAGGAGAAATAGAATTCAGACAAGGCCCTAATGATGAACCTAATGTTCAAAAGCCTAATGAATTCACCCTGGATTTATCATATTCATTGCGTTTGAGTGATCGTTTTTCGATGGCGGTTGCAGGACGTTATTTACGATCTGATTTAAGGTTGCAAGGATTGGGAGATGATGCAAGTGCTGCAGGAAGTTTTGGGGTAGATATTGCAGGTTTTTATCAGAGTGAAGAAATAGCATATGGAGATTTTAATGGTAGATGGAGAGCAGGGTTTAATATTTCTAATATAGGTCCTAAGATTAAGTATGATGATGCAGGTCAGGAAAATTTTATTCCTACTAACTTCAAAATAGGTGCAGGATTTGATTTTATCCTAGATGCAGATAATAGAATCACACCATCTATTGAGTTTAATAAATTATTAGTTCCTAGTCCACAGGATTTTAATGGAGATGGAATAGTTACAGAATTGGATAGAGATGAATATCAGGATATCAGTTCTTTTGGAGCTATCTTTTCTTCTTGGGGAGATGCAGATGGAGGTTTTAGCGAAGAGCTGAAAGAATTCACTTGGGGTCTTGGAGCAGAGTATATGTATCGTGATGTATTCGCTTTTAGAGGAGGATACTTTAATGAGAGTGAAGAAAAAGGTGCTCGTAAATTTGTTTCTTTAGGAGCAGGATTTAAATATACTGTTGTTAATATAGATGTCTCATATCTGTTCTCAACATCGGCAGTAAGAAGTCCGCTTGAAGGAACACTTCGTTTTGGTCTTTCCTTTAACTTTGGAGATGAATATGACGAACGTTAATAATTAACGGTTTTCAAAAAAAATAAAAAGAAGTATCAAATCTTATGTTTGATACTTTTTTTGTTTATCGTACATTGTGAGGCCTTATATCATTTGGTCGACAAATGGTATTCTTCTCAAATTCAAAGTAGAATGAAAGAAATAGAGATAAAATCTACCCTACAGATATATGATTCATTAGAAGAATTGCCTGAAGATATTCAGAAATTGATGATGCAATCTTTTACAATTAGAGATAAAGCCTATGCTCCATATTCAGAATTTTTAGTTGGTGCAGCTTTGCTGTTGGAAAACGGAGAAGTTGTTTTGGGTAATAATCAGGAGAATGCTTGTTTTCCTTCAGGATTATGTGCTGAAAGAACAGCTATTTATTATGCTGGAGCTAATTTTCCTGGAGTTGCTATAAAAAAAATGGCGCTTTCTGCTAAATCTTTAAAATACCAGCTCATTACACCAACACCTCCTTGTGGTGCCTGCAGACAATCAATTGCAGAGTATGAACAGAATCAAAAAGAGCCGATAGAGATATTTTTTACAGGAGAAACAGGAAAAGTGGTAAGGTCTTCATCGTTAAGTAATTTGTTGCCACTTATTTTTGATAATTCCTATTTATAACGTTTTCGTTGATTTTTATGCAAAAACTCCTTTCCCCTTAATTTCGAATATGTTATTTTTGTTTTTCGCTCTAAAAAAAAATAGAGGAAATTTAAAATAATTGTCAGTTTTATAACTGTTTAGTAGCACAGTCGTAGATGAAGAAAATAACAAAGGAAGTTTACCTGAATTGGTACGAAGAAATGCTTTTCTGGAGAAAGTTTGAAGATAAACTAGCCCAGGTATATATTCAACAAAAAGTAAGAGGTTTTTTACATTTATATAATGGTCAGGAAGCCATCTTGGCAGGAGCATTACATGCAATGGATCTTACCAAAGATAGAATGATCACAGCCTATCGTAACCATGTACAGCCTATTGGTATGGGAGTAGATCCCAAAAGAGTAATGGCAGAGTTATATGGTAAAGGTACCGGAACCTCACAAGGAATGGGAGGATCAATGCATATTTTCTCTAAAGAACATCGTTTTTATGGAGGACATGGTATTGTAGGTGGTCAGATACCACTAGGAGCTGGTTTAGCATTTGCAGATAAATACCATAAGAGAGAAGCTGTTACTTTAACATTTATGGGTGATGGTGCTACACGCCAGGGATCATTACATGAATCATTTAATTTAGCAATGTTATGGAACCTTCCGGTTGTATTTTGTGTAGAGAATAATGGATATGCAATGGGAACATCTGTAGAAAGAACTGCTAATCATACTGATATATGGAAATTAGGGTTAGGGTATGAAATGCCTTGTGGACCTGTCGATGCAATGAATCCTATAAAAGTTGCTGAAGCATTAGATGAAGCAATTACAAGAGCAAGAACAGGAGGAGGACCAACATTTCTTGAATTAAAGACCTACAGATATAGAGGGCACTCCATGAGTGATGCTCAGAAATATAGAACGAAAGAAGAAGTAGCAGAATATCAAAAAATAGATCCAATTACTCAGGTTTTGGATATTATTAAAGAAAAAGAATATGCTACGGATGAAGAAATAGCTGAAATTGATAAAAGAGTAAAGAGCAGAGTAGCAGAATGTCAAAAATTTGCGGAGGAATCACCGTTCCCTGAAAAGAACTTGATGTATGATGTTGTTTACGAACAAGAAGATTACCCATTTTTATCACACAAACCACAATAGATTATGGCTACAGTAATTAATATGCCGCGATTGAGCGACACCATGGAAGAAGGAGTTGTTGCGAAGTGGCTTGTTAAAAAAGGAGATAAGATCAGTGAAGGAGATATTCTTGCTGAAATAGAAACGGATAAAGCTACAATGGAGTTTGAATCTTTCTACGAAGGAACATTACTTCATATAGGGATAGAAGAAGGAGAAACAGCTCCTGTAGATAAATTGTTAGCGATTATAGGAGACGAAGGAGAAGATATTTCTGATCTGTTAAATGGCAGTACTGAACCACAAACAGAAACTACAGAAGAAAAGCCAAAAGAAGAATCCGCTCCTGTTTCAACAGAAACAACAATACCCGAAGGAGTAGAAATTATTACAATGCCTCGCCTTAGTGATACTATGGAAGAAGGTACAGTTGCTACTTGGTTGAAAAAAGTAGGAGACACTGTAGAGGAAGGAGATATTCTTGCCGAAATAGAAACGGATAAAGCTACAATGGAGTTTGAATCTTTCTATAATGGTACTTTATTACACATAGGTATTGATGAAGGACAAACAGCACCTGTTGATGCATTATTAGCCATTATTGGCCCTGCTGGCACAGATGTGTCTGGTTTAAAAGACGGTGTACCAACGACATCTGATTCAGTTGCTACAGAGGCGACTCCTGTTAAAGAAGATGAACCAGTTTCTGTACCAACTACTAACACTAATGGTGGAGGAGTTTCTGGAGGAAGAATATTTGCTTCACCTTTAGCAAAAAAGATAGCTGCAGATAAAGGGATTGATCTTAGTCAGCTAAAAGGATCAGGAGAGAACGGAAGAATAATTAAAAAAGATGTAGAATCATATACACCATCAGTTGCTGCAAGTAAACCTGCATCAGCTAAAGAAACTTCTTCAGCTCCAGCTGTACAATCTTTTGCACCTGCAGGAGAAGTAAGCTTTGAAGAAGTGAAAAACTCACAGATGCGTAAAGCTATTGCAAGAAGTCTTTCTGCATCTAAATTTACAGCACCACATTATTATCTTACCATTGAGGTAGATATGGACAATGCGATTACTTCTCGTAAGCTCATCAATGAATTACCAGATACCAAAGTTTCATTTAATGATATGGTGGTAAAAGCTTGTGCGATGGCGTTAAGAAGACATCCTCGTGTAAATACGACCTGGAAGGATGATGTAACTGTTTATAATAAACACATAAGTATTGGTGTTGCTGTAGCAGTTCCTGATGGTTTGGTAGTACCAGTATTACCATTTACCGATAATATGAATATTATGGAGATTGATACAAGGGTTCGAGATCTGGCAACCAGAGCAAGAGATAAAAAGTTAACACCGCAAGAAATGAGCGGAAGTACTTTTACTGTATCTAACCTAGGTATGTTTGGGATACAGGAGTTTACTTCTATTATCAATCAGCCTAACTCTTCTATTCTATCAGTAGGAGCTATTGTTAAAAAACCAGTTGTAAAAAATGACCAGATTGTAGTTGGTAATACAATGAAGGTAACATTAGCTTGTGATCATAGAACAGTAGATGGTGCGACAGGAGCACAGTTTTTACAAACATTAAAACAGTATCTTGAAAATCCGGTAACTATGTTAGCGTAGTTTTTTAAGACAAACATAATAATAGAATCCCACCCTAAAAGTGGGATTTTTTTATCTTTTATATATATGAAGGAAAGCATAGAGAATCTAAGGTCCCAAACGCTATCTGATAAAACATTTCTACTTAAAGAGTATGTGTTTAATTATCAACACACAGAAAATCATGATAAAGAAGAGCATGTAAGAGAAGTGTATGATCATGGTGATGGCGCTTCAGTTCTGTTGTATAATTTGTATAAAAAAACGGTGGTTCTCACCAGACAGTTTAGGTTACCAACATATTTGAATGGAAATAAATCTGGAATGAGCATCGAGATTTGTGCAGGCTCCCTGGATGGAGATACTCCAGAAGAATGTGCAAAAAAAGAAGCATTAGAAGAAACCGGATACCAGATTGATCAGATACAGAAAGTCTTTGAAGCCTATGCTTCTCCTGCGGTAATGACAGAATTAGCACATCTATTTATTGCAGAATACACGGATGAGATGAAAATACAAACTGGAGGTGGTTTAGATAATGAACAAGAATATCTGGATGTTTTAGAGATCGATTTTGAAAAGGCTTTTGATATGATTGCTTCTGGCGAAATTAAAGATGCAAGAACAATTATGTTATTACAACACCTTAAAATAAATAGCATATTGTAATTTTAACCCAGATTTAACAAGGGTAATAAGTATCTTTAGCCAAAATCGAATTCATTTTTAAAAATATATAAATTACATATGAGATCTATAATTTTTATTGCAATAGCGGTATTATTCATTAATTGTAAAGAAACCACAGTTGCACAAGCTCCTGCTTCTAATATAAATGCATCTCAAGTTGGCGAGATAATGAATTTTTTAGCTAGTGATGAACTTGAAGGGCGAAATACAGGAAGTGAAGGATTGAAAAAAGCTTCAGATTTTATAATTGAAGAGTTTAAAAAGAACAATGTAGCACCTTATTTTAAAGATTACTTAGATGTTTTTGATGCGAAAGGAACAGAAACATTTAATATAGTAGGTTATATTAAAGGTTCTGATGAGAAATTATCTAAAGAGTTTATTATAGTTGGTGCCCATATCGATCATATAGGTCAGGGAAAGGATGTAAATGGAGATACAATAGCGAATGGTGCTAATGATAATGCAGCAGGAAGTACAGCGGTAATTTCTTTGGCAAAATACTTTGCTAAGGCAAAAAACAACAAAAGAAGTATACTTTTTGTGTTATTTGGAGCAGAAGAGAGAGGATTATTAGGATCAGCTAATCTCGCTAAGGTTTTAAAAGATAAAAATATAGACCTATATACAATGGTTAATTTTGAAATGATAGGAGTTCCTTTAAATAATAAGTCATATAAAGCTTATATAACCGGATATGAAAAATCTAATATGGCTGAGAAAATAAATGAATATACAGGAAGCGAATTGATTGGTTTTTTACCTAAAGCAAAAGAATACCAATTGTTTCAACGAAGTGATAATTATCCGTTTTATAAGCAATTTGGAGTACCTTGTCAAACGATCTCTACTTTTGATTTTACTAACTATGACTATTACCATCATGTAGATGATGAGGCTTCTCAAATGAATTTTGAATTTATGGCAGAACTGATTAATGATTGTATTCCTTCGATTACTAAAATGGTAAATACAGAAACAAAAGAAATCAAGTTAAACAAATAAAATTCACTCTGCTTTTATAGAGAGAACTTATGAAGAAAATTATTATCACCGGATCAAGTCGAGGAATAGGGTTTGAAATGGTAAAATTATTTGCAGATGCAGGGCATCAGGTTCTGGCTTTATCACGTAATGAAAACCCAGTAGCTTCACTTAATCATAAAAATATTGTTTCCTTTCCTTTTGACCTATGCAAACCTGATGATTTGCAAAAGATGGAAGAGTATATTTCTTCAAACTGGAAAGAAGTAGATATTCTTATTAATAACGCAGGTAAGTTATTAAGTAAGCCTTTTGAAGAAATATCTAGTAAAGAGTTTGAAGAAGTCTATAAAGTAAATGTATTTGGAGTAGCAGAAATTACGCGTAGAGTATTACCGTATATGAAAACTGGAAGCCATGTGGTTACTATTAGTAGTATGGGAGGTATACAAGGAAGCGTTAAATTTCCTGGTTTAGCAGCATATAGCTCTAGTAAAGGAGCTGTTATTACACTAAGTGAGTTACTAGCAGAAGAATATAAAGATAGTGGTATTGCATTTAATGTACTAGCTATTGGAGCAGTACAAACAGAGATGTTAGAAGAAGCGTTCCCTGGTTATGAGGCACCACTTACAGCTATAGAAATGGCTGGATATATTATGGATTTCTCTCTTACCGGCAATAAATTTTATAACGGAAAAGTACTTCAGGTTTCTAGTAGTACACCATAAAGTACTTTTCTTAATAAATATATTTTAAAGTAGGAGTATTACTTTTCTTTTATAAAAAAGTCTGATTGGATATTTTTGTTTTCTCCATTCTGGTATTTGGTAACGCTAAACCATTGATGAATTGAGTATGCCCCAGTTTCTCCTTTTTTATTTACAGCAATATAACCTACCTGGAAGTTTTTGTAATTACTATTAGGTTTGTTTACAATTCTATGAATGGCTTCTTCACAGGCTTCTTGAGGAGATTTTCCTTGTCGCATAAGTTCTACGATTAAAAAACTTCCAACGGTTTTTACCACTTCTTCTCCCAATCCTGTTGCAACAGCAGCACCAATTTCATTATCTACAAAAAGACCAGAACCTATAATAGGAGAATCACCAACTCGACCTCCCATTTTATATGCTAAACCACTAGTGGTACAAGCACCAGAAATATCACCATTTTTATCTATTGCCAACATACCGATAGTGTCGTGATTTTCGATATTAATTATTGGTTTGTATTCTGCTTCTACTTTCCATTCTTCCCAAGCTTTTTTTGAAGCTTCAGTAAGTAAGTTTTCGGGTTTAAAACCTTTGGATACTGCAAATTGTTTTGCGCCCTCTCCTGCTAGCATCACATGAGGAGTTTCTTCCATTACTTTTCGAGCTACAGAAACTGCGTGCGTGATATTCTGTAAATACACTACGGATCCACAATCTCCGTGCTTGTTCATAATACAGGCATCTAGTGTTACATTACCATCTCTATCCGGCAAACCCCCTTTACCTACCGACTGCCCTTTTTCATTTGCTTCTTCAACCATACATCCTTGTTCTACGGCATCTAGTGCAGAATGATCATTTTGCAATACCTCCCAAGCTTTTGCAGTAGAATTAGTTACATTCCAGGTTGCAATCACCAGAGGAAAAAGAGGAGGCGTTGCAACAGGATTCTCTATCTTTTTTTCAGAAGCTACGGTATTTTCAGCACAGCTGGTTATGGTAGTTCCTACAGTTAAGCCAAGTCCGGATAATGAAGCGTTCTTTATAAAATTTCTTCGTTTCATGAGTTTTTGTGTTTAAAAATGCAGATAAAAAAGATTGTATGGTAAATATGGGATTCAATATAATAGATTTTTATGGT
The DNA here is from genome assembly GCF_034322225.1 of Aquimarina callyspongiae. Taxonomy (NCBI): domain Bacteria; kingdom Pseudomonadati; phylum Bacteroidota; class Flavobacteriia; order Flavobacteriales; family Flavobacteriaceae; genus Aquimarina; species Aquimarina callyspongiae. The sequence continues at coordinate 653,440 of NZ_JAXLPA010000001.1, read as the reverse complement.
TTTCTCTGTTAAATATGGGACATCGGTATTATTCTCATAATAAATATAGCAATGAGTGGTATGAGATAAAAAAACGGTAGAGTTGTTTTGTTAGGGTTAAATATTTGATTAATAGGGTTCTATTGGGGTTAGGGACAGTTGGCTAACTGTTTTCCGTATTTTAAAGAAGTATTTTATCCCTATAAATAGTGGTTGGATTTTCACAGTATCAGGTGTAGTAAAAAGATCTTTATTTGGCGAATTTTACAATGTAATTGATAAGGAATCAAATTGTTAACACATAAAATCACATACTTATGAAAAAGGTTATTTTAATTATTTGTTTGATATTTAATTTTATCGGGATATATGCAAAAAATGAAGGGAATGAGTTAAAAATAAAAAAAACAGGAAAAGTCATCAATATCATTGATTTTGAAGAAGGCGCCAAAATCAAACTGTTTGAACTTAAAACATATGATATAGTGTTAGTCAAGACAAGAGGAGAGATAGATTTTTCTCAACTGCCAGAAGGAAAGTATGTGTTAATCGACAGTAGTGATAAAAAAATAATCATCGATTATAAAGATGGAGTTATTAGTTTTTATGAAATGGCATGAATTTTGATAATCATATATAAGAAACCTAACAGGTGGGCTTGGGGGTAAACTTACAGGTTAGGATATTTTCCATTTATTAAATGAAATGAGCCAATTTTCTGGCTCATTTTATTTTTTGGACTTTCTGTAGATAATAATGATTTATAAATATACTACAAGCTTATCTTGTTATTATATAAAATGAGATTATTACTTTTAAGGTGACTAATATAAAAGTGATGAAAACTATATTTTATAATAATGCCTTAAAAGTTTGTTGTTTAACTCTTATGATATTTGCATTAGGGTGTAATAAAGAAAAGACTCTTGTAGCTTCACAGCCTATGGTTATTCCTGCTCCTCTACATCAGGAAGTAGAACAAACTGTATTTAAACTTAATGATAAAACCGGTTTAGAGTTTGACCAGGATTTTAAAGAAAGTGCAAAAATACTTAACAACTATTTAGAAAAAGGATTAAATACTAGGTTAGAATCAAATAATAAAGCAAAGAATGCGATTTTTTTAGAAAAAGATATGTCGATAATCCATGATGAGGGATATCGACTTTTTATTTCTAATGATTCGATTAAGGTTCAGTCCAAAACAAATAAAGGAGCTTTTTATGCGGTACAAACTTTACGTCAATTATTGCCTATATGTTTTGAAAACGGTTCTTGTTCTGAAAAAGAATTTGCTTTACAAGGAGTTACAATTCTAGATGCCCCTCAATATGTATATAGAGGAATGCATCTGGATGTAGGGCGTCATTTTTTCAAGATTGAAGAAATTAAAAAATACTTAGATATGTTGGCACTGCTAAAAATGAATACATTTCATTGGCATCTTACAGAAGATCAAGGTTGGCGTATTGAAATCAAAAAATATCCAAGATTAACTGAAATTGGAGGATATCGTGATGAAACATTGGTTGGCCATTATGGTAGTCAACCCCACAAGTATGATGGAAAAAGATATGGAGGGTTTTATACACAAGAAGAAATAAAAGAAATAGTAACGTATGCCGAAGAAAGAAATATTACAGTGATACCTGAGATTGAAATGCCAGGGCACTCCCAGGCCGCAATTGCAGCTTATCCAGAATTAGGATGTTCTGGAAAAGAGGTCAAAGTAGCTACTAAATGGGGTATTTTTGAAGAAGTATATTGTCCTAATCAAAAGACATTTGCTTTTCTAGAAGGTGTGCTGGATGAAGTTATCGAATTGTTTCCAAGTACATATATTCATATTGGTGGTGATGAAGCCCCGAAAACAAGATGGAAATCTTGTAATCATTGTCAAAAACTGATTAAAGATGAAGGTTTAAAAGATGAGCATGAGTTACAAAGTTACTTCATTACAAGGATAGAAAAATATCTTAATAGTAAAGGGCGTAGAATAATTGGATGGGATGAAATTCTTGAAGGAGGTTTGGCTCCAGACGCTACCGTAATGTCCTGGAGAGGCACAAATGGAGCTGTGCAAGCAGCAAAAGAAAAGCATGATGTAATTCTAACCCCGACGTCTCATTGTTATTTTGATCATTACCAAAGCAATAATGAAAACGAACCACTAGCCATAGGAGGTTTTCTTCCGTTAGAAAAAGTATATAGTTTTAATCCTATACCAGAAGAATTGACTCCAGAAGAAGCTAAGTATGTATTAGGAGCACAAGGAAATGTATGGACAGAATATATCCCAACATATGATAAGGTAGAATATATGGCTTTTCCCAGGGCAATAGCTTTAAGTGAAGTAGTTTGGTCACCCGCTAACAAAAAAGATTATAAAAGTTTTTTGCATAGATTAGAGAATCTGCAAAAGAGATTAGATATTCTTAATGTAAACTATGCTAATCATTTATATGAAGTTAGTGGTAACCTGGAGCGAGCTAATAACCAGCTTAAATATACTTTGACTACGCAGATGAATGATAAATCTATTAGGTATACTACAGATGGAAGTGAGCCGGATAGTACGTCAGTATTGTATGAAAATCCTATTCTGATAAATAAAGATGTGGTCATAAAAGCTTCTTTGTTTAATGATCAGAAGCCATTAGGAGGCATATTTATTCAGGAGTTTGATTATCATAAAGGAATTGAAGCTCAAATCACGATCAATAAAGAACCTCATAAATCTTATGGTACTGGTGGGAAAGAGGTTATAATCAATGGTGTTTCAGCAAAAGACACCCGATTTAAGGATAAAGAATGGCTTGGGTTTTGGGGAGAAGACCTTGAAATAGCTATTGATCTGGGGAAAGAAAAAGAAATACAGTCTATTTCAACAAGATTTTATGAAGCTGAAGGGCATTGGATTTATCGACCAGAATCTGTTAAAATTACATTGTTAGATCAAGAGAAAAATGAATTGCTAGGAGGAGGGTCAATGCAATTGTTCTTAAAAGATAAAGAACTCACTTCTACAATAAAAATGGAAAGCAATGGAGAAAAAGTAAGATACATTAAAATTGAAGTTAAGAAATATGGTCAAATCCCAGAAGGATCACAAGGAGCTGGTAACCAGGCGTGGACATTTATTGATGAGGTTGTTATAGAATAATTTTATAGTACTGTAGATGATACTTGAAATTTGTGCAAACTCATATCAATCAGCCCTTAATGCTCAGAAAGCAGGAGCCAATCGCATCGAATTATGTTCAGAATTGGCTGTTGGAGGTATTACTCCTTCTCACGGATTAATTGAAAAAGTAGTACAAGAACTTTCTATTCCGGTTTATGTATTGATCAGACCAAGAAGTGGTGATTTTACATATTCATCAGAAGAATTTGATATTATGAAACGTGATATTGAATATTGCAAAAAAATAGGATGTAGTGGTATCGTTTCGGGAGTTTTACAATCTAATTCTACCATTGATGTTCAAAGAACTGAAGAATTGATAAAAATTTCAAGACCATTGCCCTTTACTTTTCATCGAGCATTTGATTGGGTTGTAACACCTGAAAATGCACTGGAAGAACTGATTTCAATAAACGCTGATAGAATACTTACATCTGGACAACAATCAAGTGCGTTACAAGGAGCTGATATGCTTAGAAAACTATTGAAACAATCAAACTCAAGGATACAAATAATGCCTGGAGGAGGAATCAATAGAGAAAATGTACTTGTTTTCAAAGAAAATGGGTTTACAGAAATTCATTTTTCAGCAGCTTCATTAAAAGAAAAAAATGTACGACCCAAAATATCAATGAATAGTAAAAAATTATTAAGTGATACTTTATCAATATTCTCAGATTTTGAGAAAATAAAAGCAATAAAAAAAATACTAGAAGAGAATACTTGATTTAAGGGTTATAATTGATTACTGTTTAAATTGATATATTGATAAAATTGATTTACCGTAAGTATTTCTTTTAACTCTTCATTCTGAAAATACACCAGATTACTTAAACTTCTGTTTTTTTCTTTTTCTGATAGACCAGATTGGATTACTTTATTTGCTTTTACAGAATATTCAAAAATAGTTTTTTGGATAGCCATACTGGTGTAATTAGTAAGGTTTAATTCTTTTTGTAATTCTGTGGCTTTTTGTTTGGCCATTTTTTTAAGAATCTTTTTCTCCTTCTTCTCAATTTCTATGACATCCTGAGACATGGCAGAAATAGATGTTAAAAGAGTAACTAATAGGATTAAAGTTCTCATGTTGATCTTGTTTTATTAATATGTTCTGAAAATGTTAAAAAAAATGATTTCAAAAGTATTAATAATTGATTAACAGGTGTTTAAAAAGTTAAAATTATCGATAAATGTTAATTTTACTTCGGTAAAGAGTTAGTTTTTTACGGTTTTGTAATCCTGTTTCCGGTTAAAAACCGTAAAAAGTGTTATTTATGTAAGTCAATCTCACTACTTCAAGCTAAAAAATCAGCTGTTTTAACTTCATAATCAATATTCAAACATTTTAATTCAAAATGAATTCGGTTATAAAAACAGGTTAATTCCATTTTAATGTTGTTTAGCTACAATTTCAATCTGTTTAGCTAAAAAGGGTTAAAAGATCAACTCAAATTAAGTAAGTTTAGTTCCGATGATATTCTCATAAGCAGTTTATTAAGTAGCATTTTTTATAAAATGATATGTGAAATATCCTTGTAGGTATTCTAAAATCCGGTATTCCCAACCTGACCAATACCTTAACCACAAAGAATAAAGAACATAATTTTTTACTATACACAAACTAAACTTTTTAATCATGAGAAATAATTATTGTTATTTGTTTAAACCCTCATTTAAACTATGGATAATAACCCTTGTATTAGGGTGTAGTGTTTATGGCAGTTATGCAAACACTAATATTGAAGAATATAATAGAGCTTTTAATATTTCAGATGCTATCTTAATTGATGATGATCTGATATTTGTAAATGATTGTACAAATGTTGAAGAATGGTCTTCGGGTAGTACCTATACCGAAGGAGACGAAGTACAACTTAATGGTAATAAATATCTAGCTAACTGGTGGACGCAGGACAACCCTGAAACCAATAATGGACCAACAGGAAGCGGACAACCTTGGACTTTACAAGGACCTTGCGGCGATCCAAATCAGGCACCTGTAGTTAATATAACATCTCCTGGAGATGGAACTTCTTTTGATCAAGGAGATAGTATCGCTATTTCTGCAAGTGCTTCTGATGCTGATGGAGTAGTTTCTCAAGTAGAATTCTTTGCAGGAGCAATTAGTATTGGGGTAGATAATGCAAGCCCTTATAATGTAAATTGGACGAATGCTAATGTAGGAAATCATACGATCACTGCTGTGGCAATGGATAATGATGGAGAAACTACAACTTCTGTTGCAATATCAATAACTGTAAACCAGGTGGGACCACCACCTCCTGTTGTAAGTATTACATCTCCTGCTAACAATGCTAGCTTTGTAGTTGGTACTGATATTACTATTACAGCATCTGCATCAGATGCAAATGGTACGGTAACATTAGTAGAGTTTTTTCAGGGAACTACAAAATTAGGACAAGATACAACCGCTCCTTATTCATTTACGTGGTCTGGTGCTCCACAGGGTACTTATTCTTTAACAGCTGTGGCCACAGACAACGATGGTGCTACAACGACATCTACACCAGTTTCTGTTCGTGTAAGAAATGGCGGTGGATCTGGAGGAGAATTACCCAATCGCGTGATTGTAGGATATTGGCATAATTTTGATAATGGATCTGGTTTTATACGTCCTGAAAATGTGTCTTCTAAGTTTGATGTAGTTAACATTTCTTTTGCAGAACCAGTTTCTGGGAGCACATCACTAATTGATTTTACGCCAGACCCAGCTAATATATCTGATGCAGATTTTAGAGCAGGAATAGAAGCATTACAGAGTCGTGGACAAGAAGTAGTGATTTCGATTGGTGGAGCAAACGGAACAGTACAATTAAACACAATAGCCGAAAGAGATGAATTTGTAAATTCTATGATTTCAATTATCGAAGATTATGGATTTGATGGAATGGATATTGATTTTGAAGGACAGTCCTTATCACTTAATCTGGGAGATGATGATTTTCGTAACCCTACTACTCCTCTTATCGTTAACCTGATCGATGCAATCAATACCATATATGACCATTTTGGAAATAATTTTGTGCTAACAATGGCTCCTGAGACATTCTTTGTACAATTGGGATATACTTTTTATGGAGGGATATCAGCAGCAGCAGATAGAAGAGCAGGAGCATATCTTCCTGTAATCCATGCATTACGAGATAGACTTTCATTCTTACAGGTGCAGTATTATAATTCAGGCTCGATTACAGCATTAGATGATCAGTTTTATGCTATGGGGAATGCAGATTTTTATGTGTCTCTGGTAGATATGTTGTTAAAGGGATTTCCTATTACCGGAGACCCTTCTAAATTTTTTCCAGCTCTTAGACAAGATCAGGTGTTAATAGGACTTCCTGCAAATTTTAATGCAGGTGGTGGTTTTGCTCCCCCAGCAGAAGTACATAAGGCATTGGATTATTTGATCAAAGGAATTCCGTTTGGAGGAAACTATACGCTTTCTGAAACATATCCTAACCTTAGAGGGTTGATGACCTGGTCTGTTAACTGGGATGCTTTTAATAATTTTGAATTTTCTAATGAACATAGAGCATACCTAGATGCTTTGGATGGAGGTAATCCGCCTCCAGTAGCTAGTATCACAGCACCTTCTAATAATGCAAATTTTGTAATAGGCGATGTTGTTACTATTAGTGCAAATGCATCTGATAATGGAAGTGTTACTCAGGTAGAATTTTTTGTAGATGGTGCAAGTGTAGGTATTGATACCACTAGCCCTTATAGTATAACATGGAATGCCGCAACAGCAGGTACTCATAGCATTACAGCAACAGCAACAGATAATGAAGGAACTACTGGAACATCAGGTACTGTGTCAATTAATGTTACAGACACTTCTAATGAGGTGCCAACGGTAAGTATTTCTTCACCATCAGCAGGAGCTACTTTTGATCAGGGAACCCCTATAATAATTTCAGCAAATGCTACAGATTCTGATGGTACAATTGCCCAGGTAGAGTTTTTTGCAGGAGGAGTAAGTTTAGGGGCAGATACTTCTGAACCGTTTAGTGTTACCTGGAACAATGCAGGAACAGGAACCCAATCCTTAATAGCAGTGGCAACCGATAATCTTGGAGCAACTGGCAATTCTACGGCTGTAGAAATTACGGTTCAAATAGTAGTAGGAGAAGGATGTACTGGGATACCAATTTGGTCTGCATCCGCTACCTATACGCAGGGAGATGAAGTACAACTTAATAATAATAAATATGTTGCTAATTGGTGGACGCAGTCCAATCCAGAAACAGATAACGGTCCAGTAGGAAGCGGTAGATCTTGGACTTTGTTAGGGTCGTGTTCTACAGATACAAATCAACCTCCTACCATTAACATAACATCGCCATCTCCAGGTAGTACCTTTGTAGAAGGTACCACAATACAAATAGTAGCTGATGCAACCGATGATGGTACTGTGACTCAAGTAGAGTTTATGGTAGATGGAGCCAGTTTAGGAGTAGATACAACGAGTCCATATAGTTTTGATTGGACTGGTGGTTCTGTTGGAGAACATTCGATTACCGCGATAGCAACAGATAATAACAATGCCACTACAACTTCAGCTGCTGTAAGTGTTTCTATAACCGCTATACCCAGTACATTATCGGTATCGCTCACTTCTCCGAGTTCGGGAAGCACGTTTATGTTAGGGAACAATATATCGTTAACAGCAGATGCATCTGATACAGCTGGTAATGTTACCTTAGTAGAGTTCTTTGACGGATCAACAAAAATAGGAGAAGATACTACTGCTCCGTATGGGATTACATGGTCATCAGGTAGTTTAGGAAATCATTCTCTAACCGCCAAAGCGACAAACAATACTAATGACCAAGTCACGTCTTCTGTTGTAAATATATCTATTACCTCAGATGGTACGCCAGGTTCAGATTTGGCAAAACATATTATGGTAGGTTACTGGCATAATTTTGATAACGGATCTGCAGTATTACATCTAGGGGATGTTTCTACAGATTGGGATGTAGTAAACATTGCTTTTGCAGAACCAGCAACTTTTGGCCAGGCGGATATGGCTTTTGTACCTAATAATGATGTTACTACTGAAGCACGGTTTAGACAGGACGTTGCTTTATTACAAAGTAGAGGACAAAAAGTGCTGATCTCGATAGGAGGAGCAAATGGAAGAATAGAACTTCTAACACCTGAAGACGCGCAAACTTTTGCTACTGCTATGATCAGCATAATAGAAGATTACGGTTTTGATGGAATGGATATTGATTTAGAAGGTACTTCTCTTGGTTTATCTACTGGGGATAATGATTTTAGAAATCCAACTTCTCCCAAAATCACTAATTTTATTACAGGTACAGAGGTTATTTTGAATCATTTTGGCCCTGATTTTATATTAAGTGCTGCACCCGAAACTGCTTTTGTACAAGGAGGAAATAGCACATATGCAGGATCATTTGGAGCATACCTTCCAGTTATTTACAAATTTAGAGACAGGTTAGATTATATTCATGTTCAGGATTATAATTCTGGTTGTATGCTAGGATTAGATGGTGTATGTTACTCGCAAGGTACTGCCGATTTTCATGTGGCGATGACAGAAATGTTGTTGCAAGGATTCTCAGTAGCAGGACATTCTGTAGGTTTTCCAGCGTTACGACCAGATCAGGTTGCTTTTGGAATCCCGGCATCTCCACAAGCCGCAGGAGGTGGATATACAACACCTACAGAAGTAAAGAAAGCCTTGGATTACCTAATCAAAGGAATTTCATTTGGAGGGAACTATACGTTGGTAAACTCTGGAGGTTATCCAGAAATGAGAGGATTAATGACCTGGTCTATCAATTGGGATGAGTTTTTTAATAAAGAGTTTTCATTGAATTACAGACCATATTTTGATGCGCTTTTGGGAGGATCAAAAGCTAAAGAGATAATTAATAAAAAGATAGCGTTTGATGCATTTCCAAATCCGGTAAGTACAACAGCCAATTTTAGGTTTGATTTACAGCAGGATGCTTCAGTTACCTTAGAAATATATAATGTATTAGGAAAAAGAATAAAAACATTATCCAATAGTAGCTTGAAAGCAGGATCTCACAAATATGAATGGGATACAAGTGTTTATTCTAAAGGCATATACCTGATTGAATTAAAAATAAATGGAGTACCTCAAGTAAAAAAGATACTCAAGAATTGATTATTAAATTTGTTTAGATAGAAAGTAAATCCCATTGTAAATTTTGCAATGGGATTTATGATTTTAGGGTTAAAAGTTTATATTTTAATCAATAATAAATTGATATTGAAAGTAAAACCTTTTTAGAGTTTAAGGAGTTTTAAGACCCTTATCAAAAGACACTTTGATGGTATTTATAATTTCTCCATCAATTTCAACTTTAGAAGTTTTGATATATGTTAGGATTGTATCTGTTTTTGTGTCAAAAACAACTTTGGTTTTCGCAATCTTTACAGAATCAGATATTTTTTTGAAAGAATCTATAAGTTCAATTTTTTGTAGAACTGAAACCCCTTCAATAGTTTCTGATATTGAACCTGAAGTTTTAATAGTAAAATCCGGATGTTCTTTTATTAGAAGCTTTTTATCTAGTTCTTCTTCAAGTTTTTGAGTAATCAATAAAATATAGGCATCTTCTTCAGAAATAGCAATGTTTTCTTCTGCCGTAGAAACAGTTTCACTTTCTTTAAGATTAAAATCTTTGGATGTATTATTAGAACAACCAATGACGAATAATAGGATAAGTATGTATACAAATTGTCTCATGATTTTATCTTAAATTTTAATTTAACAATTTGTCCATTTAATTTCTTAGACTCAATGATTTCAACTCTTTGCAAACTTTTTGTTGGAGTAGTTAATTTATTAATAAACTCATCTTTAGCATATATTTCTATTCCTAATCCGTGAGGTAATACTTCAAAAATGTTAGCATTATCGGCAATCATTTGGGATAATTCTTTTCTTCGATTCTTCCAATCTTCCACCTTTCCGTTTGCATAATAATGAAGCATTAATGCATAATCGTCTGTTTTGATTTGTATATTCTCTGCAGTTTTTAAAGAGGTGATACGGTATATGGTATCTGTCTTGTGGTAAGGTGATTGTACTACAAAACGAATGTAATCATCCTTTGTTACCCAGGAAAAACATCCTGTACTATCGCTTTTTGTATAAAAAGAGGATTCTTTATCATTAAGTATTATGATATCGATTGGCGTTTTGGTAATAGGTTGATTTCTGTCCTGATCAATAAAACAAAAATTGAAAGTATTAGTTTTCGGGATCAAAAAATAACTGGATAATATCACTATAAAAAAGAGAAGAGTTACCCATATCTTTTTTGGAATTGTAAACCTTTTTTTTGAGGTTGCTGCAGAAGAATTTTGCACTGTAAAATTGTGCCAATCCTGATAGCCACAATATTGAGACAGTAAATTTAAGATATCAATACGAGGTAATTTTTTAGGAGTATTTTTAAAGTAGCTATAAAAAGATTTTTCGCTGATATTGGCTTTTACTTGTTTTTGTAGATCCTCCTGAAATAATACAATATCCTGACCTTTCCAATTTGAAATATTTGGATTAGAAGCAGTATTCGTCTTTAAAAAATGTTGGGCGACATTATTTTTTAGAAGCTGGAATATTATTTTTTCTTCAGGCGTGATGATTCTATTGTTTTGAAAATTAGATAAATAACTTTTGTAAAATAGTTTACAAAGGCTTTACAAGAGTTTTGCAATAGTTAATCAAGAACTACTAATAGGTTTGTTTTCAGTTTAACAAGATAAAAAAAGTATAGTTATGAAAACAAGCAAAACACATTTAGTTAAAACACTATTATTATTAGTAATAATGGTAATAACTTTTTCCTGTGCTAATGAAGGTAATTATGATATGAAATCAGAAAGGATTACTCTTGAAGAAACGGGAGAAACATCTGTGCTAAATAGTTATGAAGTAGAAACTGAAAAAACAGGTAATACTAAAGGTTCTGATCAACAAAAGGATAATATAAATAGTAATCTTAAGATTATTAGAAACGCCACTTGTAGGATAAATGTAGATAATGTAGAAGATGCTACAAAAATAGCAAAACAAATAGCAGGTAATTATCAAGGATATGTTTCTGACGAACGGTTTACTAATACGAATACTACCAAAGAAAATCGTTTTACGATCAGGATACCACAAGATAAATTTGATATTGTTCTGGATAGCATTTGCAAATTAGCGGCTTTTGTAGATTATAAAAATATCTCTACGATCGATGTTACTGAAGAATATGTAGATATTAGTTCTAGATTAAAGACAAAATTAGAAGTAAAAGAACGTTACGAAACTATTTTAAGAACCAGAGCCAAGACAGTAGAAGACATTTTAAAAGCCGAAGATAAATTAAGAAAATTACAAGAAGAGATTGAATCTGCTCAAGGAAGATTAAATTATTTAAGTAATAAGGTATCTTATAGTACAATCCAATTGGACATGTATGAAACAGTGATCCCTAAGAAACAACCTGAGAAATATGAGCCAAAATATGTAGATAAAGCCACTAAGGGATTATCGTTTGGATGGTCTTTTATAGAAAATGCAAGCTTATTATTATTTTACATTTGGCCATTACTGCTATTAGGAATCATAGTTTTAATTTATTTTAAATTTATTAGAAAATAACATCAAATGATTTAATCATTGACAAATGTCTATGTAGTACCAAAATTTAAGATAAGCGTATCATTATGATGTGCTTATTTTTGTATTTTGCAAAAGTTGAAAGTAATAGTTTAATTATACCCGTTTGAAGCAGATACTTGCAAGATACATTCCTGAACGAGCTATTGAGCCTGCATTTGATCTTATTGTAAAATGTAATGTTCATCTCAAAATTGTAAATGAACGAGTTACCCGTCATGGAGATTATCGAAAAACAACAAATGGAGATCATCAAGTAACGGTTAATGCTTCTCTTAACAAGTATCGATTTTTAATTACGTTGATACATGAAATAGCTCATCTGATTGCTTTTGAGAAATATGGTCATCTTATAAAACCTCATGGGATAGAATGGAAAAGGACTTTTCAACAATTAATGTTGCCCTACATTAATCCAGAAATTTTTCCTTCAAAATTGTTGCCCGTGATTGCTAATCATTTTAAAAACCCTAAAGCGAGTAGCGATACTGATGAAAAACTATCTTTAGCTTTAAAACAATTTGACCCTGACAACAATAAAAATTATATCTTTGAACTACCCTTTGGAAGTACATTTAGATTATATAATGGAAAAATATTTAAAAAAGGCAATAAAAAGGTAAAGCGCTATGAATGCGTAGAAATAAACACTGGCAGAATCTACCTTTTCAACCCCAATGCCGAAGTTGAATTACTAAATTAATTATGAACAAAAACTATTATGCTATACTAATGGCCGGTGGAGTGGGCTCTAGGTTTTGGCCTGTCAGTACCACTACGTTTCCTAAACAGTTTCACGATATGTTAGGAACAGGAGAAACTCTTATACAACGTACTTTTTCTAGATTGACAAAAATTGTTCCTTCTGAAAACATACTTATTTTAACAAATGAGAGGTACAGTGATTTGGTTTTAGAGCAATTACCACAAGCAGAAGAACGACAGGTGGTAACAGAACCTGCAATGCGTAATACGGCTCCTTGTATTCTATATGCTTCATTAAAAATACAAAAAGAAAATCCTGATGCGGTCATGGTGGTAGCACCTAGTGATCATTGGATTGAAGACGAAAATGCTTTTATTAATAACCTGGAGCAAAGTTTCAAAGCTTGTTTAGAAAGTGATATTTTGATGACTTTAGGGATTCAACCTACTTTTCCAAATACGGGATATGGATATATTCAATATAATAGAGAAGAGTCGTCAATTAAAAAAGTAGCACAATTTACTGAGAAACCTAATTATGAAACAGCAAAAGAATTTATAAACGCTGGAAATTATTTGTGGAACGCTGGAATCTTTATTTGGAGTGTCAATAGTATTGTTAATGCGTTTGCCAAATATCAAAAAGAAATGACCCAATTATTCGAGAAAGGGTCAGTTGTCTATAATACTGTGCAGGAGAACGATTTTATACAATCAAATTATCCACAGGCAGAAAATATTTCTATTGATTATGCTATCTTGGAAAAGGCAGAAAATGTATATGTACTTCCGGCTACATTTGATTGGAATGATCTTGGTACCTGGGGCTCCTTGTACGATAAACTAGATAAAACAGAATCTAAAAATGCTGTGGTTAATGCTCGAGTATTAGCCCAAGATGCATCGGGTAATATGATCAGAACAGCACAAGATAAGATTGTAGTAGTAGATGGTTTAGAAAATTATATTATTGTCGATAAAGAAGAAGTACTTTTAATATATCCCAAAAAGAAAGAACAGGATATAAAAGAAGTGCTTAAGAAAGTAAAAGATATATACGGAGAGCAATACGGATAAAATTCATGGAAGAGCAATCAAACCAACCACAAGCTTCAGGAAACGAAGAAATTAAAGAAACAGTTAAAAGAGATGCTAAAGGTCTTTTTGCCAGCATTCGAAAGTTTTTGACCGAATTATTAGATATAAGATCAGAAACTGATAAGGATCAAACGATTCAGGATGTTAAAAATGACATTCCATTTAAAGGACATACTGCCTGGATTCTTATATTTTCTGTTTTTGTAGCTTCGATTGGCCTTAATGTAAGTTCTACAGCTGTTGTTATTGGTGCGATGTTAATATCTCCATTAATGGGTCCGATTGTGGGAGTAGGTTTGTCGATTGCTATTAATGATATTGACACTCTTAGACGTTCTTTGATAAACCTAGGAGTGATGGTAGGTTTAAGTGTGGTTACAGCTACTTTATACTTTGCTATATCGCCATTAACAGAGCTTACCCCAGAATTAAAATCAAGAACGGCACCAACCATTCTAGATGTTTTTGTAGCAATTTCTGGTGGATTAGCTTTAATAATTGCAAAATCTAAGAAAGGTACAATGCCCAATGCTATTGCAGGAGTAGCGATTGCTACTGCTTTAATGCCACCATTATGTACAGTAGGGTATGGGATTGCAGAGTTAAATATTGACTATGCAATAGGAGCACTTTATCTTTTCGGTATTAACGCTTTATTTATTGCTTTGTCTACATTTACTGTAGCAAAGTTATTGCGTTTCCCAATGATTCGATATGCCAATTCTGCAAAGAGAAAACGTATTGCACAATTAGCCTCTTTTGTTGCTGTATTATCAATGATACCAGCAAGTTATACTTTTTACACTACACTTAATAGAAGTAATGCTGATCGTGATTATAAAAATTTCCTTCTCAATGAAATAGATGCTAACGAGAATCTATATTTACGTAAGGAATTTTATGATTACGAAAATGAGTCTATCAAATTGTATTTTGATGGAGAGATTGCTGATGCTATTGTGAGTGATTTACAAAACGAGCTTAAAAAGTATTCTTCGATTAGTGATTTTACAATAAAAATTAGCGGAAATAAAGCAAGAGGGATTGAACAAATTTCTAAAGCTAATGATCGATATATTGTGCAATTAGATCGTTTAGAAAAAGAAAACAATAAACTACTGGATGAGGTTGAAGATCTTAAGATACAGAATGCTAATCTAACTGTGCAGCTTGAAGAGGCTCAAAAAGTAATCCCTGTTGCAGTACTACCATATAACAACATCGCTAAAGATGCAAAAATTCGCTTCCCTGATCTATCAGAACTAGGATATGGAGAAGTATTAAAATCTAATTTCTTAAAAGTTGATACGATACAAGTATTATTTCCAGAATGGAAATTCCAGGTATCAGATAGTTTAAACAATGTAAGGAATAATAACCTTAGAGAGTGGATTACAAATGAACTTAAAGTAGATACATTGTTGATTCAATAGATAGTAAAATAATAGATGAGCGTGTTTAAAAAAATATTTGGTAAATCAAATCAAGAAAAAAACTCAGAAATTACTACAAATGAGTTTGCTACATTAAGTAAGACAGAATGGAATACCTTTGAAGAACTCTTAGCGCATAGTGCTGGGCTTTCTTTTGAAAAACAACTGTTGTTTGGAGATGTTATCGGTTCTAATTCCTGGCAGTTTGATATGAATAGCGGTACTATTTCTTTTGGTTCAGAATTGTCATTTCCTGTTCAGGTTATTGGATCTTTATCATTTAATGATAGCTCTTGGATGTGGGGCTGGGCAAATGCACAAAGTAATATTCCTGATAGTTTATTGGTACAATCTAAAAAAATAAAAGAACTAGGAGAGAGGAAAGGAATTGATACTTTAAGTGAAGGACATATTTCTGTAGAAGAAGGTTTTGAGCATCAAATAGGAATGATTGCTTGTGCACTTTTTAATGCCAATAGCTATTATTGTGCAAATTATGGTCAAGGAACCTTGGTAGTAACCATAGAAAGTGATCAAATACCTTCGATAAATCTAAATAGTGTTGAAAAAATATTAACTCATTTTCCTCAACTCATAGGTGGTGTTGAAGTCGATCATAAAGAAGCTTTTAAGAATTATTTGATTGATAGAGATTTTCAACTAAAAATTGACACAAATAAAATTGAAGGTGTTAGAAATGGAAAACTTGTAACTGGAGAGTTTGACGAAATAGGGAGATTAAAAAATCTAAACGGAAAAATTTAAAGTGTAAAAACAGTACATAACATTTCTTTTTACTCACTAAATAAGGAATCAAAGATGTTAATGTCCCTTTAAAGTCCTTTTAGTTGAGCATTACGAACTTTCTTAAATAGATTAGAAGAATATACAAAATCTGTAACGGCTTCGTTATCAGTTTTGAAAATTTGAGTTTTATCACCTTCCCATTCCAGATGACCATATCTTAAAAAAATAATCTTTTCACCAATTTCCATTACTGAATTCATGTCATGTGTGTTGATGACAGTAATGATATCATATTCTTCGGTGATTTCTTTAATCAGATTGTCAATAACTATTGCCGTTCTTGGATCTAATCCAGAATTAGGTTCATCACAAAAAAGATATTTAGGCCGAGTTACAATTGCTCTGGCTATAGCTACACGTTTTTGCATTCCTCCACTAATCTCTGAGGGTAATTTTTTTTCAGCATTTTCAAGATTTACACGTTTTAATACCTGATGTACTCTTTCAAGCATTTCTTCTTTTTTCTGTTTTGTAAACATCATTAGAGGAAACATTACATTTTCTTCTACGGTCATAGAGTCAAATAAAGCACTTCCTTGAAATACCATTCCCATTTGCTCTCTTAAATCTCGTTGTTGTTGTGTATTAAGATCAGAGTAGGTTGTGCCATCATAACAAATACTTCCTTTTTCAGGAGTAAAAAGACCAAGAAGACATTTTAAAAATACCGTTTTACCACTACCACTTGTACCAATAATAAGATTGGTTTTACCTCGTTCAAAAGTCGTTGTAATACCTTTTAGAATCTCTTCTCCATTAAAACCTTTATGTAAATCAGTAACTTCTATCATTAGCTTAATAATAATTGAGTAAGAATATAATTAGAAATAATGATGACTACAGTAGTCCATACAAAAGCAGAGGTACTTGCTTTACCAACTTCTAAGGCACCACCTTTCATATAATACCCATGAAAAGAAGGTATGGTTGCCAATAAAAAGGAATACAAAAAAGTCTTAATAAAAGCATATACTAAATGATAAGGAATAAATTCTTCTCGTAACCCTGTTAAAAAATCAGTGCTAGAAACAAACCCTCCATATACACCAGCAATATAAGCCCCAAAAATACCTACAAACATAGCAATCGCAATAACAAAGGGATATGTAAGCATAGCAATTATCTTTGGGAAAACAAGGTAGTTTAATGAATTGATACCCATTACTTCCAGAGCATCAATTTGCTCAGTCACCCTCATAGTCCCGATACTTGAGGTAATAAACGAACCTACTTTTCCGGCCATAATCACAGAAATAAATGTAGGAGCAAACTCCAGAATCACAGATTGTCTTGAAGCAAAAGCAATAAGCTTTTTAGGAATTAAAGGATTCGTAAGATTAAGAGCGGTTTGAATGGCTACAACGGCACCAATAAAAAATGCTAAAAATATTGTAATCCCAAGAGAACCTATAATCAGGTCATCAATTTCTTTAAATATTAGGTTTCTCAATACAGAACCTTTTGTCATTCGACTAAAAACTCCTTTAAGCATTAAAAAATAGCGACCAATATCGTCAAGATAAAACATATGTATTCATTAGAAGGGCTAAAATAGAAAAAAAAATATCGTCAGCATTTAACCTTGCATTAAAGTTTTACATTTGCACAAATAGTATTTTCGCATAAAATTTAAAAATAGAATGACTAAGAAATTATTCCTGATAATAATATTAATAATAGTATCAATACCATGTAAATCTCAAGAAGTAAATAAACCTAATACCTCACCAAAGTTAGTGGTTGGTATTATAGTCGATCAGATGCGATATGATTATATAACTCGTTTTTATGACCGGTTTAGTAATGGAGGTTTTAAACGTATGATTAGAGAAGGGTATAATTGTAAAAACAATCACTTTAATTATGTACCAACTTTTACTGGTCCGGGACATGCTTCAGTATTTACAGGAACTACTCCACAAAACCATGGGGTTATTTCTAACAATTGGTATAATAAATTTGAAGAGAAAATAGTGTATTGTGCCAGTGATACATCTGTAAAGGCTGTGGGATCTGATAGTGAGTTAGAGAGAATGTCACCACATCGTATGAAGACCAGTACGGTAACAGATCAGAATAGATTACATACACAGTTAAAAGGAAAGACTATCGGAATCGCGATAAAAGATAGAGGAGCCATATTACCTGCGGGTCACTCTGCAAATGGAGCTTATTGGTTTAGAGGTAAAAATGAAGGTAAGTGGATCACGAGTACTTATTATCGTAACGAATTGCCAGAATGGGTAAAACAATTCAATAATTCTGGTAAAGCTGCATCATATTTTAAAGAATGGAATACTCTTTATGAGATCAATACTTATGTAGAGAGTGGTTCTGATCAAAATAATTTTGAAGGAGGATATAAAGGAAAAGAAACAGCAACTTTTCCTTACGACCTGGCAAAACTGAAGGATGAGAACTCTGGTTATGATATTATCAAGGGTTCAGCTTTTGGAAATAGTTTAACTGCAGATTTTGCTATTGCTGCAATTGATGGAGAACAATTAGGTGCAGATGATATAACAGATTTCTTAACCTTGAGTTTCTCTAGTACGGATTATGTTGGCCATAATTTTGGAGTGAATTCCAAAGAGATTCAGGATACTTATTTAAGGTTGGATAAAGATCTGGAACGATTTTTAAACACTTTGGATAAAAAAGTGGGCAAGGGAAGATATACTGTTTTTCTTACCGCAGATCACGGAGCAGTTCATGTACCCTCATATTTGAAATCAGTAAAAATCCCAGCAGGATATTTTGATGTAAAAGCTTTTAATACTTCGGTAGAGACTTTTGTGAAAAATAAGTTTGCCGTAGATGGTTTGATAAAGAATATATCTAATGGGCAAGTGTTTTTTAATTATGAAGTAGCTCAAAAAAACAGTATTGATCTTACTATACTGCAAAATGCGATCGCTCATTTTATATTACAAAAAAATCAAATTGATAAGGTTTTTACTCGACACCAATTAGAAACCGGTAATTATACATCAGGTATTGCTGCCTTAATTCAAAAAGGGTTTAATCAAAAAAGAAGCGGAGATGTTGTTTTTGTATTTGATCCGGCAACGATTGTGTATTCATCTACAGGTTCGACGCATGGTAGTGGTCTTACATACGATACTCACGCACCATTATTATTTTTTGGGCAAGGAATTAAAAAGGGAAGTACGACTAAAGAAACACATATTACAGATATTGCTCCGACTATATCAGCCTTATTAGGGATTGCCTTTCCTAATGGTGCCACAGGAGATGTATTGCCTTTTATTTTAAAATAATAAAGGTTTGTATTCTTGTTTTAATGGGGTATGGTTTGGATGAGTTTTTGATACGTGGATTGAGCACTCCTTACGGCTCCATCCATGTATCCTCCAAAGTGTAATGCTGTTTCTGTTCCGGCCATAAAGAAATTTTGATCAAATAATTGTATTTGATAGATAGGATGCCCATTATTTTGGTGAGGTGTTATGTAGCGATCGGTATTTGTTGAGGTGTTGGATTCTTGTCTCCAAACCACTTCTTCGTACTTGAGATACTGTAAGGCTTGATCTCCAAAAAACTTCTGAAGCTGATGCATGACTTTGGATTTTCGATGCTCCTTGGATTCTAAATACATTCTATCATGTAAAAAACCTTTTAAGGCATATTTAGTGTTTTCTAGATTTGAATGATCATATAATTCTGTTATAGGTCCTACATTACTAAAAGCTATTCCGGAGAGATTATTTTCTTTCCAAAACGGTTTTGAATATGAAACTCCAAACTTAATAGATTCTCCCATCCAGGTATGAGTATGATTGGCTATTTCAATTACTTCTTTTGATAATTGAGGATCAAATTGTATTGAGTTTACCAGAAGCATTGGAGGTAATGTGGATACGATTTTATTTGTCGTGTATCGATTTTTAGATGAATGTACTGTAAAACAATCTTGTGTGTAATTAATACTGGTTACTGCCTCATTTAAAAGTATTTGTTCTGGATCTAATTCTGAAGCAAGTCTTTGAATGAGCGAACTTGTTCCTCCTTTTATACGATAACTAGGTTCTTGATTCTCAGGAAGCTTAAATTTTTGAACTGGGCTTGTGGATAAAGATTCAAAAAGAGCTGTTCCCTTCATAAATTGATCAAAAACAGGAAGCTCTAATTCTTTTAATAATGCTAATAATTCTTGATGTTGTGAGCCTAACCAGGTAGCACCCATTTCTATAGGAGTACTATTTTGGGAAAGTATGGTATGAATTCTTCCTCCGATTCGATCTCTTGCTTCAATTATTTTAAAGGAAATTTTTTTCTTTTTCAATCTATAAGCAAGCAGCATACCTGTTAATCCTGCTCCGATAATAAGTACTTCAGTTTTCATATATTGGATATGTGAAGAGTAAAGTTTCTGTACAGAAACTTTACTCTAAATTAGATATTATTTAGGATTTCTCCATAAGATGGGTTCCGTGCACTACCGCAGCACCAGCTCTTAGTGCTGCTGCAATAAATGTAGTTTCAGCTAATTCTTCATCAGTGGCTCCAGCTTTTACAGCGTTGTTTTTATGGATTTCTAAACAATATGGGCATTGAGTAGTTAATGCTACTGCTACGGCTATTAACTCTTTGTATTTTACAGGAATTGCCCCTTCTTCTAAGGCGATACTGTCAAAAGCTTGAAATGCTTTCATCGCTTTATCTGCGTTTTTTCCTAAGGCACCTAATTGTTTTAGGTTTTTCATATCATACATAATATTCTGTTTTTTAAGATTAGTTTCGTCCAGCAATTACTCCTCCGTCTGTATCCCATATTGCTCCGGTAACCCAAGAGGCTTGATCAGATAGTAGAAATGTGATACTATTAGCGATGTCTTGAGGTGTACCATTTCTTCCTATCGGGTGAAACTGGTTAAAGCCTGTTAATGCTTTTTTAGCTTCTTCTGCACTTCCAAATACACTATTATAGACGGGTGTTTCAACAACGGCAGGAGATACTGCATTTACTCGAATACCGTGATCTGCTAATTCCATTGCAAGATGTTGAGTTAGTGAGTGTAACCCAGCTTTTTGCATAGAGTACGCTGATGAAGGTGTTGCTTTAACCGCTTGTTTTGCCCACATAGAACCTACATTTACAATAGCACCACTATTGGTTTCTTTCATTTTTTTTGCGGCCGCTTGGGTGATAAAGAAAAAACCTCTGTTAAGATCTTGATAAGAATCATAATCTTCAATAGTATGATCTAGAAAAGCCTTTGGACCAAATATTCCTGATGCATTTACCAAATAATCCAGGTTGTCTAATTGAGATATGGTTTGAATGAGTTTCTGTACACTTTCTGTATCGGTAATATCTGCCTGATGTTTAATCAGGTTGTTCTTATCAGAGATTTTAGAAGTGTTTCTACCTACAATATGCACAATTGCACCTTGATCAATTAATGTTTCAGTAGTGGCATAACCAATTCCGCTAGTTCCTCCAATAATGAGAGCGGTTTTGTTTTCAAATGTTTTCATAAGTATTATATTTAAATGCTTAAAAAAAGACAGACAAGTCTGTCTTTATGTGGGTAAAAAAATTAATTTATAATGTTTTGACAAAGTGATAACCCAGCATCAATAGGCCATAAACTTTGATGTAATTTACTTTCTGCAATCGAACTTTCATAAATTAAGTAAATCTTTCTGGCAAGCAGATCATTTTGAGCATCAGAATCACGGTCATAATTTTGTTTTACAAGTTGTTTGATAAACAAAATGAATGCTTCCTTTTGCTTTTGTATTTCTTCCTTTATTCTAATGTTTTCTTTTGGAATTTCAGAAACAGTATTGAGACACCAGCATCCATTGAAATCACTTTGATTATAGAATTTTTTAAGAAAATAGAACAAAGCGAATAATTGATCTTTTCCTGCTTTGGCATTTTCTACAAAATCTTTTATGTCTTTTCTAAAGGTACTATTCTTAAAATCTAGATATGCTAAACATATATCTTCTTTTGAAGCAAAATGGTTATACAATGTTGCTTTGGCAATACCAGCTTCTTTTATGATTTCATTAATCCCTGTAAGATTATAACCTTGCTTATAGAAAAGATTAGAGGCGGTTTCTATAATATGTTGTCTTACTTTAGAATGTTTCATAGTGCAAATATAGAAAATAATTTCAAAAACAGACAAGTCTGTCTACTTTTTTCATAAGTATCATTTTTGAAAAAGAAAATAAACTGATTAGTTTGATAATTAGGGGATTAAAATAGCTTTTCTTTAATCTTTCTCCAGCGAAGGTTGCGTATAAATATACCTTCTGCCTCAGAAACCAGAAAGGTTTGATTGGCTTTTTTTGCTTTTAAGAACCCTGATATATAATCAGATATCAAATAGGGTCGTTTTTTTAACCAGGCCAATTTGATCGAAGCGATAATCGTAATCCAAAAACCATATCTCATACGATAGAAAGCTTCTCCTTGTTTATATTTTGCTTTAGGGTTATAGGTGTTTCCGGTGGGTTTTAGGTGCTTGACTTTTAAAGAGGTATCTGTTTTGATCTGCCAATCGTGGTATTGTGCCTGTAATTCATCAACGGTATCCCAACCCATTGAAGGTTTAAGGCCATTAATGTCATTAAAACAAGCAGCTCGATATGCTTTTAATGCTCCGCGGATATGATCTTTATTGGTTAGGTTTTCCAGAATCCAATCTTTGTTTTGTTGGATATAACAAAAACCGCCAGCCATACCAATTTTGTCATTACTATTAAAATGATTAACTATTTTTTCTAAATAATCGATAGGAAAAATAAGGTCGGCATCAAACTTGCAAATGATATCATAATCTGTATTTAACGTTTCATAACCTTTATAAAATGCATTAATCACCTTGCTGCCTGGCATATGATCTTCAGAGGTGTTTGTAGATAGCAATGATATATAATCATATTTGGCAGTAAATTCCCGAATAATATGTTCGGTATTATCCGTAGAGTTGTCGTTTACCACCACTATTTTTTTAGGAAGTAAAGTTTGAGAGACCAAGGAATCTAATGTTTTGGCAATAAATCTTTCTTCATTATGAGCTGGTATGACTATATATACGTTCAAAAAAGTAATAAATTTTTGATTAGAAATCTAAAGTTAAAAAACTAAGAGCTTTTTACTCGTTCTGCATAAACAATATAATATCTAGGCGTAAAATATCTTAGTAAAGGTCTGAATCCAATTTTTTTTATTGGGTGTGGCCATTTATTAGTTGCTTTGACCTCCCAGCCTGCTTTTTCCAGAAGCCAATCAAATTGCCAATCTTCAAACTCGTGATAATGTCGATCCCAAGGATCTGTCTTGCTACGATATGCAGGGGAGAACCACAGTCTAAGTGGTATGGAGGCTACAAGTTTATTAGCTTTGATATCTCTAAGTACATTAAAAGGCGCGATCAGATGTTCAAAAATTTCAAAAGCAGTTACAATTTCTGCATCACTATTTTTAATACTATCTGTAACAAGATCTAGGTCTTCACCTGATGTGTTAGAAACAGTATACCCCTCTTTCTCCATAAATTCTACAAAAGGGTTTCTGACTCCTAAATCTAATATTTTAGAAGGTGCAGGAGCATGTTCTCTTAAAAATTCTAGTGTCTTTTGATATCTTCTGTGAGGAAAGCTTCCTTCGTACATAGTTGTTAAATCAAAGATTAAGCTGTAAAAATAGAAATTTAGCAAGACTAGGGCTATTTCCAGGATCTAATTTTTAATTGAATTACTGTAGCGATTGATAAAGCTCTTGTTTTCATCAGATTTGCTTTTTCTCCAATAAAATTCTGATCTATTGTAGCATTAAATAATGATAACCAGGTATCAAAATGCTTGATTTCTAGAGATTTTTGGAGATGTATATTCTTATGTATCTGAAGTACATTTTTTTTATAACCTCCTTTTCTAAATAGTTGTTGCTCCCAGAAATTTGTAATATGTGGTAGGTGTTCTTCTAAATCTATTTTTGCTACTTCAGTAAAAAAATGACCTATTTCAGGATGTATTAGTGCTTTGCGATAAAAGATATCCATAATAATGGCAATATCTTCTCTGGAAGTAATATCTCGCATTGATTAGATTTTTTTCAAAAGTATAACCAAAAGATAAGGATGTTTTTATTTTATAATATTTTAACAGAAGGTACTAGTAGAGATACAAGATAGTAGGTAATAGTGTAATTGATAAGGTTTTTATTGAATCAAAATAGAATCTGAAATATGAACTACTGTTTTTCTGAAAATGCATTTTGTTTAGAAACAAGGAGGTTTCTAATTTCTTGTTGTTTTTCCTTTTCGATCATTTTTTGATGTGCATAGGCAAAAATTGCATTTTCAATGACTTCATTTTCTCGTTCTCCTGATAGGATATAAGAAATAATAGTTTTGGAATAAGGAGTTTTGTTAGTTGTAAGAATGTTATTTTTTGTCAGATATTCTAGTATTTTCTTAATGTGTTTACTTCCGATGCTTTTGATAATTGCTTCGCGTTCTTCTGGTGTGATCATAAATTGTTGACAAATGTTAATAGTATGGTTATCTTTGACAATAATATGTTATAGTTTAGTATACAATATTATATATAATATTAGATAAAAACAAATAAAAAGTTAATATTTTGGATGAAAAAGGCAAAATTTTAGATAGAGTTATCATTTTCTCAGAATCTTTAGGTAATAGTTTGAGAAGTTTTAGTTTATCTATTGGAGCTAGTCCTGGTTATTTACACAGATTACAATCTACCAAAAGTAATATAGGAGGAGATTTTATAGAAAAAATTATAGAGTCATATCCGCAACTTAATCCTGTTTGGTTGATTACTGGTGAAGGAAGAATGCTTAAAAATTCTTATGAAGCTAATGAAGCTCAGACTGCATATGGAAATAGAGACTTTTTTAAAGAAGCTTTGTTAAATTACCTCGATGATAGTGATGTGCAGGATAAGGTAATTCAAGCAGTGAGTAAGCAAAACATTGTTTATAAACAGAACGATAAAAAAGAAGAATAAAGTAAATAGAATACTTTAGGTATAAAATAAAAGGTCTGAAGATATCATTAAATGATTTTCAGACCTTTTTTAGGAACAATAATAATATTATGTTGACTATACTTCTTCCATATATGCTTCAATAGGAGTACAAGTACAGATAAGATTTCTATCTCCGTATGCGTCATCTACTCGACGTACAGAGGGCCAGAATTTATTATCAGCTATATATGATAAAGGATAAGCTGCTTGCTCTCTTGTATAAGGAAAATCCCATGTATCTGCCGTAAGCATTGCCAAAGTGTGTGGTGCATTTTTCATCACATTATTTGGATTGTCTGCACTGGTTTCGGCGATTTCTTTACGAATACTGATCATTGCATCGCAAAAACGATCCAACTCTGCTTTGCTTTCACTTTCTGTAGGTTCTATCATAATAGTTCCAGCTACAGGAAAAGATACTGTAGGAGCGTGGAAACCATAATCCATTAATCGTTTTGCAATATCAGTTACTTCGATTCCGTTAGCTTTAAAAGGGCGGCAGTCTACAATCATCTCGTGTGCTGCACGACCACGTTCTCCAGAGTATAGAGTGTTATAATGGCCGTTTAAACGCTCTTTGATATAATTGGCATTAAGTATAGCATATTCAGTTGATTTTTTCAATCCTTCTTCGCCTAACATTGTTATATAGCCATAGGATATAAGGCAAGCAAGGGCTGATCCCCAAGGTGCTGCAGATATCGCAGTAATGGCTTGATCTCCTCCAGTTGTAATAACAGGGTTGCCTGGTAAAAACGGTACCAATTGTTCTGCAACACAGATAGGTCCTACTCCTGGTCCTCCACCACCGTGAGGTATAGCAAAGGTCTTATGAAGGTTAAGGTGACATACATCTGCACCAATAGCTCCAGGATTGGTAAGTCCAACTTGTGCATTCATATTGGCTCCATCCATATATACTTGCCCTCCATTATTGTGGATGATTTGAGTGATCTCTTTGATGGCAGATTCATATACACCGTGAGTCGAAGGATAAGTAACCATCAATGCTGCAAGGTTTTCTTTATGTAGTTCTGCTTTTTCTCTAAGATCATCAACATCAATATTTCCTTCTTCGGTAGCTTTGGTAACCACTACTTTCATTCCAGCCATAACTGCTGATGCAGGGTTGGTACCGTGCGCAGAAGATGGTATTAGGCAAATGTTACGATGATGATCATCTCTGGATTCGTGATAAGCACGTATTACCATCAATCCTGCAAATTCTCCTTGCGCCCCAGAATTAGGTTGTAAAGATGTTGCGGCAAAACCGGTAATTTCTGTAAGTTGATCTTCTAACTTTTTAAGAGCCTCTTGATATCCTTGAGCCTGATCTATAGGAGCAAACGGATGTATATTACCCCATTGAGGATCACTTAATGGTAACATTTCTGAGGCTGCATTTAGTTTCATTGTACAGGATCCCAGAGCTATCATTGAGTGATTTAATGATAAATCTTTACGTTCTAGTTTTTTGATATATCGCATCAATTCTGTTTCAGAATGATATGAGCTAAATACATCGTTAGTTAAGAATTCAGTATTTCTTTTGATATTAATATTGATGATATCCGATTTTTCAATCTGCTCGATTTGTATTGCTTCTTTTCCAGCAACTGAAGCAAAGATTGATATAATTGCATTAATATCAGTGATTGAAGTAGCTTCATTTAATGAGATAGAGACAGTATCTGCATCTGGATAATAGAAGTTTACTTCATTAGCTTCTGCTATTTCTTTAACTTTACTAGTGTCTGCTTTTATTCTTATTGTATCAAAATAAACTGTATTAAGTTGTTCAAAACCTAGATTATTTAATGCATTACTTAATGTCGCAGTGGTACTGTTAACTTTATCCGCAATATAATTTAATCCGTCAGGACCGTGATATACTGCATACATTCCTGCCATTACAGCCAGAAGTACCTGTGCAGTACAGATGTTAGATGTAGCCTTATCTCTTTTTATGTGTTGTTCTCTGGTTTGTAGAGCCATACGTAATGCACGATTGCCATTTGTATCCTGAGTAACTCCTATAATTCTTCCTGGAATATTTCTTTTATAGGCTTCTCTTGTTGCAAAGTAAGCAGCGTGAGGTCCGCCATACCCCAAAGGAATACCAAAACGTTGAGTAGTACCAACTACTACATCTGCATCAAAACTCCCTGGAGATTTTAAAGACACTAAACTTAATATGTCTGCTGCAACAGCAACTTTGATATCTGCCTGATGTGCTTTTTCTACAAAATCTGCATAATCATATACTTGCCCGGATTTTCCAGGGTATTGTAAAATAGCTCCATAAAAATCATTAGAGAAATCAAATTGTTGATGATTTCCTATGACTAGTTCTATATCAAGAGGAATGGCTCTTGTCTTTAATGTAGATAGTGTTTGAGGCAAAATTTCTTCAGAAACGAAGAATTTATTGATATTATTTTTTTTCTGATCACGTGACCTAACTGCATAAAGCATGGTCATAGCCTCGGCAGCTGCGGTACTTTCATCCAGTAAAGAGGCATTGGCTAACTCCATACCTGTAAGATCACAGATCATGGTTTGGAAGTTTAATAATGCTTCTAATCTTCCTTGCGCAATTTCTGCCTGGTAAGGGGTATAAGCTGTATACCAACCTGGGTTTTCCAAAATGTTACGTTGGATAACTGCTGGGAGACATGCTTCATGATATCCTAAACCTATATAAGTTTTAAAAACTTTATTATTAGCAGATAACTTCTGCATATGAGCAGAGTACTCTTGCTCACTCATAGCAGGTGCAAGATTCAATGGTTTTTTTAGAAGAATATCATCTGGAATAGTTTCATAAATCAATTGATCTTTTGATTCTACTTTTATAGTATCCAGCATATTTGCCAGGTCCTTATTTGATGGCCCTATATGGCGTAACGTAAATAAGTCAGTTTTCATAAAACAAAAACGATTGAGATTTAGCGGCAAAAGTACATATTTAATCCTAAAAACTTTCACAATAAATTAACCTGAAACTACCAAGTTTTTAACCATTTTAGAGTGTTATTAACAGATAAGGTTAAATTTGCATCGTGGAAGTCGTAAAAAGTATATTCAGATTCTATATTAACGGTAGTATTCATGTCGCTCTTGCGATCTGTGCACTTATACAGGTTACTTATATGAAGTTTGAAGTTTCTGGAGATTACATCATCTTTTTTTTTAGTTTTTTCTGCTCTTTGTTAGCTTATAACTTTATTAAATATTCAAAAGTTACTAAGTTGTATCATCAGCGACTTACAAAATCAATGAAAAGTATTCGTTTGTTGACCTTGTTGTCTGCTATACTTTTTGTGTACTTTGCGTTTCAGGTTTCCTATAAAACATTGTTGTATTTAAGTCCTTTTATTGCTTTAACAATATTGTATGCTGTTCCTGTTTTTCCGAACAAAAAAAATTTAAGAAGTGTTGCTGGAGTAAAAATCTTTATAATAGCTTCAGTATGGGCTGGAACTACAGTTTTAGTACCTATGGTCTATGCAGAAGGGGGTCTTACTTTTGATCTTTTTATTGAGATGATACAACGATTTCTGTTTATTGTTGTAATGATGTTACCTTTTGAAGTAAGGGATCTGCAGTATGATGATATCGCTTTGGAAACGATTCCTCAAAAGATAGGAATAACGCGGACCAAAGTTTTTGGAAGTATTTTATTAGTGATATTTCTATTATTGACAGCAATTAAAGATGTTCTCTCATCTACAGAAATTCTGAGTACAATTGCAATAACGACGATTAGTCTTTTGTTTTTATGGGGAACAGAGAAAAAACAATCAGAATATTATTGTTCTTTTTGGGTAGAAAGTGTACCAATAATGTGGTTGTTAATCGTAGTGCTTCTTCAAAATGTATTTTAGTTCATTTTTTTCTGTAATTCCTTTTTCATTAATTCTTTATCTGCGGCACAGATAGTTTGAACCTGAGGGTCACCCATAGCTTTGGTAAGTTTTGTATTCCTTTTTGTGTAGGCTCTACTAAGTCTACAATATAATAAGCGTATGTTTAGTTTTATAAGTTCCACAAAAGAAGCTTCTCCATACTGGTTTTTGTCACAAATGTGTTTTGCTTCTTCATGTGATATAAATAACTTTTTATCAGTAGTTTTCATCTATTCATATAATCTTTTTACAGGCCACATGCTATACTTATAGATACTTAAAATAATCATTTCACCTGACTAAGTTAGTACAGATTATTTTAATCAAGGTAAGGTTATAATAATGTCTCACCCATTTCTACTTTTACAGTATTTTATGTTTGCTTTTTGATGTTTTAAAAGGCTGTACGCTAACTATTCAGCCATTTTTTGTTTTAATTTTTCTTTCATAGCATCTTTATCGGCTTTGTTAATGCTTATGACTTTAGGGTCTTTAACTAATTTTGTTAGCTTTCCATTATTCGTCGAATACTTTCTACAAGCCTTACAATAAATAAGATGTATATTAAGCTTAACTTTCTCCCAGAAAGTAGCTTCTTTATATTGATTTTTGTCACAGAAATGGTTTGCTTCTGAACAACTTACAAATATTCCTTTATCTTTACTCATTTTACTAGAACCAATTTTTTTCAAGACACTCTGCCATTGCAGTACGCGCTCGATGAATAATTACCCACAAATTAGACGCAGTAATATCAAATTCATTACAGATAGCTTCAGTATCAAAACCCTGTATTGTTTTCATCTTAAAGATAAGTGCTTGTTTTTCCGGTAATTTGCCCAGACAATTATGTATTGCTAAACCAAGCTCTTCGTTTTCTATTTCGCTATCGGCGTTACCGTCAAAGGGATCTGCAACTCTTTCTTCCAGCCAATCTCCTTCGGTTTCAGAATCTCCAGAGTAGTTGATTCTTACTTCAGCTTTACCTTTATTACTATTTATTTTGCGATAATGATCTATAATTTTTCTTTTTAGAATAGAAATGAGCCAAGTACGCTCACTGGCTTCTCCCTTGAAATTTTTCATAGATTTAAGTCCGGCAAAGAATGTTTCTTGTACCAAATCCTGAGCAATTTCTTTGTCATCAACTCGTACAATGGTGTAATTGAATAAGTAATCACTATACTTATCAACCCATGTAGTGGGGTCTATGATGTTTGTTGACATGTTAAATTTTATTGTTGGACTCCCCAAAAATAGGATAAAAAGTTGAATCTTATAGGGTTTACCTAATGAATATTAAATAGCGATAGATACTGTATATATTTGAAGAACTATCTTGGAGGGGTTATTGTAATGTTTGCAGTTTATTTACTGCCTATAGGAATAGTATGTTTTAATAAGTAATATCTATGTATTCTGTATAAGAAATAGTCTTTAAATTTATTTTTTTGCTTCGAGGTGCATTTTTATAGATTGATTTCTCGAATTAAGAAATTGAATTAAATGTTTTTTTAAACATAGGTAATTAAAGATATTGCCCAAAAAACTATATGGTGTTTCATATTCTAATATATCTGTCATTTCAGTCCCATAGCTTGTTTGATTGAATATATGTTGGTGTTTGAATGATTTAAAATGACCCTTGATCATTTCGTCAATAAAATAGGTAGGATAGGATAATGCTGTTATTTTACTCTGGTGTGTTAAATATAAACCAAAATGTTTTCCTTTCCAGGTTACTGTTTCATTGAGTTCAATAATACCAGTTGTGGTTCCGGCAATAGCCTTTTCTTTAGAACTCTGTGCGGACTTTATATGAAAATCGATGTTTCTTGAAAGATCAAAAACCTTTTCTATAGGAGCTGTTATTTGTGTTTTGAGATAAATTTTGGTCATAACTTAGAATTAATTAACGAGTTAAATCATTTAATGTTTGATCTAGATGAGGATACAAAAAATTAAAACCGTGATGTATTAATTTTTCAGGAATTACATTTCGGCTTTTAAGAATAAGCTCGGTTTCAGTTTTGATAATATAAGCTCCCAATTCTAATATAGGTTTAGACAATGTTATCCCGATAGATACATTTAAGGCACTTCTAAGGGTTTTCATAAGTACTGTATTGGTGGTTGGTTTTGGAGAAACAATATTTATGACTCCTTTGATATCTTGATTATTAATTATAAAAGCGATACTTCTTGCAAAGTCGGTTTCATGTATCCAGCTAAACTTTTGATTGCCTTGGCCTTGTGAACCACCCAATCCAATTTTTACTAGTTTTATAATTGGAGGAAGAGCTCCTCCTTGTGTTCCCAGTACAATTGAAGTTCTTATGGCTACTTTTCTTGTATGCGGAGTAGATTGTGTAAAAAATGTTTTCTCCCAGGAGGTAGCCACATTTACAGAAAACCCAGATCCAATTTCACCAGTAGTTTCAGTCATTTCTTTATCTAATGAATGTCTATATATGGTTGCGGTCGATGAATTTATCCAAACTTTTGGTGGATGAATACATTGCTCAATAGCTTTACCAAGTATTAGCGTAGATTCTATCCTGGAATTTAAGATGAGATCTTTGTTTCTTTGATTGTATCTACAGTCTACTGATTTTCCTGTTAGATTGATTAAAGCATCTGCATTATTCAATTCATTTTTCCAACCTCCAAGTGTTTTTGCATTCCAATGTACAAAATGGATATGGTTTTCAGTTCGGGTTTTACCACGAGTCAATACAATGATTTTTTCAGTTTTAGATTTAAAATGGTTAATCAATATTTTTCCAAGGAAGCCTGTTCCTGCAGCAATAACAATTTTTTTCATAAGTGATGTAATTAATATAATAGTATAGGTAGCCAAAGCACCCTGTAAAACACCTAAGTCCAGGTTAAATAAGTAGGTAAACCTAACTTTTTGATTCGGCGTATATGTTCAATGATCATAATTGAAATAACTACGAAGAAATAAAACACTCGTATTTCTACACTAAAAGTGCTTTTTTGATTCATAATTAAAAAAGGGATTAACATCAAAGATCCCAGCAAGGATATTGTGATCATATTATATATATAAGAAGTGATTATTTTTTTATTTATAAATATCAAAATGATCATACCTTGCCAGAATATTTGACCTGAACACATTAAAAATTCTAATATCAATTTATCATCTGGGATTATTTCGGGAATTGCTTTTGAGTAATAAAACAATGTTATTGTCGAAATTACAGTTGCAATTATGATATAAACCCATTGATAAGTAATAGAATGAGTATTCATTTTTATTTCTCTGCAGTAATTAAGTAATACCCGAAGCTTTGCATATGTAACCCGGATAATAAAGCAAATAAAGATCCTTTTAGATTTTTCCAACTCTGAGGTTTTAGATGTTTTTTTCTGAATATTTTTTTGAGAATAAATCCGGTAATTGCAAAAGGAACATGTAGTACCGATGGAGCAACTCTGAAAGAAACATCTTCTATTCTGATATTTCTAAAACCGATCTCTTCTAGAGATTTTTTTACAGTGCCAATGCTTCCTAATCCTTCTAGACTCCAACCTTTACATAATTCTTTATAACAATAATGACTCCCTAAACATAATTGATCAGCATCTTTTTTTAGAAAAGCATCTGCGATAACTAATCTGGAGTTGGGCTTTAAAATACGATAGGCTTCCTGTAAAGATTCTTTACTGTGTCCAGAATGACAAAGACTTTCAATAGCGTAAGCACCATTAACGCTATCATTTTTAAAAGAAGTATTGCAATAATTCTCTTCGAGGATTAAACCATTTACATTTTTTAATCTTTTATTTCCTTCCTTAACTTGAAATGAAGATAATGTCACTCCAATAATATGAAGCAAAGGATATTTGCGTAGCCCATATCTCATTGCACCACCGATACCACAACCCAGATCAGCGACAAGTGAATTTTTTTTAGGAATATCTAAACGATCAAACACTTGTTGATTCATTTCGTTTAACATAGAATCACGTTTAAAGAGATTGGTTTTAAAAGGGATGTAATACCCAAAATGCATATTAAAATCCTTACTCCATAACTCATAATCTTCTGTAGCTTCATCATAGAATTCAATGACCTTTTCTTTGTTGGATTTCTGAAATCTGATTTTATGTAATATAGAGAATGTGCTCATGATAAAATGTTTTAGATATAAGTGATAGATTATTTTGTAGTCATTGATAGTTTTGTGCTTGGATTATCAGAACTACTCGCACTTAGTTCAGAAACTAAGTTTGTTATATAGACAAAATATCCGGCAATTGACATCGGAACAACTGTCATAAAAACAATTGCAAAATCAGTATTTATGATTTCGGTAGCCCATAATAATCCGTATAGAATGGCAATCCCAAAATAAATGCTAAGGTGTCGTTTATGAGTTAGTTGAAGTTTCTCCCAAGAAATCAGTATGCTTAGAGCAAGGATGACTTGAATTGCTCCTAGAAAAAATTGAGCAATTAAACCAAGGTAGATTGTTACATATAATACCAAAGTGATAATAAAACACCATTTGTTTATGTTATGTATTGTTTTCATGTTATTGATAATTTTAAAGTTTCAGAAAAAATTGAAATATATATTGAAAAAGAAAAGGATACTATATCCCTTTGCTTTCTTTTGATATGTTTTACTTAATTAATTTTACTAAAGTTTTTGTTATCCAGTTCTGTTCCTGGCTTACTATTTTATTCATCATGGTATCTGCAGTATCTGCTAGATCATACAATGCTTTAGTTTGTTTTATTAACTCTTCGGTTTTTTTAGAACCATCATTAGTAATTCCAGATACATCTTTAAGTACTTTTATTACCGGTTTAATCTCTCTTCTACTACGCTCTTTGGCTACTTGTCTTGCCAGTTCTTGTACATCTTTTTCAGAAACAAAATATTCTTTACGTTCACCAACTTTATTTTCTTTAAATACGATTCCCCAGTCTATTAGTTGTCGTAGGTTCATACTCGCATTTCCTCTTGAGATATGTAATTCTTCCATGATTTCTTCCATAGAGAGTGGTTCTGGAGAAATCCATAACAAAGCGTGGATCTGCGCCATTGCCTTATTAATGCCCCATAATGTTCCTAGAGCTCCCCAAGTGGATATAAATTTATCTTTTGCTTCATTGTAATTCATAGTTCAAATATACAATAAATTTTAAACTTTCAAAAATTATTGAAAATTAAACATTTTGTACAAGTGAATACATATTAATTTGAGGTGTATCCAGTTGTTATTTTGTGGGGAATCCACTTTTGTTAAACGTTGATTTTATGTAAGTTATGGATCTAACACAAACTCAATATTAAAATGAAAAAATTAAGCTTAATTATTTCAATAGCATGCCTATGCCTTTTTTTAACGGCAGGTTATGCTCAGAAAAAATCAAAAATGTTTTTTGCGACCATGGAAACTGCGGATGCTTTGGGGTTAAAAAAAGACCATCCTAAAGATATTCGGATTATGGCATCTCAAAATGGGTATAGTGCCGTAATGCTGAGTCCGCATGCAGCAGAAGAATTACATCATAAAATATTAACTCATGGACCAGGATTTATTTATGAAAGCTCAGAAAAGAACGCACTAAATGCTATAAAAAATGTAAACAAACTTTCTCTTGCAAAACAACGTGCGGCTGGATTTAGTATCACTCAAGATCAGTTAGTACGGCAAAGCCTTGATTTGGTTAATAATGTTAACATCGCTAATCAGATTCAGGAACTTGAAAATTATGGAACGCGATATCACACAACTAATAGCGCTCGACAAGCTGTTTTGGATCTAAAAACAAGGTGGGAGAATATGGCTGGTAGCAGAAGTGATATCTCTGTAAGGATAGTAAACCATACCAGTACCAATATGCCTTCTGTAGTAATGACTATTAGAGGAACAGATGAGCCAGATGAATTTGTAATCCTTGGGGGACATATAGATTCAACGGCAGGAGGGAATAACAATAATGCACCTGGTGCCGATGATAATGCATCTGGTATCGCGACTATTACTGAAGCCGCCAGAGTATTATTTTCTATGAATTTTAAACCTAAAAGAACCATAGAATTGATGGCCTTTGCGGCAGAAGAGGTAGGCCTGAGAGGCTCCAAAGAGATTGCAGAGGATTATAAAAACCGTAATGTTAATGTAGTGAGTTATATGCAATTGGATATGACAAATTATAAAGGATCTACCAACGATGTTTATATATCTACCGATTCTTATAATGATGATACTTTAAATGATTTTATGATCGAATTATTAAATCATTATAATGCCTCTGGAACGCATAGAATTACATACGGAACTTCTCAATGTAACTACGGTTGTTCTGATCATTACAGTTGGGCACAACAAGGATATAAAGTAACTTTTCCTTTTGAAGCTCGTTTTGGAGAACACAACCCTAACATACACACAACTAGAGATACTTTTGATCGTTCTCCAACACCCAATGCTACGCATGCGGCTAAGTTTGCAAAATTAGCATTAGAATATCTAATCGAAATCTCTAATGGAGTTTCTGGCGGAGGAGGTGGAGAACCTTGTGCAAATACAGTCAATACATTTCCGTATAATCAAGGATTTGAGGGTTCAATAGGTAATTGGGCTCAGTCTTCTAACGATGATTTAAATTGGACAGTAGATGCTAATGGTACTCCTTCTAACGGTACAGGACCTGCTAGTGCTGCAGAAGGATCTTCTTATATATATGTAGAGGCTTCTGGTAGCGGAACTGGTTTTCCTTCTAAAAACGCAATACTTAACTCTCCTTGTTTTGACCTTAATGGAGTATCATCAAGTAGTCTGAGTTTTAAGTATCATATGCAAGGAAGTGCAATAGGTACCTTATCTGTAGAAGCCAGTGATGATGGTGGAGCAACCTGGTCTAATATTTATGAAAAAACAGGAGAACAAGGAAGCGGTTGGAATACAGCCGATATTAACCTCGCTTCTTATACAGGAGGTGTTGTGCAGTTTAGACTTAGTGTGGTAACTGGTAGTAGCTGGCAAGGTGATATTGCTATTGATGATCTTAGTGTTGGCGGATCGGGAGATCCAGATCCAGATGTATGTGTAGCTTTGGATTTTAATGATTATACAGTTACTTCTTTTTCTAATCAGGATAATGCTGGTAATTTCTCAATAGTTGGAGGAGGATCAGGATTATCTATGCAAAATAATACCTGGAAATATATTGCATTTAATTATACAGTTACTGCCAATACAGTTTTAGAATTCGATTTTAGCAGTACTTCTCAGGGAGAAATTCATGGTATTGGTTTTGAGAATGATAATACTTTGACATCTAATAGATATTTTAAAGTACATGGTACTCAGAATTATGGAGTAACCAACTATGATAATTATTCAAGTGGTACTATATCA
Source organism: Aquimarina callyspongiae (assembly GCF_034322225.1). Taxonomy (NCBI): domain Bacteria; kingdom Pseudomonadati; phylum Bacteroidota; class Flavobacteriia; order Flavobacteriales; family Flavobacteriaceae; genus Aquimarina; species Aquimarina callyspongiae. The sequence goes on along the minus strand of NZ_JAXLPA010000001.1, from coordinate 617,180 downwards.
TATACTATTCCTGTTGGAGATTTTTATACAGGTGCTATGGATCGATTAGTGTTTGTAAATGATAATGATGCAGGAAGTGGCAATAATTCTACATTTTCTAATGTAAAAGTTTATGAAGGATCTTGTTCTAGGTCAACGGAGTCACATGTGGCTTTTGGGACAAATACTCCTATTCTTGGAAACGAAGATGAAAGTGTATTGTCTGCTATTATTATTACGCCTAATCCAACAAAAGATAGTTTTGTGATTCATGTGAAAGATTCTAAAATCAAAAATGTGAAAGCTACTATATATACTATTTTAGGCGAAAAAGCATCTCAGATGATATTGAAGCCTGGAATAAATACAGTATCTGCGAAGAATTTATCATTAGGATCAGGAATATATCTCATCAAAATAGAAAGTGAAGGAGAAAGAACCGTTGTGCAAAAAGTAATTATTCAATAAATAAGAATTTTTTAAATAGTAAAGGCGCTTCAATAATACAGTTGAAGCGCCTTTTTTGTACTAATATGAAAAAAGGTTTATTTTATTAACCCTGCACGTTTCAGTAATGCTTCTGGTTTAGGTTCCTGTCCTCGGAAACGTTTATATAATGTCATTGGATTTTCTGTACCTCCTTTTGATAATACGTGATCTTTAAATTTATTAGCGATTCCTTTATCAAAAATTCCATTTTCTTTAAAGTATTCAAAGGCATCTGCATCCAGTACTTCTGCCCACTTATAAGAATAATACCCCGCAGAATATCCTCCTTGAAAAATATGAGAAAAAGCAGTGCTCATGCAATTTTCGGCTACATCAGGATAGAGTGATGTATTTTCAAAAGCTTTCTTTTCGTGTGCTTTTACATTTGTAATACTACTTGGATTCTGAGCGTGCCAGGACATATCTAATAACCCAAAGCTTAACTGACGCAGTGTAGCCATACCTTCCATAAAAGTTGAGGACTCCTTGATTTTTTCAACCAATTCCATAGGAATCACTTCTCCAGTTTCATAGTGTTTAGCAAATAACTCTAAAGCATCTTTTTCATAACACCAGTTTTCAAGTACTTGACTAGGGAGTTCTACAAAATCCCAATATACACTTGTTCCTGATAATCCAGGGTATGTAGTATTAGCAAGCATACCATGAAGTGCATGACCAAACTCATGAAATAAAGTAGTTACCTCATTAAAAGTTAAAAGCGATGGTTTGCTAGGTGTAGGTTTTGTAAAATTACAGACAATAGAAATATGTGGCCTTATATTTTCACCTTCTTTTCTCATTTGAGGTTTGTACGATGTCATCCAGGCGCCATTACGTTTTCCTGACCTAGGGTGAAAATCGGCATAGAATACAGCAATAAAATTACCATTGTTATCAGATACATTGTACGTTTTTACTTCTTCGTGATACGTATCAATATCATTTGTTTCTTTAAATTGTAAACCAAACAAGTTTGAAGCTATCATAAATACACCGTCAATAACGTTCTCTAGTTTAAAGTATGGTTTTAGCTTTTCGTCATCAAGATCAAAGAGTTTTTGTTTTAATTTTTCAGAATAGTAAGCTCCATCCCATTTTTGAAGCTGATCAATACCATCTAATTCTTTTGCAAAAGATTCTAGTTGATTAAATTCTCTTTCTGCAGCAGGTTTAGCTTTTTCTAATATTTCGTTTAGAAATGAAAATACTTTTTCAGGAGTTTTGGCCATTCTCTCTTCCAAAACATAATCTGCATGAGAATTGTATCCTAATAATAATGCTCGTTGGTATCTAAGGTTTGCAATTTTTAAAACGGTATCTTGATTATCCAGATCATCACTATGAAATCCTTTGGCACCGGCAGAGAGTGCAAGTTTTTTTCGTAATTCTCTATTATCAGCATATGTCATAAAAGGAATATAGCTTGGATAATCTAATGTAACTAACCATCCTTCTTTGCCTTTGGCTTCAGCCATAGCTTTTGCAGCTTCTTTTGCGCCTTCTGGAAGACCGGCCAAATCAGCTTCATTAGTTAATAACATTTCAAATTTATTGGTCTCTGCCAATACATTTTCTCCAAACTTAAGACTCAATTTGGATAACTCTTTATCAATATCTCTAAGTTTTTCTTTTTTATCATCCGAGAGATTTGCTCCATTTCTTGAAAATGACTTATATCTTTTTTCAAGTAGGGTTGATTGTTCTGGGGTAAGGTTTAATGTTGCTTTTTGATTGTATACAGATTCTATTCTTTTGAATAAATCTACATTCAACGCAATATCATTACTAAATTCTGAAAGGAGAGGAGAGGCTTCCTGTGCAATTTTCTGGATATCTTCATTGGTTTCTGCACTATTTAGGTTAAAAAACACACTGGTTACCCTATCTAATAGCTCGCCACTATAATCTAAAGCTTCTATAGTATTAGCAAACGAAGGACTTTCAGGGTTTGTTAATATAGTATTAATCTCTTCTTTTGCTAGAGCAATACCGTGTTTAATAGCCGGTAAAAAATGATCTGACTCTAATTTTGAGAAAGGCGCCAGGTCGAATGAAGTTAATAATGGATTGTTCATATAAATATTGATAATTATATTTTATTTAATTCTTTTGTCGAAAAAGTGTGTCTTTTGTCGAGAAACACCCCTTTAATTCTGGTCATTTAGATTATAACCTACTATAATACTGGTAGATTTGTTTAGGTTTATTAGTAATGACCTATTTAAAGAAAGTAACATTATTGTTGTTAGGGGTATGGATGACAATAATATTCTTTATAAAGGTCAAATATATTGAAAGAGCTGCAATAATTGTAGCTCTTTTTTTGGCTAATTTTCTTAAAAAAGCCACTTTTTTGGTAGGAAACATGAAAAAATGTGTGTTTTTTCTACTAAAAAAACTAGTAAAAAGTCACTTTTTATGCCTTTTATCGAAAAAAAATGCTTTTTATCTAAATTGTTGATAAATTTTTCAGTACTTTTATTGTGTAATTAAAGTAAGGTTTTACCTTTGTTACAGGTTTTAAGAGTATGGTCTTGCAATGAATTTTTTTGTGTAATATATTTAAGTTGGTTAATAAATATTGTTATATTCTTTTGTAAGACCTGATATTGAAAAGAGTCACTGATCCAGTGACTCTTTTTGCTTTTAGTAAGTATTTATGTACAAAATACTTTATTTCTGTACTTTTTTAGCTCCTTCAATAACCTTTTGCTTTAACCCTTCTTTATAGATTAATATTTTATCCAGTACACATTTATCTGATGCACCTATAATTTGAGCGGCAAGAATACCAGCATTTAAGGCTCCATCAAGTGCTACTGTAGCTACAGGAACACCTCCAGGCATTTGTAAAATAGAAAGTACAGAATCCCAACCATCAATAGAATTTCTGGATTTTACAGGAACTCCAATTACAGGTAGTGGGGATAGTGATGCTACCATTCCCGGAAGATGTGCTGCACCGCCCGCACCTGCAATAATTACTTTAATACCTCTGGTATGAGCATTTTTACCATAATCAAATAGTTTTTCAGGAGTACGATGTGCAGAAACAATATCTACTTCGACTTCTATATCAAAACCTTGTAATACTTCTATTGCTTTTTCCATTACTGGCAGATCACTTGTACTGCCCATTATAATTCCTACTTTGCTCATTCCTGGTGTTTTATGAATGTAATTGTTTATAAAATGTAATACTGTTTTATTTGAGGTAAACAGTGTTTATGATTTATCTGCTGATTACTTTAATAGTTTTCTTTACCTGTTCCGCGATCTTTCGGGCTTCAGAAATATCCTCGTGTACTACAGTAACATGTCCCATTTTTCTAAAAGGACGAGTATGTCTTTTGCCATAAATATGAGGAGTAACTCCTTCCATCTTCAGGATAGTTTCTATATTATTATAGATAACATCACCAGTATAACCTTCAGCACCAACTAAGTTAACCATAATACCTGCCACTTTACTTTCTGTAGCTCCTAATGGTAAATCTAAAATAGCTCTTATATGCTGTTCAAATTGATTGGTATAACTGGCTTCAATACTATAATGGCCACTGTTATGTGGCCTTGGCGCCACTTCATTTACAAGAATCTCATCGTTTTGTGTTTGAAACATTTCTACAGCAAGAATACCAACGTGCTCAAAGGTTTCAGAGACTTTTTTTGCAATATCAATAGCTTGTTGCGCTACTTTTTCATTGATTCTTGCAGGGCATATTACATACTCTACCTGATTTGCTTCTGGATGAAACTCCATCTCGACCACAGGATATGTTTTAATTTCTCCAGATGGACTACGAGCTACAATTACAGCCAGTTCATTTTTAAAATTCACAAGCTCTTCTGCAATACATTCGATATCTGGTAGTTTTGCTACATCAGTTCCTGATCGAACTACCGATACACCTTTACCGTCATAACCTCCTTTTGCACTTTTCCATACAAAAGGTAACTTTACCTTATTACTAGTGATACCTTCGGTAAGGTGTGCTTTGTTAGAAAACTTAATAAACTTTGCTGTTGGAATGCCCTTATCGGCATAAAAAAGTTTTTGTTTTCCTTTATGCTGTATTTTTTCAAGAGTTGCAGCACTAGGGTATACTTTTTTGCCTTCTTTTTCAAGTTGGGCTAAAGCTTTAACATTAACGTTTTCGATTTCTATGGTAAGAACATCTACTTTTTTACCAAAATTATATACGGTATTATAATCGGTTAGGTCACCTTTTTCAAAGTGATTACAGGCAATCCTGCTTGGTGCTTCAAAGCTTGGATCTAGCACATACGTTTGTATATCATACTTACGAGTATCATATAACATCATTTTACCCAATTGGCCACCGCCAAGGATACCTAGTTTAAAATCTGAAGAAAAGTAATTTGTCATTTTGGGATACTAAAACTGTCTATGACCGCAAAAATAATTTTTTCAAAACGAATAACCATAATAATATAAGCTAAATGCCTAAGCTAAACTTTTATAACCTTATTTGTAATCACTATCTTTGCCGCTTTAAAAGTTAAACCTATACTGAGAAGATACTCAGTTTACTATGATTACACTGCACGATTTGCAATTTACGCCTTTTATTGGCGAGGATGAAATAACCAGAGCAATTGATAAATTGTCGGCTAAGCTTAATGAAGAGTTGGCAGATGAAAACCCTTTGTTTATTGGAGTTTTAAATGGTGCCTTTATGTTTGCATCAGAAGTAATAAAGCGATTCGATCATAATTGCGAAGTGAGTTTTGTGAAGTTATCATCGTATTCGGGTATAGAAACTACGAATGAAGTTCACGAGTTAATAGGTTTTCAAGAAGATATAGCAGGAAGAACTATAGTTGTCTTAGAAGATATTGTAGATACTGGAAATACTATCGAAGTTCTGGCACAACTGATGAAGGATGGAGGTTGTAAATCTTTTAAGATTGCTACTTTATTCTTTAAACCCGAAGCATATACCAAAGAAATTAATATAGATTATATCGGAATTTCGATTCCAAATAAATTTATAGTAGGATGCGGACTTGATTATAATGGATTAGGCCGTAACCTCACCGAAGTTTATCAACTAAAATCAAACAACATGACAAATTTAGTGTTATTCGGTCCTCCAGGAGCGGGGAAAGGAACACAAGCAGAAGTTTTAAAACAAAAATATAGCCTGATACATATCTCTACAGGAGATGTATTTAGGTATAATATAAAAAACGCAACCGAATTAGGGACATTGGCAAAATCGTATATCGATAAAGGGCAATTGGTACCAGATGAGGTTACAATCAATATGTTGAATGCTGAAGTCGATAAAAACCCAGAAGCAAATGGTTTTATTTTTGACGGTTTCCCAAGAACAGAAGCACAGGCAGACTCTTTAGCAGAGTTATTGACATCAAAAGGTGCTGAAGTAAGTGCGATGGTCGCACTAGAGGTTGATGATGAGGTGTTAGTTCAAAGATTATTAGAGCGAGGTAAAACATCAGGACGTCCTGATGATGCAGACGAAGGCGTGATCCGTAACCGTATCAAAGTATATTATGACGAAACAGCTATCTTAAAGAATTATTATCAAAAACAAGATAAGTATTTTGGAGTGGATGGAGTAGGAGCTATTGATGAAATTACAGAAAGATTAAGTATAGTAATTGATAAACTTTAATTACTATACCAACATAAGTTGGATCTTTTTTTCAAATATTGAATAAATAATAATAATGAGATTCTGGGTAGTACCGGGATAACTGGCAGTGAATAGTTATGACTGAAGGGAATTTTGTAGATTATGTAAAATTGCACGTAACCTCCGGAAATGGAGGAAAAGGATCTGTGCATTTACATAGAGAGAAATACATTACCAAAGGAGGACCTGATGGTGGTGATGGAGGACGTGGAGGACATATTATTATCCAGGCAAATCCTAATATGTGGACCTTGTATCATCTCAAATTCAAGCGTCATTTCAAAGCTGGACACGGAGCACATGGGAGTAAGAATAGAAGTACCGGTGCTGATGGAGAAGATGTCTATGTAGATGTTCCTTTAGGAACTGTTATTCGTGATACCGAAACTCAAAATATTTTGCATGAGATTACCGAAGAAGGACAGGAAATTGTTATTGCTGAAGGAGGAATGGGTGGTCGAGGAAACTGGCACTTTAAAAATTCAGTAAACCAAACACCCAGATATGCACAACCAGGAGTCGAAGGACAACAATATGATATTACATTAGAGCTAAAAATACTAGCCGATGTTGGATTAGTAGGATTTCCAAATGCAGGAAAATCTACTTTACTATCTGTAATTACTTCGGCAAAGCCTAAAATCGCAGATTATGAGTTTACAACGCTGAAACCTAACCTTGGAATCGTTGAGTATAGAGATTTCCAAACTTTTGTTATGGCTGATATCCCCGGAATTATTGAAGGAGCAGCAGAAGGTAAAGGAATAGGACATCGTTTTTTGCGTCATATTGAACGTAACTCTACCTTACTGTTTTTGGTGCCTGCAGATGCTCCAGATATCAAAGAACAATATGAAATCTTATTGGACGAGCTTAGACGATATAATCCAGATTTATTAGATAAAGAACGATTGATCGCGATCTCCAAATGTGACATGTTGGATGATGAATTAAAAGAAGAACTAAAAACAGAATTGGATGAACAACTCCAAATTCCGTACTTATTTATTTCTTCTGTAGCGCAACAAGGATTACAAGAACTAAAAGACAAACTTTGGCAAATGCTGAACGCATAACCAAACAATATAGATAATTTCAAGCTCTTGGTTTATTATAATCAAGAGCTTGATTTTTTTACTTACTTAACGATTCCTGATTCAGAAGAGTTTTTTGTAATGATACTTAACCCAAAAGCCGCAGCTGCAGCAGTAAAAACAGAATAATCGAGCGGTCCTTTGATTCCTGTGGTTATGGCCATAGCAATTCCAAATAACAACAATAGATATCCGCTAAGTTGAGCGAATAAAGATGTTTTAAAGCCAACTATTAAGAATAGAGCAAAAATTATTTCTGCTACCGTTGCCAAAATAGCAACTGTATTAATAAAATAGTCAGGAATCCATGGGTTTATGGTTGCGGTATATGCCAAAAAAGTACTCCAATCTCCCCAGGTTGAATTTTCTTTAGGCCATATTCCAAATCTATCAGCAACAGCAGACAAGAAACCTATTGCAAGACTGAACCTAAGAAAAATATTGATATAGGTTGTTTTCATATTAATATGATTTTTATTTACTCTTGAGAAGGTGTTGGTTTTAATAAAGTGGCTACTCCGATTCTGTTCCAAACATTGATACAACATATTGCCATAATAATATCAGCAACCTTTTTTTTACCAAAAAGTGTTATTGCTTTTTGATATAGAGATTCTTTTAACCCACCTTGCGCGATAAGGGTAACTTCTTCGGTCATTTCTAAAAGAGTTTCCTCTTCTAGAGTATAAAAATCAGAATCTCTCCAAAAAGGTAATCCATGAATTCTATATTGCTTTTCTCCTTTATCAATAGCCTCTTTGATATGCATCTGGACACAATACGCGCAACTATTAATTTGGGATGCTCGTATTTGTATTAATAAAAACTCAATATCGGTAAGTGAACTTTGCTTTAAGTCATTGTATAGTGCAAAGAGTGGTTTGTAAGCATTGGGATTAATGTCTTTAATATTAATTCTATCGGTTCTCATATCTCTTTTTTTAATGTTTGAATACAAAATTGAGAATATGAAATAAGGAAAAAATTAATCTAGATTAAGAAATGCATTATGACTTCTTTTGACCTCGAATTTTACTTAGAAACTCGGGTGTAAATCCTAGGTAAGAAGCCAACATATATTGTGGAATTCTTTGCACAAAATCAGGATTGTAATCGCAAAAAACATCATATAATTCTTCACCAGAAAGATCATACATAAACTGAATTCTTTTTTGATCGGCAACACGTACTTTTTCTAAAATGATTCTAAAATATTGGTTTAACGGCAATGATTTTTCAAGAAAAGTATCTAGTACAGATTTACTGATTTTTAAAACAACAGAATCTTCAGTAGCTTGAATATTAAGATGAGAAACAGTCTGATTGATAAAACTATCAAAATCAGTAATCCACCAGTTTTCAATACCAAAATTGACCACCTTTTCTACTCCTTTTCGATTTACAAAAAAACACCTGAAACACCCTTGAAGAATAAAGTATTTGTGTTTGCAGTGGCTTCCTTCTGTAACTAAATATTCTTTATTAGATATAGTTTGGATTTCAAAAGCATTTAAAAAGATATCCAGTTCATTTTCGGGAATAGCCACAAAAGTTAGGATATGGTTTTTAAGTTGATCGATCATCTTATGAATTGGATGTGACACTAATTGATTCATCATTTTTGTCTTTTTAACACTAAAAATGCGTCGTCCATTACATTGCCTGTTAGTATTAAATCCTTGAATGGCGTGGCTACGGATGAAGCAGACATAGTACTACCATCATCCAGGTATATTTTTTCTACTGTATAATCATTCTCCCCTCGATAATTGATTTTAAGAATTTCTGAAGGAGCTGTTTCTTTATCTCCTTTGGCATAGGCAGTGAATCGCAATAAATTAGGGTGCCCTGCGGTCCATAAATTACCTTCGGGATCGATTTCAATATTATCCACACCGGTATCACAGTCGATATCTTCTATAAAATCTAATGAACCATCTTCCAGACGTTTGTATACTTTTATTAGAAAACCTCTGGGAGAAGCTACATATAATAGATTGCGATTGGAGTCATAGTTGATTCCATTAGCATAAGCGATCCCGCTTGCTACTTCTTTAAATTCTTTACCATCATAATACAATACATTAGAGGCAGAAAGCCCTGCATATTCTTCTAGTAGCTTACCAATACCTTTAGTATATCCGTGATCATTGGTTACATAGAAGCGATTTTCATCAATAAGTACCACATCATTAGGACTTATTAAAAGAGGATCTGTAATTGTCTTTTTATGTATTGCTAGATCTTTTTCCAAAGAAAAAACTTCGATGCTATGTCCTTTTTCGGTATGGTTTATAGCCAATATCTTATAAATACTGTCCTTTTGTATCATTGAAATACCGTGCGGGGCAAATGATTCTGCAAATGATGTTGTAAGTGGAGTTATATCAAAATTTCCATTTTGTAAATCCATAGTATATAAGCCACCTTTTTCTTCTTCTTGTGGTGGATATACGCCTCTACGTGTCGAGGAGATCAGGGCAAAATTCTCTGATCGACTTATGGTGATATCTTCTGCACCAGGAAGTTTGATTTTCTTTATCACAGTTCCTTCAAAGTGATTTTCGATACTTCTGAAAAAACCTGTAGTGATTAACGTATGTAATACAAAGATTATAAGTAAAGCGAGAATAAAGAAAATAATTTTTTTAGTAAGTCGCATAGTGTTGTAGTATGAAGTAATAGATTATTTAGGTATCATTTGAGCAGGATCATAAAAGAAATGTTCTTCAGCAATATACTCATCTTCCCAACGCTGATATGCGATTTCTTCAATTTGCATTGAGGTGCCATCCAATAGATCAAATTTAAATTTCCACCGTATTACTGCCTGATTATCTTTTATAAATACAGGTCTGATACATTCAGAATATATTGATTTTACATTCGAAAGCATTTTACGTTCGTTAGCAACAAGAACGTCTCGCCCAACTCTGGGTTCTGATTGGTTTTCTTGCATAGAGGCATTAATAGTGTAAAATTCTTCGATGGCAGCAACGTGTTCATTTTCTTCAACACGAGCAATAAAACGTTCAACAATTTCAACAGAAGGCATGCGAATATTTTTAAGTTATGGTCTGTCTCGAAGATAACAAATTAATAGCATTTGTTTTAGTGATAAATTTCTAAGGGTGTGTTCTTCAATATGCTGATTATAAAGGGTTAATCGTTTTTTTAATATTTCGTTAAGAATTATTTAACCAAGCCTTACCAAAGTAAAGTGTGTTACTGGCGTTGTTAAGAAAAACTAAAACTGATTTCATTTATGAGTAGGGTTTGAATAAGGTATTCAAGAAGATTTGGTGTCAAATACAATTGTCTAAATCATCTTAAAAAGTAAAAACGCTTAATAATTAAAATCCTACGGATACTCATTTATAAACATCAGTTTGCAAATGTTAAAATATCTTTAACAAGACATCAGATACGATGCTATATAAAATAGCAGTATCAACATACTTTTTGGTAACTAACTAAATATTAATAATGAGATTTAAAACACAAATCAGCGCTTTTACCATTTTTGGAGTATTATTATTGTTAACTTCTTGTCAGGATGCAGATACAAAGAAAGTATCAAAGGTTGATAAGGATAAATTGATAGCCCAGGCAGATATTCCTGAAAAAGAAAAATATGTCCCTACTCTTTCTGAAGTAATCTCTAAGGATATTGGTTTTTCAGAATTGAATAAGATTGTAGAGACAACAGATTATTCCAAAATGCTTAAGGGTAAAGGACCATATACTATTTTTGCGCCACTTAACGGGGCGTTAGAAAGGCTACCACCTAATATGCTTGATAATCTTAAGAAACCTGAAAATCATGCTAAATTAACAGGTATTATTAATTGTCATATTATCTCTGGATTGATTAATAAGCAAGATATTATTAAGGCAGTAAAAGAATATGGAGGTAGTGTAAAATTAAAAACGATAGGAGGGTCTCGTTTAATTGCGTCTCTAAAAGGAGATAAGATCTATTTGATTGATGAAACTGGTAATGCAGGAAGATTGATGATTAATGATATTGAAGCATCAAATGGAATCATCCATACGATTGAATCAGTAATGATGCCTAAAAAGTAACCCTACCCTAATAAACCAACCACTCTGAAGCTGAATTCTGAATGTATTTTCAGAATTCGGCTTTTTTAATGGATTATTAAATCTCCTTTTTGTAATTCCTTAAAGCTATTTCCATAGACCACCAGTATTTCTTTTTATTCAGGTATGTCCAAACCAGGTAATCAAATAGTCCTAGATAATTCCACTCCCAAACTAAAAAGTTAATAGCCATTGTTCTGGCTATTTTTTTTCTGATGTTTTTTAATTCTAATTCGTCAATTCCGTTTTGAGATAACAGGTCTTTGGATTGATTTTTTTCGTGCTCCTCAAATTCTGTATCCAAATAGGGGAGATTAATATGTTCCCAGATATCAAATCGATTTATAATTGGAATTTTATGAACTGTAGCAAATTTTTCTAAAGCATTTTTTAATTCATGTTTAACGAAAATAACTTCATTTTCTTGATAGACAAGTGAAGGAGGAAAGGTGTTTAGATTTATTTCTGAAACTTGATTTGATACTATTTTTTTCCTTTTGTGAACCGGGCTTTGTTTGAAATAATATCCATTTGAGAAAAGTATTTCATTTTCTTCAAATTTGATATCTATTTTTTCATAGTTGCGCTTCACCCAAATGTTGTTTGATACCTAGTAATATAACTTATTTATTCATTGTATTCTAGAAAGCTTAAATCGAGGTAATTATTATTGATATCTGATGGATCTACGTATAAATAGGTTTTTTCTTTGATAGCAAAATGCATTTTCAATTTTGTTAATTCCATATCAATATGTAGGTTGTATTTTATCTTTTGTCTTCCATAAGGAATTTTTAATTCAATATAATTATAATTTATATCTCTATGCTCAATTCGTTGGTGTTCTCCTGCTCCAATTATAAATTCTTGATTCCAGCTATTACTTTTTATTTCAACATTATCTAAATCAATAACAATTTTTTCTCCGGTTCTGATTAATTCTTTTCTTTTTAGTATCAGCTGTTTTTTTATCTTCTTATCTTTTATTTTTTCTATCAGAAACCATATTCCGAAAGGAAGTAAGACCAATAATCCAATCCAGATAAATGTAATATTTCCATCTCTATTTCTTCCGCCAACTCCTGCATAAAGAATAAAGAAACCTAAAAAGAATATTCCAGCCAGGATGTAATAACCAATATTGGATAGTATTTCTTTAAAATTTAATTTCATTTTTTAAAGTGTGTTATAGTACTATATGTATGTGTCTCAATAAAGCAAAATGTTACCAATTACTTTTGTTAGAGCATCAGTTTATTTAGAGTAAAAACCTTTGAGAAGTGTATTATTCAACTATTATAGACCACTAAAATTCAATACTGGAATTGAAATACTAAATCCTAGAACCAATAATATTACTATTTGATATTTTTTCTTACTGCCGATTGAGATATTCCATAAAATAATACCGTAGTTAAGATCAAATAGATTAAACTTCCAACTAAATCATTGTTGATTCCTAAAATACCTGAGAATAACAGAGAAAATAAAATATTGATACTCCCATGAGTTGGAAGATGCCCATTAAAGGTCATCCAAATTACAGTAGAATTTATTAACAAATAAATTGCTGTAAAGAGAATGGTATTTTTTCTGTTCATTTAGAAATATAGAGTTTATTGTATGATTTTCAGTAATTAGTTTACAAAATAAAAAAATAATAGCGACTTGAATTAAAATCCAAATCGCTATTGCTTATAAACGTTTTGTTTAACGTTTACTTAAATATTGATATTGTTAATTAGTGGTAATCGATACAGTACTTGTACCACCATTGGTGATTGTACCATCAGCATACTTAGCATAAGGTCTGATGTGATATGTAGTCGAAGAAGTTAAACCTGATATAACCTCTTGGTAACTAGTAATTCTTATGTTTTGAGCAGGACCTGTATATAATAGGATGGTACTGTTTGAAAAATCATTGTTTAAACTGTATTCAAACCCTATTTCTGTAGGAGATTCTTTTTGTATTTCGGTAACGTTTATTTGTGGTGTGATTTCGGTTGAGGAAACAAAAAAAGGTGTTGGTTCCATCTCCATAACAAGTGTTCTTATAGTACTCGCGTTTACATTGGTACTTGCTTGTATCTCGTTACCATAAAAATAAGTGTTATCACTCATCTCAAAATACCCTCTGATAAAATAAGTTTGACCGCTTGGTAAGTTTTGGATAGCTCCTGTAAGCATATCCTGTGGACCTGCAGCAACTACAGTATTATTCGCATTTACTTCAGTATTTGAAGTTGTTCCATAAACGAAACCTCTGCTTAATACCGATCCAAATGAAGAGTTCCCATCTTTAAAGGATCCAGAGATTGTTAAGTTTACAGTACCGTCTCTATTTATGAAAAAGTCAGTCTCGGCATTTGTTGTGAAATTTCTGTCGTCAATTGGAGTTGCATTGTCATCATCATTTGAGCAACTTACTATTGACGTTAAAATTGCTACGCATAGGATTGTGTTTAATAAAATTCTCATTGTTTTAATTTAATTACTTTATAAAATGAACTTTAGATGTTAGAAAAATAAAGAACCTTGCTAATAACTGATATGGACTATTTATATTGTATATCACATAAAAAAAGCACACTTTAATTCTTACCAGAATAGTTGGTAAAAACTGAAGTATGCTTTTATACAAAATTATTCAAAAATTACACTCTCAATTTCTTCTTCAGTGTTAAAGCGTAATTCTATGTTTTTCTAAATCGGCTGCAAAAATACGAGTAACTCTAAGATATAAAAAAGGTTTTCTGTAATTATATGTACAGCTTTTATTTTAGAGATACCTTTCTTTGAGTATGTTTATATGATGCGTTTCGTGCCCTATAATAGATTTGAGAAAGTTTTCAAGAGTAATCTCATATTGTTTGGCCATCCCTTTGATATTTAATTGATTTTCTGATAATGCTTCAACAAAGCTAATGGAGGCTTTCCTTACATTGAGGAAATCTGTTTTTAGTTCTTGAAAAGTCAATTCTTCAGAACGACTATTATTTACCAAAAGATTTTGGTCATACCCCCACAATTGTACAGATTCATTTCTACTGAGTAAAAATGCACGAAACATCTTTATTCTTTCATGATCTGTGATATGACCGACTACTTGTTTAATATTCCATTTGTCTGGTAAATAGCGATAGTTAGCTTTTTCCTCATTAATTGAATCCAGAAATGTAAAGGTTGATAATGAAGAAAAGAGAGGTTTACATTCAATATCTCTTACAAGATCATAATAATATGGGAAACCATCTTTGGGTGTGTATTTCATGTTTATATTGATGATTTTAGTGAAATGAGTATCGATTTATTGTTCTTGTATCCTTAAAGATAGTTTTAAATTGGATACATTATTATCTTATATTTTTGATTCTAAATTTCTTTAATCACTTTACAAGGGTTACCATAAGCAAGTACATTATCGGGAATGTTTTTGGTTACTACACTTCCTGCACCTATCGTTACATTATTTCCTATTGAAACACCAGGAAAAATAATCGAATTACCTCCAATCCATACATTGTCTCCAATATGAACTGGTTTGGATGATGTCAAATACCGAGATTCTAATCCATTTTCTACAATTCTATCTGTAGCTTTTAAAGGGTGGGAAGCTGTATATATCTGAACATAAGGAGCTATTAAACCATTTTTTCCAATAGATATTTTATTATTGTCCAGAAACATACAATTAGTATTTATAAAAGTGTTTTGTCCTATCGAGATATTTGCTCCATAATCACAAAAGAATGGAGTCTCAATCCATACTCCAGGACCTTTATTCTCAAAAAGTTCTGATAGAATTTTTTCTTTCTCTGCAGCGAGTTCAGAATCAAGATTATTATACTTCTTTAATAGTTTCCTGGCATTATGGTACATTTTCAACAATTCAGGATCCCTTGAGTCGTAAAAATCTCCATGAAGCATTTTATCCTTTTCTGTCATTTCTTATCTTAATTTATATGATTCGCTATGGGGGATATGGTAATAGGTTCTAAACTCTGTAACAAATGATTTTTATTCTATTAATAATAGTTTGAATATTTTAGAATTTCTGTCAGGAAATTGATAGCCATCAGGAATTTCATCTTTATGTAATTCTATAAACCCATTCTTTTCATAAAATCGATGTGAGGCTTTTGCTACTGCAGCAGTATCTAAAAAAATAGATTCAAACCCAAGACTTATAGCCTCCTGTTTTAAATGATCAAATAGCTTTTGAGCAATTTTTAAACCTGTTCCTCTTAATTCTTTTTTTACAAACATTTTTCGTAGGATTCCACTTTTAAAATTCAGTTTTTGTAATCCTATACAACCTACGATTTCGTTTTTGATTTGTGCAAGCCAAAAACCACCACCATTATAAAACTCTGAAGTGTTTATCAAATCTAATTGTTCACCTTTTTTAAACCCAAGTCCAAATTCATCATTTTGAATTTTAAGAACAAATTCTGTAAGTTGAGATTGCTGATCTATTCTAAATTCATTGATCATAATAACATATTTTATTTTAAAATGATCTTGCGATGAATTTAACCTACAGTAGTTTTTGGGTTATGTCCTATTTTAAAATTGCAAGAGTTTGCAATAAAACACATTCTATTAGCTTCTGAGTGTAGCTCGTTGGCTTTTTTAATTTGTTTTTCGTTTTCGATAGTCACGATTGGATTTAGAGTAACTTCGGTAAATCTTCCATTTCCATCTTTAGATTCTTCCATAATCCCTGTGGCGTTATCAATATAATCAGTGACTACTATTTTATTTACAGAACATAGGTGTAGGTACCAAAGCATGTGACAGGTTGATAATGATGAAAGAAAAAGTTCTTCTGGATTGTATCTGGACGGGTCTCCTAAAAAAGAAGGGTCTGAAGAGGCTAAAATATCATTGTATTTTCCTTTTCCCGAAATAGTATGACTTCGGTTGTAGGATTTATAATCAAGAGTTCCTTTACCTTGATTTCCTGTCCATTCGATTTTAACTAAGTAATTATGATTTTTCATTATGCGGTTTATATGATTTTTTTAATTATTCTTTCTCCAAATGACATTTTTTCAAGATTCGACTCTAATATTTCTAAATGCTGTGTTATTGAAATGTCTTTATAAAGAATTTTAGATTTAAAGATTTGTGCTTTTATTTTAATCAAAATAAACCTCTGTATTTTGATTTATTACCATATTGTGTAATTGTAAAATCTGAGATTTTAAAATCCTGTTTTCAGAAAGTTCGGGCAGGTGATCAATATTAAAATAATCTGCTTTTTCAATATCAAAACTTGTGTTTATTTCACCTTCAAACAATTCGCATAAAAATACTAGTTTATAAACATAAAAGGGCTGAGGTGGATGAGGGTGATGCTTTTTGTCATATATAGCAAGTAGTCTAATTACTTTAGCATCTAATCCAGTTTCTTCTTTTACTTCTTTGACTATAACTTCTGAAGGAGAAAAACCTATATCTCCCCAACCTCCAGGAAGAGACCATTTACCATCTAATTTTTCTTTAACCAATAAAATCTCATTGGATTTGTTAAAACAAAATGCTCTAATATCAACTTTGGGAGTGGGATAATCATGGCTTGGCATAAAAAAGTCATTCAAAGCCGCAATAGGCTTTTCTGAAACAATACTTAATAATTCAAGGCTAATCTCGAGTAATTCATCATATCGTTCTTTATCATATTCATCTTGACAATACACAAGCCCTGTTTCTGATAATGATTTAATGCGTTTAATTAATTCGAGGGAGTTTCTTTTTTCCATGTATTTTTAAATTTAGGTCTTGCTTTATCGGGTAGGTAGTTTCATGGTATTAAAAAACAACAATTTGTTTCTTTTGCTTTAATACTAATATTTTCGTTCATTTTATATATCAGTTTAGAATGTTGGGGATATTTATAATGAATTATTCTCTACTTTATATTTATAATTTTGATAAATAATTTCGTGCATTTTTTCTGACTTACCAAGATCAAATTCAATTTGTAAAGGATATTTTCTTTTTAACTTCATAAGTTCTTCTTTATCCAGTGAGCAGAAATCTCTATTAGATTCATTAACCAAACGTTCTACATTTTTTAAATGTGCTTTGGTTATCTTTTTTAAGATAGTATCTAGAAATTTTTGATTCACCCCTTGTTGCCAATCGATTAGATAGTTTACTTTACTAAAAGATTCTGGAGCTATTTTGTTTTTACCTATGCTTTGTAGATACGTTTCAATATTTGATGGTAAAGAGTCAAGACTAATCGTTTTATCTTCTACATATAATCGATTTTTTGTATAAATATTAATGCGATAGTACTCTCTAAATCGATTAGGTATTGGACACTCCTGGCAATATGGATAGTCATAATCTGTCATAACTTTTAAAGTTCCATCCTTGTTTTCAATATCAAAAGGTATTTTAAACTCAATCCGCGAACAGTGTTTGCATAAATCATCATTATAATATAAGTCTGAGATATCTTTTCTTGCTAAATAGTAAGGTGTTTTAACATCAAATTTTAAAACAGGAATTGTATCAGTTGAAGCTATAAAATCGAATCTGTTACTACAAGTGTTATTACTATTGTTGTTATTATTATTGGAACACCCTATAAATAGAATTAAGAATATAAATGATATCGTATATTTCATTTAGTACTGATTTTATTAGGTAGTACTATGGGTTTGTTTTTTTCCATTGATTAATTATTAAAAAAGTTGAATCTAAACTTATATCCCGTGGTATCGTGTATTCTGAGATCCCTTCATATAGGATTTCAGTAGCAGCGGTTCCGCATAAGTATAAATCATGCTCTTCTGCATATTTGTACATGCTGTCCAATTTTGCTTTATTTTCCTCTCGTTTTTTTTGAGTACCAGTAGTATCAATAATATAGGAATCATAACGATCTCTTAAATAATCATAATTTAAACCGATTACAGTTTTCAAATCTTCATTTAGTTTTTTTGAATACCTAATTCGTTCTGAGATTTTGGTTTCTGTTAAAGGATCTATTATTACTAATTTGTCTATAAATAGATTAGTATTAATAATTAGTTTAGATTCAATGCATTTTTGATATTTAGAATATTTAAGGGTATCGTTCGGTTTAATTTTGGTAGTAGTACTATCTTTCTCATTTACTACCCAATAAGTAGTTTTACCATTAACCCATTTACCGTCATTTGGTAAAATTTCCTGGATGATTTTATTTTTTTTACTCTCACAAGAAAATGTAATGAATATAAAAGTTAAAAAGTATATAATATGTTTCATTTAAATAATTGGTGGTTACCTTTAATTAATAAATAGTACTAGATGTTATTGGCTTTTGTTGATTTTCTCATTTAGATAATTTTTAAACTTGATGAGTTCTATAGATTTCTTATTATCTCGGTAATTAAATTCAATTCTTCCGTTTTCAATCCAAACAGATTCAAAATATCCTTGAGATACTGTGCCAATTAGTTCGATCTGTTTCTGTGAACTAATCCTGTCAATATCTATTATAATAATTTCAAAATCTTTTATTTCCGAATTATTTATTAACCTTAAAATAGACTTACCGTGTATTACAGACTGCTCACTCCATCGAGCATGGATTGACAGAATGCCTTTTTCAACTTTAGTCAAATCGAATTTATCAATATTGTCAATTTGATTAATCCTTAAATAGATGTCTTCGCTTATATCTTGAAAAAGTTGATCAATCATTTTAATTGCATATGACGTTTTGGGTATCATTTGTTGTGAAATTTTCTAAAAGAGGATTTCGATAAGTTTTAAGATATAAAAAGACATAAAATAGTATAAGTAGTTTTTATTTTTTTTGTTGATCAGGGTTTTTTATCTCAATAATCAAAAAACTAACTAATTCATTTTTCTTAGTCTTTTTTAAATCAGCCAAAAAATGTTGATCACTTCCTTCGTTAAAGTTAGTGCCCATATACGTTGTGTATTGTTTGAAATGAATGTCATATGCTTCGGGGTGTGCTCCAAAGACCGTAGTATGAATATGACGATTATCAGCAGAGCTACCATAATCTCCAGGTAAAATGGTTTCAATATAAATCTGTCCCTTATTATTAGTTAATGACTGTCCATTTAATCGTGCTGTGGATTCATCACTGGGATCAGTTGGTTCGTATTTTCCGTCGGTAGAAGTATGGTAAAACTTCACTAACTGATTAGAAAGCGTTCTTTTACTTTCTTTGTCGATAAATGTCAAACAGAGTAAAAGCTTTTCTCCAGGTTCATTCTTATCTGCAATTTTTAAAATACTTTTCTTTTGTAGTTTTTGAAAATTGAGAAGCGTCTGGTTTTCTGTTTCAGATGTAGCTATAATAGTTCGATCTATAGAACAACTAAGTAAAGAAAGAAAAAATGTAATCAAAATTAACCGATTCATTTTTTTGTGATTTTAAGTAGAGATGCGGTTGAGAATAACGTTATAATGTACAGTGATTATTATTCTTTTTGAATTTCTGTTTTTAAAGTGATTTTACCAACATTAATATTTTCGGTAGGTTTCCAATTAAAGATTTCACCATCTTCCCAAAGAATATATTTGTGGTTATAATGAGTTTTTTTGCCAGAAGGTAAATATTCATATGTGTAAATTACATTGTATTGGGTTCCACTTCTTTTTACTTTTGAAAGATTAGTAAGTACTTTTTTACCTTTAATTTTTTTAGATTTAATTTTTGCATAAAAGCTAAAATTAGGATCAGATCTTAAAATCGTTTTCCCTTCAGCTAACAAAAAACTCTGGATATCTAATGATTCTGAACTTTTGACAATAGTTATAGAAGGACTACTCAATTCGATTGGAGTGCTGGATGAGAAGAAAATAATAGAAACCGATAATAAGAAGAATAGCTTTTTTTGATTCATAACATTTTTTTAGGTTACATAAACAATTACTTACCATTTTATAATGGAATAGCTACAAGTTTAAGTACTCAATTTAGTAAATACAAACCGAATAGAAAACTCTTACTAAATAAGTCTCTTTTACTAATTCATTAAAGAGGGTTGATAATAGTTATTTTTCATTCAATTGCTTTTTTAACCGTTCTAAAAATAACTTTTCGATCTCTATTCTGCTTAAATCATTAAGATATTTAACATCTTCTCTGTCGTATTTATTTAAAAAAATATTCCCGGTACCTTCAATTCTGTAATTTAATATGCTATCAAGCTGTATTTTTAAATACCCATCTTGTAATTCTTCCATTTTGATTTTGGTCACAATACTTGCTTTTCTTTTAGGAATCTGAATTACGTAGATGTATCTGTTCTCTTGTTCAGATTTATATAGATCCATTCCATTTTTAGCCTTTAGGAGGTCAGACTTAACAATAATCTCTACATCTGATTTGAAATTATATCTCAGAGTTTTATGAGGAAGGGTAGTGGCTACAAATGAAAAGCAACAAACTCCAATTATTATCCGTTTTAAAACTTTGTTAGGGTTAAGTATTGTTCTAAAGTTGCTTTTCCAAAAATGGTAAGAAATGGGCAAAATTAAAAGAGAAACTAGGTCTGAATAATCTATAGTCCGATCAATCCCAATTTCATATGAGTGGGCAAAGTCAAAAATAGGTTGTGAAAGTTCTGATTTCCATAAAACGAATAAAACCCCGCTAAAAATGTAAATGGGTTTAATTTTTTTAGGAAAGAAACAACTGAAAAAATAAGGAAAAGCGAATAATCCCGCAAAATCAGATAATTTTCCAGTCAGATAATTGTGATATTCGTATTTTAAGTAGAGGTCATTAAATAGTAATAGGAAAATTGAAGTAATAAACTCTATCCGGTATAAATGTTTTTCTTTAGTCATGTTCCTTTTTTGTTACTTGGAATGCCCCTTGTATTGTAAGTATATACGATATAAATTGTTATAAAAAGTTTTAACTTAATGACACTTTATATTCAGGTTTATTTCTATAAATTGATTCCAGATCTGATGATTTTTTTCTTGAGGAGATAAATAGAACCAGACTAAATATTTCTTCCTCACTGGGCAGTACTCACTTTTAATTTTAGCGTTGAGAACAATAAGTTCTTTTTTAAAGAACTCATCATACAGCTCAATTGATCCTTCAAAAGTGTTTTTATCTGTCTGTTGTAAAGAAGACTTAGTTTCAGGGATTTTTTTAAAGAAACTAAAATTAGTAATAGCACCAGTATTCATAAGGCCATCAAAATATATATTCATTATACCTTCCAGTTCAGAAGAGTTTAAATTTGGGTCTTTTTTAATCATCCATAAAAAAACATATGAAAAATAGTCCTTACTATCTTTTTCACCCCAACCCGGTGCAAATCGAATATGTTCTTCACCTTCATATTTTAAATCTCCTGCGAATATTAATGGAAACTCTAGAACTTCACTACGCCAATCATTTTTTGTTTCAAGAACGTTCTCTATATTATTATGTAATCGAAAATAAAGGTATACACCGCCAATTGCAATAATGATTATCAATATGAGTAATATCTTGAGTAGTCTTTTTAACATCTGTTGATTATATTGTTTGTTTACAGTGTGTTGTATCGAATATGTTTCAAGATATTTTGTTGTTAATTGATTTTAAAGAAACAGAATTTTCCTTAGAAATACAAAATCGTTTTTTGCGTTTTATACTATGTTTTTACTCTATCAATGATTCTTCTTAAAGCTATTTTTGCTTCTCTCATCACAGGAAGTAGTGGCCAGATATGAGGCATGTTTTCACCTTTAATTACTTCAATATCTATTGCAGATTCCTTTAGCTTTTGGATTGTCAGTAATTGATCAGGATATGTTATATCATTTTCGGCTATAAATATGATAGTTTCGGGAAACTTGTTAAAACTCCCCTGTATAGGAGAAATCATTGGGTTTTTTAGATCTTGATCTTTGGCACACATTTTCTTTGCACTAAGAACTCCAGTTTTAGATAACATAGGGTCAATAGGATCAATCTTATCTATTTCTGGATGAGACATGGTGGCATCCATTACCGGAGAAATAAGAATGATTTTAGTTGGTAAACCTTGTTTTTTTTGAATTAATCTTTGGGTTAAAGCAGTAACCAAAGTCCCTCCTACAGAATCACCAATAAGTGTAATGTATTTTGCTTGATGTTTTTCTAATGCCGCAGTATACATCAAATCTATATTCTGAGATATTGTTGAAATTGTATTTTCTGGAGCTTTTGGATAATCACACATCCAGATTGTATGATTTGTATGTTTTGCAATTTGTTGTATGGTATCCCAATGATGTTTTGCAGGTCCTGAAATAAAAGCACCTCCATGAATAAAGATTAATAAACCAGTAGAACTTTTATTTTGATTTACTTCTGTAATTAAAGTGTCTGAGATTTTGAAAGTGTATATGTTTTTTTGTTTAAAAAAGGCGCCTTTTGGATGATGAATATCTTCTTTTCTTATTTTTTTGAAATCTATAGGGTCTTTACTAAACTCTTTTTTTATCCCTTTTAGCTTGATAATAAATAAAGTAATATAATACGTTATGCTTTGTTTCATTATTTAATCAAGTTAAAATATTCTGTTAAATAGATGTGATTTGTTTCGAAGAAGAACTTGAATTTGAGTTCTTTATTTGGATTAAAAATAATTAAAATCTACGGAATTAACCCTCTGTTTTTTTCTTATTTAAAGTCGTTTAATTTTACCTGTTTTTATAAAACAGGTATTTCTACCCTAGTAAAAAATAGGATATCCAAAGATCTTTGTGAAGCGATCAAATGCAAATACTAGATAAAAGGCCTTTTACTTTTTTGATTGCCAGACTTAATCTATTACCTATTTAAAACAAAGTACAACTTAAAATCAATTTATTATGAGTGGTTCAGCTTCAAGTATATGGTCTACCAAAGGCCGACAAATCATATGTTCAAGAAATCTAGGGACTCCACTACCTTTTTTGATCAAAGGGGTGGCATACAGCCCAACACCTATAGGACAATCTAGTATTGCTGATCCTTTAGGGCAACAAAACAGTGCCATATGGCAACGTGATTTGCCACTTATCAGAGCGATGGGGGCAAACTCTATTCGTATCTATGGAATGGATGCATCAAACAGAGGTAATTCTAAAGAATTTCTGGATGCCGCCTGGAATAATGGAGTCGATCCTGTTTTTGCCATGCTTTCTATCTGGATTTCTCCTGGAGGAACAGGTATCCCTAACCTAAGTACGTTACAACAACAATATGAGTGGATGGCCGAAGATTATGGTGATCATCCTGCGGTGATAGGTTTTTCTATAGGATCAGAGTTTAATACACCTACTAATATTCAATCTTCTACTTTTTGGAGTGACTTCAATACCTTAACGCAAGCCGTAAAAAATGGGATGGCAAAAAACAAAGGACAAAAGCTGATTTCAACTGGTTTTGTGGATTTGGTAGTAGGTGATGCAGAACAAACGATCGTTGAAGGAGAAGCTAATAATGCTGGAGTAGATGTTTGGGGTATTGATTCTTATAGAGGAGATACTTTTACAAACTTATGGAGTCAGGTAGAATCAGCTACTTCAAAACCATTTATCATAACTGAGTTTGGAGCTCCGGCATCGTATCACCCAACAGGTACTAGTTGCCAGGCATCAGAGCTACCATCTACCGGTACACCCAAAATGGGAGACCTGGTTACATATATGACCAGTTTATGGCAAGATATAGAAAATAATAATGCTGCGGTGAATCCTCAAAAAGTAGGCTCTGGAGGATATATCTTTGAATGGACCGATGAATGGTGGAAATCCCCACAATGTGGAGGTAATGATACACACGCTGGTGGTTCTGCACAAAATGGATCTTTTCCTGGAGGATGGGATGATGAAGAATGGTTTGGTTTAAATTCAGTAGCAGCGGGTTCACCCAATGTGATTACTCAAAGACCAACATATACGTATTTTGAATCTATTTGGAACCAATAATTATCCCTTATAATTACAACAAAGTATTTTGGCTATAATTTTGGTAGACAAAATCAATAGAATTATCGAACTGTAGAATCAAATTTTGTTGAACGCACCAAGTCCTGATTTTTCTATTGACTACTATAAATTATAGCCATTGCTTTATGTAGTAGGTTTT
Source organism: Aquimarina callyspongiae (assembly GCF_034322225.1). NCBI lineage: Bacteria > Pseudomonadati > Bacteroidota > Flavobacteriia > Flavobacteriales > Flavobacteriaceae > Aquimarina > Aquimarina callyspongiae. The sequence goes on along the minus strand of NZ_JAXLPA010000001.1, from coordinate 592,721 downwards.
TTTAAATCCATTGCCATAATGGGTAAAAACCGATCTTTGATACTACTTTTTAGTTTTCCGATTACTTGAAATCCCATTTGTAAATAAAACTTTTCGGCATTGGGATCTGCATCGAGGATTACTCTTTTAAAATCTGTTTTTTCTACCCGATGTAAAAAATCAGTTATTAGTATTTTACCAAAACCTTTGCCAATTGATTCTGGATCGATAAAAAGAAAATTGAGTTTGACATCAGTTTTGTTTTCTGGGTTATAGGCATAAAAACCAATTAGTGTTTCGTTCTCGACAAGTCTGTATACTTCATTATCATCAATATACTTTGGAGTAATAGTTAAGTCATCTCTCCACTCTTCAATTTGTTCTTTACTATAACCCCAATATGACTTTGATCGTATGGTTAATTCAGTGATTTCTTCTGCGTCTGTTCTAAGTGCTTTTTGAATTTTCATTTTAAGGACACCTTTTTTATAGCAGCGACTATTTCGCTGATGAGTATTGGTTTTCCTGTATTTTGTTGGTGATTTGTCCTAAATTATTTGTCAAAATAAGGTGTATTTATTTCAATTGTTTCAATCTCATACCAACTGGGTTCATATTCAGGTTCTTCTTGTTCTTTTTTTTCTATATAAGAATTAGCTTCATTGACTGAGATGTAGATACTATCTATTTTTCTTGTAATTTGACCAAACCCCTCTTCTAAGAGGCTTACAATATGAAATGCTTTAAGTTGTTTAGAGGTATCATTTTTTATAAGATTTGAAACATCATCTATGATTACATCTTTTTTTAAATCCACCTCTTGATATCCTTGTTCTTCCCATTTATCTTCCCGATTGCATTTTTTTATGTATAAATCCTGGTTTTTTGAAGCGTCCTCAAAACTATCAAACAAACCAATAATGATATCATGATGAGTATATGGAGAAATTTTCCTTTTAAGTAAAAACATTAATTAATAAATCTAATTGATACAAAATAGTTTTTTATAGTAAAAGTTACCAATTACAAGTATGTATTGATTTTGTTTTTAAAGAAACAGAAAATTAATTAAATAGACAAAAAGGAGTGACTTCGCAATTTGTGAGGAAGTAAAAATTAATTGTTAAATAGATCATTAGGTTTAATTACATCTATTTAAGCCACTTTTTTATAAGTTCTTTTTCTATATCCTCAGAATACAAGCATTTTTCCTGGTCTTTGCATAACATTTTACTGATCGTAATATCGTTTTTTTGGTATCGATTTTTGTATCCGTCTAATTGATCAGTGATCATCTCGACCATAGGACGATTTATAAATCCTGCATTAATTGCTTTCTGGACATTAAAATAATAAGATCCCGTAGGTTGGGATCTCCATAAAGGCATTACTTTGTATGGAAGAATACCGTTTTTAATTAAAAAATCACCATCAACCCAATGCATTTTTTCAGGCTTGCCGGTAACGTGAATAAGACAAGATACATAATCTTTAAAAGCTGTTGGATGATAGGCAACGTTATAAGATCCGTAGTTTTTTGTTATTGAACAATGAACAATAAAATTAGATAAACTTTTGGTATCCGTTACTTGCATATGGTGATTCTCTACATTTGGTAGTAGAATTTCACCTCCTTGATAAAATCGAATAGGCCAAAAAGGTTCTGAATCAGGATCTCCAGGGCGTGTTACTCTATAACCTCTCATACCGTGGGATCTATAGATAGTAAAATTATCAATTCGTTCTCTAATCGCTTCTTCTGCAAATGTTTTTCTGATGGCATATCTAAAATCCTCGCTTATTGCCTTCGGAAATTTAGGAAGTGGATTTAAAGGTTCTGATTCTGTGATAAATTTTTTATCCCATTTATCATAAACAGAAATTGTAGATATATAATGATAATGTCCAAAACGTCCTTTAAACTCTTCAAGAAAATCTGAAACAGCTTTTGGAGATTTTTGCCATGTATCTACCACAATATCCCAATAGGTATCTTTGTGTTTTTTATAGATGGCTTTGAGCCCTTTTTTGTTTTCTTTTTCTCGATCACATATGATGACAGGTAAATTTTTGAAAAGATGTGGATTGGTTTTTCCTCTGTTTAATAAAGTAACATCGTATCCTGATGTTAAAAATGTTTTGACTATAGTAGGTCCCAAAAATCCTCGGCCTCCCAAAATGAGTACTTTTTTGTTGGCGATGTTACCTGGTGTAAACCCGATAGCGTCCAAAGGGTTTAAAAAGGTAAATAAAGAAGCGGCTCCTACAGTTTTAATAAATTCTCTTTTATCCATACGATTGATCTGATTATGGATGTAAATTTGAGAACTTATAAGACGAGAATGGAACTTATTAATTAATCAGTACTTATTTCTTTTTTAAACTGACCTGGTGTTTTTCCAGTGATTTTTTTAAAGTGATGAAAGAATGCTGATTTAGAATTAAAGCCAGATTCATATCCCAAACCTTCTAAGGTAAGATTTTGATTTTTTCCTTCTTTTATTCTATTTGTGGCATAGGTTACTCTTTTAGTATTTACTAAATCATAGAATGTAGTATTCATTTCTGAATTTATGATTTGAGAAAGGTGGTGTTTAGGAATATCTACAGATGTAGATAGAACAGCTAAAGAGAAATCTGGATGGAGATAGGCATCATTTTCTTGAAAAAAATGATCGATCATATTCCTATATACAGTCATCTCTTTATTTTTTAAAGGACTGTGTTTATATTTCTTTTCTTCGATGATAGATTCGGAAGGAACTTCGGGTCTGTAAACCATCCCGTATTTTAATCCATAAAATCCAATAACAGTAACAAGAATAACATATCGCAATACATCCCAAATTTCAAAATATCGCACACCAACCATTAATTCTGTTGTGAGTCGTATGATGCTAATCCCTGTACTGATTAGAAATAAGAATGCAATGATTCTAATCCAGGAAAGTTCTAATATACTACTATCAGCTTTGTTGTTTTTTAAAAAGTCTAGTTTTTTGTTATAAGCATATAATATATACAGAGGATAAAAAGTTAGCGAGATCAGTTTTGCAAAGAGTGTTGTTATTTCCCATTGTAGTTCTGAAGTTTTTGGAATAAAAAAGCTAATGATCAGAAAGATTAGAAATGGTAAAAAATGAAGCTGGTCAATTTTACGGAGTTCTTGATTAAATATTGACTTTGTATATAATAAGAAAAAAGGAGCATGTAATAAACCGATGGTCATTATAAGTATTTCCATGGCATCACTAGGATGTAATCTTTTGTTGATCCCGATTAGTAAATGAATAGCGAATACTAAAAACCAAAATATCAAAATCCAATCGGGTAATTTTCTTTTCTTTTTTAGGACAATGAGTAAGGCAAATAAAATGCTTTGAATAGCGCCAATTCCAGAAATTATAGCGAATACATTTGACATTTTAATATAAAGTTATATTGAGGTAAGATAGCAATTATTATTACAAGCCTAGGTATAAATTATAAATCAGCAATGATCAGAGTTGTTGGCTTTAATTGACTTGTTTTTTATGAATACTCAATAAACCAAAATCAAAAGGAGTCCATAAACAAGCTTTGGTATCGCTTTGTTTTAATCCGGTATTTACCCAGGTATTACAGGTGTTAAAACCGTTATAATTTCCATTAGCTTCATAAAAATTATCATATGTTCCATAGCTTATTCCGGGTAAAATTATTTTATTATTTCCTTGATGAGTTTTAAAAGTATCTTGTATATAGGTATTAATCTTTATAAGTTGTACAGAGGTCATTTTTATAGGTAACCAATCGTTTCTTTGGGTTCTATACCTTGAAACGTGTAACAAAGCTGGAGTATTAATGAAAGCTGCTTTATATCGATCTATTGTGGTGAAATCTAAAGAAGTAGCGGCTTTTATGTAATAGTTTCTATCACCCCACCCAAATGAAAAAAAGACATCATTGTTATGATATAATCCATCTAATAAAGTAGGGCTTAGTATCGTCTTGGGAATAATGATTTCTAGATGCATACCATTAGATGAAAGGTAAATGGTATGTTCTTTTTCTATGTCCTGTTTTTCATTATTTACGGTGATATACGTAAAAGCCAGAGATACTACGAGATACAGAATAGGAAACATTAGAATGATTCCAAGTACTTTTAATGCTTTTTTCGCTATTCTCATATTTCTAATTACAAAAATTGATCTTACTCAACTTTTACTCTTACTCCTTCAGAATGACTACTAAATTCTGGAGCATACATGCTTTGAATAGTAGTTATACCATTAGAAAAATCTCCTTTATTATTTACTCTAAGATCATATTCGAATACATAAATTCCTTTTGGCAAATAGTCAAAGAAAAAGTTGGTCGAGGCATCTTTTGTGCTTTCGTAATACCCTAAACCATCTTGCCATTTATATTGAGAGATAACATTGATAGGCTCAAGACCAGAAGCTCGCATATCTTTCATATGCACAAATTCCATAGCACGATCTGATCTTAACTCAATACGTACTCGTACCAAATCTCCTAATTGTAACTGTGAATCTTTAGTTACCTCTGTAATTTCTTCTCCTGTATCAGTATTCTTTTTTAAGAATAGTTTTTTCTTGAGTTGAAGAGGTGTCTTTGCAGAAGTTATCTTATCTAAATCTTCAAAGTATTGCCAATATAAAGCTCCCCAGGCAATACCTTTTCCTTTTTTGGTGATCTTAGCGGTTGCCATTTCGGGTTTTACTTCATTAGTGTTCCAGGAAGTTTTAAAATATCCAGTTCCTGCTTCTACTTTTACATCATCGATCTGACTGGGATCAATTTTTTGATTGCCTAATACAATTTCTACCATATCGGTTACAGATAACCAATCGCTACCTTGCAATAATAAAGCATATACGGCATCAGAAGTAGCTTTGGTGGTTTGCCAACGATTAGTTTGTTTGTTTTTAAGTAACCAAACCTTTAGGTTATCTACAATTTCTGTACGTTTAGGTTCTTGCTCAATTTCTGAGAATACCTCGATCATCAGCGATTGTGTTTCAATCGGTGCTTGATACCAGAACCAGCTAGAGGTGTTGGATTTCCAATACATTCCTAGTTCTTCACTTGTAATACTATTTTCATCCAGCGATCGGATAATCTTAGTGGCGGTAGAGGTATCATTATTCCTATGTAGTATTAGGGATAGCATTCCCTGAGCATATAAGCTTCGTTTTAACCAATATTTTTTTGATTGCCCCAAGTAATAATTCCAGGCTTCATCAGTATCTTTAGATCTTTTGATATCCTTAAAGAAACTACGCATATACAAATAGTGCATCTGGGTATAACTTAAATGATCTTTATTGATATCGATTTTATTTTTTTCGCAATATCTTTTAAGCTTGTTATATTCTTTGACAAACTCTTGATCGAGGTATCGAATAGCATTCTGTAACATATTCCTGGTATCCTGGTTATTTTGTGTAACCTCTAATTTATTAAGATGACCAAACCCAGTAACGATATGTTGAGTGATAAATCTATTTTCTCGACCTCCTTGAAACCAAGGAAAAGCTCCAGAACCGTACTGCATTTGTTTTAGTTTATTAATAGCAGACTGCAACTCGTTATTCATTTTGTTAAGGTCAAAAAGTAATGCAATTCTTTTTTTCTGTTCGGTCTCGCTTTGTGCATCTCTTAACCAAGGAGTTTCTTGTATGATCAGAGATTTAAGTTCCTGGTTTTTTTCAAGATTACTAAGTAAGGCATCGGTATTTTTCCATTGATTAAATACTTCTTGAATTCTTGGATTAGAATTAGCAATATGACTAGCCAAAGAATTGGCGTAGTACCTAGAAAATGTTTGTTCTGCACACTCATAAGGATACTCCATTAAATATGGTAATGCTTGTACAGCATACCAAGCAGGATTAGAGGTCATCTCTAAAGTAAGCTTGTGGTGTTTTAATGTTTCAGATTTATTATTTTTGAGTTTAGCCAATGTGAATGTCTTAGTTTGATCTGATCGAATCCACATGGGTAAGGTTTCTGTCACTAGCATTCTATTGGATAAGACGGGTAGCATATTTTGTTCACCATCAGAGAAATCCCCGGCTTTGGCAACAATTTTATATTGTACGGTCTGTATATTATCCGGAATTGCTAGATCCCAGGATATATTGGTGTTTCCTTTTGTTTTTACTTCAAAACTCTGACGAGCAGTGGTATTTTTTAAATCGGTGTCAATAGATTTTCCTGTAAATGCATCTACTAATTGTAACTCTATAACACCACTAAGATCTTTGGATGCTAAATTTGATACTTTAGTACTTAAAGTGATCTTATCACCTTCTCTAAGAAATCTTGGAGGATTAGGAAGTACCATTAACTCTTTTTGAGTTACAGCTTCAAGGGTTGTAGTTGCTGATTTAAGATCCTTGGTATGCGTTAGTAACTGTAATTTCCATTTGGTTAATGCTTCTGGAGCTGTAAAGTTAAAACTTACATTACCTTCTGGATCTGTAGTTAATTGTGGAAAGAAAAAAGCAGTTTCCTGTAAATTTTTACGGATTTTAACTCCTTCTAAAGAGGGTTCTTTTGTTTTTTCAGCTTGACTTCCAGAATCCTTTGCTTTATCAGATTCTTTATTTTCTTCTTTGGAAAAGGCAACTAACTGAGAAGATTCTTCTAATTCAGCATCGTCACCATTGATACCTTCTGCAGACATCTCCATAGGAGCAGAAGCTACAGGAGCAGATTTTGATCTTCTTTGATTTCCTAATCGATCATAGTTATATCTAATGTTTCCAAAATATAACCCATACCAGTTAAGCTGATCAAAGTATTGAGTACTATAGGAGTTGCTACGTCCTGGATTATTGAAAATACTGAAATTGTTAGTGATAAAACTACGACCTGATTGTCTTTTGTTATACGAGTAATAGCTTGGCCTGTTAATAGGATTGAAATACCATTGATGAGGTTTGAATTGATCTAATGAAGCATCGTACATACTAGCTAATAATTCTGAAGTGACTTTGTCACCTTTCGGTCCTTTTATAGTAAAACTCCAGGTTTCTTGTTGGCCTGGTAAAAGTTTGTCTCTAAAAGTTTTGGTCTCTATACTAAGCTCGGTAGGAGCATAGGGTACAGATATAGGAAGGATACCACTTTGATAACTGTTATAATTTACAAAGCTATACTGAACAGAAAAACCTCCGAGATCTTCTTTGTTTACCGGGATTTTAATGGTTTTGCTGTTTTCTGACAGTTTAATAAGTCTGGTATCAACGATGGAGTGATTTTTTTCGATATCTACGGTAACTGTAATATCTTTTGAAGCAGAGCTAAAGGTGATTACAACTTCATTACCGATCTCATAGGATGTTTTATCAGTTGTAACCTGAAACAATTGCTGATCACTAATGGTTTTATCATTTTGGCTGTACACAGTGATGTATTGGATATCTTTTACTTCTTGCCCAAATCGATCTTTGGTGTCAAGCTCTATGATATATTTGCCGGATTTCCATTTTTTAATATTCCCTAGCTTTAACTCTTGAGTTCCTGTACTATTATTTTTAGACTCCTGGGTGTTAAAAGCTTTGTCATATACTAATTTACCTTTTTCCCATTTACGAAAGTCGTCTTCATTTCCAAAAGCATCATGAGGGAACAATTTTTTAAACTCTTCTTCTTTGAAACCTTTATAATCAGGAGCTTTCCAAGGTCTTATACGCAATGGTTTTTCAGATCCTTTTAGTTTGAAAATTTTTATATTTCCGTTGGCAGCTACAGATTCATTATTAAGGTTAGTTGTAGCGACTGTCAGTAAATGATCATTTTTAGTTTTATCAATTTTGTTTGATGTTCTGATATTGGCAATTAGCGCATGATATCCCACGTTAACCACGGTAGTAGTACTACGAGTTTCTCCATTAATGTCTGTAACATCTGCAGTAATTTCATAGTTAAAAACAGGTAAATCTTTTTTTGAAACACTTAGGTCAGGAAGCGCAGCAAAATCGATTTTATATTCTCCTTTATCATTAGTTTTTGTTTCTCCATGAGTGATTTCTTGTGATTCTGAAGATATACCTGGCCAATACCAATAGTACCAATGAGGATATTGCACTTTTCTATGCACGCGATAAACAACCTTGGCATCGGTGATATTACTGCCGGCATAAGCTTTAGCAACTCCCGTAAGTTTTATAGTGTCATTGATTTTATAAGTTTCTGTTACAGGATCAAAATTGGTTTCAAATTTTGGACGTTTGTATTCTTCAACAGAAAAAGAAGTGCTTCCGTAATTATTGGTTCCTATTGTATAGTTTCCTGTTAATCCTGAAGATGGTAAAATAAACTCGCCTGCAAAAGATCCGTATTCATTTGTTTTAAAGTTAAGTGTTTTTATCTCTTGACCGTTTACATCTCTAAGTGTGGCATAGGCAGATTGATCAGGTAGTACTTTAAATTCATCTGCACCCTTTGAAGACATCATAATCCCTTTAAAATATACTGTTTGACCAGGTCTATAGATACTTCTATCGGTAAATAAAAATGTAGAATAACGATTTTTGTCCTCCTGATGATTAGGGTCATAAGATTTATTTAAGTAATATCCCTCAAAATAGGCACTGTCTTTTTCAAAAGTAACCGCAGCGGAAACCCCATAATAATAATCTTTGGTTGTTAGATGTGCCTGTCCTTTTTCATCTGTAGTTAATGTTTTATTAAGTGTATTTCTACTTCTTCTTTGATTTTCTGTTTTTAAATGAATTTTGGCGTTAGCAATAGGGCTTCCATTATTACGATCTACCACCTGAAAGCTTAATTTTTCTGGAGTTGTGTTTTCTAAAAGTGCAAGATTACTTACCTGTAAATCTCCATAAGAAAACATACTTTTTGCAGAAAGATCTTTTGAAACTGTTGCTACAATAAGATATTGCCCGTTGTCTAATGCTGGCAATAATACTTCTGTGGTATGTGTTTGATAATCTTGTTCATTACAAATCTCGGCATCCCAGGTTTCATTTACGGTTAAGGATTGTAATAACTCTAATTGATCTTTAACTCTATAATATTGATTTAACTGTTTGAGCTGTGTTTGATTAATTTTTAAAGCTCTAAAATAGAGTTTATTCTGATTCTTATAAGTTATTAATAACCTGCCAGGTGTTTGAATCGGAACATATTTCTCTGTTTGCAATGCAACCTCAGAATGAAGGATTTGATCTCTTATAATGGTACATTTATTGGCACCTCTGGATTTAGGAAACTTTTTGATAGCAGCTTCACATAATTCTAAAGCATCTTTTAGTTTCCAACGATTAATTTCATTTTTTCCTGCTTCATAGGATCCTGCTTGTACATTAAATACCGATGCAATCTCATAATCATATAATGTAGAAACCTCGAGATTTTTAACTTTTTCTTTTTCAATTAATAATGTTCCTATTTGGACCGCTTGTTTGTTAGGGAAGGTAGCATTATAATTTACAAATTTGATGCGTTCAATATTTACCTCGGTCAACGCATCGGGTGTTTTGCTTTTGGTATGAAACTGAATTAAGTTTTGGAATAATTTTAAAGCATGAAACTGTAGAGAAAGAGAATCTTTTGTTTCCATTTTTAAGGTAGAAAACACAGCATGTTCTTTAAGGTATTTTGGATCATCTATCTCAAATGCATATGAAGGTTTGGTGATATTGGTTTCTGATGTTTTATAAAACCGTAGTGCATTATGGGCTAGAAAATCATAAAGGGTAGGTCTATATTTTTTAGAATCTTTTTGTTTGATTAGTAATTCATCAAATCTATCAAGTTTTGTTTGCTGAGCCAGCGCTTTATCCTGAAGCGATTTTTGGTAGTATACATGAATTTCTGCAAATAATGTCTCCAGATCCCAAGTCCTAAAATCTTCCTGATCTACCTTTTTTGAGGTTTGGGTTCTGTCATAAAACCTCCATCTGTTTTGCTCAAAATATTGCCAATACAGTTTTGCAAGAATATTCTCTAAGAGATTTCTTTTAGGGAAATCACTTTGTTCGATTTCACTTTTGAATTCTTTTATAATATTTAATTGAGCATCTTCTTCAAGGGTAAGCAAGTATTTTGCTTTATACATCAAAGCTTTTATAGTCTGATTTTGATTGTTTTGTTTTTTTGCTTTACTGTAGATTTCTTCTACAACTCCCAAAGCAGATTTTGGCAACCCTTCCTGATCAAAACTTTGTACTTTGTCCCAATCATTTTTATAATTGTCCTGACTCATCATATAGTTTAAGTTTGATATACAGATTATAATAAAGATGATGTACTTTTTCATGTTGAATGGTTTATGATTGTAATTACAGAATACAACTCCTGTACCAATTTTTTTAGAATCCTAAATAGCCTATCTGTAAATAACATTATAAAGCTACGTATTTGAAACGATAAATGAGTAAAATAGTTGTTTTGATTAGTGTATGATTGTGGTTGTTGAGTAAATGATAATTTGAATGCATTGACTTTGTGTATTTTTCATTACTCGATAGTTTCTTTATCCAAGGTAGGTTGTATATTTACCTACTGATTTAAGATTTAATTATGCGAGTACATTTTATAGCAATAGGTGGTAGTGCAATGCACAATCTTGCAATTGCTTTACATCAAAAGGGATATCAGGTTACAGGAAGTGATGATACTATTTTTGAACCTTCAAAATCCAGATTAGAGCGATATGGATTATTACCTGAAGAGTTTGGATGGTTTTCTGAAAAAATTACATCAGATCTTGATGCTATTATTTTAGGAATGCACGCTAAAAAAGATAATATAGAACTTCTAAAAGCGCAAGAGTTAGGTGTAAAAATATATTCATACCCTGAGTTTTTGTATGAGCAATCAAAAGATAAAACACGAGTAGTAATTGGCGGATCTCATGGTAAGACGACTATTACCTCAATGATTCTTCATGTATTACATTATCATGATAGGGAGGTAGATTATATGGTAGGAGCACAGCTTGAAGGATTTGATACCATGGTTCATTTAACAGAAGACAACGATTTTATGGTCTTAGAAGGTGATGAATATTTATCTTCACCAATTGATAGAAGGCCAAAGTTTCATTTGTATAAACCTAATATAGCTTTGTTAAGTGGGATTGCCTGGGATCATATTAATGTTTTTCCTACCTATGATAACTATGTAGAGCAATTTCAAATTTTTGTAGATAGTATTGTAACAGGAGGAAGTATAAATTATAATGAAGAAGATGCTGAAGTTGTAAAAGTGGTAGAAAATTCTGAAAATCAAATCAGAAAAATACCGTATACTACTCCCCATTATAGTATTGTTGATGGTGAAACATTATTAGATACTCCAGAAGGAGAAATGCCAATAGAGGTGTTTGGGGCTCATAACCTCAGTAACCTTGCTGGAGCTAAGTGGATCTGTCAACATATGGGGATCGATGAAGATGATTTTTATGAGGCAATCTCGTCGTTTAAAGGAGCCTCTAAAAGGTTGGAGAAAATTGCAGAGAGTTCTACAGCTGTAGCTTATAAAGATTTTGCTCATAGCCCATCAAAAGTAGCAGCTACCACTAAAGCTGTAAAAGAACAATATACTAACAGAAAACTAGTCGCATGCCTAGAACTACATACCTATAGTAGTCTAAATGCAGAGTTTTTAAAGGAATATGAAGGAGCACTTGATAAAGCAGATGAAGCTGTTGTGTTTTTCTCTCCGGATGCCGTTAAAATCAAACAACTTGAGGAAGTTACAGCAAATCAGATAGGAGATGCTTTTAATAGAGATGATCTTATTATTTATACGAATCCAGATCAATTTCAACAATATCTAAAAACTAAAGATTTTTCAAACTCAACACTATTGTTAATGAGTAGTGGTAATTACGGAGGATTGAACTTTAATGAGGTAAAATCTATGATTTAGATAAAAATCAGTATCAAGTATTTACTTTAAGCATGTTTTATAAAAACAATAAAATTGTAGTAGTTTAGTAACCAGGTGAGTAATGTAGTTCATTCAATACTTGTCTTATCTAGATATTAATTTATAACATTCTTAATAGTATGAACTTTTTATTTCAACTTAATTCAGACTTGTCAGAACAGGATACTGTGATCGTAATTATGTTGATCGTGACTGCAGTATTGTATTTCATACCGTCCATAATCGCATTGTTAAGAATGAAAAGGAATTGGGTTGCTATTGTTGCTTTAAACTTTTTTTCTGGGGTGGAGTGTTATTGGTTGGGTGGTTTCATTGGTATGGAGTCTGTCTAGAGATAATAAACCAACTCAAATAGTAGTGAATAAACAAATGCCTAAATCAGTAGAAGATGAGGTTGATAAATTAACTAAACTAAAAAAACTCATGGATGAAGGGGCAATTACTCAAGAAGAATTTAATCAGCAAAAGAGTATTATTTTAAAAAAATAGTTAAGTAAATAACAAGTGAGCTATTAAAAATGCTTTTGAAATAGCTCATTAACAAAATTTGCAATGTTTTTTTGATTGTTTTTAATAAGTTCCTGCTTTGCATTTTCAATATCTGCTGGGGTTTTATCCTGGCTTAACTTAAACTTTCCTTCCCAGTTTTTAACTTCTATTTCAAAGCAATGTATATAAGGAACTAAGCGATCCATTCTGGGATCCTCTATTGACAGCTTAAAATTTTGACTCTCACCCTCTAAGAATTTGGTCATAACTATCATGGATTCCTTGACAATTTTAGAATCGGTAATTTCTTTTACAGTTCCAGTAGCGTGAGAGATAACATAATTCCAGGTAGGTAGTTGTTTTGTAACATAGATTGAAGGAGATATGTATGTTTGCGGTCCTTGAAAAACAGCCGTAACAGGATAGTTATCCTTTAATAATTCAATATGAGGATTGTTTCGATCAATATGACCTACTAATTTTTCTCCATGAAAAATAAGAGGAGCATGCGTTACAAATGGAGTTTTATCCTTGGCTGATATTAATGTCGCAAAAGGATAAGATAATGCTACCTCTTTAATGTTCTCAATCTTACTTTCTTGATGATGTTTAGGCGGATACACTTATGAGTTGAATTGATTTAGATGATGATCCAGGTGCTTATATTGCATTTGTCCCCATTGTTGTGGTGTGAATTTTCCAAACATAGGATGAGGAGCCCATTCAGAAATATTTCTCTTGCTAGAGAATTCAGAAACCAAGGTTAACAATTCTTGTTTTTCTTGCTCAAAATCTTTTTGTTCAACAACCTTTAACTTAGAGTGTGTAGGTAAATTTTTTCTCCAGGGTTTATCATTATACATAGATTTTTTGAAGAATAATTTAGCCAATAAATTGGGCTTGAGTTCAGGATGTTTTTTTTGTAATGCAATTTTTAATGGGAATTGACAATGATGAATCATTTGAGAAATATTCATCTTTCCCCAGCTAGGTGTACTAGTATTTGATAATTTACCAATACGATTTTCTATTTCGTTTTTTGTAGCCTCATCAAACAAGGATTTCATCTCTGGTTATTTAAAAATTACAGTTATAAAAATAATGTAAATTATTTTAAAAAACGCATTAAAAACCTTGCTGTAACAATTATTTTGCGCAGCGTGTAAAATTAATAAAGTTTTGAAGGGCTTAGCTTACTTCGTCAAAAAGTTGTCTAAGAAAATTATCCATATCATCCTTTACCGATATATTAGCAGGAGTTGCAAGATTCATCATTAAAGGTTGATCTTTAATTTTCCCTTGGATAAAATATTGATATGTAGTACCAGTTTTGAACTTATATCCTTTTAACTCAAATCCAAAACATACAAAAGTAATTTCAGTCTTACCGCCATTAGCTTCTTCAAATGCAGTAATTGTAGCATCAAAAACAGCAGAAAGCATGTCTCCACTATAATAATCCCATTTTACTGTAGTTCCGTTACAAGCTTGCAATTCATATTCGGATTGAGCTTGACATCCCCTTGGGACTTGTATGTGATTTCCTACTAAATCTAAAAAAGAAATTTTCTTGTCTTGACCATAAAAACTAAATGTAGACAATACTAAAAATAGAGTAAAAATATTCTTCATAAATAGGTTATTTTGAGGTTATTTAAATGTTTGATTTTGGGCTTAACGGCTGTAAAGATAGTAAAACTTTCATTTTCAAACAAATATATCTTCAGTTTTGGCCTTGGTTAAGGGGGGATGAGGAGCTAGATATATAATAATCATATAATAATATGCTGTATTTTAGAGAAATAGTTTATACTTACTCAGGTTTTAGGGAAATTAAAAAAATAAAATATTAATATGATTGAACTTAATTCTTCATTTTCTATCAAGGAATGGAGTGAAAATGATCGCCCAAGAGAGAAATTGATCGTTAAAGGGAAGAATGCTCTTAGTGATGCAGAATTAATAGCGATTCTTATTGGATCTGGTAATAGAGAAGAGAGTGCTGTAGAGTTAAGTAAGCGAATTATGGCAAGTGTGAATCATCAATTACATGCGTTAGGTAAACTATCTGTGAAGCAACTTATGGATTTTAAAGGAATAGGAGAGGCAAAAGCAATATCTATTGTTGCTGCTTTAGAGCTAGGTAGAAGAAGAAGGGATGAAGATGCACCAGTAATGCCCAAAATAACAAGTAGTTTAGATGTCTTTAAAGTAATGCAACCTTTTATCGGGGATTTGGAACATGAAGAGTTCTGGGTATTATATCTTAATAATGCGAATAAAATAATTCAAAAGAAACAAATAAGTATAGGAGGTAAAACAGGTACCTTAGTTGACGCTAGATTAGTATTTAGATCCGCATTAGAATTTGGTGCGACTGCTATAATTTTAGCACATAACCATCCAAGTGGAGGATTAACTCCAAGCGCTGCAGATAAAACACTGACTCAAAAATTAAAACAAGCTGGTATGAGTTTAGATATAAAACTATTGGATCACCTGATAATTACAGAAAAAGACTATTTTAGCTTTGCTGATAAATCAATATTATAACCCGGATTTATGTTACTGATCTACGTGCAAAAAATTACTCCCAGGGTTTCTTATACATTTAAACAAATTTGTAAAAGAATTTTAGGGTTGGAAATAGATTTTACTTCAAAGATAGAGTCGTTTATAGCACATGATGGACCTAAATTTTCTTATGGAAAAAAGCCTTTGGGGAAAGAACTTTATTTCCAAAGTGTTGAGTTGCTTTTTGAGCATGGGTTGAATGAAGTCGAAACTCAAGTAGTCGATTGGGAAGATACAAAGTGCTTTTTTCAGGTTAAACACGCTAATGCAGCATTACCGTTTGATATTTTTGCAGCATCTTTTTATTTACTTAGTCGGTATGAAGAATATCTTCCACATGTAAAAGATGATCTAGGTCGTTTTATGGTGGATGAGAGTATTGCTTTTAAAGGAGGTTTTTTGCAAGATCCAGTAGTAGATATTTGGGCTTATAAGTTAAAAGAGGTAATCCTTGAAAAATATCCCGAAATACAATTTGGTAAAAGAAAGTTTAGAGTTATACCTATAGTTACAGTTTCTCAAACCTTTGCATATAGGCAAAAAGGAATTCTAAGATCTGTTGGAGGAGGGCTTCGGGATTTATGGTTTCTTAAATTAGGAGAGTTTACAGATAGAATTAGAGTGCTAATGGGATTTAAAAAAGATCCTTATGATACATTTGACGAGTTAATTAGATTACAAATTAGAAAAAAAAGAGATTTAAAAGTTCTATTTGGTCTTGGAGATTATTCTAATTATGAAAAAAATATAAATCATAATAATCAAAAACATAGATCTTTAATAAAACACGCTGGGGATTATATAGATATAGGACTTAAGGTGTCATATGAAGCCATTTCTAATTTATCTGTTCTTAAAAAAGAAAAAGAGCGAGTAGAAAGTATTGTAAATAGACAATTAAAAAATGCAATATGTGCATTTTTTAAAATAAGATTGCCAGAAGCATATCGCAATTATATTGAATTAGAAATTAGAGAAGATTTTTCTATGGGTTATCCCGGATATTCGGGGTTTAGAGCTGGTACTTGCACTCCTTTTATGTTTTACGATCTTGATTATGAAGTTCAGACTCCTTTAATAATTAATTCTTTCTGCTTTTCAAATTATGATTACAGAAAAGGTGAAAATGAAGCGCTGGTAAGAGAAGAATTAATGTATTGTATAAAGAAAATCAAAGAAGTACAAGGAGTTTTTATTCCTGTTTTTCATAATGAATTGTTTAGTGAGTTAAAAGGACAACCGTTTTGGGGGTCAGTTTTTGAAGAAATTTGGAATTTAGAAGATGAAACATACAGTTAAGCATATATTTTTTGATCTCGATCATACTTTATGGGATTTTGATAAGAACTCTGCTTTAGCTTTTGAGTTAATGTTTGAAAAATTTGATATTCCTCTTGAAATAGATGAGTTTTTAGAGGTGTACCAACCAATTAACATGAAGTATTGGAAATTGTATCGAGAAGAACAGGTTTCTAAAATTCAATTGCGCAGAGGAAGATTGTTCGATGCATTTGCTATTTTTGATTTGAAATATTCTACAAATACTATTGATCAGCTTTCTGAAGATTATATCTCTTTTTTACCATTGAATAATAACTTAATAGAAGGAGCTGTTGATTTATTGGATTACCTACAGCCTAATTACCAGCTTCATATTATTACGAATGGATTTAGAGAAGTACAAAACAATAAACTGTCAAAATCTGGAATCGGGCATTATTTTAAGACTATTACTAATAGCGAAGATGTTGGAGTAAAGAAGCCAAATCCAATTATTTTTGAACATGCTATAGAGATTTCTGGAGCCGAAATTAATAATAGTATTATGATAGGAGATAACTATGAAGCTGATATTATGGGGGCTGAATCGTTGGGAATCAAAACTATATGTTTTAACTATCATAACGATGAAATACCGGTAGAAAATATCCAAGTTTTGAAATTAAAACAGATAAAAAATTATTTATAGTAATAATTATTTGTATATTTTCGTTATCACTAAAACAACTTCCCCCAGATGAAAACGATAAAAACCTATTTATTCATGCTTTCGGCATGCGGAGTTTTACTATTTGCTTCGTGTGTAGAGGATCTCGATTTTGATCAATTAGACGAAGTCGTACTTACTCCTGTATTTGAAGCAGATTTTATTTTTTCGAGATTTGATACTTCAGAATTTGAAGATCCGAACCTACCTCCAGATACGCCCATTGATGTTCCACCAGTAAGAGATACAATAAATTATGATTTGGTCGGGACAGACTTTGCTATAGATAATTTAGAACGAGTTGAATTAACATTTGAGTTTAGAAATACTATAGAAACATCTTTTGAGTTTGAATTTCAATTTTTAAATGATTCTGATCAACCTGTTGGTAACCTTTATATGATGACGGCTAATCCGGGATTAGGAGAAGGTACAGAACCTGTTGTAACTACAGAGATTATTGAATTGGATAATGCAACACTTGCCCAATTAGCATCTGCCAGAAAACTAGCGACAGAAGTTAGGGTTATAAATGCAAACAGTGATCTAAGAGGTTTTGTAGAGTTGAGATCAAAGGGAACTTATTTTGTTAATTACCAATTATGAGAATCGTTATATGCTTTTTTATAGGTTTATGGGGATCTCTTGTGTATTCTCAAAACAAAGAAACCTTGTACGACGTTACAGAACTGCCACAATCGTTATTACTTAATCCAGGTGCAGAAACAAATTTAAAATTTCATGCGGGAATTCCTTTTTTGTCGCAATTTCATATCAATGCAGGGTTAAGAGGAGGGTCTATATATGATGTTTTTGCTGATGATGGAAGAGATATTAATGAAAAGATAGAAAACACCCTTAATAAGCTTACTAGTAGGGATTATGTAACACTTACACAGCAACTGGAGTTTTTTAGCTTTGGTTGGAGAAGTAAGAAAAATCAAAATATTTATTTTTCTGGAGGACTTTATCAAGAACTAGACCTTATCGCTTATTTTCCAAAAGATTTTGCAGTACTAGCGTATCAAGGAAATCAGGATTTTATTAATATCCCGTTTCGATTGTCTAATATTAGTGCTACCGGAGAATTATTGACAGTATATCATTTTGGATATAACAAAAAGGTAAATAAAAAATTAACTTTTGGAGCTAGAGCCAAACTATATTCTAGTATTATTAATTTTAGAAGCACCAATAATAGTGGAACTATTACAACTGTAGAAACTCCTCAAGGGAATAATATTTATCAGCATATAGTGAGTAATGCTAATGTTACTGTTAGAACAGCAGGATATTCTTCATTAAGAGATATAGAATCAGAAGATACTGCTGATGGAGCAAAGCAGGTTAAAAACAAATTTATAGGGAGAGCTCTTCTAGGAGGTAATTTGGGGCTTGGTGTAGATGTTGGATTTTCGTATAAATTAGAAGATCAATGGACATTGACAGGAAGTGCGACAGATATAGGGATGATATTTTACACAAAAGATGTAGAAACCTACCAGGCTCAAGGTAATTATGTTTTTGAAGGGATAGAAACACCAATTATCTCAGGTTCTCAAGGACAAGATATTCTAGATGAATTAGAAGCTGCTATACCTCTAGATACTTTGAGTAAGGCATATGTAGCCTTGAGACCTTTAAAGCTTAATGGATCTATTAAATACTCCTTTAATAGATATGATGATGGAACTTGTAATTGTTATGTACAGGGAGAAGACCCTCCATATACTGACGCTGTAGGATTGCAGTTATTTTCTCAATTTAGACCTAAACGGCCGCAATATGCTGCTTCTGTCTTTTATTACAAAAGGTTGTCCAGGTTTCTAAGAGCAAAAATAAATTATACTATAGATGATTTTTCATATTATAACCTCGGTTTTTTAATTTCTACTCATATTAACAAATTTAATTTCTATATTTCGGCCAATAATGTTTTTGAGTATTCTAATCTGGCTAAGGCAAACGGAATTTCCTTGCAGTTAGGATTTAATTTTATAATGTAATATGAGGAGTATTTTATTTTTAGGGGTGGCACTTTTTTGTACTACGGTACTTTTTGGACAAGGGAATATAAATGATTATAAATATATTATTGTTCCTGAAGGGTATGTGTTTTTAAAGAAAAATGATTCGTATCAACTGAATTCATTGACTAGATTCCTTTTTAAAAAACAAGGATATGACGCTTTTATGCGCGGAGAAAAAATGCCGGAAGATTTGATAGTTAACGGTTGTAAGGCGTTAAGAGTGAATGTAAAAAAAGAATCGGGTTTATTTGCTACAAAACTTATAATAGAGCTATTGGATTGTAACTCTAATGTGGTATATACATCTGGAGTAGGGAGTAGTAGGGAGAAAGAATATAAGAAAGCTTATCAAGAAGCTCTTAGAGGAGCGTTTAAAAGCATTGAGCTTTTGAAATATGAATATAACGGAAGTAAGGAAGTAGAGAACATAAGAAAAAAAGAGTCTATAGCTTCTGAAACAGGAAATAAAGTGGTTGCTAAACAAAAACAAAACCTTCCTAAACCTGAAAAAGAAATTAAAGCACCTAAACCTTTAAAGAAAGAGAGTGTTGTGCCCAAGATTACTTTGCCAAAAGAAGTTACTTATGTATTTAATGCAGTTAACTATGTCTTTAAGCAAAAAGAATATGGTTATGAGTTAAGTAAGGGTGAAAATGCTCAAATAGGTAAAGTTTATTCGGCCAGTAGAGATAATAGTTATATTGTTAGAGCAGGAGAGCTTAGCGGTATAGGATATTTTGATGCATATGGTAATTTTATTCTTGAACGAATTAATCCTGTGACTGACAAACTAATCATTGATACTTTTGCAAGACAGTAAATATTAATATTTATACTTTTCTCCCCATCGGGATTTAAGAAATGTTCTTAATGCATTTTCTCGTTGATTACTTCCTGGCTCATAGAGTTTAGTATCTCTGATTTCGTCAGGAAGAAATTCTTGTTCAACAAAACCATCTTTATGGTTATGCGTGTATTTATAATTTTCGCCATACCCAAGCTCTTTCATTAGTTTAGTGGGAGCATTTCTAATATGTAGTGGGACCGATAAGTCACCGGTTTGTTTTACCAATTGTTGAGCTTTATTTATTGCCATATAAGAGGCATTGCTTTTAGGAGAAGTTGCTAAATATACAGCGCATTGACTTAATATTATTCGAGATTCGGGATATCCAATTGTGGTTACAGCCTGAAAAGTATTATTAGCCATAATCAATGCGGTCGGATTTGCATTACCAATATCCTCTGATGCTAATATGATCATTCTTCTTGCAATAAACTTTAGATCTTCACCACCTTCTATCATTCGAGCTAACCAGTATACTGCAGCATTGGGGTCGCTGCCTCTAACAGATTTTATAAAAGCAGAGATAATATCATAATGTTGCTCTCCTGTTTTATCATACCTCACAGTATTTTGCTGAACCAATTTTGATACTAGATCATTAGTAATATTAATCGTTTTGGTGTCCTGGCTAGAGATAATTAACTCAAAAATATTAAGCAGTTTACGGGCGTCTCCGCCGCTTAATCGTAATAATGCTTCAGTTTCTTTGAGTTGTATGTCTTTTGATTTTAGAAAATCATCCTCTCGCATTGCTCTCTCAAGTAATGCTTCAAGCTCATCTTTGCCAAAAGCATTTAAAACATATACCTGGCAGCGTGATAATAAAGCTGGTATTACTTCAAAACTTGGATTTTCTGTGGTTGCGCCAATTAATGTTACCCAACCTTTTTCTACAGCGCCTAATAAAGAATCTTGTTGAGATTTACTAAATCGGTGAATCTCATCAATAAAAAGTATAGGGTTTTTTGTTGTGAATAAACCTCCACTTTGTTTTGCTTTATCAATTACATCTCTGACTTCTTTAACACCGCTGTTAATAGCACTTAAAATATAGAAGGGGCGATCAGATTCATTAGCTATGATATTGGCGAGTGTTGTTTTTCCTACTCCCGGAGGTCCCCATAGTATTAAAGAAGGTATAATACCTTTTTTTATCTGTTGCGTTAATGAGCCATCATCACCTATTAGATGTTCCTGACTCAAATATTCTTCTAAGGATTTTGGACGTATTCGTTCTGCAAGAGGTTCATTCATAATCGTAAAAATACGCTTTCTATTATTTATTTTTAATGAGGATCAGGTAAATACTTTAATTTATGTGTTATAACACATGTAAATATGATTTAGAATATTGCTAGGCTGACAATTTAGCGTGCTTTTATTCTTTGGAGGACTTTTTGATTGATTAGTTGTAATTATGAATGAAAAAGATCAATTTAACTTTAAGACCGGTGTTATAGGATATCCACTGCTATTCGTTCTTTTGATATGGATAGTTTTTTGGTTTGAAGTTCGTTTTGGGTTTGATTTTAACAACTGGGGAGTTGTTCCCAGGACGTTTAAAGGACTTAGAGGAATATTGTTTTCGCCTTTTATTCATGGAGATATAACGCATTTATGGCATAATACCTTACCGTTACTTGTGCTAACCTCGGCATTATTCTTTTTTTATCAAAAAACCGCCTGGAAAGTATTGATAATAGGGGTGTTTTTAACAGGGTTTTTTACTTGGTTATTAGGGCGACCCGCGAATCATATAGGAGCCAGTGGGGTGATTTATATGCTATTTGGTTTTTTGTTTTTTAAAGGTATAGTAGTAAAACATTTTAGATTAATAGCTTTGTCTTTAATAGTTGTTTTTATTTATGGAAGTATGATTTGGTATATACTACCTATCGACCCTAAAATTTCTTGGGAAGGTCATTTGTCTGGTTTGATGGTTGGTACTATGCTTGCATTTTTCATAAAAAAAGGAGTAGCAAAACCTAAATTATATAATTGGGAATCTCCTGATTATAACCCAGAAGATGATGAGTTTCTAAAACACTTTGATGAAAACGGAAACTTTATTGAAAAACTTCCTGAAGATGATCTTGAAGAAGAAATAAAGATTATCTATGAATATAAAGATACAGATGCTTCTTCTCAAAAAAAAGATAAAGAGTAGTGTATTAGGGGTGATAGAATAAAAATGAAATTAGAGTCTTTGCCTAATCACTTCATACAAAAACACGCCACAGGCAACTGATACGTTAAGAGAAGCTATTTCTCCAGACATAGGTAGTTTAGCTTGATGGTCTACAAGTTTTAATACAGAGTTTGAAACACCTTTACCTTCACTACCCATAATAATTGCAGTAGGTTTGGTCATATCTTGTTCGTAAATATTCCCAGAAGCTTTTTCTGTTGCTGCAATTACTTGTATGCCGGATCCTTGTAAATAAAACAAAGCATCTTTTATATGATCAACTTTACAAATAGGCATTTTAAATATTGCCCCTGCAGATGTCTTTACAGTATCTCCGTTAACAGGAGCACCTCCTTTTTTTTGAACTATAATACCATGAACACCAGTAGATTCTGCAGTACGAATGATTGCGCCAAAATTGCGAACATCGGATAATTGATCCAAAACTAAAAATAGAGGTGTTTCACCAGATTCTATAACTTGAAGTACAAGATTCTCCAGATCATAAAATTCAATTGGAGATATATAAGCGATTACCCCTTGATGATTCTTTCTGGTAATCCTGTTTAACTTTTCTACAGGAACAAAAGAGAAAGTAATATTATTGTTCTTTGCTAAATGCATTAATTCTTTAGCAAGCTCTCCTTGTAATCCTTTTTGAACAAAAAGCTTATCAATAGATTTTTCTGATTTGATAGCTTCAATAACAGCTCTTATACCAAAAATATGGGAATCATCTTTCATAGTGGGCAAAGATAGATATAAAAAAACATCCCGATGAAATTTTTCATCGGGATGTTTAAAGAATATTATTTCTAATATTATATTATTATAGAGCTCCTATATTTATGTAGCTCACTTCTCCAGTAACTGCATCCGTTGACTTTTCAAAAGTCGCGATTGGAATACGAGTAAGGTTTGGAGAACCTGCTGGTAAAGTACCATTAATTACTTCTAATGAACCATCAGGTAATGTAAATAATAAATCATAATTTAAATCAACCGTAGGTGAGGCTGTAAAAATGATTGTATAAACATCATAGATACCATCATCTCTTCCTGCATTTTGGAATAAATCACTTTCAAATCTGTTTCCTGATTCAGAAGTTTCAAATATAAAAGTAAAAGCTCTATCGATTACTTGCATATCAAGATCGTTAGTAGCTGGATCTTCCCAGTCGAAAAGAATGTTAAGACCGCTATCAGAAGGCAGAGTATCTGCATAAATACCTAAATCAACAGTATTTGATGTAATTGTATAGGTAGTGTTAGGCTCTAACTCATCCAAAAGAATTGCAATAAGAGATAATTGAGCAGCGTTACTTACACCTCCAACAGTATCGCCGGTAATTACACCGTCATCAGCTGGTACAGTAATAGTTCCTGTTCCTGTAGTTGCTCCTGCTGCTACAGTAGCAGTACCAGTACTAGTGTTACCATTATCTAGGGTGATTCTCGCTGTAACGGTTGCATCACTTGAAAGTCCTTGCGGTAAAGTAACAGAAAAACCTATTACATTTCCTTCACCTATAACAGCTAGATCTGAAGCTACAGTTGATTCTAAGTTAATAATGTTTTTAGTTGAAGGATCACCAATCCCCGCAGATATCGGATCATCATCATCACAAGAGCCAAAAGCTAAAATAGCTAATGACAGTAAGATATATTTAAAATTTAATTTTTTCATAATTCTAAAAGATTTATTGTTTTTGTAGCTCAAATACGTGAGCATTACCATTAAATGGGAAGAAATTCATGTTGATGGAAAGCGTTCCAACACAGGAGAAGAAGAACCCTCCTTCTACAAGGTATGTGTTTTCAACTAATCCATTTGTTCCTTCAGCCCAAACTACTGCTGAATTACCATCTTCATCATTTCCTCCACCAGTTATGATACCAGTAGCAAAATCAATATCAAGGATTAATGGATCACCTCCAGTAGTAGTATATTCACCTTCTACAATGGTAATCTGACCTGCTCCAGGTCCAGCAACAACAGTTCTCACAAAATTTGTTTCACCAAAAAAGCCTGAAAAAGCGATTTGTATTACATCATAAGAACCAGCTATTAATGCTGTGTCTACAGGACAAGATATAAAAGTAAGTAAATCATATGCTTGTCTTTGACCAACTTCTGCTTGAAGATCACCACTTAATGAACTGGAAGTAATGATACTTCCATCAGTTCCTACACTAGTACCAACAAAATCAAATCTTGTTCCAGGAGCAAAAGTTGATACATCTACTCCTAAAGCAGTTGCAACATCTCCGGCAGTTATTAAGAAATCAGCAGGAAATGTAGTAGTAGTATATATTGGTACAAATTCTGATGAACTAGTTCCTTGTACAGCTCTTACTTCAAAAGAGTGACTTGCTACATTTCCGGCAGGAGCCCTTAGCGTTCCTCCATAAGCAGAAGTGCCAATTTGAGTTACATCGATAAGTGAGTTAGTGATATCAATCAAAACAAACGTACCGTTGGGTGCATTCACAACGGGAGATTTCTCGTTGTCTTCGCAATTTGTTAAAGTCAATGCGACAAAACAAATTAAAACTATTTTTAATATATTTTTCATTGAATTTCTTTTTTAATTAATGAATCCTGCTGCATTAGTATCCCAGAATACTTGTTCTGTTCTTTCCTTTTGAGTCGCATTTACATTTACATTAACGTAGTTAGCAGGATATAAAGCACTTCTGTAATAATCTCCAGAGTTTGGCTCTAAAGTTGGTTGATAGTTACTTGGGAAACCTGTTCTTCTGTATCCGTTGTAAACTTCTAAACCATTACCGAATGCTGCGATTTGATATTCTTTCATAATGATATCAAGTCTTCCATTAGTGTCAGCTGTATCATAAGCAGCTAAGACAAAATTAACATATGCATCGATAGTAGCAGTTGTAGGTGCTAGTGCATTTCCTACAATTTGTGCATCAAAATTAACTACTTTATCAATTGAAGCTCTAATACCTGCTTCTAAGAATGCTCTAGCATCTCCTGTTGTTCCAGACATTAAAGCAGATTCTGCTTTGATGAAGTTTACATAAGAAGTAAGTAAAACAGGAGTAATTCCTTCTCCTAGTAAGTTACCATCTTCTCCGTCATTCTGAACGTCATCATCTTGATTTTCATCAAACAAACCACCAGCTGGATATACTCCATATACTGTTCTTTGCTGATTATCTGGTGGGATACCACCATTATCTCCATGATCTCTTCCCCAATATCCTCTTCCAGGATCTGCAGTACAAAATGGTACAGGAGTAGTGTTAAATATAGAAGTTACAGAAGCATAATGACCAGGAGGAGATTGTCTTCCATCTCCACAACCTAAAGTAAAGATATCCTCACCATTAGCATTGTTATCTTGTCTATAAAAGTAATAACGTAATCTAGGATCATCTAATCCTTTTTCAAAGATCATAGTCCACATCAAATAATTAGACATATATCCAGCAGCCCCATTTTCATAATATCTGTTATATCCTGGGTGACGAGAATTTGGATTTAATCTTGTATTTCCATAATTAAATTGCCAGTCTTCTGCAGGCGTGTCAATTAAATCATTTTCAGTTAATAAAGTATTAATTTCAGTTGTTACATTAATATTAACAGCAGAACCATTAAGTCTAATATTATTTAGTATTCGTAGCTTTAAGGTCTTAGCGGCAGTGATCCAATTTGCTTGTAAATCAGCATCTACAGATCCTCCGTTATTCTTAGCAAAAAACATATCATCACCAGGTAAAACTGCTGTTTCAGTAGCCAATGTAGTTATCGCTTCATCAATATCATTAAGAGCAGCAATATAAACATCAGTCTGAGCATCTTCCATTGGGTTTAGGTTATCATTACCTTGTAATGCTTCGCTGTAAGGAACATCTCCAAAAAGATCTACAAGAGTAACTAAAACATAAGCTCTCATAATCTTAGAAGCTCCTAAGTGATATGTAAGTCCTTGTTCTTGAGCAACAGGCTCTAGTGCTTTAATATCTTGTAGTATTCCTGCGTATGCAGAAGACCAAATTCCATTAAAACCAATAGGAGCGAAAGCGTTTTGATATTGATTTCCTCCTGTCATTGCGAATGAACGAGTAACTTGAGAAGTAAATGATGCGTCTCCTGCAACGGTTTGAACAAAACCATTGAATCCTAACTGAATATTATTAAATAAGAATTCTGGATCAAGATTCTCTTCTGTCACGTCATTTGGATTCTGTAATAAATCCAATTCTGTAGTCTCACAGCTTGTAAATCCTACAAGTGCCAACATAAACAGTATAATCGGTCTTATAAATTGTTTATTTTTCATAATTTTTTTAATTTTTAAAATGTAAGATTTAAGCTAAATCCATAACGTTTTGCTGTTGGACCAGTTAGGTAATCAAAACCTTGTCCGTTACCAACACCTAAACTTGTAACTTCAGGATCAAAGTTTAATCCATCAGGGAAGTTAATTGCTTTATACCACATGTTCTGTCCGATTATACGAATAGATACTTTTCCAAAAGGTGTTTGATCTAAAAATCTTTTTGGAAAATCATAGCTTAAAGAGATCTCACGTAATCTGATAGTAGAAGCATCATAAACAGATTGCTCATCAATAAAGAATCCAGAGTTTACAAATCCAAGATCTGTAGCAGCAATCTGAGTTGTATTAGGAGCTCCGTTTAAATCTACACCAGGTAGAATAAAAGTTTGAGTTCTGTCGAAATCTGTATCTGTTGTTAAACCTCTCGAAAGTAGAGCAGAAGCAGTAGTAGAGAAAATGTCTCCACCATGTGTATATTCTACTTGAGCGTTTAATGAGAAGTTTTTATAAGTAAACTCATTGATAATAGTTGTTCTCCAATCTGCATTAGGATCACCAATTATTTTAAGAGCGTTATCAGCAACATAGTTACCATCAGCACCAACAATAAAGTTTCCGTTAGCATCTCTTGCGATAGATGTACCAACGATCACACCATAAGCTTCTCCTGAGATAGCTGCGTTACCTTGGTTTCCAAATCCAGCAAATACCGTAATACTTCCAGGAGCATCTCCATTATCTTCTACGATGTTCTCATTGATTGTATATTGTCCAGAAATATCCCATCTGAAACCTTCTGAATCTGTAGGTCTGATTGGATTAAGATTAAATCCTACTTCAAGTCCTTTGTTGGTTACTTCTCCTAAGTTGTCAGAAGTTACTGTATAACCAGTAGCTGGATCTAACTGCTTATTCTGAAGAATTAAGTCTGTTGATTTTTTATCATATACAGAAAGGTCAAAACCAATTCTGTTATCAAATAATCTAGTTTCAATACCAGCTTCAAGCTCAGTAATTAATTCTGGCTTCAAATTAGGGTTTCCAAGAGCGTTTGATATACTAAGTGTGTTAGTAGTTCCTCCTGTAGGACTGTCAAATACGTTAGTAGCAGCTCCTAATCCTATAATAGAAGAATATGGGTTAGGGAATCCTGCTGAAGAACCAAATCCGACTCTTAATTTTAAATAATTAATAGCTTTGCTTCCTTTTAATGCTTCAATAGCAGAAGTAGGAACAAAAGATAAACTAGCAGAAGGATAGAAAATTGCTCTGTTCTCTCTTGGTAAAGAAGAGAACCAGTCATTTCTACCTTGTAAGTTTAAGAATAAGAAATTATCATATCCTAATGTAGCACTTGCATATGCACCAAGTATGTTGAATTCCTGGAATTGAGTACTAGCAGTAGTTTCTTCAAAGTTTTGATGAGTAAAGATACCATATACGAACTGTTGAGTACTGTTAGTAAAAGTTCCTGTGAATACTTCGTTTCTTGGATTAAGACCTATAGTACCACTAATGTTAAATCTATCAGAGATATCCTTGTCAAAATTTAAACTTAAAGTATGATCCCATATTGTACTTTCAAGATTCCAAGTGTTATATGCACCACCTTGTACCTGCTGTCCACCTTTGTTAGCAGTTCTTTCATTTTTCTGGTTGTAGCTATCTAAACTTAAACGGTAAGATAAGTTTAACCAGTCATTAATTTGATATGAAGTTGTGATATTACCAAAGAATCTTCTAATATTTTCAGTGTCTTTGATATTGTTAAGTGTCCATAACGGATTTTGAATATCATTACCACCACGATAGTATACAGAAGAATTATCAAGAGGGTTCTCATATGGTAAACCAAATAAATCAACACTTCGAGGTGTATATAGTACGTTGGCGAATAGTGAAGCTCCTGCAGGATTACTACCAAAACCAACTGCTGTTGGAGGAGTAACTCTATCTGTTCTTACATAATTAAAAGAAGAACTAACAGTAAACTTATTAGATAATTTAGTAGATCCACCGGCACTAAAGTTTAAACGATTGTATTCATTTGTAGGAATAAATCCTTCATCCTCAGTACGTCCAAAATTAATACTATAATTTGAGTTTTCACTTGATCCTGAAGTACTAACTGATGTAGTAATTACGGATCCTGTAGTAAAGAAATCTTCTACACTATCATAAGGTCTGTATTCATAACGAGCTCCCTGGAATTCAGGAAATGCAGTTGCAAGAGCATCTCTGTCATATGGGTGAGGTACTGTACCATCCGCAGCAACACCTTGTTGACCTCTTACGTTAAAGTTAGGTCCCCAGTTACTAAATGCCTGAGAGTAATTTTGATAAAAACCATTACCATAATTATCTTGGTAATCAGGTAAATTAGCTATTTGATTGGTGAAGTATGATTGGTTTACAGTAATTTCAAACTTCTTGTTGCTATCGGATTTGGTTCCTGTCTTTGTAGTAACTAAAACCACACCGTTTCTACCAGCTTGTCCATAAAGTGTTGTTGCACTAAGACCCTTTAATACTGATATTTCTTTAATGTTGTTAGGATCCAAGTCAAGAAAACGACTGGAAGCAGCAGCACCACCACCTACGAAATTGTTTGTAGGATTCGCGTTAGAGTTGAAAGGAACTCCATCTACAACGAATAAAGGTTGGTTACTACCATTAATAGAAGAATATCCTCTAATAATAATGTTAGTACCAGATCCTGATAATCCAGATGTTTGCGTAATGTTTACACCAGGAGCTTTTCCTGTTAGTGCTCTAACCACATCTGTTTGAGGTTTTGAGGAAATGTCATCAGCAGCAATTGTTGCTACCGCGTATCCTAAAGCTTTTTTCTCTCTACGAATACCTTGCGCAGTTACAACCACCTCTTCTAACTGTGCAGTGTCTTCAGTTAGTTTGACATTGATTGTATTGCCATCCCCAACAGCAATTTCTTTTGTTGCAAAACCTACATAGCTAAAAGTAACCACAGCTCCTTTTGCGGCTTTGATAGAATAATTACCATCAAAATCAGACTGTGTACCTGAACTAGTACCTTTTACAACGATGTTTACCCCTGGCAAAGGCAACCCACTATTGTCGGTTACATTACCTGAGATCGTTTTTTCTTGTGCAAACGTTAGTTGCACTACAAACGCCAGCAATAGCGTTAGCATTCCACTAAACTTTGTTCTCATTTTTATAATTTATTTGAATTAGCCAATGCCAAAAATCAAAATAATATCTTTATAAAACAACTTTTTGATACTAAAATTTGAATTTATTGCATTTCTAATGTTAAAAAAATACAAAATGTCACTATAACGTTATAGTAGTGGGATTGCGGGTTTTTGTTGTAAATATTAGGTCTGTTTTTAAAGGAATTTTAAGATAAATTAAGTGAGGTTTTGAGAGTTTTGTAAAATTGTAGTATGTGTAATTTTTTTGAGAGTTAATTATTTAAAAATGAAAACTATAAGGTGAAATTTCACTTTTTTAGAAATTATATGGAATAAACAAAAAAACCACCCAAACTTTTTAGTTTAGGTGGTTTAAAGTTAAAATTACTAGTCCGGACAGACTAGAATAATATTATTATACCATTTTAGTGAAAAGGTAATACTTCGTTTGAAGTTTTGTTATCAACTAAAACCTGACTTAAATTTATAACTGTAGTAGCTACTCCGGCCCCAGCATCATAAGTAATAGCGTCAAGATTAGCTACAACTGCATTAATGAATGAAGGAATAACTGGTAATGTACTAGGATCTCCATCAGTGATATTTGGGTTTTGTAAAATTTCATTTTCATGAATTACTAATTTAATTCCCATATCAGCGAAACGTAGACCTTCAGAAATAAATATTTCCTGACGTGTTCTATACAATAATACTAATGAAGGATCTCCAGCAGTCATTGCATCGATATCTGCTTGAACC
The DNA here is from genome assembly GCF_034322225.1 of Aquimarina callyspongiae. Taxonomy (NCBI): domain Bacteria; kingdom Pseudomonadati; phylum Bacteroidota; class Flavobacteriia; order Flavobacteriales; family Flavobacteriaceae; genus Aquimarina; species Aquimarina callyspongiae. The sequence goes on along the minus strand of NZ_JAXLPA010000001.1, from coordinate 562,442 downwards.
AATGAAGTTCCAGAAACAGAAGGAACATTGATATTTCCTGCTTGACGATCCAAAACTAAACCTGAACGTCCATTAACAACAACTCCTGTGTTATCAGGTCTTCCTCCTGGATCAACTTCTGATCTTCCTTCAATTGAATCATCAATACTTCTTACTTCTCTTGTTCCAACAACAGTTAATAAATCTTCAAGGTTACCTTGAGCACCAGTTACATTTCCATCAGCAAGATTAGCTTCTGCTAATATTAAATATGCTTCTTCAGCCTTTAAATAATGTACAGAGGCATCCTGATTTGGATTTAAGAAAGAATATTTAGGATCTAAGAAATCTAACGTCGGTAACGGTTGGAAATCATCAAAAGTAGCTCTTTCGAATAAAGCATCTTCCATTCTGTTAGAAGGACCGTTTAATTCGTCATAAGTAGCAGATCTCAAGAAGTCCGAATCTAATCCTAATGCACTTTGTGCTGCAGAAACTGCGGCTGCTTGATTACCTAAGTAATAGTTAGCTCTAGCAACGGCTAAATAATACTCAGCTCTAGGATTAAGGCTAATTGCCGTTTCAAAAGAAGATATTGCACTAGCAAAATTCTCTGCAGAAGAAATTGGAGCTCCCAATTCTTCTTGTGGTAATGCTGAGAAATACATTCCAGCATATAAATATGACATCCCTTCGAAGAAGTTGAATTCTGCTTCAGTTGCAGTAGTATATTCAGAATCTCCAGGACCTACTGCTTCTAATCCAAATTTAGCAGCAATTCTCATTCTTGCAATTCTAAATTGAGTATCTCTAATATCAGGATCATCAACTCTTATTTCAAGACCGTCTAAAAACTGACTAAAGAATGTTTGAGTATTAGTATAGTTATCAGAACCAAGCTCAGCTAAAATTAAAATTTCATTAAGCGTGATTGATAATTCTCTTTCGATACCTTGAAGCCAGATCGTTGCAGAGTTGGGTTGCCCAACGATCGAAGTTTCAGATAAATTTGGGTTTTCTACAGAAGTGAAATCTGTAGCATCTTTTAAATTGTCAGTACAACTTATCAGAAAACCAAGTGTGATTATATATATTGATATTTTTTTCATTTTTACTTGTATTTTAAATTATCTAAAACTGGAATTTAAGAGAAGTCATATAAATTCTAGGTGCAGATTCTGTACCGTAAGCGAATCCACCACTACCAAATCCATTTTGATTTCCAATACCAGAACCTGTTGTTTCCGGATCAAAATCACCTTCTGTCCAGTTGAATGGGTTGGTTACAGTGAAACCAAATGTTACATCATCAAATATCTGGAACTTGTCTCCAAAAGAATAGTTAACACCGATATTTCTAATTTTTACAAAGTCATTGTCAAAAACGAAGAAATTAACATAGTTAAATGGACTTGTTGTACCAACTAGATCATCTGGAATTCCAGTATTGTCAGCTCCTCTTAAGTGTCTTAGTAAGAAACTTAAATCAACGATCTTACCTCCGAATTGATAATCACCAGTAAGGAAGAAGTTTAATTTATCCCAAGTATAGTTTAATCCAAAAGACCCAAAATTAGGTGCAAAAGTATCTCCTAGAGGAGAGTTTGGAGTAAAAGTATAAGTCCCATCTCCATTTGCATCTGCTCTTGTACCTCTTAAATATCCTAAAGTTTGTCCTTGTTCTACCCAAGATCCAATTACTGTAAATCCACCAACATTAAAAGCAGGTGCTCCACCGGTACTAACTACTAGGTTTTCATTTCGGTTATATGAAGCGTTAATACTTAAATTGTGTTTGTCAGTTCTAATTAAATCAGCACTAAGAGCAAATTCCCAACCTTTGTTTTCGATCTCTCCAATGTTCTTAATTTGATTGAACTGTCCTGAAGAAGGAGGAGCTCCTGGAGTAAATAATGCATCTTCTGTAGTAGCGTTGTATCTAGTACCACTAAGATTTAATCTGTTGTTAAAGAAACCTAACTCAAGACCAAATTCTGTTGTTACTACAGTTTCAGATATTAATTCATTATTTCCTGGATTGTTGAAAATAAATGAAGGCTGTCCTAAGAATGGATTAAGGCTAAAAGTTCTGTCTTGAGAAAATGGTTGAGCAAAGTTAGTAGCTTCACCATAATTAGCTCTTAATTTAATGTTAGATACTACAGAGCTTATTCCACTATCATAATAAAAATCGTGATCAGAAATGTTATATGTAATACCAACTTTTGGAAGGAATAATGCATCAGTATTGCTACCTGCAGAAGTGTTTTGATCTAAACGTCCTCCAAATTCAAGGAAAGCTACATCGTAGATACCAATGTTTTCTAAGAAGTATAAACCGTAGTTAGCATTTTCTAGAATAAAATCATCGGTTGTTTGAGTAGGAAAGAATCCTAAATCAGTTGTACCGTCAACTCCACCAGAACCACTAGTTTGATACTGTCTATCAGTTGTTCTAAAGAACTGACCACCTACGATAGTTACAAACTCAAAGTTGTCAATGCTACCTCTGTGAGTAAAGTTAAGATCTCCTGTTACAGTAAATGCATTTCTAACTAATCTGTTTAGTATTGCTTGATCTGTTGTTCCATCAGCAATAGAACCAATTGCAATTTGAAAAGCATTGGTTTGGTTTTCTTCTTGTAACTGAGTTCTAGAATCAATACCTATTGTTGCATTTGCTTGGATATTATCATTAAAATCGTAAACAAATTTGTTTGAATTTGTAAAACGATTTACTGTGTTAGAAATATCAACTAATGGCCCTATTCTATTAGAGCGATCTAATTCTGCTTGCCATTCAGCTTCTGTCAACTCATCTAAGTTTCCTCTTCCTGCTCCTTCAAAAGAAGAAAATCTAGAGAAACTAGTGTTAGCGTTGTAATCCAAATTAGATTCAAAACCAACATAAGAGAAAGAACCTTGGTATTTTAACTTATCAGTTACCTGGGCACCTAAACCAAAAGAAAGATTTCTTCTTACTTGCTCATTTAATAAGTTGAAAGAATCATCAGCATATAAACTTCCAGAGAAGTTATAAGTAACTTTTTCATTTCCTCCATTTACACCTATTTTGTATTCTATAGAAAGTCCTGGTCTAAATAATGCTTCACCAGTTCTCTCATATTTAAGAAAGTCTTCGGTAGCCTTGATAACACCTAATCTTGATTCAAATGTAAATCTAGCTTTTCCTTGAGTTCCTTTTTTAGTGATGATCTGGATTACACCATTTGCAGCATCTGCTCCATAAAGTGTAGTTGCTGCACCACCTTTGATATATTCTATTTTTTCGATTGATTCTGTAGGAATATCTGCAAGTGCTGAAATATCTGCACCTCCCGTACCAATTCCTAATTGCGGGTTAGAGTTTAGGTTGTCTACACGTACACCATCAACAATTACTACCGGAGTGGCAGAAGTTGCAGCGGATATAGGTCCTCTGGTTCTAATTATTGCAGCAGTACCTGGCTGACCAGAACTTAATCGGATCTGTGCACTTGGAGTGGTAGACTGTAATAATTGGTCAATCTGGTTAGAAGGAAGTTTATCAACGTCTTCAGCAGTTAAAAAATCTACTGTGGTTGATAATTTTCTTCTAGCAATACCAGAACCTTGACCAGTAATAACTACTTCTTCTAGTACAGAAGCAGATGGTGATAACTGTATGTTTACAGTGTCATTGTCTCCGGCAACTACTTCTTTGGTGTCAAAACCAATATAGCTAAAGGAAATGACAGCTCCGCGATTTGCAGTAATAGAATAATTACCATCAAAATCTGTCTGAGTACCGTTAGTAGTGTTTTTGATTAATACGTTAACTCCGGGTAAGGGTAGTCCTTTGTCATCTGTAACAGTACCCGAAATTGTTTTTTCTTGTGCAAAAGAAAATTGCACGATCAATGCTAAAAATAGCATTAATGCTAAATTTTTTCGTGATTTCATTATAGTTTTAAATATTTTGAATTAGCTTGAGTCAAAAATGATAATAATATGTTTTAGCTAAAATTTGTTTTGGTTTTTTTTAACGTACATATGTTAGTTTAGTATCATTTTAACGTTTTGTTTAGGTTTTTTTTAGAGAATATTAACGTTTTAAAACCTTGCATTTAGACTTATGTGTACTTTTGTGTTGGAAAAACGAAAATTTTGATCACTGGTTTTTCCATTTGCAAAAATAATTCTAAATAACCCTGTAGCTGTGTTAAGACCTAGTCCAAAACCAAAACTTGTTAAGTTGTCTGATAGGTTATTGCTTTCATCTTCAAAATAAGCGTAATCGATGATAGAGTGGATTAAAAGATTTTGTGAGAGAAGATATCTGTATTCTGTGTTTAATACATTGTATAAAGATGCATTAATAGTGTTTTCTTCAAAGCCTCTGATCGAATTGATTCCTCCAAACCTGTATAGTTCATTAGTGAATAAGTCATCAGAAAATATTGCAGCTGCATTGTCTTTTATTAATATAGAATTTCTTGGATTAAGCTCGAATGTGTAACCCAATTGTAGTTCGCCTTTGATTTGATCTGTGGTCGCAATATCTGTTTTTCGGGAGCCTAGTTCTAGTAAAATAGCATATCTACTTTTTATAGGGAACAATTGATTGTTTTGTCGCCTAGTACGTTCATAACCGCTTCTAATAAACGAAGCGTCATAATCGTTAATGTTTAATGCAGGTTGTGGTATGTCTAAAAGATTGCTAGAGTTAATAGTTTTGTACCCTAAAAAAACATTGCTTTTGTCGTTGATTAAATAGTTTAGGTTGACGTTTTGTTGTGTAATTAAAAAACTAGAATCTCTTTTGAATATTTCTAATCCAGCTTCAATCCCTAATGGTGTCTTTAATATATAAGGTAAAGTGATATCGGCTTCAAACCTTTGTTGTTCGTTCCCGTCGCTTTTGTATATCAAGTTAAGGCGTTCTCCAAAATTCAGGTTGTTAACCAAATTTAAGTTAATATATCCATTTAATTCTAGATTGCCATCTTCGGTGTCACTCGAGAATCCTAAGAATCCGTCAAAATTATTCGCAGTTTGTTTTTTAAGATATAGAAATACGTTGGTAGAGTCTTTTCTAAATAATACTTCTGGAGGCTTTATGTTGGTTGCAAAACCAAGATTGTCAATGTTTTGAGATTGTTCGATTAACTTATCTTTATTAAAGGTAGCGCCTTTTTTTAATCGGCTGTAATATTTTAAATAGGATTTTGGAAATTTTTCATACCCTCGAATTATTATATTGTCAATGATTCTGGATTTGCTTTTTTGACTATTTAGCGTTGCATATATTGTATCACCCTTTTTTTTAATTTGAGATAGAGAAAGATGGCTAAAAGTATTTCCTTGATTGACAAGGTAATCAGTTAGGTATTGAAGAATCTTTTCGGTTTTGTCAAAAGGTGTATTGAACGTTGTTTCGGTAGCATTGTTAGATATCTTTTGTACAATGCGTTTAGGGATAAGCTGGTTGTTATAAGTTATCGATAGGTTTTTGTATTTAACGCCTAAATTAAAATTTGCAGATAACGTACTGTCATTAGTTTTTTGAAGACTTGCTAATTTTAAATCCAAGTATCCGGCTTTAAGTAGTTTTTTTTGAAGTGTATCTATTTCTTTTTTTAGAGATAAGTAATTCTCAAAACGAGTTTGGTATGATGTGCTGTCAATTATTGAAGTTTCTACAGAGTCCTTTCCTTTTGCTGAGAGAGTGAGAATAGGGTTTTGTGCATAGCATAATGAATGTATACATGTATTAAGGACAAATAAAAAAAATAAAGAAGCTTTCAAACTGTGTTTTAATGGTGCTAAAATAACGGAAAATACATTGATTTCTTACGGTTGTGTGTTGTCATTTTAAATGTATTTGAAAATTAATGGGTTAGGATTTGAATTGCTCAAAAATATTTCTACCTTTGCAGCCCTCATAAAAGAGGTATTGTAAAAATTTTTTAATAATAGTGTAAAGCAAATTATGCCAACAATTTCACAATTAGTACGAAAAGGTAGAGCCAAAATAACTAAGAAGAGTAAATCGGCTGCTTTGGATTCGTGCCCGCAACGCCGCGGTGTATGTACTCGTGTGTATACCACTACTCCTAAAAAACCAAATTCAGCTATGCGTAAAGTAGCTCGTGTTAGGTTAACAAACGGAAAAGAGGTTAACGCATACATCGGAGGTGAAGGTCACAATCTACAGGAGCACTCGATAGTATTAGTTAGAGGTGGAAGGGTAAAAGATTTACCAGGAGTTAGATATCACATTGTTCGTGGAGCTTTAGACACCGCAGGTGTAGAAGGTAGAACGCAACGTAGATCTAAGTATGGTGCAAAACGCCCTAAGAAGTAATTAAAAAAACTTTAAGAAGAAGACATGAGAAAAAGAAAGGCTAAAAAAAGACCGATCCTTCCAGATCCACGTTTTAACGATCAATTAGTGACTCGTTTTGTTAACATGATGATGTGGGATGGTAAAAAATCGGTAGCTTTCAAAATTTTCTACGATGCAATTGACATTGTAGATGAAAAGAAACAAAACGAAGAGAAATCTGCATTAGAAATGTGGAAAGACGCATTATCAAATGTAATGCCTCACGTAGAAGTACGAAGCCGCCGTGTTGGTGGAGCTACTTTCCAAATTCCAAACCCAATCAGACCAGACCGTAAAATATCTACCGCTATGAAGTGGTTGATCCAGTTTTCGCGTAAAAGAAATGAGAAATCTATGGCTCAGAAACTTGCTGCAGAAATTATAGCTGCAGAAAAAGAAGAAGGAGCTGCTGTTAAGAAAAGAGTAGATACTCATAAAATGGCTGAAGCAAACAAAGCATTTTCACACTTTAGATTTTAATCAATAACAGAAATGGCTAGAGATTTAAAATATACTAGAAATATTGGAATTGCTGCGCATATTGACGCAGGAAAAACAACAACTACTGAGCGTATATTATATTATACGGGAGTAAGTCATAAGATAGGTGAGGTGCACGATGGTGCAGCGACTATGGACTGGATGGAGCAAGAGCAAGAAAGAGGTATTACTATTACTTCTGCTGCAACTACTTGTGAGTGGAAGTTTCCAACAGAAAATGGTCAACCAGTAGCAGATACTAAAGGATATCATTTTAATATTATTGATACTCCGGGTCACGTTGACTTTACAGTAGAGGTAAATCGTTCTTTACGTGTTCTTGATGGATTAGTATTCTTGTTTAGTGCTGTAGATGGTGTTGAGCCACAGTCAGAAACTAACTGGAGACTTGCTGATAACTACAAAGTACCACGTATAGGATTTGTAAATAAAATGGACCGTCAAGGATCTAACTTTATGGCAGTTTGTCAGCAGGTTAAGGATATGTTAGGGTCTAACGCTGTGCCAATTGTAATGAATATTGGTGATGAAGCGGATTTTAAAGGTATTGTAGATTTGGTTAAAAACCGTGCGATTGTATGGCATGATGAAACGCAAGGATCTACTTTTGATATAATTGATATTCCTGAGGAATTAAAGGAAGAAGCGGCTGAATTAAGAGGTAAGCTTATTGAAGAGGTTGCTGCTTATGATGAAAATCTTCTAGAGAAATTTATGGAAGATGAAGATTCTATTACAGAAGAAGAAGTGCATGCTGCTCTTCGTGCTGCTGTAATGGATATGAGTATTATTCCAATGATTTGTGGGTCTGCATTTAAAAACAAAGGAGTTCAGTTCCTTTTAGATGCTGTTTGTCGTTATTTACCTTCTCCGACAGATAAGGAGGGTATTACGGGAGTTAATCCTAATACAGATCAAGAAGAAGTGCGTAAACCTGATGTTAAGGAGCCGTTTTCTGCTTTAGCATTTAAGATTGCTACGGATCCATTTGTAGGTCGTTTGGCATTCTTCCGTGCATATTCAGGACGTTTAGATGCGGGTTCTTATATTTTGAATAACCGTTCAGGTAAAAAAGAACGTATTTCTCGTATTTATCAAATGCACTCAAACAAGCAAAATGCGATTGAGTATATAGAAGCTGGTGATATTGGAGCAGCTGTTGGATTTAAAGATATTAAGACAGGTGATACTATGTCTGATGAAAAAAATCCAATTGTTTTAGAATCTATGGATTTTCCTGATCCAGTAATCGGTATTGCGGTTGAGCCTAAAACTAAAGCAGATGTTGATAAATTAGGTATGTCTTTGGCAAAATTAGCTGAAGAAGATCCAACATTTACCGTTAGAACTGATGAAGCTTCAGGACAGACTATTATTTCTGGAATGGGAGAGCTTCACTTGGATATTATTGTTGATCGTTTGAAGCGTGAGTTTAAGGTTGAAGTTAATCAAGGTCAGCCACAAGTAGAGTATAAAGAGGCAATTACGCAAAGAGCTGAGCATAGAGAAGTTTATAAGAAACAATCTGGTGGTCGTGGTAAATTTGCTGATATTGTATTTACTCTTGAGCCTGCCGATGAAGGTAAGGTTGGACTTCAGTTTGAATCTACAATCAAAGGGGGGAATGTTCCTAAGGAATTTGTTCCTTCTGTTGAGAAAGGATTTAAAATGGCAATGGTTAATGGTCCTTTAGCTGGATACGAAGTAGATGCGATGAAAGTGACACTTACTGATGGTTCTTACCATGATGTGGATTCTGATCAATTATCTTTCGAATTAGCTGCTAAATTAGGTTTTAAAGCTGCTGCTAAAGCTGCTAAAGCTGTAATTATGGAGCCGATTATGAAATTAGAAGTTATTACTCCAGAAGAAAACATGGGTGATATCGTAGGTGATCTTAACCGTCGTAGAGGACAAGTAAGTGATATGGGAGACCGTGCAGGTGCAAAAACTGTAAAGGCTACTGTTCCACTTTCAGAAATGTTTGGATATGTAACTACATTAAGGACGTTATCTTCTGGTAGAGCAACGTCTACAATGGAATTTTCTCACTATGCAGAGACTCCTTCTAATATTTCAGAAGCAGTAATTGCAGAAGCAAAAGGAGTTAACGCTTAATTATTACAGAAATGAGTCAAAAAATTAGAATAAAACTAAAGTCTTACGATCATAACTTAGTAGATAAATCTGCTGAGAAAATCGTAAAGACGGTAAAGAGTACTGGAGCTGTAGTAACAGGGCCAATTCCATTACCAACACATAAAAAGATTTTTACAGTACTACGTTCTCCACACGTAAATAAAAAATCCAGAGAGCAGTTTCAATTAAGTTCTTATAAAAGACTTTTGGATATCTATAGCTCTTCATCAAAAACTATTGATGCTTTGATGAAACTGGAATTACCAAGTGGTGTTGAAGTAGAGATCAAAGTGTGATAACTTTGAAGTAAGAAATCTTACGATAAATGTCCCGAGCTGCGTGCAAGGGAAAAACGGCAAAAATATATTTCAGGGTTGAAATTATTTTGACCCTGTTTTTTTGCAAAGTATTAGAGTAAATTGGAGCGATTCCAATTGATAAATAAGAATAATTAATAAATAATTTAAATATGTCTGGGTTAATAGGAAAAAAGATCGGTATGACCAGCATCTTCGACGAGAATGGAAAGAACATTCCTTGTACGGTGATAGAAGCTGGACCATGCGTGGTTACCCAAGTCAGAACTGAAGAGGTTGACGGTTATGAAGCTGTTCAGCTAGGTTTCGATGACAAAGCAGACAAAAATGCTACTAAAGCGGCTTTAGGTCACTTTAAAAAAGCAGGAACTGTTGCTAAGCGAAAAGTTATCGAATTCCAAGGTTTTGATGAGGAGTACAAATTAGGCGATACAATAACAGTAGAGCACTTTGTAGAAGGAGAATTTGTTGATGTGTCTGGAACCTCTAAAGGTAAAGGTTTTCAGGGTGTTGTTAAGAGACACGGCTTCGGTGGTGTAGGACAAGCAACTCACGGTCAGCATAACCGTTTAAGAGCTCCAGGTTCAATCGGTGCAGCATCATATCCTGCAAGAGTATTCAAAGGAATGCGTATGGCAGGAAGAATGGGTGGAGAAAAAGTAAAAGTTCAAAACTTAAAAGTGTTAAAAGTAGTTACTGAAAAGAACTTACTTGTTGTGAAAGGGTGTGTTCCTGGACATAAAAACGCTTACGTAACGATTCAGAAGTAATGAAAGTAACCGTAATTGATATCAACGGAAAAGAAACAGGAAGAAAGGCAGACCTTTCAGATTCTGTTTTCGGTATAGAGCCAAATGATCATGCAGTTTACTTAGATGTGAAACAATACCTTGCAAATCAACGTCAAGGAACTCACAAAGCTAAGGAGCGTGCAGAAATTACTGGTAGTACCAGAAAGATCAAGAAGCAAAAAGGAACAGGTACAGCCAGAGCAGGTAGTATCAAATCTCCGATTTTTAAAGGAGGAGGAAGAATATTTGGTCCAAGACCTCGTAACTATTCTTTCAAATTAAACAAAAACTTAAAGAGATTAGCACGTAAATCTGCGTTAAGTATAAAAGCAAATGACAAAGCAATAACAGTTGTAGAGGACTTTACTTTTGATACAATTAAGACGAAGAATTTTACTGCAATTTTAAAGTCATTAGGACTTGAAAACAAAAAATCTTTGTTTGTGTTGGGTGAGTCAAATAAAAATGTATATTTGTCGTCACGCAATTTGAAAGGTTCAGAAGTTATAACTGCCTCAGAATTAAGTACTTATAAGATACTTAATGCGAACAGCGTTGTGCTTTTGGAAGGTTCTTTGAAAGGAATTGAAACGAATTTAAGTAAATAGAAGCCATGAGTATTTTAATAAAACCTATTATTACGGAAAAGGCTACTGCAGATAGTGAGTTACATAACCGCTATGGTTTTGTAGTAGATAGAAGAGCGAATAAGGTAGAGATTAAGAAAGCAGTAGAAGCTGCTTATGGTGTATCTGTTACTAAGGTTCGTACAATAAATGTCCGTCCAGACCGTAAAACCCGTTATACAAAAACAGGTATGGTTACTGGTAAAACAACTGCAATTAAAAAAGCAATTGTACAGGTGGCGGAAGGTGAAGTAATTGATTTATATAGTAATCTTTAAGACTAGAAAATGTCAGTAAGAAAATTAAAGCCAATTACCCCAGGTCAGCGTTTTAGAGTAGTAAATGGATTTGACGCAATTACTACTGATAAGCCGGAGAAAAGTTTATTAGCTCCGAAAAAAAGAACTGGAGGTAGAAACAGTCAAGGAAAAATGACTATACGCTATAAAGGTGGTGGTCATAAGAGAAGGTATCGTATTATTGATTTCAAACGTGATAAGCAGGGTATTCCTGCAACCGTTGCTACAATAGAATATGATCCAAACAGAACTGCATTTATTGCGCTTCTTAATTATCAAGATGGAGAGAAGCGTTATGTTATCGCTCAAAATGGTTTACAGGTAGGTCAGAACGTTGTTTCTGGAAGCAATGTTGCTCCAGAAATCGGTAATGCAATGCCTTTAAGTGATATACCATTGGGAACAATCATTTCTTGTATAGAATTACGTCCGGGACAAGGTGCTGTTATGGCACGTAGTGCTGGTTCATTTGCTCAGCTTATGGCTAGAGACGGTAAATTTGCAACAGTAAAATTACCTTCTGGTGAAGTGAGAATGATTCTGGTAAACTGTGTTGCTACTATTGGAGCTGTCTCTAATAGTGATCACCAGTTGATCGTAGGAGGTAAAGCTGGTAGAGGAAGATGGTTAGGTCGTCGTCCACGTACAAGACCGGTAGCGATGAACCCTGTTGATCACCCAATGGGTGGTGGAGAAGGACGCTCTTCTGGAGGTCATCCACGTTCTAGAAAAGGTCTTCCTGCTAAAGGATATAGAACCCGTTCTAAGACAAAAGCGAGTAATAAGTATATTGTAGAACGTAGAAAGAAATAACAAGATATGGCACGTTCATTAAAAAAAGGACCTTACGTTCACTATAAGTTAGAGAAAAAAGTAGCTGCAAATGTAGAGGCTAATAAAAAGTCTGTTATCAAAACATGGTCAAGAGCTTCTATGATTACTCCTGACTTTGTAGGGCAAACAATTGCAGTTCATAATGGCCGCCAATTTGTTCCAGTATATATTACTGAGAATATGGTAGGTCATAAATTAGGAGAATTTTCGCCAACACGTTCCTTTAGAGGACACGCTGGTGCTAAAAATAAAGGTAAAAAATAATTTAAGTCATGGGAGTTCGTAAAAGAGAAATGGCAGAAAGAATTAAGGAAGAGAAAAAGCAGATCGCTTTTGCTAAGCTTAATAACTGTCCTACATCACCTCGCAAGATGCGTTTAGTAGCGGATTTAGTACGTGGTGAAAAAGTTGAAAAAGCGCTTCATATTCTTAGATTTAACCCTAAAGAAGCATCACGTCGTTTAGAGAAATTATTGCTTTCTGCAATAGCTAACTGGCAGGCGAAAAATGAAGACGCTAGCATCGAAGATGCTGATCTTTTTGTAAAAGAGATCCGTGTAGATGGAGGGAGTATGTTAAAAAGACTTCGTCCTGCTCCACAAGGTCGTGCACACAGAATAAGAAAACGCTCTAATCACGTAACAATAGTGGTTGCAGCAAAAAATAATACACAAAGCTAATATAAACTATGGGACAGAAGACAAATCCAATCGGAAATCGCCTTGGTATCATCAGAGGATGGGAGTCCAACTGGTATGGAGGTAATGACTACGGTGATAAACTTGCCGAAGACGATAAGATTAGAAAGTATGTACACGCACGTTTATCAAAAGCTAGTGTATCGAGAGTAATTATTGAGCGTACGCTTAAACTTGTAACCGTTACTATCACCACTGCCAGACCTGGTATCATTATCGGAAAAGGTGGTCAGGAGGTAGACAAGTTAAAAGAAGAGCTTAAGAAAATTACAGAAAAGGAAGTTCAGATCAATATCTTTGAAATTAAGAGACCAGAACTTGATGCATATCTAGTAGGGTCTAGTGTTGCAAGACAAATAGAGGGTCGTATCTCTTATCGTCGTGCAATCAAGATGGCTATTGCGGCTGCAATTAGAATGAATGCAGAAGGTATCAAAATCCAGATTTCAGGACGTTTGAATGGTGCAGAAATGGCACGTTCAGAGTCTTACAAAGAGGGTCGTATTCCTTTATCAACATTTAGAGCTGACATAGATTATGCTTTAGTAGAGGCACATACTACTTATGGTAGATTAGGTGTTAAAGTATGGATTATGAAAGGCGAAGTATATGGTAAAAGAGAACTTTCTCCTTTAGTTGGTCTATCCAAGAAACAAGGAAAAGGTGACAGAGGTGGCCGAGGAGGTGATAAGAATAAATCACGTCGTAGAAAGTAATTTTTTAAAGTAAATTAACAATGTTACAGCCTAAAAGAACAAAATTCCGTAAGCAGCAAAAAGGACGTATGAAAGGGATCTCTCAAAGAGGGCATCGCTTGTCTAACGGTACTTTCGGAATCAAAGCGCTAGAGTCAAATTTTGTTACTGCTAGACAAATAGAAGCAGCACGTATTTCTGCTACTCGTTATATGAAAAGAGAAGGATCTCTGTGGATTAAAATTTTCCCAGACAAGCCTATTACTAAAAAGCCTCTTGAAGTACGTATGGGTAAAGGAAAAGGTGCAGTTGAATATTGGGCAGCAGTAGTAAAGCCTGGAAGAATATTATTTGAGATCAGTGGTGTACCACACGATGTAGCTAAAGAAGCTCTTCGTTTAGCAGCTCAAAAACTTCCTGTTAAAACTAAGTTTATTGTAGCTAGAGATTATCAAGCTTAAAATTGAAGATTATGAAGCAATCAGAAGTAAAAGAAATATCTACAGCTGAATTACAAGAAGAACTTGGTAAGGCTCAAAAAGCATATTCAGATTTAAGAATGGCTCACGCTATGTCTCCATTAGAGAACCCTTTACAAATTCGTAAAGTAAGAAGATCTATTGCAAGAATGGCTACAGAGCTAACAAAAAGAGAATTAAACGGTTAATTCTGCTGAAAGATGGAAAAAAGAAATTTAAGAAAAGAACGTATAGGAGTTGTTACTAGTAACAAAATGCAGAAATCAATTGTGGTTGCTGAAGTTAAAAAAGTAAAACATCCTATGTACGGAAAATTCGTTTTAAAAACGAAAAAGTACGTAGCACACGACGAGAAAAACGACTGCAATATTGGTGATACTGTAAAGATCATGGAAACAAGACCTATGAGTAAAACCAAATGCTGGAGATTAGTAGAAGTAATAGAAAGAGCTAAGTAATTATGGTACAACAAGAGTCTAGATTAAAAGTAGCAGATAACACAGGAGCTAAAGAAGTTTTAGTAATCCGTGTATTAGGTGGTACAGGAAGAAGATACGCCTCTGTAGGAGACAAAATCGTTGTCAGTGTTAAAGAAGCGACTCCTAATGGAAACATTAAGAAAGGAGCAGTTTCAACTGCAGTTGTAGTTCGTACCAAAAAAGAAGTACGCAGACCAGATGGTTCTTATATTCGTTTCGATGATAATGCTTGTGTTCTATTGAACCCTGCAGGAGAAATGAGAGGAACTCGTGTATTTGGTCCTGTTGCAAGAGAACTTCGTGATAAGCAATTCATGAAGATTGTTTCACTAGCGCCAGAAGTGCTTTAAAACATTTGTAAAGATGACAAAGCTAAAAATTAAATCAGGAGATACAGTTCGCGTTATCGCTGGAGACAATAAAGGTCAAGAGGGTAAGGTGCAAAAAGTATTGAAAGATAAGAACAAGGCGATCGTAGAAGGTGTTAACTTAGTGTCAAAACACCAGAAGCCTAGTGCTACTAACCCACAAGGTGGTATCGTAAAACAAGAAGCACCTATTCATATTTCTAACCTTTCGTTGTTAACCTCTAAAGGAGAAACAACAAGAGTTGGATATAGAGTAGAAGGAGATAAGAAAGTGAGATTTTCTAAAAAATCTAATGAAGTAATATAGTTATGGCTTATATCCCAAGATTAAAACAAGAGTATAAAGACAGAGTAGTGTCAGCTCTTACAGAAGAATTCAGCTATGGTAATGTAATGGAAGTACCAAGACTTAAAAAAATAGTTTTAAGTAGAGGTATCGGAGCAGCTGTAGCGGATAAAAAGTTAATCGATCACGCAGTTGATGAGTTAACTAATATCACTGGTCAAAAAGCTGTAGCAACGATTTCTAAAAAGGATGTTGCTTCTTTCAAATTACGTAAAGGAATGCCAATTGGAGCTAAAGTTACGTTAAGAGGAGAAAGAATGTACGAATTTTTAGATCGTCTGATTACTTCAGCATTACCACGTGTAAGAGATTTTAGCGGAATTAAAGCAACAGGTTTTGATGGTAGAGGTAATTACTCTTTAGGAATTACTGAACAAATCATTTTCCCAGAAATTGATATCGATAAGGTAAATAAAATTGCTGGAATGAATATTACTTTCGAAACTTCAGCAAGTACCGATAAAGAAGCAAAATCATTGTTAACCGAACTAGGATTACCTTTTAAAAAGAATTAATTATGGCTAAAGAATCAATGAAAGCCCGTGAGGTGAAGAGAGCTAAAACTGTAGCTAAATATGCTGAAAAGCGCAAAGCTTTGAAAGAAGCTGGAGATTATGAAGCATTACAAAAGCTACCTAAAAATGCTTCTCCAATCCGTAAGCACAATCGTTGTAAGTTAACAGGAAGACCAAAAGGATATATGCGTCAGTTTGGAATTTCTCGTGTAACTTTCAGAGAAATGGCTAACAAAGGATTAATTCCAGGAGTAACAAAAGCTAGTTGGTAATAATAAAAGTAAATTAATTGGTGTAAGGTTCGATTAAAATAATTGAAAACCAATACCATAAATTATATACAATGAATACAGATCCTATAGCAGATTATTTAACCAGAATTCGTAATGCAAACAGAGCTCAACATAGAGTAGTTGAGATCCCTGCATCAAAGGTTAAAAAAGAGATCACTAAAATATTATTCGATCAAGGATATATTTTAAGTTATAAATTTGAAGATAATACAGTACAAGGTACTATCAAGATCGCACTTAAATACGATAAGATTACAAAAGAACCTGTAATAAAAGAATTACAAAGAATTAGTAAGCCTGGTTTACGTAAGTATGCAGGATCTAGCGAAATTCCAAGAATTCTTAATGGATTAGGTGTGGCGATAGTTTCTACTTCTCATGGTGTAATGACCGGTAAAAAGGCAAGACAAGAGAATGTAGGTGGAGAAGTACTTTGTTACGTATATTAACAGTATAAAAGACAAAAGAAATGTCAAGAATAGGAAAAAATCCAGTAACTATTCCGTCTGGTGTCACTGTTGAAGTGACAGGTAATGTTGTTACTGTTAAAGGAAAATTAGGAGAGCTTTCTCAAGAGATCGATGGTATTGAAGTGAAAGTAGAAGAAGGCCAGGTTGTTCTAGAAAGACCTAGTGATGCCAAAGATCATAAAGCAAAGCACGGTTTATACAGAGCTTTGATCAATAATATGGTAGAAGGTGTGTCTAAAGGTTTTACTAAAGAGTTAGAATTAGTAGGAGTTGGTTATAGAGCTTCTAACCAAGGTCAAAAATTAGATTTGGCTTTAGGATTCTCTCATAATATTGTTTTAAACTTAGCTCCAGAGGTTAAAGTTGAAACAATTTCTGAAAAAGGTAAAAACCCTATCGTAAAATTAACTTCTCATGACAAGCAATTGGTTGGGCAGGTAGCAGCAAAGATTAGAGGCTTCCGTAAACCTGAACCATACAAAGGAAAGGGAATTAAATTCGTAGGAGAACAATTAAGAAGAAAAGCAGGTAAATCTGCATAATAACTAACGTTATGGCATTCTCAAAAGAATCAAGAAGATTAAAGATAAGAAAGCGAATCCGCGGAACAGTAAGCGGAACAGAACAACGTCCTAGGTTATCTGTTTTTAGAAGTAATAAAGAAATCTATGCTCAAATCATAGATGATGTAACTGGTAAAACTATCAGTTCAGCTTCTTCAAGAGATAAAGACATTGCATCAGCATCAGGAAATAAAACCGAAAAGGCAAACTTGGTAGGTAAAGCGCTTGCAGAAAAAGCTAAAAGTGCTGGTGTTGAAACAGTATCCTTTGATAGAGGAGGATATTTGTATCACGGTAGAGTAAAATCATTGGCAAACGGTGCTAGAGAAGCAGGACTTAAATTCTAAGAAATTATGTATCAGAAATATAAAAACGCAGAATTAGTAAAACCAAGTGGACTAGAACTTAAAGATCGTTTAGTTGGTGTACAACGTGTTACTAAAGTAACAAAAGGTGGTAGAGCATTTGGTTTCTCTGCAATCGTGGTTGTAGGTGATGAAAATGGTGTTGTAGGTCACGGTTTAGGAAAGTCAAAAGAGGTAGCAGAAGCTATCGCTAAGGCAGTAGAAGATGCTAAAAAGAATTTGGTACGTATTCCATTGCATAAAGGTACATTACCTCACGAGCAAAAAGGTAAATATGGTGGTGCAAGAGTATTATTAATGCCAGCAGCAACAGGTACCGGAGTAATAGCAGGTGGTGCTATCCGTGCAGTATTAGAATCAGTGGGAGTACATGATGTACTTTCTAAGAATCAAGGATCGTCTAACCCACACAATGTGGTGAAAGCAACATTTGATGCTTTATTGCAATTGCGTAGTGCGCAGCAAGTAGCAGTTCAAAGAGGTATTTCACTAGAAAAAGTGTTTAAAGGATAATATTAGGAACAAATGGCAAAAATTAAAATTACTAAAGTAAAAAGTGCAATTAACCGCACTCAGAGACAGAAAAGAACTCTAGAGGCTTTAGGTCTTAAAAAGATTGGCCAGGTTGTGGAGCATGATGATACTCCTAATATCCTAGGGATGGTAAATAAAGTTAAACATTTAGTTTCTATAGAAACAAAATAATAAAAGCACATGGATTTAAGTAACTTAAAACCTGCTGCAGGTTCGGTAAAAAATAACAGTAAGCGAGTTGGTCGTGGTCAAGGTTCCGGAAAAGGAGGAACGGCTACTCGTGGACATAAAGGAGCAAAGTCTCGTTCTGGATATTCTAGAAAGATCGGTTTTGAAGGAGGGCAAATGCCTCTTCAAAGACGTGTGCCAAAATTTGGTTTCAAGAATATTAACAGAAAAGAGTATCAAGGTATTAACTTAGACACTTTGCAAAAATTAGTTGACGAAGGTAAAATTAAAGATACCGTTGATTTAGATATAATTTTAGCTACACGTCTTGCTGGGAAAAATGATTTAGTTAAGATATTGGGGAGAGGTGAATTGAAGGCGAAGTTGAAAGTCTCAGCTCACAAATTTACAGCCACAGCAAAAGCTGCTATAGAAGCAGCAGGTGGTGAAGCAGTAACCTTATAATTGACATTTCATGAAATTTATTGATACAATAAAAAACATTTGGAAAATCGAAGAACTAAAAAATAGAATCTTAGTTACACTAGGATTGCTTTTAGTATATCGTTTTGGAGCACAAGTAGTACTTCCTGGTATAGATGCAGCAGAGCTGGCAAATCTAGGTACGCAAACTGATAGCGGTTTGTTGGGATTACTTAACGCATTTACAGGAGGAGCATTTGCTAATGCTTCTGTATTTGCATTGGGTATTATGCCTTACATTTCAGCTTCTATTGTTGTACAGTTGATGGGTATCGCGATACCATATCTTCAAAAACTTCAAAAAGAAGGAGAAAGTGGTAGAAAGAAAATCAATCAGATAACACGTTGGTTAACTATTGCAATTACCCTGGTTCAAGGACCTGGTTATATCTATAACTTGTTTGCGACACTTCCTGGAGAAGCATTCGTGCTTCAAAACCAGACGGTTTTTGTTGTATCTTCTGTTATCATTCTTACAACCGGATGTATCTTTGCAATGTGGTTAGGAGAAAAGATCACTGATAAAGGAATTGGTAATGGTATCTCTTTATTAATTATGGTAGGTATCATCGCTACATTACCTCAATCATTTGTTCAGAACTTTTCATCAAGAGTATCTGGAGAAGGTGGAGATATGATAATGGTGCTTATCGAATTAGTGATTTGGTTCGTTATTATACTGGCCTCAGTGCTATTAGTGATGGCTGTACGTCAAATCCCTGTACAATATGCTAGAAGAACAGCAGGTGGAGGATATGAGAAGAACGTTTTTGGTTCTCGTCAGTACATACCATTAAAACTTAATGCATCTGGAGTAATGCCAATTATATTTGCGCAGGCAATTATGTTTATTCCAGCTGCCGTTGCGGGTCTTTCAGATTCTGAAACTTCGCAAGGTATAGCAGCTGCGTTTAGCGATATCTTTGGTTTTTGGTATAATGTGGTATTTGCACTATTGATAATTGTATTTACATACTTCTATACAGCAATTACGGTGCCTACTAATAAAATGGCAGATGACCTGAAGCGTAGTGGAGGTTTCATTCCTGGTATTAGGCCAGGTAGTGAAACAGCTGAATATCTTGATAAGATTATGTCACAAATAACTTTGCCAGGATCAATATTCTTGGCCTTGATTGCAGTTTTTCCTGCAATTGCGGTGAAGTTATTAAATGTTCAACAAGGATGGGCACTATTTTTTGGTGGGACATCATTGTTAATTATGGTGGGTGTAGCTATCGATACAATGCAACAGGTTAATTCATATTTATTGAATAGACATTATGATGGTTTAATGAAAACCGGTAAAAACCGTAAAGCAGTAGCATAATGGCAAAACAACCAGCAATAGAACAAGACGGAAGTATCATCGAAGCGTTATCAAATGCAATGTTTCGAGTTGAACTAGAAAATGGTCACGTTGTGACTGCTCATATCTCTGGTAAAATGCGAATGCATTACATTAAATTATTACCGGGTGATAAGGTGAAATTAGAAATGAGTCCTTATGATTTAAGTAAGGCTCGTATAACATATAGATACTAATTAGTTTAAGAATGTTAGTTTATCAAGATTTTTTCATTACTTTTGCAGGCTGAAAAATCTTGTTAATTGTATTCCGAGATAATATTTTTCGGACATAAAAATAAAAAGATGAAAGTAAGAGCATCATTAAAAAAGAGAAGTGCCGAGTGCAAGATTGTGCGTAGAAAAGGCCGACTTTACGTAATTAATAAAAAGAATCCTAGATTTAAACAAAGACAAGGGTAATTATGGCAAGAATTGCAGGGGTAGATATACCTAAACAAAAGCGAGGAGTTATAGCATTAACCTATATCTTCGGAATCGGTAGAAGTAGAGCTAAAGAAATTTTAGCTAATGCCAAAGTAGACGAAAGTATAAAAGTTTCTGATTGGAATGATGATCAAATTGGTCGTATTCGTGAAGCTGTAGGAGCCTATACCATTGAAGGAGAATTACGTTCAGAAGTACAGTTGAATATCAAGCGTCTTATGGATATAGGATGTTATAGAGGTATTCGTCATAGAGCGGGTCTTCCATTAAGAGGACAGCGTACTAAGAACAATTCTAGAACACGTAAAGGAAGAAGAAAAACAGTTGCTAACAAGAAAAAAGCAACTAAATAATAAGTAGTATGGCAAAGTCAACTTCAAAAAAACGTAAGGTAATTGTTGAGTCTGTAGGAGAAGCACACGTAACAGCTTCTTTTAACAACATTATTATTTCGTTAACTAATAAAAAAGGAGACGTTATTTCTTGGTCTTCTGCTGGTAAAATGGGATTCAGAGGTTCTAAAAAGAACACTCCTTATGCTGCGCAGTTAGCTGCAGAGGATGCTGCAAAAGTAGCAATCGAAGCAGGATTAAAGAAGGTAAAAGTATACGTTAAAGGCCCAGGTAACGGTAGAGAATCAGCAATACGTTCTATCCACAATTCAGGAATTGAGGTATCAGAAATTATTGATGTAACTCCAATGCCGCATAACGGATGTCGTCCTCCAAAAAGACGTAGAGTATAATAATTATTAAAATTATATACTCAGTTAAAACAGTAAATAAGTAAATCTAAAGAGGAGTATTGGTTATCGAAGGAAAGAGACCTTAATTCATAACCACCTCAATAACTAAACAAGTAAAAATGGCAAGATATACTGGTCCAAAAACTAAAATCGCTCGTAAATTTGGTGAAGCGATCTTCGGAGACGATAAGTCATTCGAAAAAAGAAATTACCCTCCAGGACAACACGGAAACAACAGACGTAGAGGTAAGAAAAGTGAATATGCTATCCAGTTAATGGAAAAGCAAAAAGCTAAATATACGTATGGAGTTCTTGAACGTCAATTCCGTAACATGTTTGAAAAAGCAACGCGTGCACAAGGTATTACAGGTGAAGTATTACTTCAACTTTGTGAGTCTCGTTTAGATAACGTTGTATTCAGAATGGGATTGTCAAACTCTCGTAGAGGAGCTAGACAATTAGTTTCTCACAGACACATCACAGTAAATGGACAATTGGTTAACATACCGTCTTACCAATTAAAAGCAGGAGATGTTGTAGGAGTTAGAGAAAAATCAAAATCATTAGAAGTAATTCAAAATTCGCTTGCAAACAATAGTAAAGTATACGAATGGATTACATTTAATAATGAAACAAAACAAGGTACGTTTGTATCTGTTCCGGCTAGAATTCAAATTCCGGAAAATATTAATGAACAATTCATCGTCGAATTATACTCTAAGTAATAACTCTAAGAAGAAACAATAACATGGCAATATTAAATTTTCAGAAGCCCGATAAAGTTATCATGATCGACTCTACTGAGTTCGATGGTAAATTTGAATTTAGACCATTAGAACCAGGGTATGGATTAACAGTTGGTAATGCTTTACGAAGAGTTTTGCTGTCTTCTTTAGAGGGATTCGCGATAACTTCTCTTAGAATAGAAGGTGTAGATCACGAATTTTCAACAATATCAGGTGTAGTAGAAGATGTTACAGAGATTATTCTTAACCTTAAGCAAGTACGTTTTAAGCGTCAGATTGAGGATATCGATAATGAATCAGTAACTATTTCTATATCAGGTCAGGAACAATTAACAGCAGGAGATTTTCAGAAATTTATTTCTGGTTTCCAAGTGCTGAACCCTGATTTAGTTATCTGTAATATGGATAAAAAAGTGGCACTTAACCTTGAGATTACCATTGAAAAAGGTAGAGGTTATGTTCCAGCTGAAGAAAATAAGAAGGCAAATGCTCCTATTGGAACCATTTTTACAGATTCTATCTACACTCCAATCAAAAATGTTAAATATAGCATTGAGAATTATCGTGTAGAGCAAAAAACAGATTATGAAAAGTTAGTTTTCGAAATCGTTACTGACGGATCTATTCACCCTAAGGATGCGCTTACTGAAGCTGCAAAAATATTAATCCATCACTTTATGTTATTCTCTGATGAGCGTATCACATTAGAAGCTGATGAAATTGCACAAACAGAAACGTATGATGAGGAATCACTTCATATGAGACAGTTGTTAAAAACTAAGCTTATTGATATGGACTTATCTGTACGTGCATTAAACTGTTTAAAAGCTGCAGAAGTAGATACTTTAGGT
This sequence comes from Aquimarina callyspongiae, assembly GCF_034322225.1. Classification (NCBI taxonomy): domain Bacteria; kingdom Pseudomonadati; phylum Bacteroidota; class Flavobacteriia; order Flavobacteriales; family Flavobacteriaceae; genus Aquimarina; species Aquimarina callyspongiae. Next base: position 539,997 of record NZ_JAXLPA010000001.1, on the reverse strand, counting down.
GATCTAGTATCGTATAATAAAAATGACTTAATGAAGTTCCGTAACTTTGGTAAAAAGTCATTAACAGAGCTTGAAGAGCTTGTAAATGTGAAAGGACTTAACTTCGGTATGGATCTTTCAAAATATAAATTAGATAAAGACTAATCCATCATATTTTGCTCTCCGCAAGAGGTGGATTGAGCAAGATGATGATTAAAATTAAATGTCATGAGACACGGAAAGAAAGTAAATCACTTAGGAAGAAAAACTGCACACCGTAAAGCAATGCTTGCGAATATGGCTTGTTCTCTAATCGAGCATAAGAGAATTAATACTACAGTTGCTAAAGCAAAAGCTTTAAAGCAATTTGTTGAGCCATTAGTTACAAAGTCTAAAGAAGATACTACACATAATCGTCGTATCGTATTTAGTAGATTGCGTAATAAATATGCAGTAACAGAATTATTTAGAGAAGTTGCTGCTAAAGTAGGTGACAGACCAGGAGGATATACTAGAATTATTAAACTTGGAAATCGTCTAGGTGATAATGCTGATATGGCAATGATCGAATTAGTAGATTATAACGAGCTATACAACGCTGGTAAACCTGCTAAGAAGAAAACTACTCGAAGAGGTAGAAGTAAGAAAACCGAAACTGCTCCAGCAGCTCCGGCAACAGAAACTACTAATTCTGAAGAAGAATAAATGACAGATGTGAATAACACATAATGACAAAAGGATAAGCGTTCGGCGTTTATCCTTTTTTTTTGAATAATATAAAAAAGGCTTTCCGCCTCTTAAAGGAAACTATACAAATTCTCATATAAAACGATAGATAATGAAATATCAATCTCGAAAAAAAGCAATACTTCTACTGGCAGACGGTACAATTTTTCATGGTAAAGCGGTTGGAAGAGAAGGCAGCGCCTTTGGCGAAGTGTGTTTTAACACAGGTATGACAGGATATCAGGAAATTTTTACCGACCCTTCTTATTATGGACAATTAATGGTTGCCACTAATGCGCATATAGGTAATTATGGAACTAATGAAGCAGAGATCGAATCTGATTCCATAAAAATAGCAGGCCTTATCGTAAAGAATTTCAGCTATGAATTTTCACGTGTTCTGGCTGATAGCTCATTACAAGACTTTTTGGAGAAACATAACCTTCTGGCAATTTCTGATGTAGATACAAGAGCATTGGTAAGTTATATTAGAGATAACGGTGCTATGAATGCGGTAATTTCTACAGAGGTTGACAATATCGATGGTCTTAAAGAACAACTTGCGGCTGTTCCAGATATGAATGGATTAGAACTTGCTTCTAAAGTTTCTACAAAAGAACCCTATTTTGTTGGAGATCCAAATGCTACTTATAAAATTTCAGCTTTGGATATCGGAATTAAGAAAAATATACTTCGTAACCTGGCTTCAAGAGATGCATATATTAAAGTATTTCCATACAATGCCTCTTTTGAAGAAATGAGCGAATGGCAACCAGATGGTTATTTTTTATCTAATGGTCCAGGAGATCCAGAACCATTAACAGATGCAATTAATACAGCTAAAGAGATTATTAAAAGAGACCTTCCATTATTTGGAATATGTTTAGGTCATCAGGTATTGGCATTAGCTAATGGCATTGGTACGTATAAGATGCATAACGGACATAGAGGAATAAATCACCCGGTAAAAAATCTGATTACAGGAAAAGGAGAAATCACTTCTCAAAACCATGGTTTTGCTATTAATAGAGAAGATGCAGAGAAACATCCAGATGTTGAAATTACACATGTACATCTTAATGATCATACAGTAGCTGGAATACGATTAAAAAGTAAAAATTGTTTTTCTGTCCAATATCACCCTGAAGCAAGTCCAGGCCCTAATGATTCAATATATCTTTTCGATCAATTTATAGAAAATATAAAAAAGACAAAAACAACTGTATAAAATTTTCATAATGTGGCTAGGATTAAGAGGTTTGTATAACATCTTAACCTATAACGTTATAGTTGATAACTTAATGGCTATATGGAGATTTTGAGGGTAAATTAGACCCTTTTTGAAGATGTTAGAGTTAGGCGGTTTTGTATATTGCGAAGAATTAAAATTATCCAACAAAACAATAAAAAAATGAGTGTAATTATTAATATTCACGCTAGACAAATTTTAGATTCACGAGGAAACCCAACTGTAGAAGTTGATGTGATTACAGAAAATGGTGTTTTAGGAAGAGCAGCAGTACCTTCAGGAGCTTCAACAGGAGAACATGAGGCTGTTGAACTTCGGGATGGTGGAAAAAACTATATGGGTAAAGGTGTTCTTAAAGCTGTCGAAAATGTAAATACAATAATTGCAGAAGAGTTACTGGGCTATTCTGTATTTGATCAGAACCTATTGGATCAGACAATGATCGAATTAGATGGCACTCCTAATAAATCTAAATTAGGAGCTAATGCAATTTTAGGAGTATCATTAGCAGCAGCAAAAGCAGCAGCAAATGAATTAAATATGCCTTTATATAGGTATGTAGGTGGAGTAAGTGCAAATACACTTCCCGTTCCTATGATGAATATTATTAATGGAGGATCCCATAGTGACGCCCCTATCGCTTTTCAAGAATTTATGGTAATGCCTGTAAAAGCCGAAAATTTCACGCAAGCAATGCAGATGGGAACAGAAATCTTTCATCACCTTAAGAAAGTATTACATGATCGAGGATTAAGTACTGCAGTTGGAGATGAAGGAGGATTTGCACCAACTCTTGATGGAACTGAAGATGCATTAGATTCTATAGCCAAAGCAGTAGAAAATGCTGGGTACAAGTTTGGAGATGAGATTATGGTAGCATTGGATTGTGCTGCTGCTGAGTTTTATGTGAATGGTAAGTATGATTACACAAAGTTTGAAGGTGATAAAGGAGTAGTGCGTTCAAGTGAAGAGCAAGCAGATTACCTTGCAGAATTAGCTGCTAAATACCCTATTATATCTATTGAAGATGGAATGGATGAAAATGATTGGAATGGTTGGAAATATCTTACAGATAAAGTGGGAGACAAAGTTCAATTAGTTGGAGATGATTTATTTGTAACCAATGTAGAGAGGTTGTCAAGAGGTATTGAGAATAATACTGCAAATTCAATTTTGATAAAAGTAAATCAAATAGGAACATTAACAGAAACGATTGCTGCAGTTAATATGGCGCATAATGCAGGGTATACTTCTGTGATGTCACATAGATCTGGTGAAACAGAAGATAATACCATTGCAGATCTAGCTGTAGCTTTAAATACAGGGCAGATTAAAACTGGTTCTGCTTCTCGTAGTGATAGAATGGCAAAATACAATCAATTACTTCGAATAGAAGAAGAATTAGGTACTGTTGCATATTATCCAAAAGAAAAAGCTTTTAAGATAAAGTAATAAAAAAATAAAATGTAGGAAAAAGCTCACAATTAGTGAGCTTTTTTTATAAGCTATTTTATTGTGTTCTTGATTTAAAGCTCTTTTGGATACGATAAAATGTAAGTTTTTGACGACAAAATACAGTTAATTAACTAATTTTAACTATTTTAGGGGGCTGGATAAGTATTTTTTAATACTTTCGTGCCATCAAAACCAGACTATATGAAGAAATTTTTACTAGTATTCTTCTTATTGATTTTATGCAATCAGATTGCTTTTGGAAATGAATATGAATATCGTATTCATATTTCAGAAGACTTTGATAGTTTTAATGATGTAACATCAAATTTGAAGATTAAAGATTTAGATATCTTAAATAGAGCCTTTGATTATTTGGTTTGTTCTGATGATATAGAAACAAATCATTATCCTAAGAATTATAAATTCGATAAAACAACCTATTCTACAGGAACTGTAACAATTACTTATCCAAATAGTGTTGGGTCCAGTTCTATATTTTGTGAAAGTGATAACAGTGTTGTACCAGTTATAATAACTGGTACAGCTGGAGGTACTTTTGTTAGTACTCCTGTAGGGTTGTCGTTACAGGCTGATGGAAGTATAAATATTGCTGCTAGTAACGTTGGAACTTATACGGTTACCTATACAACACCAGATGCTAGTTGTACAGATGATTATACTGTTGAGATTACAAATACTGTAGATGCAGGATTTAGTTATGAATCTGTTAATTATTGTACTGGTGGTCAAAATCCTTTGCCTATATACAATCAACCATTATTCCCTAATGTGGCTGGAGCTATTTTTCAAAGTAGCACTTTAGGAGGAAGTATGTTGGATCCTGTAACAGGTGAGATAAATTTAGCTACAGCACCCATAGGAGAACATACGGTACGAAGATTTATATTTGGAGGAGGTTGTAATGCAGCTGGTACAGCTCAAGCTCAATTTACAATATTTGTTGTAAACACAGGAGATCCCTCTTTTGTATATCCAGCAATAAGTTTTTGTAAAACAGACGCTAATCCATCTGCTACGATAACTGGTACTGCTGGTGGTACTTTTAGTAGTACAAATACTAATCTTGTTTTTGCAGATATAAATACTGGAGAAGTAGATCTTACTACCACTCCACCTGGAACCTATCCAATTGTATATACGTTGACAGGTAATTGTGCAGCAGCCAGTGCTCCATTAAATATTACAGTGTTAAATGTTGATGCTACTTTTAGTTATGCATCGGATTATTGTAGTTCAGATTCAGATCCTACCGCAAATATTACGGGTATTACGGGAGGAACATTTACTAATTCTTCAACTTCAGGGTTAATTTTCTTAAATACAACCACGGGATTGATTGATTTGGGTGGAAGTACTTCAGGAAACCATGAAATTACATATACTGTTACTTCAGGTGGTTGCACTGTATTTACTACAACCACAATTAATATAACTCAAAATAGTACAGCAGATTTTAATTATACTCAAGCTAGTTATTGTATTGCAGATAGTGATCCATCACCTAATATTACAGGAGATGGAGGAGGAACATTTTCTAGTGCATCAGGATTAATCTTTAACGATTCAAATACAGGAGAAATTGATCTTAGTGCCAGTACTCCAGGTTTATATACGATAACCTATACAATTGCTGGATCTTGCGGAATTACAGTGCAAAAAAACCTAACTATTAATGCAGAAAATCCTACACTTTCTTTTGAAGTTAGTATAGATGATGCTGCTTTTGTGGCAAGACCTACTGCGGATATTTCTATAGAGATCGGAAGAAAACTAGAATTGAGAATGCCAGAAAGTTTTAATGGTACCATTTCCTGGTCGGGACCTAATTCTTTTTCAGCTTCAGGAACAGAAGTAGAGGTTTCTGATGATATTCAGATGGTTAATTCAGGAGTGTATACAGCAGCGGTGACATTTGATGTAACCTGTGGAGCTGCTCCAACGTCATATGATTTTACTGTGAATGTTATTAATAATGTTGTTAGGGTGTCACCAAAGGTATATCTTCAAGGAGCAATGTTAGGAACCACAGATGATATGATGCGTGATAACTTAAGAACTTTATCCTATTTGCCTAATGATACTCCATATACCGATGGTGTATCAGTTGATGGAACGATTTTTAATGATGCTGCACTTGATCAGGATAATATTGTTGATTGGGTGTATGTAGAACTTCGTGATGCAACCACCAATACAACCGTTATTGATGGACAATCTGCATTTGTACAACGTGATGGAGATGTGGTAGATATTAATGGAAACTCAGAAATTACACTTGCTGCTACAACAGGAGGGGATTATTTTGTAGTAATAAAACATCGTAATCACTTAAGTATTATGACGGATACTGCAATAACCTTAACGACAACCACTACAACTCTTGATTTTAGAGATGGTACTCAAGCAACTTTTGGAGGAGTTGATGCTCAAACAGTTTTTGGAATGCCGGTAAATACCGTTGGGATGTGGGCTGGAGATGTAAATGGAGATGGAGTGGTATTGCTTTTTGGTAGTGGTAACGATTCAATTTCTATAGGAGATGAGATTTTAGCAGACCCTGGTAACGGTTTTAATTCATTACTTTTTTCACCTAACGGATATAATAATTCAGATCTTTTCTTAGATGGTACATCAGCACTATTTGGGAGTGGAAATGATACTTTACTTATTGGAGATAATATTTTAGCAAATCCAGCTAATGGTTTTAATAGTCTATTGTCTAATGTTACTACTTTTTTGCCTTAAATTTAAATACCCAAAATAACTTAAAAAACAAATTACTTATGAAAAAAATATTTGCGCTTGTTACAATTTTATATAGTTCACTTTCTTTTGGTCAGGTAACCTATGATTTAGAATTAAGGCAAGATGGTGGAGATCCATATTTGTTTACCGTTTATGGAGTGCCTAATGCAGATGCTACTGGAGCTGACTTTTCTCAAGCAGGAATTAGAATTATATTAGAGACAGGTAATGGTATTGCCTCTTTTACTGATATTATTGGAGATAATTGGAGGATAGGAGGTCAATTCGATGCTACTTTTTTAACTACAAATAGCATTGGAGATGGTACAAAAGATTATTTTTATTTAACCTGTAATGTAAGTACAGGAACATCTATTTTTAATCACACAAATGGTACAGCATTCGCTCTGTTTAGTTTTAGAGTAACCGGAGATCCAGTTTCAGGAACCATTGAAGCAATTTTAGATACGCATCCTGTATCTACAGGTTTAATAGGAGGAGGAATTACTGCTGGTAATTTTGTAACAATAGACCCTAATGATGGAAGTGGAAGTGGAACTTTTGGAACACTTACAGGAACTACTAGTTATAGTTTTGCAATTCTATCAGCAAATGATTTAGTGATTACAGATTTTAGTATTCTCCCTAATCCAAATAAAGGAGTGTTTAGAGTTACCATGACTAATGATATGTTAAATCCAAACTTTAAGCTTATGGATATTAAGGGTAGAGTAATTAAAGGAATTAAAACTACATTTGGTAATCAAAGTATAGAAGTAGATGCTTCTAATCTGGCCACAGGTATCTATGTAATTCAAATTGGTAACAACCAAAAACGTATTGTTATAGAATAAAAAATATTAAAATTTTATAAGGAAAAAGCGAGGATTTTTTAAATCCTCGCTTTTTTTTGCGAATAATTTTGACAATACGTTGTAAGGCTAAAAATCCTGTAACGATTAATATTATATTAACGCTAATATTTCGTAATTTAGCAACCCTTAATGTAATAGCAAAATTCTAAAAAATCATATGTCAAAAACAGCAACTTTAGAAATCGATGGTAATAAATATGAGTTCCCAATTATTGAAGGAACTGAAAACGAATTAGGAATAGATATCAAAGCTCTTAGAGGAGCTACAGGAGGAATAACAACAATAGATCCTGGGTATAAAAATACAGGAAGCTGCGAGAGTGGTATTACCTTTCTTGATGGAGAAAAAGGAATCTTGAGATACCGTGGATATTCTATTGAAGAACTAGCTGAAAAAGCAGATTTTCTTGAAGTTGCTTACTTATTGATTTTTGGAAATTTACCAACAAAAGAGCAGCTAAGTAAATTTGATAAAGACATAAAAGAAGAATCTCATGTAGATGAGGATATGAAAAAAATCTTGGACGGATTTCCTAAGAGCGCTCACCCAATGGGAGTTTTGTCTTCTTTGACCAGCGCCTTGATCGCATTTAATCCAGGTTCTGTAGATGTAGATTCTGAAGAAGAGATGTACAATGCCATAGTAAAAATTATGGCCAAATTTCCTGTGCTTGCAGCTTGGACGATGAGAAAGCGAAAAAGCTTACCATTAGACTATGGAGATAACTCTTTAGGTTATGTAGAGAATTTGCATAAGATGATGTTTGCAAGACCTAATCAGGCATATGAAGCTAATAAGATTGTAAACGATGCACTGGATAAGCTTTTAATTCTTCATGCAGATCACGAGCAAAATTGTTCTACTTCTACAGTACGTATTGTAGGTTCTTCTCACGCAGGATTATTTGCATCTCTTTCAGCAGGGATTTCTGCATTATGGGGGCCTCTTCATGGAGGTGCTAACCAGGCAGTTATAGAAATGCTAGAAGCGATTAGAAAAGATGGAGGAGATACAGCTAAATATATTAAAAAGGCAAAAGATAAAGAAGATGCTTTTCGTTTAATGGGATTTGGGCATAGAGTATATAAAAACTTTGACCCAAGAGCTAAAATTATCAAAAAATCTGCAGAAGAAGTACTAGGTGATCTTGGTATGGAAGACCCTGTACTTGATATAGCAAAGGGATTGTCTGAAGTAGCATTAGAAGATGAGTACTTTGTGCAACGAAAATTATATCCAAACGTAGATTTTTATTCTGGAATTATTTATAGAGCTTTAGGTATTCCAACAGAAATGTTTACTGTAATGTTTGCTTTAGGAAGATTGCCAGGATGGATTGCTCAATGGAGAGAAATGCGTTTACGTAAAGAGCCTATAGGAAGACCAAGACAAATATATACTGGTGAAACATATAGACCATTTGTTGATCTGGAAAGTAGATAAATATAGATTATAATTTTATAAAAAAGCCTTACTTGATAGAGAATTAGAGTAAGGCTTTTGCAATTCTAATAAGAAATAATACTTTAGCTAAAAATTCTGAAAAAACGTTTCTTAAGAAAATAAAACTTATCAATGAAAGGAATTAAATTAATAAAAAACAGATCAGATTTAGGAGCAGGAACAAGGGGATCTGATTTAGGGATTGACGCAATTGAAATTGCAGCTATTAATCAGAATGATGATTATTTTAATTTATATCCGTTTGAAGATATTGAAACAGAAAACGAAACGATATACAATAAGGTAAAAAATTCGTTTGCAAAACGTATTGAAAATGTTTGTAAAGTATGCGAAAGACTTAGTAATAGCGTTGAAGAAAATCTAAAAAAAGAAAACTACCCAATAGTGTTGTCAGGAGATCATTCTTCTGCGTTAGGAACAATAAGCGGAGTAAAAGCTGCTTATCCAGATAAAAAATTAGGAGTAGTATGGATAGATGCACATGCTGATATTCACTCGCCTTATACATCACCTTCTGGAAATATACATGGGATGCCCTTGGCAGCAGCTCTTTCTAATGATAATCTTAAATATAAAATAAATGAGATATCAGACGAAACAGAAGTTTTATGGGAGAGAATGAAAAATATTGGTGTTGAAGGTAAAAAAGTAAATGCCGAAAACGTTGTGTATTTTGGAGTAAGAGATACTGAAGAACCAGAAGAAGGCGCTATAGAAGATAATGGCATTAAAAACTATACTGTAGAAGAAATAAGATATAGAGGTTTTGAATTGTGTTTAAAAGAAGCAGTTGAAAAATTAGAATCCTGTGATATGATATACATATCTTTTGATGTAGATAGTATGGATTGTGATATGATTTCTAACGGAACCGGTACTCCTGTATCTAAAGGATTTGATATTGAAGAAGCTATTTTAATAATTAAAACTTTTATAGATACAAAAAAAACAGTTTGTTTTGAGGTGGTAGAAGTAAATCCCACATTAGATCATAAAGGTAATAGAATGGCCGAAGCGGCGTTTGAAGTGCTTAAAGAGGCAACTACCTCAATAAATAATCAAAATATAAGATAGATATTACTTTGGAAAACCAGGTTACTAATACAATAGTTATGATTCGTCCGGTAAAATTTAGGATGAATGAGCAAACAGCTGTTAATAATTATTATCAAGATGATGCAGGTATTGTTGCCGAAGATGCAAATTCTAGAGCTCAAAAAGAATTTGACGAATTTGTGAATTCTTTAAAAGCTGTAGGAGTACAAGTTTTGGTGATTGATGATGATCCAAAAAATGATACCCCTGATTCTATTTTTCCTAATAATTGGATTTCTTTTCATGAAAATGGAGATATAGGGCTGTACCCTATGTTTGCTGTAAATAGACGAAGAGAAAGAAGACCAGAGGTGATGGATTTATTAGAATCTTCTGGTTTTGAGATAAATAATATTGTTGATTACACAGACGCAGAGGAAGAAGAAGTGTTTCTTGAAGGAACCGGTAGTCTGGTTCTTGATCGAGTAAATAGAAAAGCTTATTGCGCTTTATCACCTCGGGCGGATGAAGAATTGGTTATTGAGTTTTGTGAAGATTTTGAATATACTCCTGTTATTTTTACAGCTTATCAAACTGTAGGTGGTCAACGACTTCCGATTTATCATACAAATGTTATGATGGGTATAGGAGAAACTTTTGCAGTGATATGCCTTGATTGTATAGATGATAAAAAAGAAAGAAAAAACCTGGTAAATCATTTAAAAAACGATGGTAAAGATATTATCACTATTACCGAAGAACAAGTAAATAGTTTTGCGGGTAATATGTTGCAAGTTGTAGGTTCAGGAGATAAACGCTATCTTGTGATGTCATTGGCGGCTTATAATAGTCTATCTAAAGATCAAATATTGAAAATAGAAAAACATTGTGCAATTCTGTATAGTGACCTTACCACTATCGAAACCCTTGGAGGTGGAAGTGCTAGATGTATGATGGCAGAAGTTTTTCTTCCTAAGATTTCATAATCTATCTTTGATTTTTATGATGGATCATTATTTTACGAAAAGTAATATCTATTAAGAACCGAACTGTAATAATCAGAAATTAATTAAATATGCTCTCTAAAAAAACGAAATATGGTTTAAAGGCTCTGACCTATATCGCAAGAAAGAGATGTGAGAATCCTGTACTGATATCAGAAATTGCACAGAGTGAAAATATCTCTCAAAAATTTCTGGAAAGCATTTTGTTAACCTTAAGAAAGAACGGTTTTTTGGGTTCTAAAAAAGGAAAAGGAGGAGGTTATTATTTAATTAAAGAGCCTAAAGATATTTCTATGGCCTCAGTAATAAGAGTCTTAGAAGGGCCAATAGCTATGTTGCCCTGTGTAAGTCTTAACTTTTATGAGAAATGCGATGACTGCCCAGATGAAGACACCTGTACCGTACATGGATTAATGATAGAAGTAAGAGATAATACACTTAGGGTTCTTGAAAATAAGACTTTAGCTGATTTTATGGATTAAAACAATGATTTTATATAATCTTTAGATACCCTCTTATATCTATATGGGCCCTGTATTTTGCCCCACACTTGTTTTCCGTTTATATCATAACCACGATCCCAAACAGAGATTTTATCTTTACTTAAAACAATATTGCTCACGAGATAAGCAACATTTTTTATTCTATTACTTAAACAAGAAATGTTATTGGTCTTACCCGCGTATATAGAAGATGTTTTTTTTCTGTAAAAAACATCACAACCATCTCTTAATTCAAGTTCATTCATTGTTAGTTGATCAAAAACATTTTCATTTCTCCAGCCATTTGCATATTTCTTTTGATCAGGAATCAAATAGTTAATAGTTCTAAAAGAAACACTATCAATTTTTTCTATTTTAAAAATCCTTTGAGTATATATAATAGAAGGATCTTTTGCATTATGAACTTCAGAATATAGCCAATAACCGTTTTGATCTTTCCAGATAGGTGTATTTATTAAGTTGGTATCAATGTATCCAATCTCTTTTTCAGCTTGTTCCTTAGATGAAAAATAACCAGTAAGCAACCCTGCTAGGTGATGCAGTTCGGGGTCCTTTTTTTTATCAGGGTTACAACCAAAAAAAAGTAGAATTAAAGAAAAATAGAGTATAGTATTTCTCATACACAGGTTACCATAAAACCGTTAATTTTTTAACAAAATAAGGTAATTTGTCGATAAAAACAAACCTTTCGTCGTTTAAAATATTAGTTTTTACGAACTGTATTGTAAATCATTCCGTTATGTGTGAAATAAAAAGAAAGATTTTGTTTGCTATAAATATTTTTGATTTTTTAAATTAAAATGAAATATTATTTTATCAATTACATAATTATAAAAAGGGGATTTTTCATCTTTTTTGAGTTGAAAATTTGCTCAATCTTTTTTTGTTGAAAATCTTAACAGTTTATTTTTTTATTTACAGATATAAATGATGAAAAAACAAAGAGTAAGACACTATTATTTCTATTATCTTTGCAGTTCGATTTTTTGTATCAGGGGATTTACTATAAACTGATTAAAGCAAAAAATATGATTTAATTTTTAATTCCCTTAATGGGCTTATTTTTAAAAATGACATTACAACAAATCATTTCAGGACAAGTAAAAAAAGCATTACAGGCATTGTATAATGCAGATCTAGAATCTGTCGAATTACAAGGAACTCGTAAAGAATTTGAAGGAGATATTACGGTAGTTATATTTCCTATGCTTCGCACCGTAAAAGGAAATCCTGTGCAAATAGGAGAAGCTATTGGTGAATACTTGGTTAGTAATGTTGAAGATATCAGTGCTTACAATGTTGTAAAAGGCTTTTTAAACCTTGTAATTTCAGATACTTATTATCTTAACTTCTTTGCAAAAATCAAAGATGATAAAAAATACGGTTTTGTTTCTCAGTCAGAGAATAATAAAGCCATGATGGTAGAGTATTCTTCGCCTAATACAAATAAACCGTTGCATTTGGGCCATGTTAGAAATATCCTTTTAGGATATGCTGTTGCCGAAATTATTAAGGCAAGTGGTAAAAAAGTATATAAAACCCAAATTATTAATGATCGAGGAATACATATTTGTAAATCTATGATAGCCTGGCAACGATTTGGTAATGGAGAAACACCTGTAAGTGCTGGATTGAAAGGAGATAAACTTGTTGGGAATTATTATGTGAAATTTGATCAAAAATATAAAGAGCAAATTGCAGAATTAATAGCAAAAGGTCGAACAGAAGAAGAAGCTAAAAAGGAGGCTCCAATTCTTATTGAAGCACAAGAAATGCTTCGTAAATGGGAAGCAGGAGATCCTGAAGTAGTAGCGCTTTGGAAAACTATGAATGGATGGGTATATGAAGGTTTTGAGCAAACATATAAAGCTATAGGAGTTGATTTTGATAGTTATTATTATGAAAGTAATACTTATCTGCTAGGAAAAGATAATATTGAAGAAGGTCTTAAAAAAGGAGTGTTCTTTAAAAAAGAAGATGGATCCGTTTGGTGTGATTTAACCGATGAAGGATTAGATGAAAAACTAGTGCTTCGTAGCGACGGAACAGCAGTATATATGACTCAGGACATAGGTACGGCAATTCAACGAATTAAAGATAAGCCCGATGTAGGTGGAATGATCTATACTGTTGGTAACGAACAAGATTATCATTTTAAGGTACTGTTTCTCATTCTTAAAAAATTAGGATATGAATGGGCAGGTAATCTACATCACTTAAGTTATGGTATGGTAGATTTGCCTAGTGGTAAAATGAAAAGTAGAGAAGGGACAGTTGTAGATGCTGATGATCTAATTGCAGAGATGGAAAATACTGCAGGCGAAATCTCAAAAGAGTTAGGGAAACTAGATGGGTATTCTGAGGAAGAAAAGAAGAAAGTATATAAAAATATAGGATTAGGAGCATTAAAATATTTTATCCTTAAAGTGGATCCTAAAAAACGTATTCTGTTTAATCCAGAAGAATCTGTGGATTTTCAAGGTAATACAGGGCCTTTTATACAATATACCTATGCAAGGATTCAGGCGATTGTGCGTAAAGCAGATTTTGACTGGAGTTCTACTATTACAAATCTGTCTTTGCATCAGAAGGAAAAAGAACTTATTAAGCAATTAGAGTTATATCCCGAAATTATTCAGAACGCAGCGAATGAATTGAGTCCAGCCGTTATCGCTAATTATACTTATGATCTGGTGAAAGGCTATAATTCATTTTTTCAAAATGTATCAATTTTTGGAGCAGATACAGATCAGGAAAAATTGTTTAGAGTTCAATTATCTGCATCTGTTGGAGATGTAATTAAATCTGCATTTGCCCTTTTAGGGATATTTGTACCAGAAAGAATGTAATGACTTAGGTTGTTAGTTGATGATGTTAGTAGTAAGGAGGTTATAAGAACGGGAAAAAGTAGTCTAACGATTTTTTATTCCTTTTATCCGAATTAGAAAGAAAAATGAAGGCGAATAGATGTTTTTTTATCACCTATTTTATAACTTAGTGAATATGAAGCACGAAATATCCAGAGCAGTTGATGCAGATTTACCTTTAATGCAACGTTTATTTTACGAAACGGTAACTACTTATGGGTCAAAAATATTTACCAAAGCAGAAATTAAGATTTATTCTAGGCTAGCTACTAATACTTCCTACTGGCATAAAAAGTTTAATGAAGATTTTATTTATAATGCCAAAATTAATGGAGAAATCATTGGCTCATTCTCTATGGATAAATCAGGTGTTATCGAGTATATTTTTGTTCATCAAAATTATCTTGGGCAAGGAATTGCCAGTGGTTTGTATAAAACTATTGAAGAAGTGGCGAGAACATATGATATTAAAACCTTGACTACACAAGTAAATCTATTAACTAGATCTTTTTTTGAAAAAAATGGATTTACTATTGTAAAAAATGCAACACAAGTTGTAGGAGGTGAGGATGTGATAAGTTATAGTGGTATCAAAAACCTTAAAATTTAAGGCAAAATACTATAGCACTAGACAGTTTATTTTTCATTCTCAAAACGTACCCCAGTAATATTCTCAATTTTTAAATACCTTTTTTTAAGGTGTTAATTTAATTACTTGTTCATTAGAACTATCGTGTTGTCTTGAATAGTGTATTTTATATGCATCGGTAGTGTAATAGATCGCAAAGCATTTTTTAAATCCGAATGGGCAAAATTACCGGTAAAAAACTTTGTATCATCAATGTTTTTTGTATTGATAGTTACTCCGTATTGCCACTCGAATTCTTGGATAACTTTACTATAAGGAGTATTTATAAATAAACTTCTATTGTGTATCCAATTGGGTTCTAGTGCTCCTACTTTTTTATTGATGATTTTTTCGTTTGCAATTTCGACCGCATCTCCAGCACGTAAAAATATCTGTTCCTCATTAACAGTTAAGCTTACCATGCCGTGATAACAAGTTACTTCTAGATAGTTGTCTCTCTCCTTCACATTAAAGATAGTCCCTAAAACACTAATAGTTCCTAATGAAGTTTCAACATCAAATTTTTTTCCTTTAGCAACTTTAAAGTAAGCTTCACCTTTAAGTTTAATCTTACGATTTTCTTTCCAATTTTTTTCTGGATATTTAATAGATGATAGTGCGTTAAGCTGTACAATAGATTCATCAGGTAATTCGATAGTAGACATTTGTCCTACTATAGTTTCTATAGTTGTATTTCCATTATTGTGTGAAAAACCAAAATATGAACCGATAATAATTATAAAAACGACAGCAATTTTGGCAATAGTAACTAAATAGTTTTTTGACTTAGATGTGGTCATAAGTTCTTGTAATGTATTACTTAATTCTGTTAATCGATGTATTTAGGAAGTAGAGTGTCTAAAGATAAGAATTAAGGGCGTTTAAGAGATTAAACGCCTCTAATTCAATATTTATAAGTGGCTCACTATTAGGTCACTTTTAAGAGATCTTTCTTTTTCATAGCAAGATTTCTATATATAAAACAGTTATCACCTCAAAAATCCTACTCTAAAACCCTAAATTTTATCAACTTTTTTCCTAATTTTTTCTAAAATTATAAAAATTAACCATTTATAAAAGTGGTTTTATGGTGTAAGTTCTTGTTTTTATGATTAAATGATTGAAAAAATGTTTGTTATAGATGTTTCTGAATTGATTTAAGAGGGGTATTTTTCGAGATGTTATAACGATTTGATAATTAGTTATAAGAAACTCTAATAAAATATTGGAAGGAAGATTATCAGAAGAGGTTTTTTGTTCAAAAGTTGGTAATAAAAGAGAGTGATCGCTAATTGAATGGTAAATCAACTACAACTTAAGTAATTCTGTAATTACATCCTTTATTTATACATTTCAAATACTTAAATTTGCACCTATCTGTTTTTTAAGAACAGAGTTTTCTAAATCAGAATAAAGAATATGTTTGATAATTTAAGCGATAAGTTAGATAAGGCGTTACACATTCTTAAAGGTCATGGTCAGATTACAGAAGTAAACGTAGCCGAGACACTTAAGGAAGTAAGAAGAGCTTTGGTAGATGCCGATGTAAACTATAAAATAGCAAAAGAGTTTACTGCTAATGTTAAAGAAAAGGCATTAGGACAGGATGTTTTAAAAAGCCTTAAGCCTGGACAGTTAATGGTGAAGTTGGTTAAGGACGAGCTTACCGAGTTAATGGGAGGTGATGTTGCTGGAGTTAACCTGTCTGGAAATCCATCTGTAATTCTTATGTCAGGACTACAAGGTTCTGGTAAGACGACTTTTTCTGGTAAATTAGCAAATTTTCTAAAAACTAAAAAAACTAAGAAACCTCTTTTGGTAGCTTGTGATGTCTATAGACCAGCTGCGATCGATCAGTTACACGTGGTTGGAGAACAGATAAATGTAGAAGTATTTAGCGATAGAGGGAATAATGACCCTGTTGCAATTGCAAAAGCTGGTGTTGCTCATGCAAAAGCAAATGGATTTAATACTGTAATTATTGATACAGCAGGTCGTCTTGCAGTGGATGAAGCCATGATGACCGAAATTGCTAATATTCACAAAGCAGTTACTCCTGACGAAACATTATTTGTAGTTGATTCTATGACAGGTCAAGATGCTGTAAATACAGCTAAAGCATTTAATGATGTTTTGAATTTTGATGGTGTTATCCTTACAAAATTAGATGGTGATACTAGAGGTGGAGCTGCTATTTCTATAAAATCTGTAGTTAATAAACCTATCAAGTTTATTGGTACAGGAGAGAAGATGGAGGCAATTGATGTTTTCTATCCTTCTCGTATGGCGGATCGAATCTTAGGAATGGGAGATGTTGTTTCACTTGTAGAAAGAGCTCAAGAGCAATTTGATGAGGAAGAAGCAAGAAAACTTCAAAAGAAAATTGCTAAAAACCAATTTGGATTTGATGATTTTTTAAAACAAATCCAACAGGTTAAGAAAATGGGTAACATGAAAGATTTGATAGGCATGATACCCGGAGCAGGAAAAATGATGAAAAATATGGATATAGATGATGATGCTTTTAAGCATATTGAAGCTATAATCCATTCAATGACTCCAGAAGAAAGATCAAAACCTCAAATAATCAATTCAAGTAGAAAAAAGAGAATCGGAAAAGGTTCTGGAACCTCTATTCAACAGGTTAATCAATTACTTAAACAATTTGATCAGATGAGTAAAATGATGAAAATGATGCAAGGTGGTGGCGGTAAACGAATGATGCAGATGATGGGTAAAATGAGGTAATACGTTTGTGTTATTAGTAAGAATTTGAAGATTTAATAGGGGTTATAAATATGGAAGTATTAGATGGGAAAAAGGTAAGTAATGACATTAAAAATGAAATTGCTGCCGAAGTACAAAAAATGAAAGATAGAGGAGAGAAAGTTCCTCATCTCGCTGCTGTTTTGGTGGGGAATGATGGGGCTAGCTTAACTTATGTTGGAAGTAAGGTTAGAGCCTGCGAGCGCATAGGATTTGAATCTACCTTAGTTAAAATGCCAAGCACCACAAGTGAAGTTGAATTGTTGGCAAAAATAAAACAGTTAAATGAAGATGATGATATTGATGGTTTTATAGTTCAATTACCACTTCCTCCACAGATAGATACCCAAAAAGTTTTATTAGCTGTTGATCCAGATAAAGATGTGGATGGTTTTCATCCTATGAACTTTGGAAAAATGGCCTTGGATATGTCTACATTTATTCCAGCTACTCCTTTTGGTATTCTGGAGCTGCTAGAGCGTTATAATGTTGATACCAAAGGAAAACACACAGTTGTCATTGGTAGGAGTCATATTGTAGGTAGGCCTATGAGTATATTAATGGGAAGAAAAGGATGGCCTGGAAATTCTACGGTTACTTTAACCCATAGCCATACTAAAAATATCACTCAGATTATTTCTCAAGCGGATATAGTAATTTCTGCGTTAGGAGTCCCTGATTTTCTAAAAGCTGAAATGGTAAAGGATGATGCCGTGGTTATTGATGTAGGTATTACACGTGTTGCAGATGAGTCAACTGAGAAAGGATATCGTATTGTTGGTGATGTAGATTATGAAAACGTAAGTAAAAAGGCTTCATATATTACTCCTGTTCCTGGAGGTGTTGGGCCTATGACGATCGCAATGTTGTTAAAAAATACTCTATTGGCCAGAGAAAGGCATCGTTCAGGAAAATAAAATAATTATCGCTATAATTAGTAAATAATAACCTTAGGAAGCAATTTCTAAGGTTTTTTTATGAATAAATATGAATGATTGATTGTGAACTCTGTTTATTAGTGTTTATGAAATAAAGAGTTATAGAGTAAAAGATGTAAAGTGCGTAAGGGTAAAATAGGTTTTACTATTATGTTGTAAACTATAAAAGAGGTATTGTTTTGTATTTAATTTTTGGGTATAAAAAAAACGCCAGCGTAAACGGACTGGCGTTTTTATTACATTTATTTTATTCAGATATTAATATAATAAAGATACGATCTAACTATCTGTATTTATTAATAGCTCTGGAATTCTTCTAATTTGATGTTATCATCGTTTCCATCATATCCTAGAGTACCATTAGGTAAAAGATCTAGAGATAATGTGTATGATGGGATGTTAATACCTTTATCAGTTTTAATAGCGTTATAGTTTAGAACATCAGCTCCTTTTTCATATAATGCATTCTTTGTAAAACTTCCAAGAACTTTACCGTTTTGAGTAGTTTCTTTCCACTCTTTACCGTAAGCAATTACACAATAGTATTCACCTTCAGGTATATTTCTTATGTATTGAGTTGCATTACTGTTGATGTAAGTAACTCGTATTGTTTCGTCATCTTTTTCGGTTTTACCCATTTTGATAAGCTTTACAACTACTTGAGTATTTTTACCTACATTAATTTTTAGGTAATTATCTAATTTGTAGTCAAACTTACCTTTGAACTTACCAAATGACTTAGGTGTAGCACCAGATTTATAGTTTTTCTTTTCCCAGCTAGAGAATTTATCTTCTCTCGTTACCTTAGATGGAGCTGGAGCTGCCTTTTTCTCAGGCTCAGATGATGCGCCAAACGAATCAGTAGTAGATTCTATAGGAGTAGATGCAACAGTTCCGCTTTGTGAAGCTCTCTTTTGTGCTTCTGCTAATGCACGTCTAGTTTCTTCAGTATCTTTTAGAGCGTTTCTTCTAGCAATGTCTTTGTCTCTTTTTGCAGCTTCTGCTTTTGCGATTGCAGCAGCAGCATCAGCTTCAGCTTGTCTTTTTGCAGCTTCAGCTCTAGCAATTGCCAATCTTGCAGCTTCAGCAGCTTTCTTAGCAGCTTCTTCTGCATCTGCGATGGCTTTGGCAGCAGCAGCTTTAGCAGCAGCAGCTCTCGCAGCTTCTTCTTGTGCCGCTTTTTCTGCATCAGCAATACGGCTATCTTCTGTTAATAGTTTTGTAAGAACAAAACCATTAGTGTTCTTATATTGTACAGTACTCCATTCTCCATATCCGGAGTTAATAACGTATACTTGGGTTCCTTTAGTAATTTCACCTATAATATTATAGTTGTATCCTGGACCACTTCGAAGTTCAAGTTTCTCAGTAGACATCAGGTACTGATCTGATTGGGCAAATGCTGTTGAGGCAGTCATCACCAAAAGCAAAATAAATGTAAAAATCGATTTCATATCTTTCGTGTTTACTTGTTAAATAATTATGTTAGTAGATCGGGTTTATCTTTATGGTTAAACAAAAATTTATTTTAATTAGGTTTTATCCTATATTTTTTATTCTCTTTTTTCTTTAAAAAGCTAAAAAAATCATCCAAAATTAACATTTCAAAAAGAATGCCAAATTATTTTAATCTTATTTAGACCTTTAATTAAACGTATTATTTGTTATAAAAATCTATTAGTATTACAAAGAACGTTTTTCATCTTAATATCCTGTTTTTCAGGATTTTACTTTATGTTTTCTTTAGTAAAACTTCAATTTTTTTGAATAATATACTGAAAAGAAAAGCCTTAAAGTGTTAACAAAAGTAACGTTTTAATATGAAAAACACAACAAGTTCTCATAATATTTATGTAAAAGTAGCAAAATTATTTTATCATTTTGTGTTTTTCAACGATTTTTTTTGTCATTACAACGGATTTATTGACAATTCCAAAGATGAGTTGTCGGTTTGGTAAAAATTGAACGAATTCTTAAAATTTTTGAGGAAAAACCATAATTATATAGAGAAAATGAAGAACCTGGTTTTCTTGTTGTTTTAACATTATCATTTAATGAGGGTTTTGATTTAATGTTAAAATTAGAGTGAAGCCTTGCTTATAGTGGTTTAGGTGTAAAATTCCCTTGTTGTTAGTCGTTTTTGATTATTTCTTGATAATTTGATATGTGAATTAGTAGGATTTGTTTTCTTAGGGTTTTTAAAGAGCTAAAAAAAACTCTGTATTCTAAATATATAGGATACAGAGCATTTGAAATATTTATGTTGCTGTGAGGTAGTAAATTATGTAGGTAATTTTTTAATGATCTTTTTTTATAAGCTCCGGGAATTTGGCTTGAAATCTTTTTAATCGTGGAATAGAGACATTTTGTATGTATCTATTATATGGATTTCTTTTTTCGTAATCTTGATGATAGCCTTCTCCTTCCCAAAATTTTTGAAAAGGAAGTATTTCTGCAGCGATTCTTCTATTTAGTTTTTTCTTTAAAGCTTCTTTCTTTTCTTCGATGATTTTTTTCTGCTCATCATTTTGATAAAAAATAATCGATCTATATTGTGAGCCACGATCAGGACCTTGCCCATTTATTTGTGTAGGATTTTGAGATCCGAAATAAACATTAACTAATGTCGAAAAAGAAACAACTTTAGGGTCATAGATAATCTCTACGGCTTCTGCGTGACCAGTTCGACCAGTATTACTTGATTGGTATGTAGGGTTTTCTGTGTGGCCTCCAGAATAACCTGATATGGATTCTTTTACTCCGATAACACTTTCGTAAATCGCTTCTACACACCAAAAACATCCACTGGCAAAATAAGCTCTTTCTAAACCGTTTACTGGTGCTACCTGTACCGGTTGAATTTCTTGATTGGCTGCTTTTGCTTGCTTAGAGGTTTGGCTGTTGCTTTGACAACTTGTTAGTAGTATAATTGAGCTACATACAATGTATAAGATACGTTTCATGATTCTAAATTTATTGTATTGGTCATTCTTACTGAGAAAAACTTTCAGAGATTTTATTGAGATGTATACAAAATTAGTAAAACGCGAAATAAATATGACTTAAATGGGTGGGTTCAAGTAAAATAAAAACGACTATCAATTTTGATAGCCGTTTTTGTTTTATCTATATGTTTAATAAAATTTATCCGTTCATAGAAATAAGAAATTCATCATTATTTCTAGTTTGTTTGAAGCGTTCATTAATAAATTCCATAGCTTCTACAGGGTTCATATCAGCAAGATATTTGCGCATCACCCACATTCTTTGGATGGTGTTTTCATCTAATAAAATATCATCGCGACGTGTGCTTGAAGATGTAAGGTCAATTGCAGGGAAAATTCTACGATTAGAAATCTTACGATCTAATTGTAACTCCATGTTACCGGTTCCTTTAAATTCTTCAAAAATCACCTCGTCCATTTTAGATCCGGTTTCTGTTAATGCTGTAGCGATAATCGTTAATGATCCTCCATTCTCGATATTACGTGCAGCACCAAAGAAACGTTTTGGTTTGTGCAGGGCATTAGCATCTACACCACCACTTAAGATCTTTCCAGAAGCTGGTTGTACAGTATTATATGCTCTTGCCAAACGAGTTATAGAGTCTAATAGTATTACAACATCGTGACCACATTCTACCAAGCGTTTTGCTTTTTCTAATACAATGTTGGCAATTTTTACGTGTTCGTGAGCTTCTTTGTCAAAAGTTGAAGCAATAACTTCTCCGCGAACATTACGTTGCATATCTGTTACTTCTTCTGGTCTTTCATCTATTAGAAGGATCATTTGATATACTTCTGGATGATTAGCGGCAATTGCATTGGCTACATCCTTTAGTAACATGGTTTTACCAGTTTTAGGTTGAGAGACAATCATCCCACGTTGACCTTTACCGATAGGAGCAAATAAATCCATAATTCTGGTAGAAATCGTACTTTGTCTTTCTGCCAATGTGAATTTCTCCTGAGGGAACAAAGGAGTTAAATGCTCAAAAGATACTCTATCTCTTACGACTTGAGGGTCAAGTCCATTTATTTTATTTACTTTAATAAGAGGGAAATATTTTTCACCTTCTTTAGGAGGTCTTACTTGACCAAGTACTGTGTCTCCAGTTTTAAGACCAAAAAGTCTTATTTGCGATTGTGATACATATATATCATCAGGAGAAGAGAGGTAGTTATAATCACTTGAGCGTAAGAATCCATAACCATCCTGCATGATGTCAAGAACTCCTTCACTTTCTATAATAGCATCAAACTCGTAATCTGGTTCTTTGTATCTATTTCTGTTGTCACGATTTCCATGATCCCTATTTCCGTTTTCTTTCTTGTTATTGTTACGGTTTTTATTTTGGGGCTTGTTATCGTTACCTCTGTTGTTTCTGTTGTCTTTTTTGTCCTCTTTATTATTATTCTGCTGAGGTTTATTGTTGTCAGAACTCTCGTTGTTTTTAGTGCTTTTGGCACTTTTTTCTTCCTTAGAGACTGGAGTGGCTTTAGCAACAGGAGCAGTTTCAGGAGTTTTTGTGTTTTCCTGAGGAGTTTTTGCTTCTTTGGCAGGAGCTTTTTGACCATCTTGTTTGCGAGTTCTAGGTCTTTTTTGACGAGGATTGTTTTTTGGTTTTTCAACCTCGTTTTTTTCAGGAGTATCTTCTGTGATTACTTCTTTTACTTTGTTGGGATTGGCTGCTTGGTAATCTAAGATCTGATATACCAAGTCCAGTTTTTTCATTGTACGAAACTTGGGTACATTTAGGGTTTTTGCAATTTCCTGCAACTCAGGAAGCTTTTTTGCTTTTAATTCAGAAATATCTAACATTTAAATTTGTTATATAATTTACGTTTTGGTATAAATTTTCTAAAGAAGAATTCTAGGAAAATTTTATTTTGAAGGTAAGTAACCTTGATTGAGCGGGTTACAGATTTTGTGATGCAAGTATACAACTTTATTTTTAATTTTAGACCATATTTATGAAAAGAAACTCTTATTTTTGCTTTTCCTTTAGAAAAGGTCATAATGATACAAAGAATTCAAACTATTTATCTTTTATTAGCTGCAGCAATCTCTGGTGGACTTGGTATGTATTTACCTTATGGATTGGATAGTAATAAGATAGATCTTTATGCTACAGAAAAACCCCTAATTATGGGGATGCTTGTAGGATCGGCAGTTTTATCACTGATTGCCATTTTTTTATTTAATAATAGAAAGCTTCAATTTGTATTGGGGCGTGTCAATATAATATTAAACTTTATTTTACTAGGAGTATTTGTTTATTGGTCTCCAATAGTATCTGGAGAAACTTTTGTTTCTGAGAAAGGTATTGGGATGATCATTCCTATTATTTCTATCGTTTTATTAGTGATGGCCAATAGGGCTATTAAAAAGGATGAAAATCTTGTAAAATCGGTGGACCGATTGCGATAAACCTAACATCTTAGTAGTATTAGTGCGTTAAAACCCGGAGTATGCCAACTCCGGGTTTTATATTGTTAAGGTAATTGATCCTTATTATTACATTCAAGTTGTTATGCAAAATTAAATTTTAGATAAGAATATTGATTATTTTTTTCCTAACTCAATTACTTCCAGATTTTCAATTTTTCCTGAATCCAAAGTAAATCTCAGCATGGTTCTTACCTTATGAAATCCATGTTTTCCAGCTGCTCCCGGATTCATATGTAATACTCCATTTTTTTTGTCAGGGATTACTTTAAGAATATGAGAATGCCCGCATATAAACAAATCAGGAGGGTTGTTGCGTATCTCTTCTCTTGTGTTGATGTTGTATTTTGGAGGGTAACCACCAATGTGGGTGATCCAAACTGAAACCCCTTCGCAAGTAAATTTTTGATGTAATGGATAAGTGGCTCTGGCTTTATCGTTGTCAATGTTTCCATAAACTGCGCGAAGTGGTTTTATGGCCTCTATAGCATCAGTAACTTGAAGGTCACCAATATCTCCTGCGTGCCATATTTCGTCTGCTTCTTTTGCATAATGTAAAATGCGATTATCAATATAACTATGAGTATCGCTGAGTAGGAGTATTTTCTTCACTTTAGAACTATAAAAATGATTTATGGGATTATAAAAAAACAGAAACAATATAGCAGTATTTATCTTTATTTTATAAAGTATATTTGCACTCTGCTTAATGCAAAAATAAACACTTTGAGATATTTTTTAGAACTTTCTTATAACGGAACTCCTTATCACGGATGGCAAAGACAACCAAATGCCATTTCGGTTCAGGAAGTTTTGGAGGAATCATTGTCAACCCTACTTCGATTGAAAATCAATATTGTGGGGGCTGGAAGAACAGATACAGGTGTTCATGCAAGGCAGATTATGGCTCATTTTGATTATGATAATGAGTTAAATACTGATCAATTAAAATATAAACTGAATTCTATTCTTCCGCCAGAAATATCAGTTCAGAAGGTTTATGAAGTAATGGATGAGGCACATGCTCGATTTGATGCTATAAGTAGATCATATGAATACCATATTACGCTTGCAAAAGATCCTTTTGCAATAAATAGATCTTATTATTTTAAAAAAGAGCTGGATGTGGATGCTATGAATGAAGCTGCTAAATTACTGTTAAACTATACTAATTTTAAATGCTTTAGTAAGTCCAAAACCGATGTAAAAACGTATAATTGTACCATAACCGAAGCAATATGGGAGAAACAAGAAAACCAATTAATTTTTAAAATTTCTGCTAATCGTTTTTTAAGAAATATGGTAAGAGCTATCGTTGGAACTCTTATTGAAATCGGTGAAAATAAATTAAAGGTAATTGATCTGGAGCGGATTATCAAAAGCGAGGATCGAGGACAGGCAGGATATTCAGTTCCTGCACACGGTCTATACCTTACATCAGTAGAATACCCAAAAACAATATATCCTACATAAATGGCAGCAAAAAACGGTAATGCATTTGATTTTAAACTGTTCAAGCGATTGATTAGATACACTAATCCTTATCGTTGGACTTTTTACTTTGTTGCTTTTTCGGCGATATTGTTATCAATATTTGCTGTGCTTAGACCCTATTTTTTGCAACAAACAATTGATAAAACCATAATTCCTCAGGATGGTGATTTGTTGATCTACTTTATTAGCTTAATGCTGGGAGTTCTAGTTCTTGAGGTTATTTCTCAATTCTTATTTATCTATTTTGCTAATTGGTTGGGGCAGGAGGTAATTCGTGATATACGTATTACTCTTTTTAAACACATGTTAGGTTTTAAAAAAGAATATTATGATCAATCCGCAGTAGGTAGATTAGTAACCAGAGCGGTTAGCGATATAGAAACTATAGCTAGTATTTTTAGTCAAGGATTATTTATGATCATTAGTGATTTGCTTAAAATGCTTGTCATAATAGGATATATGTTTTATCAAAGCTGGCAACTTACTTTGTTAGTTTTTGCCGTATTACCATTGATTTTATATGCAACCAGAGTTTTTCAGCAGAAAATGAAAGCGGCTTTTGAAGAAGTTCGTACTCAGGTTTCTAATCTGAATTCTTTTGTTCAAGAACGTATAACCGGTATGAAAATCGTACAATTATTTACAAGAGAAGAAACCGAGTATGCTAATTTTAAAGAGATTAATGAAAAACATAAAAAAGGTTGGATAAAAACAGTTTGGTATAATTCTATATTTTTTCCCATTGCAGAAATGTCAAGTTCTGTAACTATAGGTTTGATAGTATGGTTTGGAGGGCTTAAAGCTGCACAAGGAGATGTAATTACTTTGGGAGTTGTTATTGCTTTTATTGAGTTATCTCAGATGCTTTTTAGACCATTAAGACAAATTGCAGATAAATTTAATACGCTACAAATGGGAATGGTAGCTGCTAATAGAGTGTTTGCAATCTTAGATACAGAGTCTAAAATAGAAGATAAAGGAGAAATTAGCTTACTTGATGTAAAAGGAAAGATATCTTTTGATAATGTTAGATTCAGTTATGTTGAAGGAGAAGAAGTGCTGAAAGGAATCTCGTTTGATGTTAAAGAAGGTGAAACTGTTGCTATCGTAGGAGCTACAGGAGCTGGAAAATCTACTATTATTAATTTATTAAGTAGGTTTTATGAAATAGATAATGGGGTTATAACTATAGATAATACAAATATTAAAACTGTAAAATTAAAATCTTTACGCTCACATATTGCTGTTGTATTACAGGATGTATTCTTATTTGCAGATACCATTCTTAATAATATTACTTTGAATAACCCTGATATTACTGAAGAACAAGTGCATCTTGCAGCAAAAGAAATAGGGATTCATGATTTTATAATGAGCTTGCCAGGAGGATATAATTATAATGTAAAAGAAAGAGGGGTGATGTTATCTTCTGGACAACGACAGCTGATATCTTTTTTAAGAGCTTATGTGGCAAATCCAGGAATCTTAGTATTAGATGAAGCTACATCTTCTATCGATTCGCATAGTGAGGAACTTATTCAGGATGCTACTAATAAAATTACTAACGGAAGAACTTCAATTGTGATTGCGCATAGACTCGCAACTATCAAAAAAGCAGATAAAATCATTGTGATGGATCAAGGGGCTATAGTAGAACAAGGTAATCACAATGAGCTTTTGCAGATCACAAACGGATATTACAAAAATCTCTACGAAGTTCAGTTTGCAGTCACGACAGATTGATAATATTCTATATTAATTATTACCAGAGGGAGAAGGCATAACACCAGTTTTAACCATTATTATTGCCATAACTATTGAGAAAATAATAAAAAGTATTACCATTAATATGGTAAACAATAATGTTTTAATAGTGATTTGCTTAAAATTTAAATTATATAATCTTTTTAAAACGTAGGCAATATACAATACTGGTAGAGGAAATTGTATTAATAACGCCCAAAAGATATTTTTAGAAATTAAAAGAAAAGGAAGCAGTATAAAACTTAGAATCATCGCTATATGCGAGTAAGCGTATAGGTGAATAACCAAGTGCTCTGTCAGGTTATATTTCTTATAATTTAGAAAGATAAACCTAGAAATTAAAGCAAGAAAAGGAAGCGTTAAAAAGGTTATCATAGAGTTATAATCAAAAGCGAAATCAGATGACATTTGAGAGATCTCTATTTGATCTTTAGAAAAGAAGGATTGAGCAAAAATTTCATCTTTATATCTTTTAAGAATAAATGTATACAATCCCGCTATCGTTAACGAAATGGCAAAATAACTAAACGGATTAAGATATCTTTTTCTCAACCCATTAACGAATCCATCGATCACTTCTTCAGGTTTTGTAAAAAGATGAATAAATGTTTTAAAGAAAGAATTTTCAATATTTAAGAAACGATCAGTGAATTCCTGGAACAAATGTTTAGAAGTGATTCGTTTAGTAATTTTTTTAGCTCCACAGTGTGGACAATAATTGTAACTTTCAATCTGTTCGCCACAATTTTTACAGTTGTTAACAACAATTAAATCACTCATTAAACTAAATGCTTTTTTATTTTTTCGATTAATTCTTCCCTCGTTTTGAAGATGATGAATTCACCATTTTTTAGATATGATATTTGGCCAGTTTCTTCGCTTACTACAAGTGCTAATGCATCTGTCTTTTCTGTAATTCCTGCTGCAGCACGATGACGTAGCCCAAAACGTAAAGGCATGTCTCTTTCGTTTGTTACTGGTAAGATCACCCGAGTAGCAACAATTCTATTGTCTTCAATAATCATTGCGCCATCATGTAAAGTACTGTTTTTATAAAAAATGCTTTCGATAATTGGAGAGTTTACAACAATATCCATTTTATCTCCCGAGGTTTTAACAAAATCTAATGAGGTATTTCTTTTAATTACAATGAGGGCGCCTGTATATGATTTACCCATGTTTTCACAAGAGGCAACGATAGATTTAACATCTGTCAAAGTTTCTTCAGAAGTATCTCTTATAATTTTAAGTTGTCTTAAAAAGTTGCGTCTTCTCCCAAAATTAGTAGATCCTATCATCAATAAAAACTTTCGGATTTCTTGCTGAAAAACAACAATAAGTGCAAACATTCCAACACCAATAAATTCACCTAAAACACTACTTAACATCTCCATAGCTAGAAACTGAGTAAGTTTCCATACCAGATAAATCATTACAATACCAATAAATATATTGATAGCTGCTGTTCCTTTAACCAGCTTGTAGATATAGTACAAAAGCAAAGCAACAAGTACAATATCTAATATGTCAAGTATTCTAAGGTTGATTAAATCCAAAAGCCTGGTTTTTTGTAAAAATAGAAAAATTAGTGAAACCCTGTTTTGAAAAGCAAATGCAAAACGATGTATTTATTTTACAAGTTCTTCTTTATAGGTGTTAATTAAAGTTATACATTCTATTGCTTCTTTAACATCATGAACTCTTAAGATCGAGGAACCGTTTAATAATGCAATGGTATTTAAACAAGTTGTACCGTTCAAAGCATCAGAAGCTTCAATATTGAGGGTTTTGTATATCATTGACTTTCTTGACACTCCTGCTAAAACAGGGACATTATGAAAATGTAACAATGATATCTTTTTTAATAACTCAAAATTCTGATTTATGTTTTTAGCAAAACCAAACCCAGGATCTATTATAATATCGTTGATTCCGTTTTTTTTAGCTAATGCTATTTTCTCTGCAAAGTATAACTGTATTTCTTTAATCAGATCATCGTAATAATCCAATGATTTCATGGTTTGAGGAGTACCTTTCATGTGCATCATAATATAAGGTACTTTTAATTTTCCTATTAGTGGAATCATAGCTTCATCCAGATTCCCTGAAGAAATATCATTAATAATGGCAGCACCTTCTTCAATACAAGCTTGAGCGACATCACTTCTAAAAGTATCTATAGAAAGTAATACATCTGGAAATTTTTTTACCAGTAATTCTACTACAGGTACTATTCTATTAAGTTCTTCTTTTTTAGAAATATGTTCGGCTCCAGGTCGAGAGGAGTAAGCTCCAAGATCAATAAATGTGGCTCCTGCAGTCAGCATTTTCTCAGTTTGCCGTAGTATGAGTTGTTCATTTTTATATTTTCCACCGTCATAAAACGAATCTGGAGTTAGGTTAAGAATCCCCATTACTTTTGGAGTAGAAAGATCAATTAAAGAACCTTTACAATTGATGGTCATTGGCTGGTATTCAGTTTTTTTGGTTTTTATTTGGTATAATTCCCATATTAAAGCGAAATTTACGCAAAATTCAACAGTTTTATGCAAGATACGTCTACACAATATGATGCTATAATACGTACATGTCGTGATTTATATATTAAAAAGATGAAAGATTATGGTAGTGCTTGGAGAATTCTAAGGCTTCCATCTTTAACCGATCAAATTTTTATAAAAGCTCAACGAATAAGAAGCTTGCAAGAAAATGAAGTCCGTAAAGTAGATGAAGGTGAAATCCCAGAGTTTATAGGTATTATCAATTATAGTATTATGGCATTGATCCAGATTGAAAAAGGAATTGCAGAACAACCCGATTTATCGGTAGAAGATGCAGCTGATTTGTATGATAAACATATCCAAGTTACTAAAACATTGATGATGAATAAGAATCATGACTATGGCGAGGCCTGGCGTGATATGAGGGTAAGTTCGCTTACTGATTTAATTATTCAGAAATTACTTAGAGTTAAGCAGATTGAAGATAATAAAGGGAAAACTCTAGTCAGTGAAGGTATTGATGCAAATTATCAGGATATGATAAATTATGCAATATTTGCTATGATTCATTTAGGAGAGGCAAAAGATTAATCAGGTTTTATAAAATACTGTTAAATTAAAAACAACAAGAAACACAAACATATTATCTTGTCAGAATTATACTAAAATACCACAACTCAAACATGAAAATACTCGTTCATTTTTCCAGAATATTTGTAGCCGCACTTTTTTTATTTTCGGGATTTATAAAGCTCAACGACCCATTAGGATTTTCTTATAAACTACAAGAATATTTTAGTGAAGGTGTATTAAATTTGGAGTTTTTGATTCCATTTGCATTATTAATTGCTGTATTTCTTGTGATTTTTGAAGTGATTTTAGGGATAACACTTATACTTGGATATCTACCTAAGTTTACGGTGTGGTCCTTATTATTGATGATCGTCTTCTTTACTTTTCTCACCTTTTACTCGGCATACTTTAATAAAGTAACTGATTGTGGATGTTTTGGTGATGCTTTGCCACTTACACCTTGGGAGTCCTTTACAAAAGACATTATCTTGTTAGTATTGATATTAATGCTTTTCTTTGGGAGAAAATACATTACTCCAATCAATCCGGCAGCAATGCATAAATGGGTGGTTTTTGTTTGCTTTTCTGCTTGTTTAGGATTTGCATATCATGTGTTGATGCATTTACCTGTTTTTGACTTTAGAGCTTATAAGATTGGTGTAAATATAGAAGAAGGAATGAGTTTTCCTGATGATGCACCTAGGGCAGAACTAGCGTATCATTGGAAGTTTGAAGTAGATGGAAAAGAGAAGGTGATCACAACAAGTGGAGACTATCCTCAGGTAGAAGGTAAATATATAGCTGTAGAAACTGAAGAGATTAGTGCAGGATATGAACCGCCAATACATGATTTCTCGATAGAAAAAGGAGATATTGATTATACCTCAGAGTTTCTTCAAAGAGAGAATCTGATTTTGATAGTAATGTATAATTTATCAAAAAGTGAAGCTGAAGGTTTACATAAAATAAAAGAAACGACGGATAAAGCTATTTCTCTTGGATATGATGTTATTGGTTTGACAGCTTCAACTCCTAAAGATGTTTCACAATTACAACAACAATATGATCTTGATTTTGAATTCTATACTGCTGATGAAACAGCGTTAAAGACGATTTTAAGATCTAATCCCGGAATAGTACAACTAAGTAAAGGAACCATTGTAGATAAATTACATTGGAATGATGCTTCAAAATTGAAATTAGAAAAAGTCGAACCTTCCAAACCGATGCTTAATCTGGAACTAAAGACTCAATTAGATAGTATTATGAAATTGGATCAGGAAGGTAGAAATGCAGGAGATATTTCGTGGGAAGAACAAAAGGTGATTGATAGTACGAACACACAATTTATAGAAGAAGTATTTAAAAAACATGGATACCCAGGTAAATCATTAGTAGGAGAGCCTACAAATATTGCAGCCTGGTTAGTAATTCAGCATTCTGACAAAATAGGAGATTATTTACCGATTATTAAAGAAGCTGGTGAAAAAGGAGAATTAGATTATGCATCAGTTGCCATGATGGAAGATCGTCATTTAATGCAACAAGGATTAGAACAAATTTATGGTACGCAAGGTATTACTTTAAATGATAAAAAAGGAAATTCTGTACCATTGATCTGGCCAATTAAAGATGCAGAATCAGTTAATGAAAGAAGAAAGAAAGCTGGATTTACAGATACTGTAGAGCAATATTGCGAGCGTTTGATGGGAGTACCTTATAAAGTATATACTCTTGAAGAAGTAGAAAAAATAAAACAAGGTTTATAATCCTAATGCTAAGTTACCTTGTCAATAAAACCAGTTATGCATTACTTACTCTGTTAGGAGTGGTGACGGTTATCTTTTTATTGTTCACATTGCTTCCTGGAGATCCTGCTCAAATGATGTTAGGGCAAAACGAAACCGAGGAGCAGTTAAAAAATGTACGAAAGAAATATGGATTTGATCAACCGATTTCTACTCAATATAGATATTATTTAAATGATCTGTCACCAATTTCATTTCATAGTTTAGATGAAGAAGATTTTTCTTATTTCACTGCAGAGAAGTATTCGGCAATACGATTGTTCGCGGTAAAGAATACTGTAGTGGTATTAAAATTACCCTATCTCAGAGAATCTTTTCAGAAAAATGGTAAAAAGGTAAGTGAAGTTATTAAGGAAACACTTCCTAATACAGCGATATTGGCTATATCGGCTATTTTTATTGCAATATGTCTAGGAGTTTTTCTAGGAATTATAAGTGCATTGACCAAAGATCAATGGGCAGATAAGTTGATTCAGCTTTTGAGTACTTTTGGTATGAGTGTCCCTTCTTTTTTTAGTGCTATCATCTTTGCGTGGTTGTTTGGATATGTATTGCATGAATATACTAATCTTAATATGACAGGGAGTTTATATGAGATTGACGATTTTGGAGAAGGAAGGTATATTCAATGGAAAAACCTCATATTACCTGCTATAGTATTAGGCATACGACCTTTGGCTGTAGTAACTCAATTGATGCGTAACTCTATGCTAGAAGTTATGAGTCAGGATTATATTCGAACCGCAAGAGCAAAAGGCCTTTCTACTTTTCAGATTGTTAGTAAACATGCTTTAAAAAATTCTTTAAATCCCGTAATAACAGCTATTTCTGGATGGTTTGCCTCTATGTTAGCAGGAGCTGTTTTTGTTGAATATATTTTTGGATGGAACGGACTAGGAAAAGAGATCGTTGATGCCTTGAATACACTGGATTTACCCGTTATTATGGGATCGGTTCTGGTGATAGCTACTATGTTCATTCTAATCAATATATTTGTCGACATTATTTACGGATGGCTAGATCCTAAAATAAGAGTTTGATCAAATTGTATATAAATTTTGTAACCATACTATTAACCAAAATATAACCTTTACATTAATGAGAAAAAAAATTGTAGCCGGAAACTGGAAGATGAATAAAAACCTGGAAGAAACAGGAAGATTACTTTCAGATCTAAAAACGAAAAAAGAACAAACATCACAGGCCGAAATTATAGTTGCGCCTACATTTACCAGTTTGCAATATGCATCAGAGGCATTAAAGGGCTCAGGAATTAGTGTTGCAGCCCAAAACATGCATCAGTCAGAAAATGGAGCCTTTACTGGAGAAATATCGGCAGATATGATCAAAAGTGTAGGAGTAGAAACAGTTATTTTAGGGCATAGTGAGCGTAGAGCATATTTCGGAGAAACAGATGAGTTGCTTTCTGAAAAAGTAAATACAGCATTAAAACATAATCTCACCATTATCTTTTGTTTTGGTGAAGAATTGCAGGATCGCAAGAGCGAGAATCATTTTTCGATTGTAGAAAGTCAGTTAAAAAACGGTTTATTTCATTTAAATGCCGATGCCTGGGATAATATTGTTTTGGCGTATGAACCTGTGTGGGCGATAGGAACTGGAGAAACTGCAAGTCCTGATCAAGCACAAGAAATGCACGCATTTATTCGCACAACAATACAAAATAAATATAATGATGCTATAGCTGATGAAGTATCTATTTTATATGGAGGTAGTGTGAAACCAAATAATGCCGAAGAGATTTTTGCAAAACCAGATGTTGATGGAGGACTGATAGGTGGTGCTTCTCTTGATGCAGAAAGTTTTTTAGCTATTGCCAATGCAATTTAGATAAAAACTAATATACGATATAAAAAAGCATTCTGCCTTTAAACAGAATGCTTTTTTGTTTTGTAAAGATTAACTTTGCTGCCATAAAATAATGATATGTCAAACACAAAATATTTAGGATATTATTTTAATATTTCTCCAATTCAACTAGCTTCAGAAATTCTGATAGCTGAGCTGGGAAATCAAGGTTTTGAAAGCTTTATTGAAACAGAAAACGGTGTTAATGCATTTATTCAAAAAGAAGATTGGAATGAGAATATACTAGATTCAATACACGTATTAAACTCAGGAGAATTTGAAATAGAATATACTTTTGAGGAGATTGAACAGGTAAACTGGAATGAAGAATGGGAGAAGAACTTTACACCTATAGTGGTTGATGAGGAATGTAGCGTTAGAGCTCCTTTTCATGAAAAGCCCAATACACAATATGATATCATTATAGAACCTAAGATGTCTTTTGGTACAGGACATCACGAGACTACTCATATGATGATACAACATTTACTTAAAACAGATCTTAAGGATAAGAAAGTATTGGATATGGGCTGTGGAACAGGAGTTTTGGCAATCTTGACAGAAATGAAAGGTGCTAATCCTATTGATGCAATAGATATTGATAATTGGTGTTATTTAAATACTATAGAAAATGTAGATCGTAACAATTGTAAAGCTATTACTGCTTATGAAGGAGATGCTACTTTATTGTCAGGTAAGAGCTATGACGTTATTATTGCTAATATTAACAGGAATATCTTATTGAAAGATATCCATATCTATGCAGAATGCCTAAATAAGGGAGGAAAACTGTTTTTGAGTGGTTTTTATAGTGAAGATTT
Source organism: Aquimarina callyspongiae (assembly GCF_034322225.1). Lineage (NCBI taxonomy): Bacteria > Pseudomonadati > Bacteroidota > Flavobacteriia > Flavobacteriales > Flavobacteriaceae > Aquimarina > Aquimarina callyspongiae. Next base: position 505,463 of record NZ_JAXLPA010000001.1, on the reverse strand, counting down.
AGATATGATCAATAAAGAGTGCGCTAAGCATAATTTATATTTTAAAGATAATTTTAACAGAAATAATTGGATAGCAGTGTGTTATGACTTGAAATAATTCAAAACATAAGCTTTTGTTTTCCTAAATTTCTATATTTGTAAAAAAGTAAATGGAATGAGCACTCAGGAAAAGGTATTAGAAGAAGTTCTGGAGAAATCTGTTGAACAGAATAATAATGAGATTGTATTGTATAATGATGATGTCAATACATTTGATCATGTTATAGAAACATTGATTTATACCTGTGAACATAGTCCTGTACAAGCAGAACAATGTGCATTATTGGTACATTATAAAGGAAAATGTACTGTAAAAACAGGCCCGTATAAAGAATTAGAACCTAGATGTTCTAAATTACTTCAAGCGGGTTTAAGTGCAGAAATCGTATAAAAAAACTATTTTATCATAAAAAAGCCTAATACCTCTCCGGTGTTAGGCTTTTTTATTTATGGTTATGATATATCAAAAATTTATTTTTAATAGACTATAAATGTGTTTTTAATTCTTAATGCGGGGAAATATCATATTTTTTATAAAAAACGGCTAAAGAGCTTATTGTTATATACTTGTAAAAGATCACATAGACTTGTTGTATAATTAACAAGAAATTGATTTTTGTGTGAATTAATATTTCTTTAACAGTTTCAAAAATCAAATTTATGCTTTGTAGGAAAAATCTGATAATAGTGGTTTTTAAACCTAAAACCTTAAGTTTTCTTTAACAAGTGGATTACTCTATCAATTCACTAGATAAGAGTATAATTTCTATAAAATAGATTGTGTATTTGATCGGTTTTTTTGACAAATTCAAAGGTTCTGATTTAAGGTGATTTTTTCATTTTTTTGAATAAATCGTATACTTAAGCCTGTTTTTAGGAGAATAATTCAAAATATTAACTAATATTTCAAAAAAAATATTATATATTCAAACCGCTAAAAATTCAGAAAAAGTTCAAAGTTTAATGAATTAATTGCTTTTCGAAATTGATTTTATTTTAGTCTATTTTGAAATTAGTAACTACACAAACTCAACTTATTAAAAATGAAGAAAATCAAATTATTAGCGCTTTGCGCTATCGCGGCAGGAGTTATAACATCTTGTCAAAAAGAAGACATTGCTAACGAAACACAACCTGAATCCTCTGTAGAATTATCTAAAGCACATCTAAGTGCCTTAGAAAAGGCTGGTGTAAATATCACTGGTGCAAAATATGCTACAATAGAGTATCTAGATGGATCTTCTGCTGATGTAATTCAGTCTGGAGATTTAAGTCTTAAGGTAAGTCTATTAGAAGAAGGTGCATATGATTTACAAGGTGATGTTAATTCACAAAGACAATACAGAACAAATAACCTTATCAGTGGTTCTAATAGAACTATTGATATTTTAGGATATACGGGTTCTTGTTGTGCACTTACAAGCACAATGCAAACAGGTTTGCGTTGGGCAGTAAACAATTATAACAGAATCAATACAACACTTAATTTCAGATTGACTTTTGGTACAAATTTCCAGGCTGCTGATATGGTAGTATATAACAATGGTTCATCTGGTGCCGGAGGACAAGCAGAATTTCCTAGTGGAGGAAGACCAGGTAAATTTATCCAGATCAATGCTGGAACTGGTACTTTTGGAGGAAATAATGTAAACAATGTTAATGAGCACGTAATCGGGCACGAAATAGGTCACGCTGTAGGTTTCAGACATACTGATTATGCTCGTAGAAGATGTGATAATATTAACGAAGGAAGTAGTAGTGTTGGTGCTATACACGTTCCAGGAACTCCAACTGTTAATCAGTGGGGAGCTAGTGGATTGGATTCTGATTCTTTAATGATCTCTTGTTTTGATGGGAGTGAAGATGGAGAATTCAGTAATTTTGATGTCGTAGCATTAGAATTTTTATACTAACGACTAATTATCAACTTTGAACTTTTTATTTAAAAAGTCATTCTAAACTGGGATGGCTTTTTTTTATGCTATTATCATAAAAATAGGTAATTGACTAAGAATTCTTCGATTTCTATGATGAAAACTGAAAATAGAAGAAATGCAATTTTTTCATGTTTTTACCCCTATTTGTTAGCGTAATATCACGGTTTTGCGGTTTTAACATAAAAATTTTTAGTGTTTAGCATAATACTTTGAAAAAAAATTATATCTTCGATCCCGCAATTTTTTAGAAAAGTTCAAAGCTTTATTAAAAATAATTGTATTCAAAATAGGACTAATTTTTAGTCTATTTTGTTTAAAGAATACACAAACTCAACTTATTAGAAATGAAAAAAATCAAATTATTGGCGCTTTGCGCTATCGTGGCTGGTTTTGCCACTTCTTGTCAAAAAGACGAAATCGCTAACGAAACACAACCCGAATCTTCTGTAGAATTGTCTAAAGCACATTTAGGAGCTTTAGAAGCGGCTGGAGTAAATGTAACTGGAGCAAAATATGCAACTATAGAATATATTGACGGATCTACTGCTGATGTAATTCAATCAGGAGATTTAAGCCTTAAAGTTAGTTTATTAGAAGAAGGAGCATATGCTTTACAAGGGAATGTTGGTACTCAAAGACAGTACAGAACAAACAACCTTGTTACTGGTTCTAATAGAACGGTTGATATCTTAGGATATACTGGTTCTTGTTGTGCACTTACAAGTACTATGCAAACTGGTTTACAGTGGGCTGTAAATAACTATAACAGAATTAACTCTACACTTAACTTTAGACTTACTTTTGGAACTGATTTCGAAAGTGCTGATATGGTAGTATATAACAACGGTTCATCTGGTGCTGGAGGGCAAGCAGAATTTCCTAGTGGAGGAAGACCAGGTAAATTTATCCAGATCAATGCTGGAACTGGTACCTTTGGAGGAAACAACGTAAACAATGTTAACGAACACGTAATCGGACACGAAATAGGTCATGCTTTAGGATTCAGACACACTGACTATGCACTTAGAAGATGTGATAATATTAACGAAGGAAGTAGTACTGTGGGTGCTATTCATATTCCAGGAACTCCAACTGTTAATCAGTGGGGAGCTAGTGGATTAGATACTGATTCTTTAATGATCTCTTGTTTTGATGGAAGCGAAGATGGAGAATTCAGTAACTTTGATGTAGTAGCATTAGAATTCTTATATTAATAATAATAAATTCTAAGCTTTGAACTTTTATAAAAACCATCCCAAATTGATTTGGGATGGTTTTTCATTTTAATATTGTTAATAAACGAACTTTTTAGTCATTAAACCTAAAAATATTTCGAAATAGAAATCCTTAAAAAACTATCTTGTCTAAAATTTGATAAAATCAATTCACTTTGATCGATATCACTAAAAATACGAGCTTCGATTTCAGCAGTCCAACTACTACCAAAACGTCTTGATGCTTCTAGACTAAATATTTTACTCGAAGATTCCAGATCTGAAATTCCGCCTATTAGTATAGATGTGTCCTGAGTATCATTAAAAGCAATACGACTACCCAGAAAAACATCATTTTGCAATGCGTTTAATGAGCGCTCATCTCGTTCATCATACAAATATTCTCCTAAAAGACCTATGTCTAACCCATTATGGTCTATGTTACTAAAGGTGTATTCTAAACCTGCTACTAAAGCAATAAAATCTTGAGCATCTGCATGTCTATAAATAGATTCTAGTTTCCATAAAAACGCATCATGGGTAATTTGAAGATCTAGTCCTGTTTGATTAATTACCGGATAAAAAGCATTAATATTTCCTGAAGAATCAAAAGAAAAAAGAGGCTCTCTTCCTGTTCCATAAAAATGAGAAACACCAATATCTACTATATCAAAATAATGACTCCATCTAAAAGCAAAATCCTGATGCCATTCTGAAGCACTACTTTGATAATCAATATCATCTTTGTCCAAAACTACAGGAAATCGAAGTCTTCCTTTATTTCCGGCAAAAGTACGTTTACGATGATAAGGAAGATAGAAAAAATCAAATGTTCCATATTTATCGGTGACCCAAGTAAATTGTGCCATAGGTTGCCCTAATTTTTCTTCTCCATCAAAGGTCTCAACAGCATCCGTTTGATTAATGATATCAACCAGGTGATTACTTTCTGTAACACCCCAGTATACTTTTTTTAACCCTAAACTAAATTCCCAGTTACTCTTGGCCTTTTGATAATATAACTCACGTATATCCCAATGTGTTCTTTCATCGTCCTGATCAAGTCTGAAAAAACCTTTAAAATTGATGCTTTCGTATCCTTTATTCCATTCAATAGTATACTCTGGTGTAATAGCTATAGATGGAAAATGATCCTCTTGATCAGGAAAAAGAGCACTATCATAAAAGTAGCGATATTCTCCTTGTAGCTCTAATTCAAATTCCTGATTTACCTTGTTAGAACTTTCGTCCTGAGCAAGTAAACTATTAATTATTAATAATTGAATACAGATAAAATATATAAGTTTGATTCTCATGTAATGTTTTTTATTTCCTGATCCTTAACCAGACCAAGAACAGTGATCAATACTCCAATTAGAATGATAAATAAAAATGCTATAAAGAATGGATTTTGGTATTTGTAATAAAATCCTATTGTACAAAGACTAAAAAAGATTCTGATGAATATGGTCCATCGATAAATCTTTTCTACTTTATAATAAAAGATAAGCCCTACCATAGATCCCAATCCTAAAAATATCACACCCAGGAGATTTGATAATTGTGGAGGGAATGATGTATTACTCCATAAGGTAGAAAACACAAGGTTGGGCCAGGATAATAATAACAATCCACTCACAAAAAGAACTGTTATAGAATATAATAGACTTAGCCTTGTGTATTTCATAATTGTATTAAACTATTGACCTACTCTTTTAAGAGCTACTTGTGTGAAATCTTCTTCGGCTAAACTTGCTTCAAAATTATAGTCGCTAAACTTTAAGAGTGTTTCTTTATTACTTTGGTGGTTAACCATATTAAGGGTTAATGCTCTCCAGAATTTTCCTTTATAAAGTTTATAATCGCTATAAGTAAGAGTTTTTAATAGTGAATTTTTTCTATCATAAAATTCAACTTTCTCTAATCGATATCCTTTGTCTTTATTATAGGTTACTATACGTTTTGTATAACCTGATTTAGGATCTACCGGATCTTGTTCTACAATTAAAAAACTACCATTTTCTTTAAGGAATTTGTAGTTGTATTTTTCTACCTCTTGAGAAGAAAGATCCTCATAGGCAAACTCACTTCCTACAAACGGTCCGGACTTATTATTTGACGATATTCTTTTTACTCTTTTAATAGAGGGTAGATATAACCATTGATCATCTGATCCAACTTTATGAGTAAAAGTTAATGTTGAGGTTCCTTTTACATCTTTAGGACTATTAAAAACAATTAAAGATTTATCTCCGTCCTCAATTTGTTCTAAGGTTCTGGTGATCAATAAACGCTCACTGGTTTGTCCATTTTTATTCTTTAAGGTCATTTTAAGGTTTACAATAGAGCTATTAAAACCTACATCTGCTTGTTCTGCTTTTTTAGCGATTTGTAGTCCCTTTTCTTCTGCAGTCTGTGCACTTATTGTATAGATGCTTACTAATGCAACTGCAATTAAAATTAAATTTCTCATGATTCTATTTTGTTATTTGTCTAATTGTATTTGTGGTTTTAAATCTTTTACTGGTTGTTTTACTTTACTCTTACCAACAAGGATAAGCAGTGAGGGTAATAGGATGAAATCAATAATTAGTGCAGCCAGGATAATGATAACTGTTATTCTGGCCATATAACTATTTAAGGCAAAAGACGAAGTAGATAAAACAGCAAAACCTGCTAAAAGAACTATTGTAGTGGTTACCAATGCTTTTCCTACGGTTTCAAATGCATAAATAACTGCTTGTCTGGCATCATATCCTAATTCTCGCCGCGCTCTTAAAAATTTGCTCATAAAATGAACAGTATCATCCACAATAATCCCAAGTGTCATCCCAAAAACGATCACCATTCCTGTATTGATCTGAGCTTTATACATTGCCCAAAAACCAAAACCAACTAAAACAGGAGTGACATTAGGAATGATACTTAACAATCCTAATTTGAAATTTCTTAAGGCTAACATTAAAACTAAAGAGATCAATATAAGCGCAATAATATTTCCTTTAAACATACTATCAGCTTGTCTGAAACCTAGTTTAGAGAACATTAATGTTGGACTCACTGCAATAGCATGCATAGACGATGGAGTATTGCTCTGTAGCCACCTTTCTGCTCTTTTAGAAAACGCAATCATTTCTGAACTCGAGATATTTTCGATAGTCACAGTTACACGAGTTTCAGATTTATCAACATTAATCTGATTGTTTAGGTCTAACCCAAAAGGCAGCGAAAGTTCATATAACAAGAGATATTGCGCGGCTTCTTCTCTATTATCAGGCACTTTGTAATAGGACGGATCATCACCGTGCATAGATCGGTTGACTCTTCTGGCCACTTCGCTAAACGCATTTACATGAATTACTTCAGGTTGTTCATTTAACCAATCTTCAAAGGCATTTAGTTTTTGTAAATATTCTGTGTTGTTAATACCGCCACTTTCACCACTTCCCACAGAAAACTCGACATTGTAAATACCTGTTAGATTTTCACTGATGTAATCGGTATCACTTCTAAATTCTACGGTTTCATCAAAATAATTAATGAATTCATCATTAAATTGATTTCTAGTGGCGAGGTAAGTAAGTACACCAATAACCACTACTGAAATTATGGTTAATCGTATAGGTTGTTTAGCAACAAATAATCCTAGGTTTGTGTACCAGCTCATTTTTTCAGTAAATTTTTCCTCTTTTATTTTTATCTTAACCGGAAGGATTGCCATTAAAGCTGGTAATGCTGTGGTAGAATATAGAAAGGCCATAGTCATACCAAACGCAGTGATATTACCTAAATCCCAAAATGGAGGAACATCACCAAAATTCATAGTTAAAAAACCAATTACAGTGGTTAAACTAGTAATGAACACTGGCATAAAGTTAAGACGCATGGATTCTACTAAAGCTTCTTTTTTGGCGTAGCCGTCTTTGCGCATTTTTTGAAGCATAGTGATAAGAATATGAATACTATCTGCAACGGCCAAAGTGAGTATCATGGTAGGAAATACCGAAGAAGGTGGAGTAAGTTTTATACCCATAATCCCTACAAAACCAACGGCACTAATAATTGAAAACAATACCACAACAAGCGTAGCTAATGTGCTGTAAAAATTTCTTGTAAGTATTAAAGTAGTAATGATCACAATGATAAGCATAATCATAGTTAACATCATGTCTCTCATTGAAGATTCAAAAAATGCGGTGTTAAGAGGTACTAATCCAGAAGAATGTACCTGAAAATCAGGGTTTTTTTCTTTGAAATCTACAATGGTATTTCTAATAAAAGCTGTGACTTCAGGGATTTCTTTAGCACTATCTTCTCCAGGAAGTCGTACAGTAACATTAATTGCTGTTACACTACCGGTTTCATTAATTAAACGATTGACTAGCAGAGGCTCTTTTAAAGCTTTTTCTTTAATCTCTGCGATTTCAGCATTCGTTTTTGAAGCAGATTCATAAGAAAGGTCATCTACATAAAGATCATCTCCTTGTGCGCTTGTATGCTGAAAATTGGTAACTGCATCTACTCGAGAGGAATAAGGTGTATTCCAGGCTTCAGTGGTGAGTTGTTCTATCGCAATAAGGTTTTCTTTAGTAAAAATATCACCATTAGAAGGAGATAGAACGATAACAACATTATCATCTTTTGTGTATTTTTCTTGTAAAGCATCAAAAGCCTCTAATTCGGGATTGGATTTGCTAAAGAATACATGGTAATCTCCATCAAACTCCATATTTCCTTGAGAGCCAAGCCCCAAAGCTAGAATTAAAGACAGGATGAGTACGGGCCATTTGAATTTGATCACAAATTCTGCCCATTTTTTTGTAAACGCATTGGTAGCGTTGCTGGCTTTTTTAAGTGCATTCATATGTATAATTGTTAGTTGACCAGTCGACTATTTCTAAAAGAAGATCTGATACTGATTGTTGTGAATTTTATATAGTTATGACGATTTTGATTTGAATATTAGGACACGGTTATAAACAAATAATGTTAATATTTAATTGACCGGTCGATTATGATTGATTTTTGAATAATTAAATAGTTATTAATTGGTTTGATATATATTAAAAATATATATAGTTGACCAGTCGTCTATAAAAATGTTAAAAAAAATTATTTTAAAATAATATGACTTAGCATATTCATAGCATTATCAATGGGATAAGAACTGTCCATTTCTTTCATAGATACCATGGCTCCTCTAGCTGCATCTTCCATAAACTCAACTAGATCTCTTGCATTTAAAGTATTACTGATCTCACCAAAATCCTGAGCTTCTTCAACAACTTCTGTTATGTAGCTTTTAACCATATCAGTTTTTGTCTGAACGGCATTACGAATCGCTTCACTATGCTCAGCCATTTCGTTAACCAAATTACACCCCATACACCCCATTTTGCAATCAAATTCGTCTTTAATAACTCGGGTACGGTATTCATAAAAATCTAATAATCGTTGTTTGGGAGAAACAGATTTGTTTTGTAATCGTTCCAGAGAAGGAGGAAACTGTGTACTGAAATATTTTTCTATCGATTTGACCGCAAAATCTTCTTTGCTATCAAAATAAAAATAGAAAGATCCCTTCGGCACTTCGGCTGCTTTTACTATGTCATTAACACTGGTAGCATTATAACCTTTGGACCATAAGAGCATCATACCTTTTTCTATAAGGGCATCAGCTTTAGTTTCATGTTTTAAGGTTTTAGACATTCTCTTATTTTCTAGCAGCAAAATTATGACCAGTCGTCTAGTAATTCAAAATTTTTAGTGTTAAAGTTTTGTTTAACTAGGATTTGGTTCATTTTTATTAAGCAGTTTATAAGTAAAAAATGATGTTATAAAATTTTGAAAAAAATATAGCTATTGAGTTGTTTTTAAAATAATTAATTAGCTATATTCTTCATCTATATTTGTTATAATTCACGAGTTTATAATTAAATATTATAGATGATTATAAACCAAAATAAACATGGAAAAATCAAACTTCGAAATTCTCTTTTTGTTTTTAGCTTTATTTTTTGGATTATGTTTTTCTTCTTCTGCACAAATATTTAATCCAGAAATAGAGAATTATTCGATCCAAGATTATGGGGCGGATAATCAAAATTGGGGCATCGATGTGGATGAAGATGGTTTAATCTACATCGCAAATAATAAAGGACTTCTTAGGTATAATGGAACTTCTTGGGAATTATTGGAATTACCTAATAAAACTATAGTACGATCTGTATTATGTGTTGAAGATAAAATTTATACTGGATCTTATGAAGAGTTTGGTTATTGGGAGAGGGATGATTTAGGAAACTTTAAATATACCTCATTAATACCTGCAATTAATAAAACACATGATTTCAGTAATGAGCAATTTTGGCAAATAATATCACATAATGAAGAGATTTTTTTAAAATCTTATACAGGAGGTATTTATAAATATAGTAATGGTAATGTACAGTATCTTGCTGAGAGTGCCGATTCTTATGATTTAGCAACTTATGACAACAAAGTTATTGTAGCAAATAGGAATAGGGGACTTCTGCAAGTTCAAAATGAAAAACTTGTGCCTTTTGATATTACTGGTTATCGTGATTATTTTAAAAACGTCAATAACCTAGCTTCAAACAAGGAATTATTATTTTTTTTCGATTTGAATAAAGGAGGCTTTCTTTATAATAACAAATCTCTCAAAACTATACGATTACCAGAGGAGATAAATAAGTTTTTACAAGAAAAAATACTCAATAAAGTTGTTTTTATAAACCCAGATGAATTGGCTTTTGGTACAATTAAGGAAGGGATTGTTATTTATAATATAAAAACAAAAAATCACCGATACATAAATACTTCTAAAGGGTTAAAGAATAATACCGTATTAGGGTTGAAAAATAATAAAGGTTTCTTATTGACAGCTCTTGATGATGGTCTAAGTGTTATTGATTACAATTCTCCTTTTGCATTTTATACGGATTATAGTGGTATACTTGGAACTGTTTATGACATCGCTTTTTTTAAAGGGAGATATTTTTTAGCTAGTAATACGGGAATTTATAAAATTTCGGATAGCGGTGAACCAATACTTATTCAAGGAACCGAAGATCATGTTTGGGATTTAAACGAAATAGAAGGCCAACTTATAGCAGGTCATAATGAAGGAAGTTTTATTATAGAAGATGGTAATCTTTTAAAAAAGGTTGGAGAAACCGGGGTTTTTTGTACCGTTAAAATTCCTGATAGTTATAATAAATATTTACAAGGAACTTATTATAGTATTAATTTTCTAGAAAAGGATAATAATGGTTGGAAATCCGTCATGATAGGAAATATTCCCTTTCCTGTGAATGATATAGTATTTGAATCAAAGTATGTTATATGGGCAACTCATCCATATAAAGGAGTTTATCGTATTAGACTAGATGAAAGTTACTCAAAAGTTTTAAAAATAGTTAACTATAGCGATAATCAAAATTTTAAACAGTATAGGACTAGAGTTTTTAATATAAATGATACTATAGCTTTTTATAATTCTAATACCTGGTTCCAATATTTTAAAGATAAAGATAGTGTAGGGTTATTTAATAAATTTCAAAAATTTAACGGAAAAAACTTAATCTTAAAAAACAAAGGAGAAGGGTGGTTGATAGATGAGAATAATTCAGGAGATATTACTTATTTTAATAATAATTATGAAGAAATTCTTAAGGTTGACGTGCCAGAAATAAAGCGAAGATTAGTTTCGGGTTATGAAAAAATAATTAATAAAAATGACTCATTGAAACTTTTAAATTTAAATGAGGGTTTTACCATTTTTAATGTAAATAAATTAAAAAAGAGAGAAATTGAAATAGCAAAATCTCCAGTAATAAATAAGATTTATTCTAATAGAAAACAGTTTTCTATCAGAGATTCAATATTACATTTTCCGTTTAAAGATGGTCAATACCTTTCTTTCGAGATATATACCCCTGGTAGATATAAGAATATTCATTCTTATTCTTTGTCAGGGGAGATAGAGCAAAAAGAACTGGTTAAAAACGGGAAGTTGACGTTACAGAATCTTGATTATGGAGATTATTTTTTGTCTATTAAAAATGAAGATATAGGTTCTAAAAAAAGTAAGATTAAAAACCTCTATTTTAGGGTGCTCCCTCCTTGGTATTTATCTAAACCGTTAAAAGCAGTTTATTTTTTAATGTTTTTAAGTATACTTTTTCTGATATACAAAATCAATAAAAGAAGAGTTAAAAAACAACGGTTAGAATTAAAGAAGTTGCATATAAGAAAAACTCAAAAGAGAATTAGTGAATTAGAAAAACAAAACTTGGAAAAAGAAATCAAGACCAAGAAAAGAGAATTGATGAATACAACTGATTCGATAATCAGAAAAAATGAAACAATTATGGTATTACTCAATGAACTTGAACGTTTAGAGAATGTTTCTCCTAATCAGATTCGTACAAGAAAAATTCTTAACACGTCAAAAAAAGATATTAGCGGTACTAATGATTGGAAGGTTTTTGAATCTAATTTTAATGAGCTTAATCAAGAGTTTTTCAAAAGATTAATAGAAATGCATCCAAAACTAACTACAAAAGATTTAAGATTGTGCGCTTATATAAAAACAGGTCTAACTTCAAAAAAAATAGCCCCATTAATGGGTATTACTGTCCGAGGTGTTGAACTTCAAAGATATCGTTTAAGGAAGAAGTTAAGTATATCGGTAAATGATAATTTGACTAATTTTTTAAGAAGTTTTTGATGGATGGCTTTAATTATTAAACTTTTGTCAATCTAAATATTATTGTTTATTTTATTAAAAAATTACCTCTACTCAATAAAAACATAAGGCTTTAATTTCTAAAATAACTCATTCAAAAAGATCTTCTGTTTTTATAAAGCCTTACATTTTTATTACATAAAAAACATCATTTTATTGTGGTTACTCAGTAATTGTATTATGTTTTTTGATACATCATTAATACATCAGTTTGTTAAAATTAATTAATTATTATTTGTTTAAATAATTAATAATCAGTGTGTTAATTTTTTATATCGCATTTTGTAAAATACTACATTTAACGTTTTGATAACTTTGAGGTAAACAAATTAAGTTTTGCTGCAAACAAATTAAATTCAGATTTTATTATGAGATTAAAATTATTATTTACGATTCTTTTTTCATTGGTTATGCAGGTGATACTATCACAAGAACTAATAAAAGGAACAATAACCGATGAACGTAAGATACCGATGTCAGGAGCCTCAATAATAGTTAAAGGTACTACTAATGGTACAACAACTGATTTTGATGGAAACTTTGTAATTGAAGCCAATATTGGAGATATCCTATCTATTAATTATCTCGGTTTTTTAACTAAAGAGATTACGATTACGACAAACGAAGATTATTCGATTGTATTAGAAGAAGATCATAATCAATTAGAACAAGTAGTTGTAGTAGGGTATGGTACTCAAAACAAAGCTATTTTAACCAGTTCGGTAAGTACTATCTCCAATGCAGAGTTGATTAAAGAACCTGTGGTTAATGTAACTCAATCCTTACAAGGAAAAGCTGCAGGAGTACAAATTATAGCCTCCGATGCTCCAGGTCAGGCATCTACTGTTATCATACGTGGTTTAGGTACTATTCAAGGAGGACGAGCACCTTTATATGTTGTAGATGGCATACTAACTGATAATATAAATAATATCAATTCATTTGATATAACTTCGGTGAACGTATTAAAAGATGCTGCTTCATTGGCTATTTATGGAAACCGAGGAGCTAACGGTGTTATTATCATAACTACAAAAAAAGGGAAGACCGGGAAAATGCAATTGTCATTTGATTCTTATACAGGTTTTAGAGATATTTTGAGCACTGTAGAAATGGCTAATGCATCGCAGTTTGTTACTTATAGTAATGAGGCTATATTAAGGGATTTACTTTCAGACAATGACCCAAATAATGATAATGATACGAGTGGTTTTTTCAGTATAAATCAACCATATGATACAGATTGGTTAGATGTAATTACAAGAACTGGTAGAATATCAAATTATAATCTATCATTATCAGGAGGGTCGGAGAATGTACAAGCTTTTTTTAGTGCAGGATTTAATGAAGAAGAAGGTATCTTAAGGGATAATGATTTCAATAGATTAACCCTTCGTAGTAATGTTAATTATAAAATTAGTGACAAGTTTAATTTTTCTCATAATGTAAGTGCTCAATTAGCAAGTATAACACCTCAGGATTTTACACAGTTTACTACGGCATATAAACAATCACCTATAGTACCAGTAGTAGACGAAAACGGAAGATTTGGTTCATCGGCTGCTTTTAATAATGTTGGTAATCCAGTAGTTAATAGATTATTTAATGAAAGTGAACAAAAATTCTTAAAACTTCAGGGAGCTTTTAAATTTGACTATAAGATTTTTGAACCTTTAACATATACTTCCCGCTTTTCAATAGAGGCAGAATATGGGAGATTTTATAATTTTCAAGATCGTCTTGGGTTGTTTTTAGCATCTAATCCGGCAAATCTTGAAGAAAATTTTGATGGAGGAATAGAAAACCCGGCAAGGACTAGACTTACAGTTACTCATACTAATAATTATAGATGGTTTTTAGATAATTATTTCACCTATAAAAAAACGTTTAATGATGACCATACTATAAAAGCTACTCTAGGGATTACTGCCGAAGAAAGTGGCGGTGAATTTTTAACCGGTACCCGAAACAATGTTCCTTTGGACCGTAATCTCAGATTTAATCTAAATATCGGAGATCAGGATGATACCCAACTTTCTGGCGGAGCTCAAAGTATTACCGATAAATTATATTCTTATATAGCTCGTGTTAATTATGATTATAAAGACAAATATTTATTTAATGCTTCCTATAGAAGAGATGGATCCAGCAGGTTTCAAAAAGGGAATCGCTTTGGTAATTTTTATGCTATTAGCGCTGGTTGGGTGATAAGTGAAGAGGATTTTATGCAGAATGGAATATTTGACCTTTTAAAGTTAAGAGGAAGTTATGGAGAACTAGGAAATCAAAATGTACCTTTTAATGTATTAACAGCAACTACAGGTTCAGGTGGATTCTATGCTTTTGGTCCTAATCAGGATTTACAACAAGGAATTACTATAACTGGGATTGTTCAGGAAAACCTTACTTGGGAAACTACCGAAGAGTTCAATATAGGTTTAGAATACGCTCTTTTTAATAAAAAACTGAATGGAGAGATTGATTATTATGAAAGAACAAATACAAACGCAACTTTACAACTAGAATTACCAGATGTTTTTGGTTTTGATCCTTTTAATTCTCACGTAGGAGAAGTATCTAACAAAGGATTAGAAATAGCGATTAATTGGTCTGATCAAATTAATGAAAAGCTAAGTTACTCTATCGGAGGTAATTTTTCATATAATAAAAATGAGTTAACCAAAGTGACAAGTCCATTTTTTAATGAGCAATTAGGTGGTTTTATTAATAATGGACAATACACAAAAAAAGTAGCTGAAGGAGAACCATTAGGAAGCTTCTTTTTATATGAGGTTGCGGGTATAGATGATAATGGAGAGTTTATCTATACTGATTTAAATGAAAATGGTATCACAGATGAAGGAGATAGAAAATTTTTCGGATCCTATATCCCTAAATATTTCTTCGGATTCAATGTGGGGATAGATTATGGAAATTTTGATTTTTCGATTGATACTTTCGGTAATTTTGGGAATAAGATTTATAATGGAAAAAAAGCACAGCGTTTTGGAAACGAAAATATAGAGTTATCTGTATTCAATGATCGATGGACCTCAGGTCGACCCAATAGCCCAGGACCAATTGCATCGAATGAAGTACCATTATCTTCTAATTATTATTTAGAGTCGGGAGATTTCTTTAGAATTAACAACGTTACTTTAGGATATACACTTCCAAAAGAGATATTAAAGTTCTTTTCAAAAGTACGTATATATGCTTCTGCCAAAAACCCTGTAATTTTTAAGAAATTTTCCGGTTTCACTCCAGAACTTTCAGGCAATGGTGATGGAAACCCTCTCGGTACAGCAGGTATTGAATTAGATGCGTATCCCACTTTAAGATCTTTTTACATGGGTATTAATACCTCTTTCTAAAATATATATATGATGAAAAATATAACACAAAAAATAAATTATAGTATTTCGATGATTGTGATAACATTAATATTATTTTCTTGTTCAGAAGATTTTATAGATGTAGAATCCAATCAGCAAACAGAAACAGATCTAACGGCCGAGTTAGCTCCCGAATTAGTAAATGCAGTTTACAATAGTTTTTTACAATGGCCCATGTCATCTTTCTCTTGGGTAGGGTTAACAAGTATTGCCTCTGATGATGCAGATAAAGGAAGTGATCCAGGTGATTCAGGTACTGATAAAAACTTGTTGGATGCTTTAGAGATTGATGCTACACTTATATCTGTAGCAGAGGTTTGGGAAGCTCATTTTGATGGGATACAAAGAGCTAATCAAGCTTTAAGTAGATTACCATTATTTGATATAGATTCAGATGTACAGGACAGACTTATTGGAGAAGCAAAATTTCTAAGAGCTTTAATTTATTTTAGATTGGTTAAAACTTATGGTGGAGTGCCTTTAATTGCAGATGTTCCTCAAATAGATGCTAATCCCAAAGAATTATTAGAAAGAGCAACAAGAGAAGAAACTTATGAGTTTATTGAACAAGATTTACAAGATGCAATTTCTGTATTGCCAGAAAAAAGCGAATATCCAGATAATGAGTTAGGTAGAGCTACCAAAGGGGCTGCAAAAGCTTTATTGGCCAAAGTCAGCATGTACCAGAGCAAGTGGTCAGAAGTAATGACTTTAACTAATGAAATAATAGGGTCTGGTGAATATGGTCTTACTGCAAATTATGAGGACATCTGGAAAGAAATAGGAGAAAATAATATCGAATCTATTTTCGAAATTCAAGCTAGAGGAGATACTCCGACAGCTGGAGTGCAAGGATATTCAGTAAGCCAGGGAGCCAGAGGCGAAGGTGGCTGGGGCTGGGGTTTCAATACTCCATCGCAAAACCTGGCAGATTCATATGAACCTGGTGATACCAGAAGAGATGCTACAATCATCTTTAGAGGAGAAACGCTGTTTGATGGTAGAGAAGTGCTTAATACCGTTGTGAATCCTATGTATAATCAAAAAGCATATTCAAGTGCATTTTCTGATGCTTGGGAAACAGGTAAAAATATAAGAATACTACGTTATGCAGAAGTATTATTGATGAATGCAGAAGCAGCGATTCAAATAGGAGGAGATGCAGCTACACCATTAAACTTGGTACGAAACAGGGCTGGGTTATCCGACATAGTTAACCCAACACAAATGGATATCTGGTCAGAAAGGAGGCATGAATTAGCTTTTGAACATGATCGTTACTTTGATTTGGTTCGACAAGGAAGAGCTGGAAATGTTCTTAGAGCTATTGGATTGCCCTTTGTTGATGGTAAACACGAAGTTTTTCCTATACCTCAAGAACAAATTACTAAAAGTGATGGAATCCTTGTTCAAAATCCAGGATACTAAACCCAAGACAAGGGTTAAATAGATTTTCAAAAACTTAAAAACTAATACAGGAACGTAACGCTAGGTTACACGTTTTCAATATCGTTATATGCCTAAGTTAGTAGATGGAATTAGAAATTAATCATATGAAATGAGTCATAACAATTTGATTTATATCAGTCAAAAATGATTAGTGACGAGTCCCAACTGATAATTAAAAAACTATAAAAAGAAACAGATGAAATTGATGTTAGTCAAAGAATATAATATAATGTTAACAATTAGCCTTTTTATACTTGGTTTATTGTATAGCTGTGATAGCGGGAGTGATAGTGCTCCTCCACCAGAAATAATACCTACAGAAGAAGAAGTTACAGTAATCCCGCATCAGGAACTATTAGAGCTGGTACAGGAAAAAACATTTAATTACTTCTGGGATTTTGCAGATCCTACTAGTGGTATGGCTCGAGAACGTTCTCAGGGTTTGGAAACTCTTACTTCAGGAGGTTCTGGTTTTGGAATTTCTTGTTTTCCAGCAGCTGTAGAAAGAGGGTGGATAAGTAAAACCGAGGCTATACAAAGATTACAAAAAATATTGACCTTTTTAGAAAATGCAGATACTTATCATGGGGTGTATTCTCATTGGTATAATAGTTCGGGAAACACAATACCATTTAGTCCTCAGGATGACGGAGGAGATATTGTAGAAACTGCTTTCTTGATTCAAGGACTATTGATAAATCGACAATATTTCTCAGGAGATGACCCTGATGAAAAAGATATACGTGATCGCATTACCACCATTTGGGAAGCAGTAGAGTGGGATTGGTATACACAAGGAAATAAATCTATAACCTGGCATTGGTCATCAACTCATGAATTTGCTTTAAATCATATTGTAAGTGGCTGGAATGAAGCTTTGATTGTCTATGTTTTGGCAGCTGCGTCTCCAACTCATACTATTGATAAAGAAACATATGATAATGGATGGGCAAGAAACGGTAACATCAGAAATGGAACCGTATATTATGGACAACCATTACCATTAGGAGAACAATTAGGTGGCCCTCTGTTTTTTGCTCATTACTCGTTTATAGGGTTAGATCCTAGAGAGCTTAAAGATCAATATGCTAATGATTATTTTGAGCAAAATAAGGCGCATTCACTTATAAATTATCAGTACTGTATAGATAACCCAAAAGGATTTATAGGCTATAATGAAAATAGTTGGGGTCTTACTGCAAGTGATAATAATAATGGATATTCAGCACATAGTCCTACAAATGATTTAGGAATTATAACACCAACTGCGGCATTGTCTTCATTCCCATATACACCAGACGAATCAACAAAAGCACTAGAATACTTTTACTATCAACAAAATAGCAGACTTTGGGGAGATTATGGCTTTTATGATGCTTTTTCAGAACACCATAATTGGTATGCCAATGGATATTTAGCGATTGATCAGGGACCAATAGTCGCTATGATAGAAAATCATAGAACTCAATTGCTTTGGTCACTCTTTATGAATGATCAGGAAATAAAAGATGGACTTACAAAATTAGGTTTCAGTAGCCCTAATATTTAAAATCTGAAAGAAATAAAGTTATGAATAAAAGACTCTTCATATTAATATGTGTTATACCCTTTTTGGGTAGTTGTCAAAAAGAATTTAAAAACACTAATGCAGATACAAATGACCATTTCAGGAAAGAAATAGATTCTTTAATGGCAATGATGACATTAGAAGAAAAAATTGGTCAAACGGTGTTGTACAGTAGTACTACAGATGTCACAGGGCCGGTATTAGATAAGAATTATATAAAATATTTAAAAGAAGGACAAGTAGGAGCAATTTTTAATGCTACAGGATCAGCTTTTACCAGAAAATTACAGAAAATAGCTATTGAAGAAACGCGTTTGGGTATTCCACTGTTGTTTGGTTATGACGTAGTACACGGGTATAAAACTATTTTTCCAGTTCCTTTAGGTGAATCATCAAGTTGGGATTTAGAATTGATGGAAAAAACAGCGCGCATAGCAGCAATAGAAGCATCTGTAGAAGGGTTGCATTGGACTTTTGCTCCAATGATTGATATAGCTAGAGACCCTAAGTGGGGAAGAATTTCAGAAGGAGCAGGAGAAGATACATATCTGGGGAGTAAAATTGCTAAAGCAAGAGTCAAAGGTTTTCAAGGAAATAACCTCGAAGATAAAAATACAATTTTGGCTTGTGCTAAACATTATGCAGCTTATGGAGCAGCTCAAGCCGGTAGAGATTATCATACGGTAGATATGTCCATAAATACTCTACATAATGTTTATCTCCCACCTTTCAAAGCTGCTTTAGAAGAGGGAGTAGCAACATTTATGACTTCGTTTAATGAACTTAATGGAATTCCTGCAACTGGTAATAAATACCTTCTGAAAGATATTTTAAGAGAAAAATGGAATTTCGACGGTTTTGTAGTTACAGATTATACTTCTATTAACGAAATGGTACATCATGGATATTCAAAAGATTTGAAACATGCTGGTGAATTAGCTATGAATTCGGGAGTGGATATGGATATGCAAGGAGGAGTGTATCTAAATTATATGAAAGAATCTCTGGAAAACGGAAAAATATCAATGAATAGATTAGACGATGCTGTTAGAGCTATTTTGAAAATGAAATTCAAATTAGGGTTATTTAAAGATCCTTATCGTTATTGTAATGAAACTTTAGAGAAGGAAATAATTCTAAATAAAGAACATTTAGAAATTGCTGAAGAAGCTGCTGAGAAATCTATAATACTGCTAAAGAATGACAGTCAATTGCTGCCATTAGATAAAGAAAAAAAAATAGCTCTTATAGGCCCTTTGGCAGATGATGAGTTTCATATTATAGGGCATTGGATAGCTCAAGGTGATCGTAAAGGAAGAGCTGTAAGTGTTAAAGAAGGTTTTGAAACCAAAGGCTACGATTTTAAATATAGTAAAGGTTGCGAAATTGAAGGAGGAAATACTTCTGGTTTTGCTCAAGCAGTAAAAGTAGCTGAAGCATCAGACGTTGTTGTGATGGTTATGGGAGAAGCAGAACATATGAGTGGAGAAGCTGCAAGTCGGAGTAGTATTAAATTGCCCGGATATCAACAACAATTGATTGAAACCATAAAAAAGACCGGAAAACCTGTCGTATTGGTTTTGATGAATGGTCGACCTCTAGACTTAACTTGGGAGAACAATATGGTTGATGCAATCATTGAGGCTTGGTTTCCTGGAACCAGTGGAGGCCACGCGATAACAAATGTATTATTTGGAGATTATAATCCATCCGGAAAATTAACGGTTACATTTCCTAGAAATATTGGTCAGATCCCAGTTTTTTATAATATGAAAAATACCGGAAGACCAGCTGATATTAAAGATGCAAACCCCAGATACACTTCAAAATATATAGATGTTGATAATTCACCTTTATTTCCATTTGGCTATGGATTAAGTTATAGTTCTTTCAAATATGGAGAAATAGTAATGGACACCAAGGTTCTTACATCAAATTCAAAAATAAGAATTACAGTAGATGTATCAAACACAGGTAAGTTTGATGGAGAAGAAATTGTTCAACTTTATATAAAAGATAAAGTAGGAAGTATAACAAGACCAGTAAAAGAATTAAAAGGATTCAAAAAAATATTTCTAAAAAAGGGAGAAACAAAAAAAGTTGACTTTACAATCTCCTCTAAGGATTTAGAATTTTATACAACCAATAGAGGATTTGATACTGAAAAAGGAGATTATGAATTTTTCATTTCAGGAAGTTCAGATCACGAGTTTACCCACAACTTTAGCTTTAAATAAACCGATGTCATGTTTTAAGAATAAAACAATGTATCGAAATAATATTAATCAAAAACCATATACAATGAGACAATTATTAATTTTATTCGCTTTTTTAGGATATCAATCCTTTGGACAATGTATTGATCCGGTAATAACAGATTTTGAGTGTACTCCTCCATCACAAACCCTACCATCTACAGTTGTAAGTATTGCTAATTCATTTAGTGGCGGAATTAATACTAGCCCAAACATTGGGCAATATACTGATAACGGAACAGATGCATTTGATGGATTAGTAATTGATTACGGAACAACCATAGATTTATCAACGAATAGTGTACTTAGATTTAAACTATATTCACCAACTTCTATTCAGGTATTGGCAAAGCTGGAAGGTGGAACAGGAGATGTCGAGATATGGTCTGGTTTTAGCCAAGTAAATACTTGGGAAGAATTTGTATATGATTTTTCTGCTGCCATTGGTAATGGTAATACCAGATTGGTATTATTCTTCAATGCAGCTGTAACTAATGGAACACCTGCCGATCTATATTATTTTGATGATTTAAAATGGGATACCCCTAATATTCTTAATATTGACGATATTTCTATAAACGAGACTAAGTTAATAGCATTATTCCCAAATCCCGTTGATGATCAAATCAATGTGACGTCCTCTGTCGATAGAATAAAAAAAATATCAGTTGTGGATCTATCCGGAAAACAAATCCTACAAAATAAGGTTGATAATTTGGGTTTTTATTCAATGGATGTATCTCTGCTACAATCAGGTTTATACTTCTTAGAAGTTGAATTTATGAACGTATTAGAAGTAGAGAAAATTAAGATTGTTAAAAAGTAAGATTAATCAAAACAAGCACTTGCTGAATAATCAAAAACCATAAATCATGAAAAAAATTGGGTTTTATATAGATGCGTTTATAGTATTATTCTTTGCGACTGGTTTATTTATTTCTTCTAATATAAAAGATGATATACCAGAGAAATTATCTAATGTAACCTTTATTTCTAAAACAGATATGAATTTAGATGAGAATGATATTTATGACTCTAAATGTCAAGATAACTTTGAGTTGATTGAGATTCTAGAATATTAAAAAACCAAATCAAGAATATAATGTGGTACAATCTTTAATTTGAGAAATAATCATAGTAAAGAATAGCTGATAATATTTATTATGTGAAGAAAAACAAGGTTTGAGATAATACAAAGCCTCAAATAAAAGAGAAGTACATTTTATATATGAATGAGTGATTTGAGTTAGTTTGATAAGAGGAGAGGAAATCATAATCCTCTCCTTTTTATCAACAATTCGGATCTAAAACGAAAATTAGAATTATAAAAAAATAAATACGCATATATGGCAATTCTTTCTTTTTTAATATTTACAGTATTAGTAGGTGTTATTTCATATTTTTCTACACGCGGTACTAATGAGAAATCTTCTGAAGGTTATTTTTTGGGAGGCCGTAGTCTAACTGCGGGCGTAATAGCTGGATCATTGTTATTAACCAATTTATCTACAGAACAAATTGTAGGTCTAAATGGAGCAGCTTTTAAAGAAGGTATTTTAGTAATGGTTTGGGAAACTTTAGCCGCGATTGCAATGGTAATAACAGCGGTATTCCTACTACCTAGATATTTAAAAGGAGGTATCACAACCATCCCTCAATTTCTAGAACGAAGATATGATACCACAACAAAGGCGATTACATCAGGTCTTTTTTTAACAGGGTATGCGTTTATATTGTTACCTACAGTACTTTATTCAGGAGCACTAGCTATTAATACAATGTTTGATATTTCTCAAATACTAGGGCTTTCAGAAACTTCTGCTTTATGGATAACAGTTTGGGGTATTGGTATCATAGGTTCTATATATGCAGTTTTTGGAGGGTTAAAAGCAGTAGTAATATCAGATACAGTAAATGCTATAGGATTACTAATTGGCGGATTAATGATTCCTATTTTTGGACTATGGGCAGTTGGTGATGGAAGTATTTTTAACGGAATTCAGATATTAATAGATTCTCACCCAGAAAAATTTAATGCCATTGGTAATATAAAAGCTTCTGTTCCTTTCTCTACAATTTTTACGGGAATGATGCTGGTTCAATTATTTTATTGGGGAACAAATCAAGCCATTATACAAAGAGCATTAGGAGCTAAAAATCTAAAAGAAGGCCAAAAAGGATTGTTACTAGGTGCATTCATTAAAATTTTAGGACCTTTGATTGTTGTACTACCTGGTATTATCGCTTTTCACTTATTTGAAGGAACATTAGAAAATCCTGATGAGGCGTACCCTACATTAGTTAGTGCGGTTCTGCCTGTTTCTTTAGTTGGTTTTTTTGCTGCAGTGTTATTTGGCGCTATTTTAAGTTCATTTAATAGTGCTTTAAATAGTTCTGTAACGTTATTTGGGATAGATATTTATAAAGAATATTATAATAAAAATGCCAATGAAAGAACAATAGTCAAAGCAGGTAAAACATTCGGAATTGTTTTGGCAATTATATCTATGTTTATAGCGCCATTATTATTGTATGCTTCAGATGGTTTGTTTGGATACCTTCAAGAAGCAAATGGGATTTATAGCATTCCTATTTTAACAATTATCGTTGTAGGGTATTTAACAAAAAAAGTACCTGCCATTGCTGCAAAAACTGGTATTATTTTGGGCTCTTTACTATATATGTTCAGTCAGTTTGTTTTAAAACCATTTGTAATAGGTAATGAAAATTACCCTCATTTTTTACATGTTATGGCTATTCTGTTTATACTTAATGTGTTAATAATGTTGGGGATAGGTAAGGTACAGCCCAAGGTAAAAGAATACCATCAAAAATATACAAAACAAGTAGATATAAATCCTTGGAAATATGTAAACATAGTTGGTGTTATTGTTTGTGTCATTGTGATAGGGATTTATATTTATTTTTCTTGAGAATAAAAAACCTCTAGTAACCTGCATCATTTTTTTATTAGCTCGTCTTAGTGGGTGAATTAAAAAATGAAAAGATGCAAAAAGATAATTTACCGATAGCAATAATAGGGGCAGGTCCTGTCGGACTTGCCGCTGCAGCCCATTTAACAAAGAAAAATATCCCATTTATAGTATTTGAAGCTGGAAATTCTGTTGGACACAACTTTTTATCTTGGGGACATGTAAGGGTTTTTTCTCCATGGAAATATAATATAGATTCTGCTGCGGAAGAACTATTATCCCAAACAGATTGGATTTCTCCAGATAAAAATGATTTGCCAACAGGAAACGAATTAGTTGAACAATATTTTAAACCGTTATCTAAGCTTCCTACAATAGCAAGTAATATTCACTTGAATTCAAAGGTAATTTCTATTGGCCGTAAAGGACTTGATAAAATGAAAACCTGGGGACGTGAGAACAAACCTTTTTCTATTAAAGTAGAAGAAAGCGGAAATATTGAATATTATGAAGCAAAAGCAGTGATTGACTCATCAGGTACCTGGAACCAGCCTAACCCTATAGGTTCTGGAGGCGTATATGCAGAAGGAGAACAAGAATTACAAGATCATATTTTTTATGGTATTCCAAACGTAAAGGGTAAGGCTTTGGATAGGTATAAAAATAAAAACGTAGCAGTAGTAGGAGGTGGTCATTCTGCAATTAATGCCTTGTTAGATTTAGCAATGGTTCAGGAAGAATATCCAGAAACACAACTCAATTGGATATTAAGAAAGGATACCTTGGATAAAGTTTACGGAGGAAAACAAGATGATGCCTTAGAAGCCAGAGGAGCACTTGGCATTAGAATTGAAAAACTAGTTAATAGTGGAAAACTGAATGTATACACCCCTTTTCATATTCTTAAATTAATAAAAAATAATAAAGGGATTCAGATCGAGGGCGATTTAAATGGTGTGACAGAAACGATTAAAAATGTAGATGAAATCATTAGTAATACAGGTTCTCGTCCTGATTTAGATATGATTCGTGAAGTACGTGTTGACTTAGACTCTTCTCTTGAGTCAGTGTTTGATTTAGCAGAATTAATAGATCCAAATATCCATAGTTGCGGAACGGTACGACCTCATGGAGAAAAAGAACTGAGACATCCAGAGAAAGATTTTTATATCGTTGGATCAAAGAGTTATGGTCGTGCACCAACTTTCTTAATGGCCACAGGATATGAACAAGTGCGATCGATAGTAGCATATATGGATGGTGATATTGAAGCAGCAGAACGGGTAGAATTAAATCTTCCTCAAACAGGAGTTTGTAGTTCTGATCTTGGAGGTAGCGATGTAGCTTGTTGTGGAACAGAAAAAACTGAAGAAAAAAGCAGTGGAGTATTCGTAAGTACTTCAGAAGCAGGAAAACCAATACCCGCAGAAGTAGAAGTAGGAGGGTGTTGCAACTAAGGTTTTGCATCATTTTTTAAATGATACGTCTTAGTACATGAAAATAATAGATAATTTTAAAGTAAATCGTAATGAAAACAAGAGAAATAAAAGAGATAGTAGAAAAAAAAGGAGGAGGATGTTGCGGGTCAACACCAGACGCAAAAGAAATAACACATACTTCTCAAACCAATCATACTCCTATTGTTGAAGAAAAATCTCAGATTACTGGAGGATGCTGCGGATAGACGATTCAGTATCAATTCAA
Organism: Aquimarina callyspongiae; assembly: GCF_034322225.1. Classification (NCBI taxonomy): domain Bacteria; kingdom Pseudomonadati; phylum Bacteroidota; class Flavobacteriia; order Flavobacteriales; family Flavobacteriaceae; genus Aquimarina; species Aquimarina callyspongiae. The sequence continues at coordinate 480,200 of NZ_JAXLPA010000001.1, read as the reverse complement.
AAAACTAAAAGCTCCTCTTTCAGAGGGGCTTTAATTGCTAGTACGGTAATGGCATTTGCCGGACTTGGCGATGCTCTTTTATACCCATTACTACCCGTTTATGGAAAAGATATGGGTTTTTCTGTATTCTTTATAGGTTTACTATTATCTGTAAATCGTTTTGTAAGGATATTGATGAATACGGTTATTGCTAATATGGTGAATCAGTTAGGGATGAAAAAAATCCTTATCATAACATCAATTTTAGCTACAATTACCACATTTCTTTATGGAGTGAAACTAGGGTTGATTGTTTTCTTAATTGCCCGTATCTTATGGGGGCTGAGTTATGCGGGTTTGAAGATTGCTACTTTAAATTATGCGGCTTATTCTGAAAATAAATCAGGCCTTGCCTTTGGGCTTTCAACAAGTATAAAAACTCTTGGTGCATTTTTAATCCTTTGGTTTGGCCCAATGGTAATTACCAAATATGGTATTGCTAACGGACTTTTTATTGTGTCTTTAATAAGCTCAATAGGAGTCGTTTTGGTAATCTATTTACCAAAATATAAAGGAATAAAAACGGATAAGGTTCAAACTAAAGAAACATTTAAACCCAGTGCGATCAATATACTTGTCTTTATGTTGTCTATTACTATAGATGGAGTTTTAGTAGTCGTATTGTCTTATTTGTTAAAAGATGAATACCTTAATTCAAATCAGTTACTAGCTGCTGTGGCATTTTATCTTTTATTAAAACGTTTATTTGTTTTGATCCTTTCTTTTGTTAGTGGATTGATCACATTAAAAATTCCTGCTATTAAATTATTTAATACGGCAGTTTTATTCTGTGTCATAGGATTATTTTTGATCTCAGCAGGGTTTATTATTCCAGGAATATTATTAACATTTCTATTCAATCCAATCATTGTTACATTTTCTCCACTTGTGGTCATTGAGAGACAACAACAAGAGAAGAATGTTTTACAAGCTATTTCTAGTATTAGTACGTGGTGGGATTTTGGTGCTGCCATGGGCGCTTTTATAGGGATATTTCTAATTAATGCAATAGGACAGCAACTCCTGTTTTTCATACTCAGTATATTTATTTTAATTTTGTTTACCAGTTACCTTATTCAAAATGCAAAGACAGATAGAAAAATTATATAACCCACTTTTTTTATATGTTAAAAAAAGGGTAAACAGTCGAGAAGACGCCGAAGACTTGACTCAAGAAGTTTTTTATAAACTATCAAAATCCCAAAGTGATACAGTGGATAATGTAAAAAGTTGGGTATATACCATTGCAAAAAATACAATTACCGATTACTATAGAAAGAAGAAAGTCTATTTTGAAGGTATCAATGAAATATCGTTTACTTATGAAGAGGAAGAAGAAGATGCTTCTAAAGAATTAAGTAAATGTGTTAATTCATTTATTGACGAACTTCCAGAAGAGTATCGATCAATTATGACACTTTCAGAGTTAGAAAATGTTTCTCAAAAAGAGATAGCAGATCGATTAGATATGAATTATGTCACAGTTCGTTCCAAAATTCAACGAGGTCGTAAAAAACTAAAAGAACTTTTTTCTGAGTGTTGTATAATTATCCAGGGTGGGAAAGGAAGTATTTTGAGTTATCATCAGAAAGAAGATTGCGATGAAAACAATTCCTGCTCAGATTAGTTAAGAATCATTTCATTTGATATTTAATAAAAAAAGCTACCAGAAGGTAGCTTTTTTTGTGCATCATTTTTTGATTATATCGTCTACTACTGGTGAATAAACAAATTATAAAAAAACAAAAAGATGAAATTTAACTTAAAATCACCATTAGTATTAGGATCGTTCATAATTGGAATGTTCTTGAATACCAATGCGATTGCACAATCTTCTGATAGTAGTGGTAAAAACCACGAGAAAACTACTTGCTCAAAAAAACATAATGATAAATCAAAAACTACGTGTGCAACTTCAGCGACTGCATCAGATATATCCACTTCTGGATGTTCTCCTTCTAGTTGTAGAGGTGCTAAAACAAAGTTTGGTGAAGCCAAAATAATAACTACCCTAAGAAGTAACTTAATTGCTCTTAAAGCCAATATGGAAAAATCAAAAAAGATAAACTTTGAAGCAAGATCATACGATATTCATGGTATAGTAGGTAAAACAGATGAAGAAAGCCTAGTAATTATCACAAAAGAAGTTAAGATCGTAGAACAAGCGTTTTCTGAAAAATTAAACTATAAAACTCCAGAATTTATACTTCCCGAGAGTAAGGCCAAACAGGTGGTATATCTAACTAATCGAATTGAAGCTTTGAAAAAACTTCTTTAAACACCGATTAAGAATCCTTAATGTAAAGATTGAGGGTTCTTAATTACTAACTATTATACTCTTTTTATGACTTTTAGGAAAATCATAAGTCTTTCTATTGCCATAAGCTTTATTGTTTTATGCATTACAGGTGTATTATCTTTCTTTAATACATACTCTCGTGTGGTAGCATTATTACATACAATTTTTGGAATACTATTTACAATTGGAGTGCTATTTCATTTCAAAAACAACTTTCGTTCTATTAAAACATATAGTAAAGGAAAACTCATTGTATTTGTTTTTACCGCGATATCTCTTTTTTTTCTTGGAGCCTATTATCAAGCAAAACCTTTTGAATATATAATGAATTATGGAGCAAGATTAAAAGCTAATTCTGAACAAGAATTAAATCTTTCAGAATATGAAATTATAGAAATGAATACAGTCAATAATGTACATTTAACTATAGATTTATTACGATCAGAACATTATTGGCATCCGCAGATGGCAATTTGGATAGAAGATAGTACAGGAAATTATCAAGAAACATTATTTGTATCAAAGGCAACTGCCAGAGGATTATTTTTTGGAGGGAGAAATAAAGAAAATTATAAAAGTTTTGATGAAGAAAAAGAAACTTCAGGAGATTATAGACGAGTAAATGCATTACCCGTTTGGTCACACAAAAGAGATGTGAAATATGAAGATGGATTGTATGTTCCTACAAATAAAAACCCACTTCCTGATGCAATTACTGGAGCAACTATCACGGATAATTTTAAATTAAAAACTTCAATCGCTAAGATTTCTAATTTCAGGTTAAAAATAGAGCTAAATGTAGCTTTTGATGATAACGAATATTATTCTGAGTTTGATTTTCCTGAGGATGAAGTATATCATAGCGGAACCGGGCAATTAGGTCAACCTTCTATCATTTTTGATGCTCAAATAGACATGAACGATGGTAAGAATTATTATCTTATGGAGTTAATAGGTCATGGCCATCATTCAGGGCAAACAGGAGAGATTTTTAAAGATTTATCAACTTTAACTACCGCAAAGAAAATTGTAGAACGCATTGTAATAGGTGTTCATAAAAATTAAAAACAATGGCATGCATCATTTTCTGTTTTTTGCATCTCATTAGATAAAACTAAAAAAATATGAGTTTATTTGACAACGTTTTAGAAAACTACAAACATCATTTTGCAAAGCATAATCCTCAAATGCTAAAACATATATTTGGATCTGATGATGTTATGCCTTTTTGGATAGCTGATATGGATTTTAAAGTTGCAGATCCTATTTCTAAAGAATTAAAAAGATTGGTTGATAGAGGTATTTATGCCTATGAGTTTGATGCTAGCAATGTTTATAAAGAAATTGTAAGTTGGAATGAGAGAAGGCATCAACTTTTACTTGATAAAAATGCTTTTGTTCAGGTTACAGGAGTATTAACTGGTATTTCTTTGGCTATTCGCGAATTAACAGAGATAAATGATGGCGTGTTAATACAAACTCCTGTATATCATCAATTTGCTCAAATCATTAAAACGGCAAACCGAAAGATTGTAAAAAACCCATTAAAAATGGTAAATGGGGCTTATGAAATGGATTTTGAGGATTTAGAACAAAAACTGAAAACTGAAAATGTAAAAATAATACTATTATGCAACCCTCATAATCCAGTTGGTCGCGTATGGAAACACGAAGAACTTGAAAAAGTAATCAAACTAGCCAGCATATATAATGTAACTATTATAAGCGATGAAATTCATGCTGATATTATTTATTCAAAGCATAAATTTCAGAGTATCACATCATTTAGTACAAAAAATCAAATAACACTTATAGGTTCTCCAGCCAAGACATTTGGAATGCAAAGTATTTCTAACGGATATCTTTATATTCCTGATGAATCCATTCGACAACAAATTAAAAACGAGGTTGATTCCATGTATTTGAATCACGGAAATGCTTTTTCCACTTTTGCTACGATTGCAGCGTTTAAATATGGAGATTTCTGGTTGGATGAACTATTAACATATTTAGAACAAACAATTATCTGGATTCAAGAATACCTAAAAGAAGAGCTTTCTATGATAGCTATGTATCCGGTTGAAGGGACATATCAGGTTTGGTTAGATTTTAGTAAATTCAATTATTCTAAAGAAGAGTTAAATGATTTATTGGTAGATAAAGCAAAACTAGGACTCACACCTGGTTACTGGTTTGATAAAGAGTACAAACAATTTGCAAGAATGAATATAGCATCTCCTTTACCCAAAATACAAGAAGCTTTTAATAATTTGAAAGTAGCAATTCATGAAAATATATGATACTATTGTTATTGGAGGAGGACAAGCAGGGCTATCAGTCGCTTACTTTTTAAGGCGACATAAACTTGATTACTTAATATTGGATGATCAGGAAAAACCTGGAGGATCGTGGTTAGAAACCTGGGATAGTTTGAAATTGTTTTCACCAGTCACCTTTAGTTCTTTGTCAGGTTGGATGATGCCAAAAGGAAAAGAAGAATATCCTACCAAAGACGAGTTTTTAAGTTATATCGATGCTTATGAAAAACGATATGATTTTCCGATCAGGAGGAAAACTGAAGTTATTCAGGTAACTAAAGAAAATGAACTTTTTAAAATTCAAACTAACAAAGACGAGTTTTATTCCAAAACATTGGTAAGCGCAACAGGAACAGCTAGAAACCCTTTTATTCCCGAATATGATAATTCTACTATTTTTTTAGGAGAACAAATACATTCTTTGAATTATAGAAATACTGATAATTATATAAACAAGAAAATACTGGTAGTAGGAGGCGGTAATTCTGGCGCACAGATTTTGGCTGAGGTCTCAAAAGTTGCCGAAACCAAATGGGTAACATTAGAAGAGCCCATTTTCCTGCCAGAAGATATTGATGGTCGTTATCTTTTTAATGAAGCAACAAGAAAATTTTATAACCAATCGTCAACGATATCATCAGTAAAAGATTCTACAAAAATATCATTAAGCAATATAGTTCAGGTAGAAACAGTAAGAGAGGCTCATAAAAGAAGCGTTTATACCTCGTATAGACCATTTAAAGCTTTTTATGAAAATGGTGTGCTTTGGGATGATGGTACTAAAGAAGAATTTGATATTGTAATATGGTGTACAGGTTTTAAAGCAAATCTTAAACATTTAGAACCTTTAAACGTTATCAATAATAACCGAATTAAAACCAAACATACACGATCTATTTTAGAGCCTAAACTTTGGTTAGTAGGCTACGGTAGCTGGACAGGCTTTGCTTCTGCCACTATTTATGGAGTAGGCAAAACCGCACGCCAAACAGTAAAAGAAATTATTGAATCTTTTAGATATTGATATTGTCATTGTGATCAAGGTAAGTGGTTTGTTATTAGTTTGTTTGAAAACAAATTAGACATCAAAATGTCTATGTAGCTTATATTTTTTAATATTCTTAATTAATATTAAAATATCTCAGTATCTGTAAGGATTATGTTCTTTTGTTTTTTTAATAGTGATGACTATCCTCAACAATTACAACTTTAAGGATACAAAGTTTTTTTTAGTTATCTTATTGATGGATTATGAGGTGTTTGTTTAGATATAAAGAATAAGCTGTACGTATAAAATGGCTTTTTTATATTACAGTAAATTTTTCTTTTTTGAATTAATTCCTATTATAATGAAACCAATTAAACTTATCCAAACGAAGAATGTTCGTACATTATGATGAAAACCCCAATTATCCAATGTTTTTAAAGCGATCAAAGGCTCAAGTATACCAGATTGTAGAGCTGGATTGTAAACAAAACTAAAAAGGGTAAAATTATACATTTGACAAATAAGCAAAGTTACAAGGGATAAAAACCATAGTTTTTTTAAATTTCCTCTCGTATTTTTATGTAATCTATATGCTCCAATCATTGTTATAATTGACAATAAATGAACAGGAATCATTAAATAAGAGAATCGATTAAAAGGACCTGAAAACCATATTTGAATTTGAAAGCCATCTAATTCCTGCCAATATGGTACAAATCCTATTGCAATAAATAAGTAAATGAATGCTACAGCAGATACAAAGGTAAATGCTAAGATATAAGAAACGGATTGTTTTTTAAGATACATTGTTTTGTTGTTTAATGATTTAATAAATGAATTTGGTTTTATTGAACAAGTAATTTAAGGCTTACAATATTTCCTTGAGTGTTACTTTTTAATGTTCCTATTTTGTGGTCAAATAACCCCTGTAAGTTGTTTCCTGATGGATCTTCTAGTCTAGTATTTATTTGGATATTGTAATTTCCAAGACTCCATTTTTCATCAGGTACAAACTGCCACTCTTTTTCTTTATTAAGGGTTTTTATCTTTCCTTTGAGATAAAAGCCTTCTTGATTTAAAATATGTATACTCCCTAATAGTGAACCATAATCTAGCGTGTTAGGAAAGGTTATAGCCAATGGTTCTTTTGTATTAGGTTTAGGAGCTTTTATTTTCCAAAGATTTGTATTAGGTTCAGATATATCTTCTTTAATTACTGTGAATATTTTTTTATGTGAAATTTTTAAGGTTTGACCATGGATATCTTTTACATTTTCTATAATTAAAGAACATTTCTGATTAGGTTTTAAAACTCTTCCCATGATTTGATTTGCCTGTAAACCGGTCTTGACTCGAGAAGGATCAAATAAAATTGTCAATCTTTTTTGATCTTTATCCCACAGTTCATACACATTGTTGAAAATAGCATGACTTACATCATTGTTTTTCTCATCATATAACCTGATTTTTTCAAGAGTACCAGAAGTTCTCATTGAGTTTGAAAAAACAATGTACATTCGAAGAAGATTTTCAGGAAGCGAATCTAAAGTGGGATAGACAGATTCTATAGACAGAGGATCGATGTTTTTTTTAGGAAGTGAAAACCACTGTTTTCTTTTTTCTTTTTTAATGTTGTATACTAATACGTACTGTGTGTTTTCTAGCAAAGGAAAATCCGGAATGAATTCGGATATATTGGCATTATTAAACTTAAATTTTCCTGCTAAAGGAATCGTGCTTAATTTGTTTTCATTAATGTCCCATATATAAATGTTAACAGGTTGGTCAGATAGATGACTATTATGAAATACTATCTTGTCTTTAAGAACAGTAAGCTTAATGTCCTTTGAATCATTACATGCAAAAAGAAATGAAATAATAAATATGTAGAAAACTCTATGCATTATTTTATGATATTAACCCTAACAAGTTTTGTATAAAACTTGCTAGGGCCTTTTAATATTAATTTTTTCGTACTAATTCTGGATAGCCTTCAAGAGGTCTTGACATATTGTGATAATTTTTATAAAGTTCTGCTCCTTTTGGATATTTATAGTCAGTAAAATCAAATTCATTTATAAAATCACTTAAACGAAAATATGTTCCTTTTAATTCTGATAATAAATCGACAGTCCCTTTATCTATATTTCGTCTTAAAACAGTTAACAGCATAGGGTTTTGGTCATCGATATGCATAACACCAGATAGAGGTACAGGAAATATAGGTAACCCTTCAGGCCCGTCTGTATAGGTAGTTAACCCTTTTCCTAGGTTTGCTTTTTCCAAATCTTTAATAGAAATGATACTACCACTACGATTTTTATTAATAATCAATAACTTTTTGTCAATTTTACCTTCAAAATCTTGCGCATCAAAAACAAGCATATCTATAGGGACATTTCCATAACCTAATTCGGCTACTGTTTTAGATTTCATGTTTCCATTTTCTGTTATTTGAGAAACTGGGAACGTAACCAATGGCGTACAAGTATATGCTGCAATCAGTGTTTCTACACCATTGAGCTCTTGAAATAACATCGTTCTGATAGGAGCTCGAGTTTCATTTTGTACATGCACGGTATGAAACATCTCAATACTGTTCACCTTGGTCTGTTTTCCATTAAATGGATAAGGAATTACACGTAGGGTAGATGCAAATTCACCATTACTTAAGCCCGATACATATAAGTTATTTTTATGAAAATCAAGATCCGTGATCGTTAGAGTATAAGCAGGAATATCTCTCCAAAAGTTAGGAGTGTTTTCAGGAGTTCCTAATATATCTATTTTGGTATGTTCAGCCTTAGCTACATTAAAAAACCGAACATCACCTGTTTTAGGACTTACTATAGCAATTAATGATTTTGCATCTGGAGCATAACCTCGTTTTACAGAAATATAGGCTTCCTGACTTACAGGATGAATTTTCATATCCTGAATAACAACATCAGAAGCGGCAATACCTAGTTTTTCTGCAATCTTTCTGTCGATTCCTCTAAGGTTATACGGTACTGGATCTTTTAGTTCTATAGCTTCTGTACTTAATGCATGTACTACGGCCGATTTGCTATCTCCGACAAACAAAACATTATTTGGGCCAAAAGTCATAATACTTGCTCCAGGTAATGTGTATTCTTCTATATTAATACTTCTTTTTGTGGTTGTAGGTTTCGAATTTACTGCCAATATTTTATCATTGTCGGTATTTGTTTTACAGCCTATGGTAAAAAGAATTATAGCTGTAAATGCCATTATTTTTTGAATTGTTTTCATAATCATTATTTTGAATTAGAATTTTTAAAGTGTTTTTTAGAATTTATAGCTTAACGTTGGTGCGAAGTGAAGAATGTTTTCTGATTCGCCTGTTGCTTTTTGAAAATCTCCAGCTATGAAATAACTCAAGTCCCAATCAAATGATAAGTGCCGGCTAATCTCATATGAAGCTTTAAAACCGAACTGATTTCCTAAATTTCTATTAGAAACCCCGTTTGTTTCTCTATTTACAAAGCGAGGTGGTTGATATAAACCATCATTTCTAGAAGCTCTCCAAAAGAAGGCCCATTCTAGATATAAGTTTAAGTTTTCTGTAGGTTGAATGCTAAAAGAAGGGTGTACTCCGATAAGGTTAACAGGAGTAATGGTTAAAGCCAAACTATAATAAGAGGGATTAACAAACATTGGATTAAAAGTGTTTATCTTCTGATCATTGGTGTCTTTATCTCCACTTGTATATTGCAACTTCAGACCAGGTCTTGGCTGCCAGGGAGTATTGATAAATTTGTAGTGCCAATCCGTTTCAATATCAAAAGCGTTAATGTTCGAATTTCCTATTTCACCAAATTGAAAAATGACTTCGGTATTATACTGCCAACGTTTTCCGGATGTACCAAAACGACGAATCCCTATACTATGCCTGGTTTCTTTACCTGTCACATCATTAAATCGAGCATTATCTGATTGAAAACCTAAATAATACACCTCATTTAAACCATTGAACTTTCTTATTTTAAACTGGGAATATACACCCCAAAGCTTTGGATTAATCGCATCATTCTTAAATAAGGTAAACTTATTGTCAAACGCATTAAAGGTTGGTTGTACCTCGCGAGCATAAAATGCTTGAATATTAGTTTCCTCGTTTTTAAATATCAATCTACCGGCATCAAAAGATCTACGAATATTTGGCCCTTCACGTAAACCTACCAACCGTGCGGCTCCAAATGGCATTTCTTGACGACCAAACCGAAATAATAATCGAGAATCATTTTGAAGTGGTAGTTTAAAATCAATAAATAATTGGTGAAAATCTATTTCGTCAAATTCTGTAAACTCTCTTTCGTGACTGGTATACCCATGGTAAAGCTCTCCAAAAACCCGTACATATTTTCCCAACACCAAATTAACGTGTAGATTAATACGCTGTGAATAGAAATCCTGATCTTTTTGGCTTTCCCATAACCTATTCGAATAATGTTCAAATCGTGATCTGAGCTGACCACCAAAAGATAGGTATGCATCTTTACTTTTATTTAAAGGAATAAATTTAACTGGATCAAAGAAGTCTTTTTCGTATGGATTTTTTTTCTTATTATTTAAATAAGAATAGTTTTCCTCTGCTCGTAAAACTTTAAAGGGTGGAAGTTTTGATTTTGTATTTGAATTACCTTCCTGACTAAAAGTAATTCCAATGCAAAGAATAATTAATAGATATGAGATGTGAGTTTTCATTAAAATTTATTTATACTTCAAATTTCGATGTATAAAGAATGTTCTGCATTGATGTATGATAAGAAAGAGCTTTATTGAGGATTGATAAAATCAAAAGCTCTTTCTAATTAGATAAAATATTTTAAGATTAAGTGAGACCACTATAAGGTCCTGAACGTGAGAAAGGAGCATTTTGATCTAACTCAAAATACACTAAATCAGCTGATCTATTTAATAATTCAATACTTAGATCTTCGTCCAGTACAAGGCTTTCTCCTTTGGTCAATGAAACTGTGTTATTGATTTTAATATCACCATCAAAAACATATAATAAACCTGTTTTACCTTTATTTACCTGAAGTGTAGTGTTTTTGGTAAGATGATTGTCAAAAACCTTTATTTTGCTATTAATGACAAGCGGAGTATTTTCTTCTTTATACCCAGCAATCAATCTCCAATTGTTTATACTGTATTCTTCTTTAAAATCATAAAACTGTACGCTAGGTTCTATGTCATCTTTTTCTGGACGTATAAAGATTTGAAGCATTTCTACATCTTCACCAACATCAACAACTGTTTCTTCATGAAGAATACCACTTCCAGCATTCATCATCATCATATAAGTATTATGAATAGGGATGAGGTTTCCGGTACTATCTTCATGGGTCATTCTTCCTTTTCTGATATAAGATAAGATCTCGTCATTTTTATGAGGATGCATGGATACAACAAATCCTTTTTTTATATAAGAATAATCGACTCGTCCTAACTGGACTAATCCTATATCATCGGGATTGTTCATGTTAATTCCTGGTAAAGTCGATTCTATTTGAAATTTATCGCCTCCAAACAACCTTCTCTGATCTAAGCTGTTTTTTACAATCATAGTTTCTAATTTTATTGTGTTATTATTTTTCTGATATTGAATTATCTCTAAATAGTGAGCTATTTTTTTTCCTTTTTAGATATTCAATTTTAAAGTTGTTTAACAAACTCTTGTATAGAAGTATGTAGTTTCTCATTCTCTTCTATTGAAGAAATGCCGTTGTCAAATTCGTTGTAAAAACCAGGTAGACTATAAGAGGCTGCAACTTTGGCTCCTAAAAAAGGGATTACCTGGCTTACTTGCCGAACTGCATATTGTCCGCCAGAAGGACCAGGAGAAGTACTTAATAAAAATACATTCTTATTATTAAAAATGTTCCTATCAATTCTTGATAACCAATCCAATGTGTTTTTTAATAAAGCGGTCATTGAACCATTATGTTCTGGTAAAGCCAGAATAAACCCATCATAATTTTGAAGCTCCTGATATAAAGAAGTTATATAATCGGGGATACCCTGTGTTTCTTCAATATCTATGTTATAGATAGGTATATCCTCTCCCAAATCGAGAATAGTTGTTTCGATTTTGGGTATTTGTGTTAGAGTATATTTTAATAACTCTTTATTTATTGATTTTTTACTACTGCTTGTTGAAATTCCAGCTACTTTTTTCATACTACTAATGGTATTTAAATTGATAGCACAAAATTATTGCAGCATTAACGCTTGTACATTGATGTATGGTAAGAAAGGTGTTTTAGAATGATTAAAAATTCTTTCTGATCAATTCTTTTCTAACTCTACTTAAGCTTTCTGGTGTAATTCCTAAATAGGATGCAACCATCCATTGAGGAACTCTTTGTAACAAATCTGGATAAGATTTTATAAAAGAAAGGTATCGCTCTTCAGCAGAGGTACTTAATAAAAGAATTAGTCTCTTTTGAAGACTTCGTATATGACTGTGAAGTGCTTTCTCATTATATGTGTTTAGAGCAAAACTAATTTCTGAAGCTTTAGGAATAAAATCGTGACGTATGTATACCACTTTTGTATCTTCCAGAGCATCAATATTAGTATATGAAGGTTCATTAAAAAAAGCGCTACTTCTGTCACTGATAAACCAGTTTTCGGGAGCGAATTGTACAACATGTTCTTTTCCAGCTTCGTTAATTGTAAAAGAGCGTAATAATCCGTTTTCTACAAAAAAAGAATCTTTACAGACTTCTCCAGCACGCAATATGATTTGCCCTTTGGAAAAGGATCCTGTTTTTAGATTAGCTGTTAACAAATCTAACTGTTCTTCTGTTAGATTAGCGTGCTTTTTATAATATGCTCTAAAATTTGAAAGTTTCATTTCTACAAACTTATAATTTTTTTAAAAAACTCTTTCTAACATAGAGAAGCTATTTAAAATACAATGAGCTATTATTAATGCCCATAAATTACGGCCAGAAATAACATAAGCTATTCCCATAACCAATCCAATCATTCCAACAGTAATCGATCTTTCTGATAAGTCATAAGAATGTCTAAAACCAAATAATACTGCTTGTATTACCACAGCAAGAATTGTCCTTACAGAGGTAAATGAGAGTAATTTTTCAAACCAGTTTAGCATAAAACCTCTATCAATTAATTCTTCTAGCATCGATTCTACCCAGACAAATAGAATAATTGATAAAAACAATGGGATATTTCCTTTTAGATCACCAAATCGACTAACCCCTGAGGATTTGTGTTCACGAAGATTGAGAGGGAAATTGTCTTTGATTATTTCAAAAACTATTATAAAACAAATCACCGTGATTATTATTAAACCAGCGGTTAATAAGGTTATCCAAAAATTCTTTGGTTTACATAACCCCAAATCTTTCCATTTTATACCTCTTACACGCATTCGCCACGTTGCTACAGAAAAGGCTATAAGAGAACCTAAAATAACACTGGCTATATATCCAATTTGAGGGATATATATTTGTCTCGCAAGAAATAATGCGGATATATAAATTATAAGATCAACTAAATAGTCTTTATAATTGGTTGTACCGTCTTGTGTTTTTTTGTTTGTATCTGTATTTTTTTCCAAAATAATTACAATTTATATATGATTAAACTAAATACCTGGCTTAAGACGAAGAGAATAAAAGGTGCGTTTATTCGCTATGGGCAGTTAATAACACTAAATACCCAAAGCTCAAACTTTTAAGGATAAGATTTATAAGTCAGTTTTTAAAAGAGGGTTTCAGGAGTTATTTTTTTATTCAAGTTCGATTACATAACTCTTCCATACTTTTTATTAACTGTTCGATCTTTTTTTCAATGCTATTATCAGCTTTAGGTATAATGTGATGAAAGGGAATAACTGCTAGCATCGTTAATGGTATAATTAGAAACAGTAATTCGTTGGGTAAATCGATATAGTCAATTCCTAATATATCGCCGAGATTTTTGTCTTGATTATTAAAGTAGGTATAGATAACCATAGGAGACAATAGAAATCCAACGCTTATTATTGTATTTCTTCGGTTAATCTTATTAATGGCTTTGATTTTGAGGTCAATAGATTTTAGGTATTCGTAACAATTAGTATTGAAGTTTATCGATCTTAGAGATTGTAAATGTTCTTTACTAATAAAAAACCACACCAGGCAGAATAAAGATGGTGTAATTGACCACCAGAAATTAATATGAGAAAACATCATTACAATAGGAATAACGACGGCCAAAATTAATAAAACGTATAACTCCATTTTAAAGCTATTAAATAGCTTTTCGATGATGTATGTCGATTTTTGACTATAAAGAGAATTTATTTGAGGAATTACAAGTTCTGTATTACCAATAAAACCTTCTTTCCAAATTTGTTCAATTGATTTTTCCATTCAATAATTTTTTTAATCTATTTTTAATTCGTTTAACTCGAACCCCAATGTTGTTTGCATTGGTTCCTATAATCTCTGCTATTTCCTGATAAGGGAGTTCATCTAAGTAGAGTAGAATGACCGCCCGATCAGTTTCAGAGAGTTTCTTTATAGCATTATAAAGTTGATTTAATGATTCATCAGAAAACACTTCTTCATGATCCGTGATATGAGGAGATATAGTATCGGAAACAAAAAATTGCTCATTTCTTTTTTTCTCTTTTTTCAATAAAGTCAGACACACATTAAGAGATAAGCGATAGATCCAGGTAGACCAGTCCGACTTGCCAACAAAATTATCTTTACTACGCCATATTTGTAAACAAACTTCTTGATAGTAATCCTCAAAATCTTCTTGAGAATTACTATATGCTCTACAAATTTTAATAATAATCCGAGCGTAGGGTAGGATTGATGTTACGTAAAAATCCGTACTCATTATTAATGCTTTTATTTAGTTAGTGGCTCATAATTACTTTTATTACACCCTATATAAGTTTTTTTGTTTTTTTAATTCAATAAAGTGATTATACGCGATTTATCTTGGCATCAAGTCGTCTAGATTAACAAAATATTTGAAAATACCTTGATAATTCTAGAGATAAGGGAATTTTTAGACAATTATTAACACGATTCAGTGACTTTTATCACTGCCTGAACATCCTTTTTGAAAGTAAATTTGAATGATTTTAAAAATGGTTATCCATTATTCTTTATTAAAATCAATACTTGCCCCAATTTAAATAAAACATAGATAGAACAGCCAATCTGAAGGCTGTTCCTACATAACTTTTTCCTAATTTAAAATAGTAATAATATGATTAAGATCATTGATTTTATAAGGACAATAAAACAAGAGTATGATACCTCACAAATACCTTTTCTTTCTAAACAATTAGAGAGAGTATCTATTACAAAGCCCTATAAAGGTTTAAAAATTCTGCACAATATTCCGTTTACCAAAGAAACTATAGTTAAGCTAGAAATCTTATATGCTGGAGGAGCAGATATCACGGTAAGATCACCAAGTTTTATGGAAGCAGCCCCTGCTTTGGTAGATGAATTTAAAAAAGCAGGAGGATGCTGGAAAGAAAATAATACAGAAGATAATTCTTGTTATGATATTTTTATGGATTGTGCAGGTGAGTTATTAGATCATGTTTCACCTAAGATAGGAGTCGTAGAAATTACCGGTACCGGAACTCAGAAATATAGGCTAGCAGAAGTTGAATATCCTGTAATTTCTGTAGATCAAAGCGAAATAAAAAAATTAGAAGCAATGTTGGGTACTGGCGAAGCTTTTGTAAGAGCTTTTCAGGAAATTACAAGAGAGCAAATTCATAATAAAGAATTTATGATTTTCGGATTTGGAAAAGTAGGGAAGGGGATCACCCGATATCTTAGTTCTTTTACCAATAAAATCACAATAATTGACAAATCATCAGAGAATTTGATGGAGGCTAAAAAACTAGGATTTAAAACAATCAAAGAAGATAATAAAGAAATCATAGAATCCTTAGCACCAAAAATGTTTGCCATTGTAACCGCAACAGGAGTTAAAGATGTTATTTCAAAAAATTACAATCCTCAATACTTTTTAAATAGCTATTTGGCCAATATGGGAGGAGAAGATGAGTTTGGATTTGCTTTTGATATAAAAGATGTTTTATGCGATAAAAAGCCGATCAATTTTTTTATAAACCATCCTACTCTTATCAAGTATCTGGATCCTGTTTTTTATGCACATAATATGGGGGTTGATCTTCTATTGTTTGCAAATCTTAAAAATGGATTACATCCTTTTCCTAATTTCTTATCAGAAGAAATCGTGCTAGAATGGGAAAGTATTTTCAAGGAGAAATTATACCCCAAATTAACTCACGTATAAGAACTGCAAATCTAATGTTTAACCATAATCGATAATTCAACAAACCTTTGAAAATGTTTATAAGATAACCATAAGTCATAAAACTCTTAAAAATGAAAAACCTAAAAGAACTTATTAAATATTGTCATATAAAAGTATTTAATGGAAACAGATGTCCCATTCTTACTAAAATAGAATCGCAGTATAAAAACGAATATAATATCCCACATTATGACTTTTTTTATTACGACTCTATGAACGAAGAAATCGGTAAGAAAATAGCAGATTATTTTGATGCAACACCTCATAATTCAAATAACATTTATGTTAAAGCTGCTTATGAACAATTGTCAAAAGAAGTTATAGATCAATTTCTTTTTTTACAGGAAAGCGAAATGAAAATTGATTTTGAACCCTTTAAAGGAGATGGAGAACCTTATAAGAATAGCTTTGAAATGTTAATGGATATTCATAATTACCATATGTATTTTTTTAAGACAGAATCCGGTTTTGGAGAATCTATAAAAAATGAAGATAATATGATGCTACGTAAAACAGGTATTTTTATAAAGGATTACGAATTACTCGTAAATGATATTTTTAGAATTGTACATGATGTATTTGGACACGCTTCATATGGGTACAGTTTTGGTCCTATTGGAGAAGATTTAGCCTGGATGACACATAGTAAAATGTTTTCTCCTTTAGCAAGAGCAGCTATTACTACGGAAACCAGAGGACAAAATTGTTGGGTAAACTTTGGACCTCATTTACGAAACTTGAATGGAAAAGTATATGAAAAAAATGAGGAGAAATGGATACCTCCTTCTCAAAGACCTTTTGCAGAACAAAAAATGATTCTTTTACCAAAAGAAATTAGCGGAGTAGAACTCCATAAAAATCAAGGAGAAGTACTTGCAAATCATATCAAAGATTGGAATCCTCTTCTAAGCATAACACATGAAAAAATATGACTAAAAATTTAGAATCTGCTTATTTACAAACACTATATAGAGTGTCTTATAAAAATAAATTCTACGATTTAAAAATAGGAGTAAGAAATAACGAATTCGAGTTATTATGTAACCAATTAGAGATTAATAGCTGGACGATTGTTACGGCATATAATCCATATTCAAAAAAGTATTCTGATCAAAAAAATGAATTTAATAATCAAAGATTAAAAAATACATTATTGCAAGAAGAATTAATTGTTTTTGATGCAGAAGGAATTCCTGTTAATGATGAATGGGAAACCGAAAAAAGCTTTTTTGTTTATAATATTACATTGAAAGAAGCAAAGGATCTTGCAATTCAATTCAAGCAGAATGCTATTGTATTTGGTGATCAGATAATCCCATCAAGGTTAATATGGGTAGTTTAAATTTTAATAACATAGTTATCTAAAATCATATTAAAAAAACTCATCAACTGATGAGTTTTTTCTGCTAATGGTAATTTTCTTCATCTTTAATCAAGTAGAGTTTTATAATTTAGTACTTCTGATATTTAGGCCTTTTAAGTTAGATTCTGGAGAAATCTCAATTTGAGTATGTTTTTTCATGTTTAGTTTTATATTTAGCAAATGTTGTTTTAGTTTTGATCAATACCCAAAAATATTTTGCATAAACTTATTCTTAAAATACTTCTTTCGTTACCATCAATTATGATGTTTAGCCAGTCTATTCAAGTGTATCCTGAATGGATCGATATTGAAAAAGGGTTATCCCAAGGTCATATTTCATCATTTGTTCAAGATAAAGAAGGATTTTTATGGATGGGAACCAAAGATGGATTAAATCGCTATGATGGTGAACACTTTGAAATTTTTACCGAAGATATCGAAGATCCCTATTCTATTACTGGAAATTATATTCAAACAATACACGATGATGATGGGTTTATGTTAGTTGCAACCTACGAGGCCTTAAATGTGTTTGATAAAGAAACAAAACGATTTTATAAAATACCTTTTGACACTGGTGATACTAAGTTTGTAATTACAAGTATTATAAAAGATGAGTTTAATCAATACTGGTTAGCAGAGTTAAATACAGGAGCATTATACAAACTAACACTTTCCAGTAATTTCTTAAAAAAAATAAGGCTTGGTAATCAGATATCAGAGCTATTAAGCATAAAAAGAGACAAAAATGTAAATCATCTTTACCCTTTTTTTGTTTCGAAGTATAAAGATGATTTATTAGTATACGTAAGCCAAATCAAAAAAGAAAACGGGATTTGGGAAAAACATTTCAATACATTCAATACAATAACAGGAGAAGTTTTAGAAATCAACTCAAAGCCTTTTGATTTTATTCATTACAGGTACAAATTTTTGGTTTCAAATAACAGTATAGTTTTATCCTTTTGGGGAGAAAAAAACCTAGAGGTTTATAAAAATAATGAATGGGAAAAAATAGATACAGATTTTACTATCAAAACGATATCTCATTTAAAGGAACGCAAACAAATTTTGATAGAAGATGATTCAAGGTACTTGATCTTTGATGAAACTATATTAGAAAAGAATACTATTAATGAAAAAGATGCAGATCTGATCGTATTAAAAACAAAAGCGAATCATACTTGTTGGCTACAAGATAAATCAGGAAATTACTGGATAGGAACTAATGGATATGGCGTGGTAAAAGTAGGACATCGACAATCTAAAATAAAAACTTATTTTACAGGGAAATCTATTTATGCCAAGCCATTTATATTAAGTGGTGGAGATATATACATTGGAAACCCAACTACTCAAGAACGATTATTTATTCAAAAGACAGAACAAGGGATTGCAAGGTTAAAACAATTTGCCAATATTACAGAAGGTTTATGTGACTTAGTTGAAGACAATACCGGCACCATTTGGGGTTTATATTGGGAAAAGGGTTATTATAAAATTGCTAAAGAGATTGATGGGCAAATTATTGACATCAAAGTAATCAACCAATCAACTTACACTGTTCCTCCTATACTATATTACGATGCTGTAGATCATAAAATAGTACTGGTTTCTAATTCAGAAATAACTATTTATAATATTAATGAAGATCAAATAGAAACCTATAATTACTCAGATCAATTTGGCCCTCATATCCATAGGTATATAATAACCAGGACTCCAAATGGTAATTATTGGATAGGAACTAACGTAGGGATGATACGAGCAGTAATTAAAAATGGCAAAGTAGTATTTAAACTGTTTAATAAAGGTAATGGATTACATAGTAACGAAGTGGCGTCACTATATCCAGATATTCATGATGAAAACATACTTTGGATTGGTACAAAAGGAGGAGGTTTACATCGCTTAGATATTACCGATATGTCTTTTGACTATGTAAATTCAAAAAACGGATTACCAAATGACGTTATTTATAGTGTTTTAGAAGATGAAAACAATACCTTATGGATGAGCTCTAATTTGGGATTGATTAGTTACCATAAGCACACCAAAGAAATTAGAAACTTTAAAAAATCCGATGGACTTCAAAGCAATGAGTTTAATACATACGCTTATGCTAAATCATTTGATGGAAATATGTACTTTGGAGGAATCAATGGACTAAATAGTTTCAATCCGTCCGATTTAGATAAAAATCAAAACCTTCCTGAAATATGGATTACCGGTCTAGAAGTAAACAACAAAGAAATAAAGTATGAAGATACTTCAGGGTTACTTTCTAAATCCATAGAATATGCTGAAGATATCACACTACCCTATGAACAGAACAATATTGCTTTAAGCTTTGCAGCTATAGAATACACTGCATCAGACAAAAATAATTTTAGTTATTACTTGGAAGGTGCAGAAAAGGAATGGGTACATACAACTACAGAAAATAAAGCCAATTATCTAAATATAGCACCTGGCAATTACATTTTTAAAATCAAAGCAGCAAATGGTGACGGTATATGGAATGATGATGTAAAACATCTAAAAATTACAATTCTAGCACCTTGGTATAAAACTAACATAGCTTATGCTATGTATATTTTAGCAGGAATTATAATACTTCTACTCATTATAAAAACACGAGAAGATAAAATTAAAAGTAGAGAGCAAATAGAAAAATCTAAGCTGGAAAACAAGTTGCTAAATCAAAAGTTAGAAAATAACAAATCAGAACTAAAACGATTTACTAACTTATTGTTGCAAAATAGTGAAGAAACTGAAGCATTACATCAAGAGTTGGAAAAACTTAAAAAAGAAACACAGAACACTTCTTTTACGAATTTAGAAAACCTACTGAATACTCGGATTTTAACAGATAAACAATGGTTATTGTTTAAAGAAAAATTTACTGCCGTGTATCCAGATTTTTTCCATCAATTGAGAAACAAAGAATACGATTTTTCTGAAGCAGAAGAAAGATTATTGGTTTTAGAAAAGGTTAATTTAAGACCCAAAGAAATTGGCGCAATATTAGGAATAGCAGGGCCAAGTGTATCTCGTACCAAACATAGGCTAAAAAGCAAACTAGGGATAGATAAAACTGTTAGCATTATCGAATTTCTTGAATTATAATTAGTATGTATTAAGGGTTACCTCAAATCCAGACTAAAACCCTAATAGACAACCTTCTTCCTTATTGTCTTCTTTTTGTCTATATTCAAAATTCCTATTAAACACCATTCATAAGTACTTTTGACGCTGGATTTTAAACACCCCAGAAATGCGAAATGCTTATTTATATATCTTTTGTTTATGCACGTTAACAGGATTCTCTCAAACATTCAATTATCAGGCAGTAGTTAGAAATGCTGCAGGAGATCCTGTAACAAATCAATCCATTGGAGTTGAAATTGGTATCAGAGAAGGCGGGCCATTAGGAGAAACTTTATATTATGAAACTCATACGACTACTTCAAATGCTCATGGAGTTATCTCTTTATCCATAGGAACAGGAACTTCAAGTGGTACTTTAAACGATGTTGATTGGAGCACACAAAATCAATGGTTGGGAATTGGGGTTGATATTACTGGAGGAACCACCTATGTACAATTGGGCAATTCAAAACTAAATTATGTACCATATGCATTGTATGCGTTAAAAAGTGGAAATACTGGTCCTTTTTCAACTACAACCAATGTAACAAGCAATGCTTCTGGCGATACCACTGCAGATGATTATGTATTTGGTAGTACGCAAATAGAAAACGATACTGGAACAACTAGTGATGATAACCGTTTTTTCTTCGATAAAAGTAGCGGTATATTTAGAGCAGGACGAGCCTTAAACGATGAATGGAACTATGCAAATATGGGGAGTTATTCGGTGGCGTTTGGTTCTAATAACATTGCTAAAGGTTCAAGTTCTTCGGTATTTGGAACGTCAAATTCAGCAGAAGCCTTTAATGCATTTGTTTCAGGAGAAAATAACTCTGTTAGCAATGTAGCTATTAATTCGGCAGCGTTTGGTACAGGTAATACTAACAGCGGATTAACCACTTTTGCAGTAGGTATAACCAATGTGCTTACGGCAACATCAGGGATTGCTTTAGGATCTAACTTATATGCAGATTCCTATAACCAAATTAATATAGGTTATAACAATACACAATTAACAGGAAACCTAATAGCTCCAGTACTTACAGATCGATTATTTGTTGTTGGAAATGGATCTAGCCCTAACTCTAGAAGTGATGCTTTAGTAATACTAAAAAATGGAAATACAACCTTAAATGGTACTTTAAAAATAGATGGAGATAACCAGGGAGCTGGAACAGCTTACACATTACCTGCACAAGATGGTAGCTCCAATCAAGTGATGCAAACCAATGGTGCTGGAGTGGTATCTTGGGTGAATAATGCTGCAAGTACTACTTTTTCAACAACAGCAAATGTGACGAGCAATGCGTCTGGTGATACTACAACAGATGACTTTGTGTTTGGTAGTACCCAATTAGCGGATAATGTTAATACAGAAGATGATAACATCAGATTCATTTTTGATAAAGGTAAAGGCGCTTTTAGATCAGGAAACTCAAATGACTCCTCAAAATGGGAAGGTGCCAATCTAGGTTTTTATTCGGGATCTTTTGGTTTTGAAAATATAGCTTCAGGCAGTCAATCTTTTGCTTCTGGAGGGTTTAATAATGTAAGTGGATTTTATGCAGTTGCTATGGGACACAATAACCAAGTAGATGGTATAAGTGCTTCAGCTATAGGAGAAAGCCTTACTTCAGAAAGTTATTTCCAAGTGTCATTAGGAGGTTTTAATACCGGAGCATCAGGAACCTCAAATGTACCTGTAGCAACAGACAGACTCTTTGTTATTGGAAATGGAACCGCTGTTCATAACAGAAGTGATGCATTAGTAATGCTTAAAAACGGTAATACCACACTTAATGGTGAGTTAACTACCAATAGCCTAAAAGTAAATAATCTACCTTCTTTTGCTGCTGACTTAACAAATCATATTCCAATCACTTCTGCTGGCTACTGGGTAACAATACACACTTGGACCACAGCAAGTTCAACAGCTACTCAACTACACGATGATGGTGATCATTTTAATGAATCTAATGGGTGGTTTGTTGCTCCTGTAGATGGTTTGTATCAGTTTAATTCTCAGGTGAGGATTGATGGAGTAACTTCAGGATTTGTTAGATTAATATTAGCTGTTAACGGAATTCAAAATCTGGATGGAGGGTTTCATGCGATTAAGACTGGTTCAGCAGATACACTTTACGAGACCTTGAATGTTGGTGGTGTTATGAAATTGACAGAAGGTGATACGGTTTCTTTACAAGTATTTGTAAGTGCAGATGAAAATTGGGTTATAGACTCAGAATCTGGTTTCAATGGTTATCTTATCAATAAACTATAGTGTAACGCCTTTGTTTTTAGTTGTTTAAAGCGTTGTCTGCTTTTTGTCTATATCAAAAAACTTGTCATCATCGATGACCGATTTATATTTACTTGCCTTAAATACATACAATAATAATAGTACAAAGATCCCCTTATTCTTTTGAACTTCTATTATGATTGAAATTTTAAAAAGAACGTAACCTACAATCTTATGAAAGCAAAATTACTTGTAAGTGTCATTGCATTATGCCTAAGTATTGACCATCTATTGGAACAAATGTTTGCCGATTCACTACACAATAAAGGCGATAACCAGACCATACTAACAATCGATGTAACTAATCTCTTTGCTAAGAATATTTATATAACTCATTAGATAAGCATAATCATTCTTGTGCTGCTAAAAAAATAAAATCAATTCTTATAACCCCATTTTACCATGAAACAATACTACAAACCTACTATGATTAAAAAAATTAATTATCTATGTTTTCTGTTATGCATGATAACAGTGTATTCTTTTGCTCAAGTAGCAGAAATAGAACCAAACAACGAAGCAAATCAAGCTGGTACACAGCGTATCTGGGATGGTCCTGCAACTATAACGGGAACGGTTTCAAATATGGATCCAGATTATTGGAACGTATCTAAACTACCAGGATTAGATCCTCAGAATGTTATAGAACTTTTTATTAGTAGCGGCTATGACCCTGCTACGATTCAAGTAGAATATGAGTTAAGAACTGGCGGTTATAACGGAACTGTAGCAGTGCCTTTTCGATCGCCAATACTTTTGAACCAGTCATCAGCTACTTTTTTTAATGGCATTGGATATCCATCGGTTCAAGCGGGTTGGTATGAAATGACGTTTAGTGGCTTGGGAATGGCGGATAATTATATGGTGCTTAAGATTACTACAACATCAGGCACACCCGTACCTTATAACATAGTATTACAAAGTGAAGATTATCCAGCCTGTAATACTCCTGCTGATGTTGCAGGGTTAAACGTTACAACACTAGGAGGAGCCAGTTTACAATTAGATACTTTTGCAGCAGTTAATGGAATTACAGGAGGATATGTAGTAGAAATAAATGATAGTCCAACATTTAGTGCTTTACCTAATCCGCAATTTGATGCACTTTCAGATGCTACACCATCAACGGTGTACAGCGGTTCGGGGCAGCAAGTAGTGTATGCTTCTCCTACACCAAATAGGTTAGCAACAGGTTTTGAAGTGCCAACGGTGCCTGAAAATTTATCTGTTACAGGCTTGAATTCTAATGTAACTTATTACTTTAGAGTTACTACTGCCAATGAATGTAATGGTTACTTTAGTTTTAGTAGTGGTGTTACTGCAAGCGGTGCTACATTTGCTTGTGATCCTCTATTAATAGCACCAAATCAAGTTGCTGGAATAACTACAGTAAATAATACAGTAGATTCATTCGGTGTGTCTTCTTTTACCGCTCCAACAGGTGGAGCAGATGGCTATGTCATAAAGGTAAATACTACTAATAGTTTTACAGCACCCATTGATGGTAGCATGCCCAGTGCTAATACAACCTATAACTTGGGAGCAGGAGAACAAGTGGTGTATACAGGAACATCAGCAACTCCTAACATAACAATTACTGGTTCTGCTGTTACTTCTGGAACAACTTTCTATGTAAAAGTGTATGCTTATAATAACTGTGAAGGAAATAGTTATTTTGAGAATACAGGAACTACAACTAGTGTAGCTATCTGTAATGGTGCACCAACCGTAACCCCTTCCTCATTATCCATTGATCAGGTAAGTTATAACTCAATGAGAATTAACTCTACTTCTGGAGCAGGAGGAGCTATTGGACAAGTGATTTTGATCAATACAGTAAATTCTTTTACACCTCCTGCAACAACGGGGACATTGCCTATTGGTAATACTTCATATTCCGGTACAGGACAACAAATAATTTATGCAGGAAGTGATGTAAATCCTGCAGTAACCGTTACCAATTTGACGAATGCTAATGGAGGAACACAGTACTTTTTCAAATCTTATGCATATGATCCTTGTGGTACCAATTTTTACTTCGAATCTAGCGGAGTAGATACAAATGCATTTACTTGTGGGGCAATCCAAAATGTAGCAAGTAATGCAGTATTTTTTGAGGTAGGTGATTCTTTTATGGATTTTGTAGCCTTTTCACCTGCTGCAGGAGTAACAGGCTATGTAGTAAAAATGAATACGGTTAATACATTTTCGCCTCCTGTAGATGGTAATAGTACATTACCCATTGCAAATACTAATTATACAGGAGGAGAACAGGTGATTTATGCCGGGACATCGTCTAGTCCGGATTTTCGTATTACAGGATTGAGTGCGGCAACAACCTATCATTTTACGATATATTCTTATACCGATTGTAGTGGGACGTTGTTTTACGAACAAACAGGGTATAATTTCTCTAGAGAAAACGTAAACTCACCATCAAATCTTACGTTTAATGATTTTAGTGTCACGTTTGGTGATCCCGATTTTAATTTAAATAACCTTACCTCATCTCTTTCTCCCGGGGCAAGGACGTATACAATTTTACCAGGAGGAACATCTACTGGTAGTTCATTATCAGGTACAGGAAACAATATCATGACACCTGGTAATGTGGGAACAGTATTGGTACAAGTAGATCAAGCTGCTGCTGCAAATTTCAATTCAGGAACAGCACAAGCCACCATAACAATTAATAAAGCAGCACCGGCAATTACTTTTAACAACCAGACCGTTTCTTTTGGAAGTGGTGATGTGACACTAGGAGCTACTTCAAATTCAACAGGAACTATATCTTATAGTTTTGTTGGAAGTGCAAATGGGAATGTGCTTTCGGGGGCTAATAATGAAATATTAACACCAGGAAATGCAGGGACAGTAACTATCCGTGCTTCTGTTGCAGAAGATGCTAATTTCAATGCTGGAACAAAAGACATTTTCTTTTCTGTATCAGCTCCTTCAGAAATCATAGGAATCAATGCAAACGGAGTATACAAAATTGTAAATGAAAGTACAGTATCAACATTAGTAGATTTTACGGTAAATGCTACTACAACAGGCTCAGATGGAAAAGGTGAATTACTTCAAGTAAGTGGAAAATTGTGGGGAGTAACCAATACAGGTGGTGCTAATGATAATGGAACTATTTTTAATATCAATACAGACGGTACCGGTTTTAACAAAGTACACGATTTTAATGCAACAACAGAGGGAGGTAATCCTTCAGGTTTTTTAACTTTTAGCAATGGTAAAATTTTGGGAGTATTAACAAGCGGAGGACCAGGATCAGGAAGTGGATCACCAGCAGGTAGTATCTTTTCGATTGATACAGATGGATCTAATTTTACGGTAATACGTGGTTTCTCTTTTGCTAGTGGTACAGTTTCACCATTAGCGGTACCTAATGGCGGACTTACAGAAGCGAACGGAAAACTTTGGGGAGTAGCACAATTTGGAGGAAACTTCTTTTCTGGAGGGATTTACAGCATCAATGCAGACGGATCAGGATACTCTGAAGATTATTTATTCCCAAATGATGGATCATCATCACAACCTATCACTAAATTAACATTAGCCAATAACAAATTATGGGGTACTACAACATCTAGAGGAGGATCTGTATTTACAATAGATCCATCAACTATTAATCCATCAGGAGTAGGTTTTAGCCAGATTCATCGTTTTGCGTTTAGTGGTGATGAATCGTTTGGTAGGCTAACCATTTCTGGAAACCAACTTTTTGGTGTTTGGAGACAAGGAGGAGCTAATAACACTGGAGTTCTTTTTAGAATTAATGATAACGGTACCGGTTACACTACGCTTTATGATTGGCCGTTTACAGGTGCACCTCGGAACCCTTTATCTGCTTTGAGTATAGATGGAGGGACTATTTTTGGAAGTACAACTACAGGAGGTATCAATAATTTAGGTACTGTTTATAAAGTCGATACGGATGGTACAGGATATCAGGATATCATAACTCATACATCGGTACCAGGAATTGGATCTTTTTCGATTGCCAAAGACAGGCTTATACCAAGCATTAACTTTAATGATCAGACAGTTGAACATTTAGGTACAGCTACGTTAGCGGCCACGTCCAATTCTACAGGAGCAATTACGTACTCCTTGATAGGAGATACTACTGGATCTACATTAAATGGAACTATTTTTACAGCTGGTAATGTAGGAACGGTAACTGTTCGAGCTTCATTAGCACAAGATGAGAATTTTGAAGCAGCTACTAAAGATATTACCATTACGATTAGCAAAACTAATCCAACGTTTACCATTGCAGATATTGATACTACCTTTGGTAGTGCGGATATTACCTTAACGCCAAGTGCAACAAATTATACAGGAGGTACTGTTACCTATCAGTTTGTAGATCCATCGAATACTAATAATGTAAGTACAACAGGTTTCAATACCACAAGTATGATTTCTGCTACAACATTAAATGTAGGAACGCAAGGAACAGAAACCGTTCGAGTTACTTTAGCAGAGACAAGTAATTTTAATGCAGCTACTTTTGAGTTTCAATTGAACATTGGTGGTGGAATAGCTGATTTGTCTGAGTTTACAGATTTTACAGTAGAATTATTACAATCAGATCTAACACTAAGTGTTCCTTCAGCTCCTGGAATTACTGTAGATTATGAGTTATTAACTTCAAATACAGAAGCTAGTCTAAGCGGTACAAATAGCGAAATCTTATCAATAGGTAATATTATAGGAACAGAAACTTTACGAGTTACTGTTAATGAACCTAATTATACTTCCACTACAAAAGACGTAACTCTCACTATTGCAAAAGCAAGCCAAACGATTACTTTTAATCCTTTAAGCAGTACTAATGTTGGGTCAGCTCCTTTTAATTTAACCGCTACTTCGGATTCAGGGTTACCGGTAACTTATGCTAGTTCTAATCCTTTTGTAGCTACTATTTCTGGAAATATGGTGACCATAATAGGAAAAGGAACAACCAATATAACGGCAAGTCAAGCAGGAAATGAAACCTATGCTGCAGCAACAGAAGTGGTAGAAAGCTTAACTGTTAATGGAATTATTTTACAAAATCAAGAAGTGTCTGTAACACCAACTTCAGGAGTTTGTGATGTTGAAGCAACAGTTTCTTTAGCTTCTTCTCAAAATGGTGTAAATTATTATTTGAGAGATGATCTTGACAATAGCTTGATCGAAGTTAAAGAAGGGACAGGAAGTGGCATTTCTTTTACAAGCGAAACACTGACGGCAAATAAAACCTATAATGTACTAGCTGTTGATGCTGAAGAAAGATTAAATGCGTTGCAATTTGATGGGGTAGATGGATATGTAGAAATACCAAATACAATCAACAATGAATTTTCAGGAAATAGAATCACAGTAGAAACATGGGCTTATATTCCTTCTTCTGATGATACAGATCAATACACTTCTTTGATTACTGAAGCATTTAATAATAACAAAATCAAATACCAAATAGCCATTTTGAATGGTCAAATAGAGACAGGTTTTTACGATAGCGGTTGGACTACTACTCCTTTAGTAAACTATCCTAAAGATAAATGGATTCATATTGCCTCTACTTACGATCAAAGTAGTTTGATATTATATATCGATGGTGTTGAAGTGTCAAGACGATCTGCTTCTGCTGCTTTACCAAATGGAAATGGTGTATGGCATTTAGGTAGACGTTGGGATCAAGCGCAAACATCGGATTTTATTTTTGGTGGAAGATTAGCAGAAACAAGGATATGGAATGTAACCAGAACTGTTACGCAAATCAATGAGAATATGAATATTCGTATGAACAATGCAACTGGATTGGTAACAAGTTACACTTATGACGAAACAACCGGAACAACTTTAGCTGATAAAACAGGTAACGGATTTAATGGCACATTAACTGATTTACAAGGAGATAATACCAATTGGGTATTGGCAGTTAATCGTTTAGAAATGACCAATACACCAGCTGTTTCAATAGAGGCTTTAACAGATCAAACGGTAAGTTTAGTTCAACCTACTGTTCAATCCGCCACTATTTCCTTAGAAGGATCACAACTTGGTGTAGATTATAGTTTGAGAGATAATGCAGATGATTCAGTCATAGAAACTATTACAGGAACTGGTTTAGCGATAATCTTTACAACAGAAACTATTACAGCAGATAAAACCTATAATGTATTTGCTGATGGAGGTACTTGTAATTTGCAACTAACCAATACTCCTACAGCTATTTTCGCAAAGTTAAATCAAACCATTACGTTTAATGCTTTGACCAATCAAACTTTGGGTGATCCAAATTTTGATTTGTTAGCTACCACAGATTCTGGATTAGAAATTACTTATACAAGTTCAGATGAAACGGTAGCAACAATAAGTGGCAGTACGGTAACAATAGTAGGAGTTGGAACTACTAATATTACCGCTTCACAATCCGGAAATGCCAGTTATGAAGCTGCAACGGATGTGATGCAAAGTTTAACGGTCATCAACCCGAATATATTAGTAACTCCTAAAGCTTACTTACAAGGAGCTGCTACAAATCCTAATACAGGAGAAGAAATGCTTATGCGAGATGATTTACGTGTGGCGGGTATCATACCTCTGACTAGTCCTTATACGGATGCGGTAACCATATCAAATAGTATATTAACAACTACAGGAGCCAATACCATTGTAGATTGGGTATGGGTGGAACTACGAGATGCCAGCAATCCATCAACGATAATTGATAGTAAATCGGCATTATTACAAAGGGATGGTGATATTGTAAATCATATAGATGGAACATCTGCGGTAGAATTTACGCAATCCTCAGCTTCTTACTATGTGGCCATTAAACACCGTAATCACTTAAATGTACGTTCGGCCAATACCTATAATTTATCAGCAAGTAATACTGTTATTGATCTTTCTACAAGTAATACCGCATTACAAGGAGGAGCTAACGCCATAATCAATATGGGTAACGGAATATTTTCTATCCCTGTTGGAGATCAGGACGAAAACGGTCAGATACAGAATGCAGATATTAATGCTGTTATTCAATTATTAGGAGGATCAGGCTATAACAAAGCGGATATGGATATGAATGGTCAGATTCAAAATACGGATATCAATACTCTGATGAGCCCTAACCTTGGTAAAGGAGAACAGTTTTAAAACATTGATAATGAACTAACGGAGACTTAACAAATTCTCAAAAAATATAAAAGAATTAAAACCTTAACCCCTTAAATATATAACATGAAACACAATTATTACCAATTTATTAAGAACTTAACCCTGGTACTAGCCTTGGTGTCAGGATTAATGAGTGTCCGGGGACAGGATATTCATTTTACTTTTGCCAATGCACAAAACACCAATGATGGAACTGATGATTTCTACGAAGTAGATGTATTGATCGAAAGTACTGTAGATTTTAAACTAGGATCTGGACAGTTATACCTGAACTATAATACAGCTGCATTTGGAACTAATATTTCTGCTGGTGGAAATATAGAATATACCCAACCTAATGGATCTATTTTAGGACAAACCAGTGGTCCTTTCCCAATCTACACTAGCTTTATTCAAAATGATAATACAACCTCAAGAGTATCTTTATCATTTCAACAAGGATTAAGTGCGGGCGCTATTAATCCTGAAAACGTTACCAGTACTCCAACTGTTTTATTTCACATAAAAATTAAGTATGTTGATATAACAGAGGATCCAATGATAATCTTTGAGACTGGAGCAGTGTTTTTAGATCAGTTTTTCACAGCTTGTGGTCCCTCTTCTGTCACTTTTCCTAATTGTACTAGCGAACCAGGAACACAATTGTTTAATGATACTTTTGATTCTTCGGGAGCAGAAATTGATACAACACCTCCTGTAATTACTTTAACGGGAGCGAACCCACAAGTGATCGAATTGGGAGTTGGATATACAGAACTGGGAGCTACTACCGATGATGGATCAGCTGTAGTGATCGATGACAGTGGATTTGTAGATGCAGTAGGAAATTATAGTATTACATATAATGCAACTGATGGATCAGGAAATAATGCGGTAGAAGTAATTAGAACAGTAAATGTAGTAGATACCACTGCACCGGTTATTACTTTAACGGGAGCGAACCCACAAGTAATCGAATTAGGAGCAGGATATACAGAATTAGGAGCTACTACGGATGATGGATCAGTTGTGGTGATTGATGACAGTGGATTTGTAGATGCTATAGGAAGTTATACTGTTACATATAATGCTACCGATGCATCCGGAAATAGCGCAGTACAGGTGACGAGAATCGTAAATGTAGTAGATACTACTGCACCGGTAATTACCTTAACGGGAGCGAACCCACAAGTAATCGAATTAGGAGCAGGATATACAGAATTAGGAGCTACTACCGATGATGGATCAGCTGTGGTGATTGATGACAGTGGATTTGTAGATGCTATAGGAAGTTATAGTATTACATATAATGCTACAGATGCTTCAGGAAATAATGCTGTACAGGTAACGAGAACTGTAAATGTAGTAGATACTACTGCACCGGTTATTACTTTAACGGGAGCGAACCCACAAGTAATCGAATTAGGAGCAGGGTATACAGAATTAGGAGCGACTACTGATGATGGATCAGCTGTGGTGATTGATGATAGTGGATTTGTAGATGCAGTAGGAAGTTATAGTATTACATATAATGCTACGGACGCTTCAGGAAATAATGCAGTACAGGTAACCAGAACTGTAAATGTAGTAGATACTACTGCACCGGTTATTACTTTAACGGGAGCGAACCCGCAAACTATAGAATTAGGTGCAGGCTATACAGAATTAGGAGCGACTACGGATGATGGATCAGTTGTGGTGATTGATGACAGTGGATTTGTAGATGCTATAGGAAGTTATAGTATTACATATAATACTACCGATGCATCCGGAAATAATGCAATACAGGCGACGAGAACAGTAAATGTTGTAGATACCACTGCACCAGTGATTACTTTAACAGGTGCGAACCCACAAGTGATCGAATTAGGAGCAGGCTATACAGAATTAGGAGCTACTACTGATGATGGATCAGCTGTGGTGATTGATGACAGTGGGTTTGTAGATGCTATAGGAAGTTATAGTATTACATATAATGCTACAGATGCCTCAGGAAATAATGCAATACAGGTAACCAGAACTGTTAATGTTGTACCGGTGCTAAACATAGAAGAACAAGTATTAAATCAACTAATTCTTACCCCAAATCCTGCCAAGGATCATTTCCGGATTGATGGACTAAAAGAAAATATAGAAGTTGCTATATACGATTTGAACGGTAAACAAATTAACAAAATTTTGATCCATCCGACAAATACTATTAATATTACACAGCTAACATCAGGAGTGTATTTTGTGAAAATAACTATAGGACAGACTAGTAAAACGTTTAAGTTATTAAAAGATTAAAAAAATAGACAGCAGCGAGTTCAAGACTCGTCGTTGTTTAATATCAAATAAGAGTTTAATTTATGTAAAACCTATAAACTAAGTAATTTTACATTTTTTAACGGCTAAGAACAAGTAGAATCGAGTCATATTCTTGCTATTAAAAACAAAAAAACTAAAATGTTTAATTTAAGCATTTTAGTTTTTTTTAACCTATTGTAAAAACTTATTTTTTGTCAAAATACAGTCATTTTTGTTAGACAACAGATTATCAATGCAAAATGATTCGATAATTCAAAAACCCTGGATTAGGTTGATAAGAAAATACTTTTTCTAATCAAAAGTTATTTGATAAATACTTGGTTAGTTAAAACATTAGGTATGTTTTTAATGCTTGAAATCAAAGAATCATTATTTTTAATCAATTAGAAACCCCCAACGCTTGCGAAGGAAATTTGAAAACCTTAAATTTTCAATAAACTAAGAATAAAATTTCTTCTGCAGAATATTCCGTGGGTTTGCCCGTTGAAATATTTTTTTCTATTACATATTTACCTATTATCTTAATGTTTAATCACTATCTTTTTAGATACAAATCCTTTAGAAATAAAATACCCTCGCAACCAATATACTCCTTCTTGTAGATGATCAACTTTTATATATTCTTGTAATTGATGCTCATTAAACTGATAAATTTTCTTTCCTGTCATATCATAAATTTCCAGAACTTGAAGATTTTCAAAATTCAAAATTCTTATATAATCTGAAGCGGGATTAGGAAATACTTCTAAAATTGGGTTGGGATTATTTACAATTACAGTTCTAATAACCTCTTCTGCCATATTACCATTACTATCTATTGCATTATATGAAATATAATATGTGCCGGTAGCGTCAATAAAATCAGAGCTATTAATAATTACTTCGGATCCATCATCGGTAGTAGCTCCTAATTCGGTATAACCGGAACCTTTGGTAATTATTTGAGGATCATCTCCTAATAAAGTAATTACTGGAGGTATATTATCTTCTACTGTGACCAAGGCATTACAACTATTAGTATTACCTGAGGGATCAGTTGCTGTAAGTGTAACTGTATGAACTCCTACTTCTGCCAAAGAAAACTGAGTTTTGTTTAGAGTTAAAACAACTCCACATGCATCATTAGAACCATTGTCAATATCGGCTGCAATGATGGCGGCATTTCCAGTAGCATCTAGCTGAATGGTTATGTCTTGGCATACAACCATAGGTTGTATCGTATCTTGCACAGTTACTGTAGCAGTATTAGTATCTGAATTACCATTGATATCGGTTATCGTTAACGTCACTGTGTTTGTTCCAATGTTTGTACAATCAAAATTAGTAACATCCAAACTCATTGATTGAATTCCGCAGGCATCTGAGGAACCATTGTCGATCTGAGCAGGACTAATGGTTGCATTTCCTGAAACGTCTAGTTGCACAGTAATATTTTGTGTAATAATTGAAGATGTAACGTTATCCTCCACAGTTACTATAGCGGTATTGATACCTGAATTACCATTGACATCAGTTACCGTTAAAGTCACTGTATTTGCTCCAACATTAATACAATCAAACGAAGAAGTATCTAAACTCATCGATTGTATTCCACAGTTATCTGAAGAACCATTATCAATCTGAGCTGCAGTGATATTTGCATTTCCAGAAGCATCCAATTGTACGGTGATATCTTGTGTAACTACACTTGGTCCAACGGTATCTTCAACAATTACTGTAGCGGTATTGGTATCCGAATTACCATTAACATCGGTTACTGTTAAGGCCACTGTATTTGTTCCAACATTAGTACAATCAAAGGAAGTAATATCTAAACTCATCAATTGAATACCACAAGCATCTGACGAACCATTGTCTATTTGCGCTGTTGTTATACTTGCATTTCCTGAGGCATCTAATTGCACAGTAATATTTTGTGTAAGTACAACAGGTGAAACATTATCTTCAACAGTTACTGTAGCAGCATTGGTATCTGAATTTCCATTGACATCAGTTACGGTTAAGATCACCGTGTTTGTTCCAATGTTCGTACAATCAAATGATGTTACATCTAAACTCATCGATTGAATTCCACAATTATCTGAAGAACCATTATCGACCTGAGCTGGTGTGATACTTGCATTTCCTGAAGCGTCTAACTGTACAGTGATATCTTGTGTAACTACACTTGATAAAACGTTATCTTCTACTGTTACTATTGCGGTATTGGTATCCGAGTTTCCGTTCACATCAGTTACGGTTAAGATCACCGTGTTTGTTCCAATGTTCGTACAATCAAATGATGTTACATCTAAACTCATCGATTGAATTCCACAGTTATCAGAAGAACCATTATCAATTTGAGCTGGTGCGATACTTGCATTTCCTGAAGCGTCTAACTGTACAGTGATATCTTGTGTAACTACACTTGATAAAACGTTATCTTCCACTGTTACTATTGCGGTATTGGTATCCGAGTTCCCGTTCACATCAGTGACGGTTAAGGCCACTGTATTTGTTCCAACATTAGTACAATCAAAGGAAGTAATATCTAAACTCATCGATTGAATACCGCATGCATCTGAGGAACCATTATCAATTTGCGCAGGCGTTATACTTGCATTTCCTGAAGCGTTTAGTTGAACGGTGATGTTTTGAGTAATTACGGCAGGTGCAACATTATCTTCTACAGTTACCGTAGCCGTATTGGTATCTGAATTTCCATTCACATCAGTTACGGTTAAGATCACCGTGTTTGTTCCAATGTTCGTACAATCAAATGATGTTACATCTAAACTCATCGATTGAATTCCACAGTTATCAGAAGAACCATTATCAATTTGAGCTGGTGTGATACTTGCATTTCCTGAAGCGTCTAACTGTACAGTGATATCTTGTGTAACTACACTTGATAAAACGTTATCTTCTACTGTTACTATTGCGGTATTAGTATCCGAGTTTCCGTTCACATCAGTTACGGTTAAGGTCACTGTGTTTACTCCAATATTTGTACAATTTAATGAAGTAGTATCCAAACTCATCGATTGGATTCCACAATTATCTGAAGAACCATTATCGACCTGAGCAGGTGTGATACTTGCATTTCCTGAAGCATCTAATTGTACTGTGATATCTTGAGTAACTACACTTGGTTTGGTTACATCAACTGTACTAAAACTTCCTTCTGATGAAAAAGCTGATCCTGCAAAACTATGATCTATGGCTTGTACTTTAAAGGTATAATTAGTAGTACAAGCTGCAGGAAGTTTATATATATAACTGGTACCTTGTCCTACATTACCTAAAGCAGGAAGTTTACGCCATCCATCATTTTCTTGTGCCATTGGAGTTTTAGCATATATAGGCATCCCTACTGGGTTCTCTTTTATATATACATTGTAACTTAATCCACTACCAGAGGTTTCTGTATCTGTACTGGCTGTCCAGCTTAAGGTTACGACATCACCATTTACTACAGCTGCTGGATTCGTTGGGGCTGTAGGTATTGTGTTTGAAGTAGCTATATTGTTAATATATATTTTTGAAATGAAAGAACTGTTTGTCACACCTGACAATGCGATGTCTAAATCCCCATCATTATCATAATCACCCCAAACGCCATCACTAACCACTAAACCTGGTAAATCATCCGTAATAAGTTGTGTAAAAACACCTGCGTCATTCGTATATATTCTAGTTTTCGCCCCACCTCCAGAACCCGTTAATAATATATCTAAATCTCCATCATTATCATAATCACCCCAAGCTGCTGAACCTTCTTGCACCCCTAATAAGTTAGCAGTTGCTAGTTCTGTAAAACTCCCAGCTGTATTGGTATATACTTTTGTTACTCTAGCGCTTCCAGTATATCCAGACAACAAAATATCTAAATCTCCATCATTATCATAATCACCCCAAGCTGTTGAACTATAAGATACTCCTGTTAAATTCGCTGAGACAAGTTCTGTAAAAACACCATCATTGTTAGTATAGATTTTTGATATATCTAAACTTCCAGTGTATCCTGTTAGTAATACATCTAAATCCCCATCATTATCATAATCGCCCCATTCTACAGAACCGCTACTTAATCTTGGGAAACTAGCAGTGGTGAGTTCTGTAAAAGTTCCTGCATCATTGGTATATATTTTAGAAATACCTCCCGTTAAGAATATATCCAAATCCCCATCATTATCATAATCTCCCCAAGCTACATCTCCAAAAGCGATTCCTGGCAAATTAGCGGTTGCTAATTCTGTAAATGAACCTCCAGTATTGGTATAGATTTTTGATATAAGAGTATTCCCAATATCCAAACCTGTTATAAGTAGATCTAAATCCCCATCGTTATCATAATCACCCCATTCCACAGCCCCAGATTGTACTCCTATCAAATTTGCCGTAGCTAATGCTGTAAAAGTTCCGTTATTATTAGTATAGATTGTTGAAATTGGATCGGTAGATGCGGAAATCGATTTTTTACCAGATACTAATAAGTCTAAATCCCCATCATTATCATAATCGCCCCATGCTACAGCACTTTGAAAAACATTAGTCAAATTGGCAGTATCAAGTTCAATAAAGTTTCTTAAATCTACAATACTAAAAGTACCTTCTGTAGAAAATTCAGAGCCAGCAAAACTGTGATCAATAGCCTGAATTTTAAACGTAAAATCTTTGTTCGTATTAAGATATTCTTGAGGTAATTTCCATACATATGAAGTGTTTTGTCCTGCATTACCTATAGCAGGAAGTTTACGCCAACCATCATTTTCTTGCGCCATTGGACTTTTAGCATATATAGGCAATGCCACTGGATTTTCTTTTATAAATACATTATAACTTAAACCACCACTAGGTGTTTCTGTATCCGTACTAGCTGTCCAACTCAAAGTCACTTCATTTCTATTTACCACAGCTGTAGGATTCGTAGGCGCTGTCGGTATTGTATTAGAGGTAACAGTGTTATTAGTGTATATTTTTGAAACTCTTCCTCCAACTAATTCACCTGTTAATAGAATATCTAAATCATTATCGTTATCATAATCTCCCCAAGTTGCAGAACCATAACGTACACCAGTTAAATTTGCAGTGGTCAATTCTGCAAAAGTTCCTGCGGTATTGGTATATATTTTTGAAATCTCTGTACTACCTCCTATACCTGTTAGCAATATATCTAAATCTCCATCATTGTCGTAATCGCCCCAAGCTGCAGAACTATGTTGTAACCCCGGTAAATTAGCAGTAGCTAGTTCGGTAAAGCTTCCAGAGGTATTGGTATATATTTTTGAAACCGTTGAGCTTCCTGTATATCCTGCCAATAAGATGTCTAAGTCCCCATCATTGTCATAATCGCCCCATGCTACAGCACTAAAAGATACCCCTGTTAAGTTTGCTGTAATAAGTTCTGTAAAAACCCCTCCGGTATTGGTATATATTTTTGAAATATCAGCACTTCCTGTAAACCCTGTTAACAAGATATCTAAATCTCCGTCATTGTCATAATCTCCCCAAGCTACAGAACCATTATCTACCCTTGGTAAATTAGCAGTAGCAAGTTCAGTAAAAGTTCCTGCCGTATTAGTGTATATTTTTGAAGTACCCCCTGTTAATATTATATCTAAATCTCCATCATTGTCATAATCGCCCCAAGCTACAGAACTACCTCCTATCCCTGTTAAATTAGCTGTAGCAAGCTCGGTAAAAACTCCTGCTGTATTGGTGTATATTTTTGAAATATTGCCACTAACAGATTGACCTGTTAATAAGATGTCTAAGTCCCCATCATTATCGTAATCTCCCCAAGCAGAGCGACCAAATGCTACTCCTGGTATATTTGCAGAAGCAAGTTCAGTAAAAACGCCAGCAGTATTGGTATATATTTTTGAAGTTTGACCACCATTTAGGTCTGTGTTAGTTCCAGTTATCAATATATCTAAATCGCCATCATTGTCATAATCACCCCATGCTACCGAACTATTTTCCAACTGTGATAAACCAGGAGTATTCAGTTCTACAAAAGGACTTAAATCTACACTAAAAGTACCTTCTGTAGAAAATGCAGATCCCGTAAAACTATGATCTATAGCTTGTACTTTAAAGGTGAAATTAGTATCTATTCCATGATATTGCAGAGGTAGTTTCCACCTATATGAAGTGTTTTGTTGTGCGTTACCTCTAGCAGGAAGTTTACGCCAACCGTTATTTTCTTGAGCCATTGGGCTAACTGTGTATGCTGAGCTTGTCGAAGCATCTTTTATATACACATTATAACTTAAACCACTGCTGGGAGTTTCTGCATCGGTACTGGCTGTCCAACTTACCGTAACTTCATCTTTGTTTACTACGGCTGTTGGATTCGTAGGTGCTGTGGGAGCTGTGTTCAGTGTAACTGTATTGTTGGTAAATATTTTTGAAGTCACAGGAAATTCTCCTGTTAATAAAATATCTAAATCGCCATCATTATCATAATCACCCCACGCAGAACGACCAAATGCAGCGCCTGGTAAATTGGCTGTAGCAAGTTCAGTAAAAGCTCCCGCTGTATTGGTATATATTTTTGAAATATTTCCGCTTGCAGTCCAACCATTCAATAAAACATCCAAATCTCCATCATTGTCATAATCTCCCCAAAGTGCAGCACCAACATTAACTGCTGTTAAGTTCGCTGTGGCCAGCTCGGTAAAAGTCCCTGCCGTATTGGTGTATATTTTTGAAATACTAGCGCTAGCTGTGCTTCCTTCTATACCGGTTAACAATATGTCTAAATCGCCATCATTGTCATAATCGCCCCAATCTACTGAGCTAAAAGACACTTGTGCTAAATTTGCTGTGGCGAGCTCAGTAAAAGTCCCTGCTGTATTGGTGTATATTTTTGAAATACGCGAACCTCCTGCGGAGCCAGTTAGTACAATATCTAGATCTCCATCATTATCATAATCGCCCCATGCTACTGCACCATCTGTTACTCCAGTTAAATTTGCTGTAGCGAGTTCGGTAAAAATTCCTGCTGTGTTGGTATATATTTTTGAAACTGTAGCACTTCCTGTAAATCCTGTTAGTAAGATATCTAAATCTCCATCATTATCATAATCACCCCAGGCTACCGCACCATTTGTTATTCCTGTTAAGTTTGCCGTAACAAGCTCTGTAAAAGTCCC
Organism: Aquimarina callyspongiae; assembly: GCF_034322225.1. Classification (NCBI taxonomy): domain Bacteria; kingdom Pseudomonadati; phylum Bacteroidota; class Flavobacteriia; order Flavobacteriales; family Flavobacteriaceae; genus Aquimarina; species Aquimarina callyspongiae. The sequence goes on along the minus strand of NZ_JAXLPA010000001.1, from coordinate 440,763 downwards.
TGCCGTATTGGTATATATTTTTGAAACTGTAGTACTTCCTATGGAACCTGTTAGTACAATATCTAAATCTCCATCGTTATCATAATCGCCCCAAGCTACAGCACTATTGTTTACGTCTGTTAAGTTTGCAGTAGCAAGTTCTGTAAAGGTTCCTGCTGTATTGGTATATATTTTTGACACTCGTGTACTTCCTGTCCAACCGGTCAATAATAGGTCTAAGTCACCATCATCGTCATAATCACCCCAAGCTACAGCACTTTGGGCAACGTCTGTTAAATTTGCTGTGGCAAGTTCGGTGAAGGTTTGTGCATTAATCCAAAAACTGATTAATGGACATAGGCATAGTAGTAGTTTTTTCATGATAAGGGGGGTAAAATATTACTGTTGTTATTATTTCATTATATATTGAACTTATCTTGACTTTTTATAACTTCTTAAAAGTCATCTTTTTCACTTAAATGAAAAAAGTCAAGATGGATTCCATACTAATACAGTTAATTTATGAAATACCCTATTTTTTATTTCCCTCTATTTTTTACCATTTTTTAGTTAAACAAATTACCGGATTTTCAATTCACAGATAAGGAAGCAATTAAGTATACTATACATTGTTTTACCTTTAGTATTGCTTGATTTTAAGAAAAGTAGTTTTTTAATAGAGTGTTTTTTGCATTTCCATCTTTATGAGAGAAAATTAACTGGTAATAGATTTATAATATCCACAAGATTTTGTAATCACGATTTCTTTACTCCCTGAGTATAGAATTTTTTTAGAGGAAAGAATTAGTCAACAGAGCTTTTTATAGGAATATCTTTTAGATTTCAAATTATGATTGATTTTTCCATAAAATAAGGAACCACGTCTTTGTCTTTTGGACATGGTTTTTTGCTTGTTGTGATCTTGAGCATTCATAGTTCAAAATTTTTAGTACATGATTCAAAGTTAATTGGAGAATTTGCTTGTGATGGTAAAGTCTTATTGATCGCTTCTTAAGTTCTTCATCTTCATCTCATAATTCAATTAAAAACTTCTTAGTTTTAATTTTCGTTAGGATCCTTTTAAGTTATTAAAATGCGAGATGCATAAATAATTTGAGATTAAAACCACTAAGGTGTGACTTTTTCAATTTCCAAGCGAATAATATGGTAAACAGTAGTTGTTAATGAAGTTGAATGAAGACAATTTTTTAAAAGTTCTAAAAGAAAATCAAGGGATTATCCTAAAGATTGTGAATTCCTATTGCAAAAAAATTGAAGATAGAGGCGACCTAATTCAAGAAATTACCATTCAATTATGGAAATCTTGGAAGAATTATAATAGTGATTATAAAATATCTACTTGGATGTATAGAATTGCTTTAAATGTAGCTATTACTTTTTATAGAAAAACATCCTGAAAAGAAACTCTTATTCAACCTTTAAAGGAAGAATTGGTCTTCGTTCACAATAATGAAGATATAGATTTATCAGAAAGCGTAAAGCAATTATATTATTTCATATCAAAATTTAATGCCTTAAACAAAGCTTGGAATTCTCTTCTAAGCATAACACACGAAAAAATATGACTAAAAATTTAGAATTTACTTATTTACAAACACTATATAGAGTGTGTTATAAAAATAAATTCTACGATTTAAAAATAGGAGTAAGAAATAATGAATTTGACTTATTGTGTAACCAATTAGAGATTAATAGCTGGATGATTGTTACAGCTTATAATCCATATTCAAAAAAGTATTCTGATCAAAAAAATGAATTTAATAATCAACAATTAAAAAATACATTATTGCAAGAAGAATTAATTGTTTTTTGATGCAGAAGGAATTCCTGTTAATGATGAATGGGAAACCGAAAAAAGCTTTTTTGTTTACAATATTACATTGAAAGAAGCAAAGAATCTTGCAATTCAATTCAAGCAGAATGCGATAGTATACGGTAATAATGTAACTACGCCCGAGTTAATTTGGATAACTTAAAGTTTTTATAAACTGATTGTTTATTTGGGTAGAATTTTTCATTCAAGATTTTATTGAAATTGAAAAATCCATTGACGGGTATTCAAATCTGCTATATGTTTAAAATATTGATGTCCACTATTGTAAAACAAAATTATAATAAATTCATTTTGAGGTGATTTAGTGGTTGGTTGTGTTTCTTTACCGCCTTTCCTTTTTTTGAGGTCATTTTGATTCATCAACATATTAACTTCTTAGCAAAAAATATCAAAGCCTTTTACATCCTTTTGTGTATATTAGTTTCTTAATAATGTGCTATTTTTTATAATCCCCAAAAGAGATAAGTTAAGTGTTAAATTGTTTTTTTAAATATTTATAATGTCAAGTAAAATTAGAATTGTTTTTGTTGAAATACTTGCTAGTACTTTGGGTAATTTATTGGTTGTATTACGACCAGAAAAAGCGCGTCAATTATCAGAAAAAGGAGTTACTTTAGTATTAAATAATTTAAGCTTAACTGAGCGTCTAATGCGTAGAGCCATACTGAAGAACATCGAAAAAAAGGAAGACTATGACACATTAGCAGAATTACATCAAAACTATTGGACCAAACAAGGTTCTGATTTTTTTGAGGCTACCAATGATACTTTTAAAAATAACTTCTTACCAGATTGTTCATTTATTTTCGAGCTCTTAAAAGATGAATTATCAAATCAATCAGAAGAATTTAATACGCTAGTAGAAATTGGAACAGGAAATGGTAATGTTTTAGAGTATTTGAGTTCAGAGTTCCCTAAAATCGATCATTTTGTTGGTATAGATCTTAGTTCAATTCAGATTGACATAAACAATAAAAAGTTTCACGAAAATAAAAAGCTTGAGTTTGTTGCCTTAGACGGTTTTGAATGGGTTAAAAAAAATGGTCAAGGAAATACTATTTTTGTGACCTCAAGAGGTGTGTTAGAGTATTTTGTAGAAGAACGATTACAAGCATTTTTAAAAGAAATAAACGATTTAGGAAAAACTATCTTTATAGCTATAGAACCTAATGGTACAGAGCACAATTTTGAAACAAACCCCAAATCTCAACCTTACGGACCTGAACGTTCATTTTCTCATAACTATCCCAAGCTCTTTAAAGATGCAGGTTTTAGTATATGGCATTTATCATATAAACCACTTGAGGAGTCTACTAAACTAAGTTTTATTGGAGCAAAGAATTGATATTTAAAAAACTATACCTTTTCTACAATATTTATTTTTTTTGCCGGATTCATAAAATACATAAAGCCTAACATCACTAAAAAATAAAGAGTAGCAAACGCAGCATATGTAGGGATCCCTCCAAGTGTTGGTGAGATTGGTAATATTATTATAGACATATTTAACATATACTGTAATATCCATACACAAATACCACTTTTAGTTTTTCCATAAATAACAGTACACATACCAGCCGCTCCCATCATGTTTAAAAATAAAGGCCATAAAGGAAGGTCTAGTATAACACCAGTATTGATATAAACTGAAGGAACCCACCATAGAGCCCAGAAAAAACCAATAACTTGACTTGCATAAAATGGATTCATGGTTTTAGATAATGTACGAATTGAATAACTCACCCATACAACCTCACCCATAAACGCCCAAGTCAATAAAAAGAAACTAGTTCTGAAGTTTGGAATATTGAATTTTAACAGCGAAAAATAATCATCACCATTATAAGAAGCCTTTAGAAATAATGTGAAAGCAGCTATTGTTAATGAAAATAGCAAACTAAATATGTACCACTTAGGATTAATTTTCCATTTTAACATAGGCCTGAACACATCTTTTAGACCTTCATTTCCTTTGGTAAATTTTACGATGCAAATTAATAAGAATAAAAGCGCATAAAAGCGACCATGAGTATATACAAAACCTGTAATAATTCCTTTGCTATTTGCATAAGTAATAATTGTATTGATAACAGGGGCAAGCACTAAAAATATCCAAATTTCATATTTTTTTATAAAATCTACCATAATTTATATATATTCAGAAAAACCAATAATATTTGTTTTTATAAATCCTTGAGGTTAAGAATTTAGATTTCTTAACTAAATTGATTATTTTTAGGGGAAAGGTAATCCAACGGATTTTATTCCGCAATATGGAAAAATTTATTGACTTTTGTCGAAAAATTTATCGACTTTTGTTGAATATATAATATTCTTGTTATAAGATATTATATCTCCCCTAACACATAATACCAAATCTAATTAATAACAGGCTTTTTCAGCCAATTGATCTATACCTATCTTAGGTATAAATTTATGGTTGTTATTAATAATTTGGACGCATCTAAAATGTTTTTATGGTTTTATCGTGTTAATAATCAGTTTTTATTATCACTAATTAAAAGAGGTGTTGAAAAAATAATATAAAAATGAAGCTTGCTGATACAATACAAGGACCAATACTTAAATATCCAAAATCCACCCTTCATGAGCTCTTAGAAAAACAGGCTTTGACTACTCCAAAAGCAGTTGCTCTTCAATTTGCAGATAAAAAACTTTGTTATGATGAGTTACAAAAAAGAATAAATAAAACAGCTCATTATTTACGGGATAAAGGAATTCGTCCAGGTCAAATTGTTGCGCTTTCATTAGATAGATCTCCTGAGCTGATAGTTTCAATGTTTGCTATTCTGCAATGTGGCGCAGCATATGTGCCGATTGATGTACACTATCCTCAAAAAAGATTAGAGACTATAATTACAGATTCAAAAGCAAGTTTTGTTATTTGTAAATCTTCAAAAAACCATCTTTCAGATACTTCAAAAAACATATACATTGAAGATATAGTAGAAGGACGAAGTAATTTTTCTACTCAATCAGTCGATATACATATAGATCCACAATCAGTCGCTTATATAATTTATACTTCTGGTTCTACAGGCACCCCTAAAGGAGTCCAGGTTTCTCACTTAAATACGATCAATCTCATTTATTCTATGAGTAAAGAACCTGGGATTAATGAAGATGATAAAATTTTTGCGGTTACTACGATTTCATTTGATGCTATGGTTATGGAAACATTTCTTCCATTAATACATGGTGCATCTATTGTGATCGTAGATGAAGAAACAAGACTTGATGGTCAAATATTACTAGAAAAAGCCTTTGAAAATAACATCACTATGATGTGGGGAACTCCAAGTATATGGCAAATACTTTTGGATTCAGGTTGGAAGAAACCTTTAAACATTAAAGCATTAATCGGAGGTGAACCTGTGCCCATAAATTTAACCCATAAACTTCTAGATCTTTGTAGTGAATTGTGGAATATTTATGGCCCAACCGAAACCACTGTGTGTGCTTTCTTAACCAAAATCACTAAAAACGATGATCCTATCACTATAGGTAAACCCGTTGCCAATGCATATGCCTATTTATTGGATCAAGAAGGCAATCCAGTAGAATCGGGAGAAGTTGGAGAAATAGTAATAGGGGGAGACGGAGTGTCCTTGGGGTATTTGAATCGCCCTCAATTAACAGATCAAAGTTTTGTTGAAGATCCTTTTAATTCAAAAACAAAAAGTAAAATATACTTATCTGGTGATTTGGGGAAACTTTTACCAAATGGTCAGATACAATGCTTGGGGCGCAAAGATCAGCAGGTCAAAGTCAGAGGTCATCGTATCGAATTAGGTGAAATTGAAGCTGTTCTTGATACACTTCCAAGCATTAAAAAAAATGCTGTTGTCGTTAGTAATTTAGCAGTAGGAGAATCAAAATTAGTTGCCTATTTACAATCGGCAGTACCAGAACAGGATATAAATAGTATTCGCAACCAGCTCGAAGAAATTCTACCGGATTTTATGATCCCTTCCATTTTTATGTGGATTGATGAATTTCCCATTACTACAAATGGAAAAATTGATAAGAAAAAGTTGCCTGCTCCTGAATATGTACGACCAGAATCAGCACCTCTTTTTAAAAAACCACATACAAAGTTAGAAAAAGATATAGCATCCATATGGAGTGAATACCTCCAAATACCAAGCATTGGTATTGATGATAACTTTTTTGAATTAGGAGGAACCTCACTCCTAACACAAAAAGTAGCCACTTCAATAAGGCAACATTTGAAAATGAAGGTTCCAGTAACAAAAATTTACCAGTACCCAACCATTGCTTTATTATCTAAGTACCTGGAAGTAGATTCCAAGCCGAGTGATTCCTTTATAGACTTTTCAAAACAAAAAGAAAAGAAAATATCCAATGATATAGCCATTATTGGAATGTCGGGAAGGTTTCCAGGAGCAGAATCTATTGAAGAATTGTGGGAAGTTCTTAAGCAAGGTAAAGAAACCATTTCCTTTTTTACACCTGAAGAACTTGATAAGACCATTTCAGAATCTTTACGAAACGATCCTCTTTATGTAAAAGCGAGAGGTATTGTGCCTTCAGCTAAAGAATTTGATGCTAAGTTTTTTGGCCTCAATCCAAAACTTGCTGAAGCAATGGATCCACAGCAACGATTATTTTTAGAAATTGCCTGGGAAGTTCTTGAGCAATCAGGTCATCTTCCTAAGCACTATAAAGGAAGTATAGGGGTATATGCAGGAACTGGCACAAATACTTATTACAAAAAAAATGTACTCCCTAACAAAGCATTGTTAAATCAGGTAGGAGCCCTACAAGCAAATACAGTTAACGAAAAAGACTATATCTCCTCTCGAACCGCGTACCATCTAAATCTTAAAGGGCCTGCAGTAAGTGTACAGTCTGCTTGTTCCACTTCGCTACTTGCAATTGCTGAAGCTGTAGAAGCCATAAGAAATAATCAATGTGACATAGCTATAGCAGGTGGATCCAGTATAACCGCTCCTATTTATAGTGGTCATCTCTATCAGGAAGGTTCAATGCTAAGTTCTGATGGACATTGTCGTTCTTTTGATGCAGATGCCAAAGGAACCGTTTTTAGCGATGGTGCAGGAGTTGTACTTTTAAAAAGTTTAGAAAATGCAAAAAAAGATGGAGATTTTATTTACGGTTTAATAAAAGGTGTTGGTATTAATAATGATGGTGGTGGTAAAGGTAGTTTTACTGCACCTAGTGTAGACGGACAAGCAGATGCCATTACCCGAGCACTTTATGATGCTCAAATTTCACCATCATCAATTAGTTATTTAGAAACACACGGTACAGCTACTCCTTTAGGTGATCCAATTGAAATGGAAGGACTTCAAAAGGCGTTTGGAGAACAAGATCAAAAGACCTATTGTGCTATAGGTTCTATAAAAAGTAATATGGGGCATCTTACCGCAGCGGCAGGTGTTGCTGGTTTGATTAAAACTATCTTGGCGCTGAATCATCGTCAAATACCGCCTTCTTTAGGATTTTCAAAACCTAATCCAGCTATCGATTTTAAAAACAGTCCTTTTTATGTAAACACAGAGTTATGTGATTGGGAGCATAAAGATGTTCGTCGTGCAGGGATAAGTTCATTTGGAGTTGGTGGTACTAATGTTCATATTATCGCAGAAGAATACCTTATGGAAACTAAACCTTCTGATTTGGGACGTCCGGTACAACTATTACCCTGGTCTGCAAAATCAGAAACCAGTTTAGATAAATACAGAAATGAATTAGGAAATTATTTAAGTACAAACTCTTCGGTTTCTTTAGCTGATGTGGCATACTCCCTTAAAACAACCAGAGATAGTTTTAGGCATCGTCAATTTGTAGTAACAGAAACTACTACTGAAGCTGCTCAAAAACTCTTGAATACTAAAAAAAATAATTCAAACCACACTGTTTTAAATGCTATTCCAAATGAAATTGCCTTTCTATTCCCTGGTCAGGGAGCTCAATATTTACAGATGGGAAAAGCGCTTTACCAACACGAAGATGTGTTTCGTGAAGCAGTAGATCGCTGTGCTGAAATTTTACAGAAAGAATTCAATTTTGATATCCGAAATATTATATACCCAAAAAGTAATACACTTGAAGCAGAAAATACTTTAAAAGACACTCAATTTACACAACCTGCCTTATTTGTTGTAGAATATGCGCTTTCTCAACTATGGATCAGTTGGGGAATTGAACCTACGATACTTTGTGGACATAGTATTGGTGAGTTTGTTGCAGCTCATTTAGCAGGTATATTTTCTTTAAAGGATGCATTATTACTTGTTGCGGTTCGAGGTAAATTGGTAAATCAACTTCCTGGAGGCAGTATGTTATCTGTTAGAATATCTTTTGATAGTTTATCTCCAATTCTTCCAGAAACACTTTCAGTTGCAGCTATAAATTCTGATCAACTTTGTGTGGTTTCAGGTGAAGATAAAGCTGTTGAATCATTTGCAAAAATTTTAGACAAAAAGGATATTCCTAATCGTTTACTTTTAACAAGTCATGCTTTTCATTCTACGATGATGGATCCTGTATTAAAGGATTTTGAGAAAGAAGTCAAAAAAACAAAGTTAAATATCCCTCAAACACCAATTATTTCAACAGTAACTGGTAAATGGCTTAAGGATGAAGAAGCTATCGATTCACAATATTGGACCAATCATTTACGAGCAACGGTCTCCTTTTCTGACGCAATGGATACAGCTTTTGAATTAGATGATATACTATTACTAGAAATGGGACCTGGTCGTGCATTAACAACTTTATCACAACAAAAAAAGAAGTCAAAATCCGCAACCTCAATTGCGAGTTTGGTATTGCCAGGTGAAAATAAAAATTCATACCATACCATATTACCTGCTTTAGGGCAACTTTGGTTAAAAGGTATAGAACCTAACTGGAAAGCTTTTTATAAAAAACAATCCAGGCAAAAAGTCTTGTTACCAACTTATGCATTTGATCGTAAGCCTTGCTGGGTAAACCCTCCATTAAAAGATATAACCACTGAAAACAACAGTAAATCAGTTGAACCAAATAATAATCAACCCATACAACCTAAAATGACTACAGTTGAACAACCTAATAGAAAAACAGTAATTCTAGAGAAAATTTCAGAAATAGTTTTGAATACTTCAGGGATAGAGTTAGAATCCTCTGAGTATGACTATAGCTTTCTAGAACTTGGTCTGGATTCTCTTGTTTTGACTCAAATGGCAATTACCTGTAAAAATGAATTTAAAACACCTATTACTTTTCGCCAGTTAAATGATGAATTTGGGACACCAAATCTTTTAACCAGTTATTTAGATGAAAATTTACCTCCCGAGCGTTTTGCTCCAGTATCCGTAACTTCTGCTGTAGGTGCTTCGGTTTCTAACATACCATCAGGTATACCAGTTCAAACAAATTCTTTACCAACTAACCTCAACGCTACAAATAATTCTGCGATAGATCTCATCGCCCAGCAACTTCAGTTATTAGGTAAACAATTAGAGTTATTAAAAGGAAATAATCCAGCTCCTGCATTAGTTCAAAAACCTTTAAATAGTGAAGTAAAACCCACTACAGATTCGTCATCAGAAATACGTTCTGAAGAAGAAGTTAAAGAGCATAAAAAGCCTTTTGGTGCTTCACCAAGAATTGAGCGACAAACATCAGAACTCGATAGTGAGCAGGAAGCTTTTTTAGAAAAATTAATTATTAGATACAATAAAAAAACCGCTGGTAGTAAAACCTATACGCAAAAACATAGAATGCATATGGCGGATCCAAGGGTTGTATCTGGTTTCAAACCATTAACAAAAGAATTAGTATATCCAATTGTTGTTAAAAAATCATCGGGTAATCGCCTTTGGGATTTGGACGGCAATGAATATATTGATACCTTAAATGGTTTTGGTTCATGTCTGTTTGGGCACCAACCTGATTTTATAAAAGAAGCTCTGCATCAACAAATAGATCTTGGTTTTGAAGTAGGTCCTCAACATCCTCTTGCAGGCGAAGTTTGTGAACTACTTTGTGAGTTTACAGGTCATGAACGAGCAGCTCTTTGTAATACCGGTTCAGAAGCAGTTTTGGGAGCCATGCGTATTGCTCGAACAGTTACAGGACGATCGCTTGTCATTGCATTTACCGGGTCTTATCACGGGATCAATGATGAAGCCATTGTACGTGGTTCAAAGAAATTAAAGACCTTTCCGGCAGCAGCAGGTATTTTGTCAGATTCCGTTCAAAACGTTTTACTACTAGATTATGGTACTGATGAAAGTCTAGAAATCATTCGTAATCATGCACATGAAGTGGCTGCAGTTCTTGTAGAACCTGTGCAAAGTCGTAGACCTGAATTTCAGCCAATAGATTTCCTTAATGAAGTTCGTGAGATCACAAAGGCATCAGAAACTTTACTCATTTTTGATGAAATAATTACAGGATTCAGGATGCATCCAGGAGGTACACAAGCAATGTTTGATATAAAAGCAGATTTAGCTACTTATGGAAAAGTCATTGGTGGCGGAATGTCTATTGGGGCTATTATAGGTTATAAAAAATATATGGATGCTCTTGATGGTGGATTTTGGCAATATGGAGATAACTCCATCCCAGAAGTAGGAGTTACTTATTTTGCCGGTACATTTGTCCGTCACCCACTTGCACTTGCCTCATCCAAGGCGTCTTTACTTTTTATGAAAGAACAAGGGATAGCACTTCAGAATAAATTAACAGCTATGACAAAGGATCTGGCTTCTGATATTAATAAAGAATTTGAAAAGCAAAATCTACCTATAGAAATAACATATTTTGGTTCGTTATGGAGAATTAAATTCACCGAAGAGATTGCCTATTCTGAGCTGTTATTTGTATTAATGAGAGAAAAAGGACTTCATATTTGGGATGGATTCCCTTGTTTTGTGACAAATGCCTATCTCGAAGAGGATATTACTCGGGTTAAAACGGTATTGTTTTCGTGTATTGATGAACTAATCTCTGCGGGGTTTTTGAAAGCGCATTCACATGATTTTATATCTAAAACAAAAGACACACAAACCAAAACTTCTATTGAACAGTTAAATATCCCTCCTGTTCAAGGCGCTAAGCTTGGAAGAGATGAGAACGGAAATCCGGCTTGGTTCGTAGCAGACGAACAAAAAAATGGTGGGTATCTTAAAATAGATTTATAATATATCTAACTACTATTAGTGTATTTAAAAAATTAGCATCGCAACCTATATGAAACAACAAACTACCAAAGTTAAACCACATATTGTCACTTCGTTTAATCCATTTTCGGGTCCTGAAATAGTTCGCATAGTGCCTATAACTCAGTCTCAAGCTGAAATATGGACGGCATGTGTCTTAGGTGGCGAAGATGCAAATAGGGCTTATAATGAGTCTATATCACTTATCTTAAAAGGTAATTTGAATAGAATTGCTTTAGAAGATTCAATACAAAAATTAATTGGTAGACATGAATCTTTGCAGGCAACTTTTAGCCCCGATGGGCGCTTTATGATAATTTTGAATCATATTCCTATTGAAGTTGCTTATCAAGATATTTCACAACTTGATGAAACTCAAAAAAATAAAACGGTAAAAAATTATCTATCAGGAGATGCCAATTATATTTTTGATTTGGTTAAGGGACCATTGTTTAAAGTTGGTTTACTTAAGCTTTCAGAAATAGAGCATCAATTAATACTTACAGCACATCATATTATTTGTGATGGATGGTCTCTGGGAATCATGCTCGAAGAATTAGGAGGATTTTATTCTGCCATTGTTCAGGGCGTGAAACCAGATGTTCCACGATCTGAAACATTTAGTTCTTATGTAGAGGAAGAACAGGAATTCCTGGAAAGTCAGGAATATATAAAAACCGAAAAATACTGGCTTAAACAATTCGAAACATCCACTCCAACAGTTACGCTGCCAACAGATTTTCAACGACCTCGGTTAAGGACTTTTAATGGGGATCGTTTAGATTTTACTATCGATAGTGACTTGGTCACTAATCTAAAAAAAGTTGGGATCCAATCCAGAGCTAGTTTTGTAGTAACTTTATTGGCTGCTTTTGAGGTTTTCTTATATCACAAAACAGGTCAAGATGATTTAGTATTAGGGTTACCTGCTGCAGGCCAGTCTCAAAGTGGTAAGACACAATTAATAGGGCATTGTGTGAATTTGCTTCCTTTAAGAAGCAAACTTGTTAAGGATATGCAATTCAATACATATTTAAAAAATAGAAAAGCTGTAATTTTTGATGCCTATGATCATCAACAATTTAGTTTTGGACAATTACTACAAAAACTCGCGATTGCAAGAGATCCATCTAGAGTTCCATTGGTTCCAATTATGTTTAATATTGACATGGGCATGGCCAGCGCAGTTGATTTTAATGGCTTAACTTATGATCTAAAGAGTAATCCAAGGGCATATGAGGCATTTGAACTTTTTTTAAATGCTAGTGGATCAGAAGAAAAACTCACTCTAGAATGGTCATATAATAATTCTCTTTTTAAACCTGAAACCATAGAACAAATGATGGTTTCTTTTAAAGAAGTTCTAAATGGAATAGTTACTAATCCTGAAGTTAAAATAGGTGATATAATAAAAGTAGATGATTCAGCTTATACAGCATTGAATGATACTTTGATCACTTATCCGCAATTACCATTACATACACTACTTACAAATCAAGTTCGAAATACTGCTTTAAAACAAGCTGTCAAATTTGGTGATTCCGAAATTTCATATGAACATTTAGAAAAAAGAGTTAATCAATTATCACATTATTTAGTAGAACAAGGAATAGGTAATGGTGATTATGTGGGTGTTTCTTTACCGCGTTCGATTGATCTTGTCGTCACCTTGATAGCTATAATGAAATGTGGCGCTGCTTATCTTCCTTTGGATCCTAATTTCCCTGATAAAAGGCTGAAGTTTATGTTAGAAGATTCGGAAGCCAAATTTTTAATTACTACCAAGGAATTTTCGCCTTCATTTAAGGTCGATACTAAAGTATTATTGTCAGAAGATATATTTTCGAATTTATCGAAATATGCCTTTTCATCCCTTAACATATCGATTGATATAAATGATGTTGCATACATCATGTATACCTCAGGCTCTACAGGCAAGCCTAAAGGAGTAATGGTTACCCATAAAAACCTGGTTAACTTTTTATGTAGCATGATGGATGAACCAGGAATTAAAGAAAATGACAAACTACTGTCAATAACAACTATATCATTTGATATTGCAGGGTTAGAATTATTTCTTCCACTTTTAAAAGGGGCAACATTAGTAATCGCTAACGATGAAACCGCAAAGGATAGCCGTCTTATGTTAGATTTACTAAAGGATGAAAACATTACTATGCTACAGGCCACTCCTACCACCTGGCAAATGTTATTGGATGCCGGATGGGAGGAAACATTACCTATTAAAGCACTTTGCGGAGGAGAAGCTTTGCCTATAGGATTGGCAAAAAAGATATTAAAGAGAGTGCACGAATTATGGAATGTATATGGCCCTACAGAAACAACTATATGGTCTGCAGTTAAAAGAGTTTTGAAAGATGATGAAATAGTAACTATAGGTCATCCAATAGCAAATACGCAACTATATATTTTAAATGAACAAGATTTTCTAGTTGCTCCAAATATGATTGGCGAGATATGTATTGCAGGAGATGGAGTATCCAATGGATATTGGAAACGTTCTGACTTAACAAATGAAAAATTCATAAAAAATCCATTTGAAACCAAGTTTAATCAGATTTTATACCGTACCGGAGATCTAGGTAAATTGCTCCCTACTGGCGAAGTACAATGTCTAGGACGAATAGATCATCAAGTTAAAATTAGAGGGCATCGTATTGAATTAGGCGAAATAGAGCAAGTTATAGATGCACTTGATGGTGTGGATACTTCTGTAGTAATTGTAAAAAATGATTTGTTAGTTGCGAACATAGTTTCAATCAAATTAAGTAACCTTTCAGAAACCCTGATAAGTAATTGGAAAAAAAGCTTGACCGAAACATTACCTGTACATATGGTACCTCAACAATTTAATTTGTTGAGTGAATTCCCTACCACGCTGAACGGTAAAATAGATCGTAAAGCCCTGATAAAATCATCTTCGATTAATTGTACTAAAACCACTTTTAACGCTGCTCAGACCAATTCAGAACAAATTATTGCGACTATTTGGCAAGAATGTTTAGGAATTGAGAAAATAGATATTCATAGTGACTTTTTTGAATTAGGAGGTCATTCTCTTATCGCTGTAAAAGTGATGTCACTTATAGAGAAAAAGACAGGAAATAGATTGCCGTTAGCTGCTTTATTAGGCCATCCTACTATTCAAAAATTGGCAGCATATATGGATAAAGAATTTATTTCCTGGGATTCATTAGTGCCTTTAAAAACAAAAGGGACTAAAGATCCTCTTTTTGTTGTGCACGGAGCAAATTATAACATTTTAATTTATAAAGATTTAGCCGATCACTTAGATGATGATCAGCCAGTTTATGCATTGCAAGCAAAAGGGCTTAGTGGTGAGATTGAGCCTCATGACTCTGTAGAGGCAATGGCATCTCATTATATATCAGAAATTACATCTGTACAACCAGATGGTCCTTATGCATTAGCAGGGTTTTCTTTTGGAGGTATTATTGCTTTTGAAATGGCAAAGCAATTAAAGGCTCAAGGTAAAAAAGTAAAGACCCTTGCATTACTTGACAGCTATGTTTATCCTTCTTATTATTACTCTAATCCTTTTGTGAAAAAAGTAGTTTCAAAACTTTATGATATCGCTCAATTAGTTTTTATGGCGTTTAATATGTTTAGTAGTAAAAACAACTTTAAACGCAGAAGCCACTTACTAAAACTTAAAGTTGAAGGATTGCGTTTACGATTAAAATATGGACGAGAAAAACAGCAACAAATGCAATTTAATCGCACAGCAAAAATTGATAAAAAACATCAATTAGCATTTGAGCGTTATAATTTAACCCCACAAGATATACAAGTAGATTTGTTTAGAGCGACTAAAAATATCTTTTATGCCCACGATTATAATAATCTGGGATGGAGAAAAATAACACTAGGAGGAATTCGTAAACATATGGTGCCTGGAAATCATTCTGAAATGTTTCTTTCACCTGCTGTTGAAGAATTTGGGAGTAAATTACAACACGTCTTGGATAATTTTGATTCTGAAAGCTCTGAGTAAAATAATTGTCTAGAACATTTGAAACTTCAGATTCAAGATTTTAATTTTCAGAAAGGAAAATGATCTTGGAACGGAATATTCTTAAAGCTTCAGGCAATATCAATCAGGATAAACTACAAAAATTAAGAAAGTAATATTTACGAATAAAAATTTCCTCATCAGTCAGTTATTTTAATTTAAGTGCCCATCCTTTATTTAGACAGGCACATATTGATAATAATAGTTTTTAAAAATTAACTATCTCCTCTTAAACCCAAAAAATCTTGAAATAGAAACAGTAAAAGTTCCATTCCTGGCTCCATCTAAATATGGAAAGGCAAGATTATTATTATGAACATCGTTTAACCCGTGTTGATATCGAAAGCTTATGGTTCCTCTAGGAATACTAACTCCAAAACCTAGAACAATTCCATAGTCAATATCATTAAGGTTTACTTCATTGATGTCTCCAAGACCTGTAAAAAAGGTTCCATTAAAATCAAAGTCTGAATCCAAAAGGAGGCTCCCATAAACTCCAGCTTCGAACTGAAATAATCTACCTGCTTTAAGATTTAAGAGAATGGGAGCTTCGATATAATGAAGGTTGAACCTTACATCCCCTACGAAAAGATTATTAATATTGTAAAAAGCACTGGCCCCTTTCTTAGTATAATACAACTCAGTTTGCAAGGCCACCTTCTCTAATTGGTTTTTACTAAATTTAAAACTTATACCAACTGATGGAGTATATTTGAAATTAGTGTCTCCATTATCCAAACTTTGAAAGGTAGAAATTCCTGACCCAAATTTTATCCCAACTTTTCCATACTGACCATAAGTTGTAATGGATAAAAAACAAGTCATAGTTATTATAAAAATGAATTTGATTTTCATGTGAAATAAGGTTTATGATTGAATTAAATTGATTTCTCCTGTTTCGAGGTTCAATAGATAAGAACTTCCATTGGTAAAGTCAACACGAGCTTCATTTTCGTTAAGGAAAGTAACTGTACCACTAAAATTGCTGCTTTCTGAGGTCTCACTATAATCCACATTTAGAATGAAGGTGGATGTTCCTGACACGATAAGAGAAGTATTTTTGTCTACATTCAATTCATTAAATTGCATCGTATATGTGATATCGAAACTGTCGTTAAATATCTTAGAAATCCAATTGCCCTCACGTTGATATAACCCTGAGTAGAATTCATTTATAGTCCCTATTTCTAATCCAGTTACTGTAAATTGAGCATTGACATTTTGTTGAGATGCAAAATACAAAGCATCAATATCGTGTAATGCAGTTACCTCATAAGAGATCATATCTAAAGGATCACAAACTTTAGAAAAATGATCTGTGAATTCGAATGCAGAGGTAACATTTCCATAAATAGAAGTAAAATCCAAAGTACCAGAATTACTTCCTTGCTCCTCGCAATCCAAACTATTGGTAATCTCAGTACTAAAGTGATTAACATTAGATGCCAAACCATAAGTGTTATAGGCAAGAGAAGTTGCCACGATCTCAGCAGCTCGTTCTTCAGAAATCACTACTACCAACACATCATCATTGTTATCACAAGAAACTGTGATATGACCCGCCGTCAATACTATGGTTAGTATTACTATTTTTTTTAAATACTCTTTCATTTTGTACATTTTATTGTTTTTTCTTGTTAAAAATCCACTACTTGAAAGTAAGGAAAGCCCCAGGCACAAAACCCAGGTCTCTCCTATACCCATCAATCAATCAAACCAATTTAATATTCTAATCTCCTGTCGTTTACACGAATTTTTCGATTCAATCGAGCATTCTTATTTCCGTAGCCGTTAGGATTTCTTTTCTTTTGAGCATCAGAACGTTCAGAGAGATTGTTACTTCTATTCTGTTGAAGGTTTCTTAATTCATCTTCTCGTCCAGAAGCTTTTATCTTTTGATCTATTTCTATCTTTTTAGAATTAATTTTGTACTTGTTCTCTAGTTTAGTATCTCTAATTCCGAGACCATTTGGGTTACGACTTTCCAGAAATTCAATTCTTTTTTCTAGATTTTCTTTTCTGAACTGTTGTTGTTCTGTTGTCTGTGCATTCATAGAAAAACTTAGTATTCCCAAAATCAATATTATTATTGCTTTTTTCATTATTAAGAATTTTAATTGTTCTTTTTTTATGTCCCAAAAGTATTGTGAACAGTACCATTAAAGAGGAGAAACAACGTCAAACGGGCAAAATTCAGATTAAAACATCCCGTATTTCAAATAAAAAAAGCTTCCAAAATTGAAAGCTTCTCTTTAACTATTACAGAACTAAACACTAATACTTTTCTCCTCGTTCTCTTCTGTCATCTCGACGTTCTCTTATATCCTCCCGCTTTTCCCTTCTATCCTCTTTTAATTCTTCTTTGGTCTCATCAATGTCAGCCACCATTGTAGCAATGAATTTTTTAACTATATTTTCATTAATTTCCTTTTTTGTTTCTTCGTTGACTATGCTGAAAGTAGCCACTCTCAGTTTATTATATAGGATTTTCTGGTTATTGTAACGCGCTTCCAATTCTTCTAAATCCCGTTGATCATCACGCTTATCCCTTCTATCATCTCTTTTATTATGGCGATCCCTTGCCATATCCCGTTTATCATCATCGCTTCCTGTATATTGCCTTCGGTTTCTTCTACTTTCACGACGATTTGTTCCTTTTTCCTTGCTACTTTGTACAACTTCTATTTTTGCCCTTTGTACTTTTTCATTTGTTTGTGCAATTTCTCGTTTCATACTAGCAACTAGTATTGTTTTATAAGTTCTTGCTTTTTTAAAATCATTGGAGGCAATTGCCATTTGTAATGCTACTGTATTAGTTCTAAAAGTTGCCAATTCCTTGATGTCTCTTTCAAGCATTGCTGCATCGATTCTAATTTGGTTTCGATCCTGTACGATTTCCTTTGTACTTTGAGCTGTTATCGTTACTGTCACCATCAGAAGTACCATTACTAAAATTGGTTTTATATTTTTCATTGTTTCAGGGTTTAATTGTTTTAGCATTTTTACTTTCTCAATACTTTTTTAAAGTAATCCACCATTGGCTTGAACACAATCACAAATGGGTTATAACCAATAAATCCAGTAGTTACCCCGTAATTTACTTTTTCGGTCTCCTGGACATAGGTTCCAAATATTCTGTCCCAAAATATGAGCATCCCACCATAATTCTTGTCAAGATATTTTTCATTGGAGCCATGGTGTACCCGATGTGCAGAGGGCGTATTGAAAAATTTTCCTTCCAAAAATCCTAGCTTACCTATAGCTTCTGTATGCAGTAAAAATTGATATAACAGGCTTATCGCCAGACATAATGAAATGAAGATTGGTGAGAATCCCAGAATAACCAGAGGGATATAAAAAAAGACACTGGTGAACTTCCCAACCCAATTCAAACGTCCGGCGGCAGTAAGATTAAACCACATACTCGAATGATGTGTATGGTGGATCGACCATAAGAAAGGAATCTCATGACTCCATCGATGATACCAATAATATACCATCTCTACCAGTAAGAAAGTAATCAGAAATGTATAGATATTCATCGGGAGATCGAACAATTTTAGAGGCTCTACCCACTCAAAAAAGAATAATCCCCAGGCTAGTGAGACCGGTTTCAACATTTTTCCCAGGATAATAATCACAAGATTAGAAAATGAATCTTTTATATTATAACTGCCTCTTTTTGTGATCGAAGACCAAATGATTTCAATTATAATCAGACCAATAAAGATTAAGAATAATAATTCTGTGTATGTTGTTTCCATAATACTTTTGTTATTTTTTATAGCCCAAAAGTATTGTGCAATCTCAGGTCACATCAATAAAAGTAAATGAAACATCCAAAAGACTAGGTAAAACAGGCGTCTTGTAATTTTTTATTAATGAGCATTAATCCATTTCTTTAGATATGGTGCTTTTTCTTTACTAACAATAATTTGTTCCTCTGGTTTGGGGTGAATATTTAAGATCAATTTTCTGTTAAAGTACAATTGTAAATTCTCAATGGCACTTCGTTGAACAATAAACTGCCTATTAGCTCTTATAAATTGGTTTGGATCTAGTTCGGCTTCGATATCATCCATTTTTTTCTCCAGAACATAGCTTTGATTTTCTTTGGTAACAGCCTTTACAACTCCTTCATCTATTATGAAATAAGCTAGATTATCCACACGAAGTGGATAAAGAGTATCTCGTTGTTGAACAAGATATGTATTCTTATAGTCTTTCCTTTCACTCTTTAAAAGGTGTAACATTTCTTGAAATTCAGTAGTGGTGGTGGATGAAAATTTCTTTGAATTTTTGAATTTTTCTATAGCATCTCTAAGTTCATCTTCATTTATAGGTTTTAACAGGTAATCTATGCTATTGACCTTAAAGGCCTTTAAAGCGTATTCATCATAAGCTGTTGTAAATATAACAGGTGCCTTTACTTTTGTACGTTCAAAAATCTCAAACGATATCCCATCTGCCAGATGAATGTCCATAAAAATCAATTCAATCTTTGGATCATGGTTAAAAAAAGCAATCGCTCCTGATACCGTATCAATAACCCTCTCAACAATCAATGATGGTTCTACCTCACTTAAAAGGTATTTGAGATTTTTAGCTGCAGTGTGTTCGTCTTCTATAATAAGTACTTTCATGTTAGAGGTAATTTAACAATAAAATATCCATTTATATCTTTGATGAGCACTTCTTGACCTATGAGCAATGCAAAACGAGTATTGAGATTGCTCAAACCTACATTAGTACTTTCAACATGACTTGTACGTCGTTGTATTTTGTTTTTTACAATTATCCAACCATCTTCATTAAAGATTTTTACAACAAAAGGTCTACTTGCTGAAATTTCATTATGCTTAATGGCATTTTCCACCAACAATTGAAGTGATAGAGTAGGTATTTTATGTTGAAATAAATCTTCGCTTATGTTGATTTCAATCTGAAAAGATGCTTGATAACGTTGTTGAATAAGATAGATATAACTCTCCAAAAAACGCATTTCTTCTTTTAAGGTAACCATGTCGTGGTTCTTACTTTGTAGAATATAACGATATAAAAAAGAAAGTTTATTGATGAATTTCCCTGCAGCCTTTTGATCTTCCCTGACCAAAAGACTTAATGAATTTAATGAGTTGAACAAAAAGTGAGGGTTTACCTGATTCTTAAGTGCTGCAAGTTCGTTCTTTAAACTTTGCTGTTTGAGTATTTCTTTTTCAATAGCATCCGTCTTTGCACGATTATTCAAAGCTATTGTCTTACTGATCACCAATAACATAATCATAATAAAAAAGTAAACAAACCAATTAAATCGTGGGGTTAAAGTAGTAGAATCCCCTGAGTTAACTGCCACATCAAAAATTCTAAAAAGAACCATCCATAAAAATAACATTATGAAACTGAGAATTGACGATTTGAAAAATGCCTTTTTCTTGAACCATGTGATATTCCATTCAATATTGAATTTTAACATCAAGTAGCAAAATCCAAAAAGAGACACCATCCTAAAAACGGTGTCTTTTATTGATATCCCTAAAAAACTACTTACAAGTGATCCTTCATTTCCAAAAAGAAAAACCAATCTTGGAATGTTGACTAATAATGAAAAACTTAGAGCCACAATGAATATAAGCCTGTTGATGTTCATAAATGAAAGGTATATTCTAGGTTACAGTTAGTATGAAATTTTAATGAATCCAAAAGAAAGAAGATTATTGATTTCTTTTTTCTTTTACCTTTTTTTGTATCTCTTTTTGAATATTTAAATATACTTTATATTGTTTGGAACTCAAAAGGGCTTTCATCTCATTGTTCTTATCTCTTTGTATGGTTTTGTATGCTTTATATTTGGAAAACCTTGACTCTGAACTATTCTTTAATTTTTTTAGTTGATACCCATATTTTCTAGAAATCTCAACGAAATGTGGTTTTTGTTCTTCAGTGAGATCGAGACGCTTCTGATATTCAGAAAACTCACCAGATAAGCTTTCCAACAATAAATCTTTTCGCTTAATCTTCTGCTCTAGATACAAAGTATATTGTTCCTTAGAAAGCAACGATTTCATCTCTTTATCTTTAAGCTCCTGGATATTATTGATAGTTTTTAATTTGTTCTCTTTTTTTGCACCACTATTCTGAACAAAATTCAATTGATCTCTATATTTTCTTGTAATCTCCTCATATTTGATCCTCTGTTCTTTGTTTAAATCCAGCTGTTTAAAATAAACCTCTAGGTCGGCCTTTGCGTTTTGCTTTTGCTCTTCTGTAAGCTTTTTTTTCTGGGCATTAGCGAATACTCCAAACATAAGTGCCATTGTTAACACGGTAATGTATTTTATAGTTCCTACCATCTTTAGTTTTTTTTTATTTTTCTATTCTTCTAGATTTCCAACTACCTTGAATGCCTTTCCTTCTGGAGTTGTTACTACTTTATACAATGTAGATCCATACTCGAAATAGTTCTTACCGTCAATTTCTAATTGTTCTGCGTCTTCTGGAAGTTCGTGAACAATTATGTTCTCGGGGGCTTCTATTGTCTTATAACCATTATTACTTTCTATATAATAGGTGCCTTGATAGTAATAATATGGTATGTTTGCTAAAACTATAGTTCTATGACCAACAGGTAAAATCTTAACTCTTATTCCAATTGGAGCAGTTACCACTACATATCTCCCTCCATAGTATCTATAATAAAGTCCTCTATGATAATGATAATGTATTCCATTTCTCTTGATGACTACCGTAGTCGAAGGTAAGGTCCTAACTGCTCTCACTATAGGCACTGGCCTTCTGTAAACCACTCTTTGACTTGTTGTTCGTACTACCGTTCTCTTTGGACCTCTTACAACTACCTTTCGTTGGGCATTTACAGTTTCATTCATAAATAATGCTCCGAAAACACTTAAGATTGTGATTATTCGTATTACTCTCATTTTAAATGCGTTTTAATTTATAGAGCAAAATTATATCTGATTAATTGCTTAAAGCAGGTTATTTTAATGAACCATCCAAAGTTACTTATGAAGCAGGCTTAGCATAATTTAATGTGGGCGGGAAAACCAAATAAGTATATATAGTCTTATTGATCACTTCTTAAGTTCTTCTTCATCTCATAATTCAATTAAAAACTTCTTAGTTTTAATTTTCGTTAGGATCCTTTTAAGTTATTAAAATGCGAGATGCATAAATAATTTGAGATTAAAACCACTAAGGTGTGACTTTTTCAATTTCCAAGCGAATAATATGGTAAACAGTATTTGTTAATGAAGTTGAATGAAGACAATTTTTTAAAAGTTCTAAAAGAAAATCAAGGGATTATCCTAAAGATTGTTAATTCCTATTGCAAAAAAATTGAAGATAGAGACGACCTAATTCAAGAAATTACCATTCAATTATGGAAATCTTGGAAGAATTATAATAGTGATTATAAAATATCTACCTGGATGTATAGAATTGCTTTAAATGTAGCTATTACTTTTTATAGAAAAACATCCCGAAAAGAAACTCTTATTCAACCTTTAAAGGAAGAACTGGTCTTCGTTCACAATAATGAAGATATAGATTTATCAGAAAGCGTAAAGCAATTATATTATTTCATATCAAAATTTAATGCCTTAAACAAAGCTTTGATTTTACTGTACTTGGATCAATACAGTTATGAAGAAATTGCTTCAGTGTTAGGAATATCAAAAACGAATGTTTCTACTAAAATATCTAGAATCAAAATGCACCTAAAAAAAGAATTTAATCTAAAAAAATAATGAAATGGATATACAAGATTTACAACAAAAATGGAATGAACAAGGAAATTACAATGATTTGGTTACGAAACTATTTATAGAGTCAAGACACAGTAAAATTGATACGGTAATAAAAAAGAATATGTTAAATACGATTCTTTTTATGCTATTAAATCTAGTTGTAAATATATATGCCTGGTTAGTTTTAGTTTCTGATTTTGAAAATATTTCGACAAGATATATTGGAATATTAATGCTCATACTAACCTATATAGTAGTATTTAAAAATATCCGACAACTAGACTGTATTTATAGAATTAATAACTCAAAACCTATTGTCGAACTACAAAAATTGATAGGAAAACTAAAAGTGGAAAGAATAAAACATAACAGATTTATTTTCATTTTTAGCAATCTGTTTTTTTGGTCTTTAATTATCTTAATTTTTAAATGGGATTTAACATTATTGATTCCTTATATATGGCAAGAGGCTTCTATCGTAGTAATCATTCATATGGGTTTTTCAATTATTTGGTTTCCTCTGTCTGTTTGGATATTAAATAAATATGATGCTACAACAAAAAAATCTAAATTTTGGAAACGATTAAATAAAGATTCTTACTTATCTGATGAATCATTAAACTCTTCATTAAATAATGCACTTAGTTATTTAAAAGAGGTTGAAGTTTTCGAAAATGAACATATGGTTTAAAAGGCCAATAAATAATAGCAATTAAAACAGAAGTTTGCGGAAGATCAAAAGATATATCAATAGAAATTGGTCACGACGTATATCAGTAGATTTCATCTATTAATTAACCTGTTATAAAAATATAACTGTTTAAATTGTTAAATACCAAAGATTTAATTGGATACTGTCCGTTTTAACTTGAGAACAAAAAAAACCTGTAATCTATAAATTACAGGTTTTTACTTTCTTTGTGACCTCGGCAGGATTCAAACCTGCAACCTCTTGAGCCGTAATCAAGTGCACTATTCAGTTATGCTACGAGGCCTTTTGCTTATTGCGGGTGCAAATATAGTTGTTTTTTATAATGATGACAAAATTTATATTAAATTTTATTTATCAAAAAAAGCTACTTGCTATGTTTTAGAAATAAATCACTAAAAACAATAGTCAAGTAGCCTTGTTATAGTAACCTCTGTTATAGTTTTACAGGTTATTTTTTACTTACCTTTTTTCTTCGCCATCATTTTTTTGGCAAGATCTGCACCAATCAATGATTGTAATAAGTTGTTATCTTGTTTGCCATTGTCACCATCTTGTATATAGATTTCTGGCAATCTTAAATCTTTTAGTTGTTTGGCAACATTTACAGAGGTTTTATAATCCCATTCAGCACGTTCTTGAGGAGTTAATCCAGCACTTACCAATTTTGCATTTTCATAAGATTGTGCATCTGCCAATGTTTTCTGGGTTTTAGCTTTAAACTGAGCTACTTCATAATTCTTACGCTCTTCAATAAGGTTAAACTCTGCTACTTTGGCTTTGGTTTCGGCTTCAATGGTTTTTTGAATTTGCTCCTTTTCTAATCGAGCGCGTTCTGCTGCTTTTTCGGCTTCACCTTTGGCAATTTCTTTTTGTGCACGATAAAACTCACGTTCTGCTTGTTGTTTTTCTAATTGTGTTTGTGCTACCTCTTCTTTTTGTAATTGTAATCGCTTATCAAAGGTAGTTTCCCAATCAATTTCTGTAACAACAGCTTGAACCACAGTAAGACCATAAGCTCCTAGAGAATTTCCTTTTTCTCTTACGGGTTCTCCATTTCTGTATTTGATTCTAAAACGCTTTTGTTTAGATTCTTTATTGACAATAGTTCTTACAGTTGTACTATCACTGATGATTTCTCTATTATCATTGGCAACATACTCTTCTAAGACATACATCCCATTTTCTAATTGATCTTTAAAATAACGATCAAAATCAGAAGCTTGCCCTGAGATATAATCCTGAGCATCCATAAGCTTACAGGTATTTTTAATAGATTGATCAATATTAGGGATGATCCTTGAACGGATCAGGTTCCTTTCTGTTTTATTACGATCTGCTACCGATAAAAACTGAGCCTCATCGGCAGTATTAATGCTTATAACAACCGAAGTGGCAATTCTCGCTTTAACGGCATCGCTAAAAGCCCAATATTTAGCAACATCAACATTGGCATATTTACTTTGTTCTCCTAGCTCACCATCATCTTTGTTAGGGATCACATATTTGATCGGTAATTCAAATTGAATAGGAATCAAACGGCCCCACATTTTGGTATTAATTCCTTGATTAACTACCGCTTTTTGACTACCCCAAGGATATTGCACCGCATAAGCGGTACCTGGTTCTGCATAAAAGAACATTCCAGAAATGACGCTTAGCACAAATCCTAAAGCAATCATCCTAAAACTTCGCCCTTTTGTAAACCAATTCAAGATTTTGGAAGTTTTTAAAAATGTTTTGAGAATAAGTACTATGATTCCTGTAAGAATCATCAGGATTCCTATAAATGTTAGCATGATAAATGGTTTTAAAAATGATTAATTATTTTTTTTGTTTCCTGGAGAAGTAATATTGTTTACATGTTTTCTGAGTTTTTAGGATTAATATTGACTAGATTGGTTGATTGTCTTTTTAATATATTAAGTAGGAAAATATTGACAAAATGTTTTGGTGAAAATCTATGAATTTGATTTTCATTTATATATCAAAATTATTGATTTGCTTCTTAATTGTAATATGAATGTCTTGAAATAAGTTTTAAATTAAAACATAATTATTGTAATAGAGTTTTTAAATGTAATTAGGGAAGGACGTTTTTTGCTTGTTTTTTTATAAATAAAGGATTTATGAGTTTTTTAAATCTCTTTTTTTCAATTTTCATTATTTTCGACCCATGAATTTACAAGATTATATTAGAGATATTAAAGATTTTCCGAAACCAGGAATTCTCTTTAAAGATATCACTCCACTATTAGCAGATTATAATGCTTTAAAGGGTTGTGCAGATCAATTAGTAACAAATTGTCCTAAGGATATAAAGATTGATAAAGTCATAGGGATTGAGGCCAGAGGCTTTATTATTGGAGGGATGATAGCAGAACGATTAGAGGCAGGATTTATCCCGGTTCGTAAGAAAGGAAAACTACCATTTGATGTAAAATCCAAAAGTTATGGACTTGAATATGGAGAGGATACATTAGAGATACATATTGACGCTATTAAACCAGGAGAGAATATTCTGATTCATGATGATGTATTGGCTACTGGAGGTACGGCAAGAGCTGTATGTGATTTGGTTGAGGAATTAGGAGGGGTAATAGTACAGTGTAGTTTTATTATGGAGCTTGAATTCTTAAACGGGCGTGACCAACTTACGACTTCTTCCATAGCTTCTTTGATTACCTATTAATAGAAAAAGCCTTCAGTTATCTGAAGGCCTAATCTCTTACAAACATTATGTGGGAAAATCTATTTCTTCTTAGTAGTGGCAATAATTGCCCCATCTTTTGCTTTATCACCATAAATACTTATTGCTGTAGTAGGTTTTAAGAAATCTACAGCTTCTAGCTTATCTGATTTGGCTAATTCATCCAGGGTTTTGAAATCAGATTCTTTTCCATCGATGATAATCAATTTCTCGATATCTGGATCGTCAACAAAATTAAATTGTTTTGATCCAAAATTCTGGAACGGATAGAATTGTTGTCCATTGATAATAAAGTTGCCATCTTCGCCTTTTTCAAAAACAAAAGATTTTTTGATTTGATCTTTTAATTTATTCATATCAAAATGCTTTCCGTTAAAAAATAAGGAATCCTGATCTTTGTCAAAATCAAAGTTAAAAGCAAAACTATGTTTCTTCATGATACTATCCATATCAAAATCACGAAACGAAAAACCTGATTGATTTTTCCAGGCCATAATATCAAACATCCCAGAATTGGTAATGTATAAGTTGTCATTTTTATACCCTAATTCTATATCAGATATTGGTTCATCAGATGAGGACGAGTACTTGCTTTTTGACTTCCCTTTTTTAAGGATAATGGTCAAACTTGTGATTTCGTTACTTTCGTTAAATTCAATTTTGTTTATAATCAATTCGATACCGTTTTCTGAAAAGAACTGTTTAAGATCTTCCAATTCTTTTTCGGTGGTATTTTTATTAATTATAGCCGTAATGTCTTGTTTATTCTCAAATATTGAATGTGTCTCAGAATTTGTCGTAAACGCTGTCAGGGATAACATACCTAGTATGCACGTTCCTAAAACGATCCATTTTTTCATACTAAATCTATTTTTGGTTATTTATTTAAAGATCTTTGAACTTCACCTTTAATTACGAAAAATAGAAGCTAGTGTTGCAAAAAATAATTATAAATGCAATAAAATGTTACTCTTGAATCATCCAAGAGCTCGCTTAGTAACATATAAACGCCACCCAAATATAAGTAGTTGTAGTTTAGAGGCTTTACTAAGATCTAATCGTTTTTTAGTAAAGCTTGGAAGGATAATTTTATTAAGCCCGGCAAGAATTGAAAAGAATTGTTTTTTCATATTTCTAAAATACAAAAAAACTCACTTATTTGAAGTGAGTTTTTGTAAATGATAGTAAGTTTATTATTATTTTTCCTTAGTGATGATAGATACAACTCCGTTTTCTGCATCCTCACCAAATTTTGTTATGGCTGCTATACCTTTTAATACATGAACAGATTCGATAGCATCAACTTCATATTTTTGCAATTCTATTTCAGAAACTTTTTTTCCATTTATATAAACTAATGGTCTGATTTCATTTTTGTCTACAAAAAGAACATTGTCTTTAGTATAAATCTTTACGTTATCTTTTTTTGATGATAATACAGAAGGATATTTGTTTTTTCCTTTTTTATGTTTTGCCCCGGTTCCTTTTCTAGCTTTTTTCTTAGTAATAATATCGATTACTCCATCTTTTGCTTTTTTTCCGTGTTTTTTGATAGCTTTTTTTCCTTTAATAACTTCAATACTTTCTATCTTATCGGATTTTAGTTTTTTTAATTCTTTTTTAGAAGCTTCTTTACCATCGATAAAAAATAAAGGTTCTTTATCTGAGTCTTCATCAAAGTCAAAAATGGTACCTTCGTCACTCGAGCGAATAAATATGTTACTGTCGTCATCATCTGATTTACTGATAAAGATGTTGCCTTTTACTTTTTTGTCTTTATGTGCAAATACGACTCCTCCATCATCGTCACTATTGATTGTAAAAACTGTGCCTCCACTTTTTCCAGATTTGTTTTTAAACCAAATATTTTTGCCTGCTGATTGGCCGATTCCCATTTTATCATTTTTACTGTCATATGAGATCATAATAGAGGTAATAGGTGTTTCATTTTCAATAGAAAAATTGGCATTACTTTTTTCAGAGTTCATAGCTACACTAATCGCTGTGATTTCACTATCATTATTTCTTTGAATATTGCTAAAAGTAACCTTGACGTCGTATTCATTCTTAAAGATTCTTTTTATCCTATCTAAGTCTTCTTGTGTTGAGGTTTTATGTATTATAAACTCTATAGTTCCTTTTTTCTTTTTAGTTTGGGTCGAAACTGTAGTCACAGGTTTTTTAATACTTGGAAAAGTATTTGCTGCGGCAAGAGCCTGATTTTTTTTTGAGATTTTTGGATTGTGTTTTAAGGTAGAAACACTTTTTGAAGATTGTATGTTTTTGGAGTTGGATACATTCTCTTTTTCTTTACCAGAAAGGATTTTTTCTGGTGTTGAAGAGAATATTTCTTTAGCATTTTCTTCGGGTAAGATAGTTTCTTCTGCTGTAGGTGTAGCTGGAATATATTTTATTTCTGTTTTTGTATTAAAACTCCACAAAAACAGACATAATAAAGGAATGATAACGGTGATTTTCCATAAATTTTTATGGTTTGATTGTTTCTTGTTTAACATAACAATTCGTTTTTTGATTAATGACTGATAAAAATTATTGGTTATAGAAGAGTAGTTGCTTGAGCAAACTTTTACTAATGCCAATTGATATTCTTTTTTTGATGATAAATTTCTTGTAGATTCTTGATCTGCAATAAATTCTAGATTTTGCTCTAGAGCTTTCTTATAGATCCATACTAATGGGTTTATCCATTGAAAAATCACTACAAGATTAATAATAAGAAGGTCTAATGTATGATATTGTTTTGCATGAACTTTTTCATGTTTTATGATCATATCTAACTCTGTGGGTTGATGTAAACCAGGATTAAAAATGATATATTTAAAGAAAGAAAAAGGTGCAATATCTTTTGAAGTTTTAATAAATAAAAAGCCTTCTTTTGTTTTTTCTGATACAGCAGTGAAAACCTTCTTCAGTGATAAAAGTTGAATGCCAAATCTGCTTAATAATAAAGTTGATACCAGGAGATAACTGCTAAACCCAATAAACCACCAGTTTATTTCAGTTTCAACAAGAGATTCTTCGTGTACAGAAACAGTTGATGAACTGAATATAAAATCTTGTAAAACTGGTTGTTCAAGATATTGTATAGTGGTAAACTCTAAGAATGGAAGTAAAATAGAAGATAGTATTCCAATTAATAAAAAATGTCTGTTAAGAGTAAAAAAAGTATCTTTTCTAAGTAGGAAAAAATAAACCAAATAGAATAAAGAAAGAATGATACTTGATTTAAATAAATATATCAAAAATGTTTCCATGACTTATTCTTTTTGCTCAATTACTTTTAAAATTTCTCGTAATTCATCTGCAGATATTTTTTCTTCTTTGGCGAAGAAGGATACCATATTTTTATAAGAATTATTAAAATATTCTGTCATCGCCTTATTTACAAATTGATTTCGATATTGTTCTTTGGTAATAACAGGAAAGTATTGGTGAGTTTTTCCAAAAGCTTTGTGACCTATGTACCCTTTCTCTTCTAGATTTCTGATGATTGTGGATACTGTGTTATAGTGTACACTGATCTTTAATTCTGCCTGTACTTCTTTGGCAAAGGCTTTTTCAAGCTTCCAAAGTACCTGCATAATCTCTTCCTCTTTATTTGTGAGTTTTTCCATTTGAATATTGATTAACAATAGTCAAATGTATAACTATGATTTTAGTTACACAACTATTTATGTAGTTATTTAACTATTTTTATAGTTTTGATTGTTTTTGAAAACAGAAAAATAAACCTAAATACGGTTTAGGAGTTCTCTTTTTTTATCTCTGGAGATGGATAATGATTTTCCGTCACTCATAACAATATGTCCTCCGTCATCATTGCTTAAAAGTTTTAGATAATGAGTATTTATGAGGTTAGATTTGTGAATTCTAAAAAAATTAGATTGAGTTAACTTTTCTTCAAAAAATTTAAGGTTTTTTGATACAACCATTTGGGGTTGACCATTAAGAATGATAGAAGTATAGTTACCTTCTGCGATACAATACATGATGTCATTGATCTTAATAACGTGTAATCCTCTACTGTCAGATAAAACAATTTGTTGAGACTCTCTAAGAGCATATAATGTTTTTAGGTTTTCCTGAACCGTATCTTTTGAAGCTTTTTCTTTATTTATGTATTGTTCAGCTTTTAGTACTGCTTCTTTTAATTTTATAGGGTCAACAGGTTTAAGTAGATAATCTATTGCATC
Source organism: Aquimarina callyspongiae (assembly GCF_034322225.1). Taxonomy (NCBI): domain Bacteria; kingdom Pseudomonadati; phylum Bacteroidota; class Flavobacteriia; order Flavobacteriales; family Flavobacteriaceae; genus Aquimarina; species Aquimarina callyspongiae. The sequence goes on along the minus strand of NZ_JAXLPA010000001.1, from coordinate 410,261 downwards.
ATATTTATATCCTTTTAAGGCATAATCTTCATGGGCTGAAATGAAGATGATCTTGAAATTTATATCTTCAATATCAGGAATTATGTCAAAAATAGTGGTATTCCCTAATTGGATATCCAGAAATACTATGTCTGGTTCTAGCTCTTTAAATAGTTTTCTTATCGATGATCTATCTCCTCCTTCACCAATTATCTCGACTTGGGGACAGTAAGCCTTTAATAATAATCTTAAGCTGTTTCTTGCCAATTTTTCATCATCAATAATAATGGATTTAAGCGTTGTATTCATGGTATTGTTAATTTATGATGGGGAGATTAATAGTTATCCTAGTACCATTAGGAGATTTATCACTATCAAATAAATCTCGTACTTTTATAAATGTCTTTTTATACCCTACTTTTTTAAGTAATTTTATTCTTTCTGAAGTGTTTATGGAGGCAATAGACAAATGAGTTCTTTTTGAAGAGTTTTTCTGTAATTCATTTGATTTTGCTCTGCCGATACCATTATCCTCTATAATACATTGTACATTATTTTCTTTTTTGAGAAATGATAACTTAAGCTCTTTCTTTTCTTTACTACTTAATCCGTGAATAACAGCATTTTCTATATGCGGTTGAATGATCATAGAAGGGATTTTTGGATTTAATTTTATCAAATCTGTATCAATTACCTTTTTGAGAACAAACTGATCATCGAATCTTTTGTTTTCAATATTGATATAGGTTTCTATGATTTCTAGTTCCTCTTTAAAGCTTATAAACAAGCTATCAGAATTAAATAAGATTCTACGTATGAGTTGAGATAACTGTCTCATATAATTACTGGCTTCAAATTCGTCCTTTTGAAGAATAAAGCTTTGCAAGGTGTTGAAAGAGTTAAATAAGAAATGAGGATTCATCATTGATTTTAATGATTTTAATCTCACTAAACTTATCTCTTCATTAAGTTGTGATATTTTTAATCTACTTTTTTGATATATGGTTAAAAACAAAAGAATAATAAATAAGCTAAAAGCTCCAATACTTAGGGCAACTATTTTGATATTAGAAACTTGCTTATTTGTTTTATTGTTTTTGTCTTCTAGATTGGTAATTAGCTGATTTTTTTCGGTTAATATATTGTTGTATTCAGATTTTGCAATTTCTTTGGTTAGATTGTTTTTATTGAATTTTTCTAAATACTTTTCTTTGGCTTTCAAATACTTAATTGATTCATTTAATTCTCCTTTGATTTCATAGATTTCAGCTAAATCATTTAAACTCATTATGATAGAAGGAGGGTATTCGTTTTGGGTTTGACGGATAGATTTTTTATAGTAGTGAATCGCTGTATCATACTTTTTAAGATTGTAGTTGAGCTCACCTACGGTATTAAAGAAAAAAGATTCAAAAGATTCTTTGTGAATGTCTATAACCTTATTGACGTCAATATATTTTTCTATAATATCAGAAGCTTTTTTAAACTTACCTTGTTTTATATATCCATATGCCATGTTGTTTGCAGCAATTTCTAAGGAGCTTAAATTGTCTGGGTTTTCCTTAAGAATGTCCATGGCTTTTTTAGAAAAGTATACTAGCGAATCATAATTTTTCTCCCCAAACGTAGATGATATATTTAGATAAAAACTAGCCATAGCGTGGTGTGCGTCCGGATTGATGAATTTTAAAGATTTTCTAAATTTTTTCCTGGCAAGATCGGGTTCTAACAATTCATTCAGTAGGGTGCCTTGATTAATATATACATAATATTTAAAAGGTTCTCTTTTATGAGTATCCGCTAATTCGTATGATTTGTTAAAATAGTTTAAAGCTGGTAGATATTGGTCATTCTTTTGCATTTGCCTGGCAAGCATAAAATAACTTTCTATGACACAATCAATATTATAATCATTACAATATTCCAGCAAACAAAATATCTCTTTGGTAGATGCATTATGAGGAAGGTTGTATGTGTAATATCTGGTTAATTGCAGATCACTTGCTATGATACTATCCTTATTATTGATTTTTCTTGCTAATCTCTGTTTGTTTTTGAGATTTTGAATGATTGAATCTTGAAATCTTCTTTTAGAATTGTCGGTTATAATATTCTGAGAAAAAGTAGTATCAATCAGTAATATTTTAACAAAAAAGAATATTATGATGGAAATTCTTTTAACTGTCATTTTGATTATTTTGAGAAGGGGAATTTACGAAATATTTAAAGTTTTGGTGAATATTGTATTATTTTGATAGTTCATGGTTTAAAATTGACGGTTCGTGTAAAAATATAAACAGTTCATGTAATGCGGTCAGGATTTAAAATATGTTAAGAATATCTTTAATCAACTTTTTAACTTATAACACAAACTCAATGAAGAATTTTTAAAACCCTGGTATTACTAGGTGTTGTTTTCTTGTTAGTGTTTACTTCATGCGAAAATGAACTATCAGAAAGCTTTACCGATCAATCATCTAACGATATTTCTAAAGATATATTGGATAAGATAGCTCACTAAAATACAACCTAAATGAAGTTATAAAGCAAATTTTAGGGATATAGATGAAAGCGCAAAAGAAATGTATCTTAACTGAAGGTGATTTTTTAATGTCTTATGATTAGATCAAGAATGCCTGTTTTCATTGTAATAATGGAGAATTTGGACAATACGATAGAGTACATTGGAATACCTTTATTAATAGATCTAATAGATCAAACAAAATGATAAAGCAGTCGTCATATATTCATTGATAAGTACCCCAAGACTGTTTTTTCGAGGTTTAATTACCCTAAAATAGCATTCATAAAATGGATGCTATTTTTTTGTACAGTATAATGGTATATAATAGTATCTTCGCAAACAAATTTAGAATATGATTCAGAGTATACTATTGGTAATTGTAGGTTTAGTTCTTCTAGTAGTAGGAGGTGAGTATTTGGTTAGATCTTCTGTAGCGCTATCATTTAGACTTAAATTATCTCGAATGGTAATCGGATTGACCGTAGTTTCTTTTGCTACCTCTGCACCAGAATTATTGGTTAGTATCCAGGCTGCTATGGGTGGACTCTCAGATATATCATTAGGAAATGTAATAGGCTCTAATATTGCTAATATTGGTTTAGTATTGGGGATCACTGCTATTATTGCTCCATTAGCAATTGATAGGGACTTTTATAAGTTTAATTGGCCGGTAATGGTTTTGCTATCTTTTGTGTTGTATATCTTTTTGGATAATGATGGGGTATTAACTCAACTTGAAGGATTTATATTAATTGGATCATTAATCTTATATCTTTTTCTTTTGATCAGGAGAGCACGCAAGTTTTCTGATACAATGGTTGAAGAAGTAGATGATACTTTACAAAAAGTCTCTAATTTCAAAATTGTTATATGGTTACTTATCGGAGCTGCAGCTCTATATTTTGGATCTGAATTATTAGTAAGTGGAGCAGAAGATATTGCTTTAAGGATGAAAATTAGTGAAGGAGTAATTGCCGTAACATTGATCGCTGTAGGAACCAGTGTTCCTGAATTAGCAGCTTCTGTTATTGCAGCTCTTAAGCAAGAAAAAGCAATATCTCTAGGAAACTTAATAGGTTCGAATATTTTTAATATAGCTTCTGTACTTGGAATAACATCTTTAATTCAGCCAATTACAGTAAAAGATCAAACATTAATGGATGTTAATATATTTTGGATGTTGGGATTTGCTATGGTTTTACTTCCGTTAGCATTTATTCCTAAAAAAATGATCCTGGGCAGACCCAAAGGACTTTTTATTTTTGTTGCGTATTGTGTCTTTATTGCACTTATTTTTATCAAGTAACAACCACTTACCAACTTTTAAGAACCGCTCATCATAATTACAGATTGTGCCGCATAATATTGTTTTACTTTTGATGTGAATCAAAAAAACATACTTATGGCATCAATAGTTAAATGGATTATTACCATAGTAATTACCTTATTGTTTCAGCTACTATCAGCTCAAGATATTACCGGTGCATGGAATGGAGTATTATCTGTTCAGGGGACAGAGCTTCCGGTAATTCTGACTGTTCAGGAAAAAGAAGATAGTTATTCAGCTACTCTAAAGAGTCCGAAACAATCTGATCAGGAAATTCCAGCAGATAAAACTGTTTTTACAAATGGGAAGCTAATGATAGAAATAAATGCATTAGCGGTAAAGTATGAAGGTAGTATTGAAGAAGGACGGATCAAAGGCACATTTACTCAAGCAGGGAATTCACTTCCTTTAGATTTAAGTAAGGATGCGATTTCTATTACTTCTCAAGTTTCTAAAAAAAGACTTCAAGATCCAATTGCTCCATTTTCTTATGATGTAGAAGAGGTAGTTTTTAAAAATAAAAAAGCAAATGGGATTAAACTTTCAGGTACCCTAACATTACCAAAAAATGTAAAGAACCCAACTGTAGTGATTTTAATTTCAGGATCAGGCCCCCAGAATAGGAACGAAGAGATTTTAGGTACTGATCATAAGCCTTTTTTAGTGCTTTCTGACTTTTTAACTAAAAAGGGGATTGCGGTTTTGCGCTATGATGAAAGAGGTGTAGCAAAAAGTGAAGGAAAGTTTAAAGGAGCAACTTCACTTGATTTTGCATCTGATGTTGAAGCTGCAATTGATTTTTTAAAGAAAAGAAAAGATATAGATACAAGAAAAATTGGATTGATAGGGCATAGCGAAGGAGGGTTTATAGCACCTATTGTTGCTTCAGAAAATAATGATGTGGCATTTATTGTTCTTTTGGCAGGTACAGGTGTAGATGGAGGTCAAGTGTTACTAACTCAAGTGAAAAAGGGGGCTGAGCTGGCAAATACACCTAAAAATTTTATAGAGATAAATAATAATCTTTATGAAAGTGTATTGTCAGCAATATATGAAGAAGATGACAAGGATATAATGCTAGAAAAATCTAAAAAGAACTTAACAACGTATTATAATACGCTGGATGAAGGAATGAAAGCAATAATACCTTTAGAAAAATTAGAGACGGGATTGCTAGAATTGGCAAAAGACCCTTGGTTTAGATATTTTATAAAGACAGATCCATTACAATATTTATCCAAAGTTAAAATTCCGGTTTTAGCGATTAACGGAAGTAAAGACTCTCAAGTACTCTCAGAACTTAATCTAACAGGTATTAAAAATGGCTTGATAAAAGCTGGTAATAGTGATTATACCATTAAAGAAATAGAAGGGTTGAATCATTTATTTCAAAAAGCTGAAACAGGAGCCATATCAGAATACGCAGTTATTGAAGAAACATTTAATCCAGAAGCAATGAAATTAGTTAGTGACTGGATTTTAAAGAGATTTTAGATATTTGTTATTACATCTTAAGAGAATAACTATTTCATTATTTTTTAGAAAACAATTGGTTTGAGGACAGTAAAAATTTCAAAGAATTCGTGGTTTTGGATCCTTCAGTTTTTAGGCTGGGGCGGTTTGGGAATAACACAGGTTGTTTTAAAATACCTGGTCATAGAACCGGATAATCTAATGTATTTGCTACTAGAAGGTGCTCTTATTGTTATTACAGGAATATTATTTACAAATGCATTGAGAGCGGTAATAAAACGCAGAGTCTCTCTGGATAATTTTGGGTTTAAATCATTTTTGTTTGTTGTGATTGTTCTTTTGACCTGTAGTATATCATTAGCCTTTTTTCAAGAACTGGTAGCACAATATTTTTATGTAGAAATTACTGGCAAGGATATAGAGACGAATTCTATTGCTAATTATATTAATACATTTATTATCATATTTTTATGGCTGATTCTTTATTTCTCAATTGGTTCAATTATTAAAGGGCAACAAGGAAAAGTAGAACGCCTGAAATTAGAAAGTACTTTGAGAGAATCTCAATTGAATACCCTTAAAGGACAGGTGAACCCTCATTTTATGTTTAATAGCCTTAATAATATACGGGGATTGATGTTGGAAGATGTGCATAAGTCAAGAGAGATGATTACCAAATTATCTGAGTTATTACGTTACTCTTTAAATAGTGATAAAGTAGACGAAATATCACTGCAAAAAGAATTAGAAACTGTTAATAATTATATTGAACTATCCAAAATTCAATTTGAGAAGCGATTAACATATCAAGAAAAAATAGAAGAAGGGCTTTTGAATATAAAAGTACCTCCGATGTTAATTCAGATGTTAATAGAAAATGCGATAAAGCACGGCATAGCTAATCAAATCAAAGGAGGATTAGTGAAACTTACAATTCATAAGGAAAATGGTGCTCTTTGTATAAAAGTAATGAATACAGGAAAACTTGTTGACAATAAGGTTTCTACAAAAATTGGACTCCAAAATATATCAGAAAGATTAAGATTGTTATATGGAGGATCATCATCATTTACATTAGAAGAAGAAAATGAGGATGTGATCGCAATAATTAAAATTCCGTTACATGAATAGCACTGCCGTTATTATAGAGGATTCTCGTCTTGCTCGTAAAGAGTTAAAGGAGTTATTGAAAGATTATTCTTTTATAAATATAGTAGGAGAGGCAGAAAATGTAGATGATGCTTTTAAGCTGATCACCACTACAAATCCTGATATTTTATTTCTGGATATTAATATGCCTGAAAAAAATGGTTTTGATCTTTTAGAAATGTTGGATCAAGTGCCTTTGGTAGTTTTTACTACTGCCTATGATGAATATGCTATAAAATCATTTGAGTATAATGCATTTGATTATTTGTTAAAACCTATTAACCAAGATAGGTTTTCAAAAACAATAGAAAAATTACAGAAAGAAGTTACGAATAAAAAGGAAGCTGAATCAAAAGATACATTATCAGATACCAGTCAGATTTTTATTAAGGAAGGTGAAAAATGTTGGTTAGTAACCATTTCTGATATTAAACTTTTTGAAGTAGTCGGTAATTACACCAGAGTGTATTTTGATAAAGAAAAACCTCTTATTTATAAATCGTTAAATCAAATAGAGGATAAACTCCCGATTAAGACATTTTTTAGAGCGAATCGACAACAAATCATAAATCTGAATATGATTCAAAAAGTTACGCCTTGGTTTAATGGCAAATTAAAAATAAACCTGGACGTGAACACAGAAGTAGAAATATCCAGAAGACAGTCAATCAAATTTAGAGAACAGTTAGGACTATAAAAAAACACCTCTGATGAAACAGAGGTGTTTTTTAGCGTTTAAACGGGTATGGTTGTTATTATTCTATGCTAACATAGCTTCTATATTAGCAGTCTTAACAGTTTTTACTATTCTAGCGGCAATTTTGTATGGATCTCCATTTGAAGCAGGGCGACGGTCTTCTAACCAACCTTTCCATCCATTTTCTACTGTAATGATAGGAATACGTATAGAGGCACCTCTATCAGATACTCCATAAGAGAATTCGTGGATAGATTGTGTCTCGTGATCTCCTGTTAATCGTTGATCATTAAATTCACCATACACTTCAATGTGCTCTTTTGTAACAGGTCTGAAAGCTTCACAGATCGTTTCATAAATTTCTTTAGAACCACAAGTTCTTAGCACTTCATTAGAGAAGTTTGCGTGCATACCAGAACCATTCCAGTCTCCTTTAATTGGTTTAGGGTGATATTCAATATAGTATCCATATTTTTCAGTAAGACGATCCAATAAGTATCTAGCTACCCATATTTCATCTCCAGCTTTTTTAGCTCCTTTAGAGAATAATTGAAATTCCCACTGACCACTTGCTACTTCTTGATTAATACCTTCAAAATTAAGACCAGCATCAATACAAAGATCAGCGTGTTCTTCTACAAAATCTCTACCGTGAGTGTTTCTTCCTCCTACAGAACAATAGTACATTCCTTGAGGACCGGGATATCCACCTACAGGAAAACCTAAAGGTAATTGAGTCGCTTTGTCCATAATAAAGTATTCTTGCTCAAAACCAAACCAAAAGTCATTGTCATTATCATCAATTGTAGCTCTTGCATTAGAATCATGAGGAGTTCCATCTGCATTTAGAACTTCAGTCATTACTAAATATCCATTTCTTCTCGTAGGATCAGGATAAATAGCTACCGGTTTCAATAAACAATCAGAAGATCCGCCTTCTGCCTGCCTTGTTGAACTACCATCAAAGGACCAAGTTGGACAGTCTTCTAGTTTTCCACTAAAATTATCTTCAATTTTTGTTTTACTTCTTAGGTTAGCAGTTGGTTTATAACCATCTAGCCAGATATACTCTAATTTAGCTTTACTCATAATTAACACGTTATAGATTGAACACTTACAGTTGGCAAATTTAATCTTCTTTTTTAGAACCTTGAAAAAAAGAGGGGTATATTTATTAAAAACATCTATATTTTTATTAACAACCCATTTTTTTAGGGGGTATTTTTAATTTTCTTCAAATTTTAAATAACATTATTTTGATATTGGCAATAAAAACTTATCATATATTTGCTATAAAACTCACTCAATTATGTCTACACTAAGATTTCAAGCCCTAAAAGAAACGTTAAACCGTGATTCTGTGACGGTTAATGAAACAGAACGTCGCTCGGTATTGTTTGGCGAGAATGTGTTTAACCAGACTACAATGCTACAATATTTAACCAAGGATGCTTATAGTAGCGTTATGGACGCTATTGAACATGGTTCTAAGATTGATAGAAGGATTGCAGATCAGATTGCATCATCCATGAAGGACTGGTCTTTGTCTAAGGGAGTAACACATTATACACATTGGTTTCAACCACTTACGGGAGCTACAGCAGAGAAGCATGATGCTTTTTTTGAAACAATTGGTAATGGACAGGGTATAGAAAAATTTGGAGGAGATCAGTTGGTACAACAAGAACCGGATGCTTCTTCTTTTCCGCATGGAGGTATTCGTAATACATTTGAAGCAAGAGGATATACAGCTTGGGACCCTACATCGCCTGCATTTATTTATGGTACGACTTTATGTATTCCCACTGTTTTTGTGGCTTATACTGGTGAAGCTTTAGATTATAAAACTCCTTTATTAAGAGCTCTACACGCAGTAGATCATGCAGCAACTGCTGTAGCAAAATACTTTGATAAAAATGTTAGAAAAGTAAATGCTTCTCTAGGTTGGGAGCAAGAGTATTTTTTAATAGATAGCGCTCTTGTAGCATCCAGACCAGATATTGTAATGACAGGTAGAACCCTTCTCGGCCATTCTTCTGCAAAAGGACAACAATTAGATGATCATTATTTTGGAAGTATTCCGATAAGAGCTTTGGCTTTTATGAGAGATTTAGAAACAGAATGTATGTTGTTGGGGATACCGGTCAAAACCAGACATAATGAAGTAGCACCTAATCAATTTGAACTGGCTCCTATTTATGAAGAAACTAATCTCGCAGTAGATCATAATGCTTTATTAATGGATGTGATGGATAAGGTGGCAGCAAGGCATAATCTTAAAGTATTATTACATGAAAAACCTTTTGCTGGAGTTAATGGATCTGGTAAACATAATAATTGGTCTTTAAGCACTAATACAGGTGTTAATTTACTTGGGCCAGGTAAAACACCAATGAGTAACCTTCAGTTTTTGACATTTTTTATTAATACTATAAAAGCGATTAATGAAAATGAAGAATTAATGAGAGCTGGTATCGCGTCTGCTAGTAATGATCATCGTTTAGGAGCTAATGAAGCACCTCCTGCGATTATGTCAGTATTTATAGGAGAACAATTAACAGCTGTGCTTAAAGAATTAGAAGGCGTTACTGATGGTAAGCTATCTCCACAAGAGAAAACAGACTTAAAACTCAATGTAGTAGGTAAAATTCCCGAAATATTGCTAGATAATACTGATCGCAACAGAACTTCCCCTTTTGCGTTTACAGGAAATAAATTTGAATTCAGGGCAGTTGGCTCTAAAGCAAATTGTGCAAACCCAATGACCATCCTTAATACAATTGTGGCAAAGCAATTAAGAGATTTCAAAAGTGAAGTGGATGCGCTAATAGATGAAAAAGATCTTAAAAAAGATGAAGCAATATTCAATATTTTAAGAGAATATATAAAGAAATCAAAGAACATTCTTTTTGAAGGAAATGGATATAGTGATGATTGGGAAAAAGAAGCAAAGAAAAGAGGCTTAAGTAATAATAAAACCACTCCAGAAGCTCTAAAAGTAAAAGTTTCTAAAAAAACATTGGGTCTTTTTGAAGAAATGGGAGTCATGAATAAGATAGAAGCAGAGGCGCGTTATGAAATAGAGATAGAAGAATATGTTTTACGTATACAAATTGAAGGGCGTGTTCTGGGTGATATCGCAAGAAACCATGTGATACCAACAGCTATTAGATATCAAAATATGCTGATTAATAATGTGTCAGGGTTAAAAAACCTCTATGGAGAGGATTTTAAGAAATATGCTAAGGAACAAATGGAGATTATTGAAGAGATTTCTGAACATATTGGAGCTATAAATTCTAAGGTAAATGAATTGACAAATGCTCGTAGAAAAGCAAATAAATTAAAAGATTTAGAGAAGAAAGCAGAAGATTATTGTAATAAGGTAAAAATACTATTTGATGCCATACGATATAATTGCGATAAATTAGAGCTATTAGTAGATGATGAATTGTGGCCTTTAACAAAATATCGTGAACTCCTTTTCACTAGATAAGGTAAGAATAGACTTACGTTTTCAAAAGAGTGTTGATTTTTAACAAAAAATTAATACTTGTTAAAACCTGTAAAAAGCCATAGGAAATCGTTTGTTTTATGGCTTTTCCGTAATGCATTTTGTCGAATTCTTACATGATTCGTAATAATACCCTTAATATTTTCATAAATTTGTTTTGTACCAAAGAATAATGGTTTTGGTATAATCTCAATTATATTCTTTCCCCAAATTTTTTTTCAGTATCGATTTGATGCTTAGGTTTTTACCTAAACATGCTTTGTACGCCCCAAAATGTACAGCTACAGAATTATTAATCAATTTTTAATATATATTACGTATGAAAAAAGTAATTTTTAGTCTAGCAACTTTATTAAGTGCTACAATGATGGTTGCGCAATCAAACAGCAGTAATGTTACTCAAGCAGGAACTGATAATGTGGTAAACATTACTCAGATTGGAGATTCTAACTCTTCTGTAACAAATCAGGATGGAACAGCAAATAATGCTGAGGCCATTCAAGGAAGTGAAGCGTTTAATTCTAGAAACGGAGTCGTTACACAAAATCAAACGGGGGATAAGAATACGGCTTTTGTTCAACACGAAGAAGATGCTAATGAGGCGAACCAAGAACAAATTGGTAATGGTAACTCAGCATCTGTAACTCAGAATTTAGCTTTTTTTGGTGGTGAAAACCTAGCAAATCAACGTCAAGAGGGTAATGGTAATGCAGCAACAATTTCTCAAGAAGGTATTGGTAACTCTGCTTCTCAAAACCAATTAGGAGAGGAGAATTCAGCTACCACTAGTCAAGAAGGAATTGGAAACGTAAGTACCATAGCTCAAGATGGAACGCTAAACACAGCGACTATTGCTCAGGTAGGTACTTCTAATTCTGGAGAGCAGATGCAGGTTGGAGATGCCAATAGCGGAAACGCAGAACAATGGGGGTCTGATAATTTTGTTTACCAAGACCAACAAGGTGGTGGTAACTTAGCGACTTCTATTCAAGGAAGTAGTGTATTCGAATCCAGAGGAGGAGAAGTACAGCAGATACAAATTGGAGAAGAAAACGAGGCTTTCGCTCAAATGGAGGAAGACAATAACGTTGCACTTCAAGGACAGTTAGGAGAAGGTAACAGCGCAAGAGTAGATCAGAATTTAGGATCTTTTGGTGGTGATAACTTTTCTATCCAGGTACAGATAGGTAATGGAAATGTTGCTGATGCTTCGCAAAACGGAAGTAATAATAGCAATGATCAAACCCAAAGAGGAGACGAAAACTTAGCGGCTTCTTCACAAGACGGAACTGATAATATTCTTATTCAGGATCAAACAGGTGTTGGTAATACTGCAACATCAGTTCAAGGTAGTTTCATCTTTGCTTCTAGAGGCGGAGTTGTAGATCAATTACAATCTGGGGATGACAATGTTGCGTTTGCTCAACACGAAGAAGATAATAACATCGTTGTTCAAACACAGTTAGGAAACGGAAACAGTGCTTCTACAACGCAAAACTTAGCATTCTTTGGTGGTGATAACTTTACACAACAATTCCAATTAGGAAATGGTAATGTAGGAGAAGTTTCTCAAGAAGGAGCAGCAGGTATTTTTGGAGAAAATAACATTGCAAGTCAAATCCAAATTGGTGATAGAAACAATATAACTACTTCTCAAAACGGATCAGGTAACTTTAGTGATATTTTACAATCAGGTAATTCTAATATCGCTCAGGATACTCAGTTTGGTATGGATAACTTTACATTCGTAACTCAAACAGGAGATTTAAACAGTAGTATTATTCTTCAAAATGGAGTAAATAATTCTGCTATTGTAACTCAAACTGGTGGGGGATCACTATAAGTTTTAGTTATTGAAAAAACTTTAGAAGAGTTATACTTGTTAATCACAAGTATGACTCTTCTTCCTAGTTTTTAAAAAACACTAGAAATACACCCCTGTATTAGCAGGAGTTTTTGGCATTTATAAATAATGATTTAGTTATTGAAAATGCAGTAGTTATTGAGGTTATGAATCATTAAAAAATATAGTAAATACATGAAAAACAAAACCCAAATATGGTTTCTTATGCTGTTTGCTTTTACGCTGACATATATACAAGGCCAGGATATAAAAAATGAAGATGATGCTTTAGTTATAAATCAGGAAAAGTTTATTACGCTATCTCAATTAAATGGTATATCACCACAAGAAAGAGAGACAGCAATTTCAGAAGTAGGAACAAGCTCTATTTTTATTCAACAAATAGGGGTTAACAATAATATTCTTTCTGATATTAATGCTCAAGCTTCGGATATTACTTTGATTCAAAAAGGAGATAATAATACGATAGAATTAAAAGAAGCATCTAGAGAAGTAGAAAAAATGATTACCCAAGAAGGTAACAATAATTCTGTAATTGATTTTTCTTTTAACCCGGATATTTCTACAAGCTTAGATCTTATCCAACAAGGAGATAATTTAAGTTTTGAACGTTTTGGGAGTAATGAATTATCAAAGAATTTAAAATTCAAAATGTCTGGAAATGCCAGAACGATAATTATTAGAAGCTTTTAAAAGACTCAATTGAAGGTTAGAGTTTTTAAAAAATTAAACGTTGGTATGAAATGTAGACTGATAATACTTTTTACAATTATTTTTCAGGTTGCTACAGCGCAGTTTACCAATATAGAAGTTGTGGCCAAAATAAAAACCACGAGTATTGATAATGTTATTACCGTGGTGGCTACAGCAACTAATACTACCGAAGTACATAAAAGCCTTAAGTATGTGTTCTCAGTATTTAGAACAGATGCTCAAAATAAACTTTTAAAAAGTAGTAGAGATGGCAGATTTACTTTGGAAGCTAATGAAAGAAAAGAACTTTCAAAAGCATTTATCAATGTAGAAAAGAATGATAAAATAGTAGTATTACTGCTCGTCTATGAAGAAGACGAGATCATAGGGAAACATCGTATAGCATTTAATGAAAACACTACAAAAGAATCAGAAACAGAAGAAGAATCCTTAAATGACGGAATCGAGTTAAGAGGTATTGTCATTGAGGAAACTAAAACGAAACCAGGACGTGATTTTTATGAATTTTTTTATAATTCATACTCATTAAATCAAATAAACGGTAGCAAGGTTGTTGGGGTTTATGAAAAGCTAAGTTTTGGCCGTACAACAATCATACAGGTTAAAATAAGTGATAATGTGATTCACGAGTTTATTGGAAAACCTGATTTGGAATATTTAGAACAAATGTCCAAAGTTGCCATCCGCAAGGTTTTTAAATATTTTAAAGACCTCAAAAATCAAAAAAAAGATATTATCCAATACTAATTTTACATTAGAATGAGATCAATAATAACAGTCATAGTGGTATTAGCCACGTATAATTTTACTTTTGGACAAGATTTGGTGTATAGACCAAAAAACCCTGCATTTGGAGGAGATACCTTTAACTATCAGTGGTTGTTGAGCTCTGCTGAAGCTCAGAATAAATTCACAGACCCAAATGACTCATCAAGAGATCAGCGTTCTGATCTGGAACGATTTACAGAAGGGCTTAATAATCAATTATTAAGTCAGATATCCAGAACGTTGTTTAATGAGCAATTTGGAGAAGATGGCCTTACAGAAGGTACTTTTAGTTTTGGTACTTTGTTTGTAGAAATATTCCCATCATCAGAAGGTTTGGTCATCAATATATTAGATACCAGTACAGGAGATCAATCTCAAGTAATAATTCCTAATTAATTTTTAATGCATCATAAATTTTATCAAGTAATTCTAGTAATTTCTTGTGCGCTATTATTCACAGGATGCGGTACATATTTTAATCAACCTATTACGATTGAAAAGGCCAGAATCGGTGAAGCAACAGAAGTTACAAAAACATTAAAAGATTTTCCTCCACCTATAGAACCAGTAGTTGTAGGAGTTTATAAATTCAGGGATCAGACTGGACAATATAAACCTACAGAAAGCGGTAATACGTTTAGTACAGCGGTAACACAAGGAGCTACAACCATTTTAATCAAAGCGTTAGAAGATTCTAAATGGTTTGTGCCTATTGAGCGAGAAAATTTAAGTAATCTTCTTAATGAACGTAATATTATTCGTTCAACCAGAAAAGAATATCGAAAAAATAAAAACCCTAATGAACCCCAGTTACCACCATTATTATATGCAGGAATCATATTAGAAGGAGGGATAGTATCTTATGACTCTAATATTATTACAGGAGGTTTAGGAGCGAGATATTTTGGTATTGGAGCCTCTACTCAGTATCGACAGGATAGGATTACAGTTTATCTTAGAGCAGTATCTACATCAAGCGGTAAGATTCTTAAAACAGTATATATATCTAAAACAATTTTATCACAAGCACTGGATGCTAATTTTTTCAGATATGTAAGATTCAGACGTTTGCTTGAAGCCGAAACAGGATTCACTAAAAATGAACCAGCTCAACTCGCAGTTTCAGAAGCGATAGAAAAAGCAGTAGAAGCCCTTATTATTGAAGGAGTTGAAGATAAGTTGTGGGGAGTAAAGGCATCACCAGAAACCGTAACTAAATTAGTGAATGATTATCGAGCAGAAAAAGATGAAGCCCAGAACACAGCATTATATGAACGCTACTTTAAAGAAAGAAGAGGTAGGAAATCTGTTTTTGCTAAAGTAGGAACCGCTTTGATTGGAGGAGATTATAACAATCCGGATCTTTCATATTCTTTACGAGTAGGAGGAAGATGGTATTTTAATCCATACCTTAATGTAAATGCTAGCCTAAGTAAGTTTGAGCTTAAAAATGAAAACGCATTTGCAGAAGGGTTTAATGCCATTGATATTAATGGAGAATTAACTTTATTACCATTTGAAAAATTATCTCCTTTCTTTTTTGGAGGGATAGGTACTGTAAATACAGACGGTTTTGATAGAACACTTTTTAAATTTCAATATGGAGGCGGAATAGAATATTTGGTTTCTGATAATATAGGAGTTACACTCAACGCAACTCATAACCTTGTTTTAGGAGATAAGTTGGATAATATAGTTCAAGGAAAAAGAGACGATCAATATTTTAATTTTTCTGTTGGATTAAACTGGTATTTCGAAAACCCCTTGAAAATAGACAAGGACTTACGAAAACAACAACGTAGAGAAGAAAAAGAGCTTAGAAAACTTAAAAAACGCAATCAAAAAATGGTAAGAGACGGTATTAATCCTAAAGGATAACCCATCAGCCAAAAACGAACATTAAAAAATTAACTTGTGAAAAATATTTTCATTAAAATAAGTATTACTTTTATGTGTCTCGCTATAGTTTCTTGTAGCGAGGATACTATAGATCTGGAAGGTTTAGGTTCAGTAAAAGGAACTGTAGTGCGAGCAGGTACTAATGAACCTCTGGAAAATGTAAAAATATCAACCAATCCAGCAACTAGTACTATTTTTACTTCGGCAGACGGAAGCTATAGAATAGATAATATTCCCTCTGGAGACTATACACTTTCTGCTCAAAAAGAAGGACTGTTAGCAGAATTTGAATCGATATCCATAATTGCAGATAAAGAATTAGAAGTAGTTTTTGAGATGGATGTAGAAACTGCGGGAAATCGCCCTCCAGATGCTGCAACATTAGTTTCACCTGCTGATAATGCAGCCAATCAACCTATCGAGGTTGAGCTTACATGGAGTGGGAATGACCCTGATGATGATGCTTTAACCTATACAATTAGTTTGCGAAATGACGAAAACACAGAAGTTGAAGTTTTTGAAAATATAACAGATACAACCTATACACTATCTGATCTTGCATATGGGGTAAAATACTTTTGGCAGGTAAGTAGTAGTGATGATATCAATGATCCTGTAAACAGTATAACTTTTGCATTCGAAACACAAAATGCTCCTAATAATAGAATAATATATTCTAGAATTGTTAGTGGTAATAGTGTGATTTTTTCAGCAGATGAGAGTGGAGGAACCGAAATTAGACTTACTTCTGAATCAAAAAATAGTTTTAGGCCAAGAAGAAATATAAACACTAGGAAGATTGCATTTTTACAATCGGTAGGTTCTCAAACCCATTTGTTTACTATGAATGAAGATGGTTCTCAGGTGAATCAAGTAACCTCTCAGGTAGGTGTCTCTGGCTTTAATCTTGAAGAAGTAGATTTCTCTTGGGATAATAGCGGAGCTAGGCTTTTGTTTCCAAATCAAGATAAATTATATTCTATAAATATTGACGGAAGTGGTTTAACCCTTGTCTATCAAACAACAAATGGAAACCTAATTACAGAAGTTGATAAAAATGAAAGTACAGGAATTATAGCATTAAAAACAAATAACCTAAATGGTTATGAGGTCGAGATTTTTACAATTAATAGCTCAGGTATTGTTCAGAATACAGTATTATCTGGAGTTTCTGGAGCTGCAGGAGGAATAAATCTATCATTAGATGGCTCACAATTATTATATACATATGATGCTTCCGGATTTGAAAACACAGAGTATCGCAGATTAGATTCTCGTCTATATATCTATAATTTTTCATCAACTACAGCTACTGACCTTTCTGTGGATAAACCAGCAGGAACGAACGACTTGGATGCTCGATTTTCGCCAAATGAGGTAGTGGTGATTTATGTAAATACTAATAATGACGGGCTTTCTGTAAGAAATATTGAAAGGTTGGATATTAGTGATGCTGATAACAGAACCACTGTAATTGGAAATGCTAGTATGCCCGATTGGGAGTAGATTTATAAATTTTTAAGATTTCAAATTCCTAAGGTTATCCTTAGGAATTTGGAATTTTGTATTTTCAGTTTAGTGATTGAACTAAATTGAACTATCTTTGCGCTTTAATTTAATAAAAATGAGTCAAGAAGTTAGCAAAAGGTACGCACAACGAGGAGTTTCTGCATCAAAAGAAGATGTTCACAGTGCTATTAAAAATATAGATAAAGGACTTTTTCCGAAAGCTTTTTGTAAAATAGTATCAGATTATTTAACCAATGATCCTAACCATTGCTTAATAATGCACGCAGATGGTGCAGGTACAAAATCTTCTTTGGCTTATATGTATTGGAAAGAAACAGGAGATCTGTCTGTATGGAAAGGGATTGCTCAAGATGCATTAATCATGAATATTGATGATCTATTGTGTGTAGGCGCAACAGATAATATTATGTTATCTTCTACTATTGGAAGAAATAAAAACCTGATTCCTGGCGAAGTAATTTCTGCAATTATTAATGGTACCGAAGAATTATTAGAAGATCTTAGAAGTTTTGGAGTGAATATCCATTCTACAGGAGGCGAGACTGCTGATGTAGGAGATCTTGTGAGAACCATAATAGTAGATTCTACAGTTACTGCTCGTATGAAACGAGAGGATGTAATAGATAATGCTAATATTAAACCAGGAGATGTAATTGTAGGATTATCGTCATTTGGTCAGGCAACATATGAGAAAGAATACAATGGTGGTATGGGGAGTAACGGATTGACCTCTGCCCGTCACGATGTGTTTAGTAAAGTACTTGCAGAAAAATATCCAGAAAGTTTTGATCCATCAGTACCGTCTGATCTGGTATACTCTGGTAAAACAAAACTTACAGATTCGGTAAAAGACGCTCCTATTGATGCTGGTAAACTAGTGCTTTCTCCTACCAGAACGTATGCACCGATTATTAAAAAGATATTATCAAAATATAAAAGTGATACTATCCATGGTATGGTGCATTGCAGTGGAGGCGCACAAACCAAAATTTTACATTTTGTAGATAACCTGCATATTATAAAAGATAACTTATTTGAAGTACCTCCTTTATTCAAACTTATTCAGGAAAACTCTGGTACTGATTGGAAAGAGATGTATCAAGTGTTTAATATGGGACATCGTATGGAGTTATACGTTTCTCCAGAAATAGCTGAAGATATTATCTCGATCTCTAAAAGTTTTGACGTAGATGCTCAGATCGTTGGTAGAGTAGAAGCTGCTGATGACAATAAACTTACTATTAATAGTGAGTTTGGTACGTATATCTATAGTTAATCACAACCATCTTTAATAATGTTGAAGAAAGTATTTTTTGCGATCAGTGTGCTGATATGTTTTATTGGTTGTAATAGTCAGGTAACTCAAAAAAAGAAAATCAACAAAAATTTATCATTTAAAATATGTGATTCTATATATACAGTAGAGCAACCTATATGGTGGGATAATGTGGATGTTTGGATTGTTGATTCTCTAATTGATAAATCAAATACAACAAATGAATATTTTTCTTCACTTAAAAAGGTTAATATAGATAAGTATTATGACTATTATACTTCTGATGATTATAGTTATAAAAAATACTTTAAGACATTACATATAATGAATCATTCAAAGGGAGAACCTCTCAATGATTTTATTAGAAACTCGGATTATTATGCTTCGTATAAAGTATCTGCAGAATTAAGAAGTATATTATTTAATTGTGATGAGAGTAAACAGAGTGATTATTTGGCTTTAAAAATAGGAGAAAATTATTATGATGCAGGGTTATTAGATAAAGCATTGTATTATTTCAAGAAGTCACATGAATTAGGGTTAAAAACTGAAAGAGGTGATGTTAAAAAAGCAGAAGTTTGGATAAAAAAGATTGATGATATAAAAAACCAAAATACTTTTTTACGAAAGCATAATTTGTTTAGAAATACTCTTGATTCACTAGTAGATAAAATTGAAATACTACGTACTGACAAATGGATGGATAAACTTGATAATAACTCAAAAAGTAATCTAGAAGTAAATTATCCAGAATTAAATGTGAGTAGAAAATCTCGATTATTGGAATTAACAGATTATGAATTAGCATTACAATTTTTGATATTCAATGATCTTAATTCTAGTAATAAAATAACTAGTAAACCAGTTATTGAATCGGTTAGAGAAAGTTTTAAAGAGTTCAATTTAATATCACACGACAACTTCGATATTCACATTTCTTGGGCTCATTTGCCAGTAGATGATCGTGACGAATGGACCATATCTTTTTGGGCTTCTGATCTGGGTGGTTTGGCTGTTGCAAATTTCAAGAGATATGAGTTTCAAGATGTTGATATGGTTGATTAAAACTACTTAATCGCTTTAGAATATTTCTTTTTTAAGAAATCCAGCTTAGGATTGATGTATTTTTGACAAAAAGGTTTTTCAGGATTGTTTAAATAATAATCTAGAAGCTCAGTTCTTGATCTCTCAAATTCTACAAACTTGAGTGCACTGGTAATTAAAAGATCATCAAATTCTTTTTGAAGCAAAGCGAGTATATCTTCTATTAGTTGCTTTTCATTTTCATCAAAATAATAAACAGCACTACGGTATTTTTCTCTAAAACTATGGTTAGATGTACTCTTATGAGTGTGTAGATGAATTTCAATAAGATCTTTCAGAAGAATAATGCTTGGATCAAAATGAACAATCACAGCTTCAGAAAAGTAATCGTTAACCCCATTACTTTTTATATATCCCTGTTCTACCTTTACTACTCCTTTAAGATATTGAAAAACTGCTTCAGTACACCAATGGCAACCACCGCCCAGACCTATTGTTTTTAAATTCGAAATCTCCATTATAAGATAAAAGTCGTAAAATAAGTAATATCCTTAATTATATAAAATAGAGACTCTTTAAAATTGTTTTATAAAGAATAATGATTTTTAGAGACTTTTGATAGAGTATTAACAGTTAAAAAGAGGGAAAAAAGCATTTTTTGTGTACTTTAAATGCTTAATCTTAAAACCTTTATTATGTTAAAATCAGTTTTAGATCTTCAAGGATTAAAAGTTCTTAGCAAAAAAGACCAACAAGCATTAAATGCGGGTAGCCCACCTAATTGTTGGGTGGTATGTCCAGATTATGCATTGAGAGTCTGTAATACATTAAATGGCATATATACCGGAGAGTGTGACTGTAATTGTTACTAGCCTTAAAAAAGGTTATGTATACAAAATTTAGTCATTAGACTTAGCTTGTCAGAGGTTGCGAAATCAACCGTATAGCTCCTGACAAGCTTTTTATATTTTGTTAATTAGGTATGAATAGGGTTTAATTAAATTTTCAAAAATTAAATAGCCTTGTTTTAGATTAGATATGTAATTACCTTTATCGTTCAGATAAACGAATGTATGTCAGAAATAACTAAGTTCTATAGCTTGGCACATATATGTATCGCCTTTATAGGAGGTTTATTGTTGCTGGCAATATGGTATAATATAAAAAAGCGCTTTCGACAATTTCTAGAAGAAGATGATTCCCAAAAAAGAATAGACAAGGGATTGCTGTACCTAAGCTTGGCACTTTTTATCTGGGTGTTTTCTGGAACCTGGATTTATCTGGGTAATCTGTTTGGATATACAAATACAATAATATACGATGCCGGTTATAGTTTTTTCTCAGTGTTTAATACTTTGGCATTACTTCTAGCTTTGTTTTATTTTGACTTTGCGCCACAATTTTTATATAAAAACAAAAAAAATACTCTCATCTTATTTGTTATAGCGATAATTGTTTCGGTAGTTACCTTTATTTTAATTCAACATAATAGAGACAACCCGATTATAAATGGAGTGAGAATAAGTGGTATCCCAGATTTAATATTTTCTTGTTTCCTTACATATTTATTAATCATCTCTTTTTATAAGACATTTATGAATAGAGATTTAAAATTGGTTGCGGTTATTTCTGTAGTAACCTTTTTATTTATGTTGCTTTCTCAAGTTCCTGATGTTTTTGTAACCCTTGGAGAACCGTTGTATACCCATCTTATTAAGATTGTTGCCAAAACAACTTTTATTTCTATTTTCCTGGTATTGGCGACCAGTTGGGTCATACAATTGGCATTAACACCTAAACCAAGTGAAATGACCATTAAATTTTTAGATTGGGCTTTGGTTAAAATTACAATCCCTTCAAAAGATATTTATGATCAGACCATTGATTTTGGATCCAAAACTACCCAATACAAAAATTTACTGAGGTTTGCTATAAGACGTAAGTTTGAAGGAGGTGATGGGCAATATGTTTCTGTAAACTCTGGTGGCGAAATAAAAAGCCAGACATATTTAAGTAGAATTATAGAAAATATAAACACTATTCTTCAGCTAGAAGAAATTTCTCAATTAGAAAGAAAAGACTTGTTTACCTTTATGGGGCAAGGAAAATATCGACTTCGTATCATTCCGGAAAATATAGTTATCGATGAAATATTAATCGAGGAATTTAAAAAAACAAAGAAGTAATATTTTTTAAAAAATACCCCTGACATCCTTTGTCCATAGCGCAGCTACATTTGTAGTATTAATAATTTAAAACACTACAAATATGAAAAACGCGGTTAATTGGTTCGAGATTCCTGTTCATAATTATGAGAGAGCAAAAAAATTCTATTCAGAAGTTTTAGGCGAAGAAATTATCGATCATCACATGGAAGATAAAAATGTAAAATATGGAGTTTTTCCTTACGATATGGGGAATAATAAAGTTGGTGGAGCTATTGTACAAATGGAAGGTGCAAATCCGTCTACAGATGGTTCTACAGTGTACCTTAATGGAGGAGATGATCTTTCTACTCCCTTATCCAAAGTAGAAGCAGCAGGAGGGAAAGTCATTATGAAAAAAACAGATATCCAAGAAAATGGGTTTATAGCACAATTTACGGATACAGAAGGAAACCGAGTAGCGCTTCATTCAATGGGGTAAAATATTATGTATAGCGAATCCTGAATGGGTTCGCTATCTTTGTTGTTATGTCTCAATTACCACGGCTCATATCGATACTTACTTTGTTAAAATCCAAACGGATATTAACAGCTCCTGAATTGGCGAAAAAATACGAAGTAAGTGTTAGAACTATTTATCGAGATATCCGTAAGTTAGAAGAAGCTGGAGTTCCTGTTTACACTATCGAAGGCAGAGGGTATAGTTTGGTTGACAATTATACTGTTGCTCCTGTACAATTTACAGAAAAACAAGCCAATGCATTAGTTACGGCACAGCATATTATTAATCAATCCAAAGATGTTTCTTTTGTAAATAACTTTAATGAAGCTTTAATAAAAATAAAATCAGTTTTTAAAACTTCTGTTCAGAAAAAGAGCGAATTATTAAATGATAAAATCCATATTTTTAATTGGAGCTATGAAGAGTTTACAAGTGATGCATTATCTGAGATCCAATTGGCAATTACTAATTTTAATTTTATAGAGATCAATTATCAAAAAGTAAATGAAGAAACGACTTCTTTTAGAAAAATTGAACCTTGTGCAATGTATTCTGCCGATAACAAATGGATTTTGATTGCCTGGTGTCATTTAAGAAATGATTTAAGAGCTTTTCGAATTGATAGAATTCGACGTTTTAAGATATTAGAAGAACAATTTGAAGACAGAAAATTCAGTCTTAAAAAATATTTTGAAACTTGTCCTTTTGAGGATAAATAATTCATTAAAGAACATTTGTTTTACCTGAATACATTGTAGTAGCAAAAAAATGGAGGTAATTTTTTTTACCTGATAGATAGTTTAAATGCCTGATAAATAGTGCTGTGATTATTTGTGACTACTTGTATGTCAATAACAAATTGATATAAATTACTATTTTTTAGAACTTCATTTTTAAATGCTACTTAACTATTCATGCTTTGTGTTTTAACCCGATTTAAGCACTTAACATGAATTCAAATCAAGTAGTAGCAAGCGAGCAAGAACTATTCGGTCATCCAAAAGGATTATTATATCTCTTTTTTGCAGAATTATGGGAGCGATTTTCATTTTACGGGATGAAAGCTCTTTTGGTTCTTTATATGACCAAACATCTTTTATATACAGATAAACAATCTTTTGGAGTAATGGCGGCTTACATGTCTTTGGTATATGTAACCCCAATGATAGGAGGCATCGTCGCGGATAAATATATAGGGTATAGAAAATCGATAGTTTTAGGAGGAGTTCTAATGGCATTAGGACATTTTTTTCTAACTATTGAGTTACCGGTGTTTTTTTATGGATCATTGGCCTTGATTATTGTAGGTAATGGTTTTTTTAAACCCAACATCTCCACAATGGTAGGAACTTTATATAAAGAAGGAGATAAAAGAAGGGATTCTGGTTTTACAATTTTTTATTTAGGTATCAATTTAGGAGGAGCAATAGCACCATTAATGTGTGCTTGGCTGGCAGAATTGTATGGATGGCACTATGGATTTTTGTTAGCAGGAATAGGAATGATAGTTGGTTTATTAGTGTTTAGAGGAGGAGTCAATAAACAAGTTTTTGGAGACAAAGGGTTAGTGCCTGATCCAATCAGTTATGAAAAGAAGACTTTTGGGTTTAATAAAGGACAACTCATTGGTTTGTTGGCTTTAATATCGGTACCCGTTTTTGCACTAATTGTTCGGTTTAATGAATTTGAACATTATCTGGTATGGATAGCATCTATATTCTTATTAGTATATATAGGATATATTTTAAAAACAGTGACAAGCAAAGAAAGAGGGCGCTTATTGGTTGCAGTTTATTTTACAGCATTATATGCCGCGTTTGCTGCGGTCTTTGAACAAGCAGGAAGTTCAATAACCTTATTTGCTGATAGAAATGTAAACCTGATAGGGATCAATGCAGCGCAAACCAATAGTATAAATTCTACCTGGATCGTACTATTAGCGATACCCTTTGCTATGTTATGGACATTTTTGAGTAAACGTAAGATTAACCCAAGCTCACCCGTCAAATTTGGTTTAGGGATGCTGTTCTTAGGGTTGGGGTTTGTAGTCTTTGGGATGTCTGCTCAAGAATTAGATGCCTTTGCCAGAACACCTATGTTTTATCTTATTTTGGGATATTTTGTATTGACTGTAGGAGAATTGTTTTTATCACCAATTGGGCTTTCTAAGATTACAGAATTATCTCCGGTTAAATATATTACATTTATTATGGGAGTTTGGTTTTCGGCAAACTTTTATGGACACTTCTTTGCTGGTAAAATAGCAAATCTAACAACAGTAAAAGAAGGAGAAAGTAGTGTTTTCTCAGAAGGTTTTTTTGGATTGATAACAGAAACAATAACAGGATTATCCGCGTCCTCAATGAATGGCGCTTCAGAGACCTTACAACAATTATACTCTTATGTATCGGTATATGCTAGTTTTGGAGTGATATCAATAGGTATAGGGTTGGTTGCAATCATAATTTCACCAATGATTAAAAAGTTAATGGCTGGAGTTCATTAATTTTTAGATTTCTTATAAAAAAAAAAGCACTTTCAGGATAAAAATATCCTGAAAGTGCTTTTTGATGAGGTATATATATGATACCCTTGTTTATATAAGTTTAAGATATAAAGTCTTTATCAAATTTTGTTTCGTCTTCATTATCATCCTCTTTTTTCTCGACAAGCTCTATAATGTTATCATCATTAAACTTACCTTCTTTTTTCTGTAAAAAAACAGGAACAGGGATAAGGGCAGCCATAATAATAAGAAATATCAACAAAGATCGTCTCAGTGCTCTTTTGAATCGTTTCATTTTAAATAATTAAAGTGGTAAATAATATAAAATTGCCTCTAAGGGCATAGAACTCAGAGTGAGTTCATACAGTGGATATCTTATCCTAAGATAAAATGAAAAGGAGATTCTTCTTTATGAGAAATATGCTGGGTGAAAATTATTATTTTCTTTATAGTTACAGGTGTAACTTGCTGGTAATGATGTATTTTTACCAAAGTTAGATTAGTATGTAATAAGGATAATGATAAAATAGGAGATCCTGTTTCATATCGATTATAACCATATACCTTTTTCTTTTTTAATAACTGTTGATAAGAAACTGTTTTTAAAGTATTCTGATCCTGAGTGTAGACTAATGTTACACCAGCACTTTCTGTTTTGGGAGGGGTATAATTAGAATACCCTGAAAAATTGAATAAAACAGCAATAACAAACAACCATTTGATACCTGGTAATTGTTGATATTTAGGGATATTTGTTTTCATGTCTATATCAAAAATACACAATTTTCTAGTTATTTAGATTTATAGAAGGATACTATTATTAAAAGTTCTAATAAGAATGTTTAAAAAATAGATGATGTTTTAATTTTGCTTATTTAGTGAACTTTCTGTTTCTTTAAAAACTAATTTTATACCCTGATAAGGATATAAGTGTTCATTATGCATTTATAAATAGTTAAGTAAAATTATTAATGTGCAGTGGTACAGAATAGGCCATTGCGTACCTTTATTATTAATCAATGATAAGATTCTTTAGAAGCATTAGACAAAAAATGCTAACCGAAAATAAATTCAGTAAATATTTGATTTATGTAATTGGAGAAGTAATACTCATAGTTATTGGTATTTTGATTGCGTTGAAGATTAATAATTGGAATGAACAGGGTAAAAAAAATGAGGAAGAGAAAGCTCTACTTTCTGGTCTGATACAGAATATTGACCAAGATATTATTAGCCTTAAGACATTAAGGAAAGAAGATAGTTTATATCTGATTGCAAATAAGACTTTACTTAGTGCCTTTAAAATTGATTCAATAAGAAAGAATAAAACATTTTTAAAATTAAATATAATACAAGGAGCGTTTTCATCATCTTTTAATCCTACTCAAACTATATTTAACGAAATGAAATTCTCCGGTAAGATTGGTTATATCTCGACAGATTCAATAAGGAACAAAATCCAGAAATATTATGACAATAGTATATCCACTCTTGATGTTTTGGAGACTAATGAGAAATTGATTCACGAATTGAGTCTTTCTATAGGAGATTATCTAGATTTAAATTCAACATTTCAATTAATTCTGCCTGAATATGCTAAAATAGAATTGAACGAGTTTGATAATTCATTTTTTTTAGAACCTTTGGAATCCAAAAAAGTTAAAGAATTTTCAAATTTAATTGCTACAAGGCAGGTTTTAATGGTTTTGATAGATGAATCTTATGATAATTTATTACAAGAAGGAATAATATTAAAACAAAATTTAATTAAATATTTGAAGACTAAATAACAAAAGGTTAACGACGCTTCAAATGTATCTATCTATAATGATAAGAATAGATTGAACCTTCAAGCTTAATATGGCAACTGCAAGAAGTTTGTAAAACTCGTTCAGACTTTGACAGACTCTTCTTCTCTTTCTTATCAAATCAGTGATATTGGTTTCAAAGACTGCCGCCAGAGATTTCAATGATTCGAAACCTGCATTTCCTCCATTTTGGATTCGTTGAATTGTTCATATACTTAATCCGATCATTTCTTCTAATTGATCTTGTGACCAATGATGCTTTCTAAACATTTAATATCTCTTAAATTAATTGTATTGTAATTCATTTTTTTAGAGAGTTAGTCTGATTTGTTGTTGCCCTTCTTTGAAATTGAAATCAAAATCAATGAATAATGTTCTTAGGGAAAAAAAATAGATTGTGAAATTCAAATACTTGAAATGGATTTGACAACAGAAAAACTAAACGAAAAATTTGATTCTATTATTTCTTCAATGACACTTCACCACATAAATAATGTGGATGAATTATTCAAAACATTCTATACCCTTTTAAATGATAAAGGTACAATTGCAATAGCCGACCTTGATACTGAAGATGGTTCATTTCACACAACAGATACCGGTGTATTTCATCACGGCTTTGATAGGAAGGAATTTAAAAAGTTAGAAAATATACATAGCATGCTTATTACAAAAAACCAGAAGCTTGTGTTTGAGACCTATTTTGACGGCTTTAATGCACAAATTCCTCATGATTTACGATCCGCTTCCAAGAGTATTTCATCTGCTATTATCGATATTGCCATTGAAGAAAACATTCTCCAAGGTATTGACCAAAAACTCTATGATTTATTGCCAGAAGCTTATCATTACACAAAAGATGACCTAAAATAATAATTAAAGACTTATTGACTATGAGTTCTGGGTTGGATGTAAATAATCAAGCTGCCGAAGATTATTATCAAGATTCAAGGTATTCCAATAACTGGTTAAAAACTGTTCTTGAGGCTCCTATGGTTAATGAACCAGGGACTTATGGTGACTATGGATCTGCAAACCCATTTTTGCTAGGTGTGGCTTTGAACGAAAATCTAGAGATACCAGTTGAAATTTACATGGATGAAAACTTTTTGCACCATTGGGTATTAACAATTATATCAATCAAACTGATGATACTCGGTTAACTCCTTACTTCGGTGGAGGAATGCTTTTAACCCCACGAGATTTATTAAAATTTGGTTAACTCTATCTCAATAAAGGTGAGTGGGAAGGCCAACAAATTATTTCAGAGAATTGGGTTCAAGAATCTTTCAAGAAACATACAGGATTACAGGATACAAGAGACAAAAATCAATATGGTTATCTATGGTGGCATGATACCTATATCATCAATGGAGAAGCAATTAGATCCATTGAAGCACGAGGTGCCGGAGGACAATTTATTTTTATAGTTCCATCGTTAGAATCTGTAGTCGTGATAACAGCAGGAAATTATAGGAATAGGAAAGGTAATCAATCACGAGAAATATTTGAAACGTATATTCTTCCTGCGCTTATGAATTAAAAAACCAGACAAAACAAAGTATATAATTAATTGGTAACCGCTTATATACGAAAACCCTCACGGATTTTCTTTTTGTATTTGTTAAATTTATTACCTTACTACACAACAAGCTATATACCTAACGTTAGACATTAAATACAAGAACATGAAGAAATACACTGTAGTTCTATTATTAGTAATAATATCTCAACTATCTGCCCAGAATAAAGCTAATTGGCAATTAGAAAGTGAAGAAAATGATGCTGTAGTTTATAAAACATCAAAAGCTTTCATTCACTTTGAAAGAGCTAATTTTTTACAGTTATTCGGGTCAGTTTTTGGGGCATTTGATAAATTGGAAATGATGAAAGGCGAAAAGCTAGAATCAGTAAGAGCTGCATATTCTTTTGTGCAAGAATCCCCAATACCCATAGAAATTATTGATTCTGAAATTTATGATAAAAACGATACATTAAGGATCATAAAAAAAATGATTCAGGCAGATTTAGGTGCCTACATGTTTTTTAACAAGAAAGTAAAAGTATTTGACTTGAAGGGTAATAAACACAAGATTATTCAAAGACAAACAATAGATACCGATTCGAGGGATAAAAAGTACGCCTATTACCTATTTCAAGACAGATATCCTTTTTATACAAATGAAACGACTTTTGCGCCAATTGAATTTAACTATGGAGATATCGTTGAAGAAGAAACAATTGTGGAAGAAGAAGAAATAACTTTGGAAGAAGAAGAAACAATAAAAGAAAACCCTGTAAAAGAGACTAATTTTGATAAAATTTTTACAACTGTTGAAAAGTATCCAAAATTTAAAAAAGGGCAAACAGAATTTTATAAAAAGCTACGTTATAAATCCACAACGATCAAAGGAAAGGTTTTTGTCCAATTTGTGATTGACAAAAATGGGAATGTAATTAACCCTAAAGTTATAAAAAGCCTTTCGCCAGAATGTGATAAACAGGCTTTAGAAATAATCAAATCAATGGCAAAATGGATACCTGGAGAGCATTTAGGGCAAAAAGTAGCAGTTCAACTTATGTACCCAATAACGTTTGAATAAAAAGGCAGTATTTTTAAGAATAAATAAAAAAATATTTGAACCAAAAGAAAAACCTAATAAGGAAAAACTACTGCTGACAATGCATAAAAATAATGACCGAGATATAGTTAACTCAGAAACAAGTAGCAATAAGAAAAAACAATCTTGGAGGAAAAGGTTGTGACCATAAAATCATACTACTTTTATGCGAGACGTTGATAACAATTGGAACTCAATAAAATTATATAAATGGAAAATTTAAACCAAAATGTGGAGAACCACTATCTGAAAAAAGAACTTTTTGAAGATATAATCAATCGTCTTAAAGAACAAAATATTGCTCTTGATAATGTAAAGAGGTCTGATATTGCAGGTGTTGATGAATTTCACGTACGTGGAGCAGCTGTGTCTAAAGAGCTTGCTAATAGTATTGATCTATATGGACTTAATGTTTTAGACGTAGGTTGCGGATTAGGAGGACCTTGTAGAATGCTTGCAGATGAATATAATTGTCAAACTACAGGAATAGATCTTAGTAATGAATATATAAGAACAGCCAATAAATTGTCTGAACTCGTAGATCTAAATAGCAAAACAACTTTTGTACAAGGAGACGCTACTGAACTTCCTTTTGAAAACAATAGTTTTGATGTTGTATGGACACAACACGTTCAAATGAATATTCCTGATAAAGAAAAATTTTATTCTGAAATAAATAGAGTTTTGAAAACTGGAGGCTATTTTCTTTTTTATGACATTCTAAAAAATGGAAATGGAGAAGTAAATTACCCCATGCCTTGGGCTAGTAACGCAAACCTTAGTTTTTTATTCAAGGCAAAGGAAATGGATAGGTTTTTGAAAGAGTTAGGTTTAACAAAAGAACAATCCACAAATCAAACTCAAGCTGGGATTGATTTTTTTGACACTCTTGTTGCCAGATTAAAAGAATTTGGACCTCCAAAAATGGGTTTAAACGTTCTTATGGGAGAAACGACGAAACCAAAATTAATGAATCTTTTGACTCATTTAAAAAGGGGAGAACTTGAATTAAAAAGTGGAGTTTACAAAAAATAACTGCTACTAATAATGTGTATAAAACTACCAAAAAAGTTTGTAGTTATGCACCATTACTTTTCATGAATAAATACGTCATCTTCTAATAAAAATGAATAACGGAATAGTTAAATCAGTAAGTAAGAGTAGCTCTCATACTTTTAGTAAATTCAATTGTGATAGAATTCTTTTGATAAAAGGTTTGGGAGTGAAAGGTGATGCTCATATGGGAGAAAAAGTAAAACACCGTTCAAGAGTAGCAAAAGATCCAAATCAACCTAATTTGAGACAGGTTCACCTAATTCACTCTGAACTTTTTGATGAACTAAAGAAGAAGGGGTTTAATATACAGGATGGAGAAATTGGAGAGAACATTACTACAAAAGGAGTTGAATTACTTAATTTACCCAAAGATACTTTATTGAGTATAGGCGAAACAGTTAAAATAAAGATAACCGGGTTAAGAAATCCTTGTAAACAACTTAACGCATTAAAAGATGGATTACTGAGAGCTGTTTTGGATAAAGACGAGAAAGGAAATTTAATAAGAAAAGCTGGAGTAATGGGAATCGTTTTGGAAGGAGGAGAGGTGAGAACTGGAAATAAGATTATCATTGAATTGCCATCAAAACCACATATAAAATTAGAGAGAGTATAATTAAAAATAGATGCCTAGTGTTAGGTAAAACCGTTGAAACAGTTTTTCACATTAACCGTTGTACTTTATTTAGGAAAAATAAACAAATGAAAAAAAGCTTTCAGAAACTATCAGTTTTATTATTGACATTAATCTCATTGACGAATTGTCATTCACAGCATAAAATTAAAAACTTTAAAGGGGTTGACGTTTCAACCGATTCAATAAGTATTTTTCTTAAATCGAGAATGGATTCCTTGAATATTCCAGGGCTTTCTATAGCAGTAATAAATGATAGTAAAGTTGTTTATCATCAAACATTTGGATATGCCAACCTAGAAAAAAAAATGCCAGTTACAAGCAAAACAATTTTTGAAGGAGCTTCAATGTCAAAATCTGTTTTTGCATCATTTGTAATGAAATATGTCGAAGAGAGAAAATTGGATTTAGATAAACCGTTGTATGAATATTTACCATATCAAGAAATCGCCTATGATGAGAGATATAAGAAGATAACAGCCAGAATGGTGCTGAGTCATAGATCAGGGTTTCCAAATTGGAGAGAAAACGAAGATGACAAAAAGCTTAAAATTAAATTTCAACCAGATACAGATTATGAATATTCTGGAGAAGGATATCAATATCTAGCAATGGTATTAAAACATATAGACAATACAGATTGGAAAGGTTTAGAAGCTATTTTTCAAGATAAGATTGCAAAACCTTTGAAAATGAAACATACTGTATTTGTCCCAACATCTTATACTAATAAACACAAAGCAGAACCTTATAACAATCAGCGAGAATGGATTGATTTGAAAAACAACTATTGGTATAAAAAAGAAAAAGGTAAATTTATAGCACCTTCATCTATTCATTCTGAACCTTTAGATTTCTCAAAATGGATGATTGGAATAATGAATAATAAACTCTTATCTAAAGAAAGTTACATAGAACTATTAAAACATCATTCAAAAGTATCAACACTGTCCTCTGGAACGAATGTGTACTATACCCTAGGTTTTGTAACAGCAGATAAGCCATACAACACGACTTTTTTTCACGGAGGAAGCAATGACGGATTTACTTGCTGGTATTTGTTGGATACAACAAAAAAATGGGGATACGTACTTTTTACAAATTCAGAAAATGGCGAAAAACTAGGTAATGAAGTTTGGGATTATTTTGAAAAAGAATAATAATCAAGACAAACAGTAGTTATTAGTTTTTGTTTATCAAATTTCGGATAAAACAAAATTAAACACCTAACATCTATAGTCTTGAACTAATTCTAGTCAAGACGTTTCAAAATTAATTCTCAGAAAAAATATTTTTAGATCTCATCACTATGTTCTCTAAGATACTTTGCCTTATGTTGTGCTTTTTTTAATTGTTCGCGCATTTTAACAGATTTTTTTATATATTCTTTGCGTGATCTTATTTCTTGCACAAGCTTTACATCTTTACACTTTCTCTTATATCTTTTAAGCGCTCTATCAATATTTTCACCTTCTTTAACCTGAATTCTCAACATAAATCTAATTTTAATTGTTATAACCTGAAAGTTAGTAATGATCTCGAATTTTTCGACTTTAGTAAAACATCAATTAAAACAAGCTATATTATTCTCTTAAAGATTTTGTAGCAATAAAATTTATAAGCTACAACTAATATGCATAGATAAGGTATTATTATAACTTATAGATTAATATTCGTGTTTATTTTTAGTTTAAAAAGATTCTTAGAGAAAATTTGAATTATAAGACTTGTAGAACTGAGGTGTTATTTAAAAGGTGTTAAACAATAACCCAGGAATAAACCTTTATTTGCTTTTACCGGTTGGTTTAGAATCCGATTATAGAAATAACCTAAAGGAATTATCAATCAAATTAAGAAGTAATTATTATTAGACATTGTTTCTATGAATATATTAGAATAGTATTGTTAGTAAAAAACGAATTTCATAAATTTAAATAAAGAGAAAAGAAAGCTTAATTAAGTAAGGAGTTAATGTTAACAAGAAGTATAATTAATCTTTCTAGTAACTGAGGATTAGTATAAATCTAACTTATAAGTTCATTATAATTTATATTGAAAATTATAGAATATTATGAAAACGAAGAGAATTGTGATTATCGTATTTATGGTAGGATTATTACTGCTTATACTTTTGATTGCAATGCAGTATACGGATGAAGTAGATTGGGATTTGTTTGATTTTGCTATTGCAGGATTACTATTACTAGGCGCAGGTTTGGCAGGAAATTTTGTGATAGAAAAAATAAGGAATAAAGGATTCAGAATTTTTGTTTTGATTGTTATTTTAATACTTCTTTTGCTAGTTTGGGCAGAACTGGCTGTAGGTGTATTTGAGACTCCTTTGAGTGGTAACTAATTATGAAAACAAGGTTGATTTATGATGTAAAATCAGAATCGGAAACTCAATAGATATAATAAATAGCATTTTACTATCTTAGACTCATTAGTTATCTGAAATTAAATTCATTGTGAAAAAATACAGAGTACTTCTTTCCTCTTTTTTGATTGTTGTTTCTTTACATACAACAGCGCAGAGTATATATAGAACAGCATGTCAAGGAAATTTGACAAGATTAGACAGTTTGCTTGCAGATACCTCTATTAATACGTTTGATGAACGTGGGAGATCCTTATTGCACTGGGCAGTAGCCTGTAAAGAAAAAGAAGTATTTGATTTCTTAATCGATAAAAAAATTGAGATTAATAGCGAAGATCAACAAGGAGTTACGCCTTTGCACATGACAATTAGATTCAATACTCCTATCTTTTTTAATCGACTTCTTGATTTACAAAAGGATAAAAAATGGACTGCTAAGTATGGAGCATCACTTCTGGAACGTTCGATTTTAAAAGAAAACTTTGAGTTTGTAAAAGAATTGATAGAAAGAGGAGTAGATGTAAATATTGTAAATAATAGAGGAAGCACTCCATTAGAGATAGCACTTAGGATAAAAGCAAAAGAAATTTCAGAATGGCTTATTTCTAAGGGAGCAGATCAAACCAAAGTACGTACCATTCAATTAACAGGAGAATACCTTGGCCAGGAAAAGCCAGGTTTAACCCCTCAAATATTTGCTCCTAATTTTATATCAACCGAAGAATCAGAATTTGGCTCAATTTTCAATAGAAAAGCTACCGAGTTTTATTATGGAGTAGATGTAAACGGAAAAGCAGAAACTCGATATTCTAAGCGTATAGGTAATCTTTGGAGCAATCCTGAAACAGTTTTATCTCATGAACGATACGGTTATAATGACCCATTTCTATCGCCTGATGAGAATAGATTATATTTTATATCCGAAAGAGCTTTGGATGGCTTAGGAGATTTAAAAGATCATGATATTTGGTATGTAGAAAAAAAGAAAGATGGTTGGTCAGAGCCGATTAATGCAGGACCTAATATCAATTCTTCTGGAAATGAATATTATATATCATTTACAAATGATGGTACAATGTATTTTTCATCAAATGTAAATGCACCTACAGAAAGAAAAAGATCTGATTTAGATATTTACTACTCTAAGTTTGTCAATGGAGAATTTCAAAAAGCGGTTTCTTTAGGAGATTCTATTAATACACCAAATTATGAAGCAGATGTTTTTGTAGCGCCCGATGAGTCCTATGTCATCTTTTGTAGTATACGACCCGAAGGATTAGGTAGGGGAGATTTATATATTAGTTTTAAAAAACCTGATGGAACCTGGACAAAATCAGTCAATATGGGTGAGAAGATAAATACCCAAAATCATGAACTCTGTCCTTTTGTTACATTAGATGGTAAATATTTCTTCTATACCAGTAACCAGGATATTTATTGGGTAGATGCTAAAATTATTAATGACTTCCGAAAATAAAAAGTAACGACATTGGTTAAAAAGAAAAAGGCATACTTTATAAATATGTCTTAATATAACTTATTACAATGTCTAATGTGAATTTTGCAGATCAAACCATTACTCCAGATGCGTTCAAAATCGATAAATACATGTGATATGTTTTTAGAAAAATATTTTGTCTTTCTTATAAACCTCTTCAGAAACCCTAATGAGATCTTCTGTAGGATATGAATATTAATAACGATCTAAGTTGTAGGTATTATTTTACAGTTAAAAACCTTACTTTTGTATCTTCTACAGAATAGGAATAAATTACTATGATTGATAAATTAAATATTGTTAAGCAACGATTTGATGAGGTGAGTGATCTAATCATTCAACCAGATATCATTGCTGACCAAAAAAGATATATTAAGTTAAATAAAGAATATAAAGATCTTAAAGCTCTTATGGATGAGCGGGATCGATATATTGAGATTACAGATAATCTAAAAGAAGCCGAAGAAATCATTGCTGATGGAAGTGATGCAGAAATGGTAGAAATGGCTAAAATGCAGTTAGAAGAAGCTAAAGAAGAATTGCCGGGATTAGAAGAGAAAATACGCTTTATGCTAGTTCCCAAAGATCCAGAGGATGCTAAAAACTGCGTAGTCGAAATTCGTGCCGGAACGGGAGGAGATGAAGCTAGTATTTTTGCAGGAGATCTGTTTCGTATGTATACCAAATATTGTGAAGGTCGAGGTTGGAGTACAAGTGTAGTAGATCTTAATGAAGGAACTAGTGGAGGATATAAAGAGATTATCTTTGAAGTTAATGGAGAAGATGTATATGGTGTTTTAAAATTCGAAGCAGGAGTACATCGTGTACAACGTGTCCCACAAACTGAAACACAGGGCCGTGTACACACCAGTGCAGCTACAGTAATGGTATTGCCAGAAGCAGAAGAGTTTGATATAGAACTTGATATGCAAGAAGTAAGGATAGAAAGAACTACCTCTACAGGTCCAGGAGGACAGTCGGTAAATACTACCTATTCTGCGATTAAATTACATCACGAACCTACAGGAATGATTGTTAGTTGTCAGGATCAGAAATCATCACATAAAAACCTGGAGAAGGCTTTAAAGGTTTTACGTTCTCGTTTATACGAAATGGAGTTGGCAAAAAAACAAGCCGCTGATTCAGAAAAACGTAAAAGTATGGTATCCTCAGGAGATCGATCTGCAAAGATCAGAACCTATAACTATCCTCAAGGACGTGTAACCGATCATCGTATTAACCTTACATTGTATGATCTAGGTAATATTATCGATGGTGATATACAAAAAATAGTAGATGAGCTACAATTAGTAGCAAATACAGAAAAATTAAAAGAATCCAACGAGATATTTTAACAAGAGTTATTTAATATAAAAAAAGCCAATCTTAATTAAGATTGGCTTTTTTTATGATGTTTTTTTAATTTTTAAGCTTCCGTTTTCTTTCCAGAACGTATCATAAAGTATATGCCTGCCAGGATAAAAGGGATGCTTAGCCACTGACCAGTAGATAATTGATCGCCTAGAGAGTCTTCAAAACCACCTTGACTTTTCTTGACATATTCAACAAAGAATCTAACGGTCCACAATAAAACAAGGTATGTCCCGAAGATAAACCCTCTGTTATTTCGCTTACTTGTTTTCCAGTAAATAAACCAAAGAATAATCGCTACAAAAATATATCCAAATGCTTCATATAATTGAGCAGGATGTCTGTAAGGAACGGTTTCTAATAAATTAGCGAAATCTGGATTTTCAACTACTGCAGTATACGCGTCATTGATTTTTTTAATACCAGTCTCTTTTACTACTTCTGCTTTGCTAAGCCCATCTCTAACAAATTTTACTCCCAAAGGAAAATCGCCAGATTTCTCACCAATAATTTCAGAGTTAAAAAAGTTTCCTAGTCTAACAAATATTCCACCAAAAGCTACGGGAATTACAACACGATCCAGTACCCATAAAATATGTTTTTTTACAACATTTTTAGAATAATAATACATAGCTATTATAATACCTATGGCAGCTCCGTGACTTGCTAATCCTTGAAAGCCAATAAATTCAAATTCTGGTTTGAATCTAAAAGGTAATATGATTTCTAAAAGATTGTTTCTGTAATAATCCCAGTCATAAAAGAAAACATGTCCTAAACGTGCTCCTATTAGTGTAGCGACAACCGCATAGATGAAAATTGAATCCAGTTTTTCCATAGAAATGTTCTCCCGGATGTAGATTTTTTTCATCAAATACCATCCTAACGAGAAGGCAATAACAAACATTAAACTATAGAAACGAATTGTAAAAAAACCTAAATCGATTCCTTCAACCGGATTCCAAACAATTTTAAGTGGTATCATGCAGTATATATTTTTCGAAAGTAAATATAGGTATTTAAAAGAAGTATGAATTATTAAAATACTATTAATGAGTAAACACTGTATTTGATTTAGTTAACTCTTCTTTTGCCTCCCTAATATACGTGTTAATCATTCATTTTTTTATCAGGTACCGGATCATACCCGCTACCTCCCCAAGGATGACAACTAAAAATACGTTTTATAGCCATCCATCCTCCTTTTAGTAAACCGTGCTTTTGCAAGGCCTCAACAGTATATTGAGAACAAGTCGGATGATACCTACAGGTGGCAGGGGTTAACGGAGATATCAAATTTTGATACAATCGTACTAACCCTATAAAAGGAGCAATAAAAATCTTTTTTATGGATATTTTAGATGCCAAAATAATTAGTTCAAAGAAAAACTAGTGCCTTCTCGTCCATCTTTAAGTTGGATACCAATCTCAAGTAATTCATCTCTAATCTTATCACTTGTGGCAAAATCTTTATTTGCTCTGGCTTCTGCTCTAAGA
Organism: Aquimarina callyspongiae; assembly: GCF_034322225.1. Taxonomy (NCBI): domain Bacteria; kingdom Pseudomonadati; phylum Bacteroidota; class Flavobacteriia; order Flavobacteriales; family Flavobacteriaceae; genus Aquimarina; species Aquimarina callyspongiae. The sequence goes on along the minus strand of NZ_JAXLPA010000001.1, from coordinate 372,468 downwards.
TTGATCAATAGTTCAACGGCTCCAGAAAGTTTATCACTAATATCAGAAGAAGCTTCATTGATATTTACTAATCCTAAAACATCAAATACAAAAGAATTCATAGTTTGACTAAGGTTATCAAGATCTGTATCAGAAATACTAGCTTTTTGCTCTTTAACAGTATTGATAAACTTAACGGCATCAAATAGTTTGGCGATAAGAATAGGGCTATTAAAGTCATCATTCATAGCATCATAACATTCTTTTTTCCAAGTTTCGACATCAAACCCTTCGGTTGTTTTAGAGGTGTTTAAATTAGGAATGGCTTGGATAGCATCCATTAATCTGTAAAACCCTTTTTCTGAAGCTTCCAAGGCATCATTAGAAAAATCCAAAATACTTCTATAATGTGCTTGTAACATAAAGAAACGAGCTACGGATGGAGCAAAGGCTTTACTTAATTTGTCAGTATCACCACTAAATATTTCTGCAGGAGAAATAATATTTCCTGTAGATTTTGACATCTTCTTTCCATTAAGAGTAAGCATATTAGCGTGCATCCAGTAATTTACAGGTGTTTTTCCACAAGCTGCTTCTCCCTGGGCAATTTCACATTCGTGATGCGGGAATTTTAAATCCATTCCACCTCCATGAATGTCAAATTGTTCTCCAAGATATTTAGTGCTCATTACAGTACATTCAAGATGCCAACCAGGAAAACCATCACTCCAAGGAGAGGGCCATCTCATGATATGTTGCGGTTCTGCTTTTTTCCAAAGTGCAAAATCCTGTGGATTTTTCTTGTCACTTTGAGCAGCTAATTCTCGAGTATTAGCGATCAAATCTTCAATATTACGACCACTTAGTTTACCATAATGATTTTTTTCATTGAACTTCTTAACATCAAAATATACAGAACCATTAGCAACATAGGCAAAACCGTTATCAATAATAGTTTTTATAATTTCTATCTGTTCTACTATATGTCCTGTAGCAGTTGGTTCAATGCTAGGAGGGATGTTATTAAATTTAGCTAATATATTATGAAAATCCAGCGTATAACGCTGTACAATTTCCATAGGTTCTAATTGTTCTAATCTAGCTTTTTTTGCTACTTTATCTTCTCCTTCCTCAGCATCATTTTCTAAATGTCCGGCATCCGTTATATTTCTTACATACCTGACTTTGAATCCAAGATGTTTCAGATATCTAAATACTAAATCAAAAGAAATAAAAGTTCGACAATTTCCTAAATGTACATTACTATAAACTGTAGGACCGCAAACATACATTCCGATATTACCTTCAATAATAGGTTTAAATGTTTCTTTCTGCCCTGAAATAGAATTATAAAGTTTTAATTCCTGAGTTTTGTACAATGGATTTGTAGCCATAATTGGATTAATGCTAAATGTTTAAGATTGATATTTATTAAAAAGTAGTGTCTAGTTTGATATAGTCTAAGAGTTCTCTTCGTACAGTTTCATCTTTAAATTTGCCACCAAATTCGCTAGTTACTGTACTACTTTCGATATCCCGAATTCCTCTGGAATTTACACAAAGATGTTTAGCATCTATTATACAGGCAACATCTTTTGTGCCAAGTACTACCTGAAGATGTTCCACGATTTGTATGGTCATTCGTTCTTGAACTTGAGGACGTTTTGCGTAATAATCTACAATACGATTCATTTTGGATAAACCTACAACTGTACCATTAGAGATATAAGCTACATGTGCACGACCAACGATTGGTAATAAATGATGCTCGCAAGTAGAGTATACAGTTATATTTTTCTCAACTAACATCTCATCATATTTGTAAAGATTTTTGAAAGTCGAGGCGTCTGGTTTTCTTTCTGGATGGAGACCTGAAAAAATCTCATTAACAAACATTTTAGCTACACGTTGAGGAGTTCCTTTTAAACTATCATCATTAAGATCTAGTCCTAAGGTCTCCATAATATGCTTTACATCTTCTTTGATGAGTGCAATTTTTTCTTTATCACTAAGTTTAAAGGCATCGTCTCTCAGGGGAGTTACGGCACTAGTTGATATATGATTATCGCCAAGTGCTTCTATAACTTCAAGGGCTTTATCTATCTTCACACGTTTTAATTTAGTAGAGTTAAAATAGTAGATTTATCAAGTATTCCTATTCTAACCAATTCTTTTCATTTTCCTTTTCATAGCGATTTGTATATCACTATACTATAATTATGGGTGCAAAGATACAATTTTGTGGTTTTACTTAGTAAAAGCTATGTTAACTAATTATAGATAATATAAAAGTTTCGTGATTCTTAGATAAGTTATGTATATTTACTCACTTATTTAAGCCTGCTGACACACGAAAAATGTAATTTTTAACGTTATTCAGCCATGATAAAGTCAATACCTCAAACCTTATTACCGTTAATTTGTTTTCTTTTTATTCAATCCATTATATATTCTCAGGATTTTGATGTAGCATGTAGGAACTCACAACCTTTTTGTTCTGACGCTTCTTTAGAATTAACATTTCCTAATCGTGTAGGCGATTTTGATGGATTAGGAGAAGTAGGGTGTTTAAATACAACACCTAATCCCGCTTGGTATTTTTTAAGAATTGATGAGAGCGGAGAACTGATTTTTGATATACAACAATGGGTAGATGCTGATGGTGATAATACATTGGATAGTGGCGAAACTCAGTTAGATGTCGATTTTATAGCTTGGGGCCCTTTTCCTACTTCTTTTATCGTCTGCGATATATTAGCTAGAGGTTGTGATAATGATGGAGATGGGGATAATTTGCGCCCTGCAGAATGTGAGAACAATATTGATAACCCAGATTATTATATAGAAGATTTAGACAATACAAATATTATAGATTGTAGTTATGCAAGAGAATCTATAGAGACATTAACCATTCCTAATGGGCAAACAGGAGAATATTATATTATTCTAATTACCAATTTTGCTGATCAAGCAGGTGTAATTCAATTACAACAGACTAACCTGGAAGAAGAAAATGCTGGTACTACCGATTGTACAGTTTTAGAACCTGGAGTGGGTCCTGATATAGCTACTTGTGGAGAGTTTCCTATAACAATTGAAGGAAGGTTTCCTGGAAGTCCACCAGATATTCCTAATGCGGTATCTTTTAGGTGGGCAAGAGCAGATTTGGGAACAACCAATTATGTAGATATCCCGGATCCTGAGGGAGCAGTGCCTTTTTTAGAAGTTAATTCTGAAGGGATTTACAGATTAAGTGGTTTTGATGTTAACGGTATTGAAGTCCCCGATTCTCCTGATGAACTAGTGGTTCTTGATGTTTCTGATGCAGTTGTTAGTGTAGGATATAGTATTGCTGAAGAATCTTTTGCAGGAAGTTACACAATTACTGCAGAGGTGGTTGCTACTCCAGAAGCTGAAGCTGCTGGTTTTGATGATTTTGAATACCGATTAGATATAGATTTGGGAAATGGGTTTATAGCTTATAGACCTTTTCAATCATCGCCGGTGTTTAGCGATGTGCCGCCAGGTGATTATCGTATCACGGCTAGATATGCTAATTGTCCTGCTAGTGAAGTAGATTCTGATATTATTATGATACTTGGGTACCCTAAATATTTTACACCTAATGGAGATGGTTTTCACGATACCTGGAGTCTTATTAATATAGAAGATCAGCCTACAGCATTGATCTACATTTTTGATCGATATGGTAAGCTTCTTAAACAAATTAGACCAGGAGGCCCTGGTTGGGATGGTACATATAATGGTAGTCTAATGCCTTCTAATGATTATTGGTTTAGGGTAGAGTTTAACGAGCCTAGAGACCCTAATATGAGACGGAGAGTTTTTGCGGGGAACTTTTCATTAATTAGATAGTTTAATTTTGTCTTAAAGGTTGCTTATTTTTTCATTTTTATTACCGTAATTTGTAGGGTTTTTCAGGGGTAAACTGTTTTTTCTATATAAGAATCTCCTTAATTTTTACAAATTGACAATTTCTATGTATGTACCTAAGTTTGGGGTGTTCTCTTTGAGGCCTAAATTTGTAGTATCCTTATTTTTTTTCCTTTGTGTACAATTACTTTCTGCTCAAGGATCAGTGTGTGCTGATTCTGTGGGAGATAATGGAGCTGATCCCTTCTGTAGTAGCACAGGGATAGTGTTTCCTAATTGTAATTCTTCTAATTCAGATTGTACTAACAGTTCAGAATCAGGACCAAATTATGGGTGTTTAACTACGCAGCCTTTTCCGGCCTGGTATTATCTTCAGATTGATGAAGGAGGACAATTGCGATTTAATATTGTTCAAACAGCAAATGAAGATGGAACAGGAGCACAATTGGATGTAGATTTTATATGTTATGGACCTTTTACAGATCCTGTGAGCCCTTGTACATCAGAGTTAACTGCAGGAAATACAATAGATTGTAGTTATAGCCCTTCTTTTAATGAGTTTATGACGATACCTAATGCTATTGCAGGAGAGTTCTATTTGGTGTTGATCACGAATTTTTCTCAACAAGCAGGTTATATTAGTTTTCAACAAGAAAGTGGAGCAGGATCTACAGATTGTTCTATACTTGATGCTACTTTAGGGCCTAATCAGGATATTTGTGGTTCTGGATCTGTAGATCTGGATGGAACTACAGAAGAAGCAATTCGATATGAATGGTCTGTGTTTAATGAAACTACTATGGTTTTTGATGTGATTGCAGGCGAAACGAACCCTATATACACCGTAGTTGCTTCAGGACGTTATCGATTATTAGTTGAAGATGCAGCTGGTAATACAGAAACTGATGAAATTGTTATAACATTCAATACGATTCCTGCAATCGAAAATGCACCACAAGATATCACACTATGTGAATTGAGTTCTGATTCTGCTGAGTTTGATTTCACAAACAATACTTCCTTAATATTAGGGACTCAAGATCCTGCGCAGTTTACAATTACATATTATTTAAGTCAATCAGAAGCTGATAATGCAACAAATCCAATTCCTGATGTTTTCACAACCGTGGCTTCACAGATTTTTGCCAGAATAGAAAATAACGACTTAACTACTTGTTTTACTACAACTTCATTCGAATTGATTATTGATCCGGCTCCTAATCTATCCGAAACTAATTATAATTATAGTATTTGTGAAGCTATAGATGCCACTCCTAATCAGGGCACTTTGTCATTTGTAGATATGTTGTTGGATTTAACAAATAATTCTGGGCAACTGGTTAATCTATTAGCAACCGACGAACCTTTGAATATAGGGGATTTTATTGTTACCTATCATAATTCTGAAGCAGAAGCTATTTCCGGAGCAAACCCAATACCAGATATGGGACTTGTAACTGATGGTACTGTTTTGTTTGTAAGGGTTCAGAATAATCAATCTTCAAACCCTACAGGATGTTTCAATGTAGATAATATAGCACAGATAACTATTTCTGTAAATCAAATACCAGAAGTAAATTCTAATGTTCCGGATTTAACAGAATGTGCGACATCTATTGCAGATCAAAATGTAGCTGTTTTTGATTTAACTTTAAATGATATTAATATTTCTGTAGTTAACAATCCTCCGGGAGTGCAAGTTGTGTACTATGCAAGTCAGCAGGATTTTGATCAAAACAATCCTATCCCAGATTCTGATGAAACAGCTTTTCAGAATTCCAGTAATCCTCAAACTATAATTTCTGTAGTTATAGATCCAATGACCAGGTGTGAAATGAGCACTCCAACTAGTTTTGATTTAATTGTTGAGCCTTTGCCAGTTCTAGCTGATAGCGAGGCTTTTTCTGGGGTTAGAGCGGTTTGTGTATTTCCTGATGGTACCGTGCAAAACCCTACAACCTTAGGAGAAGATCTTGGAGCGGTAGACGGCCAAATCTATATATATGATTGGACTCCTGATAACGCGGATCTTGATAACGATGGTAATGAAGATCCTGTTTATGTGGTGAATCAATTGACTGGCGAACAGGTTTTTAATTTAACGATAACGAGAATAAACTCATCTGGATTAGGAGTTGATTGTAGCAATTCTACAAATCCAGAAACGCTAGAGCCATATTCGATAACATTAAGGCCGACAGCTGCTCCAACCCAGGTTGGATATGAGGTGGCAGAACCTTCATTTTCGGGTACATATACGATTACTGCTATTCCGGATCTTGTATATGGAGAGGCTTCTGATATAGAGTATACTTTGAATAATGGTACATTTCAAGATTCTCCGATATTTGAAAATGTTCCGCCAGGTGATCATGTGATCACTGCAAGAAATAGATTTGGATGTCAACCAGAAGTTCAATCTGAGGTTATAATGTTATTGGATTATCCTAAGTATTTCACTCCTAACGGAGATGGTTTTCATGATACCTGGAGTCTTATTAATATAGAAGATCAGCCAACGGCTTTGATTTATATTTTTGATAGATACGGTAAATTATTGAAGCAGATAACAGCAGGAGGTCCAGGTTGGGATGGTACATATAACGGAAACCCTATGCCATCAGCAGATTATTGGTTTAGAGTAGAATTTAATGAACCTACAGATCCGCAAATGACCAGAAGAGTCTTTACGGCAAATTTCTCTTTGATACGATAATAAAAAAAGCCTGGTCAATTGACCAGGCTTTTTTTTGTTCTTATAGATTCATACTGAGTGTAAACGTAATATTTTCTGTTTGATTGTCAAGAAGTGCAAAATTGGTAAACCCAGACCCTTGAAAGAATGGCTGGATGCTTTCTTGTTCGGAGTAGCTATATGCGACATCAAATTTTGTTTGTCCAAAATTGTATCCAATCCCAAATGACCAACCAGTTTTGTCTCCAAGGATAAGTTCATTCTTATAAGGACTTTCTTCCATAACGTAACCTCCTCTAAAACTCCAATTCTCATTTCTTAGTTCACCTCCGATTCTAATTGTAGAAGTGCTTGTTAAGTTTTGATCGATATCTCTGTTTTGAGCAGAGAAATTAACTCCTTCATCCGAGCTAAAACTGGTTGAGGTGTAATCTTTATATGAATAATCAATACTAATCAATCCCTTTTTTCCAAAAAGAATGGCAGCGCTTCCTGTTGCAATAGATGGAGTTCTTAATCTATATTCAGGAAATACATTAACTACATTAGGAGCAATAATTGCTGTTCCGTCTGTGTCACTTACTGTTCTTAAAGCTTGAGTAGTTTCTTCAGTGATATAATACCAGGTCGGAGACTCAAAAGAAGCACCAAGTCTTAAAATATCAGATACTTTGGTAATACCTCCTATTTGCGCAGAGAAGCCAGCTCCAGTTGTTGATAATCTATTACCAAAAGTTATTTCGTTAATATTACTTCCGGCATTATTGTTTGATTCATAAAACTCTGTGAACCTATCATAATTTATAAAATGAGAGTTAAGGTTAATCCCGAAGTAAAAATCTTTATTTATCTGTGCGCCAGCATTTAATGTAAATTTACCATTAAGCCCTGTGCTTTCGTATAAATATTCCTGATCAAAAAACCCAGGAGCTACATTTGAGGTGTAAGCAGTGTTGTTAGGGTCATCTGGATCAACTGCATCAAAAATGAACCCTTCGTATCCCAGGAATGCTTGTTGCGCACTAAATCCTTCGTTTTCTCCAAGGAAAGCGTATAAGCTTTCTATGGTTTCTCCATCTCTTCTTGCAATTAAATCAAGCGGTAATCCTTGAGCTTCTTCTAGGAAGAAACTACTTATAGAATTGTTTGCTCTTCCAAAAGCGAAAAAATCATTTTTATAATCTGCTGTTTGATCATATGCTAATCCAAAAGATATTTTATTGATACCAGAGGATTCGCTATCACTATAATCATTATATATGAAAATCGCTCCAAGTTGATTAAAGTTAAGATTATTAGATGTTTCACTATTAAATCCATTCTGATAACTTACATCATTAGTAAGCCCTGAGGATGAAATAGTGATTGATGCAGAGGATCTTAAAAAAACGGCAGAACCTGCAGGATTTATTTGTATAGCAGATAGATCTCCTCCTAGTGCTCCAAAAGCCCCACTCATTGCTCTATAACGTGCGGTTCCCATAATTTCTTGCTGAGAATATCGCACGGCATCTGTGATGTCCTGAGCATTTAAAATTGACACAGAAATGACTGCTATGAATAAAAATAATTTTTTCATAATTGACTATAAATTGTTTTCTGAATAAGATTTCGTGGATTTATCCTCTTCCGCGACTTCCTCTGGATCTGCTTCCTCCTGATCTAGAACTTCCTCTACTTCTTGTAGAACTACCACCTCTGTATCCAGAGCTACTTCGACTTCTTGATCCTGAAGAATAGGTTCTGTTACCAGAACTACTTCTGGATCGAGTTCCGCTATTATAAGATCGAGATCTTGATGTACCAGTTCTGTTTCTGTTAATAGAAGAAGATCGAGAACGGTTATATGTATTGTTTCCTGTAGAATAACGGGATGTTCTTGTTCTTCGGGCATTATCTGCAGATACACGTCTTCTATTATTATAAGTACTTCTGGATCTATTGTTAACAGTACTTCTTGATCGACTATATGTGCTTCTTGATCGATTGTAGTTGTTAGCGTATGATCCGCGACTTCTTGAAGCGTATGCGTATGAGTTTCTATATCCTCTATTGTATGCGATGAATCTATTTCCTCTATAGTAAGGGTGATATCCATAACCATAGCCATAGCCATAAAAAGGAGGGCAAAAGAATCCACCGAATCCGCCATAAAAACCTCCATAGCCTCCTCCGTACCAAAAAGGATTTCCAAAACCAATTCCCCATCCATATCCACCACCATACCAGTATGGGTTATAATATCCATATGGACCATATCCAAAACCTGCTCCCCAGAATGGCCTATTCCAGCCATTGTTATATACATTGATGCTTACTTCATCATAATCACTACCCCAAGCAGGTTGTCCAACTTCGTAATTTAAGGCGGTAGCTGTAGAATCAGCAGGATCATAATTTTCACTAGAATAAGAGTCAATATCTGTGAAGACCGCGTTATCTTGTTCTAATATGTTGTCAACTTGAGCAGATTTTTCTGAAAAATAACTCGAATAATAGTTTGATTTTTTATTCGTGTCTTTTGGTTTGGTTTCTGTATATCTTTGGCTTCCTGCCTCTCCATAGATACCATCGTCATAAGACACATAATCATATGTTCCGCAAGATGTCAACATAACTAGGCAAGCTGCTAGGATAAAACCAACAGCTTTATTTCTTTGAAAATAATTTTTAGATCGCATATCTCCTTATTTTATTGTTGAACATTACAAATTTAGTTAGTTTTGCGCTAACTATTTTTTATTTAACAAAGCCACAATATTTGTGCCAAATAGCAGTTTATGAGCAAGAATCTAACAAAGCGTAGTGAAGATTATTCAAAATGGTATAATGAATTAGTCGTAAAGGCTGATTTAGCTGAGAATTCAGCTGTAAGAGGATGTATGGTTATTAAACCGTATGGGTATGCTATCTGGGAAAAAATGCAGGCCGAATTGGATAAAAAATTTAAGGAAACAGGGCATCAAAATGCATATTTTCCTCTTTTTGTGCCTAAAAGTTTGTTTGAAGCAGAAGAAAAGAATGCTGAAGGTTTTGCAAAAGAATGTGCAGTAGTTACTCATTATCGATTAAAAACGGATCCAGATGATACTTCTAAGTTAATTGTAGATCCTAAAGCTAAACTAGAAGAAGAACTAATTGTACGACCAACTTCTGAAGCAATTATATGGAATACTTATAAAGGTTGGATACAATCTTATAGAGATTTGCCTATTTTAGTTAATCAGTGGGCTAATGTAGTAAGGTGGGAGATGAGAACGCGTTTATTTTTACGTACTGCCGAATTCTTATGGCAAGAAGGGCATACGGCGCACGAAACTAGAAGTGAAGCTATTGCGGAGACAGAGCAAATGAATAATGTGTATGCTGATTTTGTAGAAAACTTCATGGCTATTCCTGTAATTAAAGGAAGAAAAACTGAAAGTGAACGTTTTGCTGGTGCAGAAGATACCTATTGTATAGAAGCATTAATGCAAGATGGAAAAGCGCTTCAGGCGGGAACTTCGCATTTTCTAGGTCAGAATTTTGCTAAAGCTTTTGACGTAAAATTTACATCAAAAGAAGGAAAACAAGATCATGTTTGGGCTACGTCCTGGGGAGTTTCTACTAGATTGATGGGGGCGTTAATAATGACTCATAGTGATGATAATGGTTTGGTTTTACCTCCAAATTTAGCTCCTATACAAGTGGTGATTGTGCCTATTTATAAAGGAGAAGAGCAATTAGAGCAAATTTCTGTAGTTGCTAATGAAATTGTTACTGACCTTAGATCAAAAGGAGTTTCTGTAAAGTTTGATAATAGAGATACTCATAGACCTGGAGCTAAATTTGCTCAATATGAATTGCAAGGAGTTCCATTACGAATAGCAATTGGACCAAAAGATCTTGAGAAAGGAACCGTAGAACTAGCGCGTAGAGATACGTTAACAAAGCAGTTTGTTGCTAAGGATAATGTTGTGGATACTATAGAAGCGTTGTTAAAAGAAATTCAAGAAGATTTACATCAAAAAGCGACACAGTATCGAGATAATCATATTACAGAAGTGGATTCTTTTGATGAATTTAAAGAAATTTTAGAAAATAAAGGAGGTTTTATTTCTGCTCATTGGGATGGTACTGCTGAGACCGAAAATAAAATAAAAGAGCTTACAAAGGCCACTATACGCTGTATTCCTTTTGATGCTAAAGAAGAAAATGGTAGTTGTGTTTATACCGGTAAACCGTCTAAAATTAGGGTGTTATTTGCTAAAGCATATTAAGGTTGAAGAAAAAAATAAAATAACACTTGCGCCATTAAAAAATAGTTGTATTTTTGCATCCGCAATTAGGCAAACAACTAGGCCCGTTCGTCTATCGGCTAGGACGCCAGGTTTTCATCCTGGTAAGAGGGGTTCGATTCCCCTACGGGCTACAAATATTGAAATTAATTGTGAATTTAGAGTGAAAGCTATAAATTTGCAATCCTTGAAAAAGGAAAATGGCCCGTTCGTCTATCGGCTAGGACGCCAGGTTTTCATCCTGGTAAGAGGGGTTCGATTCCCCTACGGGCTACGAATTTTATAGTAAAGAAATTTAATAGAAGAGAGATGGCAAATCATAAGTCAGCATTAAAGAGAATTAGAAATAGTGAGACAAAACGTCTTAGAAACAGATATCAGCATAAAACTACACGTAATGCTATAAAAAAGTTACGTGAAGCTGATAAGAAAGAGGCAGAGACTTTGTTTCCTACAGTTGTTTCAATGCTTGATAAGTTAGCTAAAAATAATGTTATTCATAAGAATAAAGCAGCTAACTTAAAGTCTCAATTAGCAAAACACGTAGCTGCTCTATAATTCAGTTTACGTTTAGAAATAAAAACAAACTTCTCCCTTGTATATTGGAGAAGTTTTTTTGTTTTAAAGTTTAGTTTAGTATTTGGGATAAGGGGTGTTTTCTCTTTATTTACTCTTCAACAGAAAATTCTATAGTTGATGAACTTTGATTACCTAGATAATCTATAGCTCTTACCTTAATAGTGTAGTTTTTTCCTGTTATAAAATTTTTAATAGGATTAACATATAAGGATTCAGTTCCATTATTAATACTATAATATATTTTATCTGTTCCTACAGCATTATCAGTTCCTGCCAGATATAACTTACTGTGTTTTGAATATATCTTGATCTCTTTTTCTCTTATTTTTTTAAATCCAAGAGGTTCACTTCCAAAATGGATATGAAGTTTAGGTGCTTCATTATCTACAAAAAAGAAAAAATCCTTAGATTTCGTATTGTTCACATTGTCCTTTCCTGTGTACTTAATAGTGTGAATACCTGTTTTGGCAACTGTAAACGGACTGCTGTATGTGGTAGTATTACTTTGATCCATGGAGTATGTAATTTCTTTAAGCCGTGATTCTTGATCCTGCCCGGTTAATTTGATTTTGGTTACTTCTCTGATAAAGGTTGTATCTCGAGTAAAAAATTTAGGACCAATATATTTGTGGGATACAGAAGGAGAGGTATTGTCAAGATGATATAAAATTTGATTACTTTGTTTTTTACCTATGTTTCCAACCTTATCTATTCCGTAAGTATATATTTTTGTATTTCTGGTAAAAGATATTTCTTTTTCATATTTGGTGTATGTCCCATCTCCATAAGAATAATGTATCTCTTTTACTCCTGCTTTGTTATCTGTTGCAGAAAGTACAAGCTTTGTTCGATCTGAGACGTAGGTGGTGCTACCTCGTTGGTAACTATCTTCTTTGATCTTTAAAGTGATGTTTGGAGCGGTTTTGTCTAGAAAAAAAGAGCTTGATTGTTTACTTTCTTGATTTTTTACGTGATCAATAGCATAGTATCCTATAGAATGAGTTCCTTCTTTAAAGGATTTGATGTATAAAGGATCTCCGTTGTATAATATAGGAGTTTCTGTATTGTCATATGTATAGTATGTTTTTTTAACTCCAGAAAGATTATCTTGGGTGCTTAGAATATATTTTCCTTTGGGGCCAACAACAAGCTCATTGTTGATGTTGGTTTTGGGGCCTTCGTAAGTGATATTTGTTTTTGGGGCAGTAATATCCAGAATAAACTCTTTGGATAGGCTTTTTTCTATATTTCCTACATTGTCAACAGCATAAGCTAATATATTGTGTTTACCTTCTTTAGATATTTTTTCAGCTTGTGAGTATTCTTTATAATCTCCTTTGTCAATCGATATGTATTGGTTTTGAATTCCTGACATTTCATCTGTACAGGTCATTTCTATGGTTAATCCAGGGCCGTAGAATTTTGTTGTATTGTTAGTGTAAGATGTAGAATTTCCAAAAACAAGGGAGGATATCGGGGCGATACCATCTGCATGAACTTCGAAGCTTACATCCTTTTCTGGTATTGGTTTTACATTATCAGTGTGCTTGATAAAATGTGTTCCGTGCCCATCTAGGTACATTGGATTTGCATATTCAGGTGTTTTTTCACTTTTGAGCTTGTGCGCATCTTTTGGATCTGTATTCGTTGATATAAACACATAGATGGGTAAATCAACCTGAACATAATAAGATCCTTGTTTGTCAACATAGCTTTTTTTTTCGTGTTTTTTTTGTTCTTGGGAATAGGTAAATAGAGAAAAGTAGACTAGGGTTAAGGTTAGTAATAGTTTTTTCATAAGTGGGGTAGGGTTATAGGTTAGTTTTTATAATTAATATTTTGATAATTACGTATAATGTGTTTTAGATGAAATTAACTATTTATCGGATGAAATGCAATTTTAATTGTTAATACAGTAGTCTTTTTCTTGTTAACATGTAAAATTAGAATTTGTTAACTGTTTGATTATCAGTTTGAGTTTTGGGGAATTTGATTGTTAATAAAAAGTTAAGGTATTTTATGTTTTTTTAAAACATGATTTTGTAGGAAAAAGATTTTAAAAAGTTGAACAAAGCTCTTTTTTGGAGAGAAAGATTGAGAGCAAAAATTAACAAAATTAGGTTTTTATTAATAGTTTTTTCAACTTCTTAAAAAGCGCATATTCCCCGACTATTACTGAGTTTATACCGTATATTTTTGTTTCAATAATACCCGATTATTGATGTTTTTATCTTTTTATTCATTTTTCATTTTCGTAAGATTTTGCAGTAAAATTTTTCAAAATGAAACCAAAAATTGTTTTTTATTTCGATTTTATCAGATTTTATGTTAAAAAAATATACTGAGTAATAGTATGTTACGAAGTTGTGATAGTATACTATCTGGTATGTCTTATTCATTTGGAGGTTAGGTGTAGAATTCCAATTTTCGCACAAATCAATTAAAACACATTTTAGTAATGAGAAAAACACACACTGTGATTTTAACACTTGTAATGGTGTTAGTTATGCAGCTTTCTTTTGCGCAAGAAAAAGTAATTTCGGGAAATGTGTCGGACAGTTTTGGGGCGCCGATACCTGGAGTTAATATCTTTATAAAAGAAAGAACTGATGTTGGGACACAAACAGATTTTGATGGTAATTATACTATAAAAGCCGATGCGCAAGACGTGTTGGTTTTTAGTTATCTGGGATTTGTGTCACAAGAAATACCTGTAGAAGGTAAAGATGTTATAAATGTAAACTTAGAAGCAGCGGTTGCTGAATTAGGTGAAGTTGTGGTTACAGCATTAGGAATCAAGAGATCAGAAAAAGCATTGGGGTTTTCAATTCAATCTGTAAAAGGAGATGATATTGCAAAAACCAAAGAATCTAATCTGATTAATTCGCTTTCTGGAACAATTGCAGGTGTTCAAATCACCAATAGTTCTGGAGCAACTGGAGCCTCTTCTAGAATTACATTAAGGGGGATTAATTCTCTTACCGGTAATAATCAACCATTATTTGTTATTGATGGAATTCCGATAGAGAATAATAATTTTGGTACAGCAGGACCGTTTGGAGGAAGAGATTTGCCTAATGGAGTAGCTGATATTGATCCGAGTACTATTGAATCTATTTCTGTTTTAAAAGGGCCTAACGCGGCGGCTTTATATGGTAATAGAGGAAGTAATGGAGTTATAATTATAACAACCAAAAGAGGAAATGAGAGTGATAAATTAAATATCAATATTTCTTCATCGATAGATTTTGATTCTCCGTTAATATTGCCGGATTTTCAAAATTCTTATGGACAAGGTTTAAATCAGGATTTCTTTGAATTTGTTGATGGACAGACAGGAGATGCTGGTTTGGATTTTAGTTGGGGACCACCTCTTGATGTAGGTCTTTCGTTTGTACAGTGGAATTCTTTTGATGGGCAACCACTACCTTGGGTATCACAGCCTGATAATATTAAAGATTTTTATGACACGGGATTAAATATCAGAAATAGTATAACATTTTCTGGTGGACATGAACAAGGAGATTATAGACTTACTGTGTCTAATTACGATCAAAAAGGAATTGTTCCTTTTACGGATTTTGAAAGAACCAGTTTTAGTGGAAGTTTTAATCAAAAACACGGAGAAAAATTAACTTCAGGAGTTAATGTTCAGTATATAAAATCAGGAAGTAGTAATATTATTTCAACAGGGTATACTCCTGATAATCCAACTCAGCAAATTAACGGTTTTGCAGGAAGAAATGTTGATTTTAATGCATTGAGAGATTGGAGAAACCTTCCGTTAGCAGCATCAAATACTGCTGCAGCAGGAACTCCTATTAACTGGAATACAAGATTTCAAAACAATCCGTTTTGGGCTTTAGAAAACAATAAAAATACTTTTGATAAGGATCGACTAGTTGGAGGAATCAATGTTAATTATGAATTCAATAAGAATTTTTCTGCGACAATGAAAGTGTCCGGAGATTACTCTTCAACAAGAACTCAAGAAAAAAGACAGCACGGTTCGATTGCATTTCCTAATGGTTTGTTTAGAGACTTTGTGGGAACCAGATTAGAAGTTAACTATGAAGGATTAATTAGTTTTAATAAAGATCTTAATGAAGATTTTAGAATTAATTTGAATGCGGGAGGAAATAGGTTAAACAGATCTTTTGAAAGCTCATTTGTAGGTCTTAATGATGGTCTTGAGATTCCTGGTTTATTCGTAGCAAGTAATGCTAGACAGGGAACAACGCCAGTTAATACCACACAAAGATCAGAAGTTAGAACAAATAGTTTACTTGGTTTTGGGCAAATTTCATTTAGAGAATATGCATTTATTGATTTTACTGCCAGAAATGATTGGGATAGTCGATTGCCATTAGGAGGTAATTCATTCTTTTATCCATCAGTTAGTGGAAGTCTTATTTTGACAGATGCATTTGATCTGAAAAGTGATGCAATATCATTTTTAAAACTTAGAGGATCTTGGGCAGAAGTAGGGTCTACAGGACAGTTAGGGCCATCACAATTAGAACAAACATTTGTGATCGGGACTCAGTTTGGAGATGTTCCTGCATTTAGACCATCCAGAGTTATTTTTGATCCTAATATCAAGCCTGAGAAAACAATCTCTACAGAATTTGGATTAGATGCAAGGTTGCTTAAAAACAAGGTTCGCCTGGATGCAACGTACTATAATAGTAGAAGTGAAGATTTAATTGTTACAACCGATATATCTGATGCTTCAGGTTTTTTTACTGCGGTTAATAATGCCGGGGTAATAGAGAATAAAGGTTTTGAAATTAGTCTTGGAGCGACATTAGTAGAGACTCAAGATTTTTCTGTAGATATTACTATTAATTACGCAATGAACGACAACGAGGTTGTTGAGATTTCTGAAGGATTAGAATCTATTACATTAGGAGGACAATGGGGACTAATTACTGAGGCAAGAGTAGGAAAACCATATGGTAACTTGAGAGGATTTGGATATGCCAGAGATACTCAGGGAAATATAATTCATGAAAATGGATTGCCTGTTATTGATGATGAATTAAAAGATTTTGGATCTTTTCAAGAAGACTGGAGAGGTGGAGCTAGTATCGGAATTAGATATAAAGGGTTAACTTTTTCAGGGTTGATAGATGCAAAAATTGGAGGAGTTATTCATTCGATCACGAATACTTGGGGAAAACATGCTGGTATTTTTGAAGAGACTTTGGTAGGAAGAGAAACTGGTATTGTGGGAACAGGTGTAAGAGAAGATCCTAATAATGCTGGGCAATTTATTCCTAACGATGTAGTAGTATCAACTTCACAATATTTTCAAACAGCATTTTCAAACAATATCCACGAAAGCTCAATATATGATGCTTCCTATATCAAATTAAGACAATTGTCATTGTCCTATGCTTTTCCTCAAAAACTTCTTGCTAAAACAGGAATAGATGAACTTTCAATAGGAGTGTCAGGAAGAAACCTGGCGATATTATATAAAGAAGCTCCTCATATTGATCCCGAAAGTGCATTTAGTAATGCCAACGGAGGTCAAGGATTAGAGTCGGGGCAGATACCTTCAGTAAGAAGCATTGGCTTTAACCTAAATCTTAAATTATAAAATAACACAGATGAAAAGTAAAATCATAAAAATAATATTGATAGGTATTATTGCAACACCATTATTTTATAGTTGCGATAGTGACTTTGAACAGATCAATAGTAACCAGGTTAGTCCTACCGTTGTGCCAGAAGGCCAACTGTTGTTAAATGCGCAGAGGAATCTGGCAAACACGATGTATACCATGCTTTTTTATGGAGAAATGGGAGCAGTATGGGGTCAACATTGGTCCAAAAATGCATTTAATTCAGAAGAATTATATAATGTTAGACTTTCTTCAAGAAATAACATATGGGCAAACTTATATGTTTCTACTATTAATGCTACCATAGAAATGGAAAGGCTGGCTCTGGACAACGATAATACAAATCTGATTGGAGTTGCTAAAGTAGTTCAAGCCTATACATATTTGTTGTTGACAGATACTTATGGAGGAATACCTATGTCTGAAGCAGGGCAAGGTTTGGATGGAAATTTTACACCTGCATATGATTCACAAGAAGATGTGTATTCACAATCGATAGCTTTATTAGATGAAGCTATGGATTTATTAGCAAATGAAATTGGAGATATCGATGATGCGCAAGATGTAATTTATGCTGGAGATATTAATAAATGGAGAAAATTTGCAGCAAGTTTAAAGTTTAGAGCTCTAATGAGAATATCTGGCAGAATAAATGTTGCAGCTCAACTTCAAGAAGTAGTTAATAGCGGATTATTGTTTTCTTCAGTTGATGATGAGGCAAAGTTCAGTTATCTCGAAGAAGGAGCTGTTAATGTAAACCCTATTTTTAATACCATTGTTACTGGTAACAGAATAGAATATATTCTTAATGAGTCATTGGTTAATTATATGGATGGAACAAATGGTATCACAGATGAGCGACTTGTAGTATACGGACAATTGAATAATGAAGGAGTTTATAAAGGAAAACCAGCAGGATATCTTAATATTCCTGATGAGTTTACAGGTGATAATGTGTCTCAATTGGGAACACGTTTTCTTGATGCACAGCTACCAGCTTACTTCTTATCATATACTGAGTTACAATTTCTTTTAGCAGAAGCTACTAAGAAAGGTTTTATTAGTGGAGGAGATGCTCAGGCAGAAACATATTATCGTCAGGGTATTAGATCTTCATTTTTAGAAAACGGACTTACAGAAGCAGATTTTAATACTTATATCTCTCAATCCACCGTGGCTTATAATTCAACGAATGCTGTTGATCAGATTGCTTTACAAAATTGGATTGGATTGTTTGGTCAAGGTTTTGAAACCTGGACAGAATGGAGAAGAACAAAAGTTCCTAATTTACCATTGGCTATAGACGCTGTTACTACAGAAATACCATCTAGAATCCCTTACCCTGGTTCTGAGCAAAACGTTAATTCTGCTAATTACCAGAATGGAGTACAAGGAATAGAAGGAGGAGATGTTTCAACTGGAAAATTTTGGTGGTTACAATAAAAAAAATAGATATGAAGAATATTAAAAATATAATGAAGTTTACTGCTGTTCTTACCGTGTTGTTTAGCAACGTGTTTCTGGCAGTTTCGTGTTCTGATGATTTCGATGATAATGAAATCATCAATGTTAACCCTCAACAAGGAGGTTTGATAGAGTTGGATCAAAATTTAATTAATTACAATATTGGTAATCAAGGACCTTATGCTGTAGCAGGTTCGGCTTTTCAAGGAGATGTAGAAACCAGGACCTTAGAAGTATATAAAAGTTTTTCTCGTATTGCAGACGGGGCTACTTCTAACGAAGTATTACTGGCTACTATAACACTTAATGGTAGTAATAGTGGTTCGATTAAAGAGCGATTCGAATTTAATTTTACCTTAACTGATTTAGCACAAGATCTTACTGTTGATGGTGCTCAACTTACTAATGATGAATCAACTTACGCTATCGGGGATGCGTTTAATCTCAGATATGTGGCAGTTACAAGTCAAGGTAATAGAGCAGAGAGTAATGAGAAAACTTCTATTCAAGTTTCTACAAGATTTGCTGGTACCTATACATTGGTAGACGGAGCTTATTATAGAATTGGAGTATTAAACGATGGATATACAACAGATCCAAGAAGTACTACAAGAGTGATTAGGTCTATATCGACAACAAGATATGTTGTAGAAGATTGGGGAGAATGGTTTGCAAATGATAGTCAATTATTTTTTGAGATCGACCCAGATACCAATGAGGTTACAGTAGAAACTGTGGATGGAGATGGAGTGCCAAGAACGCTTAATGGTATTGATGCAGTGGCTTGTCCTAATGCAATTTTTACCAATGTTTCATGTGATGGTTCTAATATTGCTATTGTTGATGATGTTAATGGTAAAGATCGAATCATTCTTACGTATGGATATCTGTCATCAAATGGTGCCAGAGAATTCTATGATATTTTAGAAAAACAATAGTTTAAAATAAAATTTAAAGATGAAAAATATTATAAAAACATATTTGATAGCTATAGTTGTCTTGTTTTCAATTATTGGTTGTGAAGAGGATGATTATACAGGTTTTAGTACCCTTCAGCCTCGTGATGTTACTGTATCTGTAAATATACCTTTTGCTTCGCCTAATAATGTGTTAGAGCAGACAGGAAACATATATACGTATACAGTTAGTTTATCAGAACCTCAGGTAGTTGATGTTGTGATAAAGATTGCTCAGGTTGGTGGAGATGCTACAGCAGGAGAAGATTATAATATCTCAGGAGATATCCGTATTAATAGAGGAGAAACTTCTAAACAAGGTACTATAGAGATTTTGAATGATAACATAGTAGAGGGAACAGAATCTTTGGTCTTACAATTTGGAGATAATTCTACTGCAAATGTTGCTTTAACGCCAGTTACTGCTACAATTAATATCGCTAATTATACAGAAGATAGTTTGTTTCTGGAACTAGGATGGGCAGTGAATGGCCAGTATGCTGATGGTTCGGACATACCTACTTCTGCATATGATATGCGTATGTTAATTACTAGTCCAGAAAACCCTTATCAATCTGCTATTGAAATTGTAGATAATGAGACTCCAAATTTTGAAACTTTTTTAATGTCATCAGATTTTGCTGATGGAGAGTATTTTGTGTATGCAGATTTCTTTGGAACATTGGATACAGGAGGGTTAGGAGATATTTCTTTGGATCTTTTCCTAAATTACTCTCAGGCGGGAATTATCAATAGCTCGCAAGTGTTTGCAGGAGAGGCTTTGCAGAACAATAACGGAAATTGTTCTCTTAACTCATTTGCTTTGGCAAAAATAACAAAATCAGGAAGTAGTTATCAAATTGAAGAAGTACTTGAGAATTATGTATTACCAAATTATGGAAATATACCTTTTGATTATTCTAATACTTTCGATAGTACCACAATAACAGGATCTGGAGTTTTTACAGAAGAATCTCCTAATGTTTATGCGATTAGTCCAGGTGTAGAATTCGGATTCTGGACCGAGGCTTATGGTATTGACCCTCCAGGTGGAGATGTACGCTTATTAAATCTAGGTTGTGAAGGGTTGCAATACGATGGTGTAGCCGAAGACCGATTTGGTAGAGCTGGTTATTCGATAGATAATGTAAGTTTTAATGGACCCGATTTAAGTTTTCAATGGACTACTGGTTGGGGAGAAACAGGGTTTGTGACATTAACCCGAACTGATGGCTTAGATTGGCCACAGTAAAGAAGATGATTAAAGTTTAACGGTTGTACTATTTAAACTACGTCCGTTTTATATATTTTTTTGAGTTAGCTTAGTGAAAGACTCCGTATAGTATTATACGGAGTTTTCTTTTTTCTAGATAAATTCTCTTGATAAGATTATAGGTGCTTATTTAGACCTGTTTTTTTCTTCAATCCAACGAGACATAAACTCTGTACTTCTTGTGGTATGATACTGTAACATACTCCCGATAAAATTATTATTTCTATGCTTGTGAAGGTTTTCTTGTAGTGTATTTATGTTATTAATAAATGACTCAGATAAACTTTTCTTAAAACGAGTATTGATAATTTCTATTCCGTTTTGTTGTGCTTGCTGCCATATATTTTTATTTGTGTATAGTCGGATAGCAGCCTTTGCAAATGTTTCTATATCATCAGAAATGAAACCGTTCCAGTCAGAATCCTCTCCTAACATTCCTTCTGCTCCTATGCTAGTGGTAACACTTGGGGTACCTTGTGTCATTGCTTCAGCAAGTTTACCTTTTATTCCAGCGCCAAATCGTAATGGTGCGAGACAAACACGAGCATTTTTCATTACTATTTTAGCGTCTTCTGCCCATCCTTTAATGTAAAAGCCTTCGTTAGGATTGTTTAATTGAGTGGCTTTAGGAGGCGGATACGATCCATAAACGTGAAGTTCTGCTTCTGGTAATTCTTTCTTAATTAATGGCCAGATAGATTCTTTTAGATATAAGACACTATTCCAATTGGGCTCATGGCGAAAGTTTCCAATCGTTATAAAATGAGTTCTTTCTTCATACGTAGGCCAGTTTTCTTTTGTTTGTGTTGTAATAGGGTCAAGTAAAAAAGGAAGGTAGCGTAATAGATCTTCTTCAATTTTAAAAATATTTTTAAGTAGATTCATCTCAAAATCTGATATGATCAATGTTAGATCAGATCGGTAAATACTCGCTATTTCTCTTTTGGCGTTATCTGTAGTTAATAGATCATTAGCCTCAAACTTTTTTCCTTTCTTAAACGATTCATGTCTTGATTTCCTTAAACAATGTAGGTCCTCTGTGTTAAGTATTCTAATGGCTTTTGGGCAATGTTTAGAGACTCGCCAGCCAAATTGTTCTTCTATCATAAATCGATCAAATAATACAATGTTAGGTTGTGTTTCTTTGATGAAAATATCAAAATCGGGATCGTTTACTAATATAGAAACTTTTGTTACACCTAGCTCTTCGAGGTTAATCATATGATCGCTATCTGCTGCAGGGCTAGCAAAAGTAACTTTCCAGTTTTGAGATATGAAAAGTTCTATCAATTGCATCATCCTACTTCCTGCCGCAGAAGAATTAGGTTCTGGCCATACAAACCCTATAATGAGAATATGATTCATAAATATTGTCGTTGTATTATTATATTAATTAAAAAAGCCCCAGTGAAAAACTGAGGCCTAATATAATTTATTCTAGTTTGCTATTTATAACTTAGCAAATAGAGCTTCCATTTTTTCTTTTTGTTCTCTTGCAAGCTCCTGATCAACTAGGATTCTTCCACTGTGTTCATCAGTAATGATCTTTTTACGAGAAGCAATTTCCATTTGTACTTGTGGAGGTATAGTAAAGAATGATCCTCCAGAAGCACCACGCTCAATAGGAACTACTGCTAATCCGTTTTTAACATTTTTACGGATTCTATTATAGGCAGAGATTAAACGAGCTTCAATTTCTTTTTGATAATCTTCAGACTTAGATATTAAAGCTTGCTCTTCTTTCTCAGTTTCAGCAAGAATAGCATCTAATTCTCCTTTTTTATGAGATAAATGCGCATTGCGCTCAGAAAGTCTTTCTTTAGTTTGAGTTATGATCTCATTCTTTTGAATGATCTGTGCTTTATGCTCTTTAATATGCTTTTCTGCTAATTGGATTTCTAATTCTTGAAATTCAATTTCTTTACTAAGAGAATTGTACTCACGATTGTTACGTACATTTTTCTGTTGCTCTCCGTATTTCTTTATTAATGCTTTAGCTTCTTCGATTAGATTTTTCTTATTCTTGATATTTTCGTCAAAAGTATCAAGATCAACATTTAGTTTTTCTAATCTCTTATTTAATCCGGCTACTTCATCTTCAAGATCTTCAACCTCTAAAGGTAACTCTCCACGCACGTTTCTGATCTCATCAACTCTAGAGTCTATTAATTGCAAGTCATATAATGCTCTTAATTTTTGCTCAACAGTAACTTCTTTCTTTGCCATATTTTATATGTATTGAATAGGATTGGTGTTATTATCCGATAAAATGATTGCAAAATTACTGATTTTTTTTCTAAGATACCCAACAATTAAGTTTTTTGTGTATTGTTCACTTTCATAATGTCCAATATCGGCAATAATTAACTTAGCTTCAGCTTCATAAAACTGATGGTATTTTAGATCTGCAGTTATAAATATATCTGCTCCAGCCCGTTGTGCATTCTTGATGGCAAAACTACCACTGCCACCTAATACCGCTACTTTTTTAATAGGTTTGTTTAGTAAAGCAGAATGTCTAACACATCCTGTTTTAAAAATTTCTTTCAGCTCTTTAAGGAATGCTTTTTCATCTTTGGCTTCTGGAAGTTCTCCAACCATACCCATTCCAATATTTTGGTTTTTATTTTCAAGAGTTATGACTTCATAGGCAACTTCTTCATACGAATGATTGTCAAAAAGAGCTTTCAGGACGTTGTTTTCTTTATCTTTTGAGAAAGTAACCTGAATTTGAGTCTCTTTTTCGTGATGTATTTTTCCTATTTCTCCAATAGAAGGATTGGCTTGTTCTGTTGCCATAAATGTGCCAGTACCATCAGTTGAAAAACTACAACTATTATAGTTTCCAATAGTTCCTGCACCTGCTTCAAATAATTTATTGCGTAGATTTTCTGCCTCTGCTATGGGAGCATAAGTGATCAGTTTTTTTATGGTTCCCGTTTGAGGAATTAAGATTTTCCTGTTTGTTAATTTTAATTGCTCACATATCATATCATTTACACCTAATAACGCATTATCAAGCGCTGTATGTATCGCATAAATAGCAATATCATTTTTAATAGCTTTCATCACTACACGTTCTACGTAGTTTTTGCCATTAAACTTTTTGATGCCTTTAAATACAATAGGATGAAAACTTACGATTAAATTACAATTTTTTTCGATTGCTTCATCTACAATATTTTCAAGGGTGTCCAGAGTTACAAGAATCCCGGTGATCGTATGATTTTGATTGCCTACTAATAAACCAACATTGTCAAAATCTTCTGCGTATGCGGTAGGAGCTAAGGCTTCAAGGTGCTTTATAACCTCTTTGATTTGCATCTGTGATGTGTTTTAAATAAAAAATGAATGTAAAAAAACTTTTGACAATAATCAAAGTTTCGTTTTATACTTTTGTGACCATGAATTTATTGCGAAAGATATTACTACCTATTGTTCCTGTCTATTATTTTGTTACGTGGTTACGTAATATACTTTATGATTTAAATATTAAAAAATCTGAAAGATATGATTTTCCGCTTATTGCAATAGGAAACCTTAGTACTGGTGGTACAGGAAAGAGTCCGATGGTAGAGTATATTGTAAGGTTGCTCAAGGATAAGGTTCGACTGGCAACGCTTAGTAGAGGATACAAAAGAGAAACCGAAGGTTTTCAAATGGTATCTCTTACTTCTACTACTAAAGAAGTAGGGGATGAGCCTTTACAGTTTAAAACAAAGTTTAATGAGATTACTGTGGCTGTAGATGGTGATAGACGCAATGGAATTGCCAGGTTAAGGTCGTTTAAGCCATCGCCAGAAATAATTATATTGGATGATGCTTATCAGCATCGTAAAGTGAAAGCCGGTTTTTATGTGCTACTTACAGCATATGGTGATCTTTATTGCGATGATATTGTCTTGCCTACTGGTAATTTGAGAGAGCCTAGAAAAGGAGCCGAACGTGCTGATATTATTGTTGTAACAAAATGTCCAGAGAATATTAGTGTTGAAGAAAAGGATAGGATTGCAAAAAAGCTGAAAATAAAAAAAGAACAAACGCTTTTCTTTACTAAGATTTGTTATGGAGATAAAATTTTAAATGCCTCAGAAGAAAGTAAGTCTATAAAAACAATTGCGAATACTCCTTTTGTGTTAGTTACTGGTATAGCAAATCCAAAACCTTTAATAGAATATTATAGGGGATTAGGATTGGATTTTAAGCATATAAATTTTCCTGATCACCATAATTTTACAATAAAAGAAATAGAAGATTTAAAAAAGCATAATCTTATTATAACTACAGAAAAGGATTATGTTAGATTGGCTTCTGATTTTTCAAAAGAAACGTTATGGTATCAACCTATAGAGGTTGAGTTTGTTGAAAACGAAGTTGTTTTTAATGAAAAAATTATAGAGTATATAAAAAAATAAGACCCTTTCTTACGAGGGTCTTGTTTTTATTATAAGTTTTGGCTAACTCAAATAAGCAATTAAGCTTGTTAGCCTTATCACAATAGCTGTGCCAAACTCACTAAGTAGTGGCTTGTTTTTTAACAAATGCTTTGTGAAGTTTTATAAAGAATTCTTCAGTTTTATACGGCTTAGGAATAATATCATCAAATCCGTTATTGTAAAATTCGTCAAGATTGTCATCCAGAGTAACCGCTGTAAGAGCTATTATAGGTATTTCGGTATCAAATTCTCTAATTAATTTTGTTGCCTCTATACCACTAATACCAGGCATGTGTATATCCATTAAAATTAAATCAAAGGATTCATTCTTTGATTTGTTGACTGCGATGTCTCCATTATCTGCTACATCACATATCATTTTATTTTTTTCTAAAATTTTTCTGGTGATTAACTGATTGATCTTGTTATCTTCTACAACAAGTACTCGCTTATCGACCATTACATCATAGTCTATTTTCTTTGCTTCTTCTGCATAATTAGTACTCAGGTCTTCAAAAATTTCAAACCTAAGATCAAACAAGAACTTTGACCCTTTACCTAGTACGCTTTCCAGTTTAATTTCACTATCCATTAAATCTAAAAGATTCTTTACGATTGATAGCCCTAAACCTGTTCCTCCAAATTTTCGGTTAATTTGAACTGAACCTTGTGTAAAGTTTTCAAAAATACTTTGTTGCTTTTTTTCTGAAATACCTACACCGTTATCTTCTATCTCAAAATTAAGAAATACCTTATTCTCAATCCTATTGATCATTTTGACTCTTATCCAGATATCACCGTTTTGTGTAAATTTTATAGAATTTCCGATAAGATTGATTAGAATCTGAGAGATTTTTAAAGGATCACCTTTTAATTTTGATGGTATATTTTTATCAAACTCATAATGCAGTTTGTTGTTTCTATCTTTTGAGGATTTTCCTAAAGCTATTAGTACGTCATTAATACGTTTTTGAAGATTGAAAGAAGTGTTTTCTAATTCAACTTTATTAGCTTCTAATTTATTAAGATCAAGAATATTGTTTATTAATGATAATAAATATTCGCCGGAAAATTTTAAAGAATTTAAATGCTCTTTTTGGTTTGGTGTTGGACTTTCTTCAAGTAATAAATGAGTTAAACCGGTTACAGCATATAATGGAGTTCTTAGTTCGTGTGTTATTGTAGATAAGAACTGTACTTTTGCTTCACTGGCTCGCTCTGCATTTTCTTTTGCAAGTATAAGTTCTGTGTTTTTATTTTGTAACAATTCATTAGCTCGAGCTCTTAAATTATTGTTTTTATATAAAGATAAGGTGAGTAGTGAAAGAATTGTAATTAAAGCTATACTAAGAATTGTTGTTAATCGTCCAAGTTTTAGAGATTTTTGTTGTTGACTATTTTCTTCCTGTAATTCTTCAATAAGGACTTTATCGTCATCCATATTAAGTTTGGCAGCAGCTTCTTGAGCTATAATCTCTTTGTTGATACTAAAGAGAGAATCCTTGAATTGCTGATGTGCCCTAAGGTTGGATAGAGAGGTTTTATAATCATTTTTGTTTTCATAGATCAGACTGTAGATCTCAAAGGATTCAGATCTAATTTCAGAAAACCCCATATCTCGACCAATTTGCATAGCGAGATCATTGGTTTCTTTTGCATCTGTTAATTTACCCAAAGTTAGTTGTGCTCGGGCTTTATTAGTATATAGTTTTGCTTTGTTGTAAGATTGATCCAGAGAATTAATAATTGGAAGACCGCTATTAAAGTGTTTAATAGCCTGTTTTGGATTGTTTTGTGCCAATGCTAACAAACCAAGATTTAATTTTACGGATCCTTCTAGATTCTTGATCTTATTTTTTTCTACCAGTACAGATGCTTCTTCAAGATGTTGCTTGGCGAGATCATATCTCACCATTTCGGTTGCAATAGAGCCACAAATATTAAAAGAATGAGCTAAGGCGACTTCGTCTCCTTCCTTCTTTTGAATTTCTATGGCATTTAGAATTTGTTTTTCAGCGTTTTTTAAATCTCCTAACTCCAGATACAATTGTGAAAGAACTCTAGTGGTTTTTGCAAGGTATTTAGAGTTTTGATATTGCATTGAAAGCTCTTTGGCTAATATTATATTAGTCAAAGCTGATTCTAATTGAACCCTATTTATAGCATAGGAAGCTTCTTTTAAAAAGTTTTCTATAGAATCTTTAATCTCTTTGTTTTCAGATTCTTCTGTGTTCTGAGAAGAGACTGAAAAACAGCAAAAGAATGAAATTATGACGATTAAATATTTGATTTGGGTTGGCATTTTTCCTCTGAAATAACTCAACTAAGATAGTTATTTCTTACAAATGTTAATAATTAAATCTATTATTCTGTTACTATAACCTATTTCGTTGTCATACCAGCCGATGATTTTTACCATTTTTCCGATAACAGAAGTCATTAAAGAATCAAATACACAAGAGTTAGGATTTCCTAAAATATCTACTGATACAATGGGGTCTTCTGTATAAGCCATAATACCTTTTAAATGAGTTTCTGAAGCTTCTTTAAATGCTTTGTTAATTTCATGAATAGAAGTTTCTTTTTTTACATTGAAAGTAATATCAGTAAGAGAACCATCCGGTACGGGAACTCTAATACCACACCCACCGATTACACTACTTAATTCAGGAAATATCTTAGTAAGGGCTTTTGCAGCACCTGTAGTGGTTGGTACAATGGATTGACTTGCAGCTCTTGCGCGTCGTAAATCTCTATGAGGTTGGTCATGAAGACTTTGATCAGTTGTGTAACTGTGTACTGTGGTAATGTAGGCTTGTTCAATACCACATAGATCATTAATCACCTTAATCATTGGTGCAGCATTGTTGGTCGTACAGGAAGCATTTGAGATAATGGTTTCAGAACCATCTAGAGTATGATCATTGACTCCTAAAACAATGGTTTTTATACTATCTTCTATAGGAGGTGCAGAAAGAAGGACCCTTTTTGCTCCAGCTTTTATGTGTTTGTTAGCCGCCTCTTTAGTTTTAAATTTCCCGGTAGCTTCGACTACTATATCAATTTGTAAATTTTTCCAATTGCAGTTTTCTGGATTTTCTTCATTAAACACTACGACCGATTTACCATTAACCTGGATCTGATCTTTAGTATGTGTTATTTCTTCTTTAAGAACCCCATGAATACTGTCATATTTTAAAAGATGGCTAAGAGTTTTTGTATCTGCCAGATCATTTATGGCAATAACTTCAATGCTTTGGTGATTAATTAGTAATCTAAAAAGATTACGACCAATTCTACCAAAACCATTAATTGCAATTCTAATAGGTGTATTCATTAGCGTGTATTACCCAATTCTTTTTTAAGTTAGATGTTTTTGAGCTTTATAAGAGGATCTTACCAAGGCACCACTTTCTACATGTCTGAATCCCATCTCTAAACCGATCTCTTCATATTTCTTGAATTGATCCGGAGTAATAAATTGTTTTACTGGCAAATGTTTTTTACTTGGTTGTAAATACTGACCAATAGTAACGATGTCTAGATTAACTGCACGTAAATCTTTAAGAGTTTGGATAACTTCTTCTTCTTTTTCTCCAAGTCCCAGCATAATCCCACTTTTTGTTCTATTGATACCGTTATCTTTTAAATATTTTAATACTTGAAGACTTTGTTCATATTTTGCCTGGATACGAACCTCGCGAGTAAGCCTTTTAACGGTTTCCATGTTATGAGATACCACTTCTGGTTTAACCGCGATAATTCGATCAATATTTTTTGTCTTACCTTGAAAATCCGGAATCAATGTCTCTAAAGTCGTATCTGGATTCATTCGCCTGATAGCTTGAATGGTTTCTGCCCAAATAATGGATCCACCATCTAAAAGATCATCTCTGTCAACAGAAGTAACCACCGCATGTTTGATATTCATAATTTTAATAGATCGAGCAACTTTTTCAGGTTCTTCCCAATCTACAGTCTCA
This sequence comes from Aquimarina callyspongiae, assembly GCF_034322225.1. NCBI lineage: Bacteria > Pseudomonadati > Bacteroidota > Flavobacteriia > Flavobacteriales > Flavobacteriaceae > Aquimarina > Aquimarina callyspongiae. The sequence continues at coordinate 343,302 of NZ_JAXLPA010000001.1, read as the reverse complement.
GGTCTTCCGGTTTTTACTCCACAAAAACCACAGGAACGTGTACATATGTTACCAAGGATCATGAAAGTAGCAGTACCTTCACTCCAGCATTCTCCCATGTTAGGACAACTTCCTGAAGTACAAATGGTATGCAGATTATATTTATCAACTAGACCACGAAGTTCTGTATATTTTTTACCAGTTGGAAGCTTAACACGTAACCATTTTGGTTTTCCCTTAGGAGGTGCAGCTGTAGCAACGTCATTATTCATACAAGCAATATTTGAAGCAAAAATACAAAGAAAGCTTAGATTAATAAGCAGTTCTTTTGAAAGTTCTGGTTCTTACTACTAAAATATAATACGAATAATTTGACTGTTTTATTTATACATTAAGTTTTCAGGGGTTTTTTATGGTGAAGTTTATAGTAACTTGAAAAAGTTAATTGTCATTTTTGATGTATTTGTATTGAAGTATGTTTGATTTAAACTATATAATGAAAAATTATTAGGGCGCTACTGTGTAAAGAAAATATTACAATTGTTAAAGGTTTTGGTATTTTTATTTTGAGATCATAAGTGAAATAAAAAATAAATAATTGCAAAAAAGGGGAGAATCCCTATTTAAAAAGAGTTTTTTGCCCCGGATTTTTTATGCTATGACAATTTTTTTTTCTATAACCGTAATTCTATTGTTGATAAACTAACACTTGTTTGTTTAAATTCTCCTACTCTTGTTTGTTCCTTTTTTTTAACACTAAATGTTTAACATATTTTATTTAATATAAAATATGTTAAAGCGTTATATTATTGATATTCAGTGAGTAAAATTGTGTTTAAACAACTGGTTAAAAAAGTTTTTTTTAAGGGAATTTTCCGTTAAACTTTGAATGAAGATAGAATGAGAAAAATAAGAATTACGGTAAAACCGTAAACATATTACGGATTAATTCTTGTATTTAAAATTACTTTTCTTACTTTTGATGTATAAAATTTATTGAAAAAGAACTTTAAGTTAAGGTTAAAATTAGCTTAACCCCATTTTTTATTATAAAAAAAAGTTAAAAACCAAAAAAGTTTAGAGAATATGAGTCCACGTCAAACTCATTCGGATGAAGAATTAGAAAAAATTAAGAAAAGAGGAAACAACCGAAAACGACTAGAACGATGGTTGATTGAAAATCAACGATTTATAAACATTACAGGAATAGAAAAGGAAATTTCAGCTCCTAAAGGATTGCTTCAGAAATTCATTAAATATGATAAGAAGATTAATGATAAGTGGATTGATCCTCTACATACTGTTGTTAAAGAAATAACGACTTTCCGTCTTAAATAAGATTATAATAAGATTTATTCTGATTGATAGAGTCTTGATTTGTTGATGGTCGGTAATTTAGAATGCGTATTTGTGTTTTTTATTTAGTGTTCGTAATTATCTCTGATAATAATTTTCGAGCTCTTAATAATTTGACTTTTACATTGTTCATAGGTTCATTCATTACCTCAGATATTTCTTTATAACTCAATTCTTGAAAATATCTTAGATTAATTACCTCTTGATAATGTGGTTTTAATTCTTTGATGTAACGAAGTAATTGAGCTAAGTTTTGCTCTGTGATAAGCTTATCTTCAGGAGAAGGATTGTTATCTACAATTTTATACACAGAATCATCAACATCTGTGGTGGTTTTGGATCTAATAGAGGCATCTTTTTTTCTTAGTAGATCAATATGAATATTTTTGGATATCTGAATCAACCACGTCTTAAAATTATATTCTTCTTTAAAACTATCAATTTTATCAAATGCTCTGGAAAAACTTTGGATGGTGATATCTTCAGCTTCATATTCATCATGCGTTCTTTTTAACTGAAAACCATATACTTCATTCCAGAAAGTATCTAGTAAGTAGTTAAAAGAGGCTTGTTTGCCTTCTTTGGCTTTCTGTATATGATCTGACAGAGTAGAAGATTCTTTTTTCAAGGACTCGATTTTGAGAAGAATTACCTTTCTATGGATTTTTAGCTACCGTGTTCTTGATCGTTACAATTTGCATATTGATCAGGAGTTTTACCACATAAGGAACAAGGTTCTCCTTCTTTATTAAGAAACGGGCTTTGACTAGCACAAGTACCTGCAAATTTTCCATCCTTTTTTGCCCATAATTTAATTGCAATTCCACCAACTGCTAATAGCAACAATGCTATAGTAAGTAATAAAAGTTTCATATTGTAAAAACTATCAAATTGACTGCAAAGATACAAAGATTGTATATGTATGGCTCTTAATAAATGAATAAAACAATTTAAAGGAGTAATTATTAACTAACTTTTACAGTTTGTTTGATATAGTCTTGAGATTGTGTTGGGTATCTTTGTGTAAGTTATCTAAACTAAATACTTTAATTTTATAGTTGTTTAATTTAGTCAAATGGAATACCCTTGATAGTTTTATATCAGGGGTATTTTATATAATATTGACTTCGGTTTCAAGGGTTATAGAAAATTTCTCTCTAATCTCTTTTTGTATTCGTTGTGATAGCTCTAATATTTCTTTGCCCTTTGCATTGTCATAATTAACTAATACTAATGCTTGCTTTTCATGAACTCCGGCATCACCCCAGCGTTTTCCTTTAAAACCGCATTGTTCTATTAACCATCCAGCAGGAACTTTTATAGAGTATTCATCTATTTTGTAGCTTGGGATGTTAGGGTATGAAGCTTTTAAAGTCGTAAAATCATGACTCGAAATAACTGGGTTTTTGAAAAAACTACCGCTATTTCCAATTTTAGAAGGATCAGGAAGTTTACTACTTCTTATTTTGATTACTGCAGCAGAGACATCTTTAATAGTTGGGTGTGTTATGTTATTTTCTTTAAGCTCTTGCTCAATAGCGCCATAACTAGTGTTAAGAATGTGATTTTTTGTGGTTAATTTAAAAGTTACCTGGGTAATAATGTATTCTCCTTTGATTGTATTTTTGAATATAGAATTTCGGTAACCAAATTGACAATCTTCATTCGAAAAAATGCGTTTTTCTCCTGATTTGATATGAATAGCTTCGCAATTCACAAAAACATCTTTTAATTCGATACCATAAGCACCTATGTTTTGAATTGGAGCACTGCCTACATATCCTGGTATTAAAGAAAGGTTTTCTAACCCTCCGTAATTATGGTTAATACAATATTGTACAAAATCATGCCAATTTTCACCAGCTTTTGCAGATACTAAAACAGTATTATCTGTTTGAGCTGTAGTTGTTATTCCTTTATTGGCGATATGTATAACTAGAGATTCGATGTTTTTAGTGAGTAACATGTTACTGCCACCACTAAGAATAAACAATGAATCGTTCTTTTTTTTATTGAGAATGTTTACTAATTCTTCTTCAGAAGTTATTTTTACAAATTCTGATGCAATTACATCTATACCAAAAGTATTATGAGCTTTTAAAGATTTATTATATTCTAATTGCATGAACCTGGGTATTTTTCTAATGCTATTTTTAAAATGTTTACAGCTTGTTTTAGATCTCTTCGATTTAGCACATATGCTATTCTTACTTGGTTTTTACCTTCATTAGGGCTTGAGTAAAATCCAGAAGCAGGTGCTAACATTACCGTTTGTTTATTAAGGTCAAATTTATCTAGGAGCCATTGAGAAAAATGATCAGCATCATCAATCGGTAACTCAGCAATACAGTAAAAAGCTCCATTAGGAGTAGAAACTTTTACTCCAGGAATTTCTTTAAGTCCAGAAACTAATGTATCTCTTCTGGCTTTGTACTTTGCTATGGTTTCTTGATAATAAGATTCTGGAGCTTCTAATGCGGCTTCACTTGCTATTTGGGCAAATGTTGGAGGGCTTAATCGAGCCTGTGCAAATTTCATAGCAGTCTCCATTACACTTTTGTTTTTGCTAACCATACAGCCTATTCTAGCACCACACATGCTGTATCGTTTAGAAACAGAATCTACAATGATTGCGTGATCTTTTAATTCTTTTTCTTGAAGAACAGAATAATGTTCAGAGCCATCGTATACAAACTCGCGATAGACTTCATCAGAAATTAAAAACAAGTCATACTTTATTGCAAGTTTTGCTAACTCTTGTATTTCTTCCTTACTATACAAATATCCTGTAGGATTACCAGGATTGCATATTAATATAGCTTTGGTTTTTGGGGTTATTAGTTTTTCAAACTCCTTGATGTTTGGTAGTGAAAAACCAGTGTCAATTTTAGATATTACGGGAACTACTGTTATTGTAGATTGAGTAGAAAAGCTATAATAGTTTGCATAAAATGGTTCAGGGACAATAATCTCGTCTCCTGGATCTGTTATGCTTCCCATTGTAAATATCAGGGCTTCACTACCACCAGTTGTAACTAGTATATCGTCTGATGTTATGGTGATATCATGTTTTGCATAATAGGCAGCTAGTTTTTTTCTGAAACTTTCGAATCCGGCAGAATGACTATAGGCTAATACATCTACATTATGATTTCTAACGGCCTCTAAGGCCTCAATAGGAGTCTTTATATCGGGTTGACCTATATTAAGATGATAAATGTGCTTGCCTGCTTTTGCTGCTTTTTCTGCAAAAGGAACCAATTTACGTATTGGTGATTCGGGCATAGCTTTGCCTTTACTGGATACAACTGGCATTCGAAATGATTTAATTCTATAAAATAGCGGTAAATTTCTTAAATTATTTAAGAATAGATCGTTAAATAAGACGATTTTTTTAACTATTTTTTTATATTTAGCAGAATGAAGATTTTAATATTGAAATTTTATCATTTTCCTAAAAGTAAGGTTTTAGTCCCATTTCTGTTTTTATTTTTAAATTATTCACTGATAGCTCAGGGAGGTTTTAGGCTTCCGCATGGTGTGAAGAAAGAAAAAATAAAGTTTGAACTGGCTAATAACCTTATTATAATTCCCGTTGTTCTAAACGGAGTAGAGCTTTCATTTATTTTAGATACAGGTGTCAGTGCGACTATTATTTTTAGTCTAGAGGATAGAAATACTCTGGAGTTAAAGAACGCTTCTAAGATTTATATCCGAGGCTTGGGAGATGAAGCTCCCGTTGAAGCTGTGAAGTCTATTAATAATGAATTGAAAATTGGAAAATCTATAAGTAGTGATCATACAGTATTTTTGATATTTGATGAATCAATTGATTTTTCTTCCAGAATGGGATTTCCGGTTCATGGAATTATTGGATATGATTTTTTTAAAAAATTCATATTAGATATTAATTACTCTAGAGAAGTATTAACAGTAAATGACCCTAAATTCTATAATTATAAAAAATGTAAAAAATGCTATAGACCTAACTTAAGATTGATAGATGGAAAACGACCTTTTATGGATGTAAAACATAAGACCGAAAAAGGGATGATGAATCTAAATTTATTGATTGATACGGGATCTGGTTCTGCTTTATGGTTGTTTGAAAACGAAGAATTAGGGATAAAAGCACCACAAAATTCATTTGAAGACTTTTTAGGAAAAGGTTTTAGCGGGGATATTTATGGCCGCCGTTCTAAGATTAGTAGTTTTAGTATAGGAGATTTTGTGATGAAAGACGTTACTACTTCTTTTCCAGACTCGATTTATATTAAAGGAATATCTGTAGATAATAGACAAGGATCTATTGGAGGTAGTGTTTTAAGAAAGTTTAATTTGATAGTGGATTATCCTAATCAGAAAATCTCTTTCAAGAAAAACAATTCGTTCTATAAGCGATTTTATTATAATATGAGTGGATTAAGTATTCAGCATTCTGGTCAGCATTTGGTAAAAAAATATAGTAAGACAACGCCTAAAAAATCCACTTTTAAGATAGAAAAAGAATCAAACGGGAATATTAAATCTGTTGTTGGACAAAGAGAATATTCCTTACTATATAGTTTAAAACCTAAATATGAAATTGCAGATGTACGGCCAGATTCACCAGCTGATATTGCCGGACTAAAAAAAGGAGATGTTGTATTGGCTATAAACGGTAAAAATGCGTATCGATATAAATTATCGGATCTTAATGATTTATTTTATTCTAATGAGGGTAAAAGGATCAAAATTAAAATAGAACGATTAGGTGTAGAAATAGAATATGTGTTCTATCTTAAAAAAGTAATCTAGTCTAACAATATACCATTCAAAAAAAAGGTTTTGTCAAATGACAAAACCTTTTTTTCTAAAAAGTTATTTTTTTTAATTCTTTTTCTCCAAAACACTCTTAGTATTATCTAAGACAGTTCCTTTGATTTTTATAGGTTTCGGCATTTCACCAGCATTGGTGTATACCGATATTGTTTTGCGAAATGGTCCAACTCTTTTGGTGTCATATTTTACTTCTATGATCCCTGTTGCTCCTGGAGCAATAGGTTCTTCTGGTTTTTTAGGAATGGTGCATCCACAACTTGAGGATACCTTAGAAATAACCAAAGGCGCATTTCCTGTGTTTGTAAATTCAAATTGACGAACGCCATTACTGCCTTTAGCAATTTCACCATAATCAATAACATCGTTTTTAAATTCTATTTTTGCCTTATCTTGTGCTTGTAGGGTTGTTCCCAAGAAGCCAATAAATAGAATCATCATTACTTTTCTCATAATGTAGGTTTTTGTTAAACGTAAAAGTACTTACTTTTTACCCAACTTCAAAATTACCACTATAACTACTAAGCGGAAATTTCAGAAGTAAAAACGTATTTAACTCTAAATTATTACATAAGATTTATAAAGTAATAGATTATTAAGATTCTGATAATATAGATCTTAGTTTGTATATCTTGTCTTAATAATATTGTTATACCCTATAAAACATCGTAATATTTCTAAATTAGTACTTCATACTTCGTACTTTAATAAGTACTTTTGCACTTCAAATTTCAAAAACCAGACCAAAGTATGGCTTTATCGGAAAAATATGATGCAAAATCGGTAGAAGAAAAATGGTATAACTACTGGATGGATAACAATTATTTTCATTCTGAAGTTGATGAAAGAGAAGCATATTCAATAGTAATTCCTCCACCTAATGTCACAGGAGTTCTTCATATGGGTCATATGCTTAATAATACCATACAGGATGTTTTAATCAGAAGAGCTCGTCTTAAGGGTTACAACGCCTGTTGGGTTCCGGGAACGGATCATGCATCTATTGCTACAGAAGCTAAAGTGGTTGCTAAATTAAAAGAAGAAGGGATTGATAAAAATGATCTTACCAGAGAACAATTTCTGGAACATGCCTGGGAGTGGACTCATAAGCATGGAGGGATCATTCTTGAACAATTAAAAAAGTTGGGAGCATCTTGTGATTGGGAAAGAACTGCTTTTACTATGGATGACAATCTGTCTGCTTCTGTTATTAAGGTTTTTGTAGATCTTTATAATAAAGGATTGATCTATAGAGGGTATAGGATGGTGAATTGGGATCCTCAAGCTCAAACCACGTTGTCTGATGAAGAAGTGATTCATGAAGAAAAACAAGGAAATCTATACTATTTAAAATATAAAATAGAAGGTAGCGAAGATACTTTAACTATTGCTACAACTCGTCCAGAAACAATTATGGGGGATACAGCTATTTGTATTAACCCTAATGATGAACGATTTACACATCTTAAGGGTAAAAAAGCAATTATACCAATTGCTAATCGTGTGATTCCAATTATTGAGGATGAATATGTGGATGTAGAATTTGGAACGGGGTGTCTTAAAGTTACTCCAGCTCATGATCCTAATGATAAAGTGTTAGGAGATAAGCATAATTTAGAAGTGGTAGATATCTTTAATGATGATGCAACGCTAAACTCTTATGGATTGCATTATGAAGGAAAGGATCGTTTTGTAGTTCGAAAAGAGATAGTGAAAGAATTAGAATCTATTGGAGCTCTTGAAAAAACAGAAACACATCTTAATAAAGTTGGTACAAGTGAACGTACTAAAGCTGTAATAGAACCTAAACTAAGTGATCAATGGTTTCTTAAAATGGAAGGATTGGCCAAACCTGCATTAGATGCGGTATTGGATCAAGATGTTAATCTGGTGCCAGAGAAGTTTTTGAATACGTATCGCCACTGGATGGAAAATGTGAGAGATTGGAACATCTCTCGCCAATTATGGTGGGGACATCAGATACCAGCTTATTATTATGGGGATAAAAAAGAAGATTTTGTAGTAGCAGAGAGTAAGGAAGAGGCTTTGGTGTTAGCTAAAGAAAAATCAGGTAATGCTTCTTTATCAATCGATGATTTAACTCAAGATCCAGATGCATTAGATACTTGGTTTTCTTCCTGGTTATGGCCTATAACTGTATTTAACGGTATTTTGGAGCCAGATAATGAAGAGGTTAATTATTATTATCCTACGAATGATCTTGTTACTGCACCAGAGATTTTGTTTTTCTGGGTAGCGCGAATGATCATTGCTGGATATGAATATAGAAATGAAAAGCCTTTTACAAATGTTTATCTCACCGGAATCGTGAGAGATAAGCAAAGACGTAAAATGTCTAAATCTCTTGGTAATTCTCCCGATCCGTTAGATTTAATTGATCAATATGGCGCAGATGGTATTCGAGTTGGGATGTTATTGAGTTCTCCAGCGGGTAATGACCTGATGTTTGATGAAGATTTATGTAAACAAGGAAGTGCTTTTGTAAATAAAATATTCAATGCTTCCAGGCTTATTTTAGGGTGGGAGGTTAATCAGGAAATAGAACAGCCAGAAGCCTCTAGAATTGCGATAGATTGGTATAAATCCAGATTTCAGCAAGCACTATTAGAGCTTGAAGATAGTTATGCTAAGTATCGAATTAGTGATGCGCTTATGACTACATATAAGCTTATATGGGATGATTTTTGTAGTTGGTTGTTAGAAATGGTTAAACCAGCTTATCAAAGTCCTATTGATGCAAAAACCTACAGTGATATTATTGAGATTCTAGAGAATAACTTAAAAATATTGCACCCTTTTGTTCCTTTTATCTCTGAAGAAATATGGCAGCAAATTAAAGGAAGAACATCAGAAGAAGCGTTAATTATTTCTAGCTGGCCAAAAACAAAATCAGTTAATCTCGATTTGATTAACGAGTTTGAAGTGGCTTCTGAAGTGGTTTCGGGTATTAGAACGATTCGAAAAGAGAAAAATATATCATTTAAAGAAACTATAGAGTTATCTATATTGAATAGTGAAAAAGTAAATACAACTTTTGATGCTGTTATTTCTAAACTAGGAAACCTGGCTTCTTTGAGCTATGTAGAAGAAAAAGTAGAAGGAGCACTTTCTTTCAGGGTTCGATCTAATGAGTATTTTATTCCGATTTCGGGAGCAATTAATGTTGAAGAAGAGGTTAAAAAACTTACGGATGAGTTATCGTATACAGAAGGTTTTTTGAAATCTGTACAGAAGAAACTACAGAACGAGCGTTTTGTGAATAATGCACCAGAGCAGGTTATTGCTAACGAGAGAAAGAAAGAAGCTGATGCAGAGGCCAAAATAGCTACAATAAAATCAAGTCTTGCAGGTTTGCAAAATTAGTAAGATTAAAATAAAATTATTCAGGTGTGAAAAAGGTGTTTTGATCATATCAAAACACCTTTTTTATATGAGTTGTTTCGGTGCGTAAAACGATAAAACGAATAAGTTATATATCTGTAATATACTTATTTACTAATTCTATATATTTTAACTTTGCTTCTTTATGAGAGAGATCCTTAACTTGAAAAAGAGCATTGAGTTTAAAGGCATTTCTTAATTCACTATCTCCAGAAGGAGTGTAAAAACCTTGATTATGTATAGCATGCTTGTAATAAGCATACAAATGAAGCATAATATCAGGTGGCAACTGTATTTTTGTGTTACAAGCTCTTTCAAAAGCTTTTTCGAAGGCGGTATTTAATTCTTCTTCGGTCATAATTATACATGGGCAATAATGTTTTCGCCTCCTCGCACTTTTTGATTTAAAGACACGTTTAATTTTGTTCCTACAGGTAGAAAGACATCAACTCTAGAACCAAATTTTATAAATCCACTATCAGATCCTTGTGTTACTTTTTCACCTTCTTCTGCATAATTTACGATTCGTTTAGCTAAAGCACCGGCAATCTGTCTGTAAAGCACTTGAACATTGTTGTTTTTAACTACTACCGTGGTTCTTTCATTTTCTTCAGAGGCCTTAGGATGCCAGGCAACAAGATATTTTCCAGGATGATATTTGCTAAATAATACTTCTCCATTTATAGGATGTCTCGTTACATGAACATTGATAGGAGACATAAATATAGAAACTTGAAGCCTTTTTTCATTGAAATATTCTTTTTCAAAAACTTCTTCGATAACAACAACTTTACCGTCTACTGGAGCTACAACTGTATGATCATCGATTTTGGTTTTTCTTTCAGGATTTCTAAAAAACTGTAAGATTAAGATAAGAAACACTAATGTGATCAAAAATATGGAAGCAATCCATTCTTCTGGTTGAATAGCAACATATGAGGCTACATTAACACCTAGAAAAATTACAATTGCAATTGATATGATTTTATATCCTTCTTTATGGAACATACTTTAAAATTTGTAAAAATGCATATAAAAACGGACTGGCAAAAATTATACTGTCTAGTCGATCAAAAATTCCACCATGTCCAGGCATTATGGAGCCACTATCTTTAACTCCGGCTTGTCTTTTAAATTTTGATTGTATCAAATCTCCTAGAGTACCAAAAATACTCATAATAAAGCTTATAATCAACCAAATGGTTGTAGATAATGTATCTGTAAAAATAGAAATTAAGTATCCGGCTAATAAAGTAAAAAGAAACCCTCCTATAAAACCTTCGATTGTCTTTTTTGGAGAGATGCGTTCTAATAATTTATGTTTTCCAAAATTCTTTCCTACCAGATAAGCAAAAGTATCGTTAGTCCATATCATTAAAAGGGCTCCTGCTACAATAATAGGTTGATAGGTGCCATTATAATTGGGTATTAAGGTGAGAAAAACGATAGATGTGATCAGATAGAAAATGCTGGTTAAATATTTTCTTTTTTCAAACATTGGTATAATGCGAATGGTCACTAGATCTTTAACTAAAAATAATTCGGTAATAATAGTTAGAATTAATATTGGCAGTGTTACGTATAATTGATTTTCAAAATAATGAAGACCTGCCAGAAATAGAACAAAAATTAGATATAAACGTTTGTTCTTTAAATGAATTAGTTTTTGAAACTCATAAATGCATAATAGCCCAAAAACAAGAAATACTCCGATAAAAGTGTATTTAGAAATAAATATAGAAATTAGTAGTATCGAGACGTACAAAAAACCCGACAATGACCGTGTGAGCAGTTCCTTCATATTATAAATCTTCCAGCAGCAGCAAATATAGATTTTTTGAGCTACTTCCATAGCTTAAGAAGTCTTTTTCTTTTTGCGGTTCGAAGTTTTTAATTGTGGTAATATTTGAAGGGATTGAGTTTTTGTTTTTTTCCTTAATTCCTTTTAAACCTTCTCCAATACTTTTAACCAGTTGACTGGTAGCAGCTAATATTATAAAACTATCTGGTAATTCGGTTAATTTTTTTTCTCTTAGTTGGTTTGAAGAGATAAGAATGGATCCGCTATCCGCTATCAAATATTCACAAGTAGCAAAAAAGAATGATGCAGGAGTTTTTTTTGTAAAATTGAGATTATAGCCTGAGAATTTATGTTCTAAGCCTATTTCAAAACAACACACATCTTTTTCATACCAATCATTTTCTAATAGTATTTTGTCAAAAGAGTCTTGAACTTCGGCATCATTATCACAGTACAAAAATTTACCACCATTTCTTTTGAAATTAATCATGAAACTTTCGTCTATCGGGAGATTAATTTCTGGCATGTACTTACTGCGATCTTCTACGTGACGTTCCTTACTCTTTTGGTCTGATTTAGATTTTGAGGAAAATAATCTTCTAAATAGACTCATTTTATAGATTTGGATCCAGGTTACAATTTTACATTACTACCAAAGATAAAAAAAATCTTAACCTAATTTTCTCTTAGGCTAAGATTTTTCATTTTACTAGTAAAATTTATTGAGCGTTTATGATGGCTCAACTATAGTTTCTTCGGGTTTACCAAAAGGTCTTTCTCCAAATATTATCTCGAGATTGTCCTTAAAAATAACTTCTTTTTCTAACAAAACCTCTGCAAGCTGAGTAAGCTTGTCTTTATGCTTCTCTAAAAGATCAATAGCACGTTTATATTGGGTTTCAATAATATTAGAAATTTCTTTGTCGATTAATTCGCTGGTTTGCTCACTGTATGGTTTGGTGAAATTGTATTCACTTTGTCCAGAAGAATCATAATATGTTAGATTACCAACTTTATCATTTAATCCATATACGGTTACCATAGCTCTAGCTTGTTTAGTAACTTTTTCCAGGTCACTAAGTGCTCCTGTAGATATTTCATTAAATATTACTTTTTCTGCAGCACGCCCACCAAGAGCAGCACACATTTCATCAAGCATCTGATTAGGTCTAACAATTAGTCTTTCTTCTGGTAAATACCAGGCAGCACCTAAAGATTGTCCTCTAGGAACAATGGTTACTTTAACCAAAGGAGCTGCATGTTCCAGCATCCAGCTAACCGTTGCGTGTCCAGCTTCGTGAAATGCAATTGCACGTTTTTCATCTGGAGTAATGATTTTATTCTTTTTCTCTAATCCACCAACAATCCTGTCGACAGCATCTAGAAAATCTTGTTTACCAACTGCTTTATTTCCTTTTCTGGCAGCTATTAAAGCGGCTTCATTACATACATTAGCAATATCAGCTCCTGAGAATCCAGGAGTTTGTTTTGCCATAAAATCTGTATCAAGTTCGTTTTCAACCTTTTTAAGAGGTTTTAAATGAACATCAAAAATTTCTTTACGTTCTCTGATATCTGGTAGATCTACATAAATCTGACGATCAAAACGCCCTGCTCTCATTAATGCTTTATCTAACACATCAGCTCTGTTGGTTGCAGCAATGACAATTACATTTGTATTAGTGCCAAAACCATCCATTTCTGTTAAAAGTTGATTTAAAGTATTTTCTCTTTCATCATTAGATCCTGAGAAATTGCTTTTACCTCTTGCTCTACCAATAGCATCAATCTCATCAATAAATATGATTGCAGGAGATTTTTCTTTGGCTTGTTTGAATAGGTCACGAACTCTAGAAGCTCCAACACCTACAAACATTTCAACAAAATCAGATCCTGATAGTGAGAAAAAAGGCACTTTAGCTTCACCAGCAACAGCTTTTGCTAGTAATGTCTTACCAGTACCTGGAGGTCCTACTAATAATGCTCCCTTAGGTATTTTACCACCAAGAGAAGTATATTTTTCTGGATTTTTTAAGAAGTCTACAATCTCTTGAACTTCTTCTTTTGCTCCTTCAAGTCCTGCTACATTTTCAAAAGATACTTTTACTTCTGTATTTTGATCAAATAGTTTTGCTTTGGATTTACCTATGTTAAATATTTGTCCTCCGGCACCGCCTCCGGCACCACCACTCATACGTCGCATAATAAATATCCATACCCCGATAATCAATGCAAATGGTAATAGAGTGATAAAGATTTCACCCCATACATTACTTTCAGTGTCATAAATTACTTGGGTTCCTAAGCCATTATCTTCTTTAACCTTGGCGATTTGATTTTCAAAATTTTGTAAATCTCCAAACTCAAATTGATAATCAGGTTCATTAGGTCCTGCTGGTAATATTGATTTACCTTTCTTTTTCTGGTGTTTTTCAAGACTTTTAGCTTCGGCAGTTAAAAAGACTTTGGCTTCTCGTTTGTTTAGTATTACTACTTTATCTACTTCACCATTACTTAAAAAGCTTTGAAAATCAGAAGGAGTTGTTTTTGGAGCTGAGCCCCATCCGCTTCCTCCCATGAAGTTCAATACTAGAAAACCAACAATAATAATCGCATAAATCCAATATGCATTAAATTTTGGTTTTTTATTTGGTTCTATTTTTTTATTGTCTTTAGCCATTTAGCGATTGTCTTAAACTTAATAATTTGTTTGAATAATCGTAGTTTTTGCATCTCCCCACAAACCTTCTATATCATAGAATTCTCGTATGTGTTTTTGGAAAACATGAACCACTACGTTTACATAATCTATTAATACCCACTCTGCATTTTCGCTACCTTCAACATGCCATGGTTTATCCTTAAGTTCTTTGCTTACTGTTTTCTGGATGGAATTTACGATTGCATTTACCTGAGTATTAGAAGTTCCATTACAAATAACAAAGTAACTACATACAGTGTTTTCGATTTCTCGTAAATCCAATATATTGATGTCATTACCTTTTACTTCTTCAATACCTCTAATAATTTGAGTTATTAATTGATCAGCACTAATTTCTTTTTTAGTCATGCATTTTTTTAATTTGTGTAAAGTTATTACTTTTTATCTTTTTAATGTCCGTATTAAAGGACATTTGTGAAACTTTTACACCTTGAATTACATGCATATAATCAAAGTTGATGCCATTGACTCTACAAATATTTTTCTGAGAGAACTTCATCGTCAAAAAAACCTTTTAGAACCAGTTTGTGTAACAGCCCAAGAGCAATTAGCTGGAAAAGGGCAAATGGGTACGGTCTGGCAAAGTAATCCAGGAGAAAACCTGACTTGTAGTGTGTTTATGCCTGTTGATGGTGTTAAGTTATCTGATCAATTCTATATTTCTATGACTACTTCTTTAGCTATTTATGATGCATTGCAAAGTTTGTTAGTACCAAAATTATCTATAAAATGGCCTAACGACATTCTGTCAGATAAATTAAAGATATGTGGTATCTTGATTGAAAATGTGGTTAAAAATGGCAGATTGACTGGTATAATAATAGGAGCAGGAATTAATATTAACCAATTACATTTTGATAATCTCCCACAAGCTGGGTCATTAAAACAGATTCTAGGTAAGAGTTTTAATATTGAAGAGGTATTACATCTTATCTTAGAAAATTTAAAAATTAGATTTGAACGATTACAAATGTCGAATTTTGAGAATCTAAAAAAAGAGTATGAAGGACTTCTTTTTAGAAAAAATAAACCCTCTACATTTATAGATGTAAAGGGTGATTCTTTTGTTGGAATTATTCAAGCTGTAACGATCGAAGGAAAGTTGCAGATCCTTTTAGAGGATGAAATCATCCAAGATTTTGATCTTAAAGAAATAAAACTATTGTACTAGTTATATTTTTGAAATATTTTCACTTAAAGTATTGATGAAATTCTGAATAGGATTTTTAATCATCATTGCCATCATTGCATTAAATTTTCCGTCAAAAGTAAGTTTTGTTGTACTTTTTCCATCACCTAAATCAACAATATCTGCAATTAATGTAAATGGTAATTTATCACTAGCAGCACCTAATACCACTTGACTATTAGCAGTACTATCCTTTTGTTCCAAAACAATTTCTGGCATTCCTTTTAATTGAAAAAGAAACCGTGAGTCGTTTATTTTTTCAAAATTTTGTTTGCTTTCAGGCATTAATTCTTCAAAATTTTCAACTTTAGTTAAAAATTGAAATACTTCTTCAGGCGTTTTTTCTACGGTAACTGTAGGGCTTTCTAAATTCATAGCAGTTTTAAAAATTATTGATTCCACTCAGCGGGATTAATTCTCCAGCTTTGTAGTGTTTCTTGTTGATCTTCTGTGATATAGCTTGTGTCCAAAGCTTGTTCCAGAAGGTTTTCGTAATTACTTAGAGTATGCAAAGATAATGCCGCTTCTTCAAAGTTTTTTGAAGCAATATCAAAACCATAATTAAAGATAGCTACCATTCCTTTTACATTTGCATTGGCTTCTTTTAAAGCTTTTACCGCATTTAAACTACTTTTTCCAGTACTGATTAAATCTTCTACTACCACAACATTTTTACCAGCAGGTACAATCCCTTCAATCTGGTTTTTTCTACCGTGTTTTTTTGCCTCTGGACGAACATAGATAAAAGGAAGGTTTAATTGTTCAGCAACAAGCATTCCTATTCCAATTGCTCCAGTAGCAACACCTGCGATGACATCAGGTTTTCCGTATTTTTCTACAATGAAGTTGGCAAGGTTTTCTCGTAAGTAATTTCGTATCACCGGATAAGAAAGGGTGATGCGATTATCACAATAGATTGGAGATTTCCAGCCAGAAGCCCAAGTAAAAGGTTCTTGTGGTTGTAATTTAATTGCGTTAATTTGCAATAATAATTCAGCGGTTTTTTTTGCCGTATTTTTGTCAAAAATCATAGTTGCAAATGTATAAAGTTTTTGTGAATAATACGCCTATTATTCTTTCTACAAAAAAGACCATCAATGGTTATAAAACTTTACCTGTTAAAGAGGTCGATTTTCCTGAAATTATTAGAGATATCCTTAGTAAAGAAACTTCAGGAGAAGAAGCTAAATATCATTTCTATCATAAAAACGAAGATAAACTGATGGAGCATTTATATACTAAACTTCCTGTGGTATTAGCTGGAGGTGGCAAAGTGTACAATGCTAATAAAGAAATTTTATTTATTCATCGCAATGGGAAGTGGGATCTGCCAAAAGGAAAAGCAGAAAAAAAAGAGGATATGGAAACAGCAGCTTTGCGCGAAGTAGAAGAAGAAACAGGTGTAAACGGGCTGGAGATAACAAAGTTTTTATATAAATCTTTTCATGTTTTTAAAAGAAGTGGCGAGTTTAGATTAAAAGTGACATACTGGTTCGAGATGAAAACAGATTTTAATGGAAAATTAGTTCCTCAAAAAGAAGAAGGTATAATGAAGGTGAAATGGAAAGGTAAAAGGAAAGCTAAAAAAGCCTTGCAAGATTCCTATGCTAATATCCGACAATTGTTTTCTCTAGATTATCTGGCATAGTTTATAATGATTTAGCCAAGACAAGAATTTCTAAGACTTGTTAATACTCTTTTAAAACCTAATAACTATGAGGATTAAATTGCTCGTGATTTCTTTTTTAATTATCACAATATATTCCTGTACCAACAAGAAAAAAAATATAAGTAAAACAGAGATTGATACTGAGGATTCGATTTCTAATTATATAGGGCCTGGATTTTTACATCATCAACAATTTTCTAACAAGAATTTTACTAGTGAAAAACAATGGGATAGTTTAAATAAAATAATCCTAAATTCTAAATCTGCATCTAAGTATAGAGTTCATAATGATTTTAAAACTTTTGGATGGCATTTATATTCAAAAGGTTCTGCGTATAAAAGTTATAATTTTTCATTGTTATGGGGAGTTTCTTATTTTTCATATATAGTCAATCCTCAAACGGGGAGTTATAAAGATATTCATCAGTGGAAAACTACAGCCCTAGTCGATAGTGCCAAAGTAAATAATTGCAAAGTATTTCTTAGTGTATCTAATTTTGGAGCAAAAGACAATGAAGTTTTGCTAAATAATCCCAAGGCTCGAAAAACATTAATAGATAGTTTAAGTTCTTTAATTAAGTATAGAGAAGCAGATGGCGTTAACATTGATTTTGAAGGGGTTTCTTCTAAAACAAGAAAAGTATTTAATGATTTTGTAATCGAATTATCCAAAGAGTTAAAAACCCAGAACTCTGATTATATGATATCCATTGCATTGTATGCTGTGGATTATCATAAGATTTTTGATATAAAATTAATAGATCCATATATTGATTTTTATACATTGATGGGATATGATTATTATGGAGGATTTAGTAAACATGCTGGGCCAGTATCTCCATTGATAAGTAGTGAGAAATGGGGCTCAAAAAGTGTCGAAGCTTCGGTGGATTATTATATAAATAAAGGTGTTACTAAAAAAAAATTGATTGTTGGTTTTCCTTATTATGGAGCCAAATGGCAGACTCAAAATAATAATGTACCTGGAAAAGTCAAAAAGTTTATTGATCACAATTTATATAATACTATAAAGGAGCAGATCAGTACAAAAAAATATAAAGTACATTATGATACTGCTAGTTATAGTAGTTATTTGATCGACAATCAAAATAAAGAGATAAGACAATTATGGTTTGATGATAGTCTTTCCTTATCCTATAAATACGATTGGATTAAGAATAAAAAAATAGCTGGAGTAGGCGTATGGGCACTGGGATATGACCATGGATATCCTGAATTATGGGAACTTTTGGCCAATAAATTTGGCCAAAAGGACAGCTTGTGATGGTTTATTTCAGAATTCGATATACTGGGTATCTTAGATGTGCCTTTTCATAATTATCAGATTGCTTATGAAGCCAATCAAGCTGTGCATACCAGTTTTTAGAAAAAGCTGTATCTTTTTTCTTTTCCTCAAACCTAAGTTTTAACTCATTGTTATTTTGTAATAACTCTAAAGCTTTATCTTCCCATACGTATGGAGAGAATCCTTCTTTTTGTTGTAGTATAGTATCAAAAAAGTTCCAGTTAAAGAAAGAATCGGGAGCTTCTGGTTCTAAGGTTTCTATTAGATACCTAAAACCTTTTTGATTTGTGGGGATGAGAATATCTCCTTTTTTAAAAGATAAATGCTCATTATTTTTATTTACAGATGTTCCATAATGCAAATAATGCCCTTCAAAAGGAGACTTACGGCTTTTATAATCTTTGATGTGATATGCTTCAACCGCAATAGTTGTATCCTTTTTTAAAACCTGAAATTCTATTTGATTCAATTGTAGTGGATCGAGGATACTCCACCATCCTTGAGGGATTACATATGCTTCTGGAATTACAATTTCTGTAGTAGGAATGAAATAGTTTTTATAAGAAACCTCTCTGGTATACGGTTTATTTTGATCGTATTTTAACCGCTTTACTCCAGTAATTTCGCTATCTATAAATTCACCTTCATACCCTTTAAATTGAAATTTAGTTACTTGGGAGGTATCTGTTTTCCATTGTACAGGATATGTATTTTGTTTTGGGAAATCTATAAATGCGTTTTCACGTAGCGCCCTGATTTTATCACCATCTTTTTCAGTAATATCAATCATAGATCGCATTAATTCATAAGTTCCTTCAACTCTGGGTTTATAAGGTTTTAGCATATGCGTTTCGACCATCATTCCAAGAGTATTCCATAATGTAGTATATCCTGTAGAATATCTGGGAGAATCCATAAACTGCCCCCATCCCTTATCTGGAGTTGTTCCCCAAACATTTACATAGGGTGTAATATCCCAGTTTTTTTCTTTTAAAGAGGTTTCTAATTGAGGATGCATTTCAGTATGTAAGTAGTTACCCAGTTTATTGCCAAGTTTGTTATGTTGAGTAAATAAATGAGTTAAAGTATATTGATAATCAGCTCCATTACTTACGTGATTATCGATAAATACATCGGGTTGTACAAGATGAAAAATAGTAGCAAAAGCTTGAGCATTCTTAGTATCGTTTTTGATAAAGTCGCGGTTAAGATCATAGTTACGGGCATTTCCTCTAAAACCATAGGCTTTTGGTCCGTTTTGATTTGTTCTGGTAGTAGAATTTCGATTTAATGCGCCTCCAATATTATATACAGGTATAGCTGCTAAAACAGTGTTTTCTGGAGCTTTAATTGTACCTTGAACAATATCTCTAAAGAGTAACATGGTAGCATCAATACCATCACTTTCTCCCGGATGAATACCATTATTGATAAGAAGTATACGTTTTGTCTTTTTAATCTTTTCAAAATCAAAAACTTGATCAGGGTTTAGTGTGACTAGGTGTAAAGGGTTGCCACTATCTGTCATACCTATTTCTCTAATATCAATTTGAGGATAGGTATTTGCCAGATTATGATAATAGTCAATTACTTCTGGATAGGTTGGAGTTTCTGTTCCATTGCTTTTTTCAAAAGTAGTGGTAAAATCTATGTTTTCTGATGTTTGTTTTTTTGATGTGTTACAGGATATTAGAAAAAGAAAGCTAACGAGAAGTAGAGTTTTTTGCATGGTTGATTTGTTTGAGAGGTTAAATATAATGAGATTTCAAGATTTAAAACCTGCTATAAGGTTTTAGTTAACTTTTGAAAAAAGAATAGAATAATATTTTGCTTGTCAGGCCATAAAATAACTGTATTTTTGCAGCCTCAAAATACGCTGATTATGACTGAGTTTGTAAGAAAAAGAGTGGCAAATGCCAAAAATGATATTTTATCTGGGTTAACTGTAGCATTGGCTTTGGTTCCTGAGGCTGTTGCATTTGCATTTGTAGCAGGAGTAGACCCTTTAGTTGGGTTGTATGCTGCTTTTATGATTGGTTTCATAACTTCAATTTTTGGAGGACGTCCTGGTATGATCTCTGGAGCGACTGGAGCATTAGCTGTTGTAATGGTAAGTTTAGTAGCAGAAGGTAATGCAATGGGAGCACCGGGAGAAGAATTAGGATTATATTATTTATTTGCAACCGTAATCTTGATGGGTATTATCCAGATGCTTGCCGGAGTATTTAAACTTGGTAAATTCGTGAGATTGATACCACATCCTGTAATGATGGGATTTGTAAATGGTCTGGCAATTGTGATTTTTCTTTCACAATTAGGAATGTTTAAAGAAGGAGATAAAGACCTTTTTGGGAATGATAAATATGTAACAGAATCGGTCGAAAAGAAGTATGAGGTTAGAGATAATAGCGTATATGACTTAGTAACAAATCAAGCTGTATTTACCTTTGATAGCAACCGAATTGAAGATATCCAATCCAAAGAAGGGAAATATCTTATTCATGATGGACAGGTGTTTGATTTAAGCACAAAAGAAGTTGTGTTTAATTATGAAGACAATACGGTTTTTAGTATTAAGAAAAAAGGTAAGGCCAAGAAATGGATACCTACAAACAATTTATTGTTAATGCTAGGGTTGGTATTGCTAACGATGTTGATAATGTGGGGACTCCCAAAGATCAAAGCAACTTCTAAATTTCCAGAAGCATTAATAGGGATCATTGTAGTTTCTGCTATTGTAATTTTAGGAAAACTAGATGTAGCTACTGTAGGTAGTTTTATTAGAGACGGAGGAGGAGAAGGTCTTAAAGGAAGTTTGCCACAATTTCAGTTTGATATTTTTAATAAAATACCAATGACTTGGGAAACATTTAGATTCATAGGGCCATATGCAATTATTCTGGCAGCTATAGGGTTGATAGAATCATTAATGACACTTAATCTTATTGATGAATTAACAGAGACCAGAGGAAACTCTAATAGAGAATGTTTAGCTCAAGGAGGCGCTAATATTGTGACCGGGCTTTTTGGAGGAATGGGTGGTTGTGCTATGATTGGTCAATCTATTATTAATATTAAAGGAGGTGGTCGTACTCGATTATCAGGAATAGTTGCTGCTGTTACCCTATTATTATTTATACTATTTGCTTCTGGATTGATAGAGCAAGTTCCTATTGCAGCCTTGGTTGGAGTAATGTTTATGGTAGTGATCGGTACTTTTGCCTGGTCGAGTTTTAGAATACTTAATAAAATACCATTGCCAGATGCTATTGTATTAATAGCGGTTTCTTCGCTTACTGTATTTTTTGATCTTGCTGTAGCTGTGATTGCAGGGGTAATCATGTCGGCATTAGTATTCGCTTGGGAGAATGCAAAACGTATTCGAGCAAGAAAACATATTCGTGAAGATGGAACTAAAGTATATGAAATATGGGGGCCTCTTTTCTTCGGAAGTATACAAGCATTTAATAATAAATTTGATATAGCTAATGATCCGGAGCGAGTGGAAATTGATTTTATCGAATCTCGTGTAAGTGACCACTCGGCCTTAGAAGCAATCTTTAATTTGGTAGGGAAATACGAAGAAGCTGGAAAAAAAGTAAAAGTAAAACACCTAAGCGAAGAGTGCCAGGTATTAATGATTAAAGCTTCACCAAGACTTGCAAGTGTTATTGAACATGATATTGATGATCCAAGATATCATGTAATGGCTAAAGCTTTAAAATAAAACAATATTTAAAATTATTATATAGAAAAAGGATGCTGTAAAGCATCCTTTTTTTGATTACGAAAAATGTTAATTCGATAAATCAGGAGTTAAATATGATTATAAGATCTTTTACTGGGATAATGGGGTTGTTAAACATATTTATGGGGGTATAACTTGTTTAAAAAACCTTAGACATTAAAATCGATTAAACTCTTTTCTTAATAATTATATACTGTTTTTTTAACCCTGTAATACTTTTTTTATTTTAAGTTTTTTGGGGAATTTTCGCCAAAAATACACAAAAAAAATTAATTTCTGGTTTTGCCTTAAATTATTTACTTACTAATCTTAGTTGTCTGAATTTTAAATCTATAAAGAGTGTGTTGTGAGAGGAAAAAGAATCTTAATTTTTTATAGAGATTTTGTGATTTTGCTCTGGAATTTTATGATTTGTTATTGCAAAAATAGTATCAACATAAGCCATTGATGTTTTGGAAGAAACATTAAGGTAATATAAACTTTTAAATCCCGAAATTATGAACAACCGTAACCTATTTAACGATGATATCATCTTTATTATAAAAATAAAATCTGACCTAATATTTGCAATCGATCAGGTTTTTGTTGACTTATTTTACTCAAGAGCTATAAAAATATCAACTTCGGCATTCTGAGGATTTTGAGCTTTCATACCATAAACCTCAAAATCTGTAGTATAAGATCTGTTTAAGTCGCTTTGCCAGATTTTTAACCACTCTTCATAAATAGCACCTTTTGTAACATCTCCTTTGGCCGTAAATTGAGAATAATTACCTTTTTGTACAGTGGTACTGGTCATTCCTTCTGGAATAGTATCCAGATGCTCTACCTTGCATCCTATGATTAAAGTGTAATCTTGAGTATAATCACTTTCATAATCAGTATAAATGGCATATATGGTATTGTCTAATTTATGAGGGATTTTATTGATAATACCTTCATTCATAAAAGTAGCCCATAATTGCTCAATATCTTTTGATGTATTCTGGTTGTGATTATTGGTACGTACAGAAATGCCAATAACTGGAAAAGATTCAAATTTTTTGTTTGTCATTTTTTTTGTTTTAGGTAAATGTTAAAACAAAAATAGATGCCGATGATGACAAAGGTATGTCAGTAGGAATTCAAACTTCTAACTTAAAGAGAAATAATGAGGATTAACGAGTGTCACGAGCAATTAATAATTGCACTTTTAAGGCAATAAAGTGACTAGAATAGCAGCTTCTTTTGTGGTAGCTTTCTTAACATCGTTATTATCTGTTAATTTTGTAGTAATAACTGGTTTAGACTGAAAACCATTTTTTTCTAATAATAAGTTGTAAAAATCTCCTTTTGTATTTACAGAAACCCCTTTTCTGTTATTTTTTATTTTAATGTCAAAATTATTCTTTTCTATAAGCGCTTGAAAAAAATCAGTTTTTGAAGCTTCTATATTTATAGTATTAGTTTCAGAGTTTTGGCTAGCAAGTTCTTGACCATTAATATTAGAAAAAGAAAATAAAACAATTAAAGTAAAAAAGATAGTTTTCATAGTTCGGGGCTTTATGAAGTAATTAACTTATTTGAAACAAATTTACTTTGAAAAGATTGTGTAAGAAAATGTTTTCAAAACTTTTAGATAAAGAGGTTTTTTGTCTCGATGAAATACACAAATTTTATGGTTTAACCGTAATTTGGCGATGTGTAAATGACTGAAATTGAGTCTTAAATAGAAGTTTTTGTATTAATAATAAGGTGTTTTCCATCAGTTTTTGTGAAATATTCAATGAAAGGGAATTTGTTTTAGATATTTGTAATGTTTGTTAAAAATACGATGAAATACATGGTATAGATTTCCTTTTCTATTTTAATAGCTTATAACTCCGGCTTTCTTGAAAATTTCAAATAGATTTTTAATCAAAGAGATTAAGGTCTATGTGTAAATTGGCTTGTAGTTTAGTTGTAAAGGATAATAAAATAAACAACTTATCTATCGATAAAACTAAATTAAATGAACCCTAGATTTTTGAAATTAGTGTTCAATATTGCCTGATCATCAACATTTAACCAATTGTTTAGAATGGTGGCATACACACTTCTAAAATCTACACTATATTTTATATCACCATTATTATCAAGATCTGATAAGTTTGGTAGTTCATTATAAACCCCAGCTTTTTTTAAGGCGCCACTAATGGCTAAAACATTATTGGCAGCACCATGATCTGTTCCTCGACTTCCGTTTTGTTTAACTCTTCTCCCAAACTCAGAAAAAGTAAGAATCAAAGTATCATTAAATCTATCGTTTTTCTTTAGATCCAGAACTAAAGCTCCAATCGCTTCAGAATAGATGTTTAATAACCTGTCTTGAGTATTTAACTGATTAACATGACTGTCAAATCCACCAAGTGAACTATAAAACACTTTTGTTTTTAATCCTGATACAATGAAATCTGCTATAATTTTTAGATTTTTCGCAAATGGTGTTTGAGGGTATGTAGTGGAGGTTTTATAAATTTTTGATGTTTCATAAATGTATGAAGCAGAAGAATATGTTTCTAACATGGTTTTATACAAATATCCTTGATTTTCTTCATCTAACATTTCTTTTTGGGTATTGGTAATAATGTTGTTAAAGAATGGTTCTCTAGTTGTTCGGTATAACTGATTGGGATCAGAAACAGCTATGCCATTCATAGTACGACCTTTCATTGCTAATGATAATGAGTTGTCTACTTCAATTGCTTGGTACGGATGATGGCAATTGGCATCGAGATATCTGCCTACCCAACCCGTATGTAAATACTGATTAGTATCACTTGCCGTTTGCCATATATCCGTACTTCTGAAATGAGATCTATTAGGATTGGGGTATCCTACATTATTAATGATGGATACTTCTCCTTGATTATATAATGCTGCAATCTCTTTCAGGTTATTGTTAAATGCCAGGTCTTCAGTTATTTTTAATGTTTGGCCTGATTTTTTTGCTATTGATGGTCGTAGACTATGGTAAATATCATTACTTATAGGAATGATGGTATTGAGTCCGTCATTTCCTCCAGATAGTTGAATGATAATTACGTTTTTATACCCCGATAACTGATCTGGAGATAAGAATTCCATTCCTTTTAAGAAAGAAGGTATAAGTGCCATACCTGATGCAAAAACTGATTGTTTTAAAAAATCCCTCCGTTTCATAGTTCTATAGTTTTTAGCAAAGTTGATATTCGGGTAAACTCAACAATTCGATAATAAAATTTTTGGTATCCTCAGCGTTTAATCCGGATACTACTCTTTGAGCTGTTGTGGATAGTTCAGGTTGTATAATAAAATCAGTAATTGCTGTCTTGCTTTTTGGTTCCAGATTTTTTAGAAATGTATCCCAATTAGCTTGAGCTTTTATTTTTCGACCAATCTCAGATTTCATTTTTTTATACAATTGCCTTCGCATCATGGTTGCTTGCGGAATATCATTTTGATCATGCCACTCTATTACTCCTTGATTTAGGGTTACAGAAGCCAATTTTAACCGAAGCATCAAAGTAGAGTTGTCAATCCAGGTTCTACCACCTGGCCAACCAGCTACATTAGGAGGGAAAAATAGCATTTGATTTAATTTACGCTGAAGGTAGAGTAGTACTTTTGGGTCTTCATATCGTACATCAAAAGCTTTGCTTAACCCTACAATAAGCTCTACTGGAGATTTGATTTTGTTACCAATGTTTTTATTGTCATAAAACCAATCACTGGTTAGTATTTTTTGCATTAAAACTTCAAGATTGTAATTAGAATCGTAAAAAACATTTGTTAATTCGTTAATGTTTTTTTTGTTTAACTCTTCGTTTACAAAATATTGGTAGATCTTCTGCGTAATGTATTTTGCAGTTTGTTTTTCTTTTAGAAGTATTTTGATAATATCTTCTCCGATAAAATTCCCTGTTTTTCCTAGAACAGTTTTAACTCCGTAGTCGTGATGATTTTTTCTAAAAACAAAAGAACCATCTTTTTTAAAACTCCAACCGGTAAAGGCTCTTGCTGCTTCTTTGATGTCGGTTTCAGTATATCCGTTATCTCGGCCTAATGTAAAAAGCTCCATTACTTCTCGTGCAAAATTTTCGTTTGGACTGTTTTTTCGGTTTTGTCGATTATTTAGAAAAATCAGCATTGCTGGTGATTTAGAAACTTCCATTAACATTTCACCAAAATAACCTAAAGCATGTTTTCTAATAACGTTGTTAAGATGTAGGCTTGCTCGAGGAACTCTTAACCTTACGGCAAAATGATTATGGAAAAACAAGGTCATTTTTTCACGAAGTACTTGTTCTGTTTGTGTAAGTTGTTGTAGCCACTTAATATTTAAT
This sequence comes from Aquimarina callyspongiae, assembly GCF_034322225.1. Classification (NCBI taxonomy): domain Bacteria; kingdom Pseudomonadati; phylum Bacteroidota; class Flavobacteriia; order Flavobacteriales; family Flavobacteriaceae; genus Aquimarina; species Aquimarina callyspongiae. The sequence continues at coordinate 316,969 of NZ_JAXLPA010000001.1, read as the reverse complement.
TCAGACATTTTTTTGTTACGTAGCTGTCTTAATTGTTGGCGTTCTTCTCTGGATAGGTCTTTTGGATTTTTGTTTAAAATTTCGAGATCAATAGACAACGGAGATATGTTCTTACTTTGCTTAATTAATCTGCCTACAATTTGTTCTCTAGAAAGGGTTTGGGTAGCTATTAATTCTTTGCTATTTATTCCAAAACCAGTTCTCCAATAAAGATGTTGTATCTGTTTGTTAGATAAGGCAGTCATGATCATAGCGTTTATTGATTAGACTATGATCTTTCAAAAAGGTTTAATCCAGATGAATTATTTTTGTTCTATTAAATCCCACTTGTTTCCGTAAAGATCTTCAAAAACAACTACAGTGCCATAAGGTTCTACTCTAGGTTCTTCTAAAAAAGAAACACCTTTGGATTTCATTTGATTGTAATCATTCCAAAAATCGTTGGTATGTAAGAATAAGAAAACTCTACCACCAGTTTGATTACCTATAGCTTTTTGTTGTTCTGTAGAAGCTGCCTTGGCAAGAAGAATATTGGTTTCGTTATGATTTGACGGAGCAATGAGTACCCAACGTTTTGCATCATCTAGTTGAATATCTTGTATAAGACTAAAGTTGAGTTTTTCAACATAAAATTGAATAGCATCATCATAATCTTTAACTACTAGCGTTAGAGCTCCAATTTTACGTTTCATATGATTATTTTATGATCACAGTATCCGGAACCAATTCTGATACATCTCCGCCATTACGAATTACATCACGTACAATAGAAGAGGATATGTAACTTTTGCCAGAAGAAGTTAAGAGAAATACAGTTTCGATCTCTGCCATTTTACGATTAGTATGTGCAATAGCTTTCTCAAACTCAAAATCACCAGGGTTTCTTAACCCTCTAAGTATAAATTCTGAATTTTGTTGTTTGCAAAAATCTACTGTAAGTCCTTTATATGTCATCACTTTGATCTTTGGTTCATCTTTAAAAGCTTCTTCTATAAAGTTCTTGCGTTCTTCAAGAGAGAACATGTATTTTTTTTCGGCATTAACACCAATAGCTAGAATAATTTCATCAAAAAGGGTGAGTCCTCTCTCAATAATATCATAATGTCCTAAAGTAATGGGGTCAAATGATCCGGGAAAAACTGCTCTTCTCATATATAAGTAATGATTAGTGAGTATACAAAGTTAAACGAAATTACCAATAACTAATTAAACGTAAAAACTCTAGATATAGAAGTTATAAGTAATCAAAACGATTATTAATTTTTATTTTTTTGCTTTTATAGCTTCCTCAATTGTATTGGTTAATAATTCTTTAATACTAATCCCAGCAGCTAATGCTTGTTGGGGTAAAATACTTGCTTCACTAAAACCTGGATTGGTGTTCATTTCTACAAAATATGGTTCTCCGTTATGAAAAATGTATTCACTTCGTGAAAACCCTCTCATTTTAAGTATTTGATATATTTTTAGAGCGAGATCAGATACCTTTTTTTCTTCTTCTTTGGTTAATCGAGCAGGGGTAATTTCTTGTGATTTTCCTAGGTACTTAGCTTCATAATCAAAGAACTCATTTTCTGATACAATTTCTGTGATTGGTAAAACAATATCTTCTCCTTTGTATGTAATTACTCCAATAGAAACCTCGGTACCACTTAAAAAAGATTCAATAATAATTTCATCATCTTCTTGATAAGCTAAATTGATAGCAGGAATCAGTTCATCTTCTTTCTTAACTTTAGAAACTCCATAACTACTTCCTGCTTTATTAGCTTTTACAAAACATGGTAAACCAACTGTATCTATAATTGTTTTGGAATCAATAGGATCGCCTAGGTTTAAAAAATAGTTTTTAGCTGTAGGAATTCCATATGGTTTTAATGCACTTATACAATCTCTTTTGTTAAATGTAAGTGCAGCTTGGTAGAAATCACAAGCAGTTTGCGGAATCTCAATCAAATCAAAATATGCTTGAAGCAAACCATCTTCTCCTGGAGTACCATGAACTATATTAAAAGCAGCATCAAAAATAGTTTTTGTGCTATCAAGAGTTAATGAAAAATCATTTTTATCGATACTATGTTTGTTTTCATTATCATCTACATAAAACCAACCGTTTTTTGTAATATGAATACGGTATGGTTCATATAAATCACGATCGAGATGTTTGTATACAACATTTCCGCTTTGTATAGAAATATCAAACTCACTGGAGTATCCTCCCATTAAAATAGCAATGTTTTTCTTCATTAAGTAAGGTTTGAAAACAAAAATATTCATTTCTCCCATAACAAAACCGTAAAACTTTCCGTTTTTATATCTTTGTCCAAATTATAAATGTACTCATGAATTTCTTGAAAGGTCTTTTTAAATTTGTTTACAGTAAAATATTTCTGATACAATTGGTAATTGCAGTTGCTTTGATTGCTATTCTGTGCTTTGTGGCGTTGGAATGGTTAGATAGCACCACTAAGCATGATCAACGTATTGTAGTGCCTAGCTTAAGCAAAAAATCTATTGATGAAGCTAAAGCTGTACTTGAAGAAAAGGACTTGAGATTAAAGGTCAGAGAAGATTCATCAAATTTTAATCCGGATTATCCTCGTTATTCTGTGATAGAGCAAAACCCTGCTCCAGGAATTATGGTAAAAGAAAACCGTAAAATCTATGTTACTCTAAACCCTTCTGGGTATAGAAAAATAGAAATACCTGATGTGGTTCAAAGAACAAGAAGACAAGCAGAACCTCTATTAGTAGCATCTGGATTTAAAATAGGATCTATAACCTATAAGCCTGATATGTCAGATCTTGTACTAGAACTTAGATATAAAGGTAAAAGAGTAAAACCAGGAGTTAAATTAATGAAGACTTCTACTATTGATTTAGTGGTGGGAGATGCAAGTGGTAAATCTCTCAACCTTTCTTCTGATCAATAATTTATAAGACAGCAAGTTTTTGTTTAGAAACAACTTTTGGGATAATAATTATAATTAATCAATTTTGGAAGAAAATTTAGGGATAGGAGATATTGATAATAATGAAGATGATCTCTATGAGCATTATCGTTTTGTTGCAGGAGCAGGTCAAGTACCATTACGTGTAGATAAGTTCTTAATGAACTTTGTTGAAAATGCAACACGTAATAAGATCCAACAAGCTGCTAAAGCAGGTAGTGTCTTTGTAAATGACATTGCTGTAAAATCTAACCATAAGGTAAAGCCTAATGATGTTGTGAGAGTATTATTCTCTCACCCTCCTTATGAAAACTTATTAACTCCAGAAAATATTCCATTAAACATTGTTTATGAGGATGATGCTTTATTGGTTGTCAATAAGCCTGCTGGTATGGTTGTGCATCCAGGACACGGAAACTATTCTGGTACCTTGATTAATGCTTTAATCTATCATTTTGATAACCTTCCTAATAACAGTAGTGATCGACCAGGATTAGTGCATCGAATTGATAAAGATACTAGTGGATTATTAGTGATTGCCAAAACTGAAGAAGCGATGACTCATCTTGCCAAGCAATTTTTTGATAAGACATCAGAACGTGAGTATGTAGCTATAGTTTGGGGTAATGTAGAAGAAGATAGTGGTACTATTGAAGGAAATATTGGGCGTCACCCTAAAAACAGGTTGCAGAATACGGTTTTTGAAGGAGAAGAGGCAGAGAAAGGAAAGCCAGCAGTTACTCATTATAAAGTAATTGAACGACTCGGATATGTGACACTGGTTTCTTGTAGATTAGAAACAGGTAGAACTCATCAGATAAGAGTACATATGAAATATATTGGGCATACTCTTTTTAATGATGAACGCTATGGAGGAGAAAAGATTTTAAAAGGTACTACATTTACTAAGTACAAACAGTTTGTAGAAAATTGTTTTAAAACACTTCCCAGACAAGCACTACATGCAAGAACGTTAGGTTTTGAACATCCAACAACAGGAGAGAAAATGCTTTTTGAAACTACAATACCTGAGGATATGGAACAGTGTGTAGAACGCTGGAGAAACTATGCAAAGAATCAATTAAATGATTAATAGTTTTTAAAATTTAGGTATACGATAAGTACATTCGATAAAAAATCCTGATAAAGATATAGGTTAGTTATGGAAATATCTTTTATAGAAATTTTTGTTCTTATCGGGATCATTCACGGATTTACATTAGGCCTAATTATTCTGTTTTCTAGGTTTTTTAAAAATAAAGACAATGCGTATTTAGGATACGGTTTGATTATTCTCTCTATAGTTGGAATGAACAATTGGTTTTGGGATTTAGGAGAAAATCCATTTATTGTTTCAATATTAGATCTTTTTTTATGGCAATTTCTTTATCCTGTAATACTATACACTTTCTTTTTAAAAAAAGTAAAACATCCTTTTGTAGAAACTAGCAAAATATACTTTTTATATATTCCTTTTATTGCACTTAGCTTCATTAACATTATAATATCGCTGGATACTATATTTGGTTTGTATGACATCGATTTAATGTATAAGAAAGAAATTATATACTATTTCTATAAAATCATTAGCGCTTGTTCTGTGCTGTTTCCAATTATATTAATGTTTTATTCATATAAGTACGTTTTTTATGCAAAAATGGAGTTAGACCTTAAATGGATCAAATTGGGATGGATATTTATATCTCTTCTTGAGATTTATGGAGTGATTCTAGAAGGGTATCGTTTATTATATGGAGATAAAATGCCTGTAACATTTCTTTGGGTTGTGGTGTCCATATTTACATATTGGTTGATATACAAAGGATTATTTCAATTTAAATTATCTAATGATCAATACGAGATAAAACAACTTCTTAAACGTTCTGTTCTAAAAAAAACAAATGATGAACCAGAAAGCGAAAATCCTTATATCCAACAATTAATAACTTTAATAGAACAAGAATATATCCATCAGAATCCTGATTTAAGTCGAGATATTGCTGCCAAAAGATTAGGGATTAGTAGTGGTTACCTCTCTAAACAATTTGCGTTGACTACTGATGTTAATTTTTCAGAATTTATCAATCGTTATAGGATAAAAGATATAAAACGTATGATATTGGATCCTGAGTTTGATAAATATAGTTTATTAGCGATAGGATTAGAAGCGGGGTTTAAATCTAAAACTACTTTCTATACCACTTTTAAAAAAGAAACAGGAATGTCTCCTAACGCATTCAAAAAACTACATCGATAGGTTCTGATTTCTCAGAACTTGACAATACCGAACTTTGTAGATGCTTTCTATTACTAGGTTTGTTGCTATTAATAATAAAAATAGCATAAGATGTTCAGATTTAATATTTCGATTGTAGCCTATTGTTTTTTATTCTTAAAAAGTAGCTTTTTGATTCAGGGTCAACAAAAAAGTTTAGTTTTTGAAAATGTCAATGTGATTCCTATGGATAAAGATACTATACTCTACAATCAAAGGGTAATCATAATTGATGGAAAAATATCCAAAATTCAATCAGCTTCTATAAAACCACCAAAGAAAGTAGGTGTTGTTATTCCTTCTAAAGGCAAATATTTGATTCCGGGCTTGTCAGAAATGCATTATCATATGGAAAATAATCCTGAAAACGAGTTCAAAATGTTAATAGCAAATGGAGTAACTACCGTAAGGGATATGGCAGAATATCAAGGGCAAGATCATATAAATATTCGGGCGCAAACTAATAAAAACGAAATTTTGGCTCCTTATTATGTAACTACAGGTCCATATCTTAAAGCTAATGATTTAAAAACGACAGATGAAGTAATAAATGTTGTGAAAAAACATCATGAAAGAGGATATGATTTTCTGAAAATTGCAGACAACCTTCCCAAAGAAATATATTTAAAACTTCTTGAAGAAACCAATAAATATAACATTCCGGTTGTTGGGCATGGGCAACGACAGTTGCCGTTAGAATATTCATTGCGTATGAAATCCATCGCACACATAGAAGAGTTTATGAATATATTCAATGCAGAACAAAAGGCGGATACAATATATCTTAAAAAGGCAGCTGCTCAAATCAAATCTAGCGGGATATATGTGTCACCTACTTTAGGGATTTTTGGAATGATAAGCAGGTATGCTGACGATAAAAAGTTTGAGATACTGAAAAAAAAGGATGAAATTAAATATTTACCAGAGAGGTATTCTGCGTATTTTATGTCTGATAGTATACATTACAGAACCAATACGTGGTTTACTGCTGAAGAATCATTAATTCGATTAAGAAAAGAATTGGAATGGCAAAAAGAATTTACTAGAATTCTGGCAGAACAAAAGGTACCTTTATTGTCTGGTAGTGATACGTATGGTCTTTTTCTTCCTGGTTTTTCATTGCATAACGAACTAGAATTGATAAATAAATCAGGGATATCTCCTTATGAAACGCTAAAAACATCTACAATATATCCGGCAAGATATCTAAACACAATAGCAATGAGAGGTACAATTACCGAAGGGAAATTTGCAGATCTTGTATTGCTTCAGAAAAACCCATTCTCGGATATAAAAAACACAAAAACCATTGAAGGTGTGGTATTAAAGGGGATGTGGTTAAATCGAAAAACACTTAATAAAATGCTTAAAGAAGTAGAAATTTCTGTAAAAAAGCAAAAAATGACTGTAGAATAATTGTTATGATAACCTACATAAAACATTAAATAAGTGTTACTAAAAACTTTATTCTGAAATAAATAGGGATTGCTTAACAAATAATAGTATCTTCGCCCTTTAATTATTTACAATGAATAAAGGAACAGTAAAATTTTTTAATGACTCCAAAGGATTTGGATTCATCACAGAGGAAGGATCAAACAAAGATCATTTTGTACACATTTCAGGATTAATCGACGAAGTGCGTGAAGGTGACGAAGTAGAATTTGACCTAAAAGAAGGTAAAAAAGGAATGAACGCGGTAAACGTGAAAGTATTATAATATACATTTTGACTTTTTTAAAGCACAAGCCTGTCAGTTTTGACAGGCTTTTTTTGTTTTAAAATGTTGTGAGGCGTTAATTAAAAAACTATTTTTAGGATAGCATTTATTTTAAAAATGAAACCATATGGAAACACAGGAGCAAGTTATAATTAATGGGTATGAACATATTCGTTATCATCAAAATTCATGTACTGGCCAAGAAATGATACAAAAAAGTGGCGCTTTTTATGAACTGATGGATGCTCGTCGTTCGGTTAGAGAATTTTCGGATAAACCAGTTTCAAAAACTATAATTCAGAATATAATTAAAACTGCATCCACAGCTCCATCAGGAGCACATAAACAACCCTGGACATTTTGTGCTATATCAAATGACCAATTAAAATCCAAAATCAGAATTGCGGCAGAAAAAGAAGAGGTAGAAACATATTCTAACCGTATGAGTGATCGATGGAGAAAAGATTTAGCGCCTTTGGGAACTGATACAAATAAGCCATTTATAGAAGAAGCTCCTTGGATTATTGTCGTTTTCAAAAGAGTATACGAATATGAAAATGAAATAAAGCATAATAACTATTATGTCAATGAATCAATAGGAATTGCTAGTGGGATGCTTATCACAGCAATCCATCAAGCGGGGTTGGTTACTTTAACTCATACGCCAAGTCCGATGAACTTTTTGACCAAAGTTTTGGATAGACCTAGCAATGAAAGAGCTTATTTGTTATTGCCTGTTGGGTATCCTAAAGACCCTGTGTATGTCCCAAATATTGAACGTAAAAAATTGGATGAGGTTAGTGTTTTTTACGAATAAAATGTTGAGTTAACCACTATTATAGAACCTCTCAATACCTAAATAGATAAGAAATACAAATGTCCATTTTATTTATGAATATACTTTGTATTTTTGAAAAACAAAAAGCTATAAAAGATGAAAATTGTAGTATCTCCAGCTAAGTCATTAGACTTTGAAACCGTACTTCCCACAAAAAAATATACAGAACCTGTTTTTCTATCAGAAGCAGAAAAGTTAAATGTGATATTAAAGAAAAAAACACCTAAAAAACTTTCAGCTTTAATGGGGATTAGTGATAATCTTGCGCAACTTAATTGGCAACGTAATCAGGATTGGAATCTTCCATTTACTTCAGAAAATGCAAGACCAGCAATGTATGCATTCAAAGGAGATGTGTATATCGGTTTAGATGGATATACTATTCCTGAAGATAAGTTAGAAGTTGTAGAAGATAAACTTAGAATACTTTCTGGTCTGTATGGAGTTTTAAAACCTTTGGATTTGATACAGCCTTACCGATTAGAAATGGGAACTAAATTAAAAATTGGCCGTAAAAACAATTTGTATGAATTCTGGAAAAAACAACTTACTCAAAAACTTAATGAAGAACTGGAAGAAGATGAGTTGTTTATAAATTTAGCTAGTAATGAATATTTCAGTGCGATTGATAAAAAAGCACTAAAAGTACCAGTGATTACTCCACAATTCAAGGATTGGAAAGGAGATAAACTTAAAATGATCAGTTTCTTTGCTAAAAAAGCAAGAGGTATGATGGTAAGGTATATCGTTGATACGGGAGCAGAAACTATAGAAGATCTTAAAGGGTTTAATTATGAAGGTTATGGATTTAGTGAAGAACATACCACTAAGCCTAATGAATTAGTTTTTGTGAGATAAAACTTTTTAAACCTCTACAGTATTTAAGTGTACTTTATACCGGTTTAATCCTCATTGTAATATGTTTTTAAGTTTTAGGAATATATGAAAGCAGTTATGTGTTTTTTTATTTATTCCTGGATGGAGATTTGTATTTATAATTCTGATTTCAATATGTAGCTAATTTTATTATCTTCACCTTCAATTTAGAAAACCAATCGTTAAATGCTGCGACTGATTAATGTCTTGGATAATATTGGAGAGAAAGTAGGAACTCTGGTAAGCTGGGTTGCAGCTCTGTTGGCATTAGTAATAGGATTAGACGTAGTGATTCGCTATGTATTTCAGTTTACATATGTTTGGATGATAGAAATAGAAATCTATCTGTTTGGAATGATGTTTTTGCTTGCATCGGGATATACATTTAAATACGGAAAGCATGTACGAGTAGATGTATTTTACACTAAACTTTCAAAAAAAGGAAAAGCCTGGGTAGATCTTATGGGCGGAGCTTTTTTATTAATCCCGTGGTGTTATGTTGTCATAGTTTCTTCCTGGTATTATGGACTGTCATCTTTTATGATTGGAGAAGGATCTCCTCAACCGGGAGGACTTCCAGCACTTTATATACTTAAATTTTGCATAACCTTAGGTTTCACATTTTTATTGCTTCAAGGAATATCTCATATGTTGAAATCAATTCAAATTATTTTTAATAAGGATACTTAATGGAATATCTGGCAATACTATTATTCGTAATTATCTTTATTCTGATTCTAAGAGGGTATCCCGTGGCATTTACTTTGGGAGGGATCTCTGTAGCATTCGCTTTTGGGGTATCTATATTTGCTCCAGAAATTTTTCAGATGTCTACATTTTATCTACTTCCTTCAAGAATTATGGGGGTTGTAAATAATTATGTATTGATGGCAGTTCCCTTATTTATTTTTATGGGGATTATGTTAGAAAAATCTGGACTCGCCCAAAGCTTATTAGAGACAATGGCGATGATGTTTGGTCGTGTAAGAGGAGGACTAGCTATTTCTGTAGTAATTGTAGGAGCTTTGTTAGCAGCCTCTACAGGAATTGTAGGAGCAACAGTGGTGACTATGGGGTTAATTAGTTTACCAACAATGCTCAAGAGAGGATATAAGACTGAGCTAGCTACTGGAGTGATTGCTTCTTCAGGAACATTGGGACAAATTATACCTCCTTCAATAGTTCTGGTATTATTAGCGGATACGATCAATAGTTCTTCGAGAGGTACTGCATCAGTAGATGTAGGAACTTTGTTTTCTGCAGCTTTGTTTCCTGGATTAATATTGGTTGGACTATACATTATCTATATTTTAATTACTTCTTTTATTAATAAAGAAGATGCTCCAAGTATCCCAGAAGAAGAAATAGCAGCATTTAGAGGATCTGATTTTGCCTCAAAAATATTGAAGGTGTTGTTTTTACCGGTGCTATTAATCGTTTTGGTATTAGGATCTATTTTTACTGGAATAGCTTCGCCTACAGAAGCTTCAGCAATTGGAGCATTAGGAGCAACAATATTAACCGTAATTCAAAAAAAGTTTTCTTTTAAAATTTTAAAAGAAGTAGCTCAAGAGACTACACGATTAACTTCTATGGTCTTTTTTATCTTATTAGGTGCTACAACGTTTACGTTAGTATTTAGAACTTTAGGAGGAGATAGATACCTTCAGGAATTGATTATGTCATCTCAATTAACTCCATTGCTATTCTTGTTGCTGGTAATGTTAGTGATTTTTATAGCTGGATTTTTTATTGACTTTATTGAGATCGTATTTATTATTGTTCCTGTGGTAACTCCAATATTTAATGCTTTTGGTATGGATATGCTTTGGGTAGGTATTTTAATGGCGTTGAATCTTCAAACATCATTTTTGACACCTCCATTTGGATTTGCATTATTCTATCTTAAAGGCGTTGCACCAGATACAGTAAAAACCAGTCAGATATATAAAGGAATTATTCCATTCATTATTATTCAGTTATTGATAGTAAGTTTAGTGATATTTTTTCCTGAAATTATTTTTATGTCTAAGTAAAACCCATTTTCTCTGTAGAAGAGGATAGAAATAAAAGTGTTCTATTTCACTATTATTTAATTAATATTTTCTGTTGTTATGAGTTCAATAAAAGCCTATAAAAACAATATTACCAGATTATTTACTGTGGTATCAGTTACACTACTATTTCTATCTTGTTTAGGAGAGCCTCCTGCAAGTATGAAGCCTACTTCTTATGATGTAACCAAGCCAGATAAAGTATTTTATTGGAAAATGACTACTACTTGGCCCCCTAATTTTCCTGTTGTGGGTGAAGTAGCTGAGAAATATGCAGAATGGGTAGATGAGTTGTCTAACGGGCAAATTAAAATAAAAGTCTACGGAGGAGGAGAATTGGTACCTCCTTTAGAAGCTTTTGATGCAGTGTCACAAGGAACTATTGAGATGGGATGCGGAGCATCATATTATTGGGCAGGAAAAACACCAGCGGCACAGTTTTTTGCTGCAGTACCTTTTGGAATGAATAGTCAACAGATCACTTCCTGGTTAGAAGTAGGAGGAGGTTATGAATTATGGAAAAAAACCTATGCAAAATTTAATTTAGTCCCTTTTATGGGAGGAAATACCGGTGTGCAAATGGGAGGCTGGTTTAATCGTGAGATCAATTCTATAGAGGATTTCAAAGGATTAAAAATGCGTTTACCAGGTATAGGAGGGAAAGTAATTGAAAAAGCAGGAGGCGCAGCAGTTCTTGTTGCAGGAAGTGAGATATACACTAGCTTAGAGCGTGGTGTTATTGATGCTACAGAATGGATAGGACCTTATCATGATTATAAGATGGGGTTTCATAAAATTGCTAAATATTATTATACTCCAGGATGGCATGAAACAGGATCTCAATTAGAATTTTTTGTTAATAAGAATTTGTATGATGGATTACCACCACATTTACAAGCTGTGTTGGATGCGGCATCCAAGAAAGCTCAAGTCTGGGTGTTGTCTGAATTTGATAAGCAAAATGGTATCTATTTAGATAAACTTTTAAATGAAGAAGGTGTTGAGGTTCGTGAGTTTTCAAAAGAAACTTTAGACGCATTAAGAGTGTATACTGATGAAGCCATACAAGAAATGATTGGAGATGATCCATTATCCAAAGAGGTTTATAAAAGTTACTCAGATTTTCAGAACAGAATCTCAAAATGGTCAGAATTGACAGAAAAAGCTTATTATAATAAGATTCAAAAATAAATTTCCTTACTTCAACGTATCGTCTTCATTATGATTGCTTAAGAGAGACTCCAGATAATTAGGGGTGTCACTTACGATTTCATAACTTCTCTTCAGAATAAATTTATAACTTCTTGAAAAACGAGTTGCAAGGAACTTTTCTTATCGATATCTTCGCAGCGAATGTTCGCTAAATATTGTTTAAACTCAAATTCATTACAATGAAAATTAAAAAGGTTTTAGTAGCTAATCGAGGAGAAATAGCAATCCGTATTTTTAGAGCTTGCACAGAGATTGGTCTTCAAACAGTTGGAGTATATACATATGAAGATCGATATTCTTTACATCGTTATAAGGCAGATGAAGCCTACCAGATCGGAGAAGATAATGAGCCTTTAAAACCATATTTGAACATTGATGCTATCATAGCAGTTGCCAAAAAAAATAATGCGGATGCGATACATCCAGGATATGGTTTCCTTTCAGAAAACGCAGATTTCGCAGAACGATGTGAAGAAAATGGGATCATTTTTATAGGACCTAAGGTTTCTGTTCTTCGTTCTTTAGGAGATAAAATTATGGCAAAAGAGGTTGCTATAGCTAATGATATTCCGATTATTCAAAGTAATAAAGAAGATCTGACTAATGTAAAAATAGCTTTAAAAGAAGCTAAGCGTATTGGGTTTCCAGTAATGTTAAAAGCTGCTTCTGGAGGAGGTGGTAGAGGTATGAGGGTAATTCGTAGTGAAGAAGAGTTAGAAAAAGCATATCCAGAATCACAAAGAGAAGCATTAAATGCATTTGGAGATGATACTGTATTCCTCGAAAAGTTTGTGGAGAATCCCAAACATATCGAAATTCAGATTGTAGCAGACCATCACGGTAATATGGTACATCTTTTTGAGCGTGATTGTTCAGTGCAACGACGTTATCAAAAAGTAATTGAATATGCACCATCATTTGGAGTATCAGAAGACATAAAACAAAGTTTATATCAATATGCACTTACTATTTGTAAAGCTGTAGATTATAATAATATTGGTACCGTAGAGTTTTTGGTGGATGATGATGGTAGCATTTATTTTATAGAAGTAAATCCTCGAGTACAGGTAGAGCATACTGTTACAGAAATTGTAACAGGTATAGATCTTATTAAAGCACAGATTTTTATTGCAGGAGGATATAAATTATCTGATAAACAAATCAAAATAGAAAGTCAGGAAAGCCTTAAAACAACAGGTTTTGCTTTACAATGTAGAATTACAACCGAGGATCCGGAGAATAATTTTAAGCCAGATTACGGAACTATTACAACATATCGAAGTGCTTCTGGTTTTGGAATTCGATTGGATGCAGGTAGCGTCTATCAAGGAGTTACAATTTCGCCATTCTTTGATTCTATGCTAGTAAAAATTTCAGCAAATAGTAGAACTTTGGACGGTGCTTGTAGAAAAATGCGTAGAGCACTTTCAGAATTCAGGATTCGAGGAGTGAAGACCAATATGCCATTCTTAGATAATATCTTAAAACATGATACTTTTAGAAAAGGAGAGGTAACTGTTAATTTTATTCAAAATACAAAGGAGCTTTTTGCAATACGTGAGTCTCGTAATCGCGCAACAAAATTGGCGAACTTCTTAGGAGACGTCATCGTTAACGGAAATCCGGATGTAAAGAAAATGGATCCATCCAGAACTTTTGTTACTCCAGAGATTCCTAAGTTTGATGAAAATATAGAATATACCAAAGGAACCAAAAATCTATTAACAGAGTTAGGTCCGGATAAATTTTCTGAGTGGCTGAAAAATGAAAAAAAGGTGCATTTCACAGATACGACCATGCGTGATGCTCACCAAAGTTTATTAGCAACCAGGATGCGTACATATGATATGCTTAAAGTAGCAGAAGGATTTGCCAAAAACCACCCTGAAGTATTTAGTATGGAAGTTTGGGGAGGAGCTACTTTTGATGTATGTCTTAGGTTTTTAAGAGAAAATCCTTGGGAACGATTAAGAGCCCTGCGAAAAGCAATGCCTAATCTTTTACTTCAGATGTTGATTCGAGGATCTAATGGAGTAGGGTATACTGCTTATCCTGATAACCTTATAGGTAAGTTTGTAGAGCAATCCTGGGAAAATGGTGTAGATGTTTTTAGAATTTTTGATTCTCTTAATTGGATGAAATCTATTGCACCGTGTATTGAACACGTTCGTACCAGAACCCAAGGTCTGGCAGAAGGTTCTTTATGTTATACAGGAGATATCTTAGATCCAAAACGTACAAAATATACATTAGATTATTATGTGCAATTAGCAAAAGATATCGAAAATGCCGGAGCACATATTTTAGGAATTAAAGATATGGCAGGGTTATTAAAACCATACGCTGCTTATGAATTGGTTTCGGCTTTAAAGTCAGAAATTAATATTCCAATACACTTACATACACATGATACCTCTTCTGTGCAATCGGCAACATATCTTAAGGCAATTGAAGCCGGAGTAGATGTAGTAGATGTGGCGTTGGGAGGACTATCTGGATTAACAGCACAACCTAATTTTAATGCTGTAGTAGAAATGTTGAAGTTTCACGAACGTGAGAATGCAGTAAATATTCCTAAGTTAAATGAGTATTCTAATTATTGGGAGTCTGTGAGAGAGTATTACTATGTTTTTGAATCTGGACTTAAAGCTGGTACAGGAGAAGTATATCAACATGAAATTCCCGGAGGACAATATTCTAACTTAAAACCGCAAGCACAAGCATTAGGACTAGCAGATCGTTTTCATGAGATCACTAGAATGTATGGAGAAGTAAACGAACTTTTTGGAGATATCGTTAAAGTAACCCCAAGTTCTAAAGTAGTAGGGGATATGGCACAATATCTCGTAAGTAATAACCTGACTATCGAAGATGTAAAGGAAAGAGGAGAAACGATTTCTTTTCCGCAATCTGTAATGAGTTTTTTTAAAGGAGAATTAGGACAACCAGTTGGAGGATTTCCTGAAATGCTTCAGAAATCAGTTTTAAAAGGTCAAAAACCGTTTAATGATAGACCTAATGCACACCTGGAACCAGTAGATTTTGAAGAAGAATTTAAAGATTTTGTCAAAGTTTTTAAAAGAGGAATGGGTCGAGAATTGGATATTACAGATTTCCTTTCATACAAACTCTATCCAAAAGTGTTTACAGGAGCATACAATCACCATATCAAATATGATAATGTGATGACAATACCTACTAAAAACTTTTTCTATGGAATGACTCCTGGAGAAGAGATTATTATACAACTGGATAGAGGTAAAATATTACTGGTTGAATTGATCTCTGTGGGTAAACCCAATGAAGAAGGTATGGTTACTGTATTCTTTAAAGTAAATGGTCAAACCAGAAATGTAGAAATACAAGATAATTCAATTAAAGTAGATAAAGTAGTTCATGCCAAAGTTGATAAAGCTGATGTAAAACAAATAGGAGCTCCGTTACAGGGAGCACTATCTTCGGTTTTAGTTAAAACAGGTCAGGAAGTTAAAAAGAATGAACCTTTATTTATTATAGAAGCCATGAAAATGGAAACAACAATTACTGCCAATGAAGATGCTATTGTTAAAAAAATAGTTCTTAAAGCCGGAACTATGGTAGAAGCAGACGATCTGATAATAACATTAAAATAATGCAGAAAAAGGACCTTTCAAATTTTTAACCTGAAAGGTCTTTTTTTTGAAATAAGCTGTATTTATATAATTCAAATATATTTTAGTTCATAATCTAACCAGTAATTCTAATCTTTTATGGCAATACCAAAAACCAAGGAAGAACTGCTTCTAGCAATTGAAAAGAATTACACTAAGTTGCGAGAAGATTTAATTGAAATCCCTGTTCAGTATACAGAAGCTTATGAATTAGAAGGCCATGCCAAAAATACCAAAATGAGTGTATGTAATTTGGTCTCTTATTTAATTGGTTGGGGAGAGTTAGTTTTAAAATGGAATAGCAAGAAAATAAAAAATGAAGAAGTTGATTTTCCTGAAACTGGTTATAAATGGAATGAGTTAGGAAGATTAGCACAAAAATTTTATGAGGACTATAGTGATATAAAATATGATGAATTGCTAGAGAAACTGGATGCAATTGTACTCCAGATTATAGTATTAATAAAACATCAGGATGATCATCACTTATACCAGATTCCTTGGTATGAAAAATGGACTATGGGTAGAATGATTCAACTTAATACGGTATCACCCTACAAAAATGCAAGATCAAGAATAAGAAAGTGGAAAAAAGAGAAAAATCTAAAATAAAAAAAATACTACTTTTGCTTAATGCACTACTTTTTAATTCTAGCACTACAAGGCTTTTGTATTTATCACGCAATTAAAAACAGAAATCATTACTATTGGTTTTTTGTTATCATCTTTTTACCCGTGATAGGAAGTATTATCTATCTTTTTACACAAGTGTTTAATAAAAGAGATCTAGATGTAGTACAAGGAGAAATAGTTAATGTTATTAATCCTACTAAGAAAGTAAAAGACCTTCAGAAAAAGGTAGAATTTGCAGATACCTTTCAAAATCGTGTTCTTTTAGGAGATGCCCTATTTGAAATAAGAGATTATGCATCAGGAATAGGAGAATATGAAATGGCTCTTAATGGTAATTATGAGCAAGATACAGGTGTAGTTAAAAAATTAATAGAAGGATATTATAAAACAGAACAATATGATAAAGTCATTTTTTGTGCAGAAAAAATAACGCATAAAAATGATTTTAAAGGATCACGAAGTCAATTCTTATATGGATTATCTCTTGAGGAATCTGGAAGATCAGAAGAAGCAGAAAGAAATCTAAAACCCATCGATCAAAGATATTCTAACTATCAAGAACGATATGAACTAGCTCAATTTTTAATAAAAAAAGAAAAAACTTCTGAAGCCAAAGACATCCTTTTTGAGATCATAACAGAATCAGAACATATGTCAAAACCCAATAAGAATAAATACAGAGTGGTGGTAGACGAAGTAAGAAAATTAATGGCCTCTTTGCCATAATTTTTTATACAAAAATTATATGCCCTTAAAATCTTAATAATCGGATAATGTTATCATTACGTAAATAATTAATGTAATTCTCCCCATTTTTTTTATCTTTATACAGTACAAAAAATACGTTTTTTATACACTGACGTTATGGCTTGTCTTTTACTCCAATAGGATATTGCCATATTAACCATAAGGGAAACTGTTTTTATTAAAAGGAATACTTGCGAATGCCTTGGGATATTTGATACTCAGGATAGCATTCAAGCATTGATTAGAATCATCAATGGATAAACCCTGATTATCCTTATATGTTCAGGGAAGTATTAATTATAAATCAGTTTATTATGTTTAAAAAACTCTTAGACCTGGGAGCTTACCAAATTACTAGAAAAGAACAAAAAAGTATTAATGCGGGCGGATCCAGAGGTCCTTGCTATCCATTTTTTCATTTAGGACCTTGTCGCCTCAATTGTAATTGTCAAACACATACAGCTCGCCAACCATCAGGAGCAAGCCAACAGTGTTTATTAAATTATCCTGCAATCATTTTTAATGCTGCACAATGTGGTGGATCAGGAAATGGTGGAGGTGGATGGGCTTAATGTCTATTACTCCTAATTCTTATGATATGTTGCAAAAAAACTAATGTTTTTATAAAACTCATTGATAATAAATAGGCAGCATTAATAAGAATGTACATAAACTTTAAAGCCATGATATTTTTTAATATCCATGGCTTTTAACTATTGTAATAGCTATGGTCAACTTCTATAATCACGAAGTAATATCAGAAAAATAATCATTTCTTTAAAGTTATATGACATAGACTATAGCTATTAAGTATAAATTAATTGCACAAACTAACTTAATATAAAGTATCATGAAAAGAAATGTTATTACAAAAACTCTTTATTACCTTATTTGTTCACTCTTATTAATAAGCTGTGAAAATGAATCTGATGAAATTTTCACACCAGAAAATAGTAACCTCAATCAATCCGATTTTAAAAAACTAGCACAAGATAATCATCCTGTAGTACAATTATTATATAGCAGAGGTTATGAAAAAGGTAGTATTTATGAAACAAAAGATCATTTTTTAGCACCACCAGATTTATTGTATAGTAAAGATATTAGCGATTATAGTGAAGCAAATAATGAGAACAGACAAGCTTATAATACCGGTAAAATTGTTTCGCTAGATAGAATGAGAATACGTGTGTTTTTAGATAATTCTATAAACGCAACTTTACGTAATGATGCGGTAAATGCAATGAACTCCTGGAACGGAATAAATAATTGTGCTTTATTTTTTGAAAGAGTTTTTAATAGTGGAGATGCTAATATTACAATAAGAAGTGATTTTGGGGTTGAAGATCCTGACGTTTTAGGAAGAGCCGGATTTCCTTCTAATGGTATACCGTTTGGAACAGTAACACTCAATGTAGATGAATTAATTAGATTTGGAGCTACTATAAGAAGAAATGTAGTGATTCATGAACTAGGTCACTGCGTTGGTTTTAGACATACAGATTGGAGAGCTAATGGAGAAGGTGGAGCCATTAATATACCAGGAACTACAGAGAATGATACTCAATCCATTATGTGGCATACCGCAAGAGGAGGAGGCGCTTTTTCTAACGGAGATTTAATAGCATCAAGAGCTTTGTTTCCTAGAGCATTGAGATTGAGCAGAGATCTTGATTATAGTGATTTCTCTTATCCTGATTTTGAAGAGTCGTATAGTGTTTTTGTTGATGTTTTTACAAATGGTAGTTATACTACTACTGCAAACCTTAACAGGAACGTAGCTATAAGTTATCTTATAAGAGTACAAGAGTATAATCATACTTCAGGTTCTTATAACATTTATAGAAATCGAAACTTAAATGCTGGAGCTAATAGATATTTTATGGATAATGAAGAAGAACAATGTACATATTTGCAAGGAGAAACCTGTACAGAAGAAACGTTAGAAATTAGATTAGCACGTTCAATATTATAACCGTTTTTTGATTTAAAAGAACAACTAATGACACTTCGATCATTTAAAATTTTTTTAAAAAATGTAGATATAGCGTAAAGGTGAATTTCTATCTCATCTTTACGCTATTTTATAAGAAACTAGAATATCGATTAATCTAAATCGAATAAAAACTAAGAATTATCTCTTATCTACTGCGAACTAAACCTTTGAAGTTCCCAAAATCTTTTTATTTTTACTAAAAAGTAAAAGTAAAAGATCCCTCTCAAACATTGAAAGTAAGACCGATTCAAATATCGTTATTTATCCTATTTATATTAGGAGCATTGTTTGGTCTCATGTTTTTGAGCGAAAAAGGTGCGGTTAAAAAAGCTCAAAAACAGGATGATGGTTTTTCATATGAAGGTGTATCAGTTAAATACCCAACACATACTACTTTTTTAGGACTTGAAAAAGATTCATCGTTAACACGACAAGATATTCTAAAGGTTACAGAGATTGTAACTCCTCTCGAAATCGAAACCGAAGAAAATAAAACAGCAGTATCAATTAATAATGATACTAAGAATGATAAACTTCAGTTACCGGATTTTTCTAAAATTGATACGACACAATTAGAGAGAATACGATATCCAGAGAGTAATCCTGAGTTTGTAAATGAGTTGAGAAATAAGCTGTCCTCAAGATCTTGTAGGATTTTACATTACGGAGACTCGCAAATAGAAGGAGATAGGATAACAGCATATTTACGTAATAGACTTCAGCGTATGTATGGAGGTAGTGGCCCTGGATTTATTCCTGTAAAACCTGTATATAGACAAATAAGTGCTATTGTTGAACCTAGTGAAAATTGGGAACGATATGCATTTTTTGACCCTACCAAGAAAAAATTCTCGCATAAAAAATATGGAGCTTATTTATCGGTATCAAGGTTTACACCACATCAATCAAAAATTCCTGATAGCACTGCATTAGATTCTTTACCTATTGTCAAAGCCACAATAAAAGTTGGAAAATCAAAAAAATCATTTGCAAAATTCAGAACATTTACCAATATAGGTTTGCATTATGGTAATGCCAATACACCTATCAAAATATCTGTATATAATGATGGTACTTTAATAAAACAAGATAGCCTGATTGCCGATGGCAAATATCATCGCTATAAAATTAAAACGACTTCTACTCCTACAGATCTTAGAATCGAATTAGAAGGTAAGATAAGTGCTGATTTTTATGGATTAACATTGGATGGAGGATCAAGAGTGCAGATTGATAATATAGCTATGCGAGGAGCTTCAGGAACTATTTTTGCAAATTCAAACGGAGCTACTTATGGTAGAATGGTTAGACAATTAAACCCCAAAATTGTTATTATGCAATATGGAGGCAATACAATGCCGTATCTTAAAGATTCTACCGATGTAGATAAATATACTGCACGTATTGCCAGGCAGATCAATTGGATCAGGAGAAGAGCAAAAAAATCTAGTTTTATCTTTATAGGTCCTACCGATATGTGTCAACCCGTTAATGGAAAAATGGAAACTTATCCAATGCTTCCATATCTTAATACTAAGTTGATGGAGACCTGCCTCGAAAATAATGTGGCTTATTGGAGTATGTTTGACGCTATGGGAGGAAAAGGATCTATGGAGCTGTGGGTCGAAGAAAAAATGACCGCCAAAGACTATATGCATTTTACCTGGAAAGGAACCAAAATAATATCAGAACTATTTTTTACCGCCCTATACCTTGACCTTAAAGAACCTGATGAGAATGAAACCTAAACACCTACTTTTCTATTTGTGGCTTTTTACTATGCCACTTATGGCGCAAACCTATGTACTGGATACAGTACAAAAAAAATATACTTTTGTTAACTGGAAAGCGAATAAGATTAAGATGAAAGAAAGCTCTCCGGCTTTTGCAAAATTATATCAAAAACTAGATACGATTGCAAAAGGAGGAGAAGAAAACCTTCATATTTTTCATATAGGAGGCTCTCATATTCAGGCAGATATTTATTCAAATAGGCTTCGATCTTATCTCCAGACAATGAGCCCCACATCAAAAGGACAACGTGGATTTATTTATCCGTTTAGTATAGCTCATACCAATAATCCTGGTAATTATAGAGTAGAGTATGATGGAGAATGGAAAGGATATAGATGTTCTGTACGTAAAGATAGCGTGGCTTGGGGATTATCAGGAGTAACCGCTGTTTTTAAAGACACCATATCTAATGTAAAAATAAAAGCTAATGGGAATAATTATCATGAAAACCTATATGACTTCAACAGAATGAGGGTTTTTTATGATAATTGGAGTGACGATTATGAAATATCCTTTAAAGAAGATTCTTTGGTCACAGAAATAAAAGAAAACAAAGAAGCACATTTTATTGAATTTTCTTTTACCAAAAACGTTGAAGAAATTGAGTTTTGTATCCGTAAAATAAAAGATGTTGAGGATCCCGAGTTTCTTATGATGGGAATAGAATTAATGAATGATAATAAAGGGATCCAGTACACCTCAATCGGAGTAAATGGAGCTAGTTTTGCCTATTATAAACGATGTCGATATTTTGAAGAACAATTAATGCTCTATAAACCAGACCTATTTATAGTTTCTGTAGGTACTAATGATGCTTATCATCCTGATTTTAATCCAGTAGAGTATAAACAATATTATAAAGAATTGATTCACTTAGTGCAAAAAGCGAATCCAGATTGTGCCATTTTATTAACGGTTCCTAATGATTCATACTATAAAAAGAAATTTCCAAATCCAAGAACCAAAGTTGCCAGAAAAATGATATATGAACTTGCAGAGGAACATAAGATGGCGGTTTGGGATTTTTATGAAATTATGGGTGGTTATAACTCATCTAGAGATTGGTATAATAACAAATTAATGCCACGAGATCGAATTCATTTTACAGTGATGGGATATCGCATTAAGGCAGATCTCCTGTTACAGGCGTTAGCAAACTCTTGGGAAAAAGAGTTAGAACTTAAACCAAATTCTATTTTGAATCAGATTATTAATGAATAGACTTATAGATATATTTTCTTTTTCAGAAGATTCTCCATTAATCTTTACTCAAGCGGATTTTTGGATATTCTTTGCAGCTATATATTTTATATATGCTATCATCTATAGTAAAAAGAGTTTAAGAAGTGCCTATCTCTTTGCGATAAGTTTATTGTTCTATTATAAAACCAGTGGTTTTTTTATTGGGATTCTGTTATTTAGTACAGTCAATGATTTCTTTCTCGGAAAAGCGATTTATAAAAGTTCTTCAGTTTTATTAAAGAAAATACTGGTCGCCATTAGTGTGATTATCAATTTAGGAACTTTGTGTTATTTTAAATATGCATATTTCTTTACAGAATCATACAATAACCTCTTTGATACAAAACACGAAGTATTTAATTACCTAGCACATTGGGCAAACACTGCTTCTGAGATTGATTATTTTACAGTCGATACCATTATATTACCAGTAGGAATTTCATTTTACACTTTCCAGACTATTAGTTATAGCGTGGATATATATAGAAAACAAATTAAACCGCTTAATTCAATTATAGATTTTGGTTTTTTTGTTAGTTTCTTTCCGCAATTGGTGGCAGGTCCTATTGTAAGAGCATCCGAGTTTGTTCCTCAGATCAGAAAAGAAATTAATATTACTAAAGAAGAGTTCGGAAAAGCATCTTTTATGATCTTGAAAGGATTAATCAAAAAAATGTTATTTGCCGATTATATCGCTGCCAATTTTATGGATCGCGTTTTTGATGTTCCGGAGATGTTTTCTGGGTTTACTAATATTATGGCAATGTTTGGATATTCTTTACAAATCTATGGCGATTTTTCAGGGTATACAGACATAGCAATAGGATTAGCCTTATTGATGGGATATAAGCTTCCGGTAAACTTTAATTCACCTTATAAAGCGATCCACTGTGGAGATTTTTGGAGAAGGTGGCATATTTCTCTATCAAGTTGGCTTAAAGATTACCTGTATATTCCAATAGGAGGTAACCGTAGCGGAAGTATCTTTTCATATGCATTTATATTAGTATTCACTTTTCTGGGAGTCTTTGCTGTATCAGACTATGCAACAGCACTTTTGGCAGTTACTGGCGTAGGAGTGTTTTTGATTGTTACACTGTTTTCTTCAACTCTTGCCTGGCATTTTAATCGAAATGTAAACATTATGATTACCATGTTGGTAGGAGGATTGTGGCATGGCGCTTCCTGGAAATTTGTGATTTGGGGAGGACTTAACGGGATAGGAATAGTTACCTATAAATATTGGCGAA
Organism: Aquimarina callyspongiae; assembly: GCF_034322225.1. NCBI lineage: Bacteria > Pseudomonadati > Bacteroidota > Flavobacteriia > Flavobacteriales > Flavobacteriaceae > Aquimarina > Aquimarina callyspongiae. The sequence goes on along the minus strand of NZ_JAXLPA010000001.1, from coordinate 293,731 downwards.
AGGTTAGTCCCTATGAAAATTCTAAAGCCTGGTACGCTTTGTTATGGCGAATTGCTTTGACCTTTGTCTTTATCACTTTTACACGTATTTATTTTAGAGGTAATAGCATGGATCATATTGATCGTTTTTATCAACAAGTAGCAACTAATATGGATTGGCAAAATGCGCTAGCTGTATTATGGGAGTATCGTGCAGTATTTATTGTTATGCTTATTGGGTATATCACACATTGGTTGCCATATAGCACAAAAGGTTGGATTGAAAATGCATTTGTAAAAAGTAATTTTCTTATAAAAGCGCTAGTAGCAATTGTAGTAGCTATTATCTGTTATCAAACGTATGCGGCAGATTTTCAGCCATTTATTTATTTTCAGTTTTAAAAATTATAGCAGTTTATGTTTTTGAGCGTTTCCTGATCTGGATAACTCAAGATCAGGTCGGGCTATTCACTATATCTTTTTCTGCTTTCTTCATATCTTAGAAAACAGAAAAAGGATGTCGTTGCTATCCCTAACGTTAATAAAACTTTTACCTTCGAATTTTATATTTTGAATTTATGACACATAATTTGTTTCATCATATACATCCGTATGAACCTTTTTTTCCTAAAGGAGTTACCAAAATAATTGTTGGAACATTGCCTCCTCCAAGATTTACAACAAGAGATCTTAATGAGAGAGATGTTGATTTTTGTTATGGTAGTAGTAACGGATTGCTTTGGCCAGTACTAGATCAAATTTTTGAACTTGATTTGAAATATGAAACTACCAGATATGCAGCGAATCAACGAAAAGACTTTCTTACTCAAAAGAAAATAGGAGTTTGTGATATTGTGCAAAGTTGTAAACGAGAAAAGATCGATGCTTCTGATCTAGGTATGAAGGATATCGAATTAAGAGATATAATCGGATATTTAAAAAAATATCCTACAATAGATACTTTGATTTTTACAGGTGGTAATAGTAAAAACGGGCCAGAATATTTCTTTAGAAAACATCTTAAAGAGTATGATCTCAAATTAGAATTGGTATCCAATGATGTTCCTAGAGTGCATAACGTACAGTTAGAAGATCGAATTGTTAAAACAGTATCGTTAACAGCACCTTCAGGAGCAGCTAATCGTGCTATAGGGAGCATGCAAAAATACAAAGACCTTAAGAGTAAAAACCCTAAATTCAATACGCTGGATTTTAGAGTGCTACAGTATAAAGAGTTTTTCTAACTCTATCCTTTTTCTGCTGTAATAAAGAGTTTATAAATATTTTATTTTTGTCTCTTTCCATTACTTTTTAAGAAAATACCTGATATCAATAAAAATAAGTTGTTGATGTGGATAATTGTGCTATTCAACTATTTTTTTTTGAAATAAGTAGATAATTGTAGAATTTAAATACATCATTACACGCAATTATAATCAACTTATAACCAAAACTAACTCACATGAAAAAAGCACAAAGAATTAACAGCCAATAGGCATTTCTGTTTTTAAATCCAGGTTTCATACATACGTTAACCAATTTCAACTTATTTAATAGTATAATAAAAGTTCTTATATCATATGACTTTATCAGTTATATGATGTTAAGAATAATAAAAGATAAGTCAGAGGCTAAATTCTTTGTTTTTATGGCCTGCTATCTCCTATACTTTAAAGAAAATGAAGAAGGAGACGCTATATTTTAATTCTTCAAAATTCCACAAAGTGTCGTAAGGAAACCTTATTCAGCATTCCTTTTTGTTGCCGTATGTTATGTAAAGAAATACACTTGCTAGTTGAGCAACATTATGCATAGATCTCTAATCATAAATACTTTTAAAATGAAACAAAACCAACTTAAATTCTACGTAATCATTATCCTTTTTTTCTCTTTTGAAATCATAACAGCACAACAAAAAATCAACGAAAAGGGACAGTATGAAAATGTGCTCCATATCAAATTTAAACCAGATCGAACAAAAAAATTAGATAAAGAGTTCGAAAGAAAAGCTTTAAAAGCTGCAAAAAAGGAAGAAGGATATGTTCGCCTAAACCTTAAAGATATGGATGTGAGAAATAAAACATTTAAAGTGAGTTCTTTAAAAAGAATATTTCGACCAGCTGGAAAATACGAAGAAAAGCATAGAAAAAACGGACTACACTTATGGTACGAATTAGTATTTGAGGCTAATCAAGAAGTAGATAAAGTAGTTGACGCTTATAAAGAAGCACAGTCTATTGAAATTGCAGAACCTGTATATCAAATACAACTAATAGATGGAAACAATACCGTTCAAAAAACAATTGCTACAGTAACCGATTATAAAAATAAACAAGTTAATAGTGTGGTAAATGATCCAATGTATAAAGATCAGTGGCATTACAATAATACAGGACAAAAAAACGGAACCGTAGGAAGAGACATCCATTTAGAAGAAGCCTGGGAAATAGAAAAAGGAGATGCTAGGGTGATTGTAGCAATACAAGATAGCGGTATAGATGTCAATCATCCTGATTTGATAGGTAATTTATGGATAAACTCTGGAGAAATACAAGGAAACGGTATAGATGATGACAACAATGGCTATATAGATGATATACACGGATATAACTTTATCAATAATACTAGCACTATTCCGGCAGGAGATCATGGTACTCATGTGGCAGGAACAGTAGCAGCAGAAACCAATAATGGGATAGGAGTGTCTGGAGTTGCTGGTGGTACAGGAAACAATGATGGAGTTCGATTAATGGCATGCCCTGTAATAGGATCAGGTGTACCTAATGGAGGAGCAGAATCGTTTGTGTATGCGGCAGATAATGGAGCTGTTATATCCCAAAACAGTTATAGCTTTAGAGGATTTACGGGCGACGTCATTCAACTGCATAAAGAAGCAGTGGATTATTTTATTGCTAATGCCGGAGGATCAAATGAAGCTATGAATGGAGGAATTGTATTTTTTTCGGCAGCTAATGACAATACAAACTTATCTACATATCCCAACACTCATGAATCTATTGTTATGGTTTCAGCTTTAAATAATAAAGATCAAAAAGCAAGCTATTCAAATTATGGAAACTGGGTGGATATTGCAGCTCCAGGAGGACAAGGACAAGGAGGAGTTTTAAGTACGGTACCTGATCAAAGTTATGGGTATAAACAAGGAACATCTATGGCGTGTCCTCATATGTCAGGAGTAGCAGCATTGGTAATATCAAAAAATTATGGAGATATTACCGCTACACAATTGAGAAGAATATTAGAAGGAACCACAGATCCAATTGACTATCTTAATCCAGGGTTTGAAAACCAATTAGGAGTAGGAAGAGTAAATGCTTATAAAGCACTACAAGTAGGAAATGGAGAAGGGATTCCGCTAGGATTACGAGTACAAAATATAACCCAAACAAGTGCAGATATCAATTGGAGTCAAATATCAAGTGCACAACAATATAATATAAGATATAAAAAAAGTACCGAAAACAATTGGACTCTTGTTTCAGCAGCTTCAACTACCATATCTTTAAATAATTTAGAAGAAGGACAATTATATGAAGTACAAGTAAACGCTTCAGGAGCATCCGGAGTATCACCATATTCGTATATATTTGAGTTTACAACCAAAGTATCATCACTGAATCCTCCTTTGGGAATTTCATTTACCGATATTACCGAAACCAGTGCAAGTATACACTGGAATGCTGTATCGGGTGCGTCAGGTTATATATTAGAGTATCAGGAGCAAGGTAATTCAGAGTGGAAAATAGTTCAAGTAGATCAAGAAACAGAAGCAAGTTTGTTTGATTTTACACAAAAAACAACTTATAATGTTAGGGTTAAGGCTACAAATGATACTGTACAATCAGCGTATTCGGCCATAGCCTTTTTTACAACCAAAACTTCAAAATGTGGAGATATTGCTCCGTGGAAACCCCAGCAATATAGAATTAAAGGAACAAAAGTTGCATATCAGGATGTTATATATGAAAATCAATGGTGGGCAGAATCTAATCATATTCCAGGAGTTCATGAAGTATGGTTGAAAATCGAGGAATGTACAGGAACAGGAGACAACCAGCCTCCAATAGTTAACATTACGACTCCCGAAGATAACACAACAATTGTACAACAAACACTTACAGAAATTACCTTATCAGCAAATGCTATAGATAGTGATGGTACTATTAATACCTTACAATTCGAGGTTAATGCAACTTTACTTCAAGAAGGGAATAACGTTAGTTGGTTACCTACTGCTTTTGGAACATATACCATAAAAGTGACTGTGACCGATAATGATGGAGCGATCGCTACAGATCAGATAACTATTACAATAAGTGAGAGTGCAAATAATCAACCACCTACAGTATCAATAACGCAACCCAGCGATGGACAGGTATTTCATCAAGAAGTGTTAACAGCAATTACTTTATCAGCTGAGGCTACAGATGTTGATGGAACTGTAATTTCTGTTCAATTTAAGGCAAATGACGTATTGCTACCTATAGGAAATAATATTAACTGGTTACCTTCTGTTTTTGGTTTACATACAATTTCTGTAACCGTAACAGACGATAAGGGAGCCACAGCTACAGACCAGGTAACGATTACAATAGAAGAAGTTATTGCCGGTAACTGTAATGGTATTACACCTTGGGATCCAACAAGAATTTACCCTTCAGAAGGAGGAGTAGAGGTATCTCATAAAGAATTTATATATCAAAATAAATGGTGGACACAAAATAATGAACCTGGCACTGGTGGTCCTTGGGGACCTTGGGAACTGATTGGTCCGTGCAATGCTGCATCTTCAATGTCTATAACATCAAATACTACTAATAATGAAAATATCAGGATAGGAATAAATCAGGTAACCAAAAAAATGCAAATACTCCTTTATCAAGAATCTTTAGGCAATATAAAAATGTCTTTATACAGTATTGATGGTAGATATTCTAAAGTGTTGATAAATGATTTAATGTCAAAAGGAATACATGAATTATTCATTGATATAGGAGAAATAAGTGGAGGCCTTTATGTATTACGATCAGAAATAAATCAGAAACCTTCAGAGATAAGAAAAATAATGATTTTGAAGTAGGACGTAACTGTTCTATTAAATTATGTGGTTTGCTGGATTTAGTGAATGGTTTCCAACACATTTACTCAAAAAAGTGGCTTACTACTAATTTTCAATCGATGATAAAATATTTTGATTTACATAAGCTTGTCGGTGAAACATGATTACTGCTAATCAATATCATTTAATATAAAACTCTTAAAACCAAAAAACAATGAGTGTATTAAAAATTAAAATGCTTCTGGTGATCGTCATCTTGATCATACCATTTAGTATCTTCTCTCAACAAAAAACCAATAAAAAAGGAGAACGCAAAGGAGTAATTCAAGTAAAGTTTACACCTGATCAAACCAAAAGACTGGATAAGATGCTTCAAAAAACATCTGTAGAATCCGGAAAACTTAAACCTTTTAAAAAAAATGAATATATCAAAACCGGATTTAGAAAGATTGATGAAAATAACAGGCAATTTGGAGTAAAATCAATGAAAAGAGTGTTTAGGCCAGCAGGCAGATTTGAAGAAAAACATATTGCTTATGGATTGCACCTATGGTATGAGCTCGAATTTGATGAAAACAAAGACCTTGAGCTGGTACTTCGACAATATAAAACATTAGATGAAATTGATATAGTAAGTGCTGTTTATGAAATAAAGCTTCAAGATGATTATGATAATTTGGTTTTGGATGGACTACTATCAAAAGAAATGATAAAAAAGACTGTTTCTACAAATAATAATTTTAATGGAGCTCCTGATGACCCAAATTATCCTGAACAATGGCATTATAATAATACAGGGCAGGAAGAAGGAATTCCTGGAAGCGATATTAAATTAGAGCAAGCTTGGGCTATAGAGAAAGGAGATTCTAGAGTAATTGTCGCTGTAGGAGATGAGAATATTGATGTTTCTCATCCCGATTTAATTGGAAATATGTGGGTCAACCCTGGAGAAATACCAGGTAACGGTATTGACGATGATAATAATGGCTATATCGATGATATTCACGGATATGATTTTATTAACGATACAGGTACAATTGTACCCAAAGTAAGTCATGGTACTCATGTAGCAGGTACTATAGCTGCCGAAACTAACAATGGGATCGGTGTGGCTGGTATTGCAGGAGGAACAGGAAATGACGATGGAGTTCGATTAATGTCTTGTGGGATTATTGGTCCAAAATCTAATGCAGAATATTTTATATATGCTGCAGATAATGGAGCAGTAATCTCCCAAAATAGCTGGGGTACATCTCCTTCGGTATATATTCCTTCTCAATTAGAAGCAATAGATTATTTTATAAATACTGCGGGAGGCACAGGCAAAGCTATGAATGGGGGCGTTGTTGTATTTGCTATGGGTAATGATGATTCAGAAACCATGGATCCACATCCAGAACAAGAAAAAGTACTTGGAGTAGTAGCTACAAATAACAGGGACGAAAGAGCGTCATATTCAAATTATAATGTTAAAGCAAGCCTTTCTGCACCAGGAGGAGAACAGAGAGGCGTTCAAGGAGAACCAGGAGTTATAAGTACTATAAATAATGATAAATATGGAGCTTCTGGAGGAACATCGATGGCTTGTCCACACGTTTCTGGAGTTGCTGCGCTAATTATATCCAAAGCTTATGGAAATATTAGTGAAGATCAGGTACGGGCAATTATAGAAGGAACCACAGATTTTATAGATTACCAAAATCCTGCATATGCCGGTAAATTAGGAACAGGTAGACTCAATGCTTTCCAGGCACTACGAGTTGCAGAAAACATGAATATCCCTATAGCAGTAAGAGCGATTAATACTACTGAGAATACGGCATCAATACATTGGAAATCTCTTACAGCAGCAACTAATTTTGAGATTCGATATAAAAAATCTGAAACAACTTCCTGGAATTCAATAAATGTATCTGGAACTTCTAAAGATTTAACTAGCTTAGAAGATGGACAATGGTACGATATAGAAGTGCGAGCAATCAATTCTTCTGGAACTTCTCCTTATTCTGGTACTACTACATTTATTACCAAACCATCTTTATTGGTAGCTCCCGATATAATTGCCTCTACCATTGCCGAGACTAAAGTAGACCTGCAATGGAACGACGTGAAGGGGGCTTTGAATTATGAAGTGAGGTATAAACCTAAAAGTAGTAGTACATGGTTAACTCGAGCTATCAATATAGGCACGACCGCACAACTGGTAGATTTATTTCCTAATACAGAATATGAACTTCAAGCCAGATCAATTAATCAAGAAGTAATTTCATCATATTCATCATTGATATCATTGCATACGACTTTTACTCCTTGTGGAGAAATTCAACCGTGGGAACCAAAAGATTATGGAGGTAGTGGCACTAAGGTTTCTTATGAAGGATATATTTATAGTAATAGCTGGTTTGCTCAAAGCTATCATGTACCTGGGAAAAATTCAGTTTGGAGAAAAGAAGGTCCGTGTGATTCTGACACGAATCAATTGCCTACAGTTTCTATAACACAACCAACAAATGGGCAGGTATTTAACCAAGAAGTGTTAACAGCCATCATTTTATCGGCCGATGCCACAGATACCGATGGTACAATAACTTCTGTTCAATTTAAGGCAAATGATGTTTCATTATCAGAAGGCAATAATATCAATTGGTTACCTACTGCTTTTGGAACACATACAATTTCTGTAACTGTAACAGATGATAAAGGAGGGACAGCTACAGATCAGGTAACAATTACTGTCAATGAGATTACAGATAATCAATTACCCACAGTATCCATAACGGAACCCGCCGATGGACAGGTATTTAACCAAGAAGTGTTAACAGCCATCATTTTATCGGCTGATGCCACAGATACAGATGGTATAATAGCTTCGGTTCAATTTAAGGTAAATGATATTTCATTATCAGAAGGCAATAATATCAATTGGTTGCCTCCTGCTTTTGGATCATATACAATTTCTGTAATTGTAACAGATGATAAAGGAGGGACAGCTACAGATCAGGTAACGATTACTATCAATGAGATCACGGATAATCAATTACCAACGGTTTCTATAACCCAACCCGCCGATGGACAGGTGTTTAATCAAGAGGTATTAACAACCATCATTTTATCAGCTGATGCCTCAGATTCTGATGGAACGATAACTTCTATTCAATTTAAAGTAAATGACGATTTATTATCAGAAGGCAATAATATTAACTGGTTGCCTCCTGTTTTTGGATTACATGCAATCTCGGTAACGGTAACAGATGATAAAGGAGGAACGGCTACAGATGAGGTAACTATTATGATAGAAGAAGTTATTAATGGGGGTTGCAATGATATTGCGCCTTGGGATCCAGCTAGAATTTATCCCTCTCAAGGTGGAGTAAAGGTATCTCATAAAGAATTTGTATATCAAAACAAATGGTGGACACAAAATAATGAGCCTGGTACGGGTGGTCCTTGGGGACCTTGGGAGTTAATAGGTCCTTGCAATTCTAGTCAAACACTAGTATCAAATATTGAAGAATTTAAATCTCTAAATTCTGAAATTCTACAAGTTGTTATGGATCAGAAAACATCTACAATGCAGGTGCTAATAAATAAACAATCCAATGGTAACATAGAACTGTCTTTACATAGTTTGGATGGACAAAGGCAGAGTTTTTTAACCAATAAAAATTTAACCTCAGGAAATCATTGGTTAGTTTCAGATGTGTTATCTATAAAATCAGGAGTATATATTTTAGTAGCAAAAATTGAAAATGAAAAGAGGTTGGTGAGAAAGGTGATGATTATAAAATAGATAATCATGGTTTACAAACTGTGAGCGTTATAAGGTAGCACTCACAGTTTGTATATTTTATTTCAATTAATATATTGTGAAGTAGGTTTTAATTACGCTGATTCTTCTTCTTTAGCAGTTGATTTAGCTTTGGTAGTTGTTTTTGCCTTAGCTTTTGGTTTTGAAGCTAATGATATAGTAGTTTCTTTACGAGGCCTTAATCTGCCATAGGATCCTCTGTAAATTTTACCGCGTCGTGTTTTTTTATCTCCTTTGCCCATAATTTTTAAATTAAATGTGAGTTACTAATTTAGTAATTAGTTAGTTAAGGAGAAAATGTACTGACCCGGAATTAAGTTTTATTTAGATAGCTCTTCTAATCGATCTTTCTCTTCTTTAGATAATTTGTCAATACCTTTTTTGTTGATTTTATCCAAAAGTTTGTTCAATTCCTGTTCTTTTGCAACTTTCTTACTATTGTATTTATCATCTGGATCTAATAATCCTTCAGGTTTTTGTTGAAGCTCTTTTTTGAATTGCAAAAAGTCAGGTTTTATCCACTTAATAAATAGAAAAATAATCAGTATAGCAACAATCAGGGAGATTGAAATATTGCCTATGAATAAGATTAATATCATCATTGTATCATTGTAATTATGAACTTGAGTTCGACTTAAGGAAATTTACGTCAGGTCGAGTGATTTTCTTCATTTCACTTCAAAAAATCACTCAATTTGACGGTTTTTTCAAACTAATCCTTGTAGTTCATACTCTTAATTAGTTATAGTTAAATATATAAATACTAATAACTTTTAGATTAGAATTTTCTAATATTATCTATCGAATACTTTTTATAAAATCATCAATATCATCCACTCCGTTATTGGTAAGATGTTTAATAAATGCAGACCCAATAATTGCTCCTTTAGTTGTTTTTGTTGCTTGTCTAAAGGTTTCGTTGTTACTGATACCAAATCCTACAATTTGAGGATTTTTTAGATTAAGATTAGCAATACGATCAAAATAATGTTGTTGCACATCTCCAAAAGAGCTTTTAGCTCCTGTAGTACTTGCCGAACTTACCATATAGATAAAACCGTTAGATACATCATCTATAAACCGGATGCGTTCATCAGATGTCTGTGGAGTAATCAGGAATACATTGATCAATCCATATTTTTCAAAGGTTTTTTGATAATGTTCGTGATATTCTGCTACGGGTAAATCTGGTATGATTAATCCATCAATACCAATCTCTTGACATTCTGCACAAAATGCTTCTACACCATATTGCATCATTGGATTGAAATATCCCATTATAATAAGTGGAATATTGACAGTTTCACGAATGTCCTTAAGTTGCTCAAATAACAATTTTGTAGTCATTCCATTTTTTAAGGCAACTGTAGAGCTTTCTTGGATGGTAGGTCCATCTGCCAGAGGATCACTAAATGGCAATCCAATCTCTATCATATCTACGCCGCTTTTCTCAAGATCTTGTATGATTTTTTTAGTATCATGTAATGATGGGTATCCAGCGGTAAAATATATAGATAGTAATTTTTTATCTTCCGAAAGTTTTTGATTTATTCTATTCATTGAAAATGACATTTTATCATTTTTGATATTAGTTTATAAATTTTATTGACTCTGTTTTTAACAAAAAAGCAGATTTACTATAGTTCGAAATGATCAATATAAGTGTTAAGATCTTTGTCTCCACGTCCCGAAAGACTAATCACTACAATATCATCAGGTTTAAATTTTTTATCGTTGAAAACAGCCAAGGCATGAGAAGATTCTATGGCAGGGATTATACCTTCTAATTGGGATAACTCTAATCCTGCAGCCATCGCATCATCATCAGTTACTGAGAAAAACTCTCCTCGTCCAGTTTTATATAAATGCGAATGTAAAGGTCCAACTCCTGGATAATCTAGTCCTGCGGATATAGAATAAGGTTCTGTAATTTGTCCATCTGGAGTTTGCATTAATAATGTTTTACATCCGTGGATAATACCTTCTTTTCCTAATTGAGATGTAGCAGCACTCTCGCCACTATTGACTCCTTTTCCAGCTGCTTCTACAGCAATAATTCCTACATCGGGTTCATCTAGAAAATGATAATAAGTACCCGCAGCATTACTACCACCTCCAATACAGGCTACTACATAATCTGGGTTTTCTCTTCCTTCTTTTTCTTTTAATTGCCATTTGATTTCTTCTGAAATAATAGACTGAAACCTTGTTACCATATCCGGATAGGGATGTGGCCCGATAGCAGAGCCAATTATATAATGGGTGTCTATAGGATTATTAATCCAATCTCGAATAGCTTCATTGGTAGCATCTTTTAGGGTTTTGCTTCCGGATTTTGCAGGTATTACTTCTGCACCTAGCATTTTCATACGGGCAACATTAGGAGCTTGTCTTTTGATATCAATCTCACCCATATATACAATACATTGGATACCCATAAGGGCACAAACTGTAGCTGTAGCTACTCCGTGCTGTCCTGCTCCAGTTTCAGCAATAATCCTGTTTTTGCCTAATTTTTTAGCTACCAGAATTTGCCCAATCGTATTATTGACTTTGTGGGCTCCGGTATGATTGAGATCTTCTCGTTTAAGGTATACTCGTGTATTGTGCTTTTCTGAAAGACGCTTTGCAAAGTATAGGGGAGAAGGACGACCCACATAATCTTTTAAAAGTTGATTAAATTCTTCTTTAAAAGAAGGAGTCTGCATAATCTCCAGGTATGTTGTTCGAAGTTCTTCTACATTGGGGTAAAGCATTTCTGGAATATAAGCTCCTCCAAAATCTCCGTAATATCCTTTTTCGTTTACTTGATAACTCATAGTATAGTTTTTAAATTCCGGTCTAGCCAGGAATGACAAGTTTTTTAAATTTTTCTATCTCGGTTATATTTTTTAATCCGGGTTTGATCTCAAATTTGCTATTTACATCGATAGCATAAATTGGTAAATCAGTTTCGAATATATCTTTTAGTTTATCAATTTCGTCAAGCCCTATTCCTCCACTTAATATAAAAGGAGTATTAGATGAATAATTGTTTAGTAAGCTCCAATCAAATGTATATCCGTTTCCTCCTTTTTCTTTTCCTTTAGTATCAAAAAGAAAGTAATCGACAATACCTTCATATGGTTTTAATTTGTCAAAGTCGAATTCTTCTTTTACAGAGAATACTTTCCAGATTTCTATTTGGTTATCATCTCCTGAATTGGGATCCGATGGATAAAGTTCTTTTAACTTTTTGCAGAAATCAGCTGACTCATTTCCGTGTAATTGAATGGCTCTAAAATTGTATTGTTTTACTTTTTCAGAAATAAACTCAAGAGAAGCGTCTACAAATACTCCAACCTTTTTAATGGTTGATGGTATTGATGGGATATGACTTTCAAAGTTTCTAGAGGATTTTTCGTAAAAAATAAATCCTAAATAATCAGGTGATAATGCAGAAACTGCTTCTATATTATCCTGATATTTCATTCCACAAACTTTGAGTTTCATGACTGTAACGTTTTTATGAAATCTATGGCACTTGCACCAGGGTTTTCAGTTTTCATAAAGTTCTCACCTATTAAAAAACCTTTATAATCATATTGTTGCAAGTCCTGTATAGCTTTGATACTACTGATACCGCTTTCTGATACTTTTACAAAATCATCAGGAATGTGTTTGCTTAACTCTTTACTAATATCGGTACTGACTTCAAAAGTTTTAAGGTTGCGATTATTTACTCCTAACATATCTATAGAAGGCATAATGGATTTTTTAAGTTCTTCGAGGTTATGAACTTCTAATAACACGTCCAGAGATAGACTCTTTGCAAATTCTGATAATGATTTGATCTCATCCTGGCTCAATACTGCTGCAATAAGAAGAATAACATCAGCTCCATAAGCTTTGGCTTCTAATAATTGATATTCATCTATGATAAACTCTTTTCTGAGTAAAGGAATTTGTACAGATGCTCTTGCTAATAACAGATCATCGAGAGAACCTCCAAAATATTTACCATCAGTCAATACAGACATACCACAAACTCCAGCATCTTCATATCCTTTTGCTACATCCTGAACACTTACCTTTTGATTAATCACTGCCTTAGACGGAGATCTTCGTTTATGCTCTGCAATAATCCCTGTATTACTATTACGCAAAGCTTCTGCCAAAGAATTATTTTTTCGATCAAATAATACAGATTTTTCTAATTGTTGAATAGGAATTAGATTCTTTTTGAGATCAACTTCAATTCTTTTATCGGCTACTATTTTATCTAGTATATTCATTATTCTAGTTCTGAACTTTTTTCAGAATCTCTTTAATTATGATTTATGTAAAATTTTATTTTCAGATTTCCTTAAGACACTTTACTTAATTCCTGAACTTTCTTTAATGCTGTTAATCCTTTACCTGATAGTAAAGATTCTTTTGCGCGCTCGAACCCTTCTTTAGGTTGTAATCCTTCAACTGTTGCAATTGCCATTCCGGCATTGGCGCAAACTACATTGTTTTGAGCATCAGTTCCTTTTCCGTTAAGGATATTCATAAAAATCTCTGCCGATTCTGAAATAGAATCACCACCTGTGATATCTTCTTGCTTTAATGCAGAAACTCCAAAATCTTGTGGAGTTAGCATTCCTTCTGTTGTATGCGAAATTGTTTTGGTACTTCCGGTAAGCGAGATTTCGTCATAACCATCTAATGCGTGAATAATCGTGAAGTTTTTATCTGTATTTTGATATAAATAGCCATACATTCTTGCAAGCTCAAGGTTAAAAACTCCAACAATTTGATTTTTAGGAAAAGCTGGATTTACCATTGGCCCAAGCATATTGAAAAAAGTTTTAACGCCTAATTCTCTACGTATAGGAGCAACATTTTTCATTGCAGGGTGAAATAAAGGGGCATGAAGCACACAAATTCCTGCCTCATCAATACTTCGTTTTAAAAAGTCTTTGTCATTACTAAATTTAATACCCAAATATTCCATCACATTAGAACTACCACATTTTGAAGATACTCCATAATTACCATGCTTTGTTACTTTGATTCCTGCTCCTGCAGAAACAAAAGAAGAAAGAGTAGAAATGTTGAACGTATCTTTTCCGTCACCACCCGTTCCGCAGAGATCGATAGGATTATATTCGCTAAGATCTATAGCTACACAAAGCTCGAGTAATGCATCTCTAAATCCTTCCAGCTCTTCTATAGTAATACTACGCATCATATATACTGTGAGAAATGATGCGATTTGGCTTTGATTATAATCTCCTTTAGAAATATTGACTAGAACACGTTTTGCCTCCTCTTTAGAGATGGTCTCGTGATTGATTAAACGGTTGAGTAATTTTTTCATTTTAGTATTCTTCTTGCCATTTCCGTTAAAATCGGAAACCTATTATGATTTTACTTGATTGAATTTTAGAGTTTTGCTGATTACCTTAACTATAAATCAGGATTTAATCCAATTCTCTAACATCTTTTTACCATCAGGTGTTAAAACAGATTCTGGATGAAATTGCACTCCGCGTATATCTAATTCTCTATGTCGTAGAGACATAATTTGTCCGTTCTCATCAAAAGAAGTGGCTTCCAGACAGGATGGTAAATCTTTGTCAGCTACCACCCAGGAATGATATCGACCAACATCAAAACTATTATTGAGACCATCAAAAATGGTTTCATCTGTTACTGATAATTTCACTTGAGTAGCAACACCGTGGTAAACTTCGTCCAGATTGATAAGGTTTCCTCCAAAAACTTCGCCTATAGCCTGTTGTCCCAGGCATACTCCCAAAATACTTTTGGTATCGGCATAAGTTTTTATAATATCCTTGAGCAATCCTGCTTCTTCGGGAACTCCTGGTCCAGGAGAAAGTAATATTTTATCAAATGGAGCTACTTCTTCCAGTGTTAATTGATCATTACGCTTTACAGTAACTTCACAGCCTAAATCTTCAAGATAATGAACCAGATTATATACGAACGAATCGTAGTTGTCTATTACTAATATTTTTTTCATTGTATTCAGTAAGAGTTTTTTAGCTCTTTATATTTCTTCAGCTAGTTTTAGCGCTTTGGTTAGCGCTCCTAACTTGTTATACACTTCTTGTAATTCGTTTTCTTCATTAGATTCATTAACTAATCCAGCTCCGGCTTGCCAATGTAATTCGTGATTTTTACTTAAAAAAGTTCTAATCATAATGGCATGATTAAAATTGCCAGAAAAATCCATAAAACCGATTGCGCCACCGTAGAAATCACGATTTACAGTTTCATACTTTTCAATAAGTTGCATAGCCATATGTTTTGGTGCACCACTTAAAGTTCCTGCCGGAAAAGTATCTGCTACTACTTGCATTGTAGAAGTGTCTTTATGTTTTTTTCCTGTTACTTTACTTACTAAGTGAATAACATGTGAGTAAAATTGAACTTCTCGATAGGTATCTACCGTTACATTATTTCCGTTACGGCTAAGATCATTCCTGGCAAGATCAACAAGCATTACATGTTCTGCATTTTCTTTTTCATCTGCTGATAATTTTTTGGCAAGTTCTGCATCTTGTTCATCGTTTCCGGTACGTTTAAAAGTTCCTGCAATAGGATGGATTTCGGCGATATCATCTTTAACCACTAGTTGTGCTTCTGGAGAGCTTCCGAATATTTTAAAATCTCCATAGTCAAAGTAGAATAAATACGGTGAAGGATTTACACTACGCAGAGCTCTATATACGTTAAACTCATCTCCTTTAAATTTTTGAGAAAATCTTTTTGATAATACGAGTTGAAAAACATCTCCTCGATGGCAATGTTTTTTTGCCAGGGTTACGTGTTCTTTATATTGCTCATCGTTTAGATTAGAAGTGGTTTCTCCTGTAATGTTAAAGTTATAAGAGGCAAAATTCTTGACTTTTAATAAGGATTCGATTTCATCTATATTACTTTCGGTTTGATAGCAATGTGCAAAGATGCAAGCTTCATTGGTGAAATTACTGATAGCAATAATATTTTGATATACGGTATATTGCATATCAGGAATATTTAATGCTCCTTCTTTTTTAGTAACATCAATATCTTCAAAATAACGCACTGCATCATAAGATATATATCCAAAAAGCCCTGTGTTTATAAACTTGAAATTACTTTTTGATGTTTCAAATTGTTGAGCAAACTGTTCTATAACTTTAGGAATATTAGTATCCTCTGTTATAGGAGTCTCTGTAACACTTTTATCAGGAAAAGATTGATAAATAATTTCATTTTCGATTTTGATATTGGCAATTGGATTACAGCAGATATACGAGAAACTGTTTTCACTTCCTCGATAATCATTATTTTCCAGAAGTAAACTATTAGGAAACCTGTCTCGAATTTTTAAATAAACGCTCACAGGAGTAATAGTGTCTGCCAGGATTTTTTTGAAATGTGTGGTTAATTGGTAACTCATTTTACACTTTAATAATTTAATTTATAACCCCTTTTAATGACCAACAAAAAAAAGGCTTGTCGTGATTTGACAAGCCTTTGATATGTTTACTTAACATAATAATAGGAGCTATCTCACGACACTTTCGTTTCGAGAAGACCACCACCAATTATTTGTTAAGATTAATTTCATTTGTTTCTTTTAATGAGCCAAATATATAAATTAATTATAATTCTGAATAATAAAAAATTACATTTTTAAATTTACGGCTAATTCAAATTCATCGTTGATAGTTTTATCACCTAAATTATCAAAGAAACTACCCGAACCATATTTGATACCATATTTTGTTCTGTCTACATTTAGAGTAGCTTTTGCAGAACCTCTGTTTACTTGAAGATCAAAAGTGATAGGGTTAGTTTTACCTTTGATAGTAAGATCTCCTGTAACTTTATAACCACCTTTGATTTTTTCGGATTTTTTGATAACTAACTTAGCTGTCTTATGGTTAGCAATACCAAAGAAGTCATCTGAACTAAGATGCCCTTCAAGCTTAGTTTTGTATTCTCCCTGAAGATCAGTTACTGCAAGTGAAGTCATATCAACGGTAAATTCTCCTCCGCTTAAATTGTTGTTTTCAAAAGTTAAGAATCCGCTGGAAAAATTAAGCGTTCCTGTATGCGCTCCAGTTACTTTTTTACCAGTCCAGTTAATTGAACTTTCTGAAGCTTTTATTTCTTTTTGCTGTGCATAAGTTGATGCAGTAGCTATTAGTGTTAAAGCTAAGATTAATGATTTAATTCTAATTTTCATGATTTAAAGATTTAATGGTTTTGTAAATGTGATTACGTATTTAACTTCTAAGTTTGTTTAATAGGTCGTTTAATTGTACAAGTTCTTCTTTAGAAAGGTTAGAGGTAATTTCTTTTTCAAAATTATCCATAGTTGGAGCTATTTGTTCCAGAAATGAATTGCCTTCATCTGTTATAGAAATTTCTACTTTTCTACGATTAGTTGGACAGGTTACTCTTTTGACAAGGTTCTTTTTAATGAGTTTGTCTACTAAACGGGTAGTGTTACTCATTTTGGTCACCATTCTTTCTTGAATAGTAGATAGATTCGCTGGTTTTCCTTTTTGTCCTTTAAGAATCCTAAGCACATTAAACTGTTGAATAGAGATATCAAAAACTTTCAATTCTAGATTGATTTTTTCTCTAATCCAGTTTTCTGTATACAATAGATTAATAATCGCCTTTCTTGGGATTGGGATTGTAATTTCTGTTTTTATCGCTTTTTCTATATTCAATTGTCTGTACAATATTTGTATATACAAATGTATAGAGGCTAACGCTTTAAAAAATATAAATTGGTATTAATTCTTTGTTAAAGTTCAGTTCTTAGGTTTTGTTAAATAGTATTATTGCCTCACAAAATGATATAAATTAAAGATTGAGTATTTTTAAAATTTTTTGAAAATATTTAGATAAAACCTAGAAACCTTGTTAATTTTCTTTTGCTTGATTAACGGTTTTGATAAATTAGTCATATGGCGAGATGCATTTTATATATTGGGTTGATAACATTATTCTTGGGTTGCAAAGGAGAGCAACAAGTAACGTTAGATGCTACCGAAGTTTTTAAAAGTAGAGGTGTAGAAATACCCGTGTATGACTTTAACAGCTTTAAACCATTATTATCTATTGATGACGGAAAAACACGAATTATTAACTTTTGGGCGACCTGGTGTAAACCTTGTATAGCAGAATTACCATATTTTGAGTTAATTAATAGTAGATATCCAGACGATAAGGTAGAAGTGATTTTAGTGAGCTTGGATTTACCTAAACAAGTAGAAACCAAATTAATTCCGTTTGTTAAAAAACAGAATATAGAAAGTAAAATTGTTTTGTTGGATGACCCCGATGCAAATTATTGGATACCCAAAGTCGATAAAAATTGGTCAGGATCAATACCAGCAACTATTATTTATAAAGGAGGAACAAGTAAATTTTATGAACGATCGTTTACTTATAATGAACTTGAAAAAGAACTAAAAAAGATGCTGTAAAAGCATATTTTTGAAGAATTTAATACAAACAAACGCTAATACTGAAAATATGAAAACTTTAAAAATTCTGGTAGGGGTCGCCTTTGTGATTGCTATCAGTGCATTTGCAATAAACAAGGTTTCATCACCCGTCGTAAAAGGTGGGTATGCTATCGGAGATGTTGCAACGGATTTTAAGCTTAAGAATATAGATGATTCTATGGTATCTTTAAAAGATTACAAAGAGGCAAAAGGCTTTATTGTAATCTTTACATGTAATCATTGTCCATACTCTGTAGCATATGAAGATAGAATCATTGAGCTTGATAAGAAATTTAAAACTAAAGGATATCCAGTAATTGCAATTAACCCTAATAATCCTAAAGCGTATCCTACCGATAGTTTTGATCATATGAAGGAAAGAGCAAAAGAAAAAGGTTTTACTTTTCCTTATTTGTTTGATGATGGACAAAAAATATATCCACAATATGGAGCAACTAAAACACCACACGTTTACATTCTTGAAAAAACTTCTGATGGTAATAAAGTAAGATATATCGGTGCTATTGATAATAACTATAAAGATGCTTCATCGGCGACAGAAAAATACGTTGAAGATGCTGTAAACGCTTTGCTTAAAGGAGAAAAGGTTCCTGTAGAGACAACGCGAGCTATTGGTTGTAGTATTAAAGCATAACCTTATTTTAATAGATAAAAATCTTCAATAGCATAATATAATTAAAAATTGGACTCTTATATTTGTAAGGAATATAAATAAAAAGAGTCCAATTTTTATACACTATAGTAATAATGGCAGAAGACATCACACAAGAAGAATGGCAAAAAGGTATAGCCAATGACACCAATGCAATCATTTTAGACGTAAGATCTGAAGAAGAAGTAGAAGACGGTTATATTCCTAATATGCTTAATATTGATATTCGTCAAGGGCAAGGTTTTCTTGATGAACTTGAAAAATTAGACAAATCAAAAAGCTACTATGTGTATTGTCGTTCGGGTGCACGAAGTGCTCAAGCTTGTACTTTAATGAATCAAATGGGATTCGAAACTACATACAACCTATTAGGAGGTTTTATGGATTGGGACGGAGAAATAGAAGAATAATTGCCTATGATAAAGAGCAAATCCTTTTTAATAATTACTTTTTTTGCAATACTATGTTTTAGTTGTAAAAAGCAAGTAGTCGCTGATGCTGCTGTGAATCTTATTACTGTAGAAGAAATGGATTCATTATTAGATATGGGAAAAGTGCAACTCATTGATGTAAGAACTCCTGATGAGTATTCAGATGGACATATAGAGGGTGCTCTTAATATCGATTTCCGAAATGAAAATTTTGAAGAACTTATATCTAGAGTAGATAAGTCTAAGCCTGTTGCGGTATATTGTGGTCGTGGTGGTAGAAGTGGTAAATGTTCTGCATATATGCAAAAAGCAGGTTTTACTAAGATTTATGATTTAGATGGTGGTATTACAGAATGGAAATTTAAAGGTAAAAAGGTTGTTAGATAATAATATCTAACAATAACAACACATATTAAAAATGCTTCTCTTTTTCTGAGAAGCATTTTTTTTGAATTGATTTAAGTAATATTCGTTTTAGATTAAATGATATTAATATATCCTATGTTTCTACTTGGATATAAGAAGATTGGTTAATATAAACTTTGTTTTGATAACGTGATTTAAGTTGTTTTAACTTAATTTTCTGTTTTGATAAATGATTTAATAATGATTGATTAATCTAATCTTAAATTTAAAAAAGGGTATGAAAAGATTAGCAAAAAAACATAGCAAAGAAAAAGCATTATTTCTTTTTATGTTCTGTGTCTTCCTTACTATAAATGCTCAAAGCTTTAAAAAGACCTTTTCTCTTGCAGAAAACACAATAGATTTCACTTATCCTACGCAAGAATATAATATAATAATAGATATTAAAGAGATAAGTAATGATTTGCAAATAGCAAAGATTACATTAAAATCAGATGAATCTTTTGTGCCCAAAAATATATCTTTAAAATGGGCTATTCCTTCTACCAACATAGCTGGGTATTGGAGCACAAGAGCTTTTATGAATAAAACAATAACCCCAGACTGGGGACCAGCAAAAGTAAAGTCAATGCTTGCCAGGCATTCTCCTGTTATTTCTCTTTTTGGATATAACGATATAAATCGACAAACATTTGCCGTATCAGAGGCATTGAGTACTGTAACTTCGAGTACAGCGGTAAGAGAAGAGAATGGGATGATTTATAATGAAATTAAACTGTTTACAGAAAAGCATAAAGAAGTTACTCAATATTCGTTTCAATTACGATTAGATACACGTTCAATTAATTATGCAACTGCTCTTAAAGAAGTTAATTCCTGGTGGGAATCTTTTGAAATATATAAACCGGCTCTGGTTCCAGAAGTAGCAAAATTACCTGTGTATTCTACCTGGTATAGTTATCATCAAAATGTGAGCAGCGAATCTATTTTAAAAGAATGCAGACAAGCTAAAGCAATGGGATATGAAACCGTAATTGTAGACGATGGATGGCAAACCTTAGATAGTAATAGAGGGTATGCTTATACTGGTGATTGGAAACCCGAACGTATTCCGGAGTTAAAAGAATTAGTGCAAAAAGTTCATGATTTAGGTATGAAATTCATACTGTGGTATGCGGTTCCTTTTGCAGGCGAAAAATCCAAAGCATATGAACAAATGAAAGGTAAGTTCCTGACGTATTGGAATGGGCAAGGTACTTATGTATTGGATCCAAGATATCCTGAGGTTCGAGAATTTATTATAAACACCTATATAAAAGCTGTAAAAGATTGGGATCTCGATGGATTTAAATTAGATTTTATAGGTAGATTTCGTGCAGAAAAAGATACAGAACTTACTGCAGAAAATGGTAGAGATTATGCATCGGTAAATGAAGCTACAGATAAATTGATGACTGATTTGATGACTTCTCTTAGAGAAGTAAAGCTCGATATCTTGGTAGAATTTAGACAACCTTATACTGGGCCGTTAATGAAAAAATATGGAAATATGTTGCGAGCATCAGATTGCCCAAATGTAGCAGTGATTAACAGGGTAGAAACAACAGATTTAAGATTGATTAGTGGTAAAACAGCAGTACATGCAGATATGTTGATGTGGCATTATGATGAACCTGTTGAAACAGCGGCTCTTCAATTTTTAAATGTACTGTTTTCTGTACCTCAGGTTTCAGTACGATTAGGAGATGTGCCCAAAGAGCATTTCAAAATGATTCAATTTTACACCAATTATTGGTTAGAAAATAGAGATGTGCTTTTAGAAGGACAGTTTTATCCACATAACCCTCAGCAAAATTATCCTTTAATAGAAGGCGAGAATTCTCAAAAAAAGATAACCGCAGTGTATGATGACAGAATTGTAAATTTTGATATGAATACAGGTATCAAACAGGATATAGTAAATGCCAAGCTTACCACAAGAATTGTGATTGATGTAAAAGGAGAAAGTAAAAAATATTCATATACAATTTATGATTGCTTGGGTAATCTGAAAAAAACTAAAGAGATTCAACTTAATAAAGGGGTTACTTCGTTTGAAGTGCCACCATCTGGAATTATCAAGTTTAATAAACTTTAAGAAAATATACGAGAGTAAAATGAATCAATTTTTGAGAATGAACTTGGTTAAAGTAATAAGTTATTGTCTACTAATACTTACAGTATTATCTTGTGTAGATAAAAGGCAAGGTTCTAAAACTGAAGAGAAGAAAGAAAAACCAAATATTTTATGGATTTTTTTAGAAGATACCGCACCACTTTTAAGTAGTTATGGAGAAACGTTAATTCAAACCCCAAATATAGATAGTCTTGCCCAAAAAGGTACGTTATATACAAATGTGTATATGCCAGCACCGGTATGTTCTGCAAGTCGCTCTAGTATTATTACAGGAGTTATGTCTACAACTACAGGAACACATAATCACCATAGTTCCAGAACAAAAGAATCAGCTATTTATTTACCAGATCACTTAAAAACAATACCAGAGTTATTTAAAAATGCGGGATATTTTACATTTAACAATGGTAAAGACGATTATAATTTTGTGTATAACAGGAGAGAGTTATATGATCAGAATTTTTACATGCATCCATTATATGGAAAAAGCGGTGAGCGACTAGATTTAGGAACTTTAAAAAATAAACAACCTTTCTTTGGACAAATACAACTATATGGAGGGAAGGAGATATTTTCTTCAACCTTTAAAGAAAGAGTAAAAACACCAGTAGATAGATCTAAAATTAAACTCCCTCCTTACTTACCAGACCATCCGGTTGTTATTGAAGAGTATGGAAATCATCTTGATGCTATCCAGATAACAGATGAAAAAGTAGGGGATATTATCAAAAAACTAAGAAAGAGTAACTTACTAAAAAATACGATTGTTTTCTTTTTTTCGGATCACGGTATGCGCTTAACCAGAAATAAACAATTTCTATATGATGGTGGTTTACAAGTACCCTTGATTATAGCAGATTTTACTAAAAGTAATGACAAAATCTCATCTGGGATTAAAAATTCTGATTTAATAAGCGGGCTTGATTTGGGAATCAGCTCATTAGTCTTAGCAGATATTCCTGTACCTGATTATATGGAAGGTAAAAATATGTTTAACCCTAAAGATAAACGGGAGTATGTTATCTCTACCAGAGATCGCTGTGATTTTACTATTGATCGTATTCGGTCAGTACGTTCAAAAGAATTTAAGTATATACGTAATTTTATGACCGATAGACCTTATACACAACCCACGTATATGGATGTAGATGGTATCGATTTTGTTAAGGTAATGCATCAATTACATGCTGAAAATAAGTTGGATACAATTCAGGATAGGTTTATGTCTGATGATCGTCCCAAAGAAGAATTTTACAATCTTAGGGAAGATCCATTTGAGCTAAATAATCTGGCAGATGATCCTAAATACGCTCAAGTAATAAAAGAATATGCAAATGTTTTAGACGCCTGGATAAATGAAACAGATGATAAAGGTCAATATCCTGAAGATGAAGAAAACCTAAAATTGATGTTAGGAATTTGGGGTGAGCATGCTATAAACCCAGAGTATGTTCAATTAAGAAAAAAATACCCAGACCTGGCAAGCTCTTTGTTTTATCTAAAAAAAGAACGTTTTAAACAAATAGATTCTACGATTACTGAAGATCCTCTTATTGAGTTAAATGGATCTGTTGAAGATAGCAATGGTCAATAATTTAAACAAAATATAATTTTTAAAAACCAGAAACTACCCATAAAATATAGTAAGCATAATTGTTATGTTCAATTTATGGGTAGTTTCCTGTTTTCGAAAAAAAACAATTATCTTCCTCTTACCAGAGTAAGTTTGTTAGTACTCCTCGAGATAATTTTCATATAATACACTCCATTATTAGCTGTTTTATTCCAAAAGGATAAGAATATATCATTAACCATAAATTTAAAAATTAGATACATCTTAGTTTTTTAAAACAGGTTTATTTTCTTCGATTAAGGTGTTTATTCATTAATATACCTACCTTTTTCACAATAAAACCCCCTTATAAAAAAGTAAATAATTGTTTTATTTGTGTTTTAATGTATTTCAGAGAAAGGTTAATGAAAAATATATATGATGCAATTGTAATAGGTACTGGTGTTTCAGGAGGTTGGGCGGCAAAGGAGCTTTGTGAAAATGGTTTAAAAACCTTGGTTCTGGAAAGAGGTAGAATGGTTGAACATGTCAAAGATTATCCAACAGCAAATATGGATACTTGGGATTTTGAGTTTAGAGGTATACCAAGTATTGAACAAATACAAAAACAACAAATACAACACAGAACAGGTTTTGTTACTAATGAAACCACAAAACATTGGTTTGTAAATGATCTAAATCATCCTTATAATGAAGAAAAGAGATTCGATTGGATTAGAGGATATCATGTAGGAGGACGGTCACTAACTTGGGGGAGACAGGCGTTGCGATTAAGCGACCTTGATTTTGAGGCTAATAAGAAAGAAGGTATTGCAATTGATTGGCCTATACGGTATAAAGATATAGATCCCTGGTATACAAAGGTAGAACAGTTTATAGGAGTGTCTGGAGAAAAATTAGGATTGTCTCATCTCCCGGATGGGTATTTCTCTCCTCCCATGGATTTAAATTGTGTAGAGATAGCATTTAGAAATCAAATACAAAAAACATACGATAATCGATATTTAACGATAGGTAGGTTTGCAAATTTAACTGGTGATAATATTCATGAAGGAAGATCAAGTTGTTTGTATAGAAATAGATGTATGAGAGGATGTCCTGTTGGAGGATATTTTAGTAGTAATTCTTCTACTCTTCCTGCAGCAGAAAGAACAGGAAATATGACATTAAGACCTAACTCTATTGCTTATGAGATCATTTACGATGATCAAATAAAAAAGGCCACAGGAGTAAGGATAATAGATCGGTTGACTAAAGAAAAAATAGAATTCTCTGCAAAAATCATTTTTTGTTGTGCTTCTTCAGTTGCTTCTACCAGTATTTTAATGCAGTCTAAATCAGAAAGATTCCCAAATGGATTGGGAAATGATAGTGGAGAATTAGGGCATAACCTTATGGATCATCATTTTAAAGTTGGTGCCCGAGCCATAGTTAAAGGGTTTGAAAATAAGAATTATAAAGGTATGCGACCTGCGAGTTTTCATATACCTAGATTTAGAAATGTAACTAAAAACGAGCCTACACATAAATTTTTGAGAGGATATTCTTTCCAGGGAAGTGCTAGTAGAACTAACTGGAGACGAGCGATAAAAGAATTAAGTTATGGAGAAGAATTGAAAAAAGAATTATTAAAACCTGGTCATTGGAGAATAGGTATTGTAGGTTTTGGCGAATGTTTACCATATCATGATAATAAGATGAGTTTGAACTATCAAAAAAAAGATGAATGGGGTTTACCTACAGTTACTTTTGACTGTGAGTTTAAAGAGAATGAAAGTTTGATGCGAGAAGACATGCAACAAGAAGCCATTAATATGCTTACCAATGCAGGTTTTGCAGAAGTAAAAGGATTTGATGAGCCTTGCCATCCTGGTATTGCAATACACGAGATGGGAACAGCTCGTATGGGAAGGGATCCAAACTCATCTGTACTAAATGCGTATAATCAAATACATAGTGTGCCTAATGTTTATGTAACAGATGGAGCTTGTATGACTTCTTCTGGTAATCAAAACCCCTCATTAACTTATATGGCATTAACGGCCAGAGCTGCAAATCACGCTGTAGAACAATTAAACAATAATAAGTTTTAACTTAATAATGTATATGGATAGGAGAGAAGCTATAAAAAATATATCAGTATCATTAGGGTATACTATCACAGCCCCTACTATATTGAATGTGCTAAGCTCTTGCAGTGGTAAAGAGAAATCTTTAGATCTTGTTTTTTTAGATGAAACTCAAAAATATATGATAGATCATTTAGTAGATTGCATTCTTCCTATTTCAGAAACTCCAGGAGGGTTAGATGTACAGCTATCTCATTTTATTGATATAATGATCAGAAAAACTAAAACTAAAAAAGAACAAGCTTTATTTGACAAAGGAAGTAGAGCTTTTACAAACTCGTTTCAGAAAATATATAAAAAACCTCCTTTAGAAGGAAGCAGAGAAGAATTTCGCGCATTATTAGATGTGTATTTTAATATATCCAGAGATAAACAAGATGCTATTTTTGAAGAATTGGACCACACCTCTATAATCATTCTCGAAGGTAAAAGTAAAACCGTATTAATTTATAACTTCCTTGTTGAGATAAGAAACTATTGTTTATTAGGATATTATACATCTCAATTAATAGTTGAGAATGTAATGAATCAAGATTCTTTTACAAATGGATACCTTGGATGTGTGAATGAATGAGAGTGCAGTTTTTATGATGACTTTGTAAAAGAAGATGGTAAAGAACTCTATATTAAATATTGTAGATTCAAGAAGGTGTTCTTTTTAGGTCGTACTGTTTCAGCAAATCTTCGATTTCTCTATTTTTCACTTCTTTTTTAAGGTATGCTGGTGGTATACCAAATTCATCTTTAAAACATTTGGTAAAATATTTAGAGTCTTTGTATCCTACCATAAATGCAGCTTCAGAAATGTTATACTGATGTTCTATAATTAATAAAGCGGCTCTTTTAAGTTTTAGAGATCTAAGGAAATCGACTAATGTTTTTCCAGTTATATCCTGACATTTTCTATAAATTACAGAATAGCTCATACCTATCGATTTAGAAAGGCTTTCTAATTTATAATTAGAATTTTCTAATTGTTTGCTTAATTCTTCCACCAGATTTTTCATAAAAATCTCATCTTTTGATTCTATAAAAACCTCACTTGGAGTTGATATAGAATCGGTTCTGTATTTAGAAAGAATATTATCTCTGTTAGTGATCAGGTTATCCACTTTGAGTAAGAGCTCGTGAAAATTAAAAGGCTTTTGAATATACTCAATAGCTCCCGATTTTAATCCTGCAATTTTGGTTTTTGTACTATTTTTGGCAGTAAGAATAATGATAGGGATATGAGAAGTGGATTTCTTTTTTTGGAGAGTTTTACACATTTCTATTCCATTCATAACCGGCATCATAATATCACTAATAATCACATCAGGATTATGTTTTTCTGCCAAGGCAATACCTTGCTTACCGTTTTCTGCAATTAATAAATTATAAGTATTAGATAAAACATCACGTAAAAATATTTGCATTTCGATGTTATCTTCGACAATTAGTAAAGTATATTCATTGTCTTGTGATGATTTTGATTCATTTATAGAAGTAATTACTTTTTCTTGATATACGGCTTGCGATAACTGTTTTGAGGATTCTGAAAATATCTTTTCATCTTTAGAAAAAACATCTTCTCCTGTGCAAAGACTAATAATAAATGAAGTGCCATTTTCCTGAGAAGAGAAGACATCAATCTTCCCGTGATGCAGAGATATTAATTCTTTAGAAAGTGCTAGACCAATACCATGCCCTTTGACATGTTTGCCTAATTCTGATTGATAAAAAAGTTTAAAGATATGATTTAGTTCTTCTTTCGGGATTCCAGGACCCGAATCTATAACCGATATTTTAACGCCTTCGATAATGGAATCATAGTTAACCTTTAAAGTAATACTTCCTTCTCGAGGTGTAAATTTAAATGCGTTTGATAATAAATTATAAATAACATGTTCTATTTTTTCCTGATCATACCATATAATAACCTCTTCTGTAGGGTATTCTTGTATAAAATCTATTTTTTTAAAACGTGCTTGTTCTGCAAACGAGGTAGCTATGTTTTTTAAATCATCTATAAGATCATTTTTTGACGCAAATACTCTTAGCTTTCCTAATTCCTTATTTCTTACCGTCATTAATTCCATTGCAATTCTGGATAAGCGATTTGCATTATTTTTGATCATAGACAAACGTTGTCTCAGCAATTGACTTTTGTTGTTTTCTGCTCTATTTAGCATATCGTCTATGGGACCCAGAATTAATGTTAAAGGCGTTTGTATTTCATGCGACATCTTTGCAAAAAAGTTCATCTTTAATGCATAAAGTTCTTTTTCCTTATTGTTTTGCCATTCTTCTTTTGCTAACTTGTTTTTTAAACGTAACCATGTTATGATACCATAGGTCAATAAAGAAATAAGAACTAGATATAAGGTATATGCAAGAGGACTTTTCCACCATGGTGGTTTAATATTTAATGAAATTGAAACGGGTTCTATATTCCATTCATTTTTTTTTGAACCGGCTTTTACTTCAAATGTATAGCTGCCTGAAGGAATATTGGTATAATTGGCTATACGGTTTTTTTTGGGTACTATCCATTCCTGGTCAAAGCCTTTTAAACGATATGCGTAATGATAATTAGGGTTTAATAAATTACCAACTGCAGAAAACTGAAAAGAGAAAGAAGAATGATTGGCTTTTAGATCTATTTTTTTTACGTTTTCGATACTGCCACTTAGTTGGTTTTTAAGCAACTTTTGCCCAGGTTGATTAAGAATCTCAATAGTATTTATATAAAGTTTGGATGATGTTTCTTTGGGATTTATTTGATCAGGAAAAAATGCATTTACCCCGTCGTTATTCCCAAAATAAAATTTTCCTTCCTTATCCTTGTAAGAGCTTTTTCGAACAAAAATATTGCTTTGTAACCCATCGATTTGATAATAGGACTTTATCGTATTGGCCTTTGTGTTATAATGATGTATTCCGTTATTACTGCCACACCATAAATTCTCAGGATCTTCGATCAATAAAGAAACAATTTTTATATCTTTTAAATTATTATGTGCTGCATGATTTATGAATGTACCGTCTTTTAGGTTATACTTTATTAAGACATTTGAAGTGAGTAAAATCCATAAATTCTCATTATAATCTGCAGTGAGTGAATTAATATTATAGTTAAGAAGATCATTATCTTTTTTTTCATAATAGTTTACTCTGGTAAAATAAGAGTTGTCAAGATTATTGACATCTTCATTAAATTTAAATAAACCACCATCCGTTATACCAACCCATATAGTACCATTTTCATCTTGTGTGATACTAGAGGATATCTTTCCAAAAGCACCATTTGATTGATAATCAAAAAAGGCTAATTGTTCCTGATTGTCAGAAAAAACCTGGATACCACGGTTTGATGTTGCCCAGATTCGGTTTCTTGAATCCTTAAACAAGTAGCGAACATCTGATGGAGGTCTTTTTTCTGGATCGTTTTTTCTAATTTTAGTAAAGACCTCTCTACGGATATCATAAACCCATAAGCCATTGAGATAAGTCGCAATCCATATATTTCCTATACTATCCTCTACAAGACTCTGAATGTACCGTCCTTTAAAAAAATGTTTTTCTTTCTTAGTTAAATCATACTGGATTTTATCATTGTTAGGAAAAATTCTATTCAGCCCCTTTCCGTCCGTACCTATCCATAATGACCCATCAGAAGATTTTAGCATAGATAAAATACGCATTGGGGCATTATTCTCTAATCCATTGTAATATTGGATTTTTGGGTTGTTTTTAGGTAAGATATTTATTAACCCCTGTTTTAATACAATCCATAAATTACCATAAGAATCCTCATTAATATGAGTAATCGTATTATTACTTATAGAAAGATTATTTACCTCTTCGTGCTTATAATTTGATATAGTATTATCCTCAGGGTTTATTTTATAAAGGCCATCTCCATCGGTTCCTGCCCAGATTATTCCAGATCGATCCCGAAAAACCGTAAGGAACATAATATTTTTTGATGTACTCACAGAGTTTTCCGGTTTTATGATTTTTTTTTCATAACCACCGGTAGGTTTATAATTAAATATACCTCCGTGTTCTGTAAAAATCCAAAGAGCTTCTTTATTATCAGTAGTTATCCTGATATTTTGAAAATAATTAATTTCTGGCCAGGTTAATTCTTCTATAGTACCAGTAGATATAGAATAATTATAAATACGCCCGTGAGTGGTACTAACCCATATTTTATCATCGGTAAAAGTAATATCGATGATCTTTTGAGGTAGTTTTTTTAACACAGGAAGCGCAGCGATGCTATCTATCTTAGAGGTTTTATAATCGTATCTGTAAAGGATTCCTTTTGCAGACCCAAACCAAACTTGATCCTTATTTGATTCTATAGAAGAGATTTGCGCTTTTTTTTTGCCGAATGCAAGACTATCTTTATATGAGGTATATATTCCTTCTTGAACTTCTAATTTGGATAACTCACCATGAAATGAAGAAACCCAAAAATTTTCACGAGTATCTTTTTTTAAGAAAAATTGTCTGTCGTTCGAAAAATTATCACCAAATATTTGTTGATGAGGTATAAAAGAAGAGGTATAACCATCATATTTATAAATTCCACTAGGATTAATAATCCATATATACCCTAAAGGACCTTCAGCAATTTTAGAATCACCACTAAAAGTTTGATCAAAATGAATGAAATTTAGATTTTCTTGTCCAAGACAAGATGCAAAAAACAAGAAAAAGGCTATAAGATTTATCAAAAACGAATCTGATAAATAAGTATACTTTTTCTTAGAAACAAATGCTATTTGGGGTATGAACTTCAAGATAGTTGTGTTTAACTTTCTACTTATTTATATTCTAGAGATTTTGAGAGTAGTAAAAGTTTGTTAAAATGATTTTATAAATATACAAAGTTACTTACTAAACTCTCTAATTCCTTAATAATCAATTGTTGTTTGCTCAATTTAAATGGCGCCTCCTTTGACCAGAAAACACTGGTTTTTTATACAAACATCCTAATATAGATATGTTCAATATACTATTAAATGGTATTGTGACACGAATAATCTTTAAGATTTTAACAATTCGTTTGGTTTTTTATACAATGAAATTTTCAAAAAAAAGAACTGTTTAATGGATGGTTTTTCAGGGGATTACTAATTCCAATTTTATTGATGGATGATGTTTTCGTCAATAAAGGGGGAATAGATCATCAATGAGTTGATTTTGCATAAAATTTACACCTTGTTTGATGAAAAACCCCGATCAATTTGAAAAGATATCTTCCATATTTGTTTGTGTTAAAAAAGTCTAAAAAAACATTTTTCTAACACAAATAAATTAAAACATTTATATGAATTCAAGAAGGAACTTTATAAAAAAAACAACTATTGCAGGGGCAGGCATGACATTAACTTCTAATATGACATTTGGGTTAACCACAACCAAAAGTAAGAGAAAAGTTAATGTAGGATTAATAGGAGTTGGCTTAAGAGGAACGAATCACCTTGTTAATTTACTGAAAAGAGATGATGTAAATATAGTTGGGATTTGTGATATAGATCCTTCAAGAATAGCTATTGCTTTAAAGAAAATAGAAGAAGCGAATCATAAAAAACCAAGAATTTTTAATGAGGGAGATTATGATTATAGAAAACTATTGGAACTTGAGGAGATTGAGGCTGTGGTCATATCTACTCCCTGGTTATGGCATACGCGTATGGCAAAAGACACTATGTTGGCAGGTAAGTATACAGGTTTAGAGGTGTCAGCAGCAAATACACTTGAAGAATGTTGGGATTTGGTAAATATACACGAACAGACAGGTTCACATTTGATGATTTTGGAGAATGTGAATTATCGAAGAGATGTATTAGCAGTCCTTAATATGGTAAAACAAAATGTTTTTGGAGAACTGGCACACTTTAGATGTGGATATCAACACGATTTAAGAGCGGTTAAATTTAACAATGGTAAAAAACCTTATGGAGGAGGAGTAGAGTTTGGCGAAAAAGGTATGTCTGAAGCTAAATGGAGAACACAACATTCATTACTTCGTAATGCAGATGTTTATCCAACTCACGGGCTAGGTCCTATAGCTGCAATGGCTGATATTAATAGAGGAAATCGTTTTGTATCTCTTACTTCACATGCCAGTAAACCAATAGGGTTACACCATTATATTGTAAACCATCCACAAGGTGGAAAAAATCATCCTAATGCTGCTTTAAAGTGGAAACAGGGAGATGTAATCACTACTACAATCGAAACTGCTAGAGGAGAAACTATAATCGTAACTCACGACTGTAATTTACCACGACCATATTCATTAGGATTTAGAGTACAAGGAGTACAAGGTATATCAGAGTTTGATTATCATACCAGAAGGATACACGTAGAAGGAACCACAGAAGGACACGGCTGGGAAGATATGAAGAAATGGTTAGAAAAATACGATCACCCTTTATGGAAAAAATATGGAAGTAGCGCCACAGAAGCAGGCCATGGAGGAATAGATTTTTATGTGATGAATGCTTTTATAGAATCTGTAAAAGAAAATATAGCACCTCCAATGGATGCATATGATGCAGCAGCGTGGAGTGCGGTAACACCATTGTCAGAATTATCAATAGAAAATAATGGAGAACCACAAGATTTTCCTGATTTCACTAGAGGGAACTGGATAAAAAGAGAGCCATATGACTGGATTAAAGATACTTATTAATGATTAAAACAGTAAGAAAAGAACTTGTGTTGAAAATATATTCCAAAACGGTTAAATAAGGGGTGCCAGGGATATAACAAATAAAGGGAACTAGGAGGGTAGATTTTGGAAATAAACGAATCAAACCAAACTTTATGAAAAAAGTACTAGGGAAAATAATCTTATTTTGTTTGCTGATGCTCTTTGCAAATGTAAAAGCGCAAGAGAAAAATATTTCAGGAGCAATATCTGATGCAGAAACAGGAGTTCCATTACCCGGAGCAACCATCTTAATAAAAGGAACATCAAAAGGAGTAACCTCAGATTTTGATGGAATCTATACCATTAAAGTTAATGAAAACGATATTCTGATAGTATCTTTTTTGGGGTATACAACTCAAGAAATACCAGTTATTGGACAAACCAATATTGATATCTCATTAGTAGCCGATTCTGAAATAATGGATGAAATATTAGTTGTCGGGTTCGGAACACAAAAAAGATCAAATATCAGTGGTTCCGTAACAACTGTCAAATTAGATGAAATACTAGAAGATAGACCTCTAACCAATGCCGCTCAGGCGCTGCAAGGTGTAGCAGCGGGATTACAGGTGATTACAGCCTCAGGGCAACCAGGAAACAGTCAAACAAGTTTGCGATTACGGGGTTTCGGTTCTATAAATGGAGGAGGTGATCCTTTGGTGCTGGTAGATAATGTAGAAATGGAGATAACGGATATAAATCCTAATGACATTAAAAATGTAACCATATTAAAAGATGCAGCAGCTTCTTCAATTTATGGAGCAAGAGCAGCTTTTGGAGTTATATTAATAACCACTAAAAAACCTGATAGAGAACAAAAAATTAAATTTGATTTCAAAACTTCTTTAAGTATTAGCAGACCTCAGGAATTAACAGAAAAAGCATCTGTATATGAATTTGTTTCTATGTTAGATTTTATTGGAGTCGAAGGTTTTTTTACAAATCAAAGTACAACTACCTGGCTTGATTATTTAGAACAATATAGATTGAACCCTGGCAGTTTTCCGGCAAATGGAAGAATATTAGATGATGATGGGTTTTATTATTCATTAACCGAACAAAATCCAATTGACCAACATCTCAATAATCAAGGAATACTCAGTATTCATGACTTTTCCTTTAGTGGAGGTAGTAAAAAATCTTCTTATAGAGTATCGGTAGGATATAGTGATCAAGATGGAATTATTGTTACTAATAAAGATCGATTTACAAGATATAATATCAATACTTTTTTGGATTCAGATATCACCACAAACCTTAAATCAACTACAAATATATTATATAGAAAAAGTGATCGATCAAACCCAGTAGGTAATTTTTTAACTACAGAGAATGCAGCAGTATATCTACCTACAGGAAACTTTACTCTTGACGATGGTAGAGTATTACCATTTGATTCACCAGATAATTTGGAGCGTTTATTACCACATCCAACCCGAGATGAAGATGTTATTCGAATATTTGAAAGATTAACCTATAACCCCTTTAAAGATGTAACGGTTAATGGAGAGTTTACCTATGAAAAAGGAAATTGGAATACGCAAAGAGTAGACATACAATTAGAAACAGTAAACAGAGCACAGTTCGTTCCTAACAACTCCAATCCTTTAAATACAAGTGTTTCAAAAACATTTCGCGAATTTCAGAACAACGCTTTTAATCTTTATATAAATTATTCAAAAGACTTTAAAGAAACACATACAGTAAATGCTTTGGTAGGGTATAATAGAGAGAGTGGTTTTCAAAATGGTATAAGCGTAAATAGAACGAACCTCTTAAGTACAGATTTACCAGCAATAAATACAGCAATAGGACCATTTGGAGGAGGAGATTTTTATAGGGATTGGGCCGTATTAGGGTATTTTGGAAGACTGCAATACAATTATAAAGAAAAATATTTTTTAGAAGGAAACATAAGACATGATGGATCTTCTAGGTTCCCAAAAAATAGTCGTTACGGTACCTTTCCTTCATTTTCTGCCGCCTGGAACTTAAAAAAAGAGAAATTTATTGAGAATGCAGATTGGATTTCTTTGCTAAAATTAAGAGGATCATGGGGAGAAGTAGGAAACCAAAAAATATTTGAAAGAGGATCAACCAGTGTACAAGAATTTTATCCGGCTATTGCAGGATATGAACCCAGAGAGACGTGGTTATTAAATGATACAGGAGAAAGATATATCACTATTCAACCAGGCCAATTGATTAGCTCAAACCTTACTTGGGAAACTGTACAAACGACCAATCTGGGATTAGACGCAGCCTTCTTAAATAATAGATTAGCAACAACAGTAGAAGTGTATGAAAGAAAAACACTAGATATGTTATTGCCGGGAGCCCAATTACCAGATGTATTAGGAACATCTGCACCAGATCAAAATGCTGCTGATTTAAGAACCAGAGGATGGGAGTTAGAAATCTCCTGGCGAGATAAAATAGGAGATTTTTCTTATGGATTAAATTTTAATGTTTCTAATAACGAAACCGAGATAACCAGATTTGATAATCCTGCAGGATTATTATCTCAGCGATATGTTGGCCAAATAGTAGGAGAAATTTGGGGATATGTTACAGAAGGATATTATACAATAGATGATTTTGTTGATGGTACAATAGACCCTGTTACCTTAACGGGGGTTAATCGACAGTTAAGAGAAGGAGTAGTTGGTTATGAAAGCGGTAATATACCTTATCCGGGAGATATCAAATATGTAGATCTTGATGGAGATGGTATCATTACAGATGGTACTAATACTTTAAATGATTCGGGAGATCAAAAAATTATAGGTAATGATAACAGAAGATATATCTATGGTTTCTACGGAACAGCTGCTTATAAAGGATTTGATATGTCATTTGCCTTATCCGGAGTTGGAAAAAGAGATAGGGTTTTGGGTGGAGATAAGTTCTGGCCTTACCTAAGCCAGTTTGATTATGTATATAAACATCAATTAGATTATTGGACTCCTGATAATCAAGATGCTTTTTATCCCAGAATATATGGTGATAATACAACACGATCAGGAGATAGAGGTAATTATGGGGAGAATAGAAGAACTCAGACAAAATACCTTGCGAATGCTTCTTATTTAAGAATTAATAATATCACAATAGGATATAGCTTACCTCAATCATTATTAGAAAAAAATAAATTGACTAAAGCTCGTATATACCTAAGCGGAGAAAACCTGCATACATTTAAAAGTTTGCCAAAAGGGATTCATCCGGATCAAAATATATCACAATCAGTATATCCCCGAATGAAAAATTTTGCATTCGGAATGCAACTAGCTTTTTAATTAAAAATGTGTAATGATGAAAGATAAGTATAATATAATAATGGTAGTGATATCCATAATGCTGGTAACAGCTTGCGAAGATGATTTTTTGGATAAAACACCTCAGGACGAATTATCAGCAGAAAGTACGTTTAGTAATAATAATGCAATACAAGCATATACTTGGCAATTTTATGAGAGGTTTCGAGCACATAACGAAACGACAAGAATAAACATTGACGAAGATTCGGCAAATGAAACACGACCTGCCAGTGGTTTTGGATTAAATGAAGATGCTGAAGCAGATTTAATTCAACAAGCACCAAATGGCGTAGGAAAAGATTATTTATGGAGTAGAATTATTGTTCCTTCAACAGATGAGGATTGGACAGAATCATATCGTGCTATCAGAAAAATAAACTTATTATTAGATAATGTACCAAAATCAGATTTATCCGATACAGATAAAGAGCATTGGAGAAGTATTGGGTTGTTTTTTAGAGCCTTTGAGTACTTTAGCTTATTAAAAAAATATGGAGCCGTTCCCTGGATTGAATTTGCTTTAACAGAAGAATCAGAAGAGCTATATGCTCCCAGAACTCCAAGAGATCAGGTAGCTACAAATATGCTGAATGATTTATTATGGGCAGAAGAACATATAAAACCAGCAGAAGCTAGTAATAGGAGAAAAGTTATTGATGAACATGCTATTAATGCACTTATATCCAGATTTGGTTTGTTTGAAGGAACTTGGCGTAAGTATCATAATTTAGGTAATTCTGATACCTATTTACAAGTTTGTACCACCGCATCAGAAAAGTTAATGGTAGAATTTGGAAGCTTACATCCTAAATATGACGAACTACATAACAGTGAATCTTTAGAAGGAGTAGCAGGAATTATATTATTTAAAGAATATAATGAGTTAGAAAACTGGTCAAATATGTCTACGACCTTTAGAGCTTCAAACTCTACGTGGGATATCACCAGAAAAGGAGTAGATAAATTTTTATGTAAAGATGGAAGAACGAGGTGGAATAGCCCCCTTTTTGAGGGCGATACCGATATGTTTGCCGAACTTAGAAATAGAGATGATAGACTGTTATTTATGACTCCAGCCCCTTATTTTGTTGTTAGAACAAGTAATACTACCTGGGTCTCAACAGGTAATCCTGGTGATGAAGAATACTTTTCAGTATACGAGACGATAAGTGATAATTTACATAAATCACTACCAGATCTTAACTGGAGAGGTAACGTAGTATCCAGAGTTCCAAACTTTAATCAGAATAGAGTAGCCGGATTTAATAGAACCTTTTCGGGATACAGAGTATGGAGGCATTATAATCAATATAATACTGGTACATCGTCAAGAGATTTTGCCGATGCTCCTATATTTAGAATGGGTGAAATTTTATTGAATTATGCAGAATCTAAATATGAGTTAGGGGAATTTGATCAATCAATAGCAGATATGACGATCAACCAATTAAGAGTACGTGGAGATGTCGCTTCTATGGTTTTAAGTGATATAGATGCAAATTTTGATCCGACAAGAGATGTAACTGTAGATCCTGTTTTATTTGAAATTCGCAGAGAAAGAGCTGTAGAATTAATGGCCGAAGGATTCAGAAGAGAAGATTTAAGAAGATGGAGAAAAATGCACTACGCTTCAGAAGTGAAATTAGGAAGATGGATAACCTCTGCAAGTCAGGATGATAAGGTACCGATCCAAAATGGAGCTTCAGAAGGCTATGTGCAACTGGTTCCAGGAACACCACCTCTGTTTCCGGATCATTATTATTTGTTTCCGTTACCTTCTGATCAGATTGTATTAAACCCTAATCTGGAACAAAATCCAGGATGGTAATAAAAGTTTTGTTGACAGCTAGCATAGAAGAGATGCCTTAGATTATCCCAATATATATATCACAACCCCCTCCGGGCATCTTTCTAGCTAGTTTATATTAAAATGATTGTTAATTTTATTGAGCATTAAAAAAGTTAAAATATGAAATTGATATCCTATGTATCTTATTCTTTGCTAATCTTTAGTATTATAATCTCTTGTAATACAAAAAAAGAACAAAAAGAGCCTGAAAAACCTATAAAGGCGAAGCCTAATATTATTTATATTTTGGCAGATGATCTGGGATACGGAGAAGTTGGAGTCTACGGACAAACAAAAATAGAAACACCTAATATAGATAACCTGGCCAAAGAAGGAATGTTATTTACTCAACACTATTCTGGAGCTCCTGTATGTGCGCCGGCACGTTCTGTTTTATTGACAGGAAAACATATGGGACATTCTTATATAAGAGGAAATGATGAATGGGATTCCAGAGGAGAAAAAGGAGATGTATGGAACTATAAAAAAGTGATTAAAGATTCTACCTTAGAAGGACAAAGGCCATTACCAGTAGAGACAATGACCATTGCAAAAATGCTTAAAAAATCAGGATATAAAACAGGGATGATAGGTAAATGGGGATTAGGAGCACCACATACCACATCGATCCCCACAAATATGGGATTTGACTACTTTTTTGGATATAATTGCCAGCGTCAGGCGCATACTTATAATCCAGTGCATTTATATGAAAATGAGAACAGGTATTATTTAGAAAATGATACGATCCCGCCTCGTACCGCATTAAAAAAAGGAGAAGATCCTTATGCTATAGAAACTTATTCCAGGTATAATCAACCTGTGTATTCTTCTGCAGTTTCTTTTGATAAATTAATGGGTTTTGTAAAAGAAAACCAGGAAGATCCTTTCTTTTTATATTGGGCAAGTCCAATACCTCACCTTCCATTGCAAGCACCTAAGAAATGGGTAGATCATTATGTTGATAAATTTGGAGACGAAGAACCTTATTATTTTGTAGAAGGAGAAAAAAGAGGAAGTTATTTTCCGACTCGTTATCCTCATGCAACATACGCTGCGATGGTTTCTTACCTTGATGAAAATATAGGCAAATTGGTAGACTACTTAAAAAAAGAAGGATTATACGATAATACACTTATTCTTTTTACTTCAGATAATGGCCCTAGTTATACAGGAGGTACAGATTCTCCCTGGTTTAAAAGCGGAGGTCCTTTTGATAGTGAGTATGGGCGAGGCAAGGGATTTTTACATGAAGGAGGGATAAGAGTGCCCATGATTGCCAGTTGGCCTGATAAAATAAAAAAAGGAACCAGAACTGATCATATTTCTGCCTTTTGGGATGTAATGCCGACATTATCAGAAGTCGTAGGTATTGATCCTCCCAAGGATGCAGATGGAATTAGTTTTTATAATACAATAACTAATAAAAGTGAACAAAAGACTCATCCATATCTCTATTGGGAGTATCCAGAGTATGGAGGTCAGGCTGCAGTAAGAATTGGAAAATGGAAAATCATTTGGAAAGACATAAAAAAAGGAAATAAAGAAATAGAATTATATAACCTTGAAGAAGATTTAAAAGAGCGTAATAACATAGCAAAAAATCATCCTGAAATTGTCGAGAAATTATTTCAAATTATAAAAACAGAACATACTCCACCTCAAATAGAAAGATTTAGAATAGACCCTATAGAAGAGATTTTTAATACTAGATAATATGTAGTTAACAGGAGGGCGATTGATTTTTGGAAAGATCTTACTATAGAAACCAGAAATCATTACTACTTGTGATCTTTGTTTGTTTTTTCTGTAAACGTTTTGCAAAAAACGTATTAACCTTTGTTCGCATATATTTTTTATAAAAAACAATCGCGAATTGTGATTATACACCCCTAACACAAACTCAAATAATAAAAATCACTATTATGAAAACTATTAAACTTAACGTTTTTAGATTGATTTTATCTGTAGTGTTATGTACCACTTTTGGTATAGTAAAAGCTCAGGTACTCCCTACCCAAATTAATGTTCAAATTCCAGGCCCTCGTGTAGAGGATGGTATGGTAACTCTTAATCTCACAAAATATAGTGTTCGAGATCCGAATCACTGTCGTTATTATGTGGATGAACAATCATATTCAGCTGGAGAAGCAGGACATCCCAGAGGATCCAATCCAAATAATTTTAGAGAAATAACATTAAATAATACTAATTTCCCTGTACGAACATACCGAGGAAGTATCCTGGAAGAACCAAATAGCCAGGTAATTGCCGTTATCTGGCCTGGTAATACTTCTATGTCAGTTTTTGTGCAAGAAGGAATTCGATATTTATGGCAGGTAGAAGATTTACCTATAAACCTTAATCTTTCCAACGGACAAGCTACTATTAATTTAGGAGCTGGGCAGGTAGCTCATGATTTTTCTAAAATAAACAGAAAATCACAGGATTGGGTTCCCACAATAAATAATGCCCCCTATCCACCACCAGGAAACGGTTCAGGACCAGTAGTAAATGGAGGAAGCCCACACGGTTGGAAAATGATACCATCTGGAGGAGGAATGATGAAAATGCAAGTAGCATACGATGTAGAACCAGAGTGGTTTGCAGAAAGAGCCGATAATAATGATCGAAGAGCATTTGCGATCCTTGAACATGCGACCAATGCATTAGACGTGCAGTTTGCCAGGGATTTGGGAGTTCAATACAGGATGACAGGAGTTGTACGTAGAGCAGATACCGATTTACATCAAGCTCCTGCAGATACAAAAACAACTTGGAGAAGTAATGGTTTAGGAGATAATCCAGGATCTACCGGAGTGAGACCAAATTCGATTCCTTTTCAGCATTTAGTATTTACAGGAGTAAATGAAGGTAATCCAGTTGCTTTTGAATCAAGAAAGCATTTAACAGGAGGTAATTTTACACGAGTTCCTGTGAAAACAGATGATAACTCAGGATTAAACCATGAAGTTTCTCATACTTGGGGCGGTAGACATTTTGTATATCCAAGAGATATTATGTCTGGAGGAGGTTCCTGGTTCGGCCCAACGACTAATCAGGCGCATATATACAATAAAAATAGTGCGAATATTACTGGAGGGTTGCCGATTGCAAGTAATGCTCAGTATGGTTGGAATGTACATCCATATGCAACACCAGATTTGGTAAACATTACTCCTAATACAACGGTCTCAATAGGAGTGTTATTAAATGATTTTGACACTAATGGAGATCCTGTAAAGATTTCAACTTTTGATGCCGTAACTCCTAAGGGAGGAAATGTAACCCTTAATAATGGAGCATTGATTTATACCCCAGCATCTAATTTTAAAGGAAGAGATCAATTTAATTATACAATTTCTGACGGGAGTTTATTCAATACCACCTGGGTTCAGGTAGATGTTAATGATGGAGGATTGTTAATGAGATATGATTTTGAACAAGCAGGTAACATCGTTGAAGATAAAACCACAGCTAACTTAGATGGAGAATCCATTAATTTTGATGGAACCATTACCCAAGGAAAAATAGGAAATGGATGGGTATTCCCAAAACTACCTACCGCAGATAATGATAATGATGATAGTGGTAGAGCTTTTATATCTTTTGGTGATGTTATAGATCCCTTTAGTATTAGTCATACAGTATCTATTTGGTTCAATTTGGATGCATATTCAGTAAATGATGGAGGAGGTAATTGTCATATTATTTCTAATTCTTCAACAGCAATTAATAAATTGATAAGTGGCTATAATATTTTTATGGAGAAAAGCACTAAGCAAATTACCTTCGAAATTGCTGAGCAACTTTCACCTAATGCACCTAGTGATATAGGTGAAGTAAAAACTATAACAGGTCCTTCACTATCAGCTAATCAATGGTACCACATTGCTCTTGTAATAGATAGAGGATCCAATAAAGCAAAAGGATATTTAAACGGAGTAAGTATTGGACAAGTTTCTCTTGAACCAGAAAGTATTATTAAAGGAAAACCAGAAGGAGACAGGTTTACATCGGGAGCACTAGGGATATGTACCTATAAACCTAAAAAGTATACTCCGTTTGTAGGTGTAATGGATGAGTTTAAAGCATTCGGAAAAGCACTTACAGATCAGGAAGTTCTGGACGAATATAATAATACAGGAACAGATCCTGGAGGAGATCTTTTTTCATTAGAAAATGTATTAAGCGGCAATCTTTTGGCTACTGATGGTCAAAACTCAGGTGATAACTTAACAATGGTAAGTCCTACCACTGCAGGTAATACAATAGAATGGAAATCAATCGATCAGGGAGACGGATATTTTTTATTTGAGAATCAGTTCTCTAATATGTCTTTTAGACCTGTTAATTCTCATAACTATACTGCCGTTACTCAACAAAACACCGAAGGGAATTGGATGCGTTGGAGATTTGTTGATGCAGGAAACGGTAATGTATGGATACAAAATAAAAAGACCAATATGTATCTCTATGATGCAGCAGGGGTTTTAAAAGCAAGAACTTTTACAGGTAATGATAAAGCATTATGGAAGATAATTGATGGAGGAACGAATAAAGAAATTCTTATTGAGGATAATGAATCTATAAATAGAATTGTAAAACTATATCCTAACCCTTCAGATAGTAATATTGATATTCAATATAAAAAATTTAAAACAGGAGATGTATTTCGTGTTTTTGATAGTAAGGGAAGAGAAGTTATATCCGGAAACTTAAAAGAAATATTGACATCATTGGATATTTCTGGACTCCAATCAGGAATTTATATAGTGAATATACATACTAAGAACAATGATTATTATATACGATTTATAAAATGAAAAAGAAGATAGATTAAATTAATTTGTTTGATTTAAAAACCGCCATTTTGAGTACTTTGATACTTCATTTTTATGACTAGAAGTTATAGTTACCAATTTCTTATCAACCTCAAAATGGCGAGTTTTTGAATCGTGATTTTATCTTTTCTTAAGATAAAAAGTACTTGAAAAAATATTTAAACAAATCAAAATAAGATTGTTAGAATGCTAAAGAATATAGGGGATATGAAGATTTCTGTAAAAATAATTTTTATACTATTAATTTGTGTGAGCTATAATTCATGCAATTCGATTCAGAAGAATAATGTTCAAAAAGAAGTCAAGCCCAATATTCTATTTATTCTGGTAGATGATTTAGGATGGAGTGATACCAGCTTTATGGGAAATCCGGTATATGAAACTCCTAATCTAGATAAATTGGCAACAGAAGGAGTTCTTTTTAAGGACGCTTATGCTCCTGCGGCAAATTGTGCTCCA
Source organism: Aquimarina callyspongiae (assembly GCF_034322225.1). Classification (NCBI taxonomy): domain Bacteria; kingdom Pseudomonadati; phylum Bacteroidota; class Flavobacteriia; order Flavobacteriales; family Flavobacteriaceae; genus Aquimarina; species Aquimarina callyspongiae. The sequence continues at coordinate 250,830 of NZ_JAXLPA010000001.1, read as the reverse complement.
AGCAGAGCTTCTATTCTTTCGGGTAAAAATACTCCAGAACATGGTATTTATACTGTAGGTTCGTCAAAACGTGGAAAATCCAAAGACAGGAAGTTGATTCCTATAGAAAACAAAAGAGTTTTGGATGACAGCTTTTTGACTATTGCAGAAGCATTAAAACAAAATGGATATACCAGTGCTTCTATAGGAAAATGGCATTTAGGAAAAGATCCAAGAACTCAAGGATTTGATATTAATATAGGAGGAACGAAGGCTGGCCATCCCAAATCTTATTTTAGTCCCTATAAAAATAAAGCACTTAAAGATGGAAAAAAAGGAGAATACCTAACCGATAGGCTTACGAATGAAGCTATTAGTTTTATAGAAAAGAATAAAGAAAAACCTTTCTTTTTATACTTACCATATTTTACAGTTCATACGCCATTACAAGGAAAAGAAGAGTTGATCTCAAAATACGAAACCAAAATAAATAATGATAAGAGATTTAATAGTAAGTATGGGGCAATGGTAGAGAGTCTGGATAAAAATGTGGGAAGACTGCTTCATACGCTTAAAGAACTTAATATTGATAAAAATACGCTGGTAGTTTTTCTTTCTGATAATGGAGGGTTAGCCTCTATTTCTTCACAATTTCCTTTACGAGCAGGAAAAGGTTCTTATTATGAAGGAGGAATACGTGTACCGTGTATTATTAAATGGCCCAATAAGATCAAAGGAAATAGAAAGACGAATATCCCTATAACTGGAATGGATATTTTTCCAACATTGATAGATGCGGTAAATGATAAAAAGAAATATGATCTCGACGGAATTTCTTTACTGCCATTTTTGAAGAACAATCAAAAAATAGAAGAAAGAGCATTGTTTTGGCATTTTCCTATTTATCTGGAAAAAGTGAATTCTTTAAAAGATCAGGCAAGAGATACCTTATTTAGAACTCGACCAGGGAGTGTGGTGCGAAAAGGAAAATGGAAATTACATCAGTATTTTGAAAATAACGAATTTGAGCTATACAACCTAGAAAACGATATACAAGAACAAACGGATCTTTCAAAACAATATCCCGAAAAAGTAAAGGAATTATTGCAAGACTTAAACATTTTTAGAAAAGATAAAAACGCACCGATACCTGTAGAAATAAATGAAGAATTTATTGGAGAATAATTCAAAAAACTCTGTTTATGTAGTGAATTGATATTAGTCACCCCAAGACAAATGATAAAATGAAGAAAAAAGCATATTTAAAAAATACAGAGTTAAAAAATAAAGATGTTTTTAAAGTGATAGAATTGATCTTACGTTTTACAATTTTCTTGACTTTTTTAGGTCATGGGATTATAGCTTTAGAAAAAAACATGGACTGGTTAATATATATAGAAACAGTTGGTTTCTCAACTAAAACGTCTGAGAAGTTAATGACTCTGATTGGTGTTTTAGATATTGTTGTAGCCAGTTTAATGATTATAAAACCATATAAGATTATTGTATTATGGGCTGTTATATGGACGTTTTCTACAGCTCTAATACGGCCGATATCAGGAGAATCTATATGGGCCTTTGTAGAAAGAGGAACTAATTGGGGCAGTGCTCTAATATTATTTCTGATACTACAAAAAAAGTTTAAAAAATGATTTAATAACAAAAAAATATGAAATGAGCATAAACAAATTTAATCATTAGTATATCAATCGATATGATTAAAATTTTTATGCGAATTCCTGAATGTGCAGAAATTTTTAGTTTCTTCATTTTCAGCAAACTAAAAAATCTTAAACAGATGAAAAGAAATATTCTTTTGAATATCTGCATCAGAATCTTTTTACCAATTACAGTATTGACATTCACAGGGTGTTTACAAAATGGAAAAGAAGAGTATACTTTTAAAAGTGATTTTAATACACCAGAAAAACGTAATTGGATAGGTCCAGAATATTGGTCAAATCCATTGCAGGATTGGCAAATAATAGACGGTAGATTAGAGTGTCTGGCTAGCGGTCCCAATAGAAATGTTCACCTATTAACACAAAAACTAGATACGACCAGAGGTAATTTGAAGATGAAAATTAACCTCAAGCTTTTTAATACAAAAGAATCAAACGCAGATATAAATTGGGTAGGGTTTAATATTGGATCCCAAGGAGAATATAATGATTATCGGGATGATGCCGTTTTTGGAAAAGGATTACCAGTAGGAATTACTACAAACGGAAATTTGTTTATTGGAAAGTTTCCTGAAGAAAATCAAAAAGATGAAGGTATTCAAAAGATGTTACAACAAGGAGTAGATCTCGAATTGAATATATTCCTGATAGAAAGTATATATCAAATAGAAATTGCTGTAGTACATTCTCAAACTAAAGAAGTATTAAAAGCATTATCTCAAAATCAGATAAATAAAGAAAAACTGGTAGGAGATTTAGTTTTAGTGAGTCATTATAATACTAAGAAAAAAGACCCCGATCGTAATCAAAAAAGTGTGTCTTTTAAAAATTGGGAAATATCAGGAAGTAAATTAAAAGAATGTAATACATGTACATTTGGACCTATAGCTTTTAGTCAATATACATTAAGTAGAGGAGTTTTAAAACTTACCGCTCAAATGACGCCTGTTATTATTACTGATCAAAAAGTAAGATTACAGGTCAAAGAGAATGATGCCTGGAAAACTATATCAGAAAGTCCCATAAATAAAGATGCACGTACAGCTACATTTAAAATTGAAAAATGGGATATCAAAAAAGATATTCAGTATAGACTAAGCTATACAATGAATAAAAGTGATGTATCAGAAAAAGAATATTATTGGAGCGGAGTCATAAGAAAAGAACCATTAGATAAAGAAGAGATTGTAATCGCAGGGTTTACAGGTAATGATCATTTAGGATTTCCTAATACAGATATATTCAAACAAATAGATTATCATAACCCAGATGTTTTATTCTTTTCTGGAGATCAGCTCTATGAGTCTAATGGAGGATATGGAGCACAGAGAGCACCTTATGAAAAGGCAACCTTGGATTATTTACGAAAATGGTATTTGTATGGTTGGGCATATAGAGATTTGTTGAAGAACCGACCAACAGTCAGTATTACAGATGATCATGATGTATATCATGGTAATATATGGGGAGAAAGTGGTAAGGCTACTCCAAAAGAATATGGACAAGGTTCCAAAGCTCAAGATGCCGGAGGATATAAAATGCCAGCTCAATGGGTCAAAATGGTAGAAAGAACACAAACAAGTCATCTTCCGGATCCATTTGATAATACACCTGTAGAACAAAGTATTGGTACATATTATACTGATATGGTGTATGGAGGTATCAGCTTCGCAATTCTGGAAGATCGAAAGTTTAAATCTGCTCCAAAAAAACACTTACCCAAAGCAGATATCAAAAATGGTTGGGTGCAAAACAAAGATTTTGATGTTAAAAAACATGGAGATGTTGAAGGAGCAAAACTTCTGGGAGAAAGGCAGTTATTATTTTTAAATGAATGGGCCAAAGATTGGAGCTATCAAGCAGAAATGAAAGTGTTATTATCCCAAACGATTTTTGCAAATGTGGCCACTTTACCTAAAGAAGCTATGTCAGGAGCAGTGATTCCGAGTTTACGAATAATGAACAAAGGAGATTATGCTATAAATGACAGACCAGTAGCCGATTTGGATTCTAATGGATGGCCCCAAACAGGAAGGAATAAAGCAATCAAAGCTATTAGAAAAGGATTTGCATTTCATATAGCAGGAGATCAACATTTAGGTTCTACAATTCAATACGGAGTAGAAGAATGGAATGATAGCGGGTATGCGCTTTGCGTTCCTTCAATAACAAATCATTGGCCCAGAAGATGGTACCCACTGATAGAAGGTGGTAATAGAGATCCTGAAAAACCACGATATACTGGAGAATATGCAGATGGATTTGGAAATAAAATGACAGTACACGCTGTATCTAACCCATTGTATACAGGTAAAAAACCATCAAAACTTTATGATAGAGCTGCTGGATATGGAATAGTCAAATTAAATAAAAAATCAAGATCTATCATAATAGAGTGCTGGCCAAGACATGCAAAGCCTCAGGAAGGAGACAAAATACAATATGATGGATGGCCAATCAAGATTAGTCAAGAAGATAATTACGGCCGCAAACCTCAGGCATTTTTGCCAGAAATAGAAATTAAAGGTTTGAAAAAACCTGTAGTTCAGGTAATTAATGAGGTTTCTAAAGAAATAGAGTATACCATACGTATTGATAAAGGCATTTTTAAACCCAAAATTTTTGATAAAAAAGCTGTTTATAGCGTACGGGTTGGAGAACCAGATACAAATACGTGGCAAACAGTTTCAGGAATAAAACCAGCCGGTGATAAATTGATTTTCAGTTTTGATAATTGATTCATTGTATTTCTGTAAAGAAAAAGAAAGTGCATAATTCATAATTAAATAATAGAAGTCAAGAGTTTAAAAACCAATCATATTTTGAAATCAAGTATTGAAAAAGATACAATAGTATCATTAGCTCCAGGTAGGACTTGCCTCTTTGGAGATCACCAGGATTATTTGGGGTTACCGGTCATTGCCTGTGCAATAAACAGGCATATTAAACTAATAGCGATAGAGAATAACCTTCAAATTTTTAATATTAAAAAACCAGATATTCAGAAAGAAAGAGTAATTGATATCTATGATCAATTGGGTCATATAGAAAATGGAGATCATCTACTCTCAGCACTTAAAGTTTTGAGAAGATATGGTTGTATTCCAAACCAGGGCTATGATATTACGATTTCTGGAGATTTACCTATAAATGCAGGAGTATCCAGCTCGTCTGCAGTGGTTATTGCCTGGGTGCAATTTTTGATAGAAGCTTTTGGGATTAATGGAGAAGTTACACCAGAATACATATCTCGATTGGCACAGGAAGCGGAAGTGTTAGAACATAGAGCACCAGGAGGAAAAATGGATCAATATAGTATAGGATTGGGTAAAGTAATATACCTCGAAACGGGGAATGATTTTTCATACGAACGAATTGATAAGTCATTGAAAAGTTTAATTATAGCAGAATCAGGAATCCCTAAACAGACTACAAAACTTCTTAAGGAAAAGAAAGAAAATGCTTGGTTAGCAATTCATAAAATCAAAGAAAAGAATTCTGATTTTGATATAAAAAAAGCAAAAAAAGAACAATTGAAGGAATATTCAAATCAATTACCTGATAGATTGATTCCTTATTTATTTGCGGCAATTTCTAATCATGATATAACAAAAAAAGCATTAATAGAATTCAAGAAGAAGGCTTTGGACATAGAAAAAATAGGTCGATTAATGAATGAACATCATCAGATATTAAGAGATGTATTGCAAGTATCACTTCCCAAAATAGATAATATGATTAAAGCAGCATTAGATGGAGGTGCTTATGGTGGTAAAATTGTGGGTTCAGGAAAAGGTGGCAGTATTGTAGTACTTGCTCCAGAAGGAAAAGAAGAGGAGGTTATCAATGAAATTATAAAAGCAGGAGCCAAAAACGCTTATCAGGTGACTGTGGATTCTGGAGCAAGAATATTAAAGACTATAAAACAAACGTAAAAAATGCATAACAATCTAATAATTCTGGCAGGAGGAGCATCTTCAAGAATGAAAAAGCCAACTACCACCGATACTCTTAGCAAAGAAGAAATACAACAAGCCAATATTAGGAGCAAAGGGCTTATTGGAGTAGGAGCTAATGGGAGACCACTGATGGACTATTTATTATATAACGCAAAACAAGCAGGATATAAAAATGTATACATAGTGATTAGTGAACAAGGAGGGCTATTTAAAGAGTTTTATGGAAGTAATGATAGCGATAATGACTTTAACGGATTAAATATCTCTTTTGCAATACAATATATTATGCCAGGAAGAGAAAAGCCATCAGGAACTGCTGATGCTTTATTTCAGGCAGTTGAACAATATCCACATCTTAATAAGGAATATTACACAGTATGTAATAGTGATAATTTATACTCTACAGAAGCGCTATACGCGTTAAGAAACACAAATCATCCAAATGCCTTTATTGCCTATGACCGAGATGCGTTTGATTTTCCTTTGGAACGAATTTCTCGTTTTGCCGTAGCTCAGATAGATACACATAATTTTCTGATAGGTATTATAGAAAAACCATCATTAGATGAAGTAGATACCTATAAAGATGTTGAGAGAAAGATAAGAGTGAGTATGAATGCATTTAAGTTTGATGGAGGAATGCTATATCCTTATATAAAGAATTGCCCGTTTCATCCCAAAAGAAATGAAAAAGAATTACCTACAGCACTTTTAAATATGATAAAAAAACATCCTCAAAAGACTATTGGAATACCTCGTTCAGAACACGTTCCGGATTTAACAGCAAAAGAAGATATCTCTGCAGTAAAAGAATATTTAAAAAGACATTATACACAATTAGATTGGGAAGCATAGAAGGATCAATAATTATACAAAAATCAACCCTTTTCAAATCGATAAAAGATAGATGATTATGTAAGATAATGTGGTAATTTATTTTAAAAAATTGAAGGATTTAGTAATGAAAGTAGAAACAATTAATAACAATAAGGAGATAAAATACAAGCTTGCAGGTCAGTTTGAAGAAACGCGATTTGAAAAAATCCACAATGTGGTTTTTAAAGACTCTAATGAGGCTTCTATTATAGTAGCGCAAGAAATTGCAGCTCTGATTAGAGAAAAAGATAGAGAAAAACAGTTTTGTGTATTAGGATTAGCAACAGGTTCATCACCCATTAAAGTATATGAAGAACTGGTTAGGATGCATAAAGAAGAAGGTTTAAGCTTTGCAAATGTAATTACTTTTAACCTGGATGAGTATTACCCTATGGATAAAGAAAACATCCAAAGCTATTACTACTTTATGCACGAACACCTATTTAACCATATTGATATATTACCTGAAAACATCCATATTCCGGATGGTAAAATAGAAGAAGATGAGTTACATCAATATTGTTTGGATTACGAATCAAAGATAGAGAAAGTAGGAGGGTTGGATTTTCAATTATTAGGTATTGGTAGAACAGGGCATATTGGTTTCAACGAACCTGGATCACATTATAATTCCAGAACAAGAATTATAACATTAGATCATATTACAAGAGTTGATGCTGCTTCGTCATTTTTAGGAATAGAGTATGTTCCCAGAAGAGCTATTACGATGGGGATAGCAACCGTGAGTGCTGCAAGAAGGGTTGTATTATTAGGATGGGGAGAACACAAGGCAGAGATTATAAAAAAAACTATAGAAGAAAAATTATCTCCACACGTACCAGCTACCTATTTACAAAATCATCAAAACACAACATTTATATTAGATATTAAAGCAGGGTCAGAATTAACCAGAAATAAAACACCTTGGTTAGTAGGTCCTTGTATTTGGACAAATGAATTGAGAGATAAAGCGATCGTATGGTTGTGTCAGTTAACTCAGAAAACTATTTTAAGCCTGACAGACAAAGATTATAATGACAATGGAATGTCTGGATTATTGGCAGAACAAGGACCAGCCTATGATCTTAATATAAAAATGTTTAATAAACTGCAGCATACCATTACAGGGTGGCCAGGTGGAAAACCCAACGCAGATGATACTCATCGACCAGAACGTGAGGTTCCTGAAAAAAAGAAGGTTATTATTTTTAGTCCTCATCCCGATGATGATGTGATATCGATGGGAGGAACCTTTGATCGTTTAGTAGAACAAGGACATGAAGTGCATGTAGCATATCAAACTTCTGGCAATATAGCAGTATCTGATCAAGAAGCTTTAAAATTTGCAGAAATAGCCAAACGCCTAAATCCAGAATCTGAAGAAACACAAAAAATCATTGATGGGTTATCAAATAAAAAAGAAAGAACTATTGATACTGCAGAAGTAAGACAATTAAAAGGTTGGATAAGAAGAGGAGAATCGTATGCTGCTACACGATATCTTGGATTGCAAGATAATCAAGTACATTTTCTGGATTTACCTTTTTATGAAACTGGCAAAATAAAGAAGAATAAGCTATCAGAGGTAGATATAGATATTATGTGTGAACTGATGGAGAACATAAAACCTCACCAGATATATGCCGCGGGAGATCTTGCAGATCCTCATGGTACCCATAAAGTATGTCTGGATGCAGTTTTTTGTGCATTAGAGCGGTTAAAAAAACAACCGTATATGAAAGATTGCTGGGTATGGTTATATCGAGGAGCTTGGCACGAATGGGATATTCATGAAATAGAGATGGCTGTGCCTATGAGTCCTGATCAGGTATTAAAGAAACGTCAGGCTATTTTTTATCATCAGTCACAAAAAGATGGAGTTATGTTTCAAGGAGATGATTCCAGAGAATTTTGGATGCGTACAGAGGATAGAAATAGAGATACTGCAAAAAAATATGAAGCCTTAGGGCTTGCTAGTTATGCTGCAATGGAAGCTTTTGTAAGGTATTATTTTTAATAGAACCTGTAGTTGATTTAAAACTAAAGAAGAATGTATAGGTGTTGATAATTAGTGGTTTATACTGTGTTATTGAGGGTTTTTACTGATGAGTATCAGCAAACTAACTGTCTAAATTGCATTAAATTATTAACCTAAATATATATTATTATGAGTAATTCGATTACACAAGAAAATGCAATTTCGTTAGAAGAAAAACAAAAACTGTCTGAAGTAGAGGTAACACCAGATCCTACTAGGGATTATATTTCAGAAGCAAAAAATGTATCTAATGCTAGTGTAAAAGAGCGAGCAAATCTTGTTCTTTATCATGCTTTAAGTTCTTCTATTACTAAAAATGAGAAAAGAGTATGCCAAGAGGTGTATAATCACTGTAAAAAAGGAAGTGAAGAATTAAAATTAAAAGGAACATGGACCATTACTCGGGCAATTTATTCAAGAAATGGTTTCCAAATGATTTGTTCAGGAGGGATTTTAGTAAGATCTAATATAAAAACTAGAGGAGGTTTACTAATAACAGCCTCATTCGTAGCTGGTACTCCTCCTGTAGGTGCTCAAGAAACTATCTAAACTTATATTTTAAGATCGAAACAGTTATCAAAGATAATTTGATAACTGTTTTTTTATTTTTAGAAAGAGTTTTATATTGACTTAATATCAAAGTTTATCAAAAAATAAGAATATAAGGCTTTAAAACAAAACCCCTGTGTTTACAGGGGTTTTTTAAGAATTACAGTGGAGTCGGAGGGATTCGAACCCTCGTCCAAACAAGAAATACAACAGCTTTCTACACGTTTAGTTTTTGTTTAATTTTCGTCGATAAGAAAGACCAAAAACCGCCAACCTATCGCTTATTCTCTTAAATTTCGAAACTATATCGAGATTCTATAATTTCTAGGTTTACTTTTACGATACCTCATAATCAATCGCCGCAAACCAAGGCTATTGAGAGGTATCCTGCTTGTTCGCCTTGCGAACCGAGGCATTATCCTACTATAGTTCGGATTATGCAGCTAGGGCGTAGTTATTCTCGCCGTTTAAAAAAGTGAAATATGATATTTACGAGCTGTATCTCAGCGCTCGACGTGCTTACCACTCTATTCATCTCGCTGTCAAAACCAGTCGACCCCGATACTATTTTTGTACTTCAAGACGCAATTTTAAAGTTAATTTGACTTAAAAATGGAGACTTGACATCCAAAATGGTTGGCAAATATAACTATAATTGTCATATCTTTAGCGGCAATTTTAAATCAACAAAATACATACCAAAATCATATGATTAAGTTCGGTGTCATCAGGGAACGTAAAAACCCGCCAGATCGTCGTGTTGTTTTTTCTCCAAGTGGTCTTAAAAAGGCAAAATCTAACTATCCAGAAGCATCTTTTACAGTAGAAAAATCAGATATCAGAATTTTTAAGGATTCTGAGTATCAGGAAGCTGGTGTTGAGGTTTCTGAAGATGTATCCACTTGCGATGTTTTACTAGGTGTAAAAGAAGTACCTATTTCTGCATTGATCCCTAATAAAAAGTACTTTTTCTTTTCTCATACTATTAAAAAACAGCCTTATAACAGAGACCTGTTATTAGCTATTCTTGAAAAGAATATTGAACTTTATGATCATGAAGTGATAGTAGGAAAAAGAGGATTTAGATTAATAGGTTTTGGACGATATGCCGGAATAGTGGGAGCATATAACGGATTTAGGACATTGGGACTTAAAAACGGCATTTTTGAATTACCAAAGGCAGAAACATTGCCTGATCAAAAATCTTTAGAATCAGCGTTATCTAAAGTTACATTACCCAATATTAAAATCGTATTGACAGGAAATGGTAAAGTAGGAGGTGGATCCAGAGAAATTTTGGAAGCAATGAACATCAGACAAGTATCGGTAGAAGAGTATTTGAACGAAACTTTTGATGAACCTGTGTATGTGCAAATTGACGTGTTAGATTATAACAAACGCAAAGACGGTCAAACAATTGATAAGAACGATTTTTATACGAATCCCCAGGAGTATACTGGTGATTTTATGAGATTTGCCAAGGTGAGTGATATGTATATTGCGGGTCACTTTTTTGGAGATGGTGCGCCTTTTATTTATACAAGAGAAGACGTTAAATCAGAAGATTTTAATATTAAGGTGGTAGCAGATATATCATGTGATATCGATGGACCTGTCGCTACTACAATTAGATCTTCTACCATTGCAGATCCAATCTATGGATATGATCCTGTAACAGAATCAGAAATTGATTATCTGGACCCTAAAGCAATTGCAGTAATGGCAGTAGATAATTTGCCTTGTGAATTACCTAGAGATGCAAGTGAAGGTTTTGGAGAAATGTTTTTAGAACACGTGATCCCTTCATTTTTTAATAATGACAAAGATGATATTCTGGAAAAAGCCAGAATGACTCAAAATGGTAAATTAACAGAGAGATTTAGCTATCTACAAGATTATGTTGATGGTAAAGAATAATTTTGAAGATAAAACAAATACTAAAATATGACTACTCAAGAACTTGTAGCGCAGATACACAAAAAGAAATCATTTCTTTGTATAGGATTAGATGTAGATCTTACTAAAATCCCAAAGCATTTGTTAAACGAAGAAGATCCGATTTTTGAGTTTAATAAAGCAATTATTGATGCGACTCATCATCTTACGGTAGCGTATAAACCCAACACTGCCTTTTATGAAGCTTATGGTATCAAAGGATGGAGATCTTTAGAAAAAACAATACAATACCTTAATGCCAATCACCCCGAAATTTTTACCATTGCTGATGCTAAAAGAGGAGATATAGGTAATACCAGTACAATGTACGCCAAAGCTTTTTTTGAAGATCTGGCGTTTGATTCGGTAACCGTTGCTCCTTATATGGGTAAAGATTCTGTAGAACCTTTCTTGGCATTTGATAATAAGCATACAATCCTATTAGCATTGACCTCGAATCAAGGAGCGTTTGATTTTCAGATGCAACCGCTTATGCACAAAACTCCTTTATATCAAGAGGTTTTAGGCGAATCTCTTACATGGAAAAATTCTGAAAATTTAATGTATGTAGTTGGTGCTACCAAAGCAGAGTTTGTTGGAGAGATACGCAAAATCGTTCCAAAGAGTTTTTTATTGGTTCCAGGAGTAGGAGCACAAGGAGGAAACTTACAAGATGTTTGCAAGTATGGATTGAATGACCAGATTGGGTTGTTGATTAATTCTTCGAGAGGAATTATTTATGCATCAGACGGAATGGATTATGCTACGGCAGCAGCAGATAAAGCATCAGAACTTCAAAAAGAAATGAAAATGATATTAGATCAAAGAGCATAAAAAAAGGGAACAAGTTGATTTCTTGTTCCCTTTTTTTTAAGAATAGAATTTAACGTCTATTCGCTTTAAAAACTTGTTTTGCATATCCATAGAGTCCATACGAAATGAAAACTACAAAAAATGCCATGATACCGTAAATAATTACGTTGAGTAGTACTGAATTCATAGCCCCAAAAATTTAAATTAATACTTATTTCCTAATATAAGGAATTTTTGTAGGAATTACAATGTTTAATTGTTTAATTTTTAAGGATTTAAGATTTGTTTAAGGATTGTAAAGGCATTCAATAAATGATGTTTATTAAAAAAGCATGGTATACGAAGATCAATTAAATAGAAGGCTGAAGTTACCAGGAATACCAAAAAGAATAATTTCTTTGGTTCCTTCTCAAACCGAGTTATTAGTAGATCTAGGGTTATCTGATCACATTGTAGGAATTACCAAATTTTGTGTACATCCTGATTCTATTAGACGAGAGAAAAAAAATGTTGGAGGTACCAAAAATGTCCATTATGACAGGATTAGAGAGCTTAGTCCTGAGATAATACTGTGCAATAAAGAAGAGAATACAAAAGAGATTGTAGAAACCTTAGAAAAGGAATATCCTGTACATGTTTCGGATATCTTTACAATAGAAGATTCCCTGGAAATGATTCAGCAATACGGAAAGATATTAGGATGTATTAAAGAATCAGAAATCATAGCTTCACGAATAAAAAGTGAACTAAATTCCTTTCTAGATTTTATTAAAGATAAACCTCAAAAACGAGTAGCTTATTTTATCTGGAGAAAACCATGGATGACAGTAGGTACTAATACCTTTATAGATCACTTATTAAAAATAAATGGTTTTATCAATGTATTTGGAGCTCAAGAACGGTATCCAGAAATATCCGAAGATGAACTTTCAACTATCAAAGATATTGATCTTATACTATTATCTTCAGAACCCTTTCCCTTTGCAGAAAAGCATATCGAAGAAATAAATGATATTAATCCTGATGTAAAAACAATATTGGTTGACGGAGAGTATTTTTCCTGGTATGGCTCACGATTAACCGCGGCATTTAATTATTTTAAAACGCTTCACTAAACAGAAGAGGTTTGAGAAGGTTGATTTTGTAATTTTTGTATTTCGCTTAAAATAAGATCAGCTTCTTCGTGTAATAAATCACTTTTGCCTTTGTCCTTTAATGCAACATCATAGGCAGTTTTCATAAGCTTACAGTAGCGTTCCTGTAATTGCTGTAGTTTTGTTTTGTTTTTTCTTAACCGATTAAACATTTTATCCTTACTTGTATTATAACGGTGTAAAAGTAAAAGTAAAACCTCTAGACATCTCTTAATTTGTAGTTAATCTTAAACTAATAGGATGATAAAAAAAGTGAAGATATTCTTAACGTAGTTTGAAAACCTAAAAAAGATATTGAACCAATCTGACAAGAAGATTCAAAAACACAAAAAAAGGACAGAATTTATATAAACTCTATCCTTTTTAATAGTAAATATAGGTGTTTTTCGAATTTAATACCCGTCGTTTTGTTCTAGGTTAGGGTTTATAACAACTTCTCTGAGAGGTATAGGAAATACTAATCGGTCATCATCAAATTCAATAGATCCAATCGATAACTCTAATCTTTTAAAATCATGAAGTTTGTGACCTTCAAAGGATAATTCTCTTAACCTTTCTAGTACAATGTCTACAAAAGTTAAATTACCTAATACAGCTGCATTAGAACGAGTCCTGACTATATTAATATCGTTAATAGGAGTAGCACCTACAGTTGTTCCTAAAACAAAATTAGATTCTGCTCGTATCAGGTACATTTCTGGTAGTCTAATAAAAGGAATATTTGCGTTGCCCGTGATCCATTTATAAGTTGCCAAGCCAGAACCACTTGCTGGATCTGTATAAAAGAAACCAGCTCTTCTGTCATTAATATCATCAAATATTCCAAAAAAAGCATCTTCAATAGAAATATCAGGGTTCCCAGGTCTACCACCATATCGATCTGTTGCCCAGAAGGTATTCATGCTATTGTTCCCATCAGAATCAGTCACTTGCCAGGCAAAAATATCTTCTGTAGAATTATCACTATTATTATAAGCATTACTAAGGTTTTGAGTAATAGAGTATCTTCCTGATTGTATTACTTCATTAGACAGATCTCGGGCTCTTTCATAATTACCTATTTGCAATTGTACTCGTGCTAATAAAGCTTTGGCCGCATTGGAGGAAGCAAAAATACCATTGTTTTCGGGTAAAAGAAGGATTGCATCTTCTAAGTCGCCTATAATAAAATCGTAAACCTCATTAATGGTATTTCTTGACGGAAAAGTAACATCTTCTAAGGTGGTAACTGACATTTTAATGATTGGAACTCCAGGTTCTTCTCCATGAATGCCATCGTTATTGTGTTTTGAAAAGAAACGTACCAGATCAAAGTAAGTAACTGCTCTTAAAAATTTAGCTTCTCCTTCTATTATGTTTCTAAAGCCTATGTTTTCATAAACCTGTAAATTGTCTAGTACAATATTAGCTTGATTACTGATGTCATATCCGTTTAACCAAAAATTGGCAACAAATGTATTATCCGTATCAATTTGTTTATTATTAAACTCTCCCAAGCTAGAAAATGTACCATTCCATTTTAATTCTTCATTATTTACTAATAACTCAGACATGGTATATATCTGTCCGCCATAACTAGCCGCTTGGCCTGCTTGGGCATAAGTACCAGTAAGAATATTGGTTACTTTTTCTGGAGTATTATATGCATCATCTGTAGTGAATGCTTGATCAGGGTCGATGTCAAGTTTGTTTTCGCAACTGATTGTTAGTATAGAAAGTACTAACAGTATGAATGAGTATATATAAGTTTTCATGTTTTTTACTTAAGATTTTTGATAATTAGGTTTTAAAAATCAAATAATTAAAATTCTATGTTAAGTCCTATGGTGTATGTTTTGGCAGGAGGTGCAGAATAAAAAGAAATCCCTGTTCTTACTCCAGAATTTCCGTTAAAATCTGCAGTAGATTCGGGGTCGTATCCCTCATAATCGGTAATAGTAAATAGGTTGACACCACTAAAGTAAAACCTAACCTTTTCTAGATAGAATTTTTTAGAAAAAGCAGGATCGATAGTATACCCCAAAGTGATATTCCTTAATCGTATAAAATCAGATTCTTCTAGGTAACGAGTAGAATTTGCTTGTCCGTTTTCTTGATTAAGTCTTGCTTGAGGAACATTGGTGATATCTCCAGGATTTTGCCACCGATCTAATTGATTAATAGTTTGGTTGTCTAAAAATTTACCATTTCCAGAAGTGAATTCACCTGCCTGATCAAAAATAGAAGCTCCAAATTCTCCTTGAAAAGTAAATTGAAAATCTAAGTTTTTTATTTTTAAAGTATTGGTAAATCCTATCTGGTAATCAGGAAAAGGATCACCTGTAATGATTTTGGAAGCTTTTACGGTACTGTTAGTAATGGTTCTGTTTAATGATCCATCTGCATTTATTGAATTTGTATAAAATAATGCATCTCCGTTGGTAGGATCAACTCCTGCATATTCATATAGGTAGAAAGAAGAAATTGATTCTCCTTTTCTTATGATATTAACTCCATCTACGATATCTCCGCTTGGTAAATCTGTAACCTCGTTTTTGTTTTGAGTAAATAAAGCAGTTGTATTCCAGGTAAATGATGGTTTAGAGATTATTCGTGCATTTAGGGTAACCTCAAAACCTTTATTAACGATCTCTCCGATATTTTGAACTACAGAGGTAAACCCTGATGTACCAGGTAATGGTTGATTAAATAATAGATCATTAGTCGTTTTTTGATAATAATCGAACTCTCCCGAAATAAAGTTTCCAAAAATACTGAAATCTGCACCTAGATCATATTGTGTGGTTTTTTCCCAACGTAATTCGGCATCACCCAGTTGAATTGGTGATACCCCAAGTCTTTCGTCATAGGTAGTTACACCATAAAGGTCTTTACTTGCAAAATCTCCGATTTCTGCATTTCCGGTAATACCCCAACTACCTCTGATTTTTAGTTTGTTAAGAAAATTAGAGTTGTCAAGGAATCGCTCGTTTGTTACAACCCAAGCTGCTGATGCTGCGGGAAACCATCCAAACTGCGAGTTTTCTCCAAATCGCGAAGAACCATCACGTCTAATACTTAAGTTAAATAAATATTTATCGGCAATGTTAAAGCGTGATCTGGCAAAATAAGATAAGAAGTTATATTTAGTTTTGTTAGAACCTCCATTTGTAATTAATACAGCATTATCCAGAGTTTGTAAATCATCTGAAGGAAAACCTTGACCAATTGTAAATTGACTTTTACGATTGGTTTCTTCAAAACTTCCACCAAGTGTGGCAGAAAAATTTACAGCTTCACCAAAATCTCGTTTATAACTTAAATAATTGGTTAAAATATATCTTTCTGTAATAGCATTGGTAACAGTACCAACTCCTCCTGAAGAAGCAAATTCTGTTAAACTTCCCGAAAATCGTTCTGCATTTTGATTATTAGAATCATACCCTATTTCAGATTTCCATTTTAGATAATCGTTGATGTAAAAATTACCATAAATATTAGCTGTCGTTCTCCAAATATCAGTTACAAATCTTCCGGTTTGTTCTTGACCTAAAAAGTTTTGAAATAAAGTAGAGTTACCATCTACATTTGCAGTTCCGTCTTCTAATAAAGCTGGAGTTAATGGTGATTGACCAATGGATTGTAGAGGTGATATAAAAGCATTATCATTTGATAATCGATCTATAGTTACTTTAGAAATATTAATATTAACACCTACTGTAGATTCTTCTGTGACATCAGCATCAACTTTTGCTCTTAGTGTATATCGATCTAGCTCATTACCTAATATGATGCCTTCAGTTTTATTATACGAAGTAGAGATAAAGTATTTGATATTTTCGCTTCCACCGGTTGCTGATAAATCTATATCCTGAGTTAACCCTTCAACTAATGCAATGTCTTGCCAATCAGTATCTACCTCGTTATTTCTCCAATCTCTACCTAAGGATAATTGATCAAATCGAGTTTCGATTTCGCTTAAAGAAATACCACTATTTAGAGCAGCTTCGGTATAAAACTCTACATATTGTCTTGCATTCAATAATTCTCTTTTATTCGTTGCGGTACTCCATCCTGAGGCTGTGTTTAATTTTACCTGGGTTTTTCCTGCTTTTCCTTTTTTGGTTGTGATAATGATGACACCATTTGTACCTCGTGCTCCATATATTGCTGCTGCAGAAGCATCTTTAAGAAAATCAATGGAGGCAATATCGCTAGGATTTAATCCGATCAAAGGATTTATTGGAGAGTTGTTTATAGATTCGTCATCATTTATTAAAGGAACGCCATCCAAAACATATAAAGGTTCTTGAGAAGCACCAACGGTGGCAATACCTCGAATTCTAACCTTAATTCCAGATTCTACTCTACCCGATAACTGAGTTACTTGCACACCAGTAATTTTACTGGTAATTACTGATTGAACGCTAGGTGTGGTAAAATCTTCTATATCGTTGGCTTTTATAGTAGCGATACTTGTGGTAACTTCTTTTTTAGATGAGCTACCATATCCAATAAGCACTACCTGATCTAAGCTTTCAACGTCATTTTGAAGAGTAATATTGATTACATCAGAGGTTCCAACGATTACTTCTTTAGTTATAAAACCTATATACGAGAAGATTAGGGTGTCTCCAGTATTGGCAAGAACAGAGTATTTACCGTCAAAATCGGTCTGTACTCCATTATCGGTGTTTTTTACCAGAATATTAGTTCCAGGTAACGGAATTCCGGATGGGTCAAAAACCTGGCCTGTAATGTTTTTTTCTTGGGCATTAATAAATCCTACGCACAGTAGAATTGCCGCAACAATGTTGAGTTTGATTAAGTTTTTCACTTGAGGGCTTTTTAATTTTTTATTAATTCGGGCGCAAAACTAGTGCAATCCCATATTAAAAAACACTCTTACAGATATACGAACCTCTTAAAGTAAGGGGTGTAGATTGAAGATTTTTAAAATGTGTCAAGGAGAACGTTGTCGTATTATTAATAAAAAAAAGTCAAGACTATTATATTGCCATAAAAGGTTTTAAATAGATGCCTTTTTGTTAAAAATAAAACAAATCGTCAAAACCGTAGTTTACATCGATAAACTACACAAAATGTGCTATTATTCTTTCTTTTTTTAGTGATTATCTATCCTGAAGTGCAAAAACTTTTCTTAATAAATCTGTAGTTCTAGAGCTTAGTTTTGTTCTTATTTCACCTTCTTCAACAGCGATCATAGTATATACTCCTTTTAATGCCTCTCCAGTAACATAATCAGTTAAATCAGGATTAACATTTTGGGTAAAAGGAATGTTATTGTATTTGGTTATGATATTGTTCCAGATTTGATCTGCTCCTACTTTGGTTAAAGATTTATCGATTACAGGACTGAATTTTCCGTAAAGAGCTGTACTTGTTGTCCTTTGTAAGTATTGTGTAGCAGCATCTTTGTTGCCCAATAAGATTTGTTTTGCATCAGCAAAGGTAATCTGCTTTACAGCATTCACAAAAATGGGAGTTGCTTCTTGAACAGCATCTTCTGCAGCTCGGTTTAAAACTTTTAAGCCTTCATCAGCAAGATTTCCTAATCCGATATCTCTAAGACCTTTATCTACCTTTCTTAGTTCTTCGGGGAGTAAAATTTTTACCAATTCATTTCTATAGAAACCATCTTTTTGGGTAAGTTTAGCAACTTGTTTGTCAATTCCCTTATCCAAAGCTTGTCTTAAACCATTGGCAATATCTGTATTACTAAGTCCAAAGCCTCCTCCTTGTTGAGGTAGATTGTTTACTACTTGTTGTAGCTCAGCACAACTTGATAAAACAAAAACGGCTAATACGATATAGATTTTTTTCATGATTTCTTGCTAGATTTGATGATCTGAGTTATTAAAATTCCTTTTGCTAATAAAACAATAAAAATAAATTGATGAAGTCAAATTTAGTTTTTTTAATAGTATCTATTTTAATTATTTCCTGTAAAAAACCACAAGAATCGTTAAAAGACCAATCTAATCTACCAACTGAAAATAATCAATACATTACTGTATTAGGAATAGCCCAAGATGGAGGATTTCCACATATCAATAATACCGACGAGTTTACAGACGTTAAAAAAAATGTTGTTGATAAAGAGTTGGTAGTAGCTTTAGGAGTAGTGGATCAAAAGGAAAAGAAGAAATTTCTTTTTGAAGCAACACCTGATATGCCTGAGCAGTTAGCGAACCTTGATAGAGAGCATTTACACAGTAATACAATTATTGATGGTATTTTAATAACCCACGCACATATTGGTCATTATACTGGATTGATGCATTTGGGTCGTGAAGCTATGGGAGCAAAAGGAATTCCGGTATATGCTATGCCAAAAATGAAATCTTTTTTAGAAAAAAATGGTCCTTGGTCTCAATTAGTTGCTTTAAACAATATCCAGATTAAACCTTTACAGGATGAGGTAACAATAGCATTAACCAAAACAATAAAAATTACACCGTTTATAGTACCACATAGAGATGAATATTCAGAAACGGTTGGTTATACTATTAAAGGGGTTCAAAAAACAGCTTTGTTTATTCCTGATATTAATAAATGGTCTTTATGGGAAAAAAGTATTGTGGATGAAGTAAAAAAAGTAGACTACGCTTTTGTTGATGCTACTTTCTTTGAAAATGGTGAGATCCCTAGGCCAATGTCAGAAGTTCCGCATCCTTTTATTGAAGAAACCATAAAACTTTTTGAAAATGAATCAGAAGCAATAAAATCCAAAATCATATTCATTCATTTTAATCACTCTAACCCTGCAATGAATAAAAAATACAAAGGAAGAATAGCTTTAGAAAAAGAAGGATACAGGTTCGCAAATACAGGAGATATTTTTCCTTTATGAAAAGATTACAGTTTTATTATTATACACTAATACTTTTCTTTCTATATGGTGCTTAATAGCCCTTGAGAGTACGATTTTTTCAAGATCACGTCCTTTTAGAATAAAATCCTGCACATTATGTATGTGTGATACACGCACAATTTCTTGTTCGATAATAGGTCCTTCATCAAGATCAGAGGTTACATAATGGCTGGTGGCTCCAATAATCTTAACCCCTCTTTTATAAGCAGAATGGTATGGTTTAGCTCCTGGAAAGGCAGGTAGAAATGAGTGATGTATGTTTATGATCTTATTTGGAAATTGATTTACAAAATTGGCAGAGAGAATTTGCATATATCTGGCCAAAACAATAAAATCTACTTTAAGGTCTTTTAATAAAGCTAACTGTTGTGCTTCATCTTGTTCCTTAGTGTTTTTAGTAACAGGAATATGTTTAAAAGGAATATTAAAAGCATCAGCAATAGGCTTAAGATCTATATGGTTGCTAATAATGACTGGAATTTTTACTCGCAATTCACCAGACGCATGCCTTCCTAATATATCATATAAGCAATGATCATATTTGGATACAAACAATGCCATTTTTGGTTTCTTATCTGTATTATACATTTCCCAGTGCATATCATAGTTTCTTGCCACATGAGTATTAAAAGATTCTTTAAACAAGGCTAGTTTTTCATCATCCTGATCAAACTCACATTCGAGGCGCATAAAGAATTCTCCTAATTCACGATCAACATGTTGTTCTATGTATACAGTATTTCCTTTTTTTTCTAGTATAAAATTGGTAACGGTGGCTATGATTCCTTTTTTATCAGGGCAGTTGATTAATAATGTAGTTTTTTTCACTTGGTTTTGATATTAAATTATCCGTTTTCAAACCATAAACTTACTATTATTGAAATTATTATGTTAACTATATGTAATGAAGCTTTGTGTTTTTAATTTATTCAAAATGTAACCACCTTTTTAATGCATAATTTTTAAAAAAAGAACTAGAATTGATACTAAATTTGAATGATAAGCAATGAAACAACAAAAGAGGTTAAAAAAATTATATAATTCTAAAAAAAGAATCGTTTTTGATGCATATTTCGTAAATTAGCGCCACTAAAACCACTTTTTATTATTAATGGAACAAATCGCACCGTATACACCCAAAAATAAAGTAAGAATAGTAACCGCAGCCTCCTTATTTGATGGACATGATGCAGCAATTAATATTATGCGCCGTATTATTCAATCCACCGGAGTAGAAGTTATTCATTTAGGCCATGATCGCAGTGTAGAAGAAGTAGTTAATTGTGCTATACAAGAAGATGCTAATGCTATTGCTATGACGTCTTATCAAGGAGGTCATAACGAATACTTTAAGTATATGTATGATTTGTTGCAAGAAAAAGGCGCTGGTCATATCAAGATTTTTGGTGGTGGCGGTGGAGTAATTCTTCCAGAAGAAATTAAAGAGTTGATGGATTATGGGATAACCCGTATCTATTCTCCTGATGACGGAAGAGAACTTGGTTTACAAGGAATGATCAATGATCTTGTTGAAAGATCAGATTATCCTATAGGAGATAATCTTAATGGAGAAGCAGAGTATTTAGCAGATAAACAAATAGGTGCAATTGCTCGTGTAATTTCTGCAGCAGAGAATTTTCCAGAAATAGCCAAAGATACTTTGGATCAAATCCATGAAAAAAATAAGACTTCCAAAACACCAGTTTTAGGAATTACGGGAACGGGAGGTGCAGGAAAATCATCATTAGTTGATGAGTTGGTTCGCAGATTTTTAATAGATTTTCCTGAAAAAACGATTGGATTAATCTCTGTGGATCCATCAAAAAGAAAAACAGGTGGTGCTTTGCTAGGTGATCGTATTAGGATGAATGCGATAAATTCTCCTAGAGTATATATGAGATCTCTTGCTACACGACAATCTAATCTGGCATTATCAAAATATGTGTCAGAAGCTATAGAAGTTCTAAAAGCTGCAGAATATGATCTTATCATATTAGAAACATCAGGTATCGGACAATCAGATACAGAAATTCTTGAGCATAGTGATACTTCTTTATATGTAATGACTCCAGAGTTTGGTGCAGCTACTCAATTAGAAAAGATTGATATGCTAGACTTTGCTGATTTGGTAGCCATTAACAAATTTGATAAAAGAGGTTCGTTAGATGCATTACGCGATGTAAAAAAACAATATATGCGTAATCATCAATTGTGGGATGTGCCACAAGAGAATCTACCTGTTTATGGTACAATTGCCTCGCAGTTTAATGATCCAGGAATGAATACTCTCTATAAAGCCATTATGGATAAAATTGTAGAGAGAACCGGATCAGAACTCAATTCAGACTTTCATATTTCTAAAGAAATGTCTGAAAAGATATTTGTTATTCCGCCAAGTAGAACAAGATATCTATCAGAAATATCTGAGAACAATAGAGCTTATGATAAATCAGCAAACGCCCAGGTAGAAGTTGCTCAAAAGCTATACGGAATCTACAAAACTATTTGCAGTGTTATAGATATTGACTTTATTGCATTGTCTAAAAATGGTATAGATGAAGAAAGTCTTAGAAAAGCAGATTCTAAAGACGAAGATTTCTTAAAATTATTATTAGCAGAATTTGATCGTGTAAAACTTAATCTTGATCCTTATAATTGGGAGATTATTACTAATTGGGGAGTTAAAGTTAAAAAATACAAGGATCCAATATATAGTTTTAAAGTTAGAGATAAAGAAATTAAAATAGAAACGCATACTAAGTCTTTATCACATACACAAATTCCTAAAGTTGCATTACCAAAATACCAGGCTTGGGGAGACATTCTAAGATGGTGTTTACAAGAAAATGTACCAGGAGAATTTCCTTATGCGTCAGGTCTATATCCTTTTAAACGTACGGGAGAAGATCCTACTCGTATGTTTGCAGGAGAAGGAGGACCCGAGAGAACAAATCGCCGTTTTCATTATGTAAGTTTAGGAATGCCGGCAAAACGACTTTCTACAGCCTTTGATTCTGTAACTCTTTATGGTAACGACCCAGATCATCGTCCTGATATTTATGGTAAAATAGGAAATGCTGGAGTATCTATTTGTTGTTTAGACGATGCTAAAAAATTATATTCTGGTTTTGATCTTACTCATGCAATGACATCAGTGAGTATGACTATTAATGGCCCAGCTCCAATGTTATTAGGTTTCTTTATGAACGCTGCTATTGATCAGAATTGTGAGAAATATATCAAAGAAAATGGTCTGGAAGCAGAAGTTGAAACAAAAATCAAAGCTATATATAAAACTAAAGGAGTAGAAAGACCACAATATCAAGGTGAATTACCTGAGGGTAATGACGGATTAGGGTTGTTTTTACTTGGAGTTACAGGAGATCAAGTGCTACCATCTGATGTTTATGAAAAGATTAAGATAGAAACACTAAACACTGTTAGAGGTACAGTACAAGCAGATATACTTAAAGAAGATCAGGCACAAAATACGTGTATTTTTTCAACAGAATTTGCTTTGCGCTTAATGGGGGATGTACAAGAATATTTTATTGATAAACAAGTACGTAATTTTTATTCAGTATCTATTTCAGGTTATCACATTGCAGAAGCAGGAGCAAATCCTATTACACAATTAGCATTAACATTGGCTAATGGCTTTACATATGTAGAGTATTACTTAAGTCGTGGAATGGATATTAATAAGTTTGGGCCAAATTTATCATTCTTCTTCTCTAATGGTATTGACCCAGAGTATGCTGTTATTGGTAGAGTAGCACGTAAAATTTGGGCAAAAGCCTTAAAACATAAATATGGAGCCAATCCAAGAGCTCAAATGTTAAAATATCATATCCAGACATCAGGACGTTCTTTACATGCTCAAGAGATTGATTTTAACGATATCCGTACTACTTTACAAGCGTTATATGCGATATATGATAACTGTAACTCATTGCATACTAATGCATATGATGAAGCAATTACAACACCTACAGAAGAATCTGTACGTAGAGCAATGGCCATACAGTTGATTATTAATAAAGAATTAGGATTAGCAAAAAATGAGAATCCTATCCAAGGATCGTTTATTATTGAAGAATTGACAGACCTTGTAGAAGAAGCAGTACTGGCAGAGTTTGATAGTATCACAGAAAGAGGAGGTGTACTTGGAGCTATGGAAACCATGTATCAGCGCAGTAAGATCCAAGAAGAAAGTCTATATTATGAAACCTTGAAGCATACAGGTGAGTTCCCGATTATTGGAGTAAATACTTTCTTGAGTTCTAAAGGATCGCCAACAGTAACACCAGGAGAAGTAATTAGAGCAACTGAAGAAGAAAAACAGTATCAGATTACTATGCTTAATGAATTGCATAAAGGTAATACTGATGAAACAGGAGAACTCCTTAAAGACCTACAGGATAAGGCCGTAAATAACCAGAATATCTTTGAAGCCTTAATGGAAGTTTGTAAAAAATGTTCTTTAGGTCAGATTACTTCTGCATTATTTGAAGTAGGCGGACAGTATCGAAGAAATATGTAATTCAAACACTATGATGTTTGAATAAATAAATGAGTAACATATTAGTTTATCTTCAATAGATATTATGTGAAAACCTAAATCCCACTTCAAAGTGGGATTTTTCATTTCTATCAGTTTCTTTATCTTTAGACATAAAAGTAAAAATAAGTGTTCCTTACTATAGAATATACCGTAACGGCCATTGTCTGCCTTATTTCTTCAATTGTGATCCAACGTATCTTTAGTAAAGAGAAACGCCGCGGAGCTGACCAAAAAGCAATCGAAGGAATTAAATGGTTTGGTCTGGCAATATTTGTATGGGGTTTAGGAGCTTTGATCAATCTGATTTTTGTTGTTGGATTACACTGGATTTCAACAAATAAAATATTGATTTATTTAGGAGTACTTATTTCATTAGCAAATTCTTTGTGCATTATATTATCACTTCCTTCTATAGAACATCAACAAAAGCCAGGAATCGTAGTACGAATGGTAGAGCGATTTAATGTTCGCGAATTTATAAGTTTGTATTGTGGAGTTTTGGGGATGATCGCTTTTGTCTTTATAGCATCATCTTGGGGTAATCTTGAGATAAGTAATAATTTTATCTGGTTGATCGACATACCTATTTCTATGGTAGTAGCGATTTCTTTATTATTTGAATTAAATAAAGCATTTGTGAGTAGGCAAATGAAGTTTATGTATCTACCTACATTTGTGTTGTTTATACTAATAGTCATTGCCGTTTCTCATCGTATTATACCTCAGGATAGAGCATTGCAATTTATTGATCAGGAGTTTTGGGGAGTGCTTGGTAGTATTACCGCAATATCATTCAAGTTTCTTTTTATTTTGTTGTTTTCAATTTTATTATATAGTTGGAAATTCCTCTCAGAAAATGAGCAGCAACAAAATTTAGTACAGAAATTAGAAGTTCAAAAATCCAAGTTACAAAAAGAAAACAAACAATTGCAACTGGCAAATGAAAGTCATATTCATACAATCGGAGTTTTGAAAAATAACCTGGAAACCTTACAAGCTACTTCCAGAATTGAGTTTTCAGAACGACAAAAAGAAGTTTTAGGCTACCTTGCTCATTATGGAGATCATAAATCCTATACAGAGATTGCTCAAGAAATGCATATAAGTACTGATGGATTTCAAACCCATGTGCATCAAATAAAAAAGATGCTTAATATCAGTGGATCCAGTGGTAAAGAACAATTAATAGCTTTTGCAAAGGCTAATAGTTTTTTAAAATATACCTCACTCAAAGACAATACGTAACCTATGGTTAACCATTGTAGGGACAAAATTTGAACAATGCTTAACCTTTTGACATACTAGATTTTAAAGCAATTTGCTGGAAAATTAGATGTATGTTATTTCCTTTTATTATTTCAGATCAAAATCTTGATGACCGTATTAATGATGCCTTTGGTAATGCAACCGATTGGTTTGTTGATGCCATATTAGCCGAAATACCAATTACAGAATCAGTCGGAGTACCTTGGGTATTGGTAGTTCTGTTATTAGGAGCGGGATACTTTACTATTTATTTCAAATTTGTAAACATTCGAAGTTTTTTTACTGCGATAAATGTGGTTCGAGGTAAATATGATGCTCTGGAAAAGTCTGAAGAAGCATCTAACTCCATAAATAAAAATGATGTCAAGATAAATGGAGAGGTAAGTCATTTTCAGGCATTAACAACTGCAGTTTCGGCAACCGTTGGACTTGGTAATATTGCAGGTGTTGCGATTGCATTATCAATAGGTGGCGCTGGAGCAACATTTTGGATGATTCTTATAGGAGTATTAGGAATGTCATCAAAATTTGTAGAATGTACTTTAGGTGTTAAATATAGAGAAGTAGATAGTACAGGAAAAGTTTTTGGTGGCCCAATGTATTACCTGAGTAAAGGATTAGGTGAAAAAGGATATGCTAAGTTAGGTAAGATTTTGGCAATATTTTTTGCCATAATGTGTATAGGAGGATCTTTTGGCGGTGGAAATATGTTTCAGATAAATCAGGCTTTTAAATTATTTAATCATGTTATTGTTTCTGAAAATTCAATAATCTATGGACAAGGATGGGTTTTTGGATTAATAATGGCCATCTTGGTAGGTGTTGTTATTATTGGAGGAATTAAAAAAATAGCAAGTGTTACCGATAAGATTGTTCCTTTTATGGTGTTGGTTTATTTAATATCGGTGATAATAGTTTTAGCGATATATAATTCAGCAATTCCTATGGCGTTTCAAGCAATATGGGAAGGAGCTTTTCATTCTGAAGGAGTAATAGGAGGTTTTGTTGGAGTTTTAATACAAGGGTTTAGACGAGGAGCTTTTAGCAACGAAGCGGGAATAGGAAGTTCTTCTATTGCGCATAGTGCTGTGAAAACCAATTTTCCTGCGAGTGAAGGATTAGTTGCATTATTAGAACCTTTTATTGATACGGTAGTGGTATGTACTATGACTGCTTTGGTTTTAATTATTACTGGGCAAATAAATACAGGAATCGAAGTTAGTTATGAAGAAGGAGTTCTTCTTACTGCATCAGCATTAGAGAGTGGTGTTTCCTGGTTTCCTTACCTTCTTACAATTGCTGTATTACTTTTTGCTTTCTCTTCAATGATATCCTGGTCATATTATGGGTATCAGGCCTGGAGTTACCTTTTTGGAAGAGATAAACGAACAGAATACATATATAAGTTTCTTTTCTGCTGTTTTACAGTTATAGGAGCAGCGGCCACGCTAACGGCGGTTACTGATTTTAGTGATGCCATGATTTTTGCTATGATGGTACCTAATATGATAGGATTGTTTCTATTGTGTTCTAAAGTGAAAGAAGAGTTAAAACGTTATAAAAAGAGAATATCTGAAATATGATTTACGCCTTAGTTTTTTGAATTTCTTTATCTTTAGAAAAACACAACTCATCATGCGTAAATTACTTCTAGGACTATTCATTACTACATTTTCATTTGCACAACAAAACTCAACAAAGGCCTTGGTTGGGGGAACATTAATAGATGGATATGGATCAACTCCAATCCAAAATAGTGTTATTATTATTGAAGGAGAAAAAATCAAAGCTGTCGGTACAATAGAGACCATAAAAATTCCAGAAAATGCAGAGGTTATATCTACAGAAGGAATGTCTGTACTTCCTGGTCTTTGGGATATGCATGTACATACTATGATCAATGGGCATGCAGATTACTCATATTGGGATAAAACGTATCCTCCTTTATTAGAAAATGTGATTATGCCTTCTTCTGCAGAGCAATTACTAATGGCAGGAGTGACCAGTGCAAGAGACTTGGGAGCCCCTTTAAAAGAAAGTATCTCTGTTAGAGATCGAATCAATAAAGGTGAAATCCCTGGAGCTACCTTATATGTGTCTGGACCATTTATCCAAAAGAAACCATATCCTGGTACAGAAGCGTTTCGATGGGGAATCAATGGAGCAGAAGATGCTAAAAAGAAAATTAAGAAATTGGCTGATGCCGGTGTAGATTGTATAAAATTGATTGATCAGGATCAGATGACCAAGCCAGAATTACAGGCTGTGGTAGATACAGCACATAAATATAATCTTAAAGTGGTAGCGCACGGGCATCGACCACAAGAAATCAGAATGGGACTTTGGGCAAATGTGGATTGTTTTGAGCATACAGGCTTGTCATCTGCTCCAAGATATCCTGATGATGTTATGGAAGCTATTAAAGAACGAACCGCTCAGATGAATTTGGGACCATTATTCTGGTGTCCAACTGTCGAAGGATTGTATAATTATGAATATGTAAGAGATAACGGAGAGCATCTCGATAATGATTCCTGGCATAGAGGATTGCATGATACTATTGTTACAGATATTAGAAACAGCTTTAAGCATAAGGATCGTTTACCCTATTTTCAATTAACACCAGTACGTAAACCAACATTGGAAACCAAAATAAAACAATTGATGGATGCCGGAGTCGTGTTGATGATAGGTACAGATAGTGGTATCCCTATGAAATTTCATAGTCAGTCTACCTGGAACGAATTAGATGTATGGGTCAATGAATTTGGGATCGATCCTATGTATGCAATACGAGCAGCAACATATTGGCCATCACTATGGATGGGAGTTGCAGATGAAGTAGGTACAGTTACTGAAGGAAAATACGCTGATATAATAGCTGTAAAAGGAGATGTGTTACGGCATATTAATATTCTTCAGGATGTAGATATCGTAATCAAGCATGGAAAACAGTATAAATAATTCAAGAATTATTATTTTGAAGTTTGGCAGTATTTTTGATGATTTCAAATGCTATCAATAACCTACCTTAAATGAATTATGTAAGAATAAAGCAATTTTTATTTTTAACAGTGTTTTCTTTTTATTTTGGGATATCCCAGACAAAAAAGATAACTGTTATTGATTCACATACAAACCTCCCTATAGAAGGAGTACATACGTTTTATGCTTCCCTACAAGAAGGTAGTTATACAAATGAAGATGGGGTTGTTGATGTTATCCTAAAAGATGAATTACTCACAATTTCTCATCTTAATTATCAGGAGCTGACCTTAACTTTACAAGAAATAAAATCTTCTAATACTCTTTATTTAAAACCAGTTGATGTTGGATTGGATGAAGTAATTGTTAATTCATTTAACCTTAAGAAAGCATTGCAATATGTATTAGAAAACTACTATAATTTATATGTGTCATATAGCACAGAAAAAGAATGTTCTTTTAAAGAAAAGCTTATAGTTGATGGAGAGATACATCGTTTGATTTTGTCAGAACTTAAGTTATGGACAAAAGATGCTGCTTTGAATAATCGCAAACTGGACAAGACCACAAAGTTAAAACTAGGAGCTATTAGTCATAACAAAAATGTACCATTGGCCTTTGATATTAATAATGACGGGATAGCAAACCCAGAAGCAAGTGGCCACATCATCACTAAAAGCTTATTGGCAAATTCATATCTTGATGTTGCAATAGGTGGTTTTTTAAAACATGCCGGTCATATAGAAGAAACGATAGAAAATTCATCATCAGATGTAATAGTGGTTTCTTATACAACAGATTGGAAAAATTTTAATAAAGTAGCAAATAGAACTAAGGGAAAAATAGTTTTTGATAAAAAAACAAAAGCAGTTATAGAGTTTGTTAAGGAGATAGAACTAAGAAATGATATTCTAAGCAAAACATCAGATTTTTCTGGTAAAGAATATCAATATGAAACAAAAAAACAACTAATCAGGCATACATTTGCTAAAGGTCCTAACGGAAAATATAGCTTAAGCAGATTTAGTATAGATGCAGATGTGCTGTTATCTTTTGAAAATAAAAAATATTCAACTCAATTTAAAAATGACCTTTTTGTTCTTAAAGAAACAAAAAAGAGAAAAGTTGATAAACAGGGAATAATAGATTTAGATAAAGCAATTTATAAAGCATTGCCTTCGAATATTATAAATACCAATACAGTAGTTCTCACTTTAGAAGAAAAAGCATTTTTAAAAACAAAAATTAAAAAATAGAGTAAGTCAAGATAATCCGTTTTATAACGTCATCATCCAATTGCGTTGTAGATGCTTAAATTTCTTAAGTTCTCTTCTAAGAATAATTAAAAAATCTTTGCCATTGCTTTCTGTCTGCTCTAAACGTTCGCAATTTTTATATAATCGATTTGTAAGTCGTATTAATGAATTTGCGTGACGTATACGATCATTTTGAAAAACCTGACTCTCAGCTTTAATGATTCTAGGAACCAGATCATCAGATTGTCTAATAATATCACCAGTAAAATAAATATGAGGATTCTCACTCCCATTATTTTGTAATGTAGCAAGGTCTTGAACAAGGTAATTAGAAATACTACGAGATAACGTAAATATTTCAATTGCTTTTTTATACAGTTTTTTATTTCGAGGCTTCCTTTCCATAATTATTATAAATCAAAATTAATGGTATTTTTACTATTTTTACTTTTGAAATTAAAGTCAAATTGTATATTTGCTTTAATAAATTATGTATATTTCTCTTTTTCTTTTAAAATGAAAATAGATTCTATAAACTGGGAAATTTTAAAATGCTTGCAGGAGAATGCAAGATTATCAAACGCCGAAATAGGAAGAGAAGTGGGCCTCAGTTCTCCTGCCGTTGCAGAGCGTATTAAGAAACTAGAGGATTATGGAATCCTAAAAGGATATAAGGCCGAAGTTTCTTATTCTAAAACAGGTTATCAGTTAAAAGCAATTATTACTTTAAGAGCATTTATGGGGCGATTGAAACCTTTTTTATCCAAGGTTTCAGAATTTAGAGAGGTGCTAAATTGTTATCGAATTACTGGTAATGAAAACATAATTATGGAGGTCGTATTACTTGATCAAATGCATCTTCAGGAGTTTATTGATAGATTAATTACATATGGAGAAGTTAAAACCCATATTATACTTTCTGACCTAATAGAAAATAACCCAATTACAAGAGATCAAGTTAAATAAACAATTTTTTTATGGTTTTGGCATAAGATTTGCATTTATTTGTATAAAGATTCATCTGGATCTTGTGTGAGGACATTAGTTGGGAAAAACTAAAGAGAGTACAAGGGAAAGATAAAAACGCCTGGAGTTATTCAGGCGTTTTTTTGTGTAGATTTGAGTAATGTTTTTTAAATTTATAGAAAGAAATATCTTGAAAAGAATTTTCTAAATGTATAATATTCAAAAATAAAAGCCCATGAAAAATAAAAAATGTACCTGTACTTGTTCTAGCTGCATAGAAGGGCAATGTGCAAATTGCTCTTGTGTAGGATGTGAATGTTCAGGATGTAATTGTTAAGCAAAGCTGCATTTCGTTTTTTTTAAATGAAATGCAGTTTTATATTAAACTCTCTATAGCTTTACAATTAAATAGAACGCAACAGTATGTTTTTGTTTTTGGAAACATTTTATATGGCACTTTTTTTGTTGCATATTAGAGATAAATGATACCACACGTGAAATTACAAATACTAAAAAAATACCTTTACTGTTTTGTTCTTTGTCTTACCACAATAGCATATAGTCAAAATACTTTAAAGCTTAAAAAAGGAACTGTAATAGATTCTCTCACAGTTCCATCTACTACTAATAATTACAGTGTTTATGTTCCAAAATCTTTTGATGTAAATAAAAAATGGCCTGTATTATTAGGTTTTGATTCTACAGGTAAAGCTGATCGAATAGCAAAACTATATATGTCTGCCGCAGAAGAATATGGTTATATTATTGCTATTACCAATTTTTCAAAAGAACAAAATGCTAAACAAAAAGCCGAATATGTTCCTGTTTTTATGAATCACATTTTTTCTCTTTTCCCCATTCAAACAGGTAGAGTATATGTGACAGGAATAAAAGATGATGCAAGATTAGCAGGATTACTTCCTGCATTATATCCTAAAGATGTTTTTGGAGTAATTGTTATGGGTGATGGTTATTACTATACCCCTGGTGTAAGATTAGAAAAGAATTTTACTCATATAGGAATTGTTAATACAAAAAACTTTAGGTATCAAAATTTTTTGAATAATAAGAATTATTTAAAACGAAAAACAATTCCCGCAAATGTTTTTGCTTTTGAAGGAAACTCAGAAGTGCCAAAAACAGAAGTTCTTAAAAAAGCATTAGCGATTTTTAATTTACAAGCAATCTTAAAGGGAAGAATACCAAAAGATTCTGTCTGGATTAAAAACCAATATAAAGTAGATTTAAAACAAGTTGATACTTATATACAACAAAGAGAATACATTTCTGCATTTGAAGAGTTAAACCGAATACGATCGATATACCATCACTTTTTTGATACAGATTCTCTTAAAGAGAGGCAAAAAGAAATTAGAAAATCAAATCAATATAGAAGACAAAAGAAACTACAGTCAAAATACTATTATCAAGAAAATGTTTTAAGAGAGAATTATGCATTGTCTATAGATGAAGATGTAGAGGATAAGAATTATGATAATCTTGGGTGGTGGCAGTACCAGGTATCACAACTAGATACGCTTTTTAATAATAAAGAAAAATATGCCAGTTTGATGGCTTATAGGACAAAAGGATATCTTAAGTATTTGGTAGAGAGTCATACAGCAGAATTTTCAGAAAAAGCAGGGGATATTGACAAAAGGATGTTTCTGCATATTCTAAGTACTATTATTGATAAAAAGGATTTTGAATCGTATCGGATGATCATTTCCTTAAGTGCACAAGATCAAGATTACGAGACAGCAATATTTTATTTAGAAAAGCTATTGAAAAATGGGTATAAAGATTATGAAGCACTTTATACTATAGAAGGTACACTTTCTTTAAAATTATCTAAAGATTTCAACAGAATTATAAAAAAACATTTAGGTAAAGCTAAGTATCTCTTCCAAAAATAAGGTTAAAACAATGTTTTTTGTGTATTTAATCGATTTTATTAGTTTTTTATCGTTGTATTTTTTGTCAATACATTTTTTTTACTCTATATTTACACCAGTAAAAAAGACACACTGATGTATCATCCCAATTAACATTTTAAGCTGTGTGACGATACGGTTTTAAAATATTAGTTTGGAATACATCAGGGCCAAATTAAGTGTGAGGACATTAGTCTGAAAGACCCCAGATCTTGAAGCTAAAGAGAGTACGAAGTTTGCCCAATAAAAAAAGCGTTCTGTAAAAGGAGCGCTTTTTTTATGAATAATAAATCTGATCGCATAATTTATATTAAATGTAATATTCAACCTTCGATTAAAGATAAGTAACATCTTATTTTTGTTAAATTTGTGTATTTCATCGATTTTATTTGCTTTTTATCTTATTAATTTTATATATTAGTAACATCATTAAAGGATACTAATGTTTTGTAAGATTGTCGTTTTTGACAATTATGACGATAATAAGATAAGTGATGATTTTTAAAGCATTAGGGTTGAATTAAGTGTGAGGACATTGGTTAAGGACCCCAAATCTATAAACTGAAGAGAGTACCTAATTCGCCCCAAAATAAAAAAGCGTTCTCTACCTAAGAACGCTTTTCTTTTTTTATATTTTAAAGGTCTTATTTAACGTGATTTCGGGATAAGAAAATTTACTTGTCTTCGATACAATCTTCTGTAGAAAATCACTCAATTTGACGACTTTTTATCATTTAATAACTATCCCAAATTCAAGTTGTTTACTTTTGGTTTGAGATAATAAGGTGAGGTACATTATCCAGGTTCCAATCAATTACTAATCCTTTAGCAAGAGATCTAGCAATTTCTGCTCCATAGAGATGTTCACATAAGTATAAGGCAGCTTCAAAACTTTTAGCACCACCAGCAGAAGTAATATATTTTTCATCATGAACAAATAATACTTCTTTACGAATATCTAAATCCGGAAACATCTCACGCATTTTATCTATGTCACTAGGAAATGTGGTAGATACTTTATTCTCTAGAACTCCTGCTTTTGCAAGTACAAATGCCCCATCACAATGAGATGTCATAAATAAAGCAGTTTTATCAACGTTTTTTACAAAGTTAATCATAGGCATATCTTCCAGGTCAGTGTCCAGATGATGTTCTGCACTTGGTATTACTAAAATATCAATTCGAGGTAATGAATCTTTACTATAGTTAAAATCAGGTATTATTTTTACTCCTTCAAAAGTTGTAATAGGTTCATCGGTATTAGCTACCGTAAATACATTCATCTGTTTAATGTTTTTACGGTATTGCGTGTGTTGAAAAATATCAAAGGGAGCTGTGAATTCTGTATTATAAGTGCCGTCCATAATAAGAAAAGCTACATTATACCTGTTGGATTCTAGCTTGGGAAATTTCTTTTTTTCTGTCGTAATAGCGGTATTAGTCTCAGAAAATGATTCCTTATCTTTCTTTAGGTTATTGCAATTAAAAAATAGTATAGTGGTAATAACAAACAGTATTTTTTTCATTAACTATAATTTTTAGTTTAATAGATTTTGAACCTCTTACTCGCGATTGATTTTCTTTTTTACTACCCATAATAAAATTATTCCTAAAACGGCAATAAAAGTCATAATTAGCCAACTCATATCATATCCAAAGTTAGCGATTAATTGCATTCCTGAGTTGTGACCAAAAATATGAGCAACAGAAAATGACATGCTATACAAGCCCATATACGAACCTTGTCTTCCTTTTTTTGCTCTATCCAGTGCAAGAGCATTCCCAAAGGGGAAAGCAATCATTTCACCAGCGGTGGCTATTATCATGCCAATTACAAGAATACCCGCCCACGGAGTTATAAGTAAGATTGCAAAACTTATCCCGGTAAGTATAAAACCATTAATGACATGAGCAATTTTGGAGATACTTATTTTTTCTAAATACGCTATTAAAGGCATTTCAAAAAGAAAAATCAATACTCCATTTAGTGCCAACAATAACCCTATTTGTTTCTTAGATAGATAATGTATTTCGTCATAATATAAAGGGAGTGTAGAAAAGTATTGGACAAAAATAAAACCAAATAAGGTTAATGCTATCAAAAATAAAATATAAGTATAATCTTTATACGGAGAGATCGGATTTTCTACGGGAATCTCTTTATCAAGCTCTCGGGCTTTTTTAGGATGAAGAGTTCGCATCATAACTACTCCAGCTATAATACACGTGATTCCGTCTATCCAAAATAAACCATAATACCCTGCAGAGGCAATGATTAAACCACCTAATGCTGGTCCAGCAGCAAAACCAAGGTTAATGGCAAGTCTGATAAAAGTTAAAGAACGAGTTTTATTTTCCGGTTTACTATAAGCACTTAGTGCCACAAAGAAAGCTGGTCTGGCTGCATCTGCAATGGCAATGATTATAAAAAAACCAATACATATGCTCCAGAAGGTAGTGAAATGTTGTATCACTAAAAAAGAAAGCCCTGTTAAGACTAGAGAGCCTAATATTACTTTATAATACCCTATAAGGTCACTTAATTTTCCTCCTAACCAAGCACCAAAGAATGATCCAAGTCCAAAACTGGTCATAACCCAACCGATTTGTGCTTTAGAAAAGCATAGATCGTCATTTAGGTATAAAGATAAAAAAGGAATAACCATGGCTCCAGCTCTATTGATCAATGTGATCAAGGCTAACCACCAAACTTCTCTCGATAAACCAGAAAAAGAGTCAATATAATGAGATAGTAGTTTTTTCAAGATGAAGATTGGATTAGGTTTTGTGATAAAAATCGATAAAAGTAGCACTTTATCTAAAAAAACCGCTTACAATTTCATCAATTTTAACTAGTTTCTTAATTATGGTTTGTACTTTTGCAAAAAACTAGGGGTCAGTGTATAAGTTATCTTTTTTATTCATTTTTTTCTTCGGAAATATAATTGCTCAGGATTCTACAGCAATAAAAAGAGTATTGTCATTTCAAGAAGAACTCAACAAAAAATTTGCAACAGAAGAAACTTCTCCTTTAACTCCTAAAGATCTTGAGAGTTTTGACCGTTTAGAATTTTTTGATATCGATACTACCTTAAGTATTACAGCAAAATTTATTCGTACACCTTTTGAGACTCCTTTTATCATGCAAACGACAACCAATAGAGAACCACTGTATGTTAAATATGGAGAAGCTCATTTTATGGTTGAAAACAAGGAGTGGGTGTTGAATATTTATCAAAATCAAGGGTTAAAAACGCAACCAGAGTATGAGGATTATTTATTTCTTCCTTTTACTGATTTATCAAATGGAAAAACAACATATGCAGGAGGAAGGTTTTTGGATTTAAGAATTCCTGAGGATGAAATCATTATAATTGATTTTAATACCGCCTATAATCCTTATTGTGCATATAACGAACGATACTCTTGTCCAATTCCTCCGATTGAGAATCATTTAGAACTTGAATTACCAGTAGGAGTTAAGGCGTATAATAAATATCCAGAGAATAAGTAAAGCGCACAATAATTGCACGCTTTACTTCTTGAATAAAAAATATATTAAAACTTATAGATTGCTCCTAATACAAAAGAAGAGAGATTACTACTTGTTTCGAGGTCTTTGTTAACAAAAGCATCATCAGATGAGTCTATTCTTAATTCGGGTTTTAATGTTAAATCACCAACATCATAACTTCCCGTTAGTGTTACAGCAATAACATCTACATCATCTATTGCATCTACATCAGTAAATACATTAAAATATTCACCTCTAAGTCCTAATGCAAATTTTTCTGAAGTTTTGTATTGAGGATAAAGAGCTGCTCCATAAAACCCAGAGCCATCCGTATCAGTATATGTTCCGTTAAATCCTAAAAAGAAACTTTCATCTATATCCCACCCTGTAGTAAGATCTGCCTGAAACGTGGGTTCAGATGGTCCTGGAGCGCCTTCATTTCCATATCTAAAATTAAGATAAGCACTTCCATTATCTACGGTATATCCCAATTGTGCTCCTATAATATAAGTATCATGAGGATTGAAATCCGTTAAATCTGTTGGGTTCATAACTGCTAACATTGCAGACCATTTGTCATTA
This sequence comes from Aquimarina callyspongiae, assembly GCF_034322225.1. Taxonomy (NCBI): domain Bacteria; kingdom Pseudomonadati; phylum Bacteroidota; class Flavobacteriia; order Flavobacteriales; family Flavobacteriaceae; genus Aquimarina; species Aquimarina callyspongiae. Next base: position 213,904 of record NZ_JAXLPA010000001.1, on the reverse strand, counting down.
AGAGTAAAATCAGCTCTTATTCCTGTATGAGAAAAAGGTCCGTTAGAGAACATATAAGAAGTAGAGTAATTAAAATTTCCGGTCGGAGAGATTGCCTCATACCCTAAATAGGTATTGAAATTACCAAAAGTTAATTTCACTTTTTTACTTACCTTCCAGTATACATATAATTGATTCACAATACTGGCAGATTCTGAACCTGAATTGTTTCCAACAGCGTCTGTACCTCTTGGTCCATATACAAGATCTGCTACAAACCCTACTTTTTCACCTTCATACCCCAATATAAGATTAGCCATACCCAACGCAAAACCAGGTTTATCTGCAAAAGAGGTGCCTGGAGCTGCAAAAATATTTTCTCCATCTACATCTACACCAGTCGCTTGATTAGAGGCATCGATATTGTATCTGTAGTATCCGTCTATGGATCCATGTATGGAAAAGTTATCGAACCATTTTTCTTCTTCTTCTTGAGCCATTGTGGTGAGGCTGATAAAAGCCAAGGCAACAAGACAAACTTTTTTTAAAAGATTTGTTTTGGTTTTTGTTTTCATAATAAAAATTAATTGTTAATAGTTTTTAATTGGTGAAGCAAAACTATATTAAACAATTTTAACCCTATTATAAATAGGGTATATGTGTTAATTTTTATTATTTTATTATTTTATACCCTATAAAAATTAGGGTATAATTTTTATTTTATCACTTTTTAGGAAATTAAAAATGGGTTATTTGGGGTTTTTGATAAAAAACTAAAAATATTAGGAAGAGGTATGAAACAAATTATGGTTAGAAACGTATTAAAAATGAAAATAAAGAGCCCTATAAAATGGTAAAAGATTAAGATAAGATTAATTTGTTTTACAAAGTAAGAAAAACACTACAAATTTTAACATAATATTTAGTTCTTATAATGAAATCTTAAATTAATTAACATTTGAAAATTTTGATCAGAATGAGGTCATTAATTTAATTATGGTTTTTATTGAAAGATGTTAAAAATGTGGTTGTAGATGATGTATTTTTATTTGGTTTTTTGTTAAAAAACAAGAAATAAAAAGTTTAACAAAATTTTATTTGAAAGATAATTTTTTTTACACCCCACCAGAGAGTGTTAAAATTGAAAATGCACTTAAACGTGTTTTTATATTATTTTATCTGATTATGGTATGATTTTATCTGATATCTTCATCATTGTTTGAATTGCCAATAATATATAACAATTTCACAGCTGAAATAATTATGTAAATATTAGGTATGAGAACAAAAATTGTTAATTTATCAGTGCTATTACTGATGCTTGTGACACATTTTAGTTATGCACAAGAAAGAACCATTTCTGGTAATGTATCCGCAGCTTTGGATAATATGCCATTGCCAGGAGTTAATGTTGTTATTAAAAATACAACAAATGGGGTCCAAACAGATTTTGATGGTAATTATACTATTAAAGCATCTAAAGGACAGATTATCGTATTTTCATTCTTAGGAATGCAAGATACTGAGGTGATTATAGGCGATAATACAACAATCAATGTAGCGTTAGAAGAAGATGTTGCTGCCTTAGAAGAAGTTGTTATTGAAGGGTATCGAACCAGGCCTAAAACGAAGTCAGTAATATCGGCGGTAACGGTTAGTGCTGAATCTCTTGAAAACAGGCCTAATGCTAGTACTATTCAAAGCCTTTCAGGTCAGGTTGCTGGATTGGATATCTCTACGGCGAGTGGACAACCTGGAGCAAATTCTTTAGTGCAGATAAGAGGTGTCAGTTCGATAAACGGAAACACAGAACCATTATTTTTAATGGACGGAATTCCTATTAATGAGGATAACTTTAGAAGTTTAAACCCTAATGACATCGCTTCTATATCCGTTATTAAGGATGCTGCTGGTACTGCAATTTTTGGTAGTAGAGGAGCTAATGGTGTGATCGTTATAAAAACTAAAAGAGGATCTAAAGGTTCTGGTTTAAAAGTTAAATATACCGGTACTCAAAGTTTTGCAACATTGCAAGGACAAGATTATAATCTATTGTCTACTCCAGAATATTTACGATTAGAGCGTGAAAGAGGAGTTGGAAGAGGAGGCACAGGTGGTGCTAATGGTGGACCATTGACTGATGCTGAGATTGCAGCACAACCAGAAACAGATTGGTTAGATTTCTTTTTAAGAACTGCTAGAACAGTAAGTCATAATGTATCCTTTACTCAAGGTGGAGAGAATACATCATCATTTACTTCATTAGGATATTTTGATCAAGAAGGTATATTAAGAAATACTGGGTTAAAACGTTTTAACTTAAGAAATAATATAAATGGTACTTCTCAAAACGGAAAATTTAATTATGCGTCTAGTTTTACTGCCAATTATTCTAAAAGTGATCTTGCTGGTGATGTAGGAAGTACAGCGGTAAACAGAAACCCATTCTATGGTGCTAACTCTTCATTGCCGTACTTTACTCCAGAAGATTACCCAGGAGGAGCTGTTTTGGCACAAGATTTTCAATTAGCGTTTACTCCTTTATATATTATAGATAGGTTAAGAACCTATGATCTGTTAGAAGAAGAAGTTAAAATTATTGCTGGATTTTCAGCAGATTATGAGATACTTGAAAACTTAACGGCTAAGATCAATGTTGGTGGGGATTATGAAAGTATTACATTCTTCCAATCTGAAGGGCCAGACTCTAGAAACTCATTACGTTTTGCTCAGAACGGAAATACAACTCCTGGTTTTCAGGATCAACAATCTACTAGAAACTTTTCATTTAATAGTACAACTTCGTTAAACTATAACAAAGTTTTTGGAAGACATACTGTAGATGCTAGTGCTTATATTGATTACTTTAAAGCACACTTCCGTACATTTGGTTTTAGAGCAAATGGTTTAAATCCAAGAACATTTTTCCCAGGAGATGGTAGTGGTTTTGTAGATGATAATGGAGATAATGATTTCTTCGTAGATCAAGCAAATTCTAATAGATTAGATGCTGGACTGTTTTCATATTTCGGTAATGTAGATTATGATTATGATAGTAAATTTGGTGTTTCTGCGACTGTAAGACGTGATGCTTCATATAGATTTGCTACTACAAACAGATGGGGTACTTTTTACTCTGTTGGTGCAAGATGGAATATTTCCAATGAGAATTTTATGGGAGATTCTGTAATCAATGATTTAAAATTAAGAGTTTCTTACGGTACTACAGGTAACCAAAGAATTACTGGTAATACATACTTCTCTGGAGCAGATTTACCATTCTCTTTCTTTGGAACTGGTCAAGGTTACGGAGGTGCAAATGCGATCTTTTCAAATCAAATAGGAGTTAATACTCTAAAATGGGAAGAAGTAACCCAAACTAATATCGGTGTAGATTTTGGGGTATTCAATAGCAGACTTAGAGGTAGTATTGATGTTTATAGAAAAAAGACAGACGATTTATTTCAATCCTTACCTATTTCACTTATAAACGGTCAAGGAGCGGTAAATGCAAATGTTGGAGAATTAACCAATACTGGTGTAGATTGGACGTTAGCTTATGATCTTGTTAAAAACCAAGACCTAAGAGTAACCTTAAACTTTGTAGGTAACTACAATGAAAATGAATTGGCCAACTTACCATCAGAAACTGGAGAGATTTTAGGTATCGGTCGAAATGGAGGAAGAATTAATGAAGTGAAGACAGTGCGTTATGCAGGTGTAAACCCAGCTAATGGTAACTTATTGTTTTTGGATGTAAATGGTAATCTGACTGAAAATCCAGATTTTGATAGAGATGCAGTATGGACAGGAAAAAATAATACACCTGATGCTTCTGGTAATTTTGGATTTGATATCAGCTATAAAGGTTTTTATTTAACTACACAATGGAACTATGTGATCGGAGTTGATAGATTTGATTTTGATTATGCTGGTTTTATAGATAGAGATCTTATCGGTGACTTTCAGTTATCAGGTGATATCCTTAATGCTTGGACTCCAGATAACAGAATTACTGACGTGCCAAGTTTAGATGCTACAAACCTGGATTTTGCTTCAGATAGATTTTTAAGAAGTTCTGATTATCTAAGACTTCGTTTCTTAAACGTAGGATATGTGTTCCCGAAAAAATTCTTGAAAGGAACAGGAATTGACAACTTGAAAATATTTGGAACAGGAGAAAATTTATTTACATTTTCAGAATGGAGAGGGTATGATGCAGAAGCTCGTTTAGGTACAAGAACATATCCGACACCAAGAATATTATCATTTGGAATTGAATTAGGATTATAAAAAAATATAGTAATGAAAACATTAAGATTTATACTAATACTTTGTGTAGGGTTTCTTTCAAGTTGTGAAGATGCCATAGATATAGAACAGGTAGGACGAATCACTCCTGATGTAGCTTTTCAAAGTTTGCAGGATTTGAGAGATGGATTAAGCGGTGTGTATATCGCATATGATGGTACGCCGGATATAGCACTTTCAGCAGTGTTTACTGATGAAGTTTCTATAGGAATAGAAAGTGGTGGACAAGGACTTGTTGATTATACATTTCAATTAGATGCTACATCAACGTCGGCTGATGTCTTTTGGGCAAATGGTTACTTTGAGATCAACAGGGTAAACAGGTTAATAGCCGGAGCAGAGTTTGTAACACCTGAAACTGATGAGCAGGAAGAATATGATAATATATTAGGACAAGTATATGCACTAAGAGCGTATTCTCACTTTAAATTATTATCGTATTATTCTCCTGATCTTACTGATGATAATGCACTAGGTGTTATTGCAGTAGATTTTGTACCAGGAATTGATCAACAATTATTAAGAAATACAAATGCAGAAGTTTTTGCTTTAATTGAATCGGATTTAAATACTGCAGAAAATTTATTGAGTACACAATCTAGTACAACATTTGTATCTCAGGACTTTATAACGGCCTTAAGAGCTAGAATAGCTACATATCGTGGGCAATATACCGCAGCAGCTTCATATGCAAATCAACTTTTAACATCATACCCTATTGCAGATAGAGGACAGTATGTTAGTATGTTTTTAGATACTAATAATACTGAAATCATATTTAAATTTGAACGTGCTGTAGGTGATGCTTATGATGGTCAGGGAGCAACTGGTAGTATAGCTGCCGGTGGATGGGCTGGTGCAAGATTTGCTTTTACCAATGCAACAATTGATGGTGGTCCTTATTTTGAAATGGGAAGATCATTATTTAACTTGCTAGATCCAAGTGATATAAGATTTAATGTAAATATCGCGCCTTCTTCAATAATCTCTCCAGATTATCAAAACGCTGCAGATTTTGCAAACGAAGATGTGTTGGTAATCAGAAAATACCCAGGTTCTGACAATCAGCCATTGATGAACGATCTTAAAATATTCAGATCTTCTGAAATGTTATTAATACTTGCAGAAGCGAGCGCAGATGCTGGAAATATCAATGGTGCTAGTAATTCTACTGCTTCTTATATCAAACAATTAAGAGACGCTAGATTTGGAAGTGATCAGACGTTACCAGTATATGCAAATCAAACAGAAGCTTTTGCTGCTGTTTTGAACGAAAGACGTATTGAGCTTGCCTTTGAGGGGCACAGATATCTTGATTTAAAAAGATTAGGTGAGCGCGCTGGTCAAGGAGTGTTAAAAGATCCGCTAGATTGCGCATTTAATGGAGCTTGTACATTGCCTGCAACTGATCATAGGTTTACATTACCTATTCCGCTTAGAGAGTTAAATGCGAATCCAGGTTTGCGTGCGCAACAAAACCCAGGGTACTAATAAAGAAGAAATAAGAATTATGAAAAAATATTTTTTAATAGCAATGCTAATGACGATTGTTTTATCTTCTTGTGAAGAGGATAAAATAATCTTTGATGGAAGCCAAACATTGGTTGCGTTTTCATCTAATACAGTGGATCTTCCTATTGAGATAGATGCTACTGGATCTGTAGATATTACTGTAAATGTTACTACATTAAGTACATCAGAAAGAACTTTTAATGTAACTGTTGTAGAAGATGAAACAACAGCAGGAGCTTCTTCATACTCTTTTGGATCTATTGTAGTACCAGCAAATGCATATAATGGTACTTTTACAATAAATGGAGTTGATGATAATGTGACTACAACGCCAGAAAAATTAGTTTTAAGAATTAATGAAGGACCAGATTATGTTACAGAAACAGAGAGTTTAACTGTTAATGTTTTTCAGGTTTGTCCGGTTGATGAAGCACTTTTTACAGGAATGTATAGAATAGATGAAATAACACCTTTTTTACCGTTTAGTGGACCGACACTAGATAATGGAGGTATTATTGAAGTTACAGCAGATGGATTAACAAGAGTATTTAATACTGTTAATTTCCCTAATTTCTGTTCTAATCCTATACCTTTTACTTTTAATCTAGTATGTAATGAAACGGTAGTGCCTGTTCAAAATACAAATTGTGCTTGTAATACTGGTACAGATTGGTTTGGACCAAGTACAAGTGGTCATGCTAATTATGATCCTAATGATGATTCTGTATTTGAGGTTACTTTTAGTAATGATGTTCAGAATGATTGTGGTTCAGGTCCTGTACAGACAACCTATAGATTTACTAAACAATAAATAGTAATCAAATTATTTTATAAAAAAGGATAAATTAAAGAATAATGAGATTTAAATCTCATTATTCTTTAATCCTTATCGATATTTAAAAAAAGTTAAAGTTATAAGTTGATGAAGTGTTACTAGAAACAATCTATGTTTTAGGTTGAATTCTTAGTGATGTTTTTCAACCGATAGTCAAAAATTACAAATCTTCACACATAATAAGCATAAAATCATTTAGAAAATGGCATAAAATTTTATGTAATCATAATATAAAAACTATACCTAAGCTAAATGATTAATTCAATAAATATTTATTAGAAGAGAAGCATCTTTGATATGCTAAATATGAATTTGGGAATAACAAATAAATTGTTAAACCAATCGTATGTCATGTCATAGATACGTTAAGATCGATACATATCCATTATAAATGAAATAAATAGAAGAATAAAAATTAATAGTAATCAGAATAAGAGCATTAAATGTTATGTGATTCCATTAAACTTTGTTTTTACAAACATTTTGAGTTAGCCAAATAAGTCTCCTATTTTGAATAATGCACGGCATCCTCTTGTAATGATTGGGTGCTGTGTTTTTTTTGATAATTACTTTGTTATAAATTGACAAAGTAGAAATCTTGTTAGATAAATTAAAGAGAATTTTTGAAGTGTTATTTAACCAGAAACATTCCTAAAAAAACAAAAAGAAACCCCATAACAAAGGATCCAATAGCGTAGATAAAAAAATTGATAAGATCTCCAGACTTAAGTAGCATATGATTTTCATAAGCAAAAGTAGAAAATGTAGTAAAACCTCCACAAAAACCAGTAGCTAATAAAGTAACTGCGTTTTGCGAAATCACATTATTCTTAAGTGCAAGCCCTAGGATAATACCTATAAAAAGACTGCCCAGAATATTAGCAGTAAAAGTTCCGTATGGAATTCCAGAAGAACTACTGTTAAGGTATTTGCTAATTAAATAACGGGCTATACTACCAGTTCCACCACCTATAAAAACGAGAAGAATTTGTTTCATTGATTTGCTTAAAAAAGATTCTTAAAAACCTTTTTAACTATATTGAGTTTGCCCAATTATTAGTTTAATAGAACAAACTCAGTATAGTTTATTTTACTTAAATTATTCTTTTACAGGGATATAAATTTCAGTGATCCATTCGGCAGGATTAGGTTGTAATCCTGGATCTGTTCTGTATACCTCAAAACCGGGAGATTCTGTATTGAGTTCCAGGTTATTTTCTTTAATATATGTAAAACCAGCTTCCCACGCTTCTTTTAAATTGATATAATCTCCTTTAAGAGTGGTTTTAACCACTTTTTGTTTTGGTAATAAATTACATAGTATTTTACTGTCTGGAGGTGTTATAACTTCTTCTCTTGTAGGTATCCCTGTGGCGTATATTGAAGTCCCCTGCTCATTATTAATTTCTGTATATATAGTAAAAGGCATTCCTGTTTGAGGAAGATTGTTTTCATCCATATAAGCTTTTACTGCTGGAAGCATTTGCCCTATTTTAACAGGTATTTCAGCAAACGAAGATACTGTGGCAGTATATATATAATATCCGCCACGATGTTCTGTTACGCCATCTACATTTACAGAATGTTTTTTCATTGCTTCCTGCGTATAAGTATCGAGTTTCTCAAGCCCTTTTTTATACATGGGTCTCAGGTTTTGTGATAGTGTGCTATCTTGTGTAGCCCAAAATGCTTTTTCCATAAAAGATTGAGTGCCTTTCATTCCCCAGGTAACTTTAGTTTTTTTACCTTCAATTTTTTCAAATTTCCAGTATACATCACTAATGCTCTCTCCCATCGGAGTGATAAAGGTTATTTTTTGATCAATACTAGAAAAAGGAGCAGCTTTTAGAGTTTCCATTTTTCCATTTCCCTGGATTTCACTTTTCCAGCTATATGAAGCTCCTTCGCCGCTTGTTTTATTATCATACACCATGATTAGATCATCAGACTCATCCATCCAGGGCCCCCATTTGTCCCAGGTTTTATATTCGTTAATGGTTTCATATAATAATTCATCAGGAGCATTGATTACCCTACTTTCTTCAACTTGAAAATCGCCATCAATGGTCGCAATATAGACACCTCCAGCTAGAACAGCCAGAAGCAGTAAAAAAAATAAATACTTGATTATTTTCATGTTAGTTAGTTTGATTTGTTATGCTAATATAATCAATTTTAACATCCTAATATTTTGTTACATTTGTCGAAACAATTAAACACTCAATTGTGTAATGCGCTGTATAAAGTTTTTTCTTTCTGATAAACATTAGTGGATCAAAAAAGATATAGCAAATTCTACCTGCTAATAAACAGGTATTACATTATTAAACAAAAACTTAACAAATGAAACTTAACAAAGTATTATTTATTATGGCTATTGGTGGTCTATTAATAGCTTGTAAAAAAGATCCAAATATTCAGGATCAGATTAAAGAGAAAGAAGAAAAAGAAGAAATTGTAGAAGAAGAATTTGAATATGAAGTAGAACAATTTGCTGACCTTAAAATCTTGAGATATCAAATTCCAGGATGGGACGACCTTTCATTAAAGGAGCAAAAACTAGTATATTACCTTACTCAAGCTGGTTTAAGCGGAAGAGATATTATGTGGGATCAGAATTATCGACATAACCTAACAATCCGTAAAGCATTGCAAAATATCTATACTTCATATGAAGGAGATAAGAATGTTAAAGGTTGGAAGGAGTTTGAAACGTATTTAAAAAGGGTGTGGTTCTCTAATGGTATTCATCATCATTATAGTAATGATAAGATAAAGCCAGAGTTTGGTAAGGATTATTTTAGTGAGCTATTAGCTGCCACTAGCACTGAGCTTCCTAAAGAAGCATATGAGGTTATTTTTAATGATAAAGATGCAAAAAAAGTAAATCAAGCTAAAGGGGTCGATAATGTAGCGTTATCTGCAGTTAATTTTTATGGTCCTGATGTTACTAATGCAGATGTAGAATCTTTTTATGGAGCGATGAAATCACCAGATAAAGATAAGCCTTTATCTTTTGGGTTAAATTCTCAATTAGTAAAAGAAAATGGAACATTAAAAGAACGTGTTTATAAATCAGGAGGTTTATATGGTGCTGCAATAGATGAAATTATCAAGTGGTTAGAAAAAGCACAAGGAGTAGCAGAAAATAAAGCGCAAGGTGAAGCTTTAGGGTTGTTGATAGAATATTATAAAACAGGTAGTTTACAAACTTGGGATGATTATAATGTTGCTTGGACAGCAGCTACCGAAGGAAATATTGATTATATCAATAGTTTTATCGAAGTGTACAATGATCCGTTAGGATATAGAGGTTCTTATGAAACGATTGTGCAGATCAAGGATTTTGATATGTCTAAAAAAATGGCAGTATTATCTGAAAATGCGCAATGGTTTGAAGATAATTCTCCGTTAATGGATGAGCATAAGAAAAAGAATGTGGTGGGAGTTACTTATAAAGTGGTAACTGTTGCCGGAGAAGCTGGAGATGCTTCACCAAGTACACCGATTGGGGTGAATTTACCTAATGCCAACTGGATTAGAGCAGCTGTAGGTTCTAAATCAGTTTCTTTAGGAAATATTATTAATGCCTATAACAATGCAGGAGGATCAGGTAGACTTAAGGAATTTGTTCATGATGAAGAAGAATATGAATTAGAAGAGAAATATGGGCAATTGGGAGATAAATTACATACCGCACTACACGAGGTAGTAGGACATGCATCTGGGCAGTTAAATCCTGGGGTAGGAGAAACGAAAGAAACTCTTAAAAATTATGCTTCTACAATGGAAGAAGGTCGTGCTGATTTAGTAGGATTGTATTACCTGATGGATCCTAAATTACAAGAACTAGGATTGGTAGGCGATTGGGAAAAAGTAGGGAAAGCAGCTTATGATGGATATATTCGTAATGGGCTAATGACACAATTGATTCGTTTAAACCTTGGAGATGATGTAGAAGAAGCACATATGCGTAACCGTCAATGGGTGAGTGCCTGGGCCTTTGAACAAGGGACTAAGGACAATGTGATCGAAAAGGTGACTAAAGAAGGGAAAACGTATTTTAATATTAATGATTATCAGAAACTACGTGAGATTTTTGGACAATTACTAAGAGAAACTCAACGTATTAAATCTGAAGGAGATTATAAGGCAGCAGAAGCATTAGTAGAAGGATACGGTGTAAAAGTAGATCAAGCTATTCACGCTGAAGTATTAAAACGTAATGAACAATTTACCTCTGCGCCATATAGTGGTTTTGTAAACCCTGTATTAGTTCCTAAAACAGATGATGCTGGAGAAATTGTGAATTTTGAGATATTCCAGCCTAAGACTTTTGCTGAGCAAATGTTATGGTACAGCAAAAACTATAATTTCTTACCAGAGGTGAACTAGGGATTGTTTCAGCAATCTTTGGTTTTCTTATAAAGAAAACCGGTTTAAAATAAAAAAGCTTTCTTATAACATCTTGTTGTAAGAAAGCTTTTTTTGCATTATGCTAACTTGGGCAGGTAGCTGCAAATGGGCAAGTCTCAAATGGAGAGCTTACATAGTCTAAACAAGTGCCATCAGGGCACCATTCACAACAAAAACGATATCCATTATCATTAATGGGTCTAAATCCGCTTCCTTGGATTGATTGTTGCTCGTTTTTACTCAATATATGAGCTCCTTCGAATTTTAAAATGCTTTTTAACATAACTTCTTTTTTTTAAAATTAAAATATGTGTGCAAAGCGAGCCTGAACCCGCTTTGTATTTGTTTTATAGGTGACAAGGACCACAAATTGGATCGCCACCAACATCATGTCCTATAACACATAATCTGGTACCTGGACATCTAAATTCTCCAAGACCAACAGGAATAAGTCCGCCTTGTACTGATTTTTGCTCGTTTTTATCTAGTTTTTGAACCCCTTCGAACTTTAAAATGTTTTGTAACATAATTGTAAAATTTTAAAAATTAGTTTTTGTGAACATTTATAGACACTCACAATTTGTGTCTATCCTTGCAAGAATATTTTTAAAAGAGTTTCTAATGATTATTAACTCTATCTTTTTTAACTCAATACTGATGCGTTTTTTACTTTTTTCAATAGATAAAATGATCCTGAAATACACATCATTATGTTGGTATTTTGTATGCAATAGCCTTAATACATAGTATAAGCTTGTAGTAAACACTTATATGTTCTAATAGAGGGGAATTCTTACCCTATGAAATACAAAAAAATAAAATTTTAATTATGAGAAAGACTTAAGAAGTTGGCTGTTATGTGTATACGGTTATGAGAAAATATTTTAAAAATGCCTTATAAAATCATTTTCTTCTATCAAAACAAGAGAGTCATAAGGAATAAGAGATTACGTACTTTTTGTGATACGAATCAAAAATGTAGTAAGTCAATTAAAAAATAGAGAGGGTATAATTTACTCTGGTCTTAAATACATCTTTAATGCAAAAAGCAATAGGACAAAGACAATAAAACCAATTAAAATAAATAGACTGCCTTTATAATATTTGCGATGTAAATTGATATCTTTTCTGTAGCTAAATATCATTAATATAATAAAAGCTACAACAAAACATCCTGCAAAGATTAACTGACCTGTACTAAACATAAATTGTTATTTTTACGGCAAAGATAATCTATAAATATATATTGATGAAGGATAAAATTGCTGCGGTACAAGAATTTCACACTGCTTTTGAAATAGGATATAAACAAGAACCTATTGCTAATTTAGGAGAGCCTAAAAATACACTTCGCTTTAACTTGATGAAAGAAGAGAATGAAGAGTATTTTGAAGCGGCTCAGAATAATGATTTAGTAGAAGTTGCAGATGCTTTGGGAGACATGTTATATATATTATGTGGAACTATAATAGAGCATGGGATGCAACATAAAATAGAAGAAGTCTTTAATGAGATTCAACGTAGTAATATGAGTAAGTTGGGAGAAGACGGAAAACCAATCTATCGAGAGGATGGAAAAGTTCTTAAAGGACCAAATTATTTTAAACCCAATATCAAAGAAATCTTAGATAAGTAGTTATAAAAAAACTCCGGAAAATAAAATTCCGGAGTTTTTTGTAATATAGTTTTATATTTTCTCTTGATTTATATTTGATATCTCCAACCAAAAGAATCTTCGGCTTTATTATATTGGATATCCATTAATGCTTTTTTAAAGTGATCTGCATAAGAGCTATCTTGTTTCTCTAATTCATAATGTTCACCTTTATATCCAAAAGCTTTTACAGGGCTTACTACAGCTGCAGTACCTGCACCAAAAATTTCTTTCAGGCTTCCGTCTTTTGCCGCTTCAACGATTTCATTCACTTTTACAGGTCGTACATCAACAGTAATTCCTTGTTTTTCTGCTAGTGCAATCAAACTTTTTCGTGTAACACCATCCAAAATTCTATCACTCACTGGAGCAGTTAACAAAGTGTCATTAATTCTAAAAAACACATTCATAGTACCAGCTTCTTCCATATACTCATGAGTATTAGAATCGGTCCATATTAATTGTTGGTACCCTTTTTCTTTTGCAAGCTTAGTTGGGTAAAATTGTCCAGCATAGTTACCAGCTGCTTTAGCATACCCAAAACCACCATTGGCAGAACGGCTATATCTTTCTTCTACTAATACGCTAACATCTCCGCTATAATATGATTGTGCAGGAGAGCATATGATTAAGAATCTATATTCGTCAGCTTCTGAGGCAGAAACACTAGGTTGTGTAGCGATAACAAAAGGACGTATATATAATGAATTTCCAAAACCAGGTTTGATCCATTCATCTTCTAGTTTTAGTAAAGTGTTCAATCCTTCAAAAAAATACTCTTCTGGAAAAGCAGGCATAGCCAAACGTTCTGCAGATTTATTAATACGATTGAAGTTTTCATCAGGTCTGAACAAAAAAGTATCTCCATTATCATCTTTATAGGCTTTCATTCCTTCAAAAACAGCCTGACCATAATGAAATACACGTGCAGATGGATCCATAGTTAATGGGCCATAAGGGATAATTTTAGGTGTTTGCCATTCACCATCAATATAATCACAGACAAACATATGGTCTGTAAAAATTTTTCCGAAGTTTAAATTTTCAAAATCTACTTGTCCAATTTTAGACTCCTGTACTTTGGTAATTTCAATTGTTTGCGGAACTGCATTTCTCATCCGTTAGTCATTTAAAGGTTGTGAAAGTTTATATACTTACAACAAGTGCATATTATTTATTCGGTCTGAAAACCAAAGAAATACTTACACCCATTGAAATCTGCCACAAAAATACCTTTTTCTGTTAAATTAAGAATTTTAAAAATGTTTAATTTTGTCAAATAATAACAATATTAATGTATTATGAAAAAAACCATACTTTTTTTAGCAGGATTGACATGTATATGGGCGTGTAACTCGGTGCAAAAAGACAAATCTGCTTTTTCAGTGGATGATATTAAAGCAGAAACGTATAATAATTTTGGAGAAAAGGTTTTATCTGATCAGATATACTATAAAGATGCAATTTCAGAAAAATATGACCAGCTTAAAGAAGGAGATACGGTTGATATAGCTTTTTCTAGTACTGTAAATGGCGTGTGTAAGGCTAAAGGGTGTTGGATGAAAGTGGGATTAGGAGATGAAAAGCAGGCAATGGTTAAATTTAAGAATTATGGTTTTTTTGTGCCAAAAGATATAGAAAATGATACTGTAATTGTTCAAGGTAAAGCTTTTGTAAGTGAAATGTCTGTGGATGAACAGCGTCATTTTGCGATGGATGCAGGAAAATCTGAAGAAGAAATAGCGGCAATTACTACTCCCAAAAAAACATATTCTTTTATTGCTGATGGCGTATTAATAAAAAACTAATGCAAGATCAGGAAAACCTAAAACGAGAGATTATTATTACGGCAGATGGTTCAACTACAATTCATCTGCCAGATTTAAATGAACAGTATCATTCTAAGCACGGTGCAATAAACGAAGCGCTGCATGTATTTATTAAAAATGGCCTACATCATATACTTACATCACGTGATTTTTCTTCTTTAGATATTCTTGAAATTGGATTTGGAACCGGTTTAAATGCTTTTATAACCTTGCTTGAAACTCAAAAAAATGAACAAAAGCTAAATTATATTGGTGTAGAGGCGTTTCCGGTAACATTGGATGAGATAAAACAAATGAAATATCCTGATGCACTTTCTGCAATTGAAAAAGAACATCTGTTTAATATGATGCATCAAACTGATTGGGAAAAATCAACAGAAATCACTCAAAAATTTAGACTTACCAAACGAAAGCAATTTTTTGCTGATATTGATGATAAAGATAATTTTGATTTAATTTATTTTGATGCTTTTGGAGCCAGAGTACAGCCTGACCTATGGACAGTACAGATTTTTGAAAAAATGTATGATGCACTAAGGTCAAATGGTGTTTTGGTTACATATTCAGCAAAAGGAAGTGTACGAAGAGCAATGCAAGAAGTTGGTTTTACTGTAGAGAGACTTCCTGGTCCACCAGGTAAACGAGAAATGCTTAGAGCAATAAAGCTGTAGTGTTGGGCTATTTTCTTCTCAATATTTTATAAAACAAAATATAGTTATAAACGATTGTTAAACCTATAATAAAGAAATAGGTTTTATTAAAGTGCGATAGTATTTTGCATTAAAATTATACGCAATGAAGGTTTTGATTACCGGTGCATCTGGCTTAATAGGTCAAGAAATAGTAAGGCTATGCCATCAATCTAATATTGATGTGAATTACCTTACAACAAACAAAGAAAAACTGTGTAATGAACCAAAGTATAAAGGTTTTTTTTGGGATCCAAAAAATGAAGAGATTGATATAGAGTGTTTTGAGAATGTTGAGGTGATTATTAATCTGGTAGGAGCTTCAATCGCAAAACGATGGACAGATACTTATAAAAAAGAAATAATTGAAAGTAGAACACTGACTGCTAAACTACTTTATAATTCTCTTAAAAATATAAAACACACAGTACGTCATATCATATCAGCTAGCGCTATTGGAATATATCCGGATTCTTTTCAGAATTATTATATGGAGGAATCACCAGAAAAAGATAAAGGGTTTTTAGGTGAAGTTGTTTCACAATGGGAAGATGCGGTTAATGAATTTAAAACATTGGATATCGAAGTTAGTTTACTTAGGATAGGTTTGGTATTATCAGAAAAAGGAGGAGCTTATCCAAAAATTGCAAAACCTATTCAATTTGGAATGGGAGCTGTGTTTGGAAACGGTAAACAATGGCAGAGTTGGATACATGTAAAGGATTTGGCAAGAATATTTTTATTTGTTCTGGAAGAAGAATTGACTGGCATTTTTAATGCAGTTGGTCCCAATCCTGTTTCTAATGAAAAATTGACTCATGCTATAGCAGAAAAATTAAATAAAAAGATAGTATTACCAGGTATTCCAAAACTTACTTTAAAATTATTGCTTGGAGAAATGCATGTATTGTTATTCTCTAGTCAACGTGTTTGTAGTAGTAGGATATCTGAAACCGGTTTTGAATTTGAATATGATAATATATCCGTGGCTTTAGATGCTTTAGTAGATAATAAATAATAAGAATAAAAAAACCGACACTCTTAATGGTATCGGTTTTTCTTTAATAATATAAAAAGCTGCAAGATATTCTAAGCTTTTTTAGCTTTCAAAGAAACTTTTAATTGAATATCATCTTTGATGAATTTTTCTCCGATATCTCCAAAAATAGATTTAGAAGCATAGTTTACACCCCATTGAGTTCTATCGATTGTAAAAGTTTCTGTACTTAGTGTCATAGTGTCTCCTTCAATACTAGTAGCAGCAGGAAATGAGATGTTCTTAGTAATACCTTTTATAGTTAGGTTTCCTTCGAGATATTTTTTTCCTTCTTTAGCGGTGATTCCTGTAATTTCAAACGAAGCTGTAGGGAATTTTGAAACATTAAAGAAATGATCTTCATTTTCTTTGCTAGCTCCTTTAAGATGTCCTTCTAGAGAAGCTTTTCCATCACCTTCAAGATCAGTTACTGCTATAGAAGACATGTTTATAGTAAATGTCCCGCTTTCTAATGCACCTTCTTTTGCAGTTAATGCACCTTTAGAAAGTTTTATAGTTCCTGTGTGATTTTCAAGAGGTTTAGAACCGATCCATTCAATAATACTAGCATTAGTATCTACTGTATAGGTAATAGCAGATACCGGAGCTTCTTTTACTGTTTCTGCGGTTGCTGCTTCAGTTTCATTCTTCTTTTCTCCTTTACAAGAAAAAAATATGGTAGCACTAGCAACCAGCATAGATGACATCAATAATTTGATTTTCATAAATAATAATAGTTTAATGGGTTTAATGAATTTCCAAAAATATTTTTTTACCCTTTAAAGACTCTTAAATATATACTAAAATAATCCTGTGACATTATGACATTAATTCAAAAATGGCAGTACTTTTGCTATTTGAAAAAAGAAACTTAGAAAAGGTATTAATTACATGAGTAAGAAAAATAAAAATACTGAAGATGTAAAGGATCAGGTAGAAGAAGTACTTGATACACCTGTTGAGGAAACAGAAGTTGAAGAAGTAGATGTTGAAACACAGCTTAAGGAAGAACTAGGGAAAGAAAAAGACAAGTTCTTAAGGCTTTTTGCAGAATTCGAAAATTATAAAAAAAGAACTTCAAAAGAAAGAATAGAGCTCTTTAAAACGGCAAGTCAAGATGTTATACAATCTATGTTGCCAGTATTGGATGATTTTGACCGTGCTTTAAAAGAAATAGAAAAGTCTGAGGATAAAGATCTTATTAAAGGCGTTGGGTTGATTCATAACAAATTAAGAGAAACACTTAAAGGTAAAGGATTAACAGAGGTAGAAGTTGGAGCTGGAGATACTTTTAATGCAGACGATCATGAGGCTATTACCCAAATCCCTGCACCGAGTGAAGATTTGAAAGGTAAAATCGTAGATGTTATAGAAAAAGGATATAAACTTGGAGAAAAAGTAATTCGTTTCCCAAAGGTAGTAACCGGACAATAAAATAGTATGAAGGAAGATTTTTACGACATATTAGGAGTAAGCAAAAATGCTACCGAGGCTGAAATTAAAAAAGCATATCGCAAGAAAGCGATAGAATTTCACCCAGATAAAAATCCGGGAGATAAAGCTGCAGAAGAAAAATTTAAGAAAGCAGCAGAAGCTTATGAAGTGTTGAGCGATTCTGATAAAAAGGCACGTTATGATCAGTTCGGCCACCAAGCATTTGAAGGCGGTGGTTTTGGCGGTGGCGGTGCCGGAATGAATATGGATGATATATTCAGTCAGTTCGGAGATATCTTCGGAGGTGGTTTTAGCGGTTTCGGAGGTTTTGGCGGAGGCGGTGGAAGACAACGTCGTGTTAAAGGTAGTAATCTGCGTATCCGTGTTAAACTTACACTCGAGGAAATTGCTAATGGTGTAGAAAAGAAGATCAAGGTAAAGCGTAAAGTGCAGGCGCCGGGTACAACTTATAAAACTTGTGGTACTTGTAACGGAAGTGGGCAAATGACTAGAATCACCAATACGATTTTAGGAAGAATGCAAACGTCGACTACCTGTTCTACTTGTGGAGGAGCAGGACAAGTTATTAATAATAGACCAGCTGATGCCGATTCTCAAGGATTAAAAGTTGAAGAAGAAACGGTAAGTATCAAAATTCCGGCAGGAGTAGAAGATGGTATGCAACTTAAAGTCTCTGGAAAAGGTAATGAAGCACCAGGAAATGGTGTGGCAGGAGATTTATTAGTTGCTATCGAAGAAATTGATCACGTAGATTTACAACGTGAAGGAAATAATTTACATTATGATCTTTACATTAGTTTCTCTGAAGCAGCTTTAGGAACATCAAGAGAAATTGATACGGTATCAGGAAAAGTAAGAATTAAGATAGAAGATGGTGTGCAGAGTGGAAAAATTCTTCGTTTAAGAGGTAAGGGAATCCCTAGTCTTAATGGATACGGTAAAGGAGATCTTTTAGTACATGTAAACGTTTGGACTCCTAAAAGTTTGAACAAGGAACAACGAGAATTTTTTGAAAAAATGGCCAAAGATGACCATTTCGCACCAAAACCAGATAGTGGTGATAAATCATTTTTTGAAAAAGTAAAAGATATGTTTTCTTAATAAATTTGAAAGGTTTATCAGATTGGTAATCATTTGATTTTATTAACTTTTGATTAGGAAAAATTCGTATATTTGAAACATCACTAGCGCATTTAGTGATAATTTTTCTTTTTCATAGCAATTTTTTTCCCATCCTTAATATTCGTATTTAGGGTGGGTTTTGTTTTTTTATAGCTTTAGGTTACGGGGATTATAAAAAAGTCTTTCTATTATATTTCATTAACAAAAAAGAACTTCTCTCAAAATATCTTCCTTCAAAATTTTAATGAATTAACAAGGAGAATTTTTCGCTATTTATGTTGTTGTAAAAACATAACTTATACTAATATCTATTAAAATCAGATTTGTTAATCTTATTATTAGCATAAGTTTTTAACTTTTCGTATCATTCGGGTTTCATACAAACTATAATTATAGCTATGACCAATCTCTTAGAGGTACAACAAGTCACAAAACGATTTGGAACCTTTACAGCACTACAGGATGTATCTATCCAGGTTCCCAAAGGAAGTATTTTTGGATTGTTAGGACCTAACGGTGCAGGTAAAACAACTTTAATTAGAATTATAAATCAAATTACTTTACCAGATGAAGGAAGTGTGCTTTTAGATAATCACCCTTTGCAACAACATCATATAAAAGATATTGGGTATCTACCCGAAGAGAGAGGACTGTATAAATCAATGAAAGTTGGTGAGCAGGCATTATACCTGGCACAATTAAAAGGATTAAGTAAAAAAGAAGCCAAAGAACGGCTTAAGTATTGGTTTGATAAATTTGAAATCACTCATTGGTGGGACAAAAAAATACAGGAACTTTCTAAAGGAATGGCACAGAAAGTACAATTCATAGTTACTGTATTACATAGACCAAAACTTTTAATATTTGATGAACCCTTTAGTGGTTTTGATCCTATAAATGCAAATGTGATTAAAGATGAAATTCTGCAATTACGTGATGAAGGTGCAACCGTTATTTTTTCAACACACCGTATGGAGAGTGTTGAAGAGCTTTGCGATCATATTGCATTAATAAATAAATCAGAAAAAATATTGGAAGGAAAAGTATCAGATATTAAAAGAAAATATAAATCTAATACCTTTGAAGTAGGTCTCCATACAGAAAATAATAATGGCTTGTTAGAGACTTTAAAAAATTCTTTTCAAGTAGCTCCAGCTGATTTTAAAACTATTGATGATCAGTTAAAGCTAAAAATTACCATAGATAACAATACTTCATCAAACGATTTATTAAAATATCTTTCTGATAAAGCTCAGATTTTACGATTTAATGAAGTAATCCCAAGTGTTAACGAAATATTCATTAAAACCATTACAGAAAATGAGTAACCTGAAGCTAATAATAAAAAGAGAATTTATAGCTCGTGTTCGCAATAGAACTTTTGTAGTGATGACATTTTTAAGCCCATTTATCTTTGTAGGGATGATATCATTGATTGCTTGGCTAGCTACACTAAACAATGATGAGGTCAGGAAAATAGCCTTTGTAGATGAATCAGGATTATTTTCTTCAGATCTCAAAGATTCAGATCATATAAAATATCTTGATTATACAAAACTTGATTTGAATGATGCAAAAGATTCGGTTGTCATTAAAAAAATGTATGGTTTATTATATATCCCTAAGAAAGAGTCTAATAAAGATTTGGCAGCATCCATCCAATTTTATGCAGATGAGTCTCCAAGCTTATCTGTACTTGGAGATATTGAGGATATCATAGCTGATAAATTAACAAATAGTAATTTTAAGGAAAAAGGCCTGGACCTTAGTGCAATTGAAAACTCCAAAGCCAATGTAAATATTCAGATTGAAAACTTCTCAGGAGAGAAAACCTCTAAGATGTCTAATTATATCAAAATGTTCTTTGGTGGTGTAGCTGGATATTTTTTGATGATGTTTATCATTATTTATGGTAATATGGTGATGCGTTCTGTTATAGAAGAAAAAACAAATCGTATTATTGAGATTATTATCTCTTCGGTTAAACCTATCCAGCTAATGATGGGTAAAATATTAGGTACTTCTTTTGCTGGAATTCTTCAGTTTTTGATTTGGGTGATATTAGGTGGTGTTTTGTTGGCCGTTGCGACCTCGGTATTTGGGGTAGATCCTCAACCGGTTGGAGTTGAAGGAGCTACGGCATTACAAGAAAGTAATTATGACGACATTCGACTGATACTTGAAGATATACAAAAGCTTCCCTTGTTAGCACTAGTGATTTCATTTTTGGTGTATTTTATAGGAGGATATTTTTTATATAGCTCTATTTATGCGGCAATTGGAGCAGCTGTCGATAGTGAGACTGATTCTCAGCAATTTATGTTGCCTATTATATTACCTTTGATGCTAGGAATATACGTAGGTTTTTTTGCTGTAATTGAAAACCCACATGGCACGGTTTCTACAATTTTTTCTATGATTCCGTTGACATCGCCAATTGTTATGTTAATGCGAATACCATTTGGAGTTGAGTGGTGGGAAGTAGCAATATCTATGATAATATTGTTTGCCAGCATTATTTTTATGATATGGTTTGCTAGTAAAATATATAGAATAGGAATATTGATGTATGGTAAAAAACCTACATATAAAGAATTGTTTAAATGGTTAAAATATTAAAGCCATGATTCAAGAAGAAATTACAGAACAAGTAAAAGAAGTTATCCAGGAAGATGTCTGGGGAACAATTGAAAAATTTCTGAATTATGAGATATTTCATTTTGGATCTGATGATCATCCTATAATCTTAACAGTAGGGCGTCTTTTATTTGTCATATTTATACTTTTAGTTACGTCAATAGTTTTAAGGTTTGTTAAAAAGATTTTTACAAGAAAATTACGTAGCGATGACAAGTTAAAATTTGAATCTGTTTTTTCATTTGCAAAGTACTTTGTCTACATTCTTGTTTTTATAGGAACCCTTGACGGAATGGGTTTTAATATTACAGCAATCTTTGCGGCCTCTGCTGCACTGCTGGTAGGTGTTGGTCTTGCTCTGCAAACTTTTATTCAAGATATCTTGTCTGGGATATTCATTTTCGTTGATCAAACGGTACACGTAGGCGATATCATTGAGCTAGATGGTAAAGTAGGACGTGTCGAAGAGATTAAGTTAAGAACTACTAGAGCGGTTACTATCGATAATAAAGTATTGATTATTCCTAATCATAAATACATGACATCCTCTCTGTATAATTGGACTCAGAATGGTTCAGTAACAAGAGAGTCTGTTACTGTAGGTGTAGCATATGGAAGCGATACCAAGTTGGTCAAAGACCTATTGGTTAAGGCAGCTTTATCTAATGAATATGTGTTAAAGAATCCTCCGCCATTAGTTTTGTTTACAGATTTTGGAGATAGTTCACTGGATTTTAAACTTGTATTTACAATTAATGATAGTTTTCAAGCCGTAGTTCCTAAAAGTGAAATACGATTCGAAATTGATCGTTTATTTAGAGAACATAAAATTAATATTCCTTTCCCTCAACGAGAAATTACTATCTTGAAACCTGGAGAATGAAATAAGTAAATAGGAAATGTTATACAATAGTCCCCAAATATGAATAAACAGAACCTAATTGTCCTATGTATTATGTTGGGTGTTTTTTGTACCGCAAAATCACAGGATACCACCCTTGGAAGAATAGAATATACATATTTACCTCAAGCTGATAGTAATAATGAATTTCAAAGGCTAAGGGTTTCAGGAAATTATCCTATTAAGATGGATGACAATGGTACCTACTTTGTTATAGGAGCTCAATATCGTTTTAATAACCTTAAAATAAATGATGATATAGGTATTGCTGAAACAGGTACTATAAATAATTTTCATACTGCAGGTCTTGAATTTGGGTATACTTTTAAAATGAAAAATGATTGGAGATTTGGTGCTAAACTGGGAGTTAGAATCTCTTCTGATTTTGAAGCTTCAGGAATAGATGGTGATGATTTTAGATACACGGGATCTATATTTTTTGTGAAGAGTAAAAATAAAAAACAAGAACCATTAAATTCTAGATGGATATTAGGATTACGATATACAACTCCGGCAAGTTTAAATTTTCCACTTCCGATAATTAACTATTTTGAGAGATTTCATGTTAATTGGTCTTATTCTTTAGGTACGCCAAAATCAAATATTAAATATTTCATTAATGAGAAAAATACCGTTCAAGCTTTTGTGAGTTTAGATCGTTTTTATGCTAATTTGCAGAAAAACAGAGCGTTTACGGATGAAAGTGGAGCGATGCAACAAGCAGAGAATATTTCTATGTTGAATATTGTATCTGCATTGGGGTATGAATATTATTTTACGGAACACATTTTGTTCTATGCATATACAGGATATACATTAAGTAACGAAATTCGTCTACGTAATAGAGACCAGGATAATGTACTTACGATCAATGATAAGAACACGTTCTATGTGCGTAGCGGTATAAAATTAAAAATATAATGGCAAAAATATTAGTAATAGAAGACGAAGCAGCAATCCGAAGAGTTTTAGTAAAAATTCTCTCTGAAGAAAGTGATAAATACAATGTTTTTGAAGCTGAAGACGGATTGTCTGGGATCGAAAATATCAAAGGCAATGATTATGATCTGATTTTGTGTGATATCAAAATGCCAAAAATGGATGGTGTAGAAGTTCTGGAAGCAGTTAAAAAAATTAAACCAGAAATTCCGATAGTAATGATTTCAGGACATGGAGATCTTGATACCGCAGTGAATACCATGAGGTTAGGAGCGTTTGATTATATTTCTAAACCACCAGATTTAAATAGATTGCTCAATACTGTGCGTAATGCTTTGGATCGTAAAGAACTGGTTGTTGAAAATAAAATGCTGAAGAAAAAAGTCTCTAAAAATTATGAAATGATTGGAGACTCCAAAGCACTTTCTGATATCAAAGATATGATAGAGAAAGTAGCAGCTACAGATGCAAGAGTACTTATTACTGGGCCTAATGGTACAGGAAAAGAATTGGTAGCACACTGGATTCATCAAAAGAGTGAACGATCAAAAGGACCAATGATTGAGGTTAATTGTGCTGCCATACCAGGAGAGTTGATAGAAAGCGAACTTTTTGGACATGTTAAAGGTGCTTTTACCTCTGCCAATAAAGATCGTGCAGGTAAATTTGAAGCAGCTAATGGGGGAACAATTTTTCTGGATGAGATCGGTGATATGAGCCTTTCTGCACAAGCTAAAGTATTACGAGCTCTGCAAGAAAACAAAATCCAGCGCGTAGGTAGTGATAAAGATATCAAAGTAAATGTTCGGGTATTAGCTGCAACCAATAAAAATCTTAAAAAAGAAATTGCTGATAATAAATTTAGAGAAGATTTATATCACAGATTGGCAGTGATACTAATAAAAGTTCCAGCATTAAATGAAAGAAGAGATGACATTCCTTTATTAGTAGATTATTTTGCTAAAAAAATATCTGGAGAACAAGGATCACCGGTTAAAACATTTTCTGATAAAGCTATTAAGCAATTACAACAATATGATTGGACAGGAAACATCCGTGAACTTCGAAATGTTGTAGAACGTCTTATTATTTTAGGAGGAAAAGAAATTAGTGAAGAAGATGTAAAACTATTTGCTTCAAAATAAATTCAAAACTATAAGTTAAAAAATATTTGACCCATAGCTTTTAAATGCCCCAATGATGATGAAGAGATTTTTGTTTTTGATATTAGCACTATGTATTGCTGCTCCAGTTTTTGCACAATATGAAGTGAGCGCTGTAAACTATGGATTGGTAGCGATAAAAAACTTTGGTTTTCAAAACGAAATAGGATTAGGAGGTCGAATAGAATACGCTCCCAATTGCTATACTACGTATATGGGAGAATATAATCGATTGTTTTCTGTTGGTGCAGATGAAAGTGTAGAAGGATATAATGAATTGGCTCTAGGAGTTAATTTAATTTTATTTAATTGGTATCCTACTACTATTACCGGAGGTATGGGATATATAGGCAACGACTCAAGTATTTTTGAAAGTATTGAGGATGAAGCTTTTTTGGGGTTTAGAACAGGTGATTTTAATCACGGAGCTCAGATCAAAATAAGAGCGTTGCATCAAATCTCTACACCAGTACATATTTTTGCAGAATTCAATCTTAAAAGTTTGGGACGCAGATATGATACATTTCTTATTGGATTTAGTTATGATTTTGAAGCTCGATAGTAGGAATTGAATATTGATGATATGAAGAAATTCTTAACTCTAATTGTTTTTTTAACCGCATTACAAGTTTATTCGCAATACGAAAGAGGAAGTGTTGATTTTGGTCTTGGAGCAATTATTAGTGTAGGACTGCAAGAAGAAGCAGGTTTTGATATTAGAGGGCAATATACTTCTGCAGATCAGATCACAACTTATATAGCAGAGTATAACCGATATTTTATTAAAGAATTTGAAAATACCGAAGTATATAATGAGTTGATAGTAACATATAATGTAAGGTTACTTCATTGGGAAGTTATAAGTATTACAGGAGGTATTGGATATGTAGGCAATGATTATGTAGTTTTAAACAGAGCAGAAGATACTTCTAATCTATTCTTTACTACCGGAAGCTTTAATCACGGAGCCGAATTAAAATTTAGAGGACTCTACAATATTACTACACCCATCCATGTTTTTGTTGAGTTAAATCTTAAAAGTTTTGGTAGACGATACGATACGTTTGCCTTTGGACTTACCTATTCTTTGGGTATATAGCATCAATTATTTTTTTCCTGAGAAGTGAAAACTTTAGTATCTTTCGTGATATAACACAAATTGGATTATGAATAGATTTACTCATGAGGACTTTAAAGCTTCTAAATCAGTAGAGTTAGCTAAAATTCCAACGGTTTATGACCTTGGAGTTAGCGAGAAAAAAGTAGAAAAAGAACTCGAAGAGGTCCGAGAAGAGCTGGGTAAATTGCAGGATACACTTTATGCACATGGCAAATACGCTGTGCTAATATGTATTCAAGGCATGGATACCGCTGGTAAAGACAGTATGATTCGAGAAGTTTTTAAAGATTTTAATACTCGCGGAATTGTAGTACATAGTTTTAAAGTGCCAACGGAGCTGGAGTTAGGACATGACTATCTATGGAGACATTATATTGCATTGCCACGACGGGGTAAATTTTCAGTCTTTAATCGAACACATTATGAAAATGTATTGGTGACACGTGTACATCCAGAATATATTATGGGTGAAAACCATCCTCACATTCATTCTGTAGAAGATATAAACGATGAGTTCTGGGATCAAAGATTCGAGCAAATCAGAAACTTTGAAAAACATATTGCAGAAAATGGTACGTTGATATACAAGTTTTATTTGCACTTATCTAAAGAAGAACAGAAAAACCGATTACTTCGTAGGCTAGAGAAAAAAGAAAAAAACTGGAAGTTTTCTGCCGGAGATTTAAAAGAACGTAAGTTATGGGATCAATATCAAGAATGTTATGAAGATGCCATTTGTAAAACATCTTTGCCACACGCACCTTGGTATATTATACCAGCAGATGATAAGCCAACAGCGCGATATATTGTGGCCAGAACTTTGTATGATACTTTAAAAGAGTATGATGATATAAAAGAACCCGAATTAGATAATAAAACCAAAGCCAATTTAGATTTGTATAAAGAACAGTTGGAAAACGAATAAAATTTAGCTTAAAAAAACAAATGAAAAAAATACTCTTACTCTTATTAGTTCTTTTCTCGATAAAGAACTATGCGCAATCCAATGCTGCAAAAGAAGATTCGACACTTATTAAAAAATTCTATGATACAGCTTTGTTAGAAGGAAAAAGCTATCAATGGTTGGATTATCTATCCAATCAAATAGGAGCACGCCTTTCTGGATCAATTAATGCGCAAAAAGCTGTAGAATGGGGAGAAAAAGAACTCAAAGAACTTGGGATAGATAAAGTTTGGTTGCAACCGGTTATGGTACCAAAATGGACCAGAGGAGTGACAGAGTTTGCATATATAGAAACAGAACCAGGTAAAACTACTAATGTTCCTATTTGTGCATTAGGTGGATCTGTGCCTACACCAATTGGTGGGATTAAGGCTCCAATTATTGAAGTTCAAGGTATTGAGGATCTTAGAGAATTAGGTAGCGATAAGATAGAAGGAAAGATCGTGTTCTTCAATCGCCCTATGCAAGCGGATCTAATAAATACATTTCAGGCTTATGGAGGATGTGTTGATCAACGATATTCTGGAGCTGCAGAAGCAGCAAAATTTGGTGCAGTTGGAGTAATAGTTCGTTCAATGAACCTAAGACTTGATGATTTTCCGCATACAGGAGCGATGAGTTATGGAAACCTAACAAATGCAGAAAAGATTCCGGCAGCTGCAATCAGTACTAATGGAGCAGATCTTTTAAGCTCAATGCTTAAGCTTAATGCTAATATCAAGTTTCACGTTAATATGAACTGTCGTACCTGGAAAGATGTTCAATCTTTTAATGTAATTGGTCAAATAACAGGAAGCCAATATCCAAATGAATATATGGTAGTAGGAGGACATTTGGATTCATGGGATTTGGGAGATGGTTCTCATGATGATGGTGCAGGAATAGTGCAATCTATGGAAGTGTTGAGGTTATTTAAAGAAGCAGGATATAAACCCAAAAGATCGATCCGTGTTGTGATGTTTATGAATGAAGAAAATGGATTACGAGGAGGTAAAAAATATGCCGCTGTAGCAAAAAATAAAAATGAGAATCATGTATTTGCTTTAGAAAGCGATTCAGGAGGTTTTACACCTAGAGGATTTACATTTGATTGTAATGATGCTAATTTTAAACAAGTTGAAAGCTGGAAACCTCTTTTTGAACCATATCTTATTCATTATTTTGCCAAAGGAGGTAGTGGAGCAGATATAGGACCGTTAAAAGATGAAAAAATTGTACTTGCAGGTTTAAGACCTGACTCTCAACGTTATTTTGATTATCATCATGCAAAGAATGATACCTTTGATGCTGTTAATAAAAGAGAACTCGAATTAGGAGCTGCAACAATGACTAGTTTGATGTATCTTTTTGATAAGTATGGTGTAAAATAAAATTAAGTTTATTACTCTGGAGATTCTGGTTTTGAATCGTGAAATAAACTTTTTTTAACAATCAAAATTGCCATTACAAGCAATAGCCATATAAAGAATAGTAGCAATTCCTATGATGATATTTAAAATAGGCAAGCTTGCAAAAAGTACTGCAATGAGGTTTTTTCTTTTTGTAAATAAAAACCAGCCTAAAGCAATGCCAATTACAGTCAATATGGGATAGGCTATTATGCTTATTACAAGAATTATTGTAGGGATACTATTTTCTGATCCGGGACTATCAAACATCATTGGCGACATCATAATCATTGGAAGAGAAGGAAATATTAATATTCCAAAAAGGACACTTGTCACAATCAGGTATATTCTGGTATAATTACGATTCTTAATTTCCTTTTCAGATATTTCGATTTTGGGCATATTTTTGGTTTAAGAAGGTAATAGATAACGTTAAATATACGATAAGAATATTTTACTTTGCATCGGTTCTAATACCTTTGCCAGTTCAAAAACACAGAATGCTGTATCAATACTCTAAAGAATTTCGGTATAATTTAAGACTAGCTGCGCCGGTAATGCTGGGAAT
Source organism: Aquimarina callyspongiae (assembly GCF_034322225.1). Taxonomy (NCBI): domain Bacteria; kingdom Pseudomonadati; phylum Bacteroidota; class Flavobacteriia; order Flavobacteriales; family Flavobacteriaceae; genus Aquimarina; species Aquimarina callyspongiae. Next base: position 185,386 of record NZ_JAXLPA010000001.1, on the reverse strand, counting down.
GTTAGGTCATACCTTCGTGGGATTGATCGATAACATTATGGTAGGACAGTTAGGAACAGCAGAACTCGCTGCGGTATCCTTAGGTAATAGTTTTATGTTTATAGCGATGTCTTTAGGCATTGGGTTTTCTACAGCAATTACACCATTAGTGGCAGAAGCAGATGGAGAAAATAATTTTAAAAATGGTAAATCTGCATTCAAACATGGATTGTTCTTATGTACCACTTTAGGAATAGTTTTATTTCTAATCATTCTATTAGCAAAGCCATTAATGTATATGATGAAACAACCAGTTGAGGTGGTAGAATTGGCTATGCCTTACTTAAATCTGGTGGCAGTTTCATTAATCCCATTAGTTGTTTTTCAGGCGTTTAAACAGTTTTCTGACGGCTTGTCAATGACTAAATATCCTATGTATGCTACTTTGATTGCTAATGTGGTCAATGTAGTACTAAATTACTTATTGATTTTCGGAAAATTTGGCTTTCCTCAAATGGGCATTGTAGGTGCAGCGGTAGGAACCTTGGCTTCAAGGTTTGTGATGGTAGCTTTTTTATGGATTTTCCTCCGTAATAAGGAGAAGTCTAAGCTGTTCGTAACTAATATTAAGATTTTTACTTTAGAAAATAAAATGCTGAAAAAGATTGTAGCATTAGGATTTCCTTCTTCACTACAGATGTTTTTTGAAGTAGCTATTTTTACAGCAGCAATATGGTTATCTGGTATTCTAGGAAAAAACCCTCAAGCTTCTAATCAGATAGCCCTTAATCTGGCGTCTATGACTTTTATGGTAGCTATGGGATTAAGTGTAGCTGCAATGGTAAGGGTAGGAAATCAAAAAGGATTACAACAATTTAAAGAACTTAGGAGAATTGCTATATCTATCTTTTTACTCACTTTTTTAATAGAATCTGTCTTTGCAATATTTTTTATCCTTTGTAATGAATTTCTTCCTGAGATATATCTGGATGTAAAAGATGTAGAAAACTTAGTGGATAATACTGAGGTAATAACCATTGCAGCAAAACTCTTAGTAATTGCTGCATTGTTTCAGATTTCTGATGGTATACAAGTAACGGTTTTAGGAGCATTAAGAGGTTTGCAAGATGTAAAAATACCTACATTGATTACATTTATAGCTTATTGGGTAGTAGGATTCCCGATTAGTTATTATCTCGGATTGCATACAAAATATGAAAGCTCTGGTATCTGGATCGGTTTGTTGGCAGGATTAACTACGTCAGCAATATTGTTGTACATCAGATTTCATTATCTCACTAATGATCTGATTCATAAAAAGAATTCATAAGGATATTAAAGAAACATATTTTATTACCGCAACTATAATATTTTTGTATTTATTTCGTTCGTCTTGAATACTTTTTTAAGACTGGTATCGTTTTTGGTATATTATGAAATAATTAACTATATTTCGTCGTAAGACTAACACAAAATAAAAGAAATGAACAACCCAAATCCCAAATTTTATTTCCTACTTATTGTCATTTTTAGCCTTAGTATCAACCATAAAAGTTTAGGACAAAACTTACTGCATACTACTAATGAGAATATAGTACCTAACCCAAGTTTTGAAAGAACGAATCCGGCTATTAAAAAGCTGAATCATGCGATGAGAAATTTTGGAATTATTGCTGATTGGAAACCTTTGGTTAATTCACCAGATGCGCATCATCCTTATGTGCAAGAAGTTGATTTTAACCATAAATCTCCCAGATTTTTAAGTCAATTTGGGTCGCAACAATCCAGAACAGGTGAGGGTAAAGTAGGGATGTACATTGCAGGAGGTGCCTATAAAGAAGGGATTATTGCCAAATTAAATAGAAATTTGTCTCCAGGTAAATATTATTATTTTCAGATGTATGCTTCTCCGGGAGAAGGGGTTTCAAAATCCTGTACATCTTCGATAGGAGCATATTTTAGTGCCAGAATTCCTAAAATAACACCTACTACAAAACTAAGGTTGCATGTGAAATCATCTGAGTTGATTTGTGATACTCAGGTATGGACCAAAGTATGCGGAATCTATAAAGCTAGCGGGAAAGAAAAATATATCTCTTTAGGATATTTTGGAGATAGTCCTAATGGAAAATCATTACGTGGTTCAGGAGCTTTTAGTGAAGCATATTATTATATGGATGATGTACTCCTTATAGAAATGCAAGACCCTAAGGGAATAGATGTTAATGCTATTTGCGGGATGGTCCTGGATTTTTCTGATATAGAGTTTTTAGAAGGTGAAAGTGAAGCTTATGAAGAAATTAAAAAAGCATTAGATTCTTATATCCAGTATGTAAAAATTTTCAAGGTTAATAAAATTCAAATCACCGGTCATTCAGATGATGCAGGAACCTCTTTTGAAAATGAAATTATGTCAGCGGTTAGAGCTAGTAATGTTAAAGCTTATATGATAGAAAAAGGAGTGGATGAAAATTTGATTGAAGTAATTTTTGCAGGAGACACGCAACCTGTTGTTACTGATGAATCATCATCTAATCTTGATATTACTTCAAACAATAGAGTTTCTATTAATATAGAATAACAACATTTGAAATTTACAATTTCTCAATAAAAACTTGTTACCTTTGAGGCTTTGTAATAACAAATACATATTATGAGTTTCCCAAAATTCTTACTAGGGGATAATACAGATTATCCTGATGCTATTTTTGTAATTCATACAGAATTCCCCAGATTTATTATAAACCTGGAGAATGATGAAGTAGAATGGTTAGAAGAGTTTGATAAGAGTGATGAGAAAGAGTTGCAGGATGAGGCTGGAAATTTGTTTCAGGCTGCAAATGATTTCTATGATCGTGAGATCGAACGTTATGATGAATAAAAAAGATCAAACCTGTCAAAGTAGTAGTATTCATGGAAGAACTCGTACAATTAGATAAAGAAATATTTATATACCTAAATAATTTAGGAACACCTGCTTGGGATGGTTTTTGGCTCTTTATGACCGAAAAATTATATCAAATACCCTTGTATGTGTTATTGTTGTTCTTTTTTTATAAATACTTTGGGATAAGAGGAACAATTATTACTCTATTGGTGGTAGCTGCATTGATAGCGGCATCTGATCAACTTTCAAATTTGTTTAAGAATGTACTTTTTATGAGGCCTCGACCTTGCAGAGCCGATGGAGTAGCAGAATTTACTCGTTTCATTGCAGAACGATGTGGGCGACACGGTTATTTCTCAGCACATGCTGCAAGCTCCATGGCATTGGCATTTTTTACAGGATTAGCACTACAAAAACGCCTAAAATATATCTTTCCTTTTATGGTAGCTTGGTCAGTAGTAGTAAGCTATAGTAGAATATATGTAGGAGTTCATTATCCTGGTGATATTATAACTGGTATGGCGATCGGTATTTTTTTAGGTCTAGGAGCTTACAAACTACATACTTTTTTGGTAAAGAAATATGGGGGATAATTCATAAAGAGATAATTCTTTTTATGATGATTTAGAACATACGTTACCTTAATTAACGTGCCTTTTTTACTACATCAGATTTTGCATACCAAGGATTTTTCATAAGTGTTATAGATTAGATTAATGGCATAGAACTTGATTCTACAACAAGACACTATCCATTCCATCTAACGTTAAAACTATGATTAATTTATGAAAAATCTCTATTCTTTCATCGTAACCACATTGTACTTTTTTGCCGCTTTTTCACAGGACGCTCCTGTACTTAATGTAAGCAATAAACCTTTAGGGCTATCTTCTTTAGATATTAAAGTTGAAGTGATTGGAAATATCGCTACGACAACATATGATATGCTGTTTTATAATCCCACAGATGCTATTTTGGAGGGGGAGCTGTCATTTCCATTAGGAGAAGGGCAAAATGTTTCTAGGTTCGCATTGGATGTTAATGGAAAACTTAGAGAAGCAGTAGTAGTAGAAAAAGAGCTAGGAAGAATAGCTTTTGAAGCTGTTGTAAGAAGAAGAGTAGATCCTGCTTTATTAGAAAAAGGAACAGGAAACAACTATAAAGCAAGAATTTATCCAATTCCGTCAAAAGGTCATAAAAGAGTAGTGTTAGCTTATGAGCAAGAATTGTCTTTTGATGATGGAGCACATTATTACAACTTACCGCTACAATTTAAAAACAGATTAGAAAACTTTACTTTAGAAATATCAGTTTTTGATCAAAAAATTAAACCACTTGTAGAGAAAGGAAAAATATCAGGACTGGATTTTGATGACTGGAAGAGAAACTATACCACAAAAGTTTCTAAAAAAGATTATACCCCCAATAAGAGTATCTCTGTTAAAATACCACTCGCTTTGGATTCTCAGAAATTAGTAATGTCAGAGGATTATTTTTATGTATACAAGAATATAATACCAGGAAAGAGATTAAGAGAAAAACCAGATAAGATTATCCTTTACTGGGATACATCACTTTCTATGAAAGATAGAGATATAGAAAAAGAAATTAAGTTTTTGGATGAGTGTTTTTCATATTTTAAAAATGTAGAAGTACAATTAATAACGTTTAGTAATATAAGATTATCGAATACTGTTTTTAATATTAAAGAATCTAATTGGGATCAATTAAAAGAAACAATAAAACAAACTGTTTATGATGGAGGAACTTCTTATAATGGGATATTTAAAGAAATCAATGATTCAGATATAGCAATGTTATTTTCTGATGGGATAGTGAGTTTAAGTGAATTTGATGTAAAGTCTAAAAACCCATTTTTTGTTGTAAATAGTTTAGTTAAGGCCAATCATGCAACTTTAAAAAATAGTACTGAAGTTAATAATGGAAGATATGTTAATCTTAAAACGAACTCTATAAAAGAAGCTCTTGAAAGTGTGCAATATGAATCATTTAAATTTCTTGGATATGAATCCTCGTCAAAAGATATAGAGATATACCCTTTTTCAGCGACTACAATATCTCACGATTTTTCTATTGCTGGTAAAAACTTTAAAAAAGGAGAAAACATAAAATTAAACTTTGGATATAAAGATGAAATTACCAAAAGTGTTATTATCAACCTGGATAATAAACTTGATTCAGATTTAAATATCAAAAGAATATGGGGGCAGAAAAAATTAGATCATCTGGAGAAAAATATTGAAGGGAATAAGGATGAAATTACTGTATTGGGTAAGGAGTATAGTTTGATTACAGAATATACCTCTTTGATCGTTTTGGAAAATGTAATGGATTATGTCAGGTACCAGATAACTCCACCAGATGAACTCTTAGAAGAATATAACCGAATTCTAGCTTCTAAAAATAAAAAGGAACAGGAAATAGTATGGTCATTACAAGAGTCCTCAGAGAATGAAGAAAGAATGATCACTCAGGATTTTGAAATAGTAGAGGATGAAACAATCGCAGAAGAACCTGCACTATTAAGATCTCCTGAACCTGTATTAGAAGAAATTGTAGAGGTAGAGGAAGTAGAAGCTGTAGAAGATATAGAGATGGATGATGAAGATACTTCGCTGGTTTCTTTTGCTGTGATCGAACAGATTCCTGTATTTCCAGGATGTGAACCTTACACCACAGAAGATGAAAGGAAAAATTGCTTTTCTCAAAATATACGAAGTATAGTGAGTAGGAACTTTAATACTCAAATAGGAACAGATCTAGGACTGCCTTTGGGGGTTCAAAGAATATATGCAATGTTTACAATAGATAGAAAGGGTAAAGTAAATAATATATTAGTTAGAGCTCCTCATCCAAAACTCGAAAAAGAAGTTATAAGAGTATTAAAAAAGATTCCAGGTATGATTCCAGGTAAACAACGAGGAAGACCAGTTGAGGTACGATATGCTTTACCTATCGTTTTTAACATTGATGATTCAGGAAAGTTTTCTACACCAATTGTAACTGTTTCTTCTTATGATCCGTCAAATCCACCGTTTAAAAAATATTCTGGAGATCTTACTTTAAAAGATAGACCCGTTGATGCTGAATACATATCTGAACTAAAGAAAGCAAAAACATTGCAAGAAGCATATCAATTATATTTAAAACAACGCTCTAATTACAAGGAGGTTCCAGCTTATTTTGTTGATGTTTCTAATTATTTTAAGAATACGTATAATGATATTTTATACTCATCAAGAATTTTATCTAACATACCAGAAATAGATTTTGATAATTATGAATTGTTAAAAGTATATGGGTATCAATTACAGGTTAATGAGCAATATGGATTAGCTTCCTTTATCTTTAAGCGAATACTTGATATAAGATCAGAAGATTCCCAATCATATAGAGATTTAGCTTTGGCTTATAAAAATGAAGGAAAATGTCAGGAAGCATTAGATCTGTTGAATAGTATTGTAACAGGAGAAATTTATAAAAACTCTGAAAGACGTGTTTTTAAAGGAATAGCTGATATTGCTAAAAATGAAATTAAAAGCCTGATTAAAGAATATAAGAATGATTTGAATCTTAGTGATGTTGATAAAGAACTTTTGGAACCAGTGGATTTTGATATTAGAATAACCACCGATTGGAATCATAATGATACAGATATAGATTTACATATTATTGATCCTAATCTTGAGGAGTGTTATTATAAACATAGTAAAACAAGTATTGGAGGTAAAATCTCTCAGGATATGACCCAAGGTTTCGGTCCAGAAGAGTTTACATTAAGAAATGCCAAAAAAGGAGCATATTATGTAAAGGTAAAGTATTATGGAGATAGATATCAAAAAGTAGAAAGTCCTACGTTTATGAAGGTTACTATTTTTAAAAAATATGGAACAAAAAAAGTGATAAAAGAAACAAAAATTATAAGATTAACTAAACAAGATGATGAAGAAATCGTAGCAATGGTAAGATTTTAAGTGTTGTCGCTAAATTTTCTTTTCTTTTTCTTTTTTCCGAAAAGTCGTTTCAGAAAATTATCTCGTTTTTGAGGTTTACAGTTTAAATCCTGCAGTACTTCTGTAGAGGGAGAGGCAAATTTACTTTTAGTAATAGTATCAAAATCACTATTTTGATTCATCTTCTGGTACCATTTAGCAAAAATTGGTAGAGCAGTATTGGCTCCTTGTCCTAAAGCTGTAGTTTTAAACCCCATATTATAATTATCATTGCCTACCCAGGTTACGGTTATCAGTTCTGGAGTGATCCCTACAAACCACCCATCTTTATTATCTTGAGTAGTTCCGGTTTTGCCAGCAATATCATTTTGTAACTTATACGTAGTTCTTAAGCGAGCTGCTGTACCTTGATTTACTGTAGATTTCATCATTTCTAATAAGACTTGTCTTGTATATTCGCTATAAGCGGTACTATCAGAAATTCTAGGCTCAAAGGAGGCAATCAGATTACCTTTTTGATCTTCGATTTTGGTGATAAAATAAGGTTTTACACTTCGACCATTATTTATATAACTAGCATAAGCACCTGCCAATTCTTTTAGTTTAATAGCATCTGTTCCTAACGCCATAGCCGGTTTTTCTGAAAGAGGCGCAGTAATTCCTAATTTTCTTACTTGTTGAATGACATTTGGGATTCCAACTTCATTCAGTACTTTAACTGCAATGGTGTTTACAGAAGTACTTAGTGCTTTTTCTAAAGTATAATTGAGGTACGGATCTTCTTTTTCTGAAGCATTTTTAGGAGTCCAGTTATCTAGATTGGTATAGGTAACTTCTTTTGTAGAAAAATAAGTACATGGTTTTAAACCATTTTCAACAGCAGCAGTATATACAAAAGGTTTAAAAGTAGATCCTACCTGTCTCTCACTTTGAGAAACGTGGTCATATTTAAAATAACGATAATCAATTCCACCTAAATACGTTTGTACAGCACCGGTAGAAGGTTCTATAGCGATCATTCCGGCATTTAAAAATTTCATATAATGCTGTAAACTATCTAAAGAAGATATTTTTTTAGTAATATTTTTTTTCCACTCAAATAGTTCGATCTCCTTTTTTTTAGAAAGAGAATCAATTATTTGGCTTTCAGTAAGCCCTTGTTTTTTATAAGAATTATAGATTTCTAATTTTTTTATTGTGTTAGCTAAAAAAGCTTTGTTTTTCCAGGGAGGATTATTTCCATATGACTTTTCATACACATTTTGTAATATTTGCATATGTTCTTTCATGGCTTCCTCTGCCAATAATTGCATTTTAGAATCAAGTGTAGTATAAACAATCAAACCATCATTGTAAAGATCATAATCGCTTTTGTCTGATTTTTTATGTTTTTTTAAAATTTTAAAAAGCTCCTTCTTCACCATTTCTCTGAAATAAGGAGCTAAACCCAAATCGTGATTAAAATACTGATATTTTAATTGTATTGGTTCTCCCATGGTTTTATCAGCAAGATTAGAGCTGATATACTTTGATTTTACCATTTGTTGCAGTACAACATCCCTGCGTAACTGACTTCTCTCGGGAAAAAGCCTGGGATTATAGCTATGATTAGCCTTTAAAGAACCAATTAATGTAGCTGCTTCTGATAAATTAAGTTGATTTGTAGGCTTGCTAAAAAATTTTTGAGCGGCACTCTCAATACCGTAAGTATTGTCAGGAAAAGGAACGGTGTTAAAATACAGCGTTAAGATTTCTTGTTTAGAATAGATTTCTTCAATTCGTTTGGCTACAAAAGACTCTTTTAATTTGTTAACGGGTATACTAAAAGCTCCGTAATCTTTTCTCCCATATAGATTTTTGGCTAATTGTAAAGTAATAGTACTTCCTCCACCAGATGATCTATCACCAAGTAAAATGGTTTTAAAAAATACTCGTAGAAGACTTTTATTATCGACTCCGTTATGTTCATAAAACCTCATGTCTTCTGTTGCAATTAAGGCATCTATTAAGTGTTGAGGTAGATCTCGATAAACAATAGGTTGTCGATCATATATATAATATTTACCAATTAAATGGCCGTTTTTATCTAATACCTGAGTCGCTTCAGCTTGTTTTAATGAACCTAATTCTTCTTTGGTTGGCAGTGCACCCCAAAAACCAAAATATATACTACTGTATAAACCTATAAAAAGTAAAAAGCATAGACCAAGAATAATCAGAAAGCCTTTAACCCATTTTTTTTGTAAAATATTCTTTATCATAATATCGACATAGATAACGTCAAAAACCAGATATTATTTGCTTTAGATGAAATGAGCTTTTTTTTCAAAACTCATTAAAAAAACGATGAATAATATATCACACACGCTGTAATTAATGACCTGTTTTAAAACTTTAGAAATATGAAAACTAAAAACCAAAAACATTGATTATCAACGTGTTAATTAGATTTAAAAAATAATCTAATTTTTAAAAAGTTATAATCAAATTTCGGTTTTTTTATTTTAAATTGTAGTAATGTAACTAGAACACTTTATGTTGTATAAAAATTGACTTGGGTGAGTTAAAAATATCAACCCAGAATGTATTGTATCATCTTTAATATTTGCCCTTGTAACTAAATAAACCTGCAAACTATGAAAAGAGTAATTGTTGACTACAAAAAATTAAACAAGAACATTCTTAATCTTCTTGTAGAAAAGTTCCCGGATGGCTATGCAGATAGAGATATTATTTCATTCAGAAATCAGTATAATGAAGCAATTGAAGCGGTTGAAGTAAAAACTTTGGATACGATTTACTTAGTTAAAATTAGTAAACGACTTGCTGATACTATGCAGAGCTTTGAAGAAAGTGGAGCGAATACAGATGTTCCTACTGGTGTAACCAAAGAACAGGTAGGAGACATTGATGATAAATAAAAGTTATTAATTGAGAATATGTATTAATGATAAAAATTTCTCATATTATTAGTCCTCTTTACTTAACTTAAGAAGATGTCTGGCAGCGGCAAAAGGAGTGATTTTGTGTTGTTGGACAGCTTTAATTTGTGATTGTATCGAATCTTTAATTTGTGGATGGTTATAAAAATTAGTTTTTAACTGTTCTTCAATAGTTTGTAGTAACCAAAATTTATTTTGTTGAACTCTGTTTTCTTCAAAAAATCCATTCTTAGACGTTATGTCGAGATATTTTAGAATTAGGTCCCAGATTTCTTCAATTCCTTGTTTTTCAAGTGCGCTGCAAGTTAATACTTCTGGTGACCAACTGCTTTGAGCAAGTGGGTATAAGTGTAATGCTTTTCTGAATTGATTTTTAGCTTCTCTGGCACGCTTAAGATTATCTCCATCTGCTTTATTGATTACAATGGCATCTGCCATTTCAATAATACCACGTTTAATGCCTTGTAATTCATCACCAGCACCTGCAAGTTTTAAAAGTAAAAAGAAGTCAACCATACTATGAACTGCTGTCTCGCTTTGTCCAACACCTACGGTTTCAATTATAATGATATCATACCCAGCAGCTTCGCAAAGAATGATTGATTCTCTGGTTTTTTGTGCTACACCACCTAATGAGTTTCCTGACGGAGAAGGTCTTATAAAAGCATCTGGAGAACGAACTAATGATTCCATCCGTGTCTTGTCTCCAAGTATACTGCCTCCTGATATGGTACTACTGGGATCAACTGCTAAAACTGCAACTTTTTTCCCTTTTTGTATTAATTCATGTCCAAGAGCTTCAATAAAGGTGCTCTTTCCCACTCCTGGCACTCCAGTAATCCCTATTCTTATCGATTTATTAGCATGCGGAAGGCATTTTTCAATTAATTCCTGAGCTTTTTCAAGGTGGCTTTTTCGAGTACTTTCAATTAAAGTAATCCCTTTACTTAACGCAGTTGTTTTTTTTGAGATAATTGCATTATAAATAGTATCAACAACTATTTCTTTTTGTTGCGATTTCTTGAATCGATGAATAGCCTGATCTTTTGTACTAGAAGGTACTTTGGCATTTTGATCCTTATGTTCAGAATTCTCTTTAGGCACAATATAGCTTTAGGACAAAGTTATAAATCCTTTTTACAAATAAATTAATATTATAATGAAAGGCTCGAAAAAAATAATTAGACCTTAATAGGAACAGCAATGGCAGTTTTATCCCAAGCTAAGTACATAATGGTAAAATCATTAGCGTTTTCAAAATAAATAGAAAATTGCTCGACTTCATTCAATAATGGTTGAACGGGAACTTCTACTGTTAGAATGTCAAATTGAGGGTCACGTGCAGCTTTGCCATCTTTAAAACTTACTCCCCAACCATATTCTTGACTATTAAAGATTACTTTCCAGGATTCAGGATTAGGAATAGTCCACAAAGTATAGGTTCCAGCTTTAAGAGTTGTTCCATCAACCAGAATATCCTTATCTGTTGTAAAAGAGGTTGCTTCATTAGCTCCGGTTCTCCATACTTCATTATAAGGAACTAGTTTTCCGAAAATTTCTCTTCCTTTTTTATTTGGACGATTATAGAAGACAGTAAATGTAGCTTCTTTTGCAATATGAGTAATCGTTTCTTCAGGACTATGCTTTTTTGTATTGTTTTTCAAAATAAGCATACCTGCATATCCAATAATAACAACTGCTATAAGGATAAAAATAATTCGCTTCAAGAGTTTTGGCATGAGATGATTTTTTAATTATTTCTAAAGATAATTTATTTAGACTTTAATTAAATACGTTTAATGAGGTTTTAAGATTTAAAAATATTTGTAAAAACTATATGATTCGATCTTTCTGTTAAGTGATCATAAAAAAGAGCTTTTGATTTAGCGTGCATCAATCCCTATAAATATAGGGATTGTGCACTTTAGTTCTGGAGGGGTAATTAAGCAGCAATTGCTCTGGCTAAATTCATAACATTTACTGCACATATATTTCTCAACGATGTTAAAGACTTAATTGTGGTTTCAGGAAGATCGGTCCTTTCGATTAAAAAATCGATATGAAGAATCACCTTTTTAGTACAATCCATATTTTTTTCTATCAAAGCATATACATCTTGAATTTCGTCAATATCTGGATGAACTTTTGTTTTATTAGTTTTGCGCATTTTAAGTTGGTTTATGGTTAATAAAACATCTAATAATGAAATAGTATAGAATTCTTATGAAAACTTACTGAAACAAGCGTTAATTTTTTATTAATAAATTGATATTCAGTGTTCTGTATGTTTTTGAAAATTTTTATACCTAATTTTGCAACACGAATTAGATAATTACGTCTCTAATAGAGAATGACATTTGAAACCGGTTTAAAGTAAGTAATCACTAACCAAAAGTTAAAGAGTTTGTTACAAAGCGAGCTAATAGAACAATGTAGGACTAACGATCGTAGGGCACAGATGAAGCTTTATAATAAATACTGTGATGGTATGTATTATGTAGCATTACGTTTCCTTAAGGATCCTTTTGAAGCAGAAGAAGCTATGCAGGAGTCTTTTATTAAAGCTTTTACAAGACTTCATCAGTTTACTGGTGATGTAACTTTTGGAGCTTGGCTTAAGCGTATCGTTATAAATAAAAGCATTGATATGCTCAAAGCAAAAAAAATGAATATGATTGCTATAAATGAACAGGTGATGGGTACAGTCGAAGAACAAGATGATTGGTCGGTTTCTGATACTGTAACAGTAGATGAAGTTAAAAAAGCTATAGAAAAATTACCAGAGAAGTATAAATATGCAGTGATGCTGTTTTTGATAGAAGGATATGATCATAATGAAATTAGCGAAATTTTGGATATTACTCCAGTATCGTCAAGAACATTAGTACATAGAGGAAAAAAACAGCTTCAGGACCAACTAAAACATTTAAGAGATGGCACAGGATATTAGAGAGCTTTTAAAGCAAGATAGACAGATCCCTTCTGAAAATATTAGAAATGGGCATCAGGATCGTTTTATGGCTAGATTAGAAAAGGAACTTCCTAAAAAAAGTAGGAGTCTAGGATATTCCTGGCTTAGGATTGCAGCAAGTGTAGTTGTTATACTATCGGTTTCTTTTATGGCTATCAACCAGTTTGGTAAAAATAGTGGTGAAAATCCTGAGGTTGTAGAATCTACTGTTAAGAATTCTACCGTGATTTTACCTAAACAATCATCATCTCTTGCAGAGATATCACCTGAATATGAAAAAGTAGAAAATAGTATACTGACGAGTATAAAATTTCAATTATCGCAAATTACAATTGATGATAGAAACAGAGAGTTGGTAGAAAGTTTTATGATAAGACTTGATAAACTTGATAAAGAATATCAAAAACTAAACAAAGAATTGATTGAAGTAGGTCCAAACGTACAAAGTGTAGAAGCGATGATGGAGAATTTGACTATGAGACTTACACTTTTAAATAGATTAAATGACAAACTAAAAGAATTAGAGAGCATTGAAAATGAACATTACAATGAGATACAAGCTTAATACGATACTACTTAGTGTATGCTGTATTGCGGGATTACTCGCTCAGGATAAACAAAGTAAATTAAGTGAAAAATTTACAGTTAATAAAGATGTTACTGTAAATCTCAATACCAGCCATACTGATATTGTTTTTGAAACCTGGAATAAAAGTACTGTAGAAGTAGAGGCATACCTTGAAGGTGATAACCTAAATGATGATACGAGTAAACGAATCTTGGATAGTTGGCAAGTAGATGTATTGGGTAATAGTCGTGAGATTACAATTACATCTGCGGCAGGAAACCTTTGGACAAGAAATATCACAGCTTCTAATGTAACTGTAAAAGAACTTCAGGAGTTAAGGATGTTGAGTCCTGCAATTGCAGATATGCTAAGTCCAATTATGGAAAATATAGCAAACAACCCTATGCCAAGCGCACTTCCTGAAAACTCTTCTGACGTTAGTCTTAATTATGGAAAGAATAAGCAGGATGAAGAAAAATATGTGAAACAATGGGAAAGTCAAATAAAGGAAAAATTCGGTAATAATTTTGAATTGGCATTGAAAGACTGGAAGAAGCAAATGGAACAAAATGGTCAAAAGATCAGTCCACAGATGGAAATTCGTATACAAGAAGCCTGGGGAAATGAATTTGCAAGACGCATGAGTGCCTGGTCTTCACAATTTGTAAGAGCTGTCGATAATCAACAGCAAGGAGCTAATATCACAATATATCAATATAGTACTCAAAAAACCAATCCAAATACAACAACTAGTAAGAAGATAAAAATCCGTATACCCAAAGAAGCAGGATTGCGACTTAATATTCGACATGGAAACGTGAAATTAGCAGAAAGAGCGCATAATGTAAAAGCTTCTTTATCACATACAAAGTTAGATGCCAATATTATCGAAGGAGATCAAACTTTTATCAAAGCATCATATTCACCTGTCTTAGTTCGTGAATGGAACAATGGTAGATTAATGGTAAATTATGTAAAGAATTGTAGAATACAGAATGCAAAAAACCTTCTTATTAATGCTGATTCCAGTAATATATTTATACAGCAATTAGATGAAAATGGAGCAATCTCTGGAAGTTTTGGCGCTATTACAATAGCTAATCTGGGAGAATCCTTTTCTACCTTGGATCTAGCCGTAGAAAACAGTGATTTTAAATTAAAGTTACCTAAAACAGCATTTAATTTTACATATAGTGGAGCTCAAAGTAGAATAGCTTTATCTAAGACTGTAGAAGCCAATGTGAGAAGAAATTTTGGAAATGTATTTATTAACGGGTTTCAAAATACCCGTAATACAGACAAAGCAATAACAATAAACGCTAAATATAGCCAAGTGATATTGCAATAATTTTATAGTAATGTGTTAATTGTAGAAAAGCTCTATAAGCCTTTAAGGTTTATGGAGCTTTTGTAATTCTTTAACATTTCGTTTACCTAAAAATAGCATCAATTTTTATAAAAAGGGGTGATTTCCGCCATTTTAGATATAAGATATCAATAGTCTATGTTGTTGATTTAGAGCTTTTTTAATAAGGTGAAATTTTGAATTTTGATGCTTTTACCTTAATAATGTGCTGTTTGTCTATGTTTTTACGAATATTTAAAAAATAAATATCTGGTAATCAGATGTTTGTGGTTTTAAAATTTAATATTTTACACTTTTTGTGTCTTTTGTCGAAAATCACCTTCATTTGATCTAAAAGTCTTGTATTTCCTTTACTTAACAATAATTTAATAATATTATTGTAAGGTAATCCCGTAATAAACGTGCACAAAAATTACGTTTTAAATTACAATAGTATGAGAGCAATAGTATTTATTTTAGGTCTACTTTTCTTCTTCAATGCAAATGCATTTTGTGCAGACGATACTCTTAGGATAGAAAGAGATGGTCTTGTAGTTAGTGTTGTTGATTTTCAGGAAGGAGATAAACTAAAATTGTTTGAAGTAGAATCGGGTGATCATATCTTATCTAAAACAAGAGGTCAAATTGATCTTAGTATGTTACCGGTAGGTAAATATTTATTAGAAAATAGTGAAGGAAAATCTGTAGTGATTGAGAAGACTAATGAAGCTTTAGTTTTAGAAGAAGCTTTAGGAGACGAATATGTAGTAAGTGATAGTGAAAGAGATATGAATGGAAGTGCTGATTTGGCTGAAGAGTTAGGGAACTACTATGTTAATTCAGAATCTAATATTCTAAATATTGAAAGAGAAGGAGATATCATAACTGTTGTAGATTTTGCAGAAGGTGATAAAATTAAATTATTTGAAGTAAAATATACTGTACACATTTTGTCTAAATCTGTTGGAATAGTAGACTTAAGTCAATTACCTGTTGGGAAGTATGTTTTAGAAAACAATAAAGGAGAGTCTATAGTTGTAGAGAAATTCGAAGAAGAATTAAATGAAGAATACAGCGAAGTAGTAGAATAAAGTATTATAATAATATATAGGATTATAAATAGATCGTCTGAGAAGACGATCTATTTTATTATATGATAAGATGTATTGTAATTAATATTAAGGCGGTAGAAAACTCTTTTGTAAGAGTTAAAAGGTACCAAGGTATAGATGTTTCATAGCTTTCTAGAAGTTTTGTTTTGATGTTAACATCATAGAATGACAATCTTAAATTGATATAAAAGCTTATTAAGCAAGGCCAAGGTGTGTTTAGGCTTTGATTATAAGAAATACTTTAAAAGCTACTTTAATTTCAAACATATATTCAAAATAGGGCATAAAAAAAACAGACTGTGGAATGATTTCTGCAGTCTGTTTTTGTTGTTGTTGTAATGAGTTCAATCAGGCTTTTTTATCTAAACTCTTAGTCATATTGAAGCCTGTAAATAATCCTGCGCCTGCCATTAAAAAGATAGTTCCTGGATAAGCGATCCCTTCTTCTACTCCTAAAGTATAATGTAATATTCCTGCTATAAAAATACCGATTCCAATTCCCATAAGTAATAATGAGAAGTTAAGAACAAAAACTTTCCAAAATGGAGTTACTCTTCTTTCCTTATTACTATAAAAAATTGAGGCATCAGCGCCTTTTTCAATAAGGGCCATACGTTCTTTGTTTCTAGCCGAAACAAATAAATAAAATATCCCAAAAATACAACCAAATACGGCAATGGGTATAAGTACTTCTCCTGCGTGCATAATTTTAATTTTTAATGATTAATACTGTTCGTTTTTTAACTATGACGTTAAGTTCTTGAAATCGGTTACAAAAAAGGTTAAAAAAAATATTTTGTACTTTATAGAATAAATTCTGTAACCATATATAAATAAGAGTCGTCTTATGAAGAAATGAACCATCAACCAGATCAATATTATATAGACCAGGTACTGGAAGGGCAGGTAAATGCTTTTTCAACTCTTGTAGAGCGTTATCAAAGTTTGGTATACACGGTAGTTTATCGTATGATAAAAAATAAAGAACAAGCAGAAGAAGTAGCACAGGATACTTTTATCAAAGCGTATAAGTCATTAAATAAGTATAGAGGAGATGCTAAGTTCTCTACATGGTTGTATACTATCGCTTATAGAAAAAGCCTTGATACGATTAAAGCATCAAAACGTATGATGACTTCAGAACTTATTGAGGAGATTAGTGAAGGAGAAGTAGGCTTAGTTAATGATGCTTTGGCATATTTAGAAGATAAAGAAAGAAAACAAATCATATCAGATAGTATAATGCAACTTCCAAAAGAAGAGGCGGCTATAATAACATTATATTATTTTGAAGAAAAAAGTGTAAAAGAAATTATACCAATTGTTGGTTTAACAGCGGATAATGTGAAAATAAAATTGTATCGAAGTAGAAAAAAACTATATTCGATACTGAAACATCATATTTCTCCAGAAATTAGTACAAGAAATGGAAGAGCAATTTAAAAACATAAAAGGTTTAGTAAAGGAAGCAGGTTTAGAAAAACCTTCAGTAGGGTTTCTACAGAATGTGATGAGTCAGGTTAATGCTCTTGAAATACAAAGTTCTATAGAGTATAAACCATTAATCTCCAGAAAAGCGTGGATAGTAATTGCATTAATTGTATTATCCATTCTGATTTCGGTATTTTATTTTTCTAATAACAATGAACCAATTTTAAGAAGATTTGATCTTTCATTCCTTCAAAAAATAGAGTTTAAAAACCCTCTTTCAGATTTTACATTGCATAAGACAACGACTTACGGGATTCTATTCTTAGCAGCATTGTTTTTTTTACAAGTTACGTTACTCAAAAGACGAATAGACAGGATCTTTTCTTTATAGAAAGAGGTTAAAATCTTAAAATATTTTTTAAAATAACAGACATTCTTTATTTTACATGCATATAAAATAAAAGTATACTATTAAGGATTTTTTCTTTATAGTCACTTTTTGGAATTATTGATATATGCAAAAAAGAATATGTGTGATTGGTGCTGGGCCAAGTGGTATAACAGCACTTAAAAATCTAAAAGATAAAGGGCTGGATGTTATTTGTTATGATCGCAACAATGAAGTAGGAGGGAATTGGATTTATTCTGAAGATGAAAGTCACTCTAGTGTTTTTGAAACAACTCATATCATTAGTTCAAAGACTTTGTCTCAGTATGAAGATTTTACATTTGATGATTTTGATAAAACGGTTGCTGATTATCCTTCGCATGATGAGCTTAGGAGATACTTTCAGGCATATGCAAAGAAGTTTGATCTCTATCAATACATAATGTTCCAAACTTCAATAAAACACTGTAAACGTATTAAATCCAATGAATGGCAGGTCACAAGTATAAGCAATGGGGTAGAAAAGAAAGAAGTATTTACAGATCTTGTAGTTTGTAATGGACACCATTCTGTTCCTCGTATACCACAATATCCAGGCGAATTTACAGGACAGTTTATACATTCTCACAATTATAAAAAAGCTGCGCCATATGCTGATAAAAAGGTATTGGTTATTGGAGGTGGTAACTCTGCGTGTGATGTAGCTGTCGAAACCAGCAGAGTAAGTAAGAAAACTAGTATTAGTTGGAGAAGAGGGTATCGAATTATCCCAAAATTTTTCTTTGGATTGCCATCAGATTTAGTAGGGTCACGTTCTTCCTGGCTTCCTATTAAAATAAGAAGTTGGCTTAATGATAGATTACTCAATATTTTGTTAGGAAAAAATAAACTGTACGGACTTCAGGATGTAAAAACAAAATTTGGGGAAACACACCCAACTATCAATGATGAATTGTTGTATAAGATCAGACACGGAAAGGTACATCCCAAAGTAGATATTAAAAAACTAGAGAATAATACAGTACATTTTACAGATAATACCCAAGAAGAATTTGACGTGATTATTGCTTGCACAGGATATGTTTTAAAGCATACTTTTTTTGAAAAATCATTTATTGATTATAGTCAAGGACCAGTTCCTTTATATCTTAAAATGTTTCACCCAGATTATCATGATTTATTTTTTATAGGGATGTTTCAACCTTTAGGATGCATATGGCCTGGATCTGAGTTACAAAGTAAAATTTTGGCAAATTACCTTGTTGATCAATGGAAAATGCCCACTAATATTAAAAAGCTTTGTGAGCGAGAAGTTACACATCCACATTATAAACAGATTGATACACCAAGGCATACAATTACAGTAGATTATCACAATTTTAGAAAATCATTACTAAAACAATTACCTAAAAAATGGAAATCAAAACAAGTAAAATTTTATGAGCAAACTCTTCATGACTAATACAGACTTTTCAGATTTTATTGTTGGATTAACTGAAGGATTTGTTCCTATAGTGTCTCCAAAGTTTTCAAACAAAGATTATGTAATAATTGATCTATCTATATCAAATCCGGATTTAAAAGATATGGATACATCCTCATCCCAGGTGTTTGAAGACTATATAAAAGGTTATTTATCCCAAAAGAACGCACTAGTAGCATTTGGAGGATATAAGGAAATAAGATCTATGTATAGTAGAAGCCCATATTTTAATAAGCAAGATCCGGAAACCGAAAGGAATATTCATTTAGGTTTAGATATTTGGTGTGATGCAGAAACAGAAATACTTTCTCCCCTTGATGCAAAAATACATAGTTTTAAGAATAATACTAACTATGGAGATTATGGTCCTACTATTATTCTGGAACATACTATAAACAGTATCACCTTTTATACATTATATGGTCACTTAAGTGTTGAATCTATTCAAAATATTACTAAAGGACAGGATATAAAAGCTGGAGAAGTGATAGCCACTTTGGGTGATGCCTCTGTAAATGGAGATTATGCACCTCATTTACATTTTCAAATTATTGGAGATATGCAAGGGATGATCGGGGATTACCCAGGAGTATCTAACAAGAAAGATTTAGTATATTATCAAATGAATTGTCCAGATCCTAATTTATTGTTGAAAATCACTACTTAAAATTTTTTATAATTTCTTCTTTGTTTTTAGGTAGATATTAAGAGTGTTTTGTTTTAATATCTACTAATAACGAACCTTTTTATTAAGCAATCCTTATTAAAATATATATAGACTAATCATTAGATTTATATATGACCGATATCATATTCCTTAAATATTCTAAGAGATAAATTTGGCGAAAATTTAAAATGTATTTTATGAAACCAACTTCATGGATTATCATTTTAGGTTTATAAAAACGTTTAAAAATCTTAAAACTAAATCTCTATGAAAAGTAGAAAAAATGCAGTATGCTTAGTACTATTAGCAGTGTTGAATACTATTTCTTTAAAAGCACAAATGAATGATAAATATGGGGTGTTGACTTTTAATAATGCTATTAACATTTCCGGGAAACAACGTATGCTTACTCAAAAAATGACCAAAGCCTATTTATATTTATTAAACTATTCTAATGATCCAAAAGCAAAAAAAGATTTGATGACTAGTCAGGTTATTTTTGAAGAGCAAAATAGAATTCTATCTGAAAATACTGTAGATAAAGAAACTATAGAAAAACTAAATAAGGTAAAGGAATTGTGGAAAGAATATAAAAAGAATTTAGAAACTAGGTCTAATTATGAAAATGCAAAAAGAATAATCGATATCAATACTGATTTATTAAAGGCTACCAATTCAGTAGTTTTATCTATTATAAATGAATCCAAGAAGTCTTTTCAAAAAATCGATGAAGTAATCGATGAGGAATATAAAATAGAAGATAAATTAGAACTAGAAAGAATTATTGATATATCTGGTAGACAGCGAATGCTCTCACAACGTTTGGGATTGTATTATTATGCTAATCACACAGAACTTAAAGACAAGAACTCAGAACAAATGTTAGTAAACGTATTTCACGAATTAGATGGAGCTGCTAACAAGTTGTTAGTCTCTAAATTCAATACAGCCGAGATTGATGAGAAAATTGGATTAGCTTTTTCTAAATGGAATACTATGAAAAAGAATAAGATCAAACTCTTAAGAAGAGAATTTAAAGATGAAGAAATCTATAAGATTAGCAATGAATTAGCGCGATTATTTAATGATGTAACCATACAATACGAAAAAATAAAATTATAAATCTTTAGAATATAACTCTCTTCTTGCTTTAAGAATGGGAGTGATGGAGTAATTTAAAAACAATACCTCAAATTATGATGTATTGTTTTTTTATGTATATTTGTCCTATGTATTCAAAAGAACTACTTAAAGGAACCTTATCTGTTATTGTCTTGAATCTATTATCAGAAAATGGTAAGATGTATGGGTATGAGATCTTTCAACAGGTGAAAGAACGCTCAGATGGTAAAATTGTATTAAAGGATGGGTCGTTGTATCCTGCTCTACAAAAAATGAAGAAAGACGGCTTATTAACCTGTGAAGAGGTGTATATAGGAAAACGGATTAGGAAGTACTATTTTTTGACATCAAAAGGAGAAGAGCAGAAAGTAACGTATTTAGAAGAGTTGAAAGATTTTATGATAACACTTAACAGGGTGATTTTCCCAAAACTAGATGTTATATGAAGTTAAGTGCTGAGCAAGAGGATAAGATTAAAAGCTTTGTTGATAAACAAGGATTAAAATTGCGGGATTTGCAAGACGATATCCTGGATCATTTATGTTGCGTCGTAGAAAGCGAATTAAAAGCTGGTAAAACATTTGATCAATCTTTACAGGAGGCTATCTCTGAATTAGCACCTAATGGTTTGATTGATTTAGAACGTAAAACATTTTTTTTATTAAACTCAAAACGAATTATTATGATGAAAAAACTAATGTATTTTATTGGATTTATTGGAGCACTAACGTTAACAACTGGAATTACTTTTAAATTGCTTTGGTATCCTGGTGCTAATAAGCTTTTTATAATTGGTTTCTTGTTACTGTTACTAATCTTTGTTCCAATGTTGGCTATTGATAGATACAAGGTTGCTATTGCTAAAGCACTTTCAGAGCGGTTAAAAATTATCCTGGGTTGTGTGTCGGGTGTTATAATTGGTTTATCAGGACTGTTTAAAATAATGCACTTGATGGGAGCAGAAATATTGTTATTTATAGGAGCTTTTATTTTTGCGGTTGGATATTTACCATTTCTATTTTTTACAATGTATAAAAGATCTCTAGCTTAGAACTATAAGGTTATAAAATAAAACAACCCTGAAGTTTTGCTTCAGGGTTGTTTTATTTATTCAGATTTCAATGTTTATTCATTTACAAGTACCCATTCTCCTTTTTCAATTAGAGGGATAGCTTGTTTGTATTTAACGGTTTTGTTCTCGCCACTCATTACGTGCTTGATAGTGACTTTATCGTTACGACCAATTTTTGGTTGCTCTCTTACGATAGTTTCAGTCACTTGAGGACGTTGTTGTGTTTGTCCAGCAGCGCGATTTTGCGCAGCGCGCTCATCCATATTAGGAATCTCTTCTTTTGTAGTTTCTAATTTTTCTTTTCTTCTTACTTGACGAGCTTCAGAAATATCTTGAGTATTACCAGTAGGTAATTCACCTTTGAACAAGAAAGAAATTACATCTTTATTAACCTCTTCGATCATAGCTTTAAATAATTCAAAAGCTTCAAACTTATAGATCAATAATGGATCTTTTTGTTCGTGAACAGCTAATTGCACACTTTGTTTTAACTCATCCATTTTACGTAGATGGGTTTTCCAGGCATCATCAATAATGGCTAATGTGATGTTTTTTTCAAAATCAGTGATTAATTGCTTTCCTTCGGATTCATATGCTTTTTCAAGATCTGTAGCTACATTCAGGCTTTTTACACCATCGGTAAAGGGAACCAGAATTCTTTCATAATTACTTGATGGATCTTCGTATACTTGTTTTATTACCGGATAAGCTGCTTCTGCATTGCGTATCATTTTATCTTGATAGTGTTCGTATGCCGATTTATAGATTTCTCCAGCAATTTTTTGAACATCCATTTTTTCAAATTGCTCCGCAGTAATCGGACTACTCATAGAAAAGTAACGAATCAGCTCAAATTCAAAGTTTTTAAAATCCAGCGAATCTTTATTACTTTCTGTGATTACTTCTGCAGTATCATAAATCATATTGGCAATGTCCACACGAAGACGTTCTCCAAACAATGCGTGATAACGACGTTTGTATACTACTTCACGTTGCGCATTCATGACATCATCATACTCTAATAATCGTTTACGAACACCAAAATTGTTTTCTTCAACTTTTTTCTGAGCTCTTTCAATAGATTTAGAAATCATAGAATGCTGAATTACTTCTCCTTCTTTCAAGCCCATTCTATCCATCATTTTGGCAATACGTTCAGAACCAAAAAGACGCATTAAGTTATCTTCTAATGATACATAGAATTGAGAACTTCCTGGATCTCCCTGACGACCAGAACGACCACGTAACTGGCGGTCAACACGACGAGAATCGTGACGTTCTGTACCTACAATAGCTAAACCTCCTGCAGCTTTTACTTCATCCGATAGTTTAATATCAGTACCACGACCAGCCATATTGGTAGCAATGGTAACAATTCCAGCATTACCCGCTTCTGCAACAATATCAGCTTCTTTTTTGTGAAGCTTTGCATTCAGTACATTATGAGGTACTTTACGAATGGCAAGCATTCTACTTAGTAACTCAGAGATCTCTACAGAGGTTGTACCAATCAATACTGGTCTTCCTGCTCTGGAAAGTTCTGTAACCTCTTCAATAACAGCATTATATTTTTCTCTTTTAGTCTTGTAAACTAAATCTTCTTTATCTTTTCTGGCAATAGGTCTGTTGGTTGGGATTTCTACAACATCTAGTTTGTAAATTTCCCAAAGTTCACCTGCTTCAGTAACAGCTGTACCTGTCATACCAGATAACTTGCCATACATACGGAAATAATTCTGAAGTGTTACTGTGGCAAATGTCTGAGTAGCATCCTCAATCTTTACATTTTCTTTAGCTTCAATCGCTTGATGTAGTCCATCGCTATATCGACGACCATCCATAATACGACCTGTTTGCTCATCTACGATCTTTACTTTATTATCCATTACTACATATTCTACATCTTTTTCGAATAATGAATATGCTTTTAGTAATTGACGAAGTGTGTGAATACGCTCACTTTTCACACTATAATCCCTGAAAAGATCTTCTTTCTTTTCGGCTTCTTCTTCTTTGGATAACTCTAACTCTTCAATTTTAGCTATTTCAATACCGATTTGAGGAAGAACAAAGAAATCAGGATTATCTTTACCAGATAAATATTCTACTCCTTTATCCGTAAGATCAATTTGGTTATTTTTTTCTTCTATAACATAATACAGATCTGCATCAATCTTATGCATTTCACGATTATTATCCTGCATATAGAAGTTTTCAGTTTTTTGTAGCAACTGTTTAACTCCTTCTTCACTTAAAAACTTGATAAGTGCTTTATTCTTAGGGATTCCTCGGTATACTTGTAATAATTTAAAACCACCTTCTTTACTATCACCTTCTTTGATTAATTTTTTAGCCTCGGCTAAAACGGTAGTCAAATATTTTTGTTGTACCGATACGATGTCAGCAATTTTGGGTTTTAGTTCGTTAAACTCATGAATATCCCCTTTTGGTATTGGGCCAGAGATAATAAGAGGTGTTCGAGCGTCATCGATCAATACAGAATCAACTTCATCAATAATAGCGTAGTTATGAGGGCGTTGTACAAGATCCTCAGGCGCATGAGACATATTATCACGCAGATAATCAAAACCAAATTCATTGTTGGTTCCATAAGTAATATCTGCATTGTATGCAGCTCTTCTTTCTGCTGAATTAGGGCGGTGATTATCAATACAATCTACTGTAAGTCCGTGAAACTGAAATATTGGCGCCATCCACTCACTATCTCGACGGGCTAAGTAATCATTTACAGTTACAAGATGAACCCCGTTACCAGATAATGCATTAAGATATACCGGAAGGGTAGCTACTAATGTTTTACCTTCTCCTGTTTGCATCTCTGCAACTTTTCCTTCGTGTAATGAGATACCTCCAACAAGCTGTACATCATAATGGATCATATCCCATTTAACTTCTTTACCGGCAGCATCCCAGCTCGTAGACCATATAGCTTGTTCTCCATTAAGAGTAATGTGCTCTTTGGCACCAGAAAGCTCTCGGTCATAAGCAGAGGCAGTAACCTCAATAGAATCATTATTTGCAAAACGCTTTGCGGTTTCTTTTACAACAGCAAAAGCCTCAGGAAGAATTTCATTTAGTACCTTTTCAGTAATTTCATAAGCTTCTTCTTTCAATTTATCGATCTCACCATAAATATCTTCTTTTCTATCAATATCCTCGGTTACATTAGCTTCTTCAGTCAATGCATCTATTTTGGCATTGATTTCGGCACGTGCTTCATTTATTTTATTTTTAAATGTTATTGTTTTAGCACGTAATTCATCGTGAGAAAGATTTTCAACAGTTTTTTCTGCTTTTTTGATCAACTCAACTTTAGGTTGAATTTCTTTTATATCTTTTTTGGATTTATCTCCAACAAATACTTTTAATACAGAATCTAAAATTCCCATAATTTATGGTTGTGTGTTTATTGAGATTTTAATTTCAAAAATGAAATTAACTGGTTGAACCTCTATGAGGTAGCATTCAGACCAGATCCGGATTTTTTGGATCGGTTTATTATCTCAGGCCTCAAGTGGCCATATTATACAATACTTGCGAGCTAAACGTATAGCACGAAAGTGGCGTAATTTACGCAAAAAAAAAGCCTCTTGCGAGACTTTTAATACTATTTCAATATTTTTTAATATTCATCCTCATTCCAAAGATAATCTTCATCTGTAGGATAATCCGGCCATATTTCTTCTATAGAATCATATGAATCTCCTTCATCTTCAATCGACTGTAGATTTTCTACAACCTCCAAGGGTGCTCCAGTACGAATGGCATAATCTATCAATTCGTCTTTTGTAGCTGGCCAGGGTGCATCACTTAGGTAGGATGCTAATTCTAATGTCCAATACATATGCTTACTGGTTTTTTATTTTTTGCAAAAATAATTTTTTAGTTTAAAAAGTCAAGTAAAAAATTAATTATTTAAACAATAATTATAAGAACGTGAATTTATTGTGTTTTCAATTGTTAATCTTATAGCTGTTAGAAAATACTATGATTCTTTCTCAGGAACCCATTTAATTTCTTCTGCCTGTAGATCGTTGGACAACTTTCGTGCCAGTACAAATAGATAGTCAGATAGTCGGTTTAAGTACTGTAAAGTGGTTTCTTCAAAAGGTTCTAATTCATAGAGCGCCGTGGCTAAACGCTCGGCTCTTCTGCATACACAGCGGGCAATGTGACAGAATGACACGGTTTGATGGCCTCCCGGCAGTACAAAATTCGTCATAGGAGGTAAAGATGTATTCATTCGATCGATTTCCGTTTCTAATAGTTTGATATCTTTTTCAGAAACTGTAGGTATATTTAATCGCTTTTGACCACTTTTTAAAACAGCTTTCTCAGGATCAGTTGCTAATACTGCTCCAACTGTAAATAACCTGTCTTGTATATTGATTAACATTTTTTTACTTAGATCATCAATATCTTGATCTCGTATAAGACCAATATGGGAGTTTAATTCATCTACAGTACCATAGCTCTCGATACGTATATGATGTTTGGGCACTCGAGTACCACCAAACAATGCCGTAGTACCTTTATCCCCTGTTTTTGTGTATATTTTCATTCGTTTTGTTTGTTTTTGTGTGATTAGCAATATTTTTTGAAGCTTTTTTGATATTAATGTATGTGTATACACCTCCAATGATTACTGCAAATAATAACCAGTCAGAAATCACTTTTGTTTCTTTTTGTCAAAATAGTTTTTTCTAAAATTGCGCTTATTGCGGCCATATAATTTTTTCTTATTTCGCTTTGTGTTCCACATGACAAGAACAAATAATACCGCAATTCCGATAACTGTCAGGATAAGTTGGGCTCCTTCTGAAAGAGAATCAAACATCGTTTTTTGTTTGAAGTAAAAATAATAAAATACTAATGAGTTTTTAAGGTAAGAAGAAGATTAGTATTCAAGATTTATAAAAAATAGTGTATTTATAGTTTTAATGGTAAATACAAGATGAAATTATATAACTTATAGATAAAGTCTTAAATTATCTAATAAGTTATTGAATAAACCTAGAAAAAAACCAAAAGGTAGAATACTCAGTCTTGGTAATATCAATATTTTTAAAACCTATTTCAAAAGAAAAAGCCAATAAATTAAAGCGCTACAAGTTGCGGCAATTGGTAGAGTTAATACCCAGGATAATAGGATGTTGCGTACAACTTTAATATCCGCTTTTTTTGTAACAGTTCCAATACCAAAAATAGAACCTACAGATACATGAGTTGTTGAAACGGGTAACCCATGTATACTAGCCGTTGTTACTAAAAGACCTGTAACTAAGTTAGCAGTAAAACCTTGTCCGCTATTCATAGGAGTAATCTTCTTGCTCATCATTTCTCCTACTTTTTTTGCGTTTAATAAACCTCCAATTGCCATTGCCGCTGCTACAGCCATCATACCCCACTCAATATCTAATGTATTAATAACTATTAATAATCCTACAATTTTAGGGGTGTCATTTAAACCTCTGGCAAAGCTTACGATCCCTGCGCTTAGATAATGTGCAGCATCTAATATTTTTTGAGAATTAATTCCAATAAAATTTCCTTCATACCTTTCAACACATTCCTGTTCATTCATTATTCTAACAGGATTCTGTGATTCTGATTGAGTAGTTGTAAACTCATGGGTACCAGTTGTTTTTATTACTGGTTTATATTCATTACCAATACAAACACAGGTTTGTTTTGTTACTCCTAGGTGAATCCTTATTTTTCTAAAAATGGTATATATTATTAAACTAATAACTGCTGCCATAAGAGGGCTTACAATCAAAGGCATTAAGAACGTATTTCCAAGTTTTTCAAAATTAAAAGCGGTACCTACCGCAACGACTCCACTACCAAATAAAGCGCCTACCAAACTATGAGTTGTTGATACAGGCATTCCTATTTTTGTTGCAGAAAAAACAGTGATAGCTGCACCTAAAGCAATAGAAATGGCAAATTCTGGGGTTTGAATCAAGGTGTCAGGAACTAAACCTTTTCCAGAGAAGTTTTTAACTAAACTACTTGCCAAAAAAATAGCGGCTATAGAACCAGAAGCTGTAGTGACAGTAGCCCAAATTATTGCCTTTTTGTAATTAGTAGTCTTACTGCCAAATAATGTGGCAACTCCTTTAAAATTATCATTAGCCCCATTACTATATGCAAGAAAACAGGCAGCAATAAAAAGAATTATTAATATCATGGATGTTAAGTTTTATTTGGCAGAGTTTAAAATAGTGAAGTTGGAGGATTCGTCGTTCGAAAATTACATTGATTACAAAATCTTTGAGATTAATAGATATAAATTCTGCATTTACCAAATGTGTTTAAAAAGTCATAGTTTTACTTTCTTGTTTATTCAAATAAAATCAGTCTTCTGGACTCATCCACCAAAAAATACTACATTTGTACAGCTATGGAATTTTCTTCAAAATTATTAGAGAATGCAGTATATGAGATGTCTCAGTTACCTGGAATAGGTAAACGTACAGCATTACGATTGGTATTACATTTATTAAGGCAACCAGAAGCCCAAACAGAGCATTTGGTAAAAGCTTTAGGAACGTTACGTAAAGAAATTAAGTTCTGTAAGAAATGTCATAGTATTAGTGATATAGATATCTGTGATATTTGCAGTAGTCATAACAGAAATCAGGATATTATTTGTGTTGTAGAAGATATTAGAGATGTAATGGCTATTGAGAGTACAGGACAATATAGAGGATTGTATCATGTTCTAGGAGGTAAAATCAGTCCGCTAGATGGAATCGGACCACAAGATTTAAAAATAGCATCACTGATAGAAAAGGCAAAATCAGGAGAAATAAAAGAATTGATTTTTGCTCTAAGTGCTTCTATGGAAGGAGATACTACTAATTTCTATATTTATAAACAATTAGAAGGAGTAGAGATTAAAACATCTACAATAGCTCGTGGTATTGGAGTTAATGATGAATTAGAATATGCAGATGAAATAACTTTGGGAAGAAGTATTTTGAACCGAATACCTTTTGAAAATGCCTTAAAAAGTTCATAATATTTATCTGATATTTAAAAAAAGTATATTCTGAAACTATCTGTCATCATTCTTAATTATAATGTTCGTTATTTTCTTGAACAATGTATCCTAAGTGTTCAGGAAGCCATTGCGAGTATGGATGCAGAAATCATTGTGATAGATAATGATTCCAAAGATGATAGTTGTGCGATGGTAAAAGAACGATTTCCAGAAATAACATTACTGGAAAATAAAGAAAATATAGGATTTGCCAGAGCTAATAATCAAGGAGTAGCAATAGCAAAAGGAGAATATATCTGTATTTTGAATCCAGATACTGTTGTTGGAGAAGATACCTTTACCAGAGTGCTTAAGAAAATACCGGATCTTCCTCATTCTGGTCTGGTTGGTGTAAGATTGATCGATGGAACAGGAAATTTTCTTCCTGAAAGCAAACGTAATATACCATCACCTTTAACCTCATTTAGGAGGTTGTTTGGAATTAAGTTAGGAAAAGTAAAAAACTATTATGCTGATCACGTATCAGAAAAAGGAATAGGAGATATCGATATTCTGGTTGGCGCTTTTTTTGTAGTCAAACGAAAAGATTATTTGGAGGTAGAAGGATTTGATGAAGATTATTTTATGTATGGAGAAGATATCGATTTATCTTACAAAATAAAAAAGAAAGGCCTGGAAAACTATTATTTGGGAAACCTGGCG
The DNA here is from genome assembly GCF_034322225.1 of Aquimarina callyspongiae. Lineage (NCBI taxonomy): Bacteria > Pseudomonadati > Bacteroidota > Flavobacteriia > Flavobacteriales > Flavobacteriaceae > Aquimarina > Aquimarina callyspongiae. The sequence goes on along the minus strand of NZ_JAXLPA010000001.1, from coordinate 155,713 downwards.
GTGATTCATTATAAAGGAGAAAGTACTGATCGTAATGCAACATATATTCGAAGATTCTATGGTGCGATGCGATTATTTTATAAAAAACACTTTAAGAGTAATTGGGTTTTAGACGTATTAGTATCAGTAGGAATACGATTTATTTCAATAATACAATCTTTGCGAAATTATGATAAAGAAAAAAGAACCATTGATCAATATTATTTGATATCAGAAAATAGCGATTTGGCTCGGAAAATCTCGGCTAAACTTAATAAAAATGTGATAAGCACATCTTTAGAATCTATAGAAGATTTGGGAGATAAAAATATCGAGATTATCTTTGATAACGATTATATTACTTTTGGAGAAATCATTAATCAAATGCAAAATCTAAAAAGTAACCATTGTACTTTTAAGATAAGACCCAAAAAATGCAATTATATAGTGGGGAGTGATTTTAGTGATGGAAAAGGAGAGGTTGTAATATTTTAAACAAACTTTAATAGAGAAAAATTAATTTTAAAGCCGAATTTTAATTAAATTCGCAAAAAATATAACTTATAAACACTTTTGATTAAGGATATGGCAAAATTTGAGCTTAAACTTCCAAAAATGGGTGAGAGTGTTGCAGAGGCAACAATAACAACTTGGTTAAAAGAAGTTGGAGATACTATCGAGTTGGATGATGCAGTAGTAGAAATTGCGACAGATAAAGTAGATAGCGAAGTACCTAGTGAGGTTGAAGGTGTACTGCTGGAAAAACTTTTTGAGGTTGACGATGTAGTACAAGTAGGCCAAACAATAGCTATTATCGAAACCGAAGGTGAAGGCTCTGTAGATATTGCAGTACAGGAAACTACCGTAGAAGTTGAAACCGCTCCAAAAGAAGCAGTAGCAATAGAAACTGAAATCGCTGCGACTACAGAAACAGTGACAGGTAGTGTAACTGATTTTTCTGGGAGTAGTAAGTTTTACTCACCGTTAGTAAAGAATATAGCTGCAACAGAAGGAGTGTCTGTAGCAGAGCTAGAAGCACTTAAAGGAACAGGAAAAGATGGTCGTGTAACTAAAAACGATATTTTGCAATTTGTAGAAGATCGTAAAAATGGAAAAACGCAAGCGCAACCTGTTGTAGAAGAAGTTAAAGAAGCACCTAAAAAAGCTGCTCCGGTTAAAAAAGAAGCGCCAAAAGCTACACCAGTTGTAGCATCTGGAGAAGACGAAATCATAGAGATGACGAGAATGGGCAAACTTATTGCTCATCATATGGTAGAATCTGTACAGACATCAGCTCACGTACAATCTTTTATTGAAGCAGATGTAACAAATATCTGGAACTGGAGGAAAAAAGTAAAAGCAGATTTTATAAAGAGAGAAGGTGAGAATCTTACTTTTACTCCAATCTTTATGGAAGCTATAGCTAAAGCATTAAAAGACTTCCCGATGATGAATATCTCTGTATCTGGAGACACTATTATCAAGAAGAAAAATATAAACCTAGGTATGGCAGCTGCATTACCTGACGGTAATCTTATTGTTCCTGTTATTAAAAATGCAGATCAACTTAATTTGGTAGGGATGACCAAAGCAGTTAATGACTTGGCAAATCGAGCTCGTAATAATGCTTTAAAGCCTGATGATATCCAGGGAGGAACGTATACTGTAACCAATGTTGGTACCTTTGGTAGTATTATGGGTACCCCTATTATCAATCAACCACAAGTTGGAATCTTAGCACTTGGAGCTATCAGAAAAGTACCTGCCGTAATAGAAACTCCAGAAGGTGACTTTATCGGTATTCGATACAAGATGTTCTTATCACACTCATATGACCACAGAGTAGTAAATGGAGCACTTGGAGGACAATTTGTGCAGCGAGTAAAAGATTATCTAGAAGCTTGGGATGCTAATAGAGAGTTTTAAAATGATATAAATTTCAATTCTTTGGAATTGACACATCATAAGATTTGAAAAAACCACGACGTTCTGCCGTGGTTTTTTTATATCGTTTTTTAAATAGAGGTAAATAATATTATTAATATATTCATCATCTTAAAAATTCGAGTTCCATGAAATTTAAAACTATAATATTATCAATAATAGTGAGTATTACTTTTTTTAGCTGCAAAAAGGAAGTTGCCCCGGCAACAAATACTTTATACTATTTTGATATAGTAAGACCTCAATTTAGTGGAAACTTAGCCTATAAAACCACTGCTTTTGTAGAACAATTTTGGCGAGTAGTAGGAAATAAAGGGTTTAATGAGAGTGTATATAAAATAGCTTCAGAATTAGAAAAAGCAGGGTATGTATTAGAAAGCAAAGCAAATCCAGAGGATCGATTAGTATACAGAATAGAGAAAAGACCATTGGAAAACCCTACTTGGGAACCTGTAAATGCAAGTCTTACTTTAGTAGATAATGATCAAAAAATATTGGATTTTACAACCAATAGAAATATGATCTATATAAACTCTATCTCAACACCAGAAGAAGGAATAATAGGAGACGTGGTTTATATAGAAACTCCAGAAGAAATAGAAAGCACAGATGTTAAGGGAAAAATTGTATTCGCAGAAATGTCACCTTATAAACTGTATAAAAAAGCTATAATTGACGGTGGAGCCATAGGTTTGATTACCTATAATAACCCTTCATATTTACAACCAGAGAAAAACACAACTTCTATTCAGTTTAGAGGATTTCCTCAAAGAGAAAAAATTAATGCTTGGGGTATTGCTTTATCTTATGAGGCAAAAGAGAAATTAAAATCCTCATTAGTTAACGGAATGACTAAGGTTAAAGTAGATATTACTACTAATATATATCCTTCAGAAGAATTAACTGTAGTTGCTAATATCAAAGGATCAGAACTGCCTGAAGAAAGCTTGGTTTTTAGTGCGCATATCCAGGAACCAGGTGCTAATGATAACGCTACAGGAGTAGGAACACAATTAGAAATGGCAGCATTGTCTGCAGAATTGATTACTAATAATCAGTTGGAGCTAAAACGTACATTGACATTTTTGTGGGGAGACGAGATAGTGTCCACAAAACGATATGTAAACGAAAAAGAAAAACGTAATCCTATTATAAAATGGGGGATAAGTCTGGATATGGTAGGAGAGAATACTGATATTACAGGAGGGTCTTTTTTGATCGAAAAAATGCCTGACCCTAGCGCAATCTGGACAAGAGGTAATGACAAGCATTCAGAATGGGGTGGTAAAAAATTAGCTCTTGAGGATATGAAACCGCATTATTTAAATGATTTTATCATTGAGATTTTCAAGGCACAAGGAGATTATGCAAATTGGGAAGTAAATACAAATCCATTTGAAGGAGGTAGTGATCATGTACCGTTTCTAAAAGCTGATATCCCAGGACTATTACTATGGCACTTTACAGATCAGTTTTATCATACAGATAATGATAGAATTGATAAAGTATCTCAAGAAACTATGAAAAATGTAGGAACCGCAGCTTTGGTCAGTGCATATACATTCTTAAATGCTAATGAAGAAACAGCGAGACATGTATTAGCAGTTATTAATTTTAAAGCGATGAAACGTCTTACAGATGAAGTTGAACTTAGTAAGGCAGCTATAAAAAAAGGAGCCCCAATAGAGGAGGAGATAGATATTATAAGTGCCTGGAGTGAATGGTATCTTAAAGCATTGTCTTCTGTCGAAGATATGTCATCAGAACCTAATGAAGAACTTAAATCTGCGATAGCTTCAAAGCAATCAACAATCAAAAGAGTAACACAAAATTTGATAAAGGATCTTCAATCTTTATGATGTATTTGTTTTTATAATGATGAAATCTGATAAAATCGAAATAACAGAAGATTATATTCATAGCCTTAATAAAGCCTTGAACTATATAGATGATAATCTAGATGCAGATTTGTCATTAGAAACAATTGCTCAGGCGGCGAATTATTCACCATTTCATTTTCATAGAATTTTTAAGGCAATAACTGATGAAACCTTAAATACATATATCACTCGTAAAAGAATCGAAAAAACAGCTTCTATATTATTTAGAAGAAAGGAAATACCTATTTCTGAAATATCTTTAAAATATGGTTTTAACAGTAATTCATCATTTACCAGAGCATTCAAAAAATTTTATGGAGTATCTCCTTCAGAGTTTAGAAGGTTAAGCCCAAGTAAATATAGCAAGATATGTAAAGTCAAAAGCAAGAATGGTCAAATAGAACAGATCTTTGAAAAGTACATTTGCAATGTTGATAATCATAAAAATTGGATTACTATGAACGCAAATATTGAAATCAAAGAAATGCCAAAAATGAATCTGGCCTATATTACTCATATTGGAGTTGATGGATTAGGGGATGCTTTTGAAAAATTAATGAAATGGGCACGGCCTAAAGGGTTTATGGATAACCCAAATCTAAAAATGGCAACTATTTATTATGATAGTTTTAAAGTTACTACACCAGATAAAGTAAGAATGAGCGCTTGCCTGCTTTTAGAAGAACCAGTAGAAACAAAAGGAGAAGTAGGTATTACAACTATCCAAAAAGGAAAATATATTGTCGCACATATGGTAATAGGTCTTGATGAATTCGAAAAATCCTGGAGTAGTCTTTTTGTATGGATGAATGAGAATGGATATAAGAAATCAGAACAAAATCCGTTTGAAATATATCACAATAATTATAATGAACACCCACAAAAAAAATGCATAATAGATTTATGCATACCGATCGAGTAAAAATGTAAAGTCAGGCTTATGAGAATAACGAATGATAAGATAAAAAACCCAACTTTTATTATTAGTGTATTCGTTCTCATCATAAACGATTGGTTTTTAAAATCAATGTTTCATAATGTTTTGACCGGGAAACTATCTGATTTTGCAGGATTATTTGCTTTCCCTTTTTTCTTAAGTGCTATTTTTTACAAACAAAAAAGAAGTATTCATATTCTGACTGCGTTATTTTTTATGATTTGGAAAAGTGAATTTTTTCAACCCGTGATTGATGTGATCAATACCGCAGGAATACCTGTTTATCGTACTGTTGATTATACAGACTATATAGCTCTAATAAGTGTGTTTGTTTCTTATCAGGTGTTTAAACAAGAGTGGAAAGTTAATATGAAACCTGTTTTATCAACGATGCTTATTATAGTTTCTTCGTTGGCTTTTATGTCAACAACTATGATACCTCGAGAAGAAAGAAAATATATAGATATAAATAAGGAATATCAATTTGATTTTTCTAAACGAGAGCTCGTTTCAAGATTGAATATGATTCAAATGAAAGAAGTTAACAGAATCAATAAATATAGTGGGCAAGTTGATTTTGATAGTGAAACGAATATCTTTCACTATAAAGGGCAAACAGATACTTTAGCCATCATATTAGACGATGATATGATAAGAAATCAAGATACGATTAGAATAAAATCTTCTTTTGCCGATATACAAATCTCTGGAGATGAAAACCAATCCAAATTAAAACTTATTACTGCATACAGATTTGTTTCGATACATAAAGACAAGGATTATAGAAATAGAACTATTAAGGAGTTTGAGCGAAGGATTGTTAAAAAAATTAAAAGATACAGGTAATAATATCTATGGTGTAATTATCTTATTGTTAGTTGGTTAAATAAATAATATCTTAGAACAAGATTTAAGGATTCATTTAACCAACACACATAATTATGACAATAGAAGATTTAAACAAGGAGATAACTACTATTAAAAAAAAGATTGATACCAAGGAAAAGAAAGACTCTTGGGATAAGATTAAAATCATTACCAGTATTCTTATTCCGTTAGCAATAGCATATGCCGGGCACGAATTCTCAAGTACGCAACAAAAAGCAGAAATACATTCTAATGAAACCATAGCAAATCTTCAAAATCAACTGGCAGAGAAGCAATTTGAATACCAGAAGGAAATTTCTTCTATAAATTCAAAAGTTGGGCAGGTTGGTTTAGTATCTGAGTTTTTTGAGGCATTACTTAGTAAAGAACCCGTAAGGAAAAAATTAGCTATAAAAGCAGTGTTGATAGTCTTAAAAGATGAAGGGCCTGGTTTGGTTAAAATTGTTGAAGAGTCTGATGAAGCAGAGGAGATAAAATCTTTTGCAATGTCTACACTAAATTCTAAAAGAGATGAACTTGCTCATTCTTTATTTAGCGAATCAAAAGCAGAAAGAATTAATGCCTATAATGATATTACTGCTGGTTGGAAAGATGACTCAAAAATGGCTTGGGAAATCTTAAAAGCAGGAAATGCCGACTTAGCTAATAAAAATGGTGTGTATAATGCTTTGGTGACTTTATCAAGCCTGGATAATAAAGCACTAGAACCTTATATTGAAGAAATAAAAGAGTTTAGTGCTAAAGCAGAGCCTAACGGAGAAAAAACGAAAGGAGCTGCCCAGAAACTCAGAGCAGAATTACCTGAAAATAACCTGTAATCTAGAATGTAAATATCCTCCTATAAGAGTAATTTCTTTTAGTGTTTATATTAAAAATACTTTCAATAAGTTGCTGCTAAAATAAAATAAAGCAAAAAACACAGGTAACAATTCCTTGAGTTATGACACTAGTATATAATGGAATAATTAAAATACTAGCATAACCAGGACTATGACAAGACAAGAACATCTAAGATTTTGTAAAATCTGTGTGAATCAAAAATTTGATATGAAACAAGGAATCATTTGTGGATTAACAAATGATATAGCCGATTTTGAAAATGAATGTTCTACTTATGAACAAGATATTGAACTCGGGAAAAAAGAAGAACAACTAGCAGTTACCCGAGATTTGGGTAGTAAAGTTGCGAGTAGAGATAAGAGGTTCGCAAACCACATCTTAGACACTATTTTCTTATTGATATTTAATGTAGTCTTAGGGGTTTTGCTAGGTATTATACTAGCTGTTTGGTCTCCTGATTCTCTTACCGCTTTTGAAGAAGATAACATTTTTATAAACTACTTCTTTACTTTTGTTGGAGGGATGATTTATTACACCTTTTTTGAAATCACAACGGGAAGGACCTTGGGTAAACTAATTACAGGTACCAAAGTAGTAGATGAACAAGGTAATAAACCGGATGCCTGGACGATTTTTGTGCGTACTTTATGTAGGTTTATACCTTTTGATGCATTTTCATTTTTGGCAGATGATAGCGGGTGGCACGATACTCTTTCTAAAACTAAAGTGGTAGAGGCGTAATGTGAAATATTTATCCGAAACTATAAGGGTTTTACATTCCTACTAACTTAAAGCAAAGCCTATCCAGTTTTTTGCTATCAGGATGCTTAAAATTTACATTAGATAAAATAACGACTCCTTTTTTTGTGTCCATATCAAGTATCATTGAAGACATATATCCTCCTGTTGCTCCGTTATGAAAATAATATTCTTTATTGTTTTTAGCAGTAATAATCATCCAGCCCAAGGCAACATCCATGCGATTGCCGTTATCAAATGTTTTGATTCGTTGAAAATCAAGCGTTTCGTTTTGCGAAAAATTGGCTGTAACAAACTTAGAAAGATCTTCTACATTAGAATAAATAGCACCCATTCCTTGCATACTAGGAAAATTCCAGGCAGGAATAGATGTTCCTTTTACGCTTAAGCCAGATACTATTTGATCTTCATTAAAAGAAGATGGTAATGAAGAAGAGGAAGTCATATCAAAACGTTTAAATATCCGCTCTTGAAGGAGTTCTTCATAGCTTTTGTTAGATATTGAAGAAAGAATATGACCTAATAAGCCAGCTCCTAGATTAGAATAGGCCATCTTTGTTCCAGGTACGGTCTTAGGGCTCATCTTTTCTATAAGATGTTTTTCAAATTTATCTTGTGTGAATTTTTTATAAGGATCATCAGAATTTATAATTGAGTTTAACATCATTCCTGAAGGGAGTTTTGGTAAACCCGAAGTATGATTAGATAACGATTTTAAAGTAATAAATTTTCCCTCTTTTTCAATATTATTTAGTTTGATATCTAGAAACTCTTGAATTGGTTCTTCTAGATCAACCTTTTCATTTACAACAAAATCTGCAAGTAGTGTAGAAGTAAACACTTTGGTAATAGAACCAATCTGAAAAATAGAATCCGAATTTTTTACCGTAGTCAACGTGTCGTTTTTTCTCAAAATACCATAGTATGATACAGCATCTCCATCGATAAAAGCAAATGATAGTTGCGTGTTATTAGGGTAATTTTTTACATACTTAACTATCGTATCAATTTTTTGTTGATCCGTATGTTGTTCGATAGATAATTCAGAATTTGCAGGGTGTATTTCTACTTTAGAAGCATTTTTAAAAAATAAAAATAATGCAATGGCGGCAGCAATCCCAAGGACTAAAAAACTACCTAGTATAATAAAAAAAGTCTTCATAGTGGCCAGGTTGTACAATTATAAGTATCAAAGTGACTTATATTGTTACAATATTTTGTTTAAAAATTAAATAAGAAGTATCTGAGAGTATAGACTCAATTTAATTAATAGAAACAGATAGGATAAAGGTATCCAAATCATCTATAGGATATTGAAGCTTTCCTTTTATTATTCCTAATGGAACACCTATTGTATTTTTATCATATCCGTCACGATTTAATAGTTCCCATAAATATTCTCGATATCGACTTTTAGTATCAATATTTACTTCTCTATACTTAATGTGTTTTTCTTTTAATTTTGAAATGAGTAGCTCACACTTTTTACACCCTTTTTTTGTGAATATTATAATTTCTGATCGAAGTATAGAAGAAACTGGAGCTTCTTTTCTGGTATTTTTGCTTCGATCAACATCAATATTTTTGAGCTGTTCATTTACGATAAGATCATAAGTGTAATGAGAATCGACATCTGTTAAAGGAATTAAAATTAATATTTGTGTTTTGCTTTTTGCAGGAATATTTTTGATAACCGGGCGTTGAGCACTTCTTCGATACCCAATTGGATTTACTTTTAGAAAAACACTCTTATCCGTATCTGTATCATTTTGTACATATAGAATTGTACGTTTTTTTTGCACTTCTTCTATGAGTCGTACAGGGTTCTCCTGAGCAACTACGGTAAAAGAGAATAATAGTATAAAAATATGCAGGTGAAATACATTTTTCATAATCTAAACCTTATTAATGTATAAATATAAGACTTAAAAAAATGAGGGAAAAATCAACCTCTGAATAAGAAGAAGCGATCTTTCATATTTTCGATTTCAGAATTTTTATTTGTAACTATATAGTCAATAGCTTCAGTTGTAAAGTTTTGTCCTTTCTCAGTTAAAGAAACAATATCATTATCAATGGTAATCATATTATTTTTTAGTGCTAAATCCAGTACAGATTTGGATCGTACTTTTTGCCAATTGATATGTTCATTTAAATGTTTCACATGACGTTCTTCTTGTTCTTCTTCGTGATTGCCCAAGTGTAGAAGAAACGTGAGTAATGATACCTCAATCCTCTGTTGTTTTTGTCTGTATAGTACAGAAAATAGACCTCTTTGAGGAGCGAATAGATATACTAGTAAAAATACTAAACCAAGAACAGTAGTCATAGAACCTGAAATAGAAGCGTCTAATCCATGAGCTACCCAATATCCAGCAATTGCACTTCCTACACCAAACAGTATAGCTAGTACAAGCATTTTCTTTAAATCATTTGTCAATAAATATGCGGTAGCTGCAGGTGCAATCATTAAGGCAATAACCAGAATGGCCCCAACAGCATCAAAAGCTCCTACTGTAGTAATTGAAGAAACCGTCATAAGTCCATAATGCATCACTACTGGTGATAATCCTAATGCTGAGGCAAGTCCAGCATCAAATGTGCTTACTTTTAGTTCTTTGAAGAAAGCAAAAAGTAACCCTAGTGTGATTAGTAATATAGAGCCTATAATCCATAATGATTTAGGACCTAAATCTATTCCTCCTGCAATCAATCGATCAAAAGGAGCAAAAGCAAGTTCACCTAATAATACAGCATCTATGTCAAGATGAACATCATTAGCGTTCTGTGCAATCAAGATAATACCAATACTAAAAAGAGCAGGAAAAACCAATCCGATGGCAGTATCTTCTTTTACTAAACCAGTTTTTTGAATAAACTCGACGAGAACAACAGTAAGTACTCCGCTCGCAGCTGCCATAATAATGAGTAGAGGAGAGGAGAGATCGTGAGTGATAAAAAAACCAATAACAATACCTGGTAAAATAGAATGGCTGATAGCATCAGTGATCAAAGCCATTTTCCTGAGTACCAGAAAAGTTCCGGGAATGGCACAAGCTATGGCTACAAGACTCGCAATTAATTGTATTTCAATTTGTGCATTACTCATCTTTATTTCTTATTAGTTGATCATACAGGTTAGATGCTGTTTTGTATCCTGATTCAGTCATAGACCACATACTCCCCTGGATTTTTACATAATCTTTATCTTCTAATTTTTGAAGAGATCTTTTAGTGAATCCCTGAAAATTATTCAAGATTTTGATTGCATGAGGGTGCGTTATATCTTCGTGATTTTTGGCAATGTTATACATAAAAGACAATGTTTTATGTAATTGTAGATCGTTTCTGTTTTTTCTAAAACGTATTTCTCTAAATAACAATCCACGACCTGGAGAAAATATAAACGAAAATAATACAAATACTCCAGCGACAAGTACAATAACAGGTCCTGTTGATAGGTTGTTGTGGCTGGCGCTAATGGCAGTGCCTACAACCCCTGAAAAAGCTCCAAAAATTGCAGCCAGAATAACCATAATAGCTAAGTTGTTAGTCCATTGTCGTGCTGCTGCTGCAGGAGCTAAAAGCATCGCACTCATTAATACGACACCTACAGTTTGTAATCCAAGAACGATGGCAATTACAATAAATGTAGTAATCAGAATATCTAAAAAACGAGTATTGAAACCCAGAGTTTTGGTATAATCAGCATCAAAGAGTAGTAGTTTTAATTCTTTCCAAAAGAGTAATAGAATCAACAAACTTACCCCAGTAATAATAACCATAAGCCATACATCGCTTTCTAAAAGTGTTGCCGCTTGACCAAAAAGATAACTTTCGAGTCCAGCTTGATTAGCATTGGGCATTTTCTGGATATAGGTTAATAAAAGCATCCCGAATCCAAAAAACAGCGATAAGATAAGTCCTAATGCAGTATCAGATTTAAGATGTGTTTTACTAGTAATCCCTCTGATCCAAAAAGTCCCTATTAAACCACTGATTAGTGCACCTAGTAAGAAAATAGAGCTATTTTTGGTCTCAATGATTAAAAAAGCGATCGCGATACCTGGTAATGCTGCGTGTGAGATCGCATCACCCAGAAGACTTTGTTTTCTTAATACGGCAAAGCTTCCTAACATTCCGCATATAGCACCAAGTACTGCAGTACCTAATGTGATCGTACGTAAGGTGTAATCTGTAAAAACAAGCTTTATGTATTCTGTTAAGTCCATGGTTTTTAGATTATAATTCGAAGTTTTATGTGATAACAAAATGTATCTTCTAAAACTTCAATTTTAAACCTTTGAAGGATTATTGTTGTATACTAACCTTATAGTTAATTCCGTATGTTTTAGTTAGATTATCATCATTAAAGATGTCTTTGACAGGTCCTGTTGCAATTTTCTTTACGTTTAAGAAGGTTACCCAATCAAAATATTCTGGTACTGTTTGCAAATCGTGATGTACTACAATTACAGTTTTTCCAGCTTTTCTTAATTCCTTTAAAATATTTATAATTGCCTTTTCTGTGGTAGCATCTACTCCTTGAAAAGGTTCATCCATAAAGTATATCGAAGCATTTTGTACCAAAGCTCTGGCTAGAAATATTCTTTGTTGTTGTCCACCCGAAAGTTGGCTTATTTGGCGGCTTTTAAAAGAAAGCATTCCTACTTTTTCTAAAGCTTCTAATGCAGCTTTCTTTTCTTTTTGACCTGGTCTTTTGATCCAGCCTAAGCTTCCGTAAGTCCCCATCATTACTACATCTAATGCTGTAGTAGGAAAATCCCAATCTACACTTCCTTTTTGAGGTACGTAGGCTACAAGAGATCGCTGTTTTTTATATGGTTTCCCATAAATTTGAACACTTCCGGCAATGGGTTTTATAATGTCTAAAATTGATTTAATCAGTGTAGATTTTCCTGCACCATTTGGTCCTACAATTGCCATTAATACTCCTTCAGGGATGGTAAGATCAATATCCCATAATACAGGTTTGTAATTATAAGCTACGGTTAGGTCATCTATTTGTACTGCGTTTTTTTTCATTTATTTAAACATATAACTATTTTTTGTTAATAGCTAGGACTAATACTATTTAAGGGCATTAACTATCGTGTTTACATTATATTCAAACATTCCGGTATAAGTGCCTTCTTTAGTTCCTGCATTACCAAGTGCATCAGAAAACAATGTTCCTCCAATAGCAACTTCGTGATCTTTGGACTTTACGGCAGCTTGTAAAGCTTCTATAGTTCGTTTTGGAACTGAGCTTTCCACAAAAATAGCTTTCACTTTATTTTCAATAATAAAATTTGCAAGTTTTTGAACGTCTTGCACACCAGCTTCTGTTGCTGTCGATAATCCTTGCAAACCTACAACATTAAAGTCATACGCTTTTCCAAAATAACTAAAAGCATCGTGTGCCGTAACTAATATTCTGTTTTCTTTTGGTAGGTTTCCAATGGTATTATTTAAACCTGATTCTAATTGATCAAGTTTGGCTAAATACTTTTTTCCATTAGCTTCAAAAGCTACTGCATTTTTTGGGTCTATTTCTTTAAGTTGATTAGTGATGTAAGTGGTTATAAGTTTCCAGTTCTGAACACTAAACCAAATATGAGGATCATAATTAGAGGCAAAATAATCTGAACCTATCAAAGTGTTTTTATCTAAACTTTCTCCTACTGCAATAGTTTTAATATTTTGAGTTCCCATTTTTTCAAACACCTCTACAAGTTTTCCCTCCAGGTGTAAGCCGTTATAAAAAATAACATCAGCATTCACAAGTTTGGTTACATCTCCTTCACTAGCTTTATATAGATGTGGATCCACGCCGCTACCCATTAAACCGACCACATCAATATGATCTCCTCCTATATTTTTAACCAAATCAGTAATCATTGAGGTGGTGGTCACTACCTGTAACTTTTGATTAGGATCTTTTGATTCTTGTTTGCAAGAAAAAAGAGCAAATACAAGAAGTAATAGGGTTATTTTTTTATAAATCATTTTTAGAAAGTTTATTTAATACCTTAATAAGGTCTTTAGCGCTTAAGAAGGATTGCTGTTGAAATATGATTTCGTATTTAGTATTTAAAATGGTTAGAGTTGGGTATGCAACTTTATTATTGACTGTGGCAAGTTCGCGGGCCAATTGATGTACTCCGGTTTTATTTCCATTAGGTTGAAAACGAAAGGAGTTGTTTAGAAATTTTATGGTTTTATGACTTTCGCCATTTAATGAAGCAAAATAGAAATTTTTGTTTAGTTTTTCTATAACATCATTATTCTTAAAGGTAGTGTTTTCCATATTTTTACAATACATGCACCAATCTGTGTGAATGAACACAACCAAAGGTTTTGGAGCAATAATCATATTACTTTCAATAGACTCAAAAGAGTCAATTTTTAATTGCGCAGTAGCATTTTGATGTGCAATAAATATGATAAAGAATAATATGCTGTAAAACGTTTTCATCTTATTATTGATTTATAAGGAATATCGAACACCTAAAAAACCTCGTATTCCTTGATTAGAGGCATAGATATAAGTAGTGTCAAAATCTGGTCCAAATGGATCATCAGCTCCGGCAATTAAAAAAGGATTGTCTCGACTTGGGGTCCAGTCTAATAAGTTTTTAACACCTCCGTAAAACTCTATATTGTTTTTGGATTTATGAGAGAATTGTATGTTTTGGATACTCCACCAAGGTGATTCATCGCTTCGAGGATCATCAGGGCCTTGAGTTGCTAATCGCATAGGTCCGTATAGGTTTCCGGTGTAATCTAATGTTAGATTAAGCGATTGTATTTTGTACGTAATTCCCCAGGTTCCTGTAAAACTTTCAGTAAGTATCTGACGTGTGGTTACTCCGTTTTCAGTATTTGATACATTAAGACCACTCACTCCTAAGGCAAGTTTTAAACCATTAGAAAAATTAATATCAGTATTAAGACTTACTCCTGTAGACACTGCATGACCATCTAAATTGCCATATCGTATTTGCGTAGGATTTGTTTCATAATCTGGAATAATAGCATTTGTAAAATAAGTATACCAGGCAGAGGCATCAAAGCTTACAAAAGTTCCATTGTCAAAAAATATTTTTTTGATATAATTAAGATTTACATTGTATGATTCTTCGGGATCTAGATCTTCTTCAATAACCACATCACGAGAACCTGTCAGAGCTGCGTGATCTTCAGTAAAAAGGTTAACAACTCTAAAACCTGTACCCGCATTAAATCTAAAAATGTTTTTATCATTAATACTCCATTTATAAGCAAGTCTTGGAGTAAAAATGGTTCCGTGTCTGTTGTGATAATCTAGCCTGGTACCTAGTAATAATTTATGTTTAGGGGCTAGTGTGATTTCATCCTGTAAGAATATACCTGGAGTGTTTGTTTCTTCGGGATTGTTTTGATCATTTATAGCTGTAGCTGGAGTATTATCATCATAATATTGGTACCTGTAAGCAGCACCTATTAATAAGTCGTGAGACTTTATTTTTTTATCCCAAGTTAATTGGGTAAAACCAATTCGTTGTTTTGCCTGATATGATACGGTACCGTAAAATGAGTTTTGATCATGGTCTGTATATGAGAAGGAAAGTTTTAAAGGTTCTTTTGTAGGTAATTCATAATTACCTAGTATTTCATAACGAGTTGTGTATATACTTTCGCCATAGATTTGATCACCTCCTCTAAAATCAGGATTCCAGTCAAGCTCTCCTCCCCATCTATCTTCATAATAAAACCTACCAGCCAGCGTAAAGTTTTTTCCACTTTTACGATTAAAATTCCACTTGTTAAAAATAGATATACGATCTTGTAAAGTAAGATCAGTAAACCCATCATCATTTTTATCTATAACTTGATCATAGTAAAAATAATTGACACCAAATAATGCTGTAGCATTACCTATTTTGGATTTAAAACCAAAATCGACATTGGTTTCACCCCAACTTGTGGCAAAGACATCAGTACTTATTTCTGGAGCGTCATTAGGATTTTTTGTGATCACATTAATTAATCCTCCAACAGCTTCACTCCCGTATAGTGATGAGGCAGGTCCTTTTACCACTTCAATTCTATCAATTAATGAGTTAGGTATTCCTGATAATCCATAAACAGTTGATAGTCCACTAACGATAGGCATTCCATCAATCATTACTAATGTATAAGGACCTTCTAGTCCATTAATATGTATATCTCCGGTATTGCATATACTACAGTTTAATTGCGGTCGTACTCCGTTTACATTTTGTAGAGATTCAAACAAACTAGGAGTTGGGTTTTTTTTGAAAAAAGTAGGAGAATAGATTTCAACAGGAACCGGGCTTTCTGATCGACTTACGGCTTTTAACGTTCCGGTAATTACGACTTCGTCAAGGGATGAGCCTTGAGACATAACAAGATTTGTTTTATTTATTCCAGCTGTAATAGATATCTTTTTTTTAATTGGAGTGTAACCAGTAAATGATGCTACTACTTTATAGTCACCAACAGGGATGTTTTCAATTGTAAAAGCTCCGTTTTCATCACTTGAACTTCCTAGAGATGTTTCTTCAATAAAAATATTAGCAAAAGGAATTACTCCATTATCATCATAAACTATACCTTTTAATGTTCCCGTTCCATCTTCTTGCTGTGCATTTATTGTTATAATGCTAAAACAAATTAAAAAAGATAATAAGATGATTCTACTTAATTTCATTAGGTTTAGTAATTTTGTTTAATTAATGATGCAAAACTAAAAAAGTTAGTTATGACTAACAAATTAAATTTGAATAATTTAACAAAGAGTGAAGAAGACTATTTAAAGGCTCTTTTTCAGTTGCTTATAGAGGATAATGCTGCCAAGGTTGGGAATAATCAATTGGCAGATTACCTAAAGGTATCCCCAGCTTCTACCAATAATATGATTAAGAAGCTTAAAACAAAGAATTATGTGGTAAGTGAAAAGTATGGGAAATTAGAACTTACAGAAGAGGGAAGGTGGATTGCTGTTCGATTAATTCGAAAACATAGATTATGGGAAACATTTTTATGCAACTATCTTAATTTTACCTGGGATGAAGTTCATGATGTTGCAGAACAATTAGAGCATATCAAGTCTCAGAAGTTAATAGATGAGTTAGATCGTTTTATGGATTTTCCTAAAAATGACCCTCATGGGGAAATAATTCCGAATGCAGATGGTGAATATTTAATTTTACCCAAAGTGACATTATCTTCTTTGTCAGAAGGAGATGTATGTCAGTTAGTTGCGGTTAACGATGGATCGGTTAATTTTCTTAAATATGTTTCTGCAATTGGTCTGGCATTGAGTAGTGAAATTAAAGTATTGGAAATCAGAGACTTTGATAAATCAATTAGAATACAATTTGATGAAACTATCGAAACAGTTACTAGAAAGTTTGCAGATAATGTTTTTGTAAAAGTGATTAATAAAAGTTAATATATGTTAAAATAATATATCATTTTAGTTTGTAATTAATACCTAGTATATTTGGATCACACAATCAATTTATGGAGCTTAATATAAAAAGGCCGATATGTTTTTTCGATCTTGAAACTACCGGTATAAATATTTCAAAAGATCGTATAGTCGAGATTTCTATTCTCAAAATATTTCCAAACGGTAATAAGGAAAGCAAAACCTGGTTGGTTAATCCTGAGATGCCAATTCCGCCAGAAACTACTGAAGTACATGGTATTGATGATGCAAAAGTAGCAAATGAGCCTACCTTTAAACAATTAGCCAGTAAAGTGAGCGAAATGATTAAAGGCTGTGATTTGGGAGGGTTTAACTCCAATCGGTTTGATATTCCTTTATTAGCTGAAGAATTATTAAGAGCTGAGTTGGATTTTGATATGAAAAATACAGTAGCAATTGATGTGCAGACTATTTTTCATAAGATGGAAAAAAGAACATTATCTGCGGCATATAAATTTTATTGTGACAAAGATTTAGAAGATGCTCATTCTGCTGAAGCGGATACAAATGCAACTTATGAAGTCTTAAAAGCTCAATTGGATAGATATCCCGAATTAGAAAATGATACAAAATTTTTGTCAGAGTTTAGTTCGAGAAAACAATTTGCAGATTTTGCAGGGTTTATTGCTTATGATAAAGAGGGCAAAGAAGTATTTACTTTTGGAAAACATAAAGGTAAGCAAGTTGAAAAAGTGATGGAAGATGAACCTGGGTATTTTGGATGGATTCAGAATGCAGATTTTCCTTTGTATACAAAGAAAGTACTTACAGCTGTAAGACTTCGAAAATTAAATAATAGCCTAAAGTTATAATCATCCTAATACCCCGAGTGAATGAAACTTATTTGCATAGGACGTAACTATACAGATCATATTGAAGAGTTAGAAAACGAGAAACCTACAGATCCAGTAGTTTTTATAAAACCTGATACATCTATCTTATTAAAGAAACAGCCATTTTTTATTCCGGATTTCTCAAATGATGTACATCATGAAGTTGAAATATTGGTAAAAATCAAAAAGGTTGGGAAGCATATTGATAGAAAATTTGCTCATAAATATTATGAAGAAATTGGGTTAGGAATAGATTTTACAGCTAGAGATTTACAAAGTGAATTGAAAACAAAAGGATTGCCTTGGGAAAAAGCAAAATCCTTTGACGGTGCAGCGGTAATAGGTAATTGGGTGTCAAAAGATAATTTTTCTGATGTAGATAATATTGATTTTCGTTTAGAGAAAAATAAAGAAATCGTTCAAGAGGGTAATACTAAACTTATGCTCTGGAAGATTAATGAATTAATAGAATATGTGTCAAAATATTTTACTTTAAAGATAGGAGATATTATCTTTACAGGTACACCGGCAGGTGTTGGAGCTGTAAAACCAGACGATATTTTGACCGGATATATTGACAACCAACAATTTTTTTCAATAAAAGTAAAATAGATGAGCAAAGGGTATAGTTTAAAAAATGTAAATGAATTATCTGGTGGAGATGATGAATTTATAGCTGTATTGGTACAGACTTTTTTAGAAGAAATACCGCCGGATCTTGATAGTATGGTTCAGGCTGTAAATTCTGATAATCCGCAAATGGCATATCAATATGCTCATAAAATGAAACCTAATCTACAATTATTTGATATTGATTTGTTGGTGCAGATCAAACAGGTAGAAGCTTGGTCTAAAACTAATAAGGCAAAAGAAGAAATTCAACCTGTTTTGAGCCATATTGTAACTACAGTTAATGGAGCTATTCAGGACTTGAAAGACGATTTCCAATAGAATGCTTGCAGAGATTATTACCATAGGCGATGAGATTCTCATAGGTCAAATCATAGATTCTAATTCAGCATTTATTGGTAAAGAGCTTAATAAGATAGGAGTAGATGTACATCAAATTACATCCATTCGTGATGATAAGCAACATATTCTTGATGCTCTGGAAGAAGCAAGTAATAGAGTAGATATCATATTGATAACAGGAGGTCTCGGTCCTACCAAAGATGACATCACAAAACATACTATTTGCGAATATTTTAATGATACTCTAGTGCAAAACGATGAGGTACTACAGCATGTAGAAGAGCTTTTCGCAAAATATATAAGTACTCCAATTTCTGATGTTAATAGAAAACAAGCTTTAGTGCCTAGTAAATCAAAGGTATTGATGAATCAATATGGTACAGCTCCTGGAATGTGGTTAGAGAAAGAAAACACAGTATATGTATCGATGCCTGGAGTTCCTTATGAAATGAAAGGTTTGATGAAGAATGAGGTGCTTCCTGGATTACAAAAACGATTTGATAGACCTTATATTTTACATAAAACCATTCTTACTTATGGTTTAGGAGAAAGTGTTTTAGCTGAAAAAATAGAAGATTGGGAGAATGGTCTACCGGCATTTATTAAACTTGCCTATCTGCCAAATTTAGGAAAAGTGAGACTACGCCTTTCTGCTAGAGGTACGGATAAAAAACTTCTTGAAGATACGATTAAAACTAAGGTAATAGAACTTCAAAAGATTATAGGAGATATTATTGTAGGTTATGAAGATGATACATCTATTGAAGCTAGAATAGGTGAACTTCTAGTGAAAGAAAATAAAACACTTGCTGTAGCAGAGAGTTGTACAGGAGGTAAAATAGCACAATCTTTTACTGCTATTCCTGGAGCATCATCGTATTTTAAAGGTGGTGCAGTTACCTATGCAACGCAATCTAAAATTGATATTTTAGGAATTAGTAAGGATATAATAAACGAATATACGGTTACTAGTATACAGATTGCTGAGGCTATGGCTATGACGGTAAAAGAGAAATTTAAATCGGATTATGGTATCGCTACTACAGGTAATGCTGGGCCAACAAAAGGAGACGGAGATGTAGAAGTGGGTACTGTTTTTATTGCAATAGCAACCCCTGATGGTGTTTTTTCAGAAGAATACTCTTTTGGCAATCTTAGAGAACGTACAATAAACAAAGCAGTGAATAAATCCTGTGAACTGTTGTTAAAAATGCTATCCTAAATATGTTTAATCAGGAGAGATAAGTTGTTCTACCCAATCAATAGCTTCTTCAAGATTATAGAAAATACTCGTTGGTTTATTTATAAATGCTTGCTCTAACTCAGCTATTTTATTCTTAACCGGATCATAAGTTACAACGGCAACACCTTTTAAGTTAGGAAAAAGCTCTGTAGATTTAAAATGGGCCGTAGGTTCAAATGAGTAAGAATGTATTCTATTTGAAATATATACAAAAGGAGTTTTGTTTCCGTAGTATTGTTTACCAAGCTGAAAAAGCTTGGCAGCTTTTTCAAAATTAATAACTATACCTTCTTTTATTTCGGTTACAACAAAATTCTCATAGAAATATGCACTTCCGATATCCAAATCATATTTCTTAATAAGTTTTCTGTTGATTCTTCGAATCATAATTTATAAAAATTGGTAATAACTAAGGTACGATATTAAATGTTAATATTCAATCTTAGAAAACAGACCTCAAGAGATGTGTACAAAAAAAACGACTACGAATAGCGTAGTCGTTTTTTTATTATTTTTGATTTATATCTTATTGGTATTCTTCTTTATCGTTAGATGATGATTTTGTGTCGTCAATAATACTTGCGCCAATTGAATAAGCAAAATCTAATTTTACAACGCCATCAAAATAAGGAGCTTTCATATCAACATAGGTGTCTCCTAGGTAACCAAACTTTTTAGCAGGTTTACCACCAATGGTTGCGTTATAATAATTAGCATGTGCGTGGCAACTCATGCAGTTTGTTCTGGTTCCTACTTTATTTTCTATGATAGTTCCGTTATCGTTTACAGTTGCATAATTATCAGAACCACCATTATTTAATGTTTTGCTATCAAAAGGAGCTTCTAAAAATGGGTTAAAAGCGTATATCGGTTTCCCGGTACTTGTTCCTCCAGAATATGGTTGAGCAGGGTATACCATACTATAAGCAACGGACATGGCATAATGTCTTGCTGGACCTGTAAGTTTATCTGGCCTTGCAGAGGCAACGGAGCCATCACTTGGAAAATTAGGGTTATCAGGATCAGCACTCCACCAAAATGTCTGCCAGGTCCATCGTGTAGTTTCTCTGGTAGCAACGTGCATACCTACTAATATGGCATAATCACCAGCTTTAGCATTATAGCCATCCTTTTGTTTGTTTACATACTCAGCCATTTCTTTATCGATAGCAAAATGAATAAAATCATTAAGATTATAGGTGTGATCCTTTAATGATCCTTTACATCCTCTATCAATAGATGGATTCCCTGTTGCATTGTTATTGATGTCAACATATACACAGGCATTCCATTTTTTTTCGGGAAAAGGAATGGTATCAGGAGTGTTAACACCTCTCCAGGCCTCCATTTGATAAATACCGTTATTAGCTATGGCAGTATCTTTAGATATAATTTTATATGTTGGTTTAATGGTGATTGCTTTATCAGGAAAACGTACGGAGTCACCTTTTTTTTGCATCGTATTTAGTACACTTTTTAGAAATATTTTATTGTCGATAGCATACTTAGCCGCAGAAGGATCATAATAAACAGTTTCTACCGTTTTAGTGTCAGGTAATACCTGGAACTTATGAAACTGAGTAGGGGTTTCCATGGTGGCACGAATCCTTGGAGTGCTTTTAAGCTTATTTTGAGAACCGAGTTTTATTTTTATTTCTTCAGGAGTATTCCAGGTTTCATATACACGTAAAGTATCCTTTTTATATACTTCATTTGTTTTTTGAGTTAATCCTATCCATATTCCCCAGCCGTGATTATAGATTTTATTTAAATCATTTTCTGCAATCCAAGAGTCGATTATCTTTTCTTTTTCTGGGAAATTAAAACCAGGGATATTTACTTTAGGAAAAGGAACAGGGGCATATGAAGAACTTGAGACTTCAATTATTTCAGTTTCGGGTTGGATATCTGTGGTTTCAGATTCTGATTTTTTATTTTTGTTACAATTATATAGACTAAAAGGGATTGATAGACATAATAAATAAAAGAGTAATTTTTTCATGTGTTAATCATTTTGTTGGTTAGTGTAATTTAAATAATTTGGGTAAATAACTAGAAATGATGTTGTTATATAAAAAAGCGAGCCGTATAACATACAGCTCGCTTTATTTACTACTTAATTACCCCATATCAAGTAGTTAGTCGCTTTTGTGAAAACTAACTGGTGTAAAAGTAATTGTATCACAGTATTTTTGAAATAGGTATAAACCCCTGTTTTTGATTTTTGAGTACGAATGAATTAAAAACTAAAAAAAAGAAGAAAAAATACAAAACTATTATTGGTGGTTCGGTAAATAATTCGTTAATTTGCACCCTGTTTTGAAATAATACCAAAATTAAGAAGAGATGTCAAGAGTTTGCGAGCTTACAGGTAAAAAAGCGATGGTGGGAAATAATGTTTCTCACGCAATGAATAAAACAAAGCGTAAATTCAATGCGAATTTAATAAAGAAGCGTTTTTATATTCCGGAAGAAGACCGTTGGGTAACATTAAAAGTATCTACCGCAGCTTTAAAAAATATAAACAAAAATGGAATCTCTGCTGTTTTAAAAGAAGCAAGAGCAAAAGGTTTTTTAACTAAATAATCTCCTTTTTTAAAAATATACTATAATGGCGAAGAAAGGCAATAGAGTTCAAGTAATCTTAGAATGTACAGAGCATAAAGCTTCTGGTCAGCCAGGTACATCAAGATATATTACAACAAAAAATAAAAAGAACACTCCAGATAGAATGGAATTGAAGAAATTCAACCCTGTTCTTAAGAAAATGACTGTTCATAAAGAAATTAAATAAGTAAGACATGGCAAAGAAATCAGTAGCATCGTTACAGACAGGGTCAAAGAGATTAACTAAAGCCATAAAGATGGTAAAATCTCCAAAAACAGGAGCTTATACTTTTGTAGAGTCTATTATGGCACCAGAAGCGGTAAATGACTTTTTAAAACAAAAGTAATTCGTATATAATATTTTTAAAAGAGGCCATTTCAATCCTATTGAAATGGCTCTTTTATTTTTATATTTATCCTGTTTTCAAAAAGAATACTTTTTTTTGGATATTGTATAATAATGAGAATAACAAATGAGCTTTTTTAAAAAAATATTTTCTTCAGAAAAAAAAGAAACACTGGATAAAGGGTTAGAGAAATCTAAAACCAGTTTTTTTTCTAAACTAAGTAAAGCAGTTGCTGGTAAGTCTAAAGTAGATGATGAGTTATTAGATGATCTTGAGGATGTGCTTGTATCTAGTGATGTAGGTGTTAAGACAACGATAAAGGTTATAGAAAGGATCGAAGATCGTGTTGCCAGAGATAAATATCTGGGTGCAGAAGAACTTAATCAGATTCTAAGAGAGGAAATAGCAGGTTTGCTATCCGAAACTAACTCTGGAGAGGCAACCGATTTTGATGTCCCTGCCGATAAAAAACCGTATGTTCTAATGGTTGTTGGAGTAAACGGAGTTGGAAAAACCACTACTATTGGAAAACTGGCATATCAATTTAAGAAGAAAGGTTTAAAAGTTGTACTTGGAGCGGCGGATACATTTAGAGCTGCTGCTATAGATCAATTACAGGTATGGGCAGATAGAGTTGATGTTCCTATTGTTAAGCAAGAGATGGGAAGTGATCCGGCTTCTGTAGCTTTTGATACATTGCAATCAGGGGTTAATCAGGATGCAGATGTAATTATTATAGATACTGCAGGAAGATTGCATAATAAAGTAAACTTAATGAATGAGTTAACTAAGGTAAAACGTGTTATGCAAAAGGTAGTAGGAGATGCTCCGCATGATGTATTACTAGTTTTGGATGGCTCTACAGGACAGAATGCTTTTGAACAGGCAAAACAATTTACAGCAGCGACAGAAGTAAACTCTCTGGCGGTTACAAAACTTGATGGAACTGCAAAAGGAGGTGTGGTAATAGGTATAAGTGATCAATTTCAGATACCTGTAAAATATATCGGAGTAGGAGAAGGTATAGAAGATCTTCAGGTGTTTAATAAGTTTGAATTTGTAGATTCATTCTTTAAATAACAGCTGTTACAAAATAGTTAAAAAAGACCTTATGATCTTATCATAGGGTCTTTTTTTTTACTTTCAGCAGAAATTGTAAACAACACAAATTCACATTACATGAAAAAAGTATTAATCGTTTTAGCGATAATTTCAGTATTCATTTCCTGTAAAAAGGAGAAACAGGCAATTTCGCAGAAGGAAGTTCAGCCTAGAGTAACCTGGGAGCCTTATGATGAAACCAGTGATCTCGCCGCTACTCAAGAGCTAGAACAAGCTAGAATGCACCTTAAGTTGGTGAACTCTAAAGTGCTAAATAAAAATGAGATATGGTATGAAGTAGAATCTGAACTTGATTATTTCTCAGAAGATGAATACCAAAAATTAAAACCACTTATTCTTGAAAAAGATATTCCTACATTACAGCAAAGTGTAAAAGACGGGAAACTTACGTATGAAGAATTGACATTATTCTATCTATATAGGATTAGAAAATATGAAAGCGACAATTCAATATCACTTAACTCTGTAATAGCATTAAACCCTAATGTTGTGAAACAAGCCAGAGAGCTGGATAAAGTAGATAAAAATACAATTGATGTTCACTCTGTTTTTGGGATGCCAATAATGCTTAAGGATAATGTTAACACAGAGGATATGGCTACTACGGCTGGAACAATAATATTACAGAATAACAGAACCGGAAATGCTTTTATTACAAAACGACTATTAGAGAAAAAGGCTTTGATATTAGGGAAAGCAAATCTAAGTGAATGGGCGTATTTTTTGTGTTCTGGTTGCCCTGTAGGGTATAGTGCCGTAGGAGGGCAAACAATGAATCCTTATGGTAGAATGATTTTTGAGAGCGGAGGTTCAAGTTCGGGAAGTGGAGCTACCGTAGCTGCAAATTTTTGTGTAGCTGCTATTGGTACAGAAACAAGCGGTTCGATTTTATCACCGTCCAGTCAAAACTCTGTGGTTGGCTTGAAACCTACCATTGGACTTTTAAGTAGAACAGGAATTGTGCCTATTTCTAGCACACTTGATACGCCAGGGCCTATGACCAAAAGTGTTATTGATAATGCTATTTTGTTAAATGCTCTTATAGGAAAAGATGCAGATGATAGTGCATCCGTAGCAACAGGTATTGATTTTGTAGCTTCTGTTAAGTCTTCGGTACTTAAAGAAAAACGTTTTGGAGTTATAAAAGCATATCTTGAAGATTCATTATATAATATAGCGATTGAAAAAATAAAGAAAGCGGGTGCTGAGATTGTTGAAATTGAACCGGAACAAACTCCTCTCCCTGGTTTTTTGAGCATTCTTAATATTGATATGAAAAATGACCTTCCAAAGTATATAAAAACTCAAGGAGGAAATGATATTCCTGTTAAAAGTATTGAAGAAGCTATCACTTTTAATCGAATAGACTCTTTAAACAAAATACCTTATGGTCAGGAATTATTTGAAGGAATTGTAAATGATAATACCACTGAGGAAGAATTGAATAAAATTAAAGAAAACCTTGAAAAAACAGCTCGTAATTATTTTAATACACATATTGATGAGCATCAATTAGACGCTATATTGTCAATTAATAATTATCATGCAGGTTATGCGGCTGTTGCAAAATACCCTGCGCTTACTGTGCCGATGGGGTATACAGATAATGGAGAGCCTAAGGGTTTAACCTTTATTTATAAACCTTTCTCAGAAGATAAGTTACTGCAGTTCGGATATTGGTATGAGCAATTATCTAAAGAGAGAAAAGCACCTAAAAAATATGCTAATTGATCAATAAGTTGATCTTTTTCCATAATTCATTATCAAAGCTGGAGGGGCCTAATAATGCCTCTCCAGTATCATTTCCCATTCTAACAATGACGAGGTTTTGGCTAGGAATTACATATAATTTCTGATCGTTTTTGCCCAGACCAGCAATTAAATCATCTGGCGCATCTGGCATCAATTCTCCTTCAAATTCAATTTCGAATGCAGGTGCTCTAAAATTAGTTGTACCATTAAGCCACCATAAATATCCATAAGCTGGGTTTAGATTTTGAGAAGATGAAGTCATTTCATTAAAATAATCCTGATCTGTCATAATTTCTGTTGTATTCCAGATTCCTTTATTTAGGTTTAGTAGCCCAAAACGTGCCATGCTTCTAGCTGTACTGTAATAAATATTAGCAAATCCAAGCTGGATCCAGGAGCCATTCATACCTATTTTAGACTTTAATTTAGATTCAAAGTATGTATTGTAATCCATTTGAACGGCTTCAGTGATAATATTGGTTAAAAGTGTATAAGTAGCATTATGATAATACCAAAAGCTTCCTGATGAATTTAAATAGGTTAAGCATTCAAAATCTGTGCAATTTTGATTGAGAACATTATAATCCAATCCCGTCGTCATAGTAAGATGATTACGAACTGTGATAGTGGTTTCCTGATCAGGAGTAATATTAGCCCAATCATTACCCAAATAAATAGCAGAGGGATTATTGATATCTAAGAATCCTTCTTGCTGAGCTATTCCTGTAGTGAAAGCAGTAAGCGTTTTTCCTGCAGAATACCAGGGATGATTATCAGATATTGTAGCTCCATTAAAATATTTCTCGATAACAATTTTACCGTTTTTAAGAATGATAAAAGCCTTTGTGCCTTTTTCTTCAAGAAAATCATATAAAGGTTGTTCTGAATCAATATCCCAATCTAATTCTGTAACAGATTGTGTTTCCCAGGTATCAGAGTCTGTTGGAGGGAAGTATAGCGTACTAATCCCAGGTTCTGTAATATCTTCGTTAACATCAGATGCCTCATCAGAACAAGAAAGAGAAATACCAATTATTAAGATGAGTAAAGAGAATGGTAGTTTGTTTTTCATAAGTAAGAAGATGTTGTAGGTTTGGACTCTACAATATGCAAAAGGTTTAATCTGCTAGAATTTTTTAATAATAAGAGATATTGATATTTATATGCTGGATTTTGGTTATTCATTGTATCTTTGCACGCCCTGTATAATACCAGGTAGATTTATCAGAAAGATATGAGAACGAAGACTTTAAAAAAGAATAAAATTAACGTAGTTACTTTAGGTTGTAGTAAAAATGTGTACGATAGTGAAGTACTGATGGGACAACTTAAAGCTAATAACAAAGAGGTAGTTCATGAAGAAGAAGGGAATATTGTAGTGATTAATACCTGTGGTTTTATTGCTAATGCCAAAGAAGAATCTGTAAATACTATTTTAGAGTATGTGCAAAAAAAGGATGATGGGGTAGTAGATAAGGTTTTTGTAACGGGATGTTTATCAGAACGATATAAGCCAGATTTACAAAAGGAAATTCCTGATGTAGATCAGTACTTTGGAACTACAGAATTGCCTGGGTTATTAAAAGCATTAGGAGCAGATTATAAACATGAGTTAATAGGAGAGCGATTAACAACGACTCCTAAGAATTATGCATACCTTAAGATAGCAGAAGGTTGCGACCGTCCTTGTTCATTTTGCGCTATTCCTTTAATGAGAGGTAAACATAAATCAACACCGATAGAAGAATTAGTTGTTGAAGCAGAAAAACTGGCTGCAGATGGTGTTAAAGAGCTAATACTGATTGCTCAGGATCTTACTTATTATGGTCTTGACCTCTATAAAGAAAGAAAATTAGCAGGTTTATTAAGAGAATTGGTAAAAGTTGAAGGTATAGAATGGATACGATTACATTATGCTTTTCCGACAGGTTTTCCAATGGATGTGCTGGAAATAATGCGTCAGGAACCTAAGGTTTGTAATTATATTGATATTCCGTTACAGCATATTGCAGATCCAGTTCTTAAATCAATGCGTAGAGGAACAACAAAGAAAAAAACAACAAAACTGCTTAAAGAGTTTAGAGAAGCTGTTCCTGAAATGACTATTCGTACAACTCTAATTGTTGGATATCCGGGAGAAACTCAGGAAGATTATGAAACACTTAGAGAATGGGTGAGAGAAATGAGGTTTGAACGATTAGGGTGTTTTACATATTCTCATGAGGAAAATACCCATGCTTATAATTTAGAAGATGATGTTCCTGAAGAGGTTAAAATAGAACGAGCCAATGAGATTATGGAAATTCAATCTCAAATTTCATGGGAGTTGAATCAACAAAAAATAGGTCAAGAATTTAAAGTGGTTATTGATCGCAAAGAAGGACAATATTTTGTTGGTAGAACAGAATTTGACTCGCCAGATGTGGATAATGAAGTATTAATAGATGCTTCTAAGTTTTATTTAAAAACTGGCGAATTTGCTACAGTAAAGATATATGAAGCTGAGGATTTTGATCTTTATGGAGAGGTAATCTAAAAATTGTAAATACTATATAAAAAGAAGCTTGCTTAAAATTTTAAGCAAGCTTCTTTTTATTGATCTAGATCGTTTTTTAGATATCTATTGTTTCTTTTTTCGATACTCTCCGTCAAATACAGTTGTCCAATCCTGACCTTTGTTAGTACTTTGATACCAGGTTTGTCTAACGGTATTATTTTGTGTTTTTTGCCACTTTATTTTGTTCCAAACACTTACTCCTTTCTGATTAGTAACCTTGTTTTGTAGAATCATTATACCATTTTCAAGATTTCCCTTGATATGTAATGTTAATCCACTATTATCTACCCAAAATTGTTCCCATTGATTTGTTCTTGGATTGTATTTGTTCAAGCTGGTCCCGTTATATTTTGAAGTAGTAGAGTGATAGGTTTCTTTAATAACCTTACCGTCAACAATACTTTCTATTTTGCTTTGACCAACTATAGAATCGGTGCCACGTTTATAAACGTCCCATTCTCCAATCCAGAAATCAAACTCTTTATATTTATTATCCTGAGCGCTTATATTAAATAAACCAAACAAGAAAATTATCACGAATAAGATATAATTACTTTTTTTGATCATTTTGAGTAGTTTTTGAGTGTCAATAAAAGTTTGCTAAATAAATATAAGCATTCTGATAGAAATCGAATATATCTAAAACAAAAAAGAGGAAGTATAATACTTCCTCTTTTAATGATTAAGGGCTCTTTGTATATCGTTTTTGGCTAACTCTAATTATAAAAAGAGAACCCCTTTTTTATTCTAAATTCGCGGCAAATGTATTCAAAAAAAAGGTGCGAAATCTTAAAGTTATTTTAAAGAATTTGGTTAGTAACGAAAGCTTTTGGGAACTCAAAATTGAATAATGATAATTAATAGAAGAGAAGAGAGAATTAAGAGGTGTTTATTTGTTAAAAAAAAGAGATTTTTGTTGGTTATTTGTGGATTTAATGTGATTTGTGCGATGTTGAATTTGTTAAGGAAGTGATAAATATTAACAATTTGGTAATATAGAGAAGACAAAAACCTTTGTTTTTATTGAATTATGATCAATCTTAAGCAATACAAGATGATTTGATAATTAGAAATTACTTTTTTAATAAGGTTATTAGTAAAAAGGAGAATAAAAAATTGATTTAAAAATTAAAGCTCTTTTTAAGGCACTTTTTTCAAGGTTTTTAAAGTGAATTTAAATAACTCTACCGTCATTACCTTCAGCTTTTTTCTCCATGGTTCTATTTCTACATTCTTTCTATAGTTATCTTGTTAAACTCTTTAGATTATTTGTATTTTTTTATTGTATAAGTATAGGAATCAGTGATTAGCTGTTCTAAGATATTTATGTTTATATCTGAAAGCTGATTAACGTATAAACAAGATTTTCCGGTCTTGTGTTTTCCTAATTGCGACAGTAGGTCATTATAGTTATCAAACCCTGTCATAATATATATGGATATATTTTTGGATCAAGAAGAGAAACCTGTTAGCAACCAATCTCCTTCTGTGCCGCTATCATATACATAATGATAACTATCAAACCCAACAATATCATTACGCCACATTTTTGGGTCTTCATTAGAGATTCTTTGCATAATTTCTATTAAGGTTTTACAATCTTGTCTTCGTTCAGAATCAGTTATGCTTTCTAGATAATCATTAATATTCATAGCTGTTTACTTTACTTTTTTATTTAAGATCGTTAACACTTTTTTTACTCTCGATTTAACAGAAGCGCTTTCTGTTTGCATGGCTATATCGCACAAAATTCTTAATTCTTGTTCGTATTCAGGAATCAATTGTACAACTTCATAAAAACCTTGAAATGCCCACGCTCTAACGAATTTGACATCATCTTTAAGGCATTTTCTAATAAATTGATCAATGATGTTAAGGGTTTCTTTGGTTATAGAAACTTTAGGAAGTAATTGTAAAATATGCAATTTTGCTTCCCAATCTTTTAAGGTTAAGCTTGTATTGAGTAATAAATCGATTAGATTTTGAGGCAAATTCCTTTTCTGATCATAATGATGTTTAATCAGCCAGGTAGCAGAAGTTTGAAGCGAAGTATTATTAGAAGTAATCTCAATTAATGTTATAAAGAATGAAGGTTCTTTATAATATTGGTCATAAATACTATTTAAATAATCAATATGAGTCCCATCCCATTCTTTTAAGATATGTGATAGCTGGTTATTCATAATGACTTAAAGTTTTTATTCTTTAAAAAATGGCAAGTAATATTTTAAACAGAACAATAAAATTGAGTAATTAAGTGATTAATTCCAAATGTTTTAATATGATAGGGTTAAAATAATTACAATCCGAGTTTTATTCATAAAACTCGGATTGTAATTATATTTTTTTAATCCTTTATGCTTTCATTTTTCTCATTAAGTAAAACAGGTGTGCCAAAACCTAATTGTTCTAGCTTTTTAAGTTGAGTTTTAGCATCTCCTACAACTAGGTAGATCATTTTATTAGGATCTAAATATTGATCTGATAACTTTTTAATATTATCTATAGTCATATTATTAACTATGTTTTCGCGTTGCGTTACATAATCTTTAGGATATTTAAAAGTGCTAATATTCATCAACATATTAATCTTTGAATTAGGAGTTTCAAAAGCCCTAGCATTACTTTTAATTAAAGCACTTTTGGTAATTTTTAGATCATCTTCATTATAGTTTTTACCATAATTTTGAAGAATTTCTTTAACCAAATCAGATGATTCATAGGTCACATTAGAGCGAACACCACTTGATATAGTGAATGCTCCTGGAATAGAACTTCCTGAAAACCTAGATCCTATACCATAAGTATATCCTTTACCTTCACGAAGTTGTTGAGTGAATTGCGAAGCAAACCCTCCACCTCCTAATCGGTAATTCATAATTTGTAAAGGATAATAATCAGCATCAGTAGCAGCTACAGCAGGATATCCAAAACGTAATTGGGATTGCTTAGCATCAGGAACATCATAAAAATACACTTTGGACTGTTCTGGTTTTTTAAGAACAGGTAAAGATGGAAACTTTACTTCTTTAGAGGTCCAGTTATTGTTAAGATTCGATAAAGAAGCTGTTACAGATTCTTTTGAAATATCTCCAACGATATGTACTTTGGTAATATTAGGAGCGATATTGGCTTCATAATATTGTTTTAAGTCATCTAAAGTAATAGAGTTAACAGAAGCTTCAGTTCCCAGATTATTGTGAGAAAGAATATGATTTTCACCATATATAAGTTTTGCATATTGGTTGGCAGCAATGCTTCTAGGACTCGCTTTTTGCTGCTGAATACGACTTATTGTACTTTGTTTGATAAGATCAAACTCCTTAGCATCCCATCTTGGTTCAAGGATTATTTCCTGAACCAAAGCCAATGTTTTGTCATAGTTTTTTGATAAGGTACTACCAGTAATAACGATATTTTCATCTCCTGCAAAGATATTGACAGAAGCTCCCAGGCTTTCAATAGCATTTTCAAGCTCTTCTGTTGTTTTATTCTTAGTACCTTTTGTCATTAATTGCCCTAATATATTAGAAACTCCCACTTTATCGGTCTTTTCTAATAATAAGCCTGCTCTAATATTAATACGAAACTGTACTAATGGTACTTCATCATTTTGAATACCATAAACTTCGATTCCTGATGATAATTTGTCTTCCCAAACTTCTGGAACGTTTACAGCAGGGCTTTCTCCATAAGAAGGTTCTATGGCTCTATCAAAGCTAGAAGGAGTTTTTGTGTATTCTGCAGCAATACTGGCATCAAAAGATTCTTCTGCACCTTCAACAATTTTTTCTTCTGCTACTTCGGCAAGTTTAGAGTCTTTTAGAACCAAATCAGTTTGCCCAATAGGTACAAAGCTAGTAGCTATTACATGTTTTCCTTTAATATATTTGTTATAAACGCGCTTAACATCTTCGGCAGTTACAGCAAGTATATTTTTTACATCCTGATTTATAAATCCAGGATCTCCTGCAAAAATTTCATATTGCGCTAATTGAAATCCTTTACCAAGAACGCTGGATAATCCATTATAAAAATCAGTTTCCTGTCCTGCTTTTATGCGATCCAGATCTTTTTGTGATATACCTTCGGCTTCAAATTTTGCAAAAGCTTCAGTAATGGCAGTATCAATATCATTTAGATTAGTTTTTTCGAATCCACGGATAATTAAGCGATACTCACCAGCTAATTCTGATCCAAAATTGAACATTGTTACATCAGGAGTAAGTTGTTTTTCTTCTACCAATACCTTGTTAAAAGGTGCTTTCTTTCCTTCAGATAAATAACTACTCAATACCTCTAATGGATAAGAATCAGGATGATAAACAGGAACAGTTGGCCAGGTTATTGTTAATTGCGGAAGACGAGCAAAATTATCTTCATAGTATAATTTTTTAGTCTCAGATAAAGCTACAGGTCTTTTTTCTAATGGTGAAATATCTTCTCCGCGTTTAATCTCATCAAAGTATTTGTGAACCCATGCTTTTGCTTGATTCTGATCAAAATCTCCAGCAATAGTTAAAGTTACATTATTAGGTACATACCAACGATTATAGAAATCTTTTACATCTTGTAGGGTAGCATTTTGAAGATCTTCAAGTGATCCTATCACTTGCCAGTTATAAGGATGATCAGCAGGATAAAGATTTTTACCAATTACGTAATTTACGTGTCCATATGGGCGATTGTCTACACTCTGACGTTTTTCATTTTTTACTACCTGTTTCTCTTTAGCTAGAACGGGATCTGTAACGGTGTTTATAAAAAAACCAAGTTTATCTGCTTCTGCCCAGATCATTTTTTCTAAGGCATCTTTGGGTACAGTTTGATAATAATTAGTACGATCACGACTTGTAGAGCCGTTGGCTCCTGAACCTCCAATACGAGCACTCATTTTATCTAATCCACCTTTTCCCAGATTCTCTGATTCTAGAAATAATAAATGTTCAAATAAATGAGCAAAACCTGTTCTTCCTTCTTTTTCTCTTGCAGAACCAACATGTGCGGTTAGTGCTACAGCTACTACTGGATCAGATCGATCAATGTGGAAGACGACCTGTAAACCATTATCTAAGGTAAATTTTTCAAAATCTACTTTGAATTCTTTTTTCTCGATAACTTCTGAAGCTACAGGAGTATCTTTTTTACAAGACATTACGATTCCTGCAAAAAGAAGTACCGGAATTAAAAATCTAATTGTTTTCATGATTGACAAATTTATTGAGTTTTTGTTTTTATTTTATTTGTATCGGTTTCGCTTAAAATGATAAGTTTCTGCCAGATCTTTCTACTTAGCCCTGTGGTTAAGATTTCAATTTCATTTACAGCCCTTACAACTGCTTCATCAGGTAAGCTTTGAGAATATAAAGCAGCAACCTTACCTATCAATGCTGTAGCTTCTGAACAATAGTCTAAATAACGTTGTAGCTCAAACTTTGACAGAGGACGTTTTGGAGAGTTCTCTGTAGCAAATTGAGGTAGATCATTTACATAAGGATCTTTTGTTAATTGGTGCATATCGATCACATGAGCTATAACTCTTAAATCATTCAGGGATTTAAGAGCGCGCCTGGTTTTTAATCTCGATTCAAGAGATATCAGAAAAAAGATAGCGGCTCCCAATAATATAATATCATTAAATATAGCTTCTGATACAGCAACTACATTAGCTAGTGTGGTGTTCTCGATCTTAATATCGATAAAAGTAATACTATATATTAGTCCGCATAAACCAATTAATATAATTAGATATGAGAAAAATCGTAAAGGTATATTAGGAGCAGAAATCCATTGGATGTTTTGTTTGCTCTGCTGGGCAGTATCCAAGAATTGATGACATATTTCTCTTAGACTCGAATCCGGGAACCGGTCTGATACCCGCTTTTCTAACAGGTCAATAGTCTTGATGATTTTCTCCGGTTTAAGATATATGTGATCATTCATATAAATTGATGATGCTAATTTTGATCAATTTCTTATGGCTTTCATAATTCAATACATCTCTTATTAAACTTGTTTTTTTAATAAGAGATGTATTGTATGAGGATTATTGTTCTTTTGGTACCGGAAATCCTCGATCTTTCATTAATGCTTCAATCTTGGCATCACGACCTCTAAATTTACGATAGGCTTCGGCAGGATCCATGGCATTGCGAGGTGCAAATAAGTATTTTACAAGCTTTGCTGCTACTTCTTTATCATAGAACCCGTCTGGAGCTTCTGCAAATGCTTCAGCTGCATCTGATGTTAGTACATCAGCCCACATATATCCATAGTATGCAGTAGCATATCCTTCACCAGAAAACACATGACCAAAATGAGGTGTGCGATGACGCATTACTAATTCTTTTGGCATTTTTAACTCGGTTAAAGTTTCTCTTTCAAATGCATCTACATCAATATTTGTAGGATCAGCCAGGTGAAATTTCATATCCATTAGAGCAGAAGCAAGATATTCTGTTGTCGCAAACCCCTGATTAAAAGTTGCTGCTTTTTTGATTTTATCTACTAATGCTTTTGGCATTGGCTCACCTGTTTTATTATGAGTAAGATAATTATTGATCACTTTATCGGTGGATAACCAACGTTCTAATAGTTGAGATTGAAACTCTGTATAGTCTCTTACACCACCATTAAGAGTTGGGTATCGAACTTCAGAGGAAAAGAAATGTAATGCGTGACCAAATTCATGGAAGAAGGTAGTGGCATCATCCCAGGATACTAAAACAGGTTCTCCCGGAGCGGGTTTTACAAAATTAGAATTGTTAGATCCTAAAACTGTTTTTTTACCATCAAAAGTAGTGTGACTTCTATAAGTAGTTGCCCAGGCTCCTGATCGCTTACCAACTCTGGCAAAAGGATCTAAATACCATAACCCAATATGTTCTCCTGTTGATTTGTCATTTACTTCCCATACTTTAACATCTGGATGAAATACAGGTACTTTTCCTTCTTCTACTGGTGTAAATTTGTAATTAAACAATTCGCCAGCGACAAAAAACATAGCTTCTGTAAGTTTGTCTAATTGCAGATACTGTTTTACTTCATCAGAGTCAAGATCATATTTTTTCTTTCTTACTTTTTCTGCATAATAACGATAATCCCAAGGTTCAATGGTTATGTTGTCTCCATTGGCATCAGCTACAGCTTGCATATCCACAACTTCTTCTTTTACTCTAGCAATTGCAGCAGGCCAAACAGCATTCATAAGCTTCATTGCATTTTCTGGGTTTTTTGCCATACGATTTTGTAAACGCCAATCAGCAAAATTATCGTGGCCTAATAGACTTACTCGTTCTTTACGTAGTTTTAAGATTTTAGCAATGTTCTCATTGTTATCTTTTTCATCTCCATTATCACCACGAGAGTAGTAATTTTTCCAAACTTTTTCGCGTAATGAGCGATCAGTAGAATAGGTAAGGAAAGGATCCATAGAAGATCTAGAATTAGTAACTGCATACTTACCCTCTTGCCCTTTATCTTTTGAAGCTTTTGCATAGGCTTTAATCAATGGCTCTGATAGGCCTCCTAATTGATCTTTTGTTAAGTAAGTAACATATCCTTCTTCATCAGCCAATACGTTGTTAGAAAAACTAGTATATAATTGAGAAAGCTCTTTATTAATTGCTGCGTAACGTTTCTTCTTTTCTTCATCTAACTCAGCTCCATTCATAGCAAAGCCTTCATAGGTTAATTGCACTACACGCTGTTGATCTGTTTCTAAAGGAGTTTTTAAAGAGTTCTCGTAAACCGTTTTGATGCGATTAAATAATTTTGAATTTTGAGATATTTTGGATTGAAATTCTGATAATTTCGGTGCCATTTCTTTTTGAATTTCTCTAAATTCAGGAGATGATATATTACTACTTAAAATACCATAATATGTAAATACCCTGTTTAGTTCTTGCCCAGATTTTTCCATAGCTATTATGGTATTCTCAAAAGTGGGAGCATCAGAACTATTAGCAATCACTTCAATCTCTTTTAAATTTAATTCCATTCCTGTCTCCAGAGCAGATTTAATATCTTCTACTTTCATTTTATCAAAAGCAGGTGTTCCTCCATAAGGACCAGTCCAGGTTTCTAATAAAACATTGGTTATCTCTTCTGAATCAGTAGTCGTCGTTTCCACGGTTTCTTTCTTTTTGTTACAACTCGCTAATAAAACAACAGAAAATAGTGCTATTACGGCAAGTTTTTTTGGGATGTGATGTGTATTCATGAAATTATTTTTAAATCCTAAACTTATTATTATTGACAAAGAATATGGCATTGACAAAGAATAACTTTCCATTTTCCCAGAAAGATCTGAATAATGGATTGTCAACCATATAAATAACGCTTCCACTACCTAATCTTGCTTCACCAAAAACCAAGGAATTGTTAAGGCTTTTTAAAGCGTCTTCTCCGGCAAAACCGGATACGCTAGTTGGATTTTTGATGTATGCAATATTATATCCGTCTTGTAAAAATTTATAAGAACTACTACCTAGTTTTAAACTGAAATAAGAATCACTATATCCAAATGCCATTGGATGCGAAGTATCTACTTTGGTTTTAAAAATACTTCCGGTAATAAAATCTTTTACACTAGTTCGTTCTCGTTGATCATATGGGATTAAATTGCCTATAGAATCTTTTTCCTCCTCGTCAGGTTTGTTAGTTTTTAGATCAAAACCGTCTTTTCCTGAAAAAGCATTTACAGCATTAGCTAAGGCGATAACTTTTCCACCGTTGCGAATCCATTTGGTTAATTTCTCAAGAGCACCTTTATCAAGATATCCATTGTAATACCCATTAGGCATGATTAACACATCGTATTTGTCAAGATCAGTTCTTTTAAAATAATCAGTATCTATAGAAGTTATTGGAAATTTTAATTGTTGCTCAAAGAAATACCAAATTTCTCCATAGCTTAGTGATGAAGTATAATTACCTTTTAAGACTGCGATTCTTTGATTGTTGATTAGTTTTACATCTGGAGAACCAAAGTCAACACCACTGGTAGCAAAACTACTTGGTGCAGTATGTAACTTTCTTTTATGCTTGTTAGCGATTTCAATTACAATCTTATCATAGTTTTTGATTGTTCGATTATCACTTTTTGTGATTATTAAACTCCCTTTTTTAAAGTTTTGCGAACCATTCGAAAAATCCTTTTCACTAAAACGAACTTTGATATCGTTTTTTAATAGATCAGCCATAAAAGCGGCATCATCAAGACTATTCCATTTAGAAATATATCCTGCTCCTGAAGGATTGGAGGTGTTGTTTATGGTGTTTGATTTTTTGTTTCCATTTGCAGGAATTAAAGATGTGGTGGCAATAGCTTCTAATCCGTATGCATGAGGAACACTCCAAGCGGTGATATCATATGTAAGAGGATCACTTAATTTTGCATCGGGTTCAAATAATACTTTAACCATTTTACCTTTTGGTTGATTGGTACTTACTACTAAAGCTCCATTTGCATTAATGCTTCCTTGTTTATTAGCTCTAAAATCAAATCCAGAAACTTTAGCTGCATTGGTATAACCATATTTGATATCATGCTTATCTAGAAGGTTGATTAGTGCCTCCATATTATCGGCACTACCATTGAGTACATAACTCTTATATTTTAGATTATCATTATTAAAGAATTTTTTAAACTCAGCGTTCAGTTTTTCTGCATTTTTTGAAGATATCTCTACTGTCGATAATCCTGTGGTAGTATGATGAAGAGCACGATCTTTTAAGGTCAGTACATATCCTTCATCTGTTTGTATTCCTAATCCTGCTCGTCCATGACCAGCTTGCTCATAAGTCATTCCTATGGCACCCATAAATGTAGGATAAGTATCTCCATAACTTGGGTATAATAAATCAAAACGCTCTCTGGTAAAGAACAACCAACCTTCAGCATCAAAATAACGAGCATGATTTTTACCGATTTGTGTTTGAAAATCACGTTGCCAAGGTGTGATAATCTCATGGAATGGTTCTGCCGCCGGAGCAAAATAGTACGGTTCGTTTATACCTTGTTCATGAAAATCAACATGAACGTGTGGCATCCAGGTATTGTAAATTTTTAAGCGTTGTGCAGATTCTACTTGAGTGGCCCACGCCCAATCTCTATTGAGATCAAATAGGTAATGATTAGGTCTTCCTCCAGGCCACGGTTCATTATGTTCTGTTGCACTTTGATCAATATTGTAAGGAGTCGCTTTTACTTGATTATACCAGTTTGCATAGCGGTCACGACCATCAGGGTTGATACAAGGATCTATAATCACCACTGTGTTTTGCAACCAGTCACTTTTTTTGGTAATTAATTCATATATTGTTTGCATAGCAGCTTCTGTACTTGAGGCTTCATTACCGTGTACATTATAACTTAACCAAACAATCGCTTTTTGAGGATTAGCACTACCATCTACTACTCCTATATTTTTAAGATTGTCTAATCGTATACTTTCAATATTTCTTATGTTATCCTCACTAGAAACTATAGCATATGTTAGTGGTCGGCGTTCATTTGTTTTTCCATACGTATGATAAGTAACCATATTAGAATTATCAGCTACGTGGTTAAAATAATTTACAACATCAGCATGACGAGTAAATTGATCTCCAATTTCATAGCCCAGAAATTCAGCAGGAGATTTTAATTGAGTTTGAGCGTAAGATAATAACGTCGTTGCGACAAAAAGCGCGAAGATTATTTTTTTCATTCAAGTAAAGGTTATAGGTCATATGTGTTAATTGATACGGCCTTAAAGTTAGATTCTTAAATCAGAGTTTTGTTAAGTGATTGAGTTTAGAAAGGTAAAATACCGAGTTAAATTTAGGATATAATTCGCATTAACTAAAATTTAGGATTTAGAATACCCCATATTTATAAATTTTGGGTATTGATGAAATATTATCCGACCTCAGTATTAAAAAAAATATAAAAAGACAGATCAAATTACAATCTGCCGTATATTTAGCAACTTAAAAATTTATTATATGCCTAGTGACTGTATTCCGTTTAGAGATGCGAATTACTTTTCTACATTTATCTGTGATTATTTAGACGAAAAAACTGAATTACAACAATTCTATAATCGATTTCCGAAATTAGATAATTTTAAAGATCAAATAGAAGAGAAAAAGCAGTCTTTTTCTGATGAAGCGCGAGGTGTTTTGGTTGATGCTTTAAAAAATCAATATAGTAATATCAATGTTTCTGAAGTTACTCAACAAAATATTGAGCTATTATCAGATACCAAAACTTTTACAGTAACTACGGGACATCAATTGAATTTATTTACGGGGCCTTTATACTTTTTATATAAAATTGTCTCTACAATTAATCTAACTACGGTTTTAAAAGAGAGATATCCAGAATATAATTTTGTACCTATTTATTGGATGGCTACAGAAGATCATGATTTTGATGAAATAAATTACTTTAACCTCTTTGGGAAAAAAGTTCAGTGGAATCGAGCTGATGGAGGAGCGGTAGGAGTAATGAATACTAAAGGTTTAGATAAAGTTTTTGACATTTTTTCTTCAGAAATAGGTACGGGTCACAATGCAGAATACTTAAAATCACTTTTTAGCGAAGCATACTTAAAACATGATAACCTTGCAGATGCGACTCGATATTTGGCTAATGAACTTTTTACTACTTATGGTTTAGTTATTATTGATGCCAATGATAAAGGGTTAAAACATCTTTTTATTCCTTATATGAAAAGAGAGCTTGAAGAGCAGGTTTCGTATCATACGGTAACTCCTAAAGCAGAAAAATTAGATAAAGAAGGATATAAAGTGCAAGTAAACCCTCGTGAGATCAATCTATTTTACTTATCTGAAGGATTACGAGAAAGAATTGTAGAGAAAGAAGGTGTTTATTTTGTAAACGAAACGGATATTTCTTGGAGTAAAGATGAGATTATAAAACATTTAAACGAGGAACCGGAGAGATTTAGTCCAAATGTAATGATGCGACCATTATATCAAGAGGTGATTTTACCTAACCTTTGTTATATAGGTGGAGGAGGAGAACTTGCTTATTGGTTAGAGTTAAAAGATTATTTTGAAGAGGTAGATGTACCTTTTCCTATGTTATTACTTCGTAACTCAGTACTGTTGAAAAGTCAAAAACAAGCTGAAAAAGTAAAGAAATTAAATGTTTCGGATAAAGAGCTATTCCTAAAACAACATGAGTTGATCAATCGTAAAGTAAGGCAAATTTCGAATATCGATATTAATTTTGATCCGCAACGAAAACATCTTATTGAACAATTTAAAGAGATGTATGAATTAGCAGAACAAACAGATGTTACTTTTCTAAATGCTGTAAAAGCTCAAGAAGTAAGACAGCTTAAAGGCCTGGATGTTCTAGAAAAAAGGTTGCTTAAAGCACAAAGAAGAAAACTAGGTGATCAGGTTAAAAGATTGACTATAATACAGAATGAGTTGTTTCCTAATCAGAGTTTGCAGGAGCGTACTACGAATTTTTCTGAAATGTATTTAGAGTATGGCCAGGAGTTGATTCCTGAGTTGATAAAATATCTTGATCCATTAGGAGGTGAATTTTCAATTATTACATTATAGGTTTAGAAAATCTAAACTTGAGTTTATATTACTTAGCTAAGTATTTTAATTTGCTTAGGGATTGTATTTTTAATTTTAGGAAAACAACCTTCTTATCCAGTTAGGAGAACTATTCCATATAATACTTTTGGACCAGTTTTTAGTTTCTCTGAACTTTTTCCTTAGCGTACTATTTTTTTCTTGTGTTAATTCCAACGGAGTTTTATAAAAACTTGATACTTGATTGTTTGATTGTTTTTGTTTCACGAATAAAGAATCCGTCCTATTTAATGAGTATGTTATTGTGCTATCAACTAGTGTGATACGACTTTGTAATGTATTTTGTCCTAGTATAGTTGTAGTATTACTTATTACGATGACAGTAATGATTAAGAATTGGTAAAATACATTTGATAGTTGTTTTTGTGCTTTCATGATTTTGGGTTTTAAGAGTTGGTTGTTCAAAAATAGCTTTGAAATGAATTTATTTTGGTCATTTATCGATCAGGTTTATATAAAGTATAGATGAATGGTTGTTTTGTTTAGTTGACTGGTTTTGTGATATTTGTGTTTTTTGGTTCTCTAGATTAAAAGAAATCACCATATATTATTTTCTAACCATCGAGTTAATTCTCTTAATTCGTTTTTGTATTGAGAGGGAGGCGTATCATTTTTTCCTTCTGCTTTAAGAAATGTAACATTGCACCCAATTTTTTTAGCAAGTGTATAGGCTTTGTTTGCTTTTTTTAAAGAAAAATATCGATCCGTGGTACCATGTATGATAAATATTGGAGTCTCTATTTTTTTAGTAATATTAAAGTTAGAAACCATTAATACTACCGTAGAAAACAAGTATCCTTTTTGTTCTGCTAATTTGGTAGCCTGTATAGCTCCATTACTATAACCAATTAAGGTGATCTTATTCTGATCAATAGAATAGGCCTTTATCGCAGTAGATATAAAATCTGTAATAATATTTTCTAATAATTTTTCATCCGGTTTTTTCCAGGAGATTTTTGGGCTGAAAATAATTCCTTGATGATCTTTTAGTCCAGGTACAATTAGGCTATCTCTAAAACTGATATATTTTTCATCAACCCCGCCAGGTAAAATTATATAGAGAGGAGGTTTTTTGTTATCAACCTTATTCGGGATATAAAGATCATATTGATCGTGATACATTGATTCAAAAATATCCAAAACCAATAACGATTCATTAGCGTAAATGTTAGCGTTCATGATAATGGTTAAAAGAAATAGAAAGATAGGATTTAAGTTAAGCTTTAAAGTCTTCATGATTTTAATTATTGTTGTTATTGAAATAAAAGTAGCTCAATCAAAATCGCAAAGAGTTAAGGTTTCGATCAGGTAGAATTCAATATCGATCGATGGTGATTTTCTTTCGATTAGTTGATTTTAAATAATTAAAATTTGAATTGTATTAATAATTAACTTTAAGTTTTTAGAAAACTAAATTGTTTTGTTAAAACTGTATTTAAAAGGAGGTAAGAATGAGCATATTTCTTTTCAAATAAAAAATATGTCCTTTCTGTTGAAAATTATCTTATTTAGGATTTCAGGGTTATCAATTTAATTTTATTTTTGCCTATGCAAAACAACAATGTACTTATTTTAGACTTTGGGTCGCAATATACCCAGCTAATTGCCAGAAGAGTTAGAGAATTAAATATCTATTGCGAGATTCATCCTTATAACAAATTACCAGATAATTTATCAAATTTTAAAGCTGTTATTCTGTCGGGTTCACCTTTTTCGGTACGTGCAGAAGATGCTCCGCATCCGGATCTATCAGATATCAGAGGTAAAATGCCACTTTTAGCAATTTGCTATGGAGCACAATACTTAGCTCATTTTAGTGGAGGTGAAGTAGCTCCGTCCAATACACGTGAGTATGGTAGAGCTAATCTTTCGTTTGTAAAAGAAGGAGAACAATTTTTTGAAAACATTATAACAGGTTCTCAAGTATGGATGAGTCATAGTGATACAATAAAAGAGCTTCCTACAGGAGCAGTGTTATTGGCAAGTACCCATGACGTTACAAATGCTTCATATAAAATAGAAGGAGAAGATACGTATGCTATTCAGTTTCACCCAGAAGTATATCATTCTACAGATGGTAAACAATTACTTGATAATTTCTTAATAAAAATAGCTGGTGTCAAAGCAGAGTGGACTCCGGATTCTTTTGTAGACACTACTGTTGCTGAGTTAAAAGAAAAAATAGGAAGTGACAAAGTAGTTTTAGGGTTGAGTGGAGGAGTAGATTCTACCGTAGCAGCCGTATTACTGCATAGAGCTATAGGAAGTAACCTGCATTGTATTTTTGTAAATAACGGATTATTACGCAAAGATGAATTTTCTTCTGTTCTAAAACAGTATGAAGGTATGGGGCTTAACGTAAAAGGAGTAGATGCTTCGGCACGTTTTTTGGATGCCTTGTCAGGAGAAAGTGACCCAGAAGGGAAAAGAAAAATAATTGGCCGTGTCTTTAT
Source organism: Aquimarina callyspongiae (assembly GCF_034322225.1). NCBI lineage: Bacteria > Pseudomonadati > Bacteroidota > Flavobacteriia > Flavobacteriales > Flavobacteriaceae > Aquimarina > Aquimarina callyspongiae. The sequence goes on along the minus strand of NZ_JAXLPA010000001.1, from coordinate 112,477 downwards.
AGAGGTTTTTGATGACGAATCTCATAAGATTGAAGATGCGAAATGGTTAGGACAAGGTACAATTTATCCTGATGTTATAGAATCAGTATCGGTAAATGGACCATCTGTAACTATTAAATCTCATCATAATGTTGGAGGATTGCCAGATTTTATGAAATTGAAAGTGGTAGAGCCATTACGTATGTTGTTTAAAGATGAAGTGCGTAGAGTTGGAGCTTCTATGGGATTAGATCCAGAGTTATTAGGAAGACATCCTTTTCCTGGGCCTGGACTTGCAATTCGTATATTGGGAGATATTACTTCAGAAAAAGTTAGTATTTTGCAAGAAGTTGATGCAATCTTCATAAATGGATTGAAAGAAAATGGTTTGTATAACAAAGTATGGCAAGCTGGGGCAATTTTATTGCCAGTACAGAGTGTTGGAGTTATGGGAGATGAGCGTACATACGAAAATTGTGTTGCACTTAGAGCGGTAGAAAGTACAGATGGAATGACAGCTGACTGGGTAAATCTACCATATGAGTTTTTACAAAAAACTTCTAATGCAATAATAAATAAGGTAAAAGGCGTTAATAGAGTAGTATATGATATTAGTTCAAAACCGCCTGCAACTATTGAATGGGAATAATTGTTAAGTATAAGACTGTAAGGTTTTGTAATTTAAAAGGAAATTGAATGAAGAAAATTTTGTTATTCTTGGTATTACTGTTGGTATGTGCCACAGTTACTTATGCCCAGCAATATAAGAGTCATACAGTTGTTAAAGGAGAGAATGTGTTTAGAATCGCAAAGCGATATAATACTACTCCAGAAGCAATTTATAGAATTAATCCTACAGCAAAAGAAGGAATTAGTGAAGGAGAAATTTTAGCTATTCCTATTGTTGATAATCAGGAGTACAAAACACATGAAGTAAAAGAAGGAGATACAGTTTATAGTCTTTCTAAAACGTATAACACTACTCCAGAAACTCTGTATATCCTTAATCCAGAAGCTGTTAATGGAATTAATCTAGGGCAGGTTCTAAGAGTAGGTGAAATAGAAAAGACAGATAATACAAATGTTGACATCAAACAACCTGATGGAAAAGACACAGTATTAGATAGTCTAAAAGTAATTTCTGCAGAACCTGAGATAATACGTTTTAGAACACATAAGGTTAGAAGAAAAGAAACCTTATATGGAATTGCAAAGAAATATGAAATTACTGTAGATGATATAAAAAGACATAATAAGAGGTTGTATTCTGAGCAGATAAAGAAGAAAGATAAAATCAGAATTCCTGTATATGCAAAAGGAGTAGTTGTCGAAAAACCAGTAGACACCATTACAACACCTGTTAATAGTAGAATTTCTACTACTACCAGATATGTTATAAAACCGAAAGAAACTAAATATGGTATTGCGAGAAGGCATGGGATTACTATTGGCGAGCTGGAACAGTTAAATCCTGGCATGGACCCTTCTTTTCCAATAGGAATGGAAATAGTAGTGCCAACTTCTGTTTTTATTCCAATTGATCAAATTACAGTAGAAGATGAGTTTGAGCTATATGAAGTTCCACCAAAAGAGACCGTATATAGTATTTTGAGTCGTGCAGAAATTTCTTCGGATTCATTGTTTAAAATGAACCCATATCTTAAAGATGGACTTAAAGCGGGTATGATTATTAAAATCCCGAAAAAGATAGTTGATACTTCGATGGTTGGAAATGTTTCTGAAGAGAAAATTATTGACCTGCAAAATAAACTGTTCAACTTTAAACCTAAAAAAATAGTGGTAATGCTTCCTTTTGGGATAGACACTTTAAATACAAGTTCTAGAAAGGAAACAGAAGATTACCTTAAGAGTAAGCGGGGAGTCAGAATTGCTTTAGATTTTTATAGAGGGGTTAAAATGGCATTGGATTCTGCTAAAACAAAAGGGATCAGTTCAAAAATGGAGGTTTATGATACTCAAAAAAATAAAAATTCTGAGTATATTAAGCAATTGATAGCACAGAACAATTTTGATGAGGTTGATGCCGTAATCGGTCCACTGTTTCAGGCAAATGTAGAAACCGTTGCAGCAGAGTTAAAAAAGTATGATACACCTGTTTTTTCTCCAATATCTAATAGAGAATCTAAGTTGTATGGTAATTTTTTCCAAACTAGACCGACAGATGTTATGTTGCAAGATAAATTGATTTCTTATATTGAGAAAGATTCGTTAGATAAGAATATTGTAATTATTGCTCAAGACGGAAAAAGGCATGAAGAAATAAAGAAAAAATTAATTGCTAAATTTCCGGAAGCTAAAGTCGCAAAAATACAAGAAGGTAATTATCTTTATGAAGTAGATTTAAATCGAGTTCTTGCAAAGAAAAAGATGAATTGGGTAATTTTGGAATCTAGTGATATAGCAATGATTAGTAATGTAACCGCTTTACTTAATGCTAAAGCAGAAAGTCACCAGATTACTTTATTTACAACAAATAAAGGTAACGCATATGATGATGATAGTGTAAAGAATGAGCATTTGTCGAGACTACATTTGCATTACCCATCAATTGATAAAGAATTTGATGAAACAGAAGAGTCTTTGACACCTTTTGTAGAAAAATATAAAAAAGAACATGGGATAGTACCTAATAAGTATACGGTTCGTGGTTTTGATATCACATATGATATTTTGATGCGTCTGGGCACAGCAGACGATTTATATCACGCCGCAAGCTTTGATGGGACAACAGAATATGTGGAAAACAAATTTAATTATACAAAAAAACTTTTAGGGGGATATTATAATAGAGCGGCTTATCTTATTAAATTTGATGATGATCTAAAACTAACTGTAGTAGAGTAAAATTTTAGAATTCTATCTTAGATTTAATACACACAAAGAATCTTATTTTAAAAAATATTGACTTATATAGCCTACTTGTACGATAGGGTACGACAATGATCGTGTTTTTGTAACTAATTAATTGTCAACACCTTTAATAAAAACGTGCAAGTAATTGATGAGATTAATTTTCATGGCATGAAAATTGATAAAGTAATGAATGAGATAATTTTATCTTATGAAAATAAAAAAAATAAAGCTATTTTTGTTAGTGGAACTGATATCAGCCCCATATTGCTTCCAAATCCTTAAATAGATAAAACACAAATTTGAGCTGGGCATAATTGTTGCAATTATGAGTAAATTCTTTACGATCTTTTTAGTTTTATTCCTTACAAATAATGGTTATGTTGAACGCTTTTCATATGCCGAAAAGAGTAAGCTTGACTGGTCTGATTTTAGGGGTAAACCTGATTCTAATAGCAGCTTTGATTCTGCTGTGAATACAGGTATTACTTATCAATGGGCTTATAGTAAGGATGGAGATAAGGATAGTGCTCAGGTAGAGCTAAAATATGAAGTAGAAAGTTTTTGTTACCCCTCAAAATCTTGGGTAAAAGGAGGGCAGATGACAGATTATCTATTAGCACATGAACAATTACACTTTGATATTTCAGAATTGCATGCAAGAATCATGCGAAAAAGGTTGAAAGAATATAAAGCAGGAAAAAATATTCGTAAAGACCTTAATAAAATGTATAAATTGGTAGAGCGAATGCGGATTAATATGCAGGAGCGTTATGATGAAGAAACCAATCATTCTAGGAATAGAGAGAATCAAAAGAAATGGGAGAAAAAAGTAGAAACCCTTATGTGGTACTACAGAAATTACGCTAAATAATTCTCTAATCAGAGATGGATCTCCAACCTCAAAAAGATTTTTTAATAAAACTGGCAAATACCAAAATGCCATTTGGTAAATATAAAGATAGATATCTTATAGATTTACCAGAACATTATATTGTTTGGTATCATGGTAAAGGTTTTCCAAAAGGGGTATTAGGACAGCAACTTCAAACTGTATATGAACTTAAAGTAAATGGATTAGAGTATTTGGTAAGGAATATTAGAAAATTATAGTGGACAACTAGACTTTTCTATTTTTTGTAATGCTACATATTTACAAATTGATATCCAGCTAGTTCATTTTCTCGCAAGTCGATTTCTGTTTCATTGAGTAAAATGCCGTGTTCAATAAAAGCTTTTAAATTTGCTAACCAAAATGTCCAACCATTACTACAACCATAGTGTATTCTTAATTTACTGTCATCGTCTTCAGGGATATCAAATTGAGTAAGAACTATAATAGTTACATTGCCTTTTTCCTCTAAGGATATAGAAACTTTAGAGGTTTCAAAAGTGATTTCGATATAATCTTTTCCATTGGCTTCAAGTACACGACCATTTTCTATTCCGTCCCAATTATGCCAACTCCAGGTATAAGTATCTCCTTTTTGTATATGTTCTGTTGGATTTCTAACCTTTTTATCAGAGGACGTGTATTCTGCATGTTTTAAGAACCAGGAAGTAATACCAGCTGATGTTCCCCATAATTCGTATAGTTTTTTGGAGGAAGTATGGATGTAGATTTTTTTTGTAAACGAATTCCATTGTAATTTTTCCATGACTTAAGATGATTTGATTAGGTGAATATTAAAAATAAGAAAAATACATCTTAAAATTAGTTAAAACATATTTGAAGTATTCAGTTAAAATATTCATAGTAAATGAGTTATTTTATAATGATTTCTTTAAGTTTAATGATTGTAACTATTTCACACAAATTCAAACTCTTTTCTATGAATATAAAAAAATATGTATTTAGGGTTTTACTGTTTTGCATGATTTCTCATTCCCAAGCACAAGATTTTGGCGAAGGCCCTTTTTCTCAATTAATCATTAGAGGTGCTACATTAATTAATGGTAATGGATCACCACCGCGAGGACCTGTTGATATTATTGTAGAGAAAAATCAAATTAAAAATATTGTTGTTGTAGGGTATCCTGGAGTTCCAATAGATGCTTCTAAAAGACCCGTTTTAAAACCTGGTGGTAAAGAGATACAAGCAGAGGGGATGTATGTGCTTCCTGGATTTGTAGATATGCACGGTCATATAGGAGGAACCTCACAAGGGGCCGATTATGATTATGTTTTTAAGCTATGGATGGCACACGGCATTACTACAGTAAGAGAGCCTAGTGGAAGAGGAGTGGATTGGACAATGAAACTTAAAAGATCTAGTGAGAAAAATGAAATCGTAGCCCCCAGAATATTTGCATATACAGGTTTTGGGCAAGGAAGTAAAACGCCAATAAGTACTCCTGAAAAGGCTAGAGAATGGGTTCGTGAAAATGCAAAAAAAGGAGCGGATGGTATAAAATTTTTTGGAGCAACTCCAGAGATTATGACTGCAGCTCTGGATGAGAATAAAAAACTAGGTTTACGATCAGCTTGCCATCATGCACAAACAGATGTTGCTCGATGGAATGTACTTAATTCTGCCAGGGCTGGATTGACCTCGATGGAACATTGGTATGGATTACCAGAAGCGTTATTTGAGGATAAAACAATTCAACATTATCCACTTGATTATAATTATCAGAATGAGCAACATCGTTTTGAAGAAGCTGGTAAATTATGGAAACAGGCCGTTATACCTTATTCTGATCATTGGAACAATGTGATGAATGAACTTATTGAATTAGATTTTACTTTGGATCCTACCTTTAATATCTATGAAGCAAGTAGAGATTTGCAGAGAGCTCGCAGGGCAGAATGGCATGAAACCTATACGCTACCTTCGTTATGGCGTTTTTACCAACCTAGTAAAATCTCTCATGGCTCTTATTGGCATGATTGGGGTACAGAACAAGAGGTAGCCTGGAGAGAAAACTATCGTTTATGGATGATCTTTATCAATGAGTATAAAAATAGAGGAGGACGTGTTACTGTAGGATCGGATTCGGGGTTTATATTTCAATTATATGGGTTTGCTTATGTAAGAGAATTAGAATTGTTAAGAGAAGCTGGTTTTCATCCCATGGAAGTGATTAGAGCAGCAACTTTAAATGGTGCTGAAGCTTTAGGAGCTTCTGATAAAATAGGATCAATAGAAGTAGGTAAACTTGCAGATTTTGTACTAATAGATGAGAACCCTCTTAAAAACCTTAAAGTTTTATATGGTACAGGAGCTATTAGATTAACAGAAGATAATAAAGTGATCCGTGCAGGAGGTGTAAAGTATACTATAAAAGACGGTATTATTTATAATGCTCAGGAATTACTAAAGGATGTAAAAAGAATGGTAGATGAAGCAAAACAAAAAGAGAACTTTTCTATTATTCAACCAGGAATGAAGGAGTAGGATAAGAATACTATTAAATATAAAATGCGTCAGAAGTATTGTATACTACTGACGCATTTTTATATGATAAAGCAAATATTAGGATGCAGTTTCTGTAACTTTTGAAAAAACATCTACGTTCACCTGATTTTTAATTAAGTCGTCAAACACTTCTCGTTTTCTTATTAAGTGTGCTTCACCATTATGCCATAATACTTCTGCTGGACGATAACGGGAGTTGTAATTACTAGCCATAGAGAAACAATATGCTCCTGCATTTTTAAAGGCAATAATATCTCCTTCGTTAATTTCAGAAATTCTTCTGTTAGTAGCAAAAGTATCTGTCTCACAGATATATCCTACAATAGAATAAAAACGTTCTTTGCCTTCAGGGTTAGAAACATTTACGATTTCGTGATGAGAATTATAAAACATCGGACGAATCAAATGATTAAAACCACTATCTATTCCTGCAAAAACTGTAGAGGTTGTTTGTTTTACCACATTTACTTTGGCTAAGAAAAAACCTGCTTCACTAACTAAGAATTTACCCGGTTCGAATCCTAATGTAAGTTGTTTCCCATATTCTTTACAAAAGGCATTAAAGCGCTTTGTAAGTTTTTCTCCAAATTCTTCGATATTAGTTTCAATATCACCTGTTTTATAAGGAACCTTAAAACCGCTTCCAAAATCAATAAAGTCGAGGTTTTTGAAGTTTTTAGCAGTTTCAAAAAGTATTTCACTGGCATATAAAAACACTTCTACATCTAGGATATCGCTTCCTGTATGCATATGAATACCGTTAATATTCATACCAGTATTCTCAACAATTCTGAGAATATGCGGAATCTGATGTATTGAAATACCAAACTTACTATCAATATGACCTACAGATATCTTACTATTTCCTCCCGCCAAAACGTGAGGGTTAATACGAATACATACTGGAACATTAGGATGTTTTGCTCCAAATTGTTCTAAAATTGATAGGTTGTCTATATTAATTTGTACTCCCATTGCAGAAACCTCTTCGATTTCTTCCAGAGAAACACCATTAGGAGTAAAAATGATGTTGCTTGGCTTTACGCCTGCTAATAAGCCTAGTTTTACTTCCTGTATAGATACGGTATCTAACCCAGCTCCTAAAGAGTTCATTAACTTTAAAACAGCAAGATTAGATAAAGCTTTGACCGCGTAGTTAAGCTTTACTCGTTTGACCTTCTTAAATGCTTCAGAAAGCCTTTGATATTGAGAACTAATTTTTGAGGAGTCATATACATAAATAGGGCTCCCATACTCATTTGCGATTGCTAATAAATTACTGTTTTCCATCTTGTCACAATTTAAGCCTACGAAATTATTAATTCTATCCAATATAACGACACTATAAATACTAAAAATTAAAGCTTATTACTATTTTAACTAGTGTTTATGCTTTTAAAAAAAGGTTTATGTTTAATTTTAAACAAAAACAATGTTTCCGTTATTTCCTTTACAAATTGTAGTCTATCCGGGAGAGCGATTGCCTTTGCATATTTTTGAGAAAAGATATCAGCAACTGATTAAAGATTGTGAAGAAAACAAAATTTCTTTTGGTATTCCTACATACATTAATGAAAAATTAGAATACGGTACAGAAGTTACGCTTCAAAAAATAGCAAAGAGATATTCTGGAGGTGAAAGCGATGTGATTTGTACCGGTAAAAGAATCTTTAGAATTAAAAGTTTTTATAAAAAATTCCCAGGAAGACTTTATTCTGGAGGTGAAGTTGAGTTTCTAGAGGATGATAATAACGGAGAGGAAGAGCTTCAGGAAGAATTGCTTAGAAATATCGCTATTTTATATGTAGAATTAACGATTGATAACCCTCCGATTTTTGATATCCCGTTTATTAGTTATCAAGTAGCACACAAAATAGGATTAGCGTTGCACCAAGAATATCATTTATTGACATTGCGTAGTGAATTAGAACGGTTAAATTATCTTATTGGTCACCTTAAAATTACGATTCCGGTTGTGAGAGAAATGAATAGAGCCAAAGAAGTGATAAAGATGAACGGTCATTTTAAGAATTTTGACCCTTTGGATTTTGATGATTTTAAATTATAATTTTATAAACCCTTGATATCCCCTGATTTTAAAGGGGTTTTAAGTAATTATTACTATTTGCAATACCTCAAGTTTTTTACTTCAAAAGATTGGCACAGTAACTTCACTTTTCCTATTTTTGGGACTCCTTTATAAGGATGATATAATGAACATATTTTTTTATTGATTTCCTCAATACAATAGTATGTAAATTTTACTTGTTTGCTAAAAGAGCAAGCTTGACAATTTTAAAAAAATAATAAATACAGACAGATGAATTTACACGAATATCAGGGTAAAGAAATACTAAGCAGCTTTGGTGTGCGTATTCAGCGCGGTATTGTAGCGCATAATGCGATAGAAGCAGTAGCTGCTGCAAAACAACTAACAGCCGAAACCGGAACAGGATGGCATGTGATTAAAGCACAGGTTCATGCTGGAGGACGTGGTAAAGGTGGTGGAGTTAAGCTTGCTAAAAATCTTCAGGAAGTTGAAGATATAGCAGGACAAATCATCGGGATGAATTTGATTACTCCACAAACTTCTGCTGAAGGTAAGCGAGTACATCAGGTATTAGTTGCCGAAGATGTGTATTATCCTGGAGATAGTGAACCAGATGAGTTCTACATGTCTGTTTTGTTAAATCGTACTACAGGTCGTAATATGATTATGTATTCTACAGAAGGTGGAATGGATATCGAAACTGTTGCAGAAGAAACTCCACATTTAATTTTTACTGAAGAAGTAGATCCTTCTGTTGGGTTATTACCGTTTCAAGCAAGACGTGTAGCATTTAACCTAGGATTAAGTGGTGGTGCTTTTAAAGAAATGACAAAATTTGTTATGGCTTTATATACTGCTTATGTAAAATCAGATTCATCTTTATTTGAGATCAACCCAGTGTTGAAAACAAGTGATGATAAAATTATGGCTGTTGATGCTAAGGTTACTTTAGATGATAATGCATTATACCGTCATAAAGATTATTCTGAGATGCGTGACATCAGAGAAGAAAACCCAGTAGAAGTTGAAGCAAAAGAAGTAGGATTAAACTATGTTGATCTTGACGGAAATGTGGGATGTATGGTAAATGGAGCTGGATTAGCTATGGCGACGATGGATTTAATCAAGCAAGCAGGAGGAGAGCCAGCTAATTTCCTTGATGTAGGAGGTACAGCAGATGCTAAGCGTGTAGAAGAAGCGTTTAGATTAATCCTTAAAGATGAAAACGTAAAAGCAATATTGATCAATATTTTTGGAGGAATCGTTCGTTGTGATCGAGTTGCTCAAGGTGTAGTAGATGCATATAAAAATATGGGTGATTCTATTAATGTACCAATCATTGTACGTTTACAAGGAACCAATGCTGATATCGCAAAAGAATTAATCGATAATAGTGGATTAGATGTGCAAAGTGCTATCCAATTCCAGGAAGCAGCAGATAAAGTACAAGCAGTACTTGCTTAAATAAACGAATTATATATTTGTATGAAGCGGTTCTGAAAAGGCCGCTTCTTTTTTTTGAAAATATAACATCAGAATTAATGAATATAACTGTAAAAGAAATTGTAGATAAACTAAAGCTGTCGCCCCATCCTGAAGGAGGTTATTATAAAGAAATATATCGAAGTAACGAAGTTATTCCTCAAGAAACATTGGGAGCTAAGTTTACTGGAGATCGGAATTATTGTACAGGTATTTATTTTTTATTGACTTCTGAGAATTTTTCTGCTTTTCATAGGATAAAACAAGATGAGATATGGCATTATTATGGTGGTTCTTCTTTATATGTACATGTAATTGATCTCAATGGTAAGTATATGCGTCATGCTGTTGGAATGAATTTGGATCAAGGAGAGGTTCCGCAACTAACAGTTCCTGCAGGTTGCTGGTTTGCATCAAGTGTTAAAAATGAAAATGATTACTCATTAGTAGGGTGTACGGTATCTCCAGGTTTTGATTTTGATGATTTTGAATTGGCAGAAAGCAAAGAACTAATAGTTCAATTTCCTGATCATAAAGATTTAATTAAACAATATACAAGAGACTAATAAAAAAGACCTGATAAATAATCAGGTCTTTTTTATTAGTCTAATTTACATCTAAGGAATTAGTTCCTTGCTCTTTTTGGGTAAGCAGGTCTTGTGTATTTTTTAGGAGGATTGTTCTTAAGTTCTTTAAGAACGATTTCGATTGCTTTTTCCAGTTGAGGATCATTACCTTTTATTACTTCAGAAGGTAATTGCTCGACTTCTATGTCTGGTGCAACTCCAACATTTTCTACAACAAACCCATCTTCTGTCCAGATAGCGACGTTTGGAGCAGTTACACTAGCTCCATCGATAAACTCTGGAAAACCTAATATACCTACTAAACCTCCCCAGGTTCTCTTACCAACTAATTGTCCCACTTTAAATTTTCTAAACATCCAGGGTAACATATCACCACCAGATCCAGCGGTTTCATCAATAATCATGACTTTTGGACCTTGAATTGATGCGCTTGGAGTTTTAAGATCTTTACCATATCTAAAATTCCAATGAGATTGATAAGGGTTTAATAAAAGATTAATGTAATAATCAGCAATTTGACCACCACCATTAAATCGTTCATCAATAATTATTGCTTTTTTATCAGCTTGAGGAAAAAAGTATCGTTTAAAATATTCGTGACCTGCACCAGCTGTATTAGGTACATAAACATACGCTACCTGACCGTTTGTTGCTTTATGTACTTTTTTAAGATTCCCTTCAACCCAATCACGATTCCTTAATCTGTATTCACTAGATATAGGTGTTACTTTTATAACTCTCGAATTTTTTCCGGTAGGATCTGATCCAACTGTAAGCTCTACAATTTTGTCAGCGGTGTTTTCAAAAAAGCTATATATATTATCATTGCTGTTGATATTTCTTTCATTTATAGCTAATAAATAGTCCCCTTCATTAACATCAATACCTGGTTCTGTTAAAGGTGACCTTAGATTGGGGTTCCAGTTGAGTCCTCCATATATTTTTTTGAATCGGTATCTATTGTTGGCAATTTCATAATCAGCGCCTAATAGTCCACCAGGAATTCGTTCTGGAGTATTCAGTTGTTCGCCTCCTCCTTGTAAACGATGATGTCCCACGGATAACTCACTACACATCCATTGTATTAATCGATTTAGATCATTTCTGGTAGATAAATGAGGTAAGAATTGAGAATATTTCTTTCTCATAGCATTCCAGTCGGCGCCGTGCATTCCAGGATCATAAAAGTAATCTCTATTAATTCTCCAGGCTTCATTAAATATGTTTTCCCATTCTTGAGCTGGATTGATTTTTACTTGAATATTTCCAGTTTTCAGAACTCCTTTGCCATTAGAAGGTTTCTTTCCTGTCTCTGTGATTCCCCAGGTATTTCTTTTATTATAGAGCATTTTTTTGCCATTTGCAGAAATAATGTAATTGTCCAGTTCCATTACATCAGAATCTTTGCGTTCTTTTAAATCATATTGATGCAATACAGATGGTTCCTCAAAGTCATTATTATTAAAGGATATGTATAATATTTTGTTGCCTTCTGCAGAATTAAGTCCGTAATAGCTACCAGCTTTAATCGGGATATCAATGATTCTGTTTTGAATACCATTGATATCAATTTCTAATGTTTTAGCTTCTTTATTCTCTTCTTTTTTTGAATCTCCTTCATCTTTATTATCTTCTTTTATCTCTTCTTCATCACTCTCTTTAATAAAGGGAGATACAGTACTTTTTTGTAAAGTGGCGAGATAAATAGAATTAGTTAAACTCATATCTTGATTAGATTGGTCAAACCAATTCACAACAGGTCCGGCATCAGTAGATGCAAAAAAGTATAGGTATTTTCCATCTGGATCAAATGCGGGCTCACTGGCGTTACTTAAACCGTCTGATACTGGGTAAGATTTTGAATCTTTAATTGAGTATAGAAATACTTGTTCAAAGTTACTTTCTATTACCTTAGAATAAGCAATCCAGTTAGAGTCAGAAGACCAATCACCAAATAAATTTCTAAACGCCCCTGGAACATAATACTCGTCATTATCAATTTTAGTGATTTTCTTTGATGCAATATCTAATAAGTATAAGTTTCTACCATTATCAGAAAAGCTTATTTTTTTGCTATCCGGAGACCAGGAGGTAAAAGCGTAAAACCCTGTTCCTGAGATTTTAAATTTTTGAACATTTCCTTTACCATCTTGAGATTTAATATGTAATTGATATTCTCCAGAAGCATCAGAAAAGTATGCAATTTGTTTTCCGTCTGGAGACCAGGCTGGATATTTTTCGTGATTGCCAGGACTTGATGTGATATTTCTTGGATCTCCTTTGTCTTCAGGAACTGTAATGATTTCACCTCGGTAATCAAAAACAACTCTTTTTCCAGAAGGAGAGATATCTGCAGAGCGTATATGTCTATTTCCTTTAACAAACCGTTCGCGTAGTTCTAATAGATCTGTAGCTATTCCTACCTTTAATTTTGAAGAAGTCTTTTGAGAGATAGAGTATATATGTAGGTATCCTGCTTGTTCAAAAATAATTTTATCATTATCTAATGACGCATTTACTATTGGGAAGTCATTAAACTGTGTAAGTTGGGTAATAGATTTTGTAGATGTGTTATATGAAAATAAGTTAAACTCACCATTTCTGTCACTTAGAAAGAATACGTCACTTCCTTTCCACATAGGTTGAACGTCGTTACTACCTCCTTGCGGCTGTGGGATTTTAACGATGGACTTATCTTTAAAAGAAAATAACCAAATATTGGCCGTTGTTCCTCCACGATAGTTCTTCCATTGATGAAAACGTTCTCGAATAGGAGTGTAGGCCATAAAGTTACCATCTGGAGAATAACTGGCATGCCATGCATTAGGGATCTCTAACTCTGTAGGGTAGCTACCTTCTGTAGATACTTCATAAAGTTTTGCATAACGATTGGTATGGATGGCTCTTTGAGAGTTAAATAAAACTGATTTTCCATCGGGTGAGAATCCCAGAACATTATCCCTCATAGGATGCCAAGTCAACCTTTTAGGAACACCTCCTTGAACAGGAATAATAAAAACATCAACATTACCGTCATATTCTGCACTAAAAGCAATGTGCTTTCCATCTGGAGAAAAAACAGGGCTATACTCAATACCTTTATCTATCGTAAGTCTTCTGGGTTGAGCCCCATCTAAATTAGCTATCCATAAATCTTCTGCATAAATAAATGCAATATGTGATGAACTAATTGCAGGTTGACTTAGCATTCTGGTATCCGTAGGATCAATAGAATATGATTGAAAAGGAATACAAAACACAATAAGTAAAAGTAGTGTGAGAATAGAGTTGAATTTTTTCATGATGTGTGTGATTGATAAACATTAGTTGCTTTTGTATAAAAGCCAGGTGAAAATACAGTTTTTATTATTGGAGCTTTGTTAATCAAATTTTAAAATCTCAATTATCTATTCTTTTATTTGATTATAAAAAGTAATAGTAGCCAGTGTTTTATAGAGTATAATGTATACCTAACTACTATTTGTTAGTTTGTTAATGAGTGTTAAATATCACTTTGAGGTGTAACAAAACTTGCTATGTGGTGGTCTTATAGGTATAAATCAATAAAAACGAATAGATCATGAAAAAACTAAATGTAATGCTTTTAGCAGTTGCATTTGCAATCAGTAGTATTGCAACTGCGAGTACCGAACCAACGAAAAAAACAGACAACGACCTTGCTAAAGAAATTAAGCAATTATTAAAGAAACCTGAGTTTGAGGTTAAGAGTCAAGAAATGGCTTATGTTACTTTTACTCTTAATGAGGATAAAGAAATAGTAGTGTTATCTGTAGACTCAGAAAGTGATGTTGTAGATAGTTTTATTAAATCAAGATTAAACTATCAAAAAGTAGGTGCAAAATTAGATTCTGATATCAAATATTATAAAGTACCTGTACGCCTTGTAAGCGACGATTAAATTATAAAAACATAATAACAAAAAATCCCGGATTCATCACCCGGGATTTTTTTTGTTCTTTTTTTTATAAAGAATTGATCTTTATCAGAATGTTGCGGGTTAATGACAGGTTAATGACGGGTTTCAAGATATGTATTAGCTTTTTTTATGATGTATAATTGTCAAAAAAGAAATGCGTAGTTATATAAGAAATGTTTTGTTGTTGATTGGAGCTTTATGTTTATGGATTGTTTTAGTGGTAATGGATGGATTAGAAGGATGGAGTCGTTCTGGAATTGCACCACATGAAGAATCTCAATTGTTTTCTAATTCAGTTTTGGATCAAATAAGAAATGAATTTGTTGGTAACATAGCTCTTGGAATTATACAAAATGGGGAAATTGAGAGAGAGTATGTAAATTCAATAGGGGAGTCCATAGATAAAAATACTTTATTTCAAGTAGCTTCATTAAGTAAATGGATAACTGCTTGGGGAGTTATGTCCTTGGTTGAAAAAAACAAATTAGATCTTGATGCTCCAGTATCTGATTACTTAACGAGATGGAGACTTCCAGATAGTAAGTTTGATAATAAAGAGGTAACTGTTCGAAGATTGCTAAGTCATACCGCAGGATTAACAGATGGCCTTGGGTATGGCGGTTTTAAGCCTGGAGTTCCTGTTCAGGATATTGAATCATCACTTACAAAAGCTGCTGATGCTTCTCCTGGATCTACTGGAGTGGTAGTTGTAGGACTTAAACCTGGTAGTGAATGGAGGTATTCTGGAGGTGGATATACGTTACTTCAATTATTGATTGAAGAGGTGACGGGAGAAACCTTTGAGAATTATATGAATCAAGCAATTTTTCATCCTTTAGGTATGACAAGTTCAACCTTTGTATGGGATATATCAAAAAATAACAAGTTAGCTGCATTTTACGATACAAATGGTGAAAAATCAGTGCATTATCGTTTCACTTCTCTTGCAGCAACATCTTTATATACTTCACTTGCAGATATGGAAATATTTCTTACTGCTCATTTTGTAGGTAAAGATAATGAACCTATCGGTCGAGGAGTTCTAAGCCCTAAAACTATTAAAAGTATGCAAGAGCCTCATGGATATAAGTATGGCTCAGAAATATGGGGACTAGGAGCGATGTTATATGCGCCTAATAATAGTGATGGATATATAATTGGTCATGATGGACAAAATGATCCAGCTATTAATACATCTGTTCGATTAAACCCTGCAACCGGAAACGGAATCATTGTTTTGGAGACAGGGAATACTTCATTGGCAACTCGGTTAGCAGGAGAGTGGGTGTTTTGGGAAACGGGAAATATTGATTTTCTTACATTTCAAATGAAAACCCCACAAATGTTTAAGTTGATTATCTCTGGTTCAATTATCATCCTGGTTTTATTTACTGTAATTCTTTGTGTAAAAAGATACAAGAATAAGAGGTTAAAAAAACATATAGAGTAATATGTTATTTACCTATCAAATAATTAATACTTACCGTTGCAAGATCAGAGTCTGGGAACTTAGAAAAATAATTAGGATCACTATGTAATCCTACTTCTTGAATTACTTTAAGAAAAGCATCTATTTCTAATATATACTGATCAGAAAACCCGTGAGTAGCATCGTAGGCAGTAGCAGCCGTTCTTCCAAGGTTTTTAGCTGTTAATTCTGGAGGGATAGTGTGTAGTTCAATAACAATGAGTCCAAACCTACTAATATGAGGAGCCCATTTTTTGAAATGATCTTTTAGATTACTTTCTACATCATCATTTTTAAGGCGCCTTCCTCTGTAAGCAAAGGCTCCAGAAGATTTACTGGGACTATTGATTTTTGATAGAGGGTCACTCCAGATTCTATTATGATCCAAAAATGTTCTAACAGATAACAGATCTTTCAATTCTATTTTATAATTGTCTAATAAATCTTTTTGTAGTAAATCGGGATCACTGATATCACCCCATACAACTTTGGCCCATATATCTGCCTGGATAAGATTTGCCCTTGTAACTTTTAATGCGGCTTTATTATAATCAGCTCCTACTAGAAATAGGGGGTGATCATCCAGGTGTTTGCCCCTCAAGGTTTTGGATTCTATAACTTCAAAAAGATGAATAAGAAAAGCACCGTTACCACAACCCATATCCAAAATTCCTTTAGGTTGTTCCTCTAAAGGTTTGTTGAATAAGCTAATAATAATCTCATCAATTTTTTTGAAATACGTGGTATGGGCGCCACCACTTCCCCAAACATTCATTTCACGATCTACATGAGTCTCGTTTTCGTTTTTGGCTTTCCATAAAATATTGGGATCTCCTAATAAAAGTTCATTCATTTGTCTAAACATAGGGATATATGATACTGTAACTCCATATGCAGAAGCTCTTTTTGCAAAAAATAACCCTTTGTTAGTAAAAGTATAGTGATTATTAGATTTGCTAAACCAGCCTAAATGACTTAAAAAAGAAAGAATCGTGTCAAAACTCCCTGGAAACTTATGATATTCATCTGCGGTAAAAGAAGCTTCCATAAAATACTTATGAAACATGCCTCCCATGCCTAAATGAACTGTCGTAGGACCTACAAGAATACCTTCAATATGTTTAAGTATCTGATCTTGAATTTGAAGAGTTGTTTTGTCTGATGTTGATGTCAGATCAAAACGCTTTTCATATTTTACGAACAGTTTTTCGAGTTTGTGAAAAGGTTCTAATTCAAATTTTCTTGGATGAAACTTACCTGAATATTGTAATAGTTCAACAGCATCTTTATAAAGATAAAAATTATCAAAAGCTATTGCAGAATACTGATTGGTTGTTAAGGTTATTTGACCATTGTCTGTTTTATAATCTAACCACCCTTGAGAACTAATGATTCTTAATGCTACATTAAGATATCCTTCATTAGCATTACAATTAGAAGCAATTTCAGAAATAGAAGCTTGTTTTTTGTTTATAAGATATTCTGTGACCCCATTTTTAAATAAAGTATAGGCTACAGGAGCAACGACTATACCATCTAAGTGTCTGAATAGTTCTTCTCTGAAAAGTTGTTTTTCGTTTTTGGTGAGCATAAATCCTTAATTGAGCGGTTCCTTATAAAGGTTTGATTAGTTTGAACCAAATTAAGAATTTATTTTTAAGATGAGTTTTATTTTTTGTTCTTATTATCGGTATTTGGTTTTTCTTTTTTTTCAGACATTGGACCTCTGAGATGGATGATTAGACCATTAAGGAAATTACGAAGAATTTGATCTCCACACTCCATGTATTTAGGATGATTTTCATTTCTGAAAAATGCTCCTAATTCACTTTTAGTAACTTTAAAATCTACTAATGCACAAATCTTAACAATATCATCGTCACGTAGTTTGTGTGCTACTCTAAGCTTTTTAAAAATATCATTGTTTGTTAAACCCATGCCGCAAAGGTATGTTTTGTATCGTAAATGTGGTTATATATGTTTTGAAATTTATTATTTTCGACACAAAAAAGTAAGAGACTTATGAATAGTAAGGAAGAAAAATTAAGTTTACTATCTGAAATGATACAGTTTGCAAAAGCTGATAAAAAATATAAAGAACAAGAACACAGTTTTATTTTGGCGGTAGCTTCTCAATTAGGAGTGACTAGAGAAGAAGTTGGCGAGTTGATTGAGAATGGGGTTGATAAAAAACCATTGCAACCAGAATCTCAAAGAATTCTTCAGTTTCATAGATTGGTGCTGTTAATGAATGTGGATCAAGAAGCTTCTCAAATAGAGATTCATAAAATAAAAAATATAGGCTTACAAATGGGGTTGCGTCCAGAGGCAATAGATACAGTGTTAAAAGAAATGCATAATTATCCTAATAAGGTAATTCCTCCTGACGAGTTAATTGCTATTTTTTCTAGGTTTTATAATTAGATAAAGTTTTTAGAATAAAAATATAAGAACCCTGCAAGTAAAACTTGCAGGGTTTTTTTGTGAGATTATGTCAGTTGTATAGTGTGTAATAAGACAAAATGTCATTATCATGAATTAAAATAATGACAAAATGACATAAATATTGTAATGGAACTCAAATTGCAATAGGATAAATGATTTTAAAATTAAAATAACCTTTAAAAAATATACAATGAGTTTAGTAAAAAGAACAGACAGATTACCTTTCCTTTTAGATGATTTCTTTAACGCAGATTGGTTTGGAGGAACTACAAATCCTGGAAAAATAGGATTTAATACTCCCGCGGTTAATGTGATAGAAGCAGATGATAATTATAAAGTAGAACTTGCAGCTCCCGGGCTTCGCAAAGAAGACTTTAATATAGAATTAGATAATGATGTATTAACTATTTCTTCTGAAATAAAATCTGAAAAAGAGTCTAAAGATAAAGATGGTAGATATACCAGAAAAGAATTTGGGTATAGCGCATTTAAGCGATCGTTTAATTTACCTGAAACCGTTAATGGAGGAGCTATTCAAGCTTCGTATGATAACGGAGTTTTATTAGTAACATTACCTAAAAAAGAAGAAGCAAAAGTACAACCAAAGCGGTTAATTGATATTTCATAAATTGAGTTTGAAACCCTTCATTGTGGGGATATTTATTTAGTTAATTAATGTTGTAAAAACACCCTTAATTTTAAGGGTGTTTTTTCTTTTTAGATTATTCGTAAATTTATATAGAAGTCAAAAAACCAATAATGCCTAGAAATTAGCGGTGCGGCTATCTGCACTGATCACACTAAAATTTCCGAGCGCTTTTTTATTTATCGTGGTATTAGTGATATTCCCAGTTAAATTAACTGGAGGAGGTGAAAATAAAGGACCAGGATCTCCAGATTCTCCGTCATTATCATTAGCCTCTTCCTGAGCAGCTACATTTAGAAAAAATTGATAACTGTCATAATTTAAATTAACTAAAGTTGCTTCTATGTTATTTTCAAAAACTTCGGATATTTCTATAAAAGCATTTTCATTACCATCAAATAAAATATCATTTGATAGCTGAGTTTCTCGTGTTATAAAATTGTTGTTAGTATCTGAGGATGAAATAGTGACTCTATAAAAATTGGCTTGATTACCAGGGTCATTAAAAATCACTCTTAAATTCCCGTTATCTTTGGTAATTTCTTTTATAAGAACAGGTGGGTTCATTTTTTCCTGGGCAGAGATAAATGAAACACCATCTGTTGTTTCTAATTCTATCCAATAATAGTTTCCTGAAATAGGAGTAATCATTTGTGAGGATTGATACTCACCATTAGACTCGGTAAAATCATCAGTTACTAAAGAGGTATTATCATTAGAATCCTTAGTAAATAAAGAGATTGAAGCATTAGTAACAGGATTGGTTTCAGTACTATTTACAGGAACGGTGGATTGTACATTTACAGTTACATAGTCTACCTGATTGCTTATGTATCCAAAGATAAATACCTGTGCTTCAAAATCTGATCTTAAAGGAGTTTCCTTTGTACAATTTACTATTAATACTATACCAAATAATAAAACTGTGAGACGATATATTGATTTCATATAAATTAAAATTTAAAATTATAGGTGATAAAAGGAATAGCAGAACCAATCACCGAAAATTGAAAAGTTCTAAGTTGTTCATTATTAAAAACAGAATACACAGAGAATGCATTCTTTCTAGAATAGATGTTATATACACCAAAAGACCAGCTACTTTTCCATCTTTTTTCTGATCTATTAGGAGTATAGGTAAAAGAAATATCCATTCGGTGTGTATCAGGTATCCGATAAGCATTTCTATCAGAATAAGTTAAATATGAAACATCATCAACAATAACCCTTCCGGTAGGTTGGGTTGTAGGTCTTCCTGTCTGATAGGTAAAGAACATACCGACATTCCATTTTTTACCAAGTTTATAATTTGTATTTAAGTTTAGTACGTGAGGACGATCATAATTAGATGGGTAATATTCTCCATTATTTATGTTCTCTGTAGAAAACCTACTTGTTGTTTTTCTTTTGGTTTGAGAATATGTGTAATTAAGGTTTCCTGTAAATTTTCCTCTGGTTTTATGCACACCAAATTCTGCTCCATACGAATAACCATCAGCTGATAGTAATTGAGTTTCCAGATTTTCGTTTAAAAACAAATCGGCACCATTTTTATATTCAACGATGTTCTTAAAGGTTTTATAATATCCTTCTAAAGAAAAATTAAACATATTATCAGGCGTATCATAAGCATATCCTCCAGAGAATTGGTTTACTTCTAATGGTTTTATATGAGCTCCAGAAGGTTTCCAGATATCAAAAGGTAAGGCTGCTGTAGTATTAGAAATCAGGTGAATGTATTGAAACATTCTATTATAACTTAGTTTAAAAGCTTTATTTTCTGCCAGATCATATTTTAACGATAATCGAGGTTCAAGACCAGTATAACTTTTAATTACTTCTCCACTTTTATACGATCTGGTATTAGTTATAGTGTTTACAGTAAGCGGTTGGTTAGGATCATATTCTGAGACTGTATATGGGCCAATATTTCCAAACCAGGAATAGCGTAATCCTGCATTTATATGAAATGATTTCCAAGTTCTTTCATACTCTGCATAAGGAGCAATTTCTAATCCTTTTTCTGTTTCAAAATTAATAGCATTGATCCCTTCTTCTGCACTACTAACTCTTGCTGGAGTAAATCTATATAGTGTAGAGTTTAATCCAAATCTAATTTTTGTATCTGTATTTTGAAATAAGGTAAAATCAGGTTTAATAATCCAGTTTTCTACTTCAGATTTCCAGGTAAATGATCCAGACGTATTAACAGGGCCACCTCCTGTATCGTTCTGAGAGGATAAATTATAATCATAACGACTATATATTCCAGAGAGGTTCATAAATAATTTATCAGAAAATATATGATTCCATCTTAGCGTTGCTGTAGCGTTCTTCCATCTAAAATCTATATTCTCATCATTCTCTACAGTTCCATCAGGATTGGTCTCACCTTCAAATTTAAGCTGCATGACATCTGCACCAAAATAACCGGAAGCGAAAAGTTTATTATTCTCATTAATGTTCCATTTTATCTTGGTATTTACATCATAGAAATGTATTCGATTATTTTTGATCTCATCTCCTAGTAGAGGGAAGAATAGATCAAAATAAGATCTACGTCCAGAAACCAAGAAACTTAGTTTTTCTTTTTTTATAGGCCCTTCAAGCGTAAGCCTGGAGAACAATAACCCTAAACCACCTTCTCCTTTAAACTTTTTATCGCTTCCTTCTTTTTGACGTATTTCTAATACTGAAGAGGCACGTCCTCCAAAACGAGCAGGAATCCCGCCTTTATACAGCTTTAAGTCTTTAATCGCATCAGTATTAAAGATTGAGAAAAACCCCCATATATGAGAAGAATTGTAAATAGGAGCCTCATCAAGAAGAACTAAGTTTTGATCAATATTTCCTCCACGAACATTAAAACCTGTTGTGCCTTCACCAACCGAAGTTACTCCAGGTTGTGTTAAAAAAGCTCTGGTAACATCAGCTTCTCCTAATAGAGAAGGTAGTTTCTTGATATCACCGCTTTTTAAACTAGATATTCCAGAAAATACATTCTTAACCTGGCTTTTACTGTTATTTTGAGCTGTTAAAACTACTTCGTCTAATGTACTGGAGACCTGATCGAGTTCGATATTAAGTTTTTTATTTTCTGTAAGAACTACTTCTATTTCTTTAGGTTCATAGCCGATATATGAAAACTGAACGACGTAAGTTTTTTCAGGTAATGTTATTGAATAAAAACCATATTCATTTGTAACTGCACCTTTATTATGATCTTTAATAATGATATTAGCACCCAAAAGAGTTTCTCCACTAGAAGTATCTGTTAAAGTACCACTAATAGTATATTTTTTGCTTTGACTAGCACGTGGTAAAGAATCCTTACGATCTTTTTTTGATGTAAGGATGACATGATTGTTTTTTATGAGATATTGAATAGGTGTTTTATTAAACAGTCGTGCCAGTACCTTAGTGACGTTTTCGTTTTTAGCTTTTATATTTAATTTCAGATTTTCATCGATCTCATCATTATTATAGATAAAACTATATGAGGTTTGAGTTTCAATCTGCTCGATTATGGTTTGTAAATGAGTGTTTTTAACATCTATGGATACTTTATTTTGAGATATAGCATTAATTGCTAATAGTTGAGCGCATCCAAGAAGATAGAACGATAAGGATAATTTCATTAATAAAGCACTTTTTTTCCAGGTATATTTATTACCTGGTAGTGTTGGCGAAAACTTTTTTTTCATACATTTAAACGTTGATAATTAGTACTGATTTACACAATTTCAATTTCGGATTATTAACAATACGTGTGGGGAAATGGCAGTTTCCCCACATTTTTATTTTATAATCCATTCATTATTAGAAACCTTTTGATATTCAAAAGGTTTAGAGATTTTTAAGGTTTCCAAAATCTCGTCTACCGGCGTATGCTGATCAAACGAGCCAGTAAATCGGGATTGAGATAGTTGTTCATTTACAAAATTTATTTTTATATTAAATTGGATATTCAGATCTTCTGCAATATCCTTGAAGCTTTTGTTCTTAAATTGGATTTTACCTGTTTTCCAGGAATTATTCCTTTCAAGAGATTCAGTTTTTGACCTGATAATTCGTTTTTCTTCTCTTAAAAAAATTACCTGATCATAAGGGTCCATTTCAATTTTTTCCTTAAAATGTTTTGGAGAGGATACTTCTACTTTACCTGTATGTAAAATAGTTTCAGTATAATTGTTTTGTGAGTAGGATTTTACATTAAAACTGGTGCCTAATGCTTTGACATTTAGTTGATCTTTGGTGCACACAATAAAAGGAATTTGTTTGTTTTTGGCTACTTCAAAAAAAGCTTCGCCTTCAAGATGTATATTTCTTGAAGAGTTAGAAGAATATGATATGCTACTAGAAGCATTAAGCCATACTCTTGATCCGTCGGGAAGGTTTATTTCTTTCTTTTGACCATAGGTGGTTTGAACCGTGATAATAGTGTTCTGAGTAGAGAAAAAACGATACCCAAAAAATGAAGTAGAAATTAATACTATGGCAATTGCAGCATATTTAAGAAAATTTTGCCAGCCTGAACCTTTTGGCTTCTGTTGTTCAATTTTTGAAAAGAATTTCTCTTTTGCTTCAATAGTTGCAGAATCAGGAGGTATTGGATGTTCTTGATATGGATGTTCTCCTGTTAATTGGTATATGTTTTTTATTCTTTTAAATAAAGCGTCATCATACTCAGGAGAAGCAATCCAGGCTTCTACTTTTTGTTTTGTAGAAGGGGATGCACTTTGGGAAATATAGGCCCAAAGATCAGTTTCAGATATGTAATGATTTTCCATAAAAAAAAGGTTCTGTTATATACAAGACGTTTGTCAGATATTGAGACCCTATTTTTTTACTGGATTTTTTTTAATTCTTCACGAAATATTGATAATGCCTTAGAAATATGGAGTTCGACAGTTTTTATAGAAATGTTTTTTTGTTCAGCAATTTCTTTATAAGAAAGTCCTTCGTTTCTGGATAATCTAAATATCTCTGCTGTTTTTTCTTGAAGTTTAGAATATACCAGATTTATTTGATTTTCTAGCTCCCACGTTGTTTCGATTTCCTGAGTAATTTCTTTATTTATTTTATAAAGATCTATGTTTTTTTTCCTTGTTTGAGCTTTTCTGTGAAAATCAATGATTTTATTTTTTAGGGTGGTAATGATGTAGGATTCAATAGCTTGTTCTGAGCTATTGATATTATCAATTTTATCCCAAAGCTTCATGAATGTTTCTTGCACCAAATCTTCTGCTACATCTTTATTGCCTATTACTTTAAAAGAGTAATTAAACAATCTTTGATAGTGTTTGTCAAAAAGGATTGAAAATTTTTCTTTTTTGCTGAGGTGCACTATTACATCTTTAGGCGACTAATATATGAAAGAATAGTAAATAAGGCGATTTAAAAAAAGTGTAATTAGAGCGGGCAATAATTAAATTATAACTTTTTACCATAGTATCCATCCTTGGATACCCCTTTTGAATAACTCGTTTTTGAAATAAAATCCATGATAAGATACACTTCTTTTTTAATTTTAACCTGAGCTTGATTTTCTAACCATTTAATAGTAATATCTTTTTTCTTTAAGTTCTTAACATAGCTATGTGCGTTAGAAAATGCATTGGTTATTGGAGGTGTACCACCATTTTTTACTATTTCAGATATATTTATGTCTAATACTTTAGGATCTTGAACTGAGCAAAGAAAGCCTTCAAACTCGATTCCTTGTTTATTAGATTGTAATAAATATACCCATACAGAATAGATATCTTCTTCGATGATTAAAGTTCTACCTGAAACTGGATCTGTTGTTGTGATAAAAATTTTATCCGTATTTTTTTGAGGCTTTTCTTTTGTAGTATTTGTAGGAAAAATACTTGTAAAAAGAGATAATAACATAACTTTAATCTGGGACATTATTTAGGTGCAATTTTTTTATAGGATTCTCTATGAGAAACCATTACTTTTTGTTTATCCTTGAAAATGAGTGTGATATGGGTGTGAGACTGCGAATGTAACTAATTATTTACAAATCTATATACGGTTTTACCGTAATAGGTTATAGGGGTATTTCCCTGTGTTTGACCTGATAACCCTTGTAAATACTAGAAAAAACTTTCAGAAATAGAAAATGATTTTTTTTTAATTTTAACTATTTGTACAGTTTTTTTAAACGAAAATCCCAGTACTTTTCTTTAATTCAAGTTTAGTTTTAGTAGATGTTAAGTTTTATAATGAGAGATCAATAGAAAGACCTGGTTTGATTCGTTGAATTAAAAAATAGGCAACAATAAGATTAGGTATCCAACATAACCAGGCAACTATCTTATAGGCTATTATAAAATCATCAAAATATATGGTTAGTAAAGGAAGCCATATTCTTAATGTTACTGCGGCAAAGCACGCGGCATAGCTATAAAACATCATAATTTGGTGTCTAACAATTTTACCGCTTTTAATATGCAAGTATGCCATAGTGGTGGTATAAAACCATATTATTCCTAAACTTATAAAACCAAGAGACGCTATAATACCACCTGTGGCAAAGAACCCGATGTAAACTCCTGAAATACTACTGATTAATACAGAAAGAACATATATCTTTCCTAATAATTTATGGAGATTTATTCTAGTTCTTCTTATTTTTTTACTGAATTGTGACCAGCCAATCATCAGTGCAATACCTCCTAAAACGATATGACTGTAAAAAGCTGTGTTCCATAAAATATCTGTTAGCAGTTCTGGGTTTTTAGAGCTTAATAATCCAAATTTCCTATCCACAAAAAAATAAGCAAAAGGATATAATCCTATAAGGATACTTAACACAATAAAAATTACGCGGATAACTTTTTTCATAATAAAAACAGATAAGGTTTTAGAAAATTATAGATCTAACCATTTTTTGAAATTTGATGTTCTTTCACGAGATACAATGATTTGTTCTTCATCTTGAGGTTTCAGTTTTAATAATAATCGACTATTAAAATAACTATGAATCTCTATAACGGCTTTAACAGAAACCATAAACTTTCTGTTGATTCTAAAAAAATGAACAGGATCTAAGATGTCTTCTAATTGATCAATAGAATATTCAATAGGGTATTGTTTCCCTGTATGTGGATGTAAAAAGATAATACCTTCATGTGATTTAAAATATGCAATATCTTCTACATTAAAAGTATTGAATTGGTTGCCTATCTTTATCATGAACCGCCGTTTATATTCTTTAGAAAATAATGTTTTAATTCGTTCTAGTTTGCTATCGTTCATAATAGCAGCAGGATTGGTATGATTTTTTCGATATTTTGATAACGCATGTTGAAGGTCTTTTTTATCAATAGGTTTAAGTAAATAGTCCAAACCATTGTATTTAAAACCTCTAATAGCATATTCATTATAAGCAGTAGTGAATATTACCGGAGGATGATCTTTAAGGGTATCCAAAATATCAAATCCATAACCATCATTTAATTGGATATCCAAAAAAATTAAATCAGGTAAAGGATTGTTATTGAACCATTGGCGACCACTCTCTACAGAAGTAATCCTGCCAGTGATCTCTATTTCTGGGGCTAACTCCTCAATAAGACTAGCGAGTCTTCGGGAGGCAATGTTCTCATCTTCTACAATTACGGCTTTCATACTAAGAGACTTTTACTATCGTCATTTCTTTAATGTTTTTAGGTAAAAGAGGTAATGTTATTTTAAAATACCCATTTTCAGTTTCAATGAGTACTTTTTGATTGGTATAAAAAGAATACCTCTTTTTAATATTTTTAAGCCCTAGTTTTGTTGATTCTTCTTGCTGAGGTCTCACATGCAGATTGTTTTGAACAACAATACTGGTTTTGTCAATAGAATAAATACTAATATCCAAAGGCTTTTCTTTTGAGAAATAATTGTGTTTCAAAGCATTTTCTACAAGCATTTGTAGGGATAAAGTAGGGATAACAAAAGCTTCAGTATCGGTTGAGATATGTGTAGTTATGGTAAGCGCTCCTTCGTGGCGAATATTCATCATAAAAATAAAAGAATCAAGAAAATTAAGTTCTTTATGAAGGCTTACAAGGTCTTCTTCTCGATTATCCAAAATATATCTATAGCAAGAGGCTAATCTGGAGACAAAATCAGAAGCTAAATCTCTATCTTCATACATAAGAGAAGTTAGAGTGTTAAGGCTGTTAAACAAAAAATGTGGACTAATTTGACTCTTAAGAGATTTGTATTTAGAAGTGATTACTTCTTTTTTGAGTTTATTCATTGTGTTTTCCAATTCCTTTTTTTGTTTTAACGAATAATAAAAAAGATTGAAAATGATGACAGCAAAACCTAAAATAGCTGCTCTAAAGAAATCTATTCTAAATCGTAACCAGGGATCGCTAACATCAATCTTGCAGATATGATTAAATTCAAAGATAGCAAGGTAGTAAAGGATGGCAGAAATTGGTAGATATATCAGCATATTCATCCCCAAGATTTTTAAACCATTGTTTAAATCAAGTCCTTTACTTGGATTGGTTTTTATTTCTTTTTTGATTAACCAGTCGTTACTTTCCCAAGTAAACATAAATAGAAAAAAAGCACTGGTATAATAAAAAATATTAATCTCATCAAAATTAGAAGGGTAGTCATTAGGGTTGATGGTCAATTTGATAATAAAATAGACAATGTTGATGATCAAAAATCGAAATAAAAATTTCTTTATATAAGTCTTAGAAATCATTAATGTAAAAGATTAATGATATAAAGATACATAACTAAGGAGCAATGGTAAACTATAACAATATTCAACCGTTGTATTAGAGGTTGAATTGTGTAAAATGTAATTTGATCTGTAAAACACTCAATGCAACAATAGAATTATATATCTAAACTAAACTTTTGGGGATTCAAAACTTAAAATGAGGGTTCATAAAACTCTTTTTTTACTCTTAATAGATAGCGGGTAATTTTGAGTATAAAAGAAAAACAAAAAGCAGTTTTTACTCAGCTTGATATTCATAAGAGTTATAAATAGTCAAGTCAGAATTAGTTAATAACGATGTAGCAAGTGTTGATGGTTGCTATAAATAGGAGATTAAACTTAGCTGCGTTTTCAATTTTAACATAAATGATATTTGATGAATACAATGAAAAGATTGTTTCTAACGTTGTCTTTAAGGCGTAATCTGACTTTTATAGATTCGCAAGAAAGGGGGAATGATAAGAAGGAGTTTATGGATAGTCAGTTATATGATATTGCGTATTTAATCCAGTTTAGAGATAGCGTAAATACAAAAGTTTCTAAGGCGCCGATCGCTTGGCACTTAGATCATTGTCTTAAGGTGATTAATAGAATTCACGATATATTAAAGAGTTCTGATCCTAAGATTTACAAAAAACGCTTCAATTCAATACGATTATTTTCTTTTACCTTTGGATATATCCCAAGAGGAAGAGGGCAAGCTCCTGCTGCAGTACTACCTCCAGATAATATTAAAACAGAGGATTTACTATCTCAGCTAGAACAGGCAAGAAAAAATCTTAAGGATTTAGAAACGATGGAAAAGGATTCTAATTTTATTCACCCTGTTTTTGGACAACTCAATATACCTCAGACAAAACGATTTTTAAAAATACATACTCAGCATCATTTAAAGATTGTAAAGGATATTTTGAAGGAATAACCTAATTAAGTTATAGCTGCTTATTTGTATTTATACTTTCTGATCTTGGATTTTTCCTTGTAGCATTTTAATCTCATCCCGTAATCGTGCCGCTGTAATAAAATCTAACTCTTTAGAAGCTTTTTCCATTTCTTTGCGAACATTTCGTACTCGGGTTTCTAATTGTTCTTTTGTATAATAAGCTGTTTCTTCTTCTGCAGCTTGTAATGTTGGAGCAGTTTCGAATTGATATGGTTCTATCTTTTTACCATACAAAGCATTATCCAATGATTTTTTAATAGCAGTAGGAGTAATGCCATTTTTAGTATTGTATGCAATTTGTTTTTCTCTTCTATAGTAAGTTGCATCTATCGTCTTTTGCATACTATCAGTTACTTTATCAGCATACATAATAGCCTTTCCATTAACATGTCTTGCTGCTCGACCTACTGTCTGTACTAATGACCGTTTATTTCTTAAAAACCCTTCTTTATCAGCATCTAAAATAGCAACAAGAGATACTTCAGGAAGATCAAGACCTTCTCTGAGTAAGTTTACGCCAATTAACACATCAAAAATACCTTTTCGTAAATCTTGCATGATCTCAACACGTTCTAAAGTATCCACATCACTATGAATATAACGACAACGGATATCAATTCTAGTAAGATATTTGGTTAATTCTTCTGCCATTCTTTTTGTTAATGTAGTAACCAAAACCCTTTCGTCTTTTTCAATCCTTTTTTGCATTTCTTCAATAAGATCGTCAATTTGATTAAGACTTGGACGTACTTCTATTTCAGGATCTAATAATCCGGTAGGACGTATGATTTGCTCTACATAAACTCCTTCACTTTTTTGAAGCTCATAATCGGCTGGAGTAGCACTGATATATAAGACCTGGTTTTGTAATGCTTCTAACTCTTCAAATTTTAAAGGGCGATTATCCATAGCAGCAGGAAGTCTGAATCCATACTCTACAAGGTTTTCTTTTCTAGATCGATCCCCACCATACATGGCATGAGTCTGCGGAATGGTAACGTGACTCTCATCTATAATCATTAAATAATCATCTGGAAAATAATCTAATAAACAGAAAGGTCTGGTTCCAGGATTTCTACCATCCAAATAGCGAGAGTAGTTTTCTATACCAGAACAATACCCCAGTTCTTTGATCATTTCAAGGTCAAAATTAGTACGCTCTTCTAATCTTTTTGCCTCTAAAGGTTTACCAATTTCTCTAAAATATTCTACCTGTTTCCCTAAATCAAGTGCAATTTGATCAATTGCACCATTCAAAACTTCAGGAGAAGTCACAAACATATTAGCGGGATAAATATTCAATCGATCGTATTTTTCTATAATCTCATTGGTTCTCACATCAAAAGCTTCAATTTCTTCAATTTCATCTCCAAAGAAATGAACCCTAAATGCATCATCTGCATAACTCGGAAAAATATCTACAGTATCACCTTTTATTCTAAAATTTCCGTGTTTAAATTCTGCTTCTGTACGAGAATATAAACTTTGGACTAATCGATGCAGTAAGGCAGTTCTGGATACAAACTGACCTGCTTGTATGGAGATAACATTTTTTTGAAATTCTACAGGATTACCAATACCGTACAAACAAGAAACCGAAGCTACTACCAATACATCTCTTCTTCCAGAAAGTAGAGAGGAAGTAGCACTTAATCGAAGTTTTTCAATTTCATCATTTATAGAGAGATCTTTTTCAATATATGTTCCAGAGGTAGGGATGTAAGCCTCAGGTTGATAATAATCGTAGTAAGAAACAAAATATTCTATAGCATTTTTAGGAAAAAACTGTTTAAACTCTGAGTATAATTGTGCCGCAAGAGTTTTATTATGAGCCAAAACCAACGTTGGTCGTTGTACTTGTTGAATTACATTTGCTGCGGTAAATGTCTTACCAGATCCTGTAACTCCTAATAATGTTTGGTATTTTACATCTGACTCTATACCATCTGTCAATTGTTTAATGGCATCTGGCTGATCTCCTGTAGGTTTAAATTCTGATTCCAGTTCGAACTTCATGTATCTTTTCTTTACTCTTTTTTTGGAGATTAAAGATACTGAATCCTATGAACAGATCTATCTAATCAATGAGAAACTTCCTTTAAGAATTCTACCATCTTCTAATTCTACCCGATACCAATATTGACTAGAAGGCATTAGGGTTCCGTTGTAGGTGCCATCCCAACCATTTCCTCCAGGTAATAATTGTTTGATGAGCTTGCCATAACGGTCATAGATGTAGATGATAGAATTGGCCATCACTTGTGTAGAAATACCTTCTACAGACCAAGTTTCATGAAAACCATCTCCATTAGGAGTGAAATATTTAGGAAAACCAACTACAGAGATATCTCTCGTAATAATGGGTAGACACCCGTTCTTATCTCGAATATATACTGTGTGAAACCCAGGAGGTACATTGGTAAACGTTGGACTGTCTTGATAAGACCCTAAGGTTCCGTTAATTTCAATAGCATATTCATAGTCTCCAACACCATCAGCAACAATAGTAACTGTATTACTATCATTAGCATCGTTAATATCGATGTTTTGAACAGTAGCTACTCCAGAAACAATTACTTCAATAGTTCTGATTTTTGAACAACCTGTGATGGCATCACTAACGGTTACTGTATATGTTCCAGGTTGATTCGCAAAAATCATTTCTGTGATTTCTCCTGTAGACCATAAGAAATTAAAATTGTTAGGGTCGCTTCCTGATGGTAGTCCCGCATCAATTTCAGTACTGATTTCATTTTCACATAAAAAGTAATTCGCTTGTTCCTCTACATCGGGTAAGGCATTTACGAATAATCGTACCTCATTAATACCGAAACACTGATTTGCGTTATCTTCAACTCTTGCATATATAATATCTTGGCCTTGTGTGCCTGATGTTGTATTGGTATATGTTGTGATTGGACTTACCTCGCCTAATGCATTTTCAATAGTCTCGTAATAAGTTACGGTAAGGTTTGGATTATTAATACCAGATAGTATTTGAGTATTTGCTTGTGTAAGGTCGAATTCACGAAACCCATCTTCATTTCCATCATCATCACATAATCGTAAAGTGGCATTACTGGCAGAAGTTGTACTTACTTCTAAATCTAATGTAGTAACTCTAAAGCAAGATGTAGCATCGTCGGTAACCCTTACAAAAAGCTGTTGATTTTGGGAAGTATTTTGATATATATCCGGATTACCGATAGCGGGAGTCCCAGCATCTGCATCTATTTGATTCTGAAAAAATAAAATAGTCCTATTAGCAACTCCTCCTGTAATTTGATTAATGGCCTCATTAAGGTTAAATAAGGTGATGCCATCATTAGGATCTTGATATGCATCACATTGCGCTAAAGTAATCGAATTTGCTACTGGTAAAAGGTTAACTGTTACCGAAATCTCAATAGTATCAAAACAATCTGGATTTAATGGATTCTCTATTCTAGCATATACAGCGGTCATTGTATTAGATAAAACAGCATTCATTGGATCAGCAATTACATCTGTACTATTATTAGTTTGTGCTCCGGTCAACGTGGTATGATAACTAATTGTAAACTCGGTTGAAGATTGTCCATTATAAATATCGGTATTGGCTTGTGTAAGATCGTATGTCACTAAACCATTTGTGTCGTCTCCATCATCTGCATTATCGCATAATACAATAGGATTGGTGCCAAATGCAGTTGGTGTATTGAAAATTTCTAATTGAAAACTAGTAGTGCTATAGCAATTGATATTGCCAATATTTTCTATTCGAGCAACAATCGTTTGTGGATTGTTTTCGGTTACAAAGTTTTGTGTTAAAGCGTTTGAGTCTGCATCAGCATCTACAATTGATCTAAAATAGCGAACTCTAAACTGATTAGAATCTTGAGACCCTATAATAATGGGATCGTATATAGATACATCTAATTGAATAATTCCGTCATTATTAGTGTCACAAATGTTCTCATTAGGAGGTGTGTTTTCTACTATAGGGATTTCGAAAAAAGTAACATTTGCCACACCAATCAAAGGACAACTTCCATCGTTAAGATCCACTTCTAGTCTATAATTACCAGTGGTTGTTATATCTAGAAAATATGTGTTATTTGCAATTTGTACATCGTCAATGAACCAAATATAAGTTGCTGTTGGGATATCTGTATAGGATAATCTATAGGTATCCCCTTCACAAAGATTTAGGTTTACATTGGTAGGATCTCCACTATTGATAATATCAACTGTTTGAGCAAATATCGATTGAATAAAAGGAGGAAGACCAATACGAGAACCTCTGGATCCATCTGTATTAACTAATAAGCCTCTATCTTGATATATTACATTATTAGCTATTTCTTCGGGGTTATCAATGACTCCTAGATAGTTGCCAAAACCAGTATTAAAATCAAAGAGTGCACGATATATTTTACCATCAGGACCTAATTGAAGCGCTCCTGCGCTGAAGGGAGATGTATCTTGTCCACTTTCATTAAGGAGTCGTGTTCCGCTTGCAGCAATTTGATTATCGGGTAAGGATAAATCATATTGTAGAATAAAACCATTTCCGGCTCCGGTATCACCTAAACCAACTGTAGTGTATAGACGTTGACCGGTTTGTGAGAATTCTACTCCGTAAGGAGCATCACCGTCATAAAGTTCAATTTCATTACTTACAATCCCTGTTGTATTATCAAAATCATAAAGTAATACTTTTCCCGGGCCATTGCCTCCTGTTACATTGGTTAGTCCAAGATGAGCAACGGCCAATTTATCTCCTTCTGGAGATGCTTTTAGATATCCCAATGCGTTTCTGCGATATCCTGAAACAGGAACAGTAACTCCTACTTGAGATGTTATTGGGGTAGGGTTTACACCGGTTTGATCTACTATAAAAGAATAGTAAGTATCTATAAAATGTGTAATTACCCAAAAAGAATCACAATCATCACTTTTTACCGCTGTTATTTTTTCAGAACATCGATATGCACTCTCTAAAGGATCAGAAGTGTTGTAAGTAATTAATGGTATGTTTTTCTGTCCAGCTACTACTGCACCGTTTCCTCCATCCAGAGACATATCAACAATAGAATATAAAAGTCCATCATTAACACCGTCACCATCTACCGTACTATTATCATTATCAGCATTAAAATGATGCGGCTCATCTACTGTAAAAACAATATAAATATTTGGTGTATTAGGCTGCGGCACTATTAAAGCAGAAGAAGTACTGGATTCATCTCCTCTAAGATCGGTTCCGTTCTGCATAATCACATGATTACGCGTATAAATTATAGAGCCATCTGTATAAAATAAAAGGTTGCCCGTAGCATCAGAAATGGTAGTGCAACCTTCTAAGGTATTTAATCTTCCGTCAGTAAGAGCTGTAGGAGGAGTTGTGCTAAAATTGATTCCAGCGTTCTGCCCAAAATACCAATTATTGGCTTCTCCTTGTGCAATTATTGATGAATGTGCTAAAAAAAGTAGAATTACGTATAAATATCTCATTTTAGGGTGTAAAACCCCAAAGATATTATAAATCTCTCTTTTTAAGAAAAATGTAGGAAAGATTTATAAAAATCACTGTCCAGACCACTACTATTAGTAATTCATACCAATGTACCATGTAATCTTTTTGGAAGTTTTCTCCTAATTGATTTGCTGCAGATTGAATAAAATTTAATCGTGTAATAGGCTCAACTATAAGATTAGACATAGATTCTAACGGAAGGAATTGCGTTATGTTTTCTGCAATATCAGTCCCTTTAAATAATTTGAATTTTAAAAGAGCATATATTATTTTTTCGATAATAAACCAGATGAATAAAAAACCTAATGCAAAGGCTGATCGTTTAACAAAAACGCCCAGAAACATACAAAAAGCAAAGAAACCTAATAGCTTAATAAAGTATGCCAGAACATATTCTAAATCCGAAAAAATAATAGAGAATTCATTATAGTCAGAAAAGCTTAGTCCTAAGATCATTGAAACTAAGAATAAGAATAACGTAGAAATCAGAGCAAATACAATTACCGTCAAAAACTTAGAGGCAATAAATTCTTTTTTGCTAAGTCCGTCGATGAGGTTTTGTTTTAATGTTCTATGACTATATTCATTGGCCATCATTGAAACAATAACAATTGCCAAAAAGAGCTTTGCCCAAGCGGCTATATAGGTGTTAAAGTGCCAGATATATGGGAAATTAAATATCCCTTGATCAGCGACTCTGAATTTTACTCCTCCAAAATTGAATTCTATAGAGGCGATTAGTGCGATAAAAGTGAATAGTATAAAATACGTGATAGTAATCACTTTTGCCGCTCTGTTATGTCTTAATTTTTGAAATTCTATATTGAGTAATCGTAACATTGCTTTAGTTTAAGTTGTTGGTTAATTGTAAGAATTGTTCTTCAAGGCTTTCTTTTCGTTTTACTAAATGAGTAAGCGTAATTCCTGTTTCGAATAACTGTTTATTCAAATCATCTGCCTCTAATTCATTATTTAAAAAAGCAATGATTTTATCATCTTCTTCTTTAATGTTGCCAAAAGCTTGTTGTTTTGATAACCACTCTTTAAGCACTCCATTTTGATTACTTTTTAGCTCAAAGAAACCGTGACTTGCATTCATTTCATCAACCGGTCCTGAATATAATTTTACACCCTTACGTATAATCACTACGTGACTACATACTTTTTCAACTTCGTCGAGTAGGTGAGATGCAAGAAGAATAGTGGTTCCTTGAGCTGCGATTTTTTTTATGATTTCACGTATTTGATGAATTCCCTGAGGGTCTAAACCATTTGTAGGTTCATCCAGAATCAATATTTCGGGATCGTTTAATAAAGCCGAAGCAATGGCAAGACGCTGTTTCATCCCTAATGAAAAAGTTCTAAACTTGCTGTCTTTGCGTTCTAAAAGACCTACAACTTCTAATTTTTCTTCTATTTTATCGGCAGGAACTTCTTTAATCTTACATACTAACTTAAGATTTTGAGCAGCTGTCATATAGGGATAAAAGTTCGGGCGCTCAATAATAGCTCCTACTTTTTTAAGAGCTTCGTGTGTTGAGGTGTTGCCGTCAAACCAGGTAAAATCTCCCGAAGTTCTATTCACTACATTAAGTACAATACCCAATGTTGTTGATTTACCACTTCCGTTAGGTCCTAAAATACCGTAGACATTTCCTTTTTTTATGGTAAAAGAAAGATCATTGACGGCAGTTATAGACCCAAACCTTTTGGTAAGATTATTTAGTGTAAGTATGGTTTCCAATTGCGATTATTTTTTGGTGGTTATATAAAACTAGACGACCGGCGAGACTTTTTGTTACAAAATTAACTGACTAGTTTATGAATAGATTGACGGGTAATTAGATTATATTGAAGATTAAAATTTTGAATTGAGCATTTATCATATACTTCTCTCTTCAAACTTTCTTTTGTAAATTGCTACTCTTACTACAAGTTGCTATGGATGAAAAGTTAATGTCTAAGAAGAAACCTACTTACCCTATAAATGATCAATTAGATAAATATTTAAAGGAGTGTAATCGTAAAATCAAAATACCTGTATTTTATGATGATTTATTACGATTTTCGGGTTCTATTGTTGTGTATGATAATAATGATGAAGATACTTTATGGGTACGTGTGTATTATGAAGAGCATGAACGTCCAGAGATAGAATCTAGTTTGAAAAAGGTATACACGATTTTGCATTCTGATGGTAATGAGGATGCCATTGAGTTCCTGAATATTGATGCTATTGATTATTGTACGTTTGGAAACTCAAAACCATTTAGGGTAAAAGTTCGTAATATACTCAATGATAACTATACTTATATCTATGTAAAAAAAGCGGATGCTTCTCGTATTTATGGTTTAGAACTGGAGCATATGTTTTCTCCTAACAGGATTAATTTTTTGGTTTATAAAAATACTTTAATCGAAGAGCATATTGCAGGGATCCCAGGAGATGTATTTATAAAAGATTTTTTGCCAGATCTTAGCGATCAGGCAAAATCTCAGATTGCTAAAGAATTTGTAAAGTTTAATGAGCGTTGTCAAATGCGACTTTTAGGAGATATGAGATCGTATAATTATGTGATTATCCCAATTCATGATTTTGATCATGTAGAGTATAAGATTCGAGCTATAGATTTTGATCAACAATGTTTCGAAGGTAAATTAAAAGTATATCAACCACAGTTTTTTAAAGAAAACTTTACGATGGTAGATATTGTGATGAATAAGCTGCAACCTAATTCTATTGAACAATATAAGAAGGAAGAACGATCTATTTTGGCGAAACGAATATTAAACTCTCGATCGCGATATGAAACTCTGATAGATTGTATGTGTAAGGATCATATTTCTACTAAGGAAAACCAAAAAGAACTTAGAGAACATTTATATAATTTTACTTTGGATCTGAAGTTTCGTCGTAGTGAAACCATGGGTGAAGTATTAAAAACTGCACTGGATTTTGTAAAGCGCAATTATGAAAATGTAAATATGAGGCGTTTGCTAGAGGGAGAATAAGTGAGTTTAGGATAAGAAATCAAAAACTCACTTACTCAATAACTCTATTGTTATTTTATTTTTTTCTCTAGCTCAAGGTTTTTTTGTTTTAAAGAAGCTACTTCCTTTATTAGTTGTTCTGTCTTTTTATTTTGCTCGATCATATAAAGTGTTAACTCTTCTATTTTTTCAAGAAGTTTTACATTGATTTCACCTAGTTGAATACCATTCTTTTCTACTTCTGCAGCTGATGGGATATTTTGTAGGTGTCCTTTTTCTGAGATATGTTTTTCTACTTCTTTTAAAGTTGGAAGTTTATAATCGTTCTCAAAAACATAATCAGGCCATCCAGTTAAGTCTATTTTTACTTCTTTAGAATGAATAGTACCATTTACAGCTAATTTTGAATCTGGGGTTGTAGTGCCTATACCGACGTTACCATTAGTTTTTATGATAACTTTTTCACTTGCATTAGCTACCAAACTCAGATCTTTACCGGATTTACCTCCTATAATTGCTTTACCTGTATTCCAACTCAAAATACCATAATCAGCACTTGCTCCCCAATCTACAACTCCATCTCCTCTAAACTTAATTCTATTATTTAACTGAAATGAAGTAATACTAGATGTTCCTTGATCTTTGATGTGTAATGTTGCATTTGGGTTTGTAGTTCCAATACCTAGATTGCCATTATCAGTTAATCTCATATATTCTGTAAGCTGATGTTGACCATTAGAATCATTATTGTTTCGGTTTCTAAACAACCATCTAAACCCATAATTAGATCCTTCAAAAACCCCTTTAGAAGTGTATTGATTTGTACCGAAATAATGGTCTTTAGGATCTCCATTGCTTCTATAGGCGTTAAACCCCATATAGCCAGCCCATTTGTATGAGTTTCCACCCCAATTAGTTTCGTGTGTCCAGCCAACCGATAATACTCCATTGTAACCAAAATTCCCCTGGCCTTCGACATGTAATTTTGATCCAGGATTTGTAGTTCCAATACCTACATTACCATTTGATTGAAGAGTCATTAGATGATCAACTCCTTTGTTGAAAAAATAAATATTTCCAATAGTTTTTTCAATACTACCTATATATAAATGATTAGAACTATTTAAACCAAATGCTCTTGAAAACCCTGTCTCTCCGTTTTTTTGAATTCTTAGGTAATCAACACTATTATTTAAATCTACGTTTTGTGAATGTACTTTGGTTAAACAAAGACATAATGTAAATAAGAATACTATTCTTCTCATAATTTTTATTTTAAGGAATCAAATTTTTAAAGGTTGTATAGGTATGTGTCAAAAGGATAACAAATGTTACCTCGATTTTTTTACTTTTTTTATAAATGAGAAAAATGTAAAGATTTTGGATTGATTAGTTTCTTAAATTTCTTTAGAAAAAAGAATTGATATAAACCAAAAGATCATCACTACTTTTTGTAATGATGATCTTCAATCGTATTCTTTTTACTAGAATAAGTAGTTTACTTAATCTTTTTGTTCTTTATTAAAATATACAAGATAGTAGTACATCTGTTTTTCTTCATCCCATCCTTTTTCTACAAATTTTTCTGCAGATTCTGGATTAATGAAATCCATTTTAATCTGTACATTGGTATCCAGGTTAATCACATTTTTTATTTTTTTACGGGCTGCAGATACCGCCGTATTAGCGATAGGGAATTCGGTAAGATCTTCGATCTGATATTTAGGAGCTTTCTCTACTTTATAGTGTTTAAACTCTGGAATCAGGTCTGGATTATCGATTACATCATTTAAAAAAGCAGATTCTTCAAAAGTATCGTTTTTTGCAAAGTGATTCACTGCTCGGTTCATAAACATCACTTCTTCTTTTTTATCTTCTGCAGGCAAAACAACATCTTTTGCAAAATCCTGACAGAATTTCATGTACTTCTTAGTATAAAAATTTTCATCAGCAAAAGCTTCTACTCCTAAGAAATGTTCTAACCAATATTTTGTGTCATATCGGTTGGAATCCACAGATAAAATCTTGTATCCTTCTTCTTTTTTATGATTAAAAATCAGGCATCCTTTATCTAATTTATTGAGATTCACTCCTTGTTGTAAAAGTAATTCAATATCTACTCCTTTTTCTTCAAATTGTAAAAAATCGTGTTTCAATTCTGATTTGAAGATCCCCAGAGCACTGGTTTTTTCATTATCTATAGAAATATTATCAAGATAAGTTACATAGACCTCTCCACTTTTAATATGTGGATGTTGAGACTGTTCGTAGAGTAAAGAAGCTATTCTTTTAGATCTTTCGTGCACAGAAGATGGATTGTCAAAAATCTCAGAGACAATTTTGAATAATGGATTAAATTCTAGATCTACTTCATTGGCAAATTGAAAGTAATTTTCTTCTTTTTCTCTAAAAGGTTTGAAAAAATACTCTTTCAGTAAAGCCGTTAATTCATCATTTAATGTATAAGGAGATTCCGAAAGGAATATATTTTCATTTCTGCTTTTGTTTCCAATTCTGTGAACAGAAAGAGATTCAATTTGAGTACTATATAGATTGATCATGACATTATTGTCATCTCGATAAAAACGAGATCTTTTTGTTTTTAGTTAGTAATATTAATTCCAGTTTTCATCAAATCCAAGATCATCATATTCATCTAAGTCGATAATGTCTTTTTCTTCGTTTTCATCAAAACCAGGATCGTCTGAAACAAATTCTTTGTCTGGTGCTTGATCTGGTAATTGTCCATGAACATACATGATGTTAGGGTATTCTCTACCGCTTTCGTATTCTGCAATTTCGGCCAATTCTACAAGAAAAGTCCACATGCTTAAAAAATCATAAACATAAATCAAACGAGGCGAAGCTTCGTGAACTACATCTAAAAGTGTTGTTTCATTCATTAAACGAACAGGTTGACTGCCGTCACTCATATCGAACAAAGAAATCTCTTCACCTTGATTCCATTTTTCATCGCTAACATAAAAAGAAGCCATTTCTGTTCCGTCAAACCCAAAAGATTGCGTAACTACATTATGAAATTGTTCTAAGGTTGCATCTTGCTCTATTTCTATATCTCTAAAGACATCTTCTTCAGTGTCTAATATAATTCTGAAGCGGTAAATCATGTATACTAATTTGAATTTGCAAAGATACTATAAATCACTCATTATTTACTAAAACGATGTAATGAAAAAGTCATTGCGCCAAGTAAGAAAAAAGCAACCACCTGATGTAATACTCCTAAGGTTATAGGAACTCTGTAAAGTAATGTAAAAACACCTAATAAAAATTGAACGCCTACTAGTATTAAAAGTAGGTGCAGTGAATTGGTTTGATATGTGCTTTTTACATTTTTTTTACCTCGATACCATATAAAAACAATGAAGCCAACTACAATATAGGCGAGATAGCGATGTATGAATTGTACTCCACTTTTTCCTTCGAAGAAATTCTTTATAATTGGAGATTGTTCTATGTACACAGATTCATGAACCAGTTGTCCATCATTCATTAGAGGCCAGTGATTATGCAAAAAACCGGCATCTAAACCAGCAACAAATGCTCCATATATAATCTGAAGTAAGAGAAAAGCAAATCCCCATCGAATCAGATTTCTGAATTTGATATCTACTTTTTTCTTATTTGGGAACATAAGGTCTAATGCTACCCAAAAAGTATAGGAAAAAGTTATAAATGCTGCAGTGAGGTGCATAGCAAGTCGATAGTGACTCACATCAGGTCGGTCTACCAAGCCACTTTTAACCATAAACCATCCTAAAAAACCTTGAAATCCTCCTAAGAGCATAAGAATGATGGATTTTTTTATAGTAGGTTTGGTTAGTTGTTTTCTAATCAAAAAGTATATAAATGGAATTATAAATACCATACCAATAAATCGACCTATAACGCGATGTAACCACTCCCAGAAATAAATATCTTTAAAATCCTGTAGGGTAAACTGATTATTGATTTTTTGATACTCAGGATATTGTTTGTATAGATCAAAAGCAGCGTTCCACTCTGCATCATTCATTGGCGGAATAGTTCCTGAGATCAATTTATAATTAGAAATAGATAAACCAGAATGTGTAAGTCGGGTAATACCTCCTACCACAACCATAATAAATATTAATATACATCCTGTAAGTAGCCAGTATATTACTTTTTTGTTGTCTTTCTTCATGTGTATTCAATTTCTGGTTTACAAATTTCAAAATTCAAAAATGATCATTTTACATTTTGTTATTTTGAGTTTTTGTGATTTTCAATTGTTAAACCCAACTCTTTTCCTTTTTGAATCATAAATTCAAAAGCAGCTTCATGCTCATTAGGAATATCACCCTCTAGAATTGCTTCTTTTATTGCTTCTTTAATCATTCCTATCTCTCGTGATGGTTTGATGTTAAAAGCTCGCATAATCTCTTCTCCTGTAACGGGTGGTTGAAAATTTCGGATTTGATCACGTTCTTCGACTTCAATCATTTTTTGCCGCACGATTTTAAAGTTACGGTGGTATTTTTTAAATCGTTTTGGGTTTTTGGTGGTGATATCTGCTTCGCAAAGGGTCATCAACTCTTCAATATGATCGCCAGCGTCAAAAACTAATCTTCGCACCGCGGAGTCTGTAACATCCGATGCTATTACAATTGGTCTGGAGCTCATCAATACCATTTTTTGTACAAATTT
Organism: Aquimarina callyspongiae; assembly: GCF_034322225.1. Taxonomy (NCBI): domain Bacteria; kingdom Pseudomonadati; phylum Bacteroidota; class Flavobacteriia; order Flavobacteriales; family Flavobacteriaceae; genus Aquimarina; species Aquimarina callyspongiae. The sequence goes on along the minus strand of NZ_JAXLPA010000001.1, from coordinate 70,712 downwards.
CATTTTGTCATTTAATGGCATTTTAAGACGCTTGAAAAGTTTAAAAACCATTTTAGACCCTACAAATTCGTGACCATGAAAGGTCCATCCTACTTTTTTATGAAACTTCTTTGTAGGAGCTTTACCAATATCATGAAGTAGTGCTGACCAACGTAGCCATAAATCATCTGTATTTTCTGAAATATTATCCACCACCTCTAAAGTATGGTAGAAATTATCTTTGTGACGTTGCCCTTCAATTTCATCGATTCCCTTTAACGCAGTTAATTCTGGAAGTATGTATGGTAGTAAGCCTGTTTTTTCAAGAAGTTTAAAACCTACAGAGGGTGTTTCACTTAATATAATTTTATGTAATTCATCAACAATACGTTCTTTGGTAATGATCTTTATACGCTCTTTATTTTTAGTGATAGCCTGCAAGGATTGTTCTTCGATTTTAAAATTTAATTGTGTTGCAAATCGAATAGCTCTCATCATTCTTAAGGGATCATCTGAATATGTGATATCAGGATCCAACGGAGTACGAATGATTTTGGATTTTAAATCTTCTAATCCTCCAAAAGGATCTAGTAGTTCTCCAAAGTTTTCTTTTGAGAGGTTTAAAGCTAATGCATTGATAGTGAAATCCCTTCTATTCTGGTCATCTTCTAATGTTCCATTTTCTACTTTGGGATTACGACTATCTTCTGAATAAGATTCTTTTCTAGCACCTACAAATTCTACTTCAATATCTTCAGATTTTAGCATAGCAGTGCCATAAGTCTTAAAAATCTGAATTTTAGGAGTATTGGGGAGTAGTTTTGAAACTTCTTTTGCAAGATCAATACCGCTTCCTACCGCTACAATATCAATATCTTTTGCAGTACCTCTTTGCAATATATAGTCTCTCACAAACCCTCCAATAACATAACTTTCTAAAGTAAGGTTTGTCGCGGCTTTTGTAATAGTATTAAATACAGGGTGTTGTAGGGCTTCTTTGTAATTTTTAACTTCAGACATGAATCAATTTACTTCCTGATAATTTTAACGGTACTATCACTTCCTATTTTAATGATCGAAGAAGGTTTTGCACCTTTGTTTTGTAACGGCAAATTTACGATATAGTCTACGCCTTCCAAAATCTCTTTGCTTATTTCTTTATAGTCTTTGGGAGAAGGTGAACCACTTATATTTGCAGAGGTTGAAACAATAGGTCTTTTAAATTTTCTAATCAATTTACTACAAAAAGGATCTCGAACTACTCGAATACCTAATGAGTTATCATCTGCAATTATATTTTCTGCAACTCTAAGAGGTCGGTCATAGATAATAGTGGTTGCCTTTGTTGCATATTTTAAAATGTCATACGCTACTTCAGGAACTTCTTCTACATATTGTTGAAGCATCTTAAAATCGCTAACCAAACAAATCATAGATTTACTTTCTGCCCGTTGTTTTAAAGCAAATATTTTTTCAATGGCTTCGGCATTAGTTGCATCACAACCAATACCCCATATTGTATCCGTAGGGTAGAGGATAAGTCCTCCTTTTTTAAGAGTTATTACTGCTTTTTCTATTTCTGATTGCTGATCTGCCATTAGTTATATTTTAGAACGATATTTTCTGTTTCATCATATTTAGGAGTTTTAAGGTTTAAAGCCTCTCCATTAAGTATTTTTTCATAAAGCTGGACATATGATTTAGTCATCACAGTAGCATTAAAATGTAGTACTGCATAATCATGACAACGTTTTGCATTGTAGTCAAATTCTTTAATAGCAGTAGCAAGCTCATTTGAGTTGTTACTGGTATATCCTACTTCTGGCTTGATCAACTCTTCTAAAGAACCATTAGTGGTTCCAAAAACAGCACAACCAGCATACATACTTTCTACAACAGCTAATCCAAAAGGTTCATGCCATTTTACTGGAAAAATCATCCCTTTTGAACGGCTCATGATGTCCATTTTGACTTTGTTATTTACCATTCCTCTGAAAATGATATTAGGATCTAATACATATTTTAAACCTCTTTTTAAATTTCTAAGAGTCCATTGCTTTCCTCCCATAATGTGGAGTTGATTTCCTGATTTGAGAGCGATTTGTGCTGCACCAAATACATTTTTAACTTTCCAAGCAACTTTTCCCAGAAAATGAAGATATTTTCGTTCTTGATCTAAAACAGGATCTGGATAATCACTCCAATCTAAACCATTATATACGTATGTAGAAGAACCATATCTTTTTGCATGATTTTTGGAAATAAAAACACTGTTTATGTTTAAAACCTCCTCTTTAGGAGGATTTGTATGTATAGTTACAATTACAGGTTTATCAACTTCGTAAAGTGGAGTATGACTGAAATGAGCTATATCAATATCATTAGGAATCTGAGAATTAAGATCCTGATCGGGATCAAATTCCAGAACTTCAGCAAAATCACAACTCGATCCGGCTTTTACCAGATATACTACTTCATGTCCTAATTTATGAAGCTCTTTACCAAGTCCCCAGATTACACGTTCAACACCACCATAGTTGATGGCTGGAATTATTCCTGAATTATCAACAATCAAAACTTTCATATGATAGGATTGATTTTTTGTTTATGTTTTAACGATCTGGTTAATGGAGCTTGTAAAAATAAAGTGTAAAATAATGGCCAATACTTAGGCTTTATCAAACTACTAAAGAAATATCTGATTTGTAAATAAGTAAGAAGAACATAAAAAGGAATGATACCGTAATGTTTCTTAATAATATACAACAGAGATATTTTTAACTCTGTTTTTATAGCTACAGATTTTTCTGTGCTTGCGCCATGGTAGTGTATAAATGTTGCTTCTGGAACAAGATATGCTGATTTCTCTATCTTAGAAAGTCGTTTACATACATCTGTTTCTTCGTAATATAAAAAGATGTTGGTGTCAAAACCGCCAATACTATTAAAATCCTCTGCTCTAAAGAACATAAAACTACCAGCTATAAATTGACCTTGTTGCGGTTGGGTATATAATCGTTTACGCTTAGGATATTTTTTAGGATTCAATTTTTCAAGAAATTTTCTTCCAAAAATCTCTCTTCCTAAAGAAGCAAAATGATCTATGGTAGGAAGAATTTTCTTGTCTTGAGTAAAAGCTTGAGGCCCACAAACACCCACATCAGGTCTATGATCCATAAATTGCTTTAATGAGGATAAACAATCACTTTCTAATATGGTATCGTTATTTACAAAAGCGATATATTTTCCTGTTGCTTTTTGTACTCCGATCATATTACCACTTCCAAATCCGGTGTTAATATTACTTCTGATAAGCTCAACAGGCGGAACAATATTTAACGAATCAATATACTTTTTTACTTGATTATAGCTATCTTTTTTAGACCCATTATCAACTACAATATATTGACAAGAAAGTTGCTCTGAAGTATGTTTTAAGAGTGATTTTATACAATCAATTGTATATGATTCAGAATTGTAATTGATAATGACTACCGAAATATCAAACATAATTACTTTTTTAAGTATTGATCAACTCCTTTTTCGATATAAGTAACCTTTTTTTCAGTAGTTTCTTTTTCGATTATCTCATTAACCTCGATATGACTTTTATCTTGCTCTCTGTGATAAATATGGTAAACAATACCTTTAAATTTTAGACGTTTCCCTTTGATTCCAATATTAATCAAACGTTGGATCATTTCGCTATCATCAATTCCCCAACCAGTTAACGACTCATTAAAGCCATTGACTTTAATAAAATCCTCTCTCCAGAATGACATATTGCAGCCTCTCAATTTTGAAGAACGATGATCTTCTTTTTTATATCTGTTAGCGAGAAAAGGTATACGCAATGTTCGCCCTCTTTTCTTAATACCTTTAGAAAAGAAATTAAAATGAATTTGTTTGTTTTTGAACAATGTTTCCAGGTGGTCTTCTTGAACATTAACTCTACTACCGTATAAGAAAACTCCTTTTTCTGCAATTGATAGATGATCTTTTACAAAATCTTTATGCATTATAATATCACCGTCGATTTCGACAATATAGTCATATTGAGCTTTTGCAATTGCCTTGTTCATAATGGCTGGCTTCTGATTTTTGTTATCCTCATGCCAGATATGATGTAATGGTACCGGAAAATCTTTCTGCATTTTCTTGATAAGAAGCGCAGTATCTTCTTTAGAACCATCATCTGCTATGAGTACTTCATCAGGTAGGTGAGATTGATTTTTGATACTCAATAATAAAAGTTCTAATGCTTCAGGCCAATTATAAGTGGGTGTTACCAAAGAACATTTAGGATATGCCTTCATCTAAAATATTTTGTGATGCAAAGTAACGGATTTTCAGAAAAACATTTTGAACCTGATATGAATTATTCCTGATTTAGGTATGTGGATTTTGAGTAATCTATAGAATAGAGCTTATTATTTGATATATTTGCGGACACCAAATAAAAATTCATGGATTACGATAATAAACCAGAAGGATATTATGACAATATCAGACAAGAAATGATAAAATATCTTCCTGGTAATGCTAAAAAAATTATTGATATAGGTTGCGGAAATGGAGCTTTTGCAGAAATTCTAAAAGAAAAGGCAGGAGCAGAAGTTTGGGGGATAGAATATATGGATGAAGAGGCGCAGATAGCTAAAGAAAAACTTGATAAAGTATTCTCTGGTAAATGTGAAGATTTTTTGGATGAATTGCCAGATCAATATTTTGATGTTATATATTTTAATGATGTTTTAGAGCATTTGGCAGATCCATATATGGTTTTAGACAAGGTGAAGCATAAACTAACCGCAGAAGGAGTTGTGATTAGTTCTATTCCTAATGTGAGATATTACAATACTTTCTTAAATGTTTTGTTCAAGAAAGACTGGAAATATGAAGGTCACGGTGTCATGGATAAGACGCATCTTAGATTTTTTACAGGAAAAAGTATTCGAAGAATGTATGAAGAATTAGGATACTCAATTGTGCAACAAGAAGGTATTAATAAAAGTAGTTCGATACGTCCTTATTTATATAATATTCCGGTTTTATTCAGGCATTTGGATATCAGATATCCTCAATATGCTACGGTTGCTAAATATCCTAGATAATTGAATTATGCCAGATAGATTGGTCATACATCCATCATATACCGCAATGGAATCCCAGGTTATGAATGCTATCCAGGACTTTGGGAGTTATTCTGATATTTTAGGTGATGCAGAGCGCAATGTAATTAAGATTATTCCTGTTCAGGAAAAAAAACTTACTGTAAAATCTTTTAAGATACCTAACCTGGTTAATCAAATTGTATATAGATTCTTTAGAAAATCAAAAGCAGAAAGATCATACAATTATGCTAATGCTTTGTTAGAATTAGGTATTAAGACTCCTTTTCCTGTTGGTTATTGTATCAGCGCTAGTCCTTTATTGTTTAAAAAGAGTTATTATGTGAGTGAATTGGTAACTTGTGATTTGACTTATAGAGAATTGACTACTGACTTTGATATTTCTGATCACGAAGATATTTTAAGAGCTTTCACAAGATTTACGTATGAGTTGCATAAGAATGGAGTTAATTTTTTAGATCATTCTCCAGGAAATACATTGATCAAGAGAAAAGATAAATCATATGAATTTTATCTGGTTGATCTTAACCGAATGGAGTTTGGAAAAATGAATTTTGAAACCAGGATTAAGAACTTTGCCCGTTTAACCATTCACAAGTCCATGATTAAAGTGATGAGTAACGAATATGCTAAATGCACAGGAGAAGACGAAGATCAGATATTTAATCTAATGTGGCAATATACCTCTGAATTTCAGAATAGATATCACAATAAACGCAAGCTTAAAAGAAAGATTTTCTTCTGGAAAAAGAAGTATCGGGATTAGTTAATCAGGAAATCAAAGAGAGAGCCATTTCTTAAATTTTCCGATTTTTTCTATAGCTAAAAAAATATTATTTTCTGTACTTTCAGGCTTCAGTAATATTTTTATCCGTGATTTAGAGGTGTAATACATTTCTCCAATAGACTTTAAATGTATAATATACTTTCTGTTGATCCTAAAGTAATTTGAAGGGTCTAATTCCTGTTCTAATTTTTTTAAAGAAAAATCAACGGGTATTTTTTTACCATTCCATAAGGTGATGAATGTAAGTTTTTCTTCTGTAAAGAAATAAGCGATATCATCAATTTCAATGGTTTTTAAACTATTATTCATTTTAACCAGAAACCTTTTTTTATATTCTATTCCATTATGAAGGAATAGGTTTTTGTACTCCGGTAACTGACTTTTGTTAAGTTCGAAGAATTTAATAATACTTCTTGATAAAGCTTCTTTGGAAATAGGCTTTAATAAATAATCGATACTATTTTGTTCAAAAGCTTTAATTGCATATTCAGAATATGCGGTAGTAAAGATAATTGGGGTTTTGATTTCGAGTATTTTGAAAATTTCGAAAGAATAACCATCAGATAGATTAATATCTAAAAAAATTAGATCTGGACTTTCTGAAGATAAATATTGTATAGACTCATTAATGGATGTTAAAACCTTAACAATCATTATTTGATTATTAACTTCCTGAATTAAGTTTTGTAATCTAATAGCGGCAATGCTCTCATCTTCTATGATAATTGCTCTGGTCATATTTCTGGTTGAATTAGAGGAATTGAGGCTATATAGTTACCATTTATGACCGTAAAACTTGGAGATTTGGGATGCAACATTTTATATTGATTGATTAGGTTTTTTTGACCAATACCTAAAGATTTTTCATAGTCATTATTTTTAGGCTGAAAATTATTGATCACATTAATATTATTTCCTTCGCTAACAATTGATATTTTTAAAGGCTTACTATTCTCAATAATATTATGCTTTATAGCGTTTTCAAAAAGTAATTCTAATGTCATTGGAGGTATTAGCAAATTTAACTGAGACTCGTTTATAGAGTTTTTAAATATTATATTATTGGGGAATCTAATTTTTTGTAGTGATATATATGAATTGATAAGCTCTAACTCTTTTTTTAAAGGAACTACAACTTCATCACTTTGTGTTAAGTTATATCTGTAAATATTGGATAATTCTTGTAAAAAATATTCAGCTTTTTTAGCATCAGTGCTAATCAAACCTGATAAGCTATTGAAGCTATTAAATAAAAAATGAGGGTTTAGTTGTTTTTTTAAAGCTAAATATTGTGCAACAGATTTTTCATTTTGATATTGAGCGAGTTTTATTTTTATGTCTTGTTTTTCTTGTTGAGATTCTATGAAAAGTTCTACCAAATAAAAGAATATGATGATGACAAAAAAGACCAGTAATATTGCCCAAAATCCTAAATCAAAGAAATACTCATTAACATCATCATCATTGTAATCGAAAACGGCTTTTAGTACAAAAGTTAGAATAGTAGTCTTTAGTATGATGACTGTTGTCCAAAAGCTTAGATATTGTAATTTACTTTCTGTATTAATGATTTTAGGTGCCAGTTTTTCTTTTAGATAAACTCTGGACCAATAAATGATTAATGCAAAAATGAAACAAACCGGTAATATTACAAAAGTTTCAGAAATACCTTCTTCCAGATTTTCATTATGAATTTCACCCATAATGTGAAAAGCATTAAACAAAAGGATAATGAACAGATAAAAATATACTCGGTTAATTTTCAAATTCATTAAAACTAATTTTCAGTGATAGTTATGGTATCTTCTTCGACGTCTACCGTATAGAAATACCCTAAAGCTCGATTATTTGGATTGCTTAAATTTATTAAATTTCCTCGTATTGAAGCTGGAGGAGGGTTGCCAATTATTGGATTACCGATATTTCCTGTTTGGGTAAATAACTCGGTTAAAAAATCAAAGTATGGTTCTGATATGGATAATTGTTGGGCTTTACCAACATCACCAATGTCAAAAGCTACTTCATCATTAGGATTTACCCCTATGCGTTGTCGACCATCAAAGAATTCATCGGATACAATTAAAACGTCTCTAGTACCTGGGTCTGGAACAATTATAAATTCATCATTTTTAAAAAGCCGATAATAATAAAAGTTTGGAATATTAATAGGGTCTGTGGTATCGAATTTAACAAAATAGCCAGCATCATTAACTAGGGTTTCTTCTTCATATTCAAAGTAAAAATTATCAAATTGTGGTACTTCAGTTAATGAATCAACCCCTTCATAAATCTCTCCATTCCAGTTTATAGTAATTGTGTATGTTTTACCTAATTCGGGTATGATTTCGGAGTTTTCATAAAATCCATCATTCGAATGAGTAAATACCCAGGAATTACTGCCGTCAGTTATAGTAACCGATGCATCACTTACAAACGGAAGCTCTCCTGTAGATAAGAACGATGCTGTCGTAGTTAGTTGTAAACGTTGTGTTGTTAATGGAGTTATAGTGTTTCTTTCTAATCCTCCATTAATAACTAATCTTGGATCAGAATCTTCTAAAGTGATATCATTGGTTACATCAGTTTCACAAGATGTGAAAATTAGTATCGTTAAAATTATGGCGGTTGTGATAAATATATTTTTCATTGGATGTTGATTTTAAAATTTGAACTCGTATGATATGCTGGGAACAATGCCGAAAAAAGATAATTTGGTTGCCTGTGTCATGCCAGTTGCTATTTCCCGATCTCCAATTTCACTAACTTCATTAAAATATATAGAAGCAGCATTTTGTCGATTGTAAACATTTACAAGACTAAAAACCCATTTTCCGTTTTTACCTTTTTTAGGATGTAAGGTGGCAGAAAAATCTAATCTATGATATGCTGGTAAACGATTGCCGTTTCTATTGTTGTAGTCAGCAACCACTAATCCATTTTGTTCATATCTTCCTGTAGGATAGGTTACAGGTCTTCCAGATCCAAAAATAAAGTTGAACCCAAAATCCCACCTTTTATTAAGTTTGTAAAACCCGACAAGGTTGAGCTCATGTAATTGGTCACTATTAGATGGATAATATTCGTTATTATTAATACCAAGAACTTTGGTCTCTGATTTGGCCAGAGTATAGCTTAACCATCCAGTAAGTTTTCCTTCATTCTTAGAGAGTTGAACCTCTAACCCATAAGATCTTCCATTTCCTTGTGCTATCTGAGTTTCTATCTCTTCTGTAAATAATAGATCAGCTCCGTCAATAAAATCGGTAACATCATTTAGTTTTTTATAATAAGTTTCCAGACTTAGATCGTATTTACCATCTTTAAACGATTTAAAGTATCCCAATGCCAGTTGATCTGAATATTGGGGTTTTATATGAGGACCACTGGGAGACCAAACATCAAGAGGGGTTGGAGATGTGGTGTTAGAAATTAGATGTAAGTATTGGTACATTCTGTTGTAGCTTAGTTTAAATGAATTAGATTCGTTTAATAAGTACCTTGCAGACAATCTAGGTTCTAATCCATTAAAAGATTTAATGATATCCCCAGAGCTGTAGTTAGTAGTTCCAATCACTTCATTTTCTTCATAAATATCTTGTTCGGGATTATAAGTTAATGGAGCTCCTGTTTCATACTGTCGTATTTCTTCATTTCCTAACCTATTAAAATTAGACCACCTCAATCCGTATTGAAGGCTTATTTTATTGGAGATCTTTTGTTTTAAATCAACATAGAGACCATTTTCTAATCCAAATTTATCACTAAACTCTTCTTCGTTAATACTAGATCCATTTAGTGAAGATATTTTTCCAGGTTTAAATTTATAGTAGGTAACGTCTATTCCTGTTTTAAGAGTATGATTATTGTTTATGAACCAGGATAGTTTTGGTTTTATATTGTAATTGATAATGCTGGATTTCCATCTAAACTCAGAACCTGTTCTTAAGTTGTCAAGATTATATTCATAATTACTAAAAATAGCAGATGTTTGTAGGAATAATTTTTCACTTAAGACACTTGTCCAACGTAGCGAAGCGGATGTATTACCCCAAGTTGTTCCTAATAATCCATCTAATTCAAATTTATCTCTACCAAAATATCCTGAAAGAAATAGTCTATTGTTTTTATTTAAATCGTAATTAGCTTTTAGGTTAAAATCATAAAAAAAGAGTGAGCTATCTTTAAAATCCTCTAAAAGAAAAGAAAATAAATCTATATACGATCTTCTACCTGCTAACATAAAACTTCCAGGAGCTTCTTCATTATTGCCTTTAAGAATTGGACCTTCTATTAGGGCTTTGGCAGAAATTAGGCCTATCCCTATATTACCACCAAATTTCTTGACGTTCCCTTCCTTTTGTTTTATATCTAACACCGAAGATAGTCTACCTCCATAGGTAGAAGGAATTCCTCCTTTATATAATTTAGCATTTTTAATAGCATCCGAATTGAATACTGAAAAGAAACCGAATAAGTGTGAAGCGTTATAGATAGTTGCGTCGTCAAGTAAAATCAAATTTTGGTCAACAGTTCCTCCTCTAACATTAAAACCGGAAGAAGCTTCATTAACACTGGATACTCCCGGTAATAATTGTAATGATTTTAGAACATCAGGTTCACCAAGAATTGCAGGCATTTTTTTAATGGTTTCACCTTGTAATGATATAACACTCATTTCGGTAGACTCTATTTTTTTCTTGGTTTTATTAGAAGAAATAACAATTTCATCCAGCTCAGCCAATTCTTCAGATAAACTAAAATCTATTTTTTGATTTCCGTCTATCAGAATTTCTTTCTGAATTGTTTTATATCCTAAATAGCTAATTTCAATTTGATGAGTTCCTTTTTCTATATTGACAGAATAGAACCCATAATCATTAGTGGATGTTCCGATAGAATTATCGATAATAATGTTAACTCCAAGTAATTTTTCGCCAGAACTGTTGTCTTTTACATATCCGCTTATGGTAGATTTTTCTTGAGCAAACGTTCCTAAAGAGAATAAGAAGAGTAGGAATAAAAGTCTTTTTGTCATATCAATATAGTTTTGAACAGTTTTATTCAAAACTATGATGACGGTATTCTTAAATAACAGAATTACCGATGAGACTGGAAAAAACCTGATGAACCATGATTTTTACAAATCAAGGGATAGTACCTACTTAAAAATTAGAAGAAATAAAGACCTTTTAGAACCTAATAGAACTCTCTTATTGCTTTTTCTTTTTAATAAGCTCTCTTAGTTTTGTGTACTTCAGAAAAGTAATATTAGCAGTTTGCACACAGATCACAAACCCATTAAGGCCGTCTAAAAAACCTAGCCGGAAAAAATAAGCCTTAAAAAAAGCCCAGGTAGGATTAAGAAGTATTTTCCAGATAGGTGCTTTTTTACCTAATTCATGATACGATTGAGCAGAGATGGTTGAAAACTTATCGGTTTTTAGGTTGAATTCCTGATAAGTTGCATAATTCCAATGCAGGATATCTCCTTTTAGTTTTGCAGAAGATTTGGGGTTGTATAATTTAAAAGAATCGTGAGGATTGATACCTTTCCATTCTCCTTTTCCTTTTTTGAATGCTCTCAGCTTTTTATCAGGATACCAATCAGAATATTTAATCCATTGTCCGCAAAAATTATTATAACGATTCATAAAATATCCATCCTGAATCCAATTGGATTTTAATTCTAAAAGAGACTCCTGAAGCTTGGGAGATAAAGCTTCGTCTCCATCCAAAGAAATGATATGATCATATGTAGCCTGGGTAATAGCAAAGTTTTTTTGTTCGATATACCCTAGAAATTCTTGTTTGATAAATTTTACATTATAATTCTTACAGATCTGCTCTGTACTATCTGTAGAAAATGAATCTACAACAACAATTTCGTCCACTACATTTTGGAGTGAAGCTAAACAACGATCAATCTTTTTTTCTTCATTATATGTAATAATGACAGCAGAGAGTTTTACCATATAGATATTTTGTGATAAACTGATTAAAGCTTTGCCTATAAATTCATAGTGTTTTTTTAAACAGCTTACCGGCAAAAATAACTATTTTTACGGCAATGAAGTCACCAGAAGTATCTGTTATTATTAGTACATATAACCAACCCTTATGGTTAGAAAAAGTACTATGGAGTTATGAGCGTCAAAGTTTCAAAGATTTTGAAATTATCATTGCAGATGATGGCTCTACAGAAGAGACTAAAAAAGTTATAGAATCTTATATTAGTACATCTTCTTTATCAATAAAACATGTATGGCACGAAGATGAAGGTTTTAGAAAAACAATAATTCTCAATAAAGCAGTTGTGTTATCAGAAGGTTCTTACTTAGTATTTACGGATGGAGATTGTATTGCCAGAGAAGATTTTATTAAAACTCATTTGCACTTACGTAAAAAAGGTTGGTTTTTGTCTGGAGGGTATTTTAAATTACCTAAATCAATCTCTGACTTAATTTCAAAAGATGATATTGAGAATCAAAATTGTTTTAAAGCTGATTGGTTAAAAGCTCAAGGCTTGAAATCATCTTTTAAATTAAATAAGTTGACCTCTAAAGGTTTTAAAGAACGTTTTTTGAATTTCATTACACCTACTAAAGCTACCTGGGATGGTATGAACGTTTCTGGGTGGAAAAAAGATGTGCTAGCGGTTAATGGTTTTGATGAGCGGATGCAGTATGGTGGTGAAGATAGAGAAATAGGAGAACGCCTGTTTAATATGGGGATTAAGGCTAAACAAATACGATATAGCGCTATTTGCTTACATCTTTATCATGAAAGAGGGTATGTGAAACCCGAAATGATAGAAAAAAATAATGCTATTCGTAAGATTACTCAAAAAAATAAGGTGATACGTACACCATTTGGAATTGATAAACTTTAAAGCTCTAAATTGTTAAGGTAGTTTCTGAGCTTAGGAATAATAAGTCGAGAAGAAAACTCTTGATATAACTCTAATGCTTTATCTTTCATTTGCTTTGGAGATTTGTTTCCGTATAACTCAGGTTTAAGATCAATCAAATGTATTGAGTCATTATCGATGCCATCTTCAAACATATTCCAATCCTTTTTGATAATCCAGGGAGAAAAAATAGTAAATGTAGGTTTGTTTAGGGCTTTTGCCATATTTACGGCACCACCTTCATTACCAATAAGGACATTACAATGAGAAAGAATTGCGATAAATCCTCGTAAACTTTTTCCGAAAACATCAAAATGAATATTTCTTTGTGTTTTTAAATTAGTTAAGTTATAGATTGTGCGAGCTTCTTTTTCCTGGTTTGGGATGTAGTTAAAAAGAATATTTGCATCAGTAGTAGATACAATTTCGTCTATAACTTTTGCCATATCCTTAAAGGGTAACGTTTTATTTGGGCTACTTCCTAAAACACTTATCATAATAAGAGGTTTTTTTGTAGTAATCCCATTAGACTTTAAGAACTCTTTGGCTTTTTCCTTTTCTTCAGTATTCAGAAATATTTTTGGCCTAATGATATCTGTGGTAATTCTATCTTCAGGTAGAACCAGACGTAATCTGTTTTCAATGGCAATACTGGCATTGGTAATCGGTTCAGGTTTTCGGTCAATAGTTTCTGTGTATAAAAAACTTGTATACCATTTGTAGAAAGAAAATCTTTTGGGGGCTTTGGAGAATACTGTTATAAGATTGCTTTCTAATTTTCCATAGGCATCAATAACAAGATCGTATTGAGAGTTCCTAATTTGCTTCAAAAAAGAATAAAAAGCTCTTTTACTATTTCTGTATTCATTTTTGAATTCGATAATAGTGTCGATAAAATGATTTTCCAGAATTACCGGAATAGTATTAGAGTTTACCAGGTAATCTATAGTCGCATCAGGGTATTCCTTTCGCAGTGCTTCACAGATAATAGTACTGGTAAGCACATCACCAATCATTTTTTGCTGAATGACTAAAATTTTCATGAACTATCAATTAAAATAACTGAGCCTGTCTGCATATGATTATTATAAGAAGAACTTATCTAATTACCACAACAGGCTCAGATGCTTTTCACTTTATACGGCAACATCGTATTCACGAAGTGCATCGTTAAGTGAAGTTTTTTTATCAGTACTTTCTTTACGCTTTCCAATAATCAAAGCACAAGGTACATTGTATTCTCCCGCAGCAAATTTCTTAGTATAACTACCAGGTATTACTACAGATCCAGCCGGTACTAAACCTTTTCTTTCGATAGGTGTTTCACCGGTTACATCAATAATCTTAGTAGAAGCTGTTAATACAACATTTGCACCAAGTACAGCTTCTCTTTCTACACGTACTCCTTCAACTACAATACAACGAGATCCAATAAATGCATTGTCTTCAATGATTACTGGTGCAGCTTGTAAGGGTTCTAGTACACCGCCAATACCAACTCCACCACTCAGGTGAACATTTTTTCCAATCTGTGCACAACTACCTACAGTAGCCCATGTATCGACCATAGTTCCTTCTTCTACGTGCGCTCCGATATTAACGTAACTAGGCATCAAAATAGTACCTGGAGAGATATAAGCTCCGTGACGTGCAACAGCATTAGGTACTACACGAATCCCTTTGGCTTCGTATCCTCTTTTTAATGGAATTTTATCGTGATATTCAAAAATTCCTGCTTCAAGAGTTTTCATTTTTTGAATAGGGAAGTATAATACTACTCCTTTTTTTACCCATTCGTTAACTTGCCAGCCACCTTCAATAGGTTCTGCTACTCTAAGATCTCCTGTATCTAGTAAGTTGATAACTTCTCTTATAGCACTTTGAGTACTTACCTCCTTTAAAAGCTCTCTGTTTTCCCAAGCTTTTTCTATGGTTTCCTTTAGTTGGTTCATCTATTAAAAAATTTTGGTAAAGATAACAGCTTCGACGGAAAAATATACGGATATACCATATTTTAGGAAAGCATTAATAATTTAATAATCTTTATCATAAAAAACTCCAATTTATCTATTATCTAAAAGTCTGATGTATAAGTTAGGATAAAATCCTATTTTTGCAGAAAAATGTAGATGGCTAGAATTTTAGCAATAGATTATGGAGGAAAACGATGTGGGATTGCTGTAACAGATGAATCTCAGATTATTGCTTCAGGATTGACCACGGTCGAAACTAAAGATTTGTTGCTGTGGTTACAAGATTATGTAGTAAAAGAAGATGTTGAACTTTTTATTGTTGGAGAGCCTAAAAGGTTACACGGAGAGGCATCTGATAGTGAGAAATTAATTCAACCATTTTTAGAGAAATTAAATACAGTACTTCCAGATATCCCGGTAAAACGTATTGATGAGCGATTTACTTCTAAGATAGCCTTTAATACGATGCTTGCCAGCGGAATCTCAAAAAAGAAAAGAAAAGATAAAGCACTGGTTGATCAGATTAGTGCTACGATTATACTTCAGGACTATTTGTATAATCAATAACAATAGAAATAAGCAATATAATATATGATACTTCCCATTGTCGCATACGGAGACCCGGTACTAAAGAAGAAAGCAAAAGAAATCGATAAAGATTATCCTAAATTATCTGAATTATTAGATAATATGTTTGAAACGATGTACAATGCTTCAGGTGTAGGATTAGCAGCTCCTCAAATAGGGCTTCCTATACGATTGTTTATAGTTGATGCAGAACCTTTTTCTGAAGATGATGAACTTTCTGATGAAGAGAGTGAAAAATTAAGAGGATTTAAAAAAGTATTTATTAATGCTACGATCCTTGAAGAAACAGGAGAAGAATGGGCTTTTAGTGAGGGATGCTTAAGTATTCCTGATATTCGTGAAGATGTATTTCGTAATGAGATTGTCAAAATAAAATATTTTGATGAGAACTTTGTTGAGCATACAGAAACTTATGACGGATTGGCAGCCAGAGTGATTCAACATGAATATGATCATATCGAAGGAATTTTATTTACCGATAAACTATCCAGTCTAAAAAAACGTTTAATAAAAGGAAAGCTTGCTAATATTTCTAAAGGAAAAATCAATTCAGATTATAGGATGAGATTTCCGATGGCAAAAAAAGCAAGATAGCATAAAGAAGTATTTAAATTTTTATGTTGGTCAATGTTTGATTATTTAAAACTAACTACAGATATTTGCCAACTTTGAAAAAGAAAATATATGAGTTTAGATAAAATATTAGCAATTTCAGGTAAACCAGGTCTATACGAGTTAAAGACACAAACCCGTAGTGGTTTTTTGGCAGAGTCTCTGGCAGATGGTAAAAGGTTATCAGTAAGTATGAGGCATAACGTTAGTGTACTTAGTGAAATTGCAATTTATACTTTTACAGAAGAAGTTCCATTACGAGAAATCTTTAGAAAGATTCAGGAAAAAGAAAATGGAGAGCAGGCGATTAGTCATAAAGAATCAAAAAATAAGTTAGAAGCTTATTTTGGTGAAGTGTTACCAGATTATGACGAAGATAGAGTTTATGCCAGCGATATGAAAAAAGTAATACAATGGTATAATATATTACAATCTAATGGATTTACAGATTTCTCTGATCCAGAAGATAACGCCTCTGACGAAGAAGAGTAAAATAAATAACCATAAAGAATTAAATCCTGTCGAAAGATGGGATTTTATCTTTTATGTATATTGTTATCTTATTTTTAGATAGTTAGGGTGTTGAAGGAATATGGATAAGTTCCGTAAATATTGCTTGATTTTCAGTGTTAGGTTTCGGGACTTCTTTGTATTTTTGCGCAAAATTAAATACAACTTACAAATTTTTAGTTTACATGGCTAATACCAAATATGTTTTTGTTACAGGAGGTGTTTCTTCTTCATTAGGAAAAGGAATCATTGCTGCTTCTTTGGCAAAACTATTACAGGCAAGAGGATACAGAGTTACTATTCAAAAACTGGATCCATATATTAATGTTGATCCGGGAACACTTAATCCTTATGAGCATGGAGAATGCTATGTAACCGATGATGGAGCTGAAACGGATTTGGATTTAGGGCATTATGAACGTTTTCTTAATAGACCTACATCACAAGCTAATAATGTAACTACAGGAAGAATTTATCAAAGCGTTATCGAAAAAGAACGTAGAGGTGAATTTTTAGGGAAAACAGTCCAAGTTGTACCACATATTACCAACGAGATTAAAGAAAGAATTCAAATCTTAGGTAAAAGTGGTGATTATGATATCGTTATTACGGAGATAGGAGGAACCGTTGGTGATATAGAGTCTTTACCATATATCGAAGCTGTTCGTCAGTTAAAATGGGAACTTGGAGATACCAATGCTTTGGTTATTCATTTAACCTTGATCCCATACCTTTCTGCTGCAGGTGAATTAAAAACAAAGCCTACGCAACACAGTGTAAAAACATTGATGGAAAGCGGTATTAAAGCAGATATTTTGGTATGTAGAACTGAACATGAATTATCAGATGACCTGCGTAGAAAACTTGCTCTTTTTTGTAATGTTAGACAAGAAGCAGTAATACAATCTATTGATGCGTCAACTATTTATGATGTACCTAATTTAATGTTAGAAGAAGGTTTAGATGCAGTTGTATTAAAACAATTAGTTTTAAGAGAAGATAATGTTCCTGATTTAGATAAATGGAATAACTTTTTACAGAGACATAAAAACCCTAAATGCGAAGTTACTATTGGGTTAATAGGTAAATATGTAGAATTACAAGACTCGTATAAGTCTATTCTTGAAGCGTTTATACATGCTGGGGCAGAAAATGAAGTAAAGGTAAATGTGGTTAGTATACATTCAGAGTATATAGATGATGTTACTATTGAAAAGAAAATAGCTCATCTGGATGGAATATTAGTGGCACCTGGATTTGGAGAACGAGGAATAGAAGGAAAGATAAAAGCAGTACAATTTGCCAGAGAAAATAAACTACCATTTTTTGGTATTTGTTTAGGAATGCAAATGGCTGTAATAGAGTATTCTCGTAATATTCTTGGTTTAAAAGATGCTTGTTCAGTAGAAGTGGATGATAATACTCCGCATCCTGTAATTGATCTTATGGAAGAGCAGAAGAGTATTACAGATATGGGAGGAACGATGAGATTAGGAGCTTGGGATTGCAAATTAGTAGAAGATAGTAAGGTTTTTGAAGCTTACGGAAAAGAGCTAATCGAAGAGCGTCACCGCCATCGTTATGAGTATAATAATAAATACAAAGATCAGCTGGAGAATGCTGGACTTTTAACAACCGGAATTAATCCAAAAACTGGGTTAGTAGAAATTGTTGAAATACCAGATCATCCTTGGTTTGTAGGAGTACAATATCATCCGGAGTATAAAAGTACAGTAGCAAATCCGCATCCGTTATTTATTGCGTTTATAAAAGCAGCTGTAGAATATTCTAAAAACACTAAAAGTGTCAAAGTGTCACAGGGATAGTAATTGGCTAGATAATTGACATCAACAAAAACAACAATATAACTTTAAAAGCCTTTCTGAGATATCAGATAAAGGCTTTTTATACATAAAGTAAATGGAAGAAAAGAAATTTGACCTTAACTCAATAATCGGATTCGCACTTATTTTTGGAATAGTGGCTTTTATGATGTATTACAATCAGCCAACTCCAGAAGAAATTGAAGCCGCAGAAAAAGCTAAACAAGAACAAGCCGAAGCAGCTAATAAAACTGAAACAAACCAGAGCAAAAGTGATACCACTGATTTTGTAAAAGAAAGTGAAGCAATAATTGCAAACCCTCAGGATTCTGTTGCACTAGCTAATGCAAAAACTCAATTAGGTTCGTTTGCATATTCTGCAAGTTTACCTTCGGCAAATGAAGAATTTACTACCATAGAAAATGAAGTTTTACGACTTAAAGTAAATAATAGAGGAGGATATATCTCCGAAGCATTATTGAAAAATTATAAAACGTATGACTCGGTTCCTGTATATTTAATAAAAGACGGAAAAAATGCCTCTTTTAATATCAACTTTGGAACAACAGACAATAGGATTCTTAATACTAAGGATCTGTTTTTTCAACCAGTTGTTACCAAAAATGGAGAAAACACTATTTTATCTATGAAACTAAAAGCATCTGATGCTAAGTTTTTAGAATATCGATATGAGTTGAAACCTAATGATTATATGGTAGATTTTACGATTCGTTCGCAAGGTCTGCAACAAGTATTTAACAGTAGCCAGGAGATTAACCTAAACTGGAAATTACAAGGTATCAGACATGCAAAAAGTGCTACATATGAAAATAGGTATACAGAAGTGTTATATGAGTATGATGGAGATAGAGATGATTATCTGGGTCAAGGAGAATTTGCTGATGATGAAGAAGAAAATGTTACTTGGATAGCATTTAAACAACATTTCTTTACTTCAATATTACTTACTGATACACCTTTTGAAAAAGCATCTTTTACTTCAAAAAATATTGCAAACTCTAGCGAGTTGGATGATAAAGATATTAAAGTCACCAAAGAGTTTTCTGCTGCAATGCCTTTAAAGTTACAAGGAGGAGAGCTTAACTATACAATGGATTGGTATTATGGTCCTACAGATTATAAAATACTAAATTCTTATAAGCGTAATCTTGATGAGGTTGTGCCACTTGGTTGGGGTATTTTTGGAGTGATAAACAGATATCTGTTTATACCATTCTTTGCGTTTTTAAGTGGTTTCTTGCCATATGGTATTGCTATTGTTGTAATGACTATCATTGTTAGGATTATTTTATCACCGGTTACTTACAAATCATATTTGTCACAAGCCAAGATGAAAGTATTGCGTCCTGAAATCACTGAAATCAATGAGAAACATAAGGATAATGCAATGAAAAAGCAGCAAGAGACTATGGCTTTGTATAGTAAAGCCGGAGTAAACCCTATGAGTGGTTGTTTGCCCGCATTAATGCAAATCCCGGTATTTTATGCTTTGTTTAATTTCTTTCCTAGTGCTTTTCAATTAAGACAAAAGAGCTTTTTATGGGCAGAAGATCTTTCAAGTTATGATACTATTGCTCAATTACCATTTACGATTCCTTTTTATGGAGACCATATTAGTTTGTTTCCAATATTAGCATCTATAGCAATCTTTATCTATATGATGATGACTACTGGGCAAACAATGCAGACACAACAGCCAGGAATGCCTAATATGAAGTTTATTATGTATTTATCTCCTTTGATGATGCTGGTTTTCTTTAATAATTATGCAAGTGGATTATCACTGTATTATTTTATTTCTAACTTAATTACCATTGGTATTATGTTAGTAATTAAAAATGTGATTATTGATGAAGATAAGATTCATGCTAAGATCCAGGAAAATAAAAAGAAACCTAAAAAACAAGGTAAGTTTCAGAAAAAAATGAAGGAATTGATGGATCAGGCAGAACAACAAAAAAATACTAAAAAGAAATAATTGATAAAAAAAGCCTGTTGTATACAACAGGCTTTTTTATTTTAATGGGCTATGTCTTATTGTGGTATTGAAGTAAGTAATACTTTATCGATCACATGTATAACACCATTCGCCGCTTGAACATCTGTTGATACAATAGTACTTGCAATAACAGGGTCAGATCCATCAGTAACAGTTTTTGCAGTAGCGTCAATAAGAACTCCTCCTCCTAACGTATTAAATTCTCCATCGGTTAAATCAGATTCAGTAGTATTTGAACCACTGGCGACGTGAAGATTTAAAGTACTTTCCAAAGTAGCTTCAGGGATGTCTCCAGGAGTATTCCAGGTATTATCAGTTGCTAATAAAGCATCAAAAGCATCGTTATTAGGCGCAAAAATGGTAAAAGGTCCATTACCTTGCAAAGTGGTAACATAATCAAAACTATAAGCTGTTAAACCTTCTAATAACCTTGAGAAATTTGGGTCAGCGGTAACAAAAGTCGTCACATCAGGCAACCCGATAACAGCATCAACAATATGAACGATACCATTTGTAGCTTCAGTATCTGCGGTAGTTACTGTAGAAACACCATTAAATTTTACACCATTATTAGAATTGTAGTATAAACTTAAATTGGTATCTCCTGGACCAGAAGTAGATAAAGTATTGGTGTAACCAGTACCATCTCCAGATTGTAGGTCTGAGGACCTTACAGTGCCGGATATTACGTGATTTAACAGTATTTTCTGCAATAGATCTGTGGGAACATCACTTAAATCAGTGTTGAAACCATTGTCTGTTAAGAAAGTGTCAAAAGCGGTGTCAGTAGGAGCCAGGATTGTGTATGGCCCTGTACCACTTAGAACAGTGTCTAAATCTCCGTCTGCAGCAAGAAGAGCAGCCACCAATTTTGATAAATTAGTGTTTGCTTGTGCTGTTTCTACCACATTAAGTGTAACAGGTGGCGTAATAATGTTATCATCATCATCACTACAAGAAGTAGTACCTAGAACCAAAGCCGTCACAATGACAACTTTTGAAATAATTGAAATAAATTTCATGTTTTTGAGTTTTAAAAGTTAAAATTTTGTTCAATGAAACAACGATATATGCCATTTGATATTCTCTAATTTTAAGTTAAAGAAAGGTTAATAATCAAGTTTTTAACAGTAAAGATGTTGTTTTTTATGAAGTTTTAATATTTTTTTTGTAATACTTTTATTTTGTATCTAATAAAGAAAGAAGGGTGATGTGAAACTTAGAAACAATAATTGGTATACTTTTTGAAAAAGTTCATTTTGAAAATATGACCCAAAATCAAACTCAAATTATGCGAAATATTTTTTTACTTTCTGTTTTAACTCTTTGTTCAAATATTAGTTTTGGACAAAATTATAATACTTATGATGCAGACGGTAAACGACATGGTGAATGGAGAAAGAAATATGAAAATAGTAATCAGCTTAGATACGAAGGCACTTTTGAACATGGTAAGGAAGTAGGAGAGTTTAAATTCTATAAGCCTAATAGCGGTAAATCACCAACCGCGATTAAAACCTTTTCAAGGGATACAGATACTGTAAAAATTAAATACTTTACACAAACAGGAAAGGTGATTAGTGAAGGTAGTATGATCGGAAAAGATCGTGTAGGGAAATGGAAATATTACCATAAAGATTCTCCTAAGGTTATGATGACAGAGCAATATTTGTCAGGAAAATTAAGTGGAGAACAACTTACTTATTTTGATAATGGCCAGCTTACTGAAAAAGTAAATTATTTAAATGGGAAACGAGAAGGTAAAAGAATTATTTATTCTGAGACAGGAGTGGTTATAAAAGAATTTACTTATGATAATGATCAACTGCACGGAGTAACCAAATATTATGATACTCAAGGAAATTTGATTATTGAAGGAAATTATAAAAATGACCGTAAGGACGGTGTGTGGAAATATTATGAGAATGGAAAACTTACTGAACGAAAACAATTTCCATTACAAAACTAAGATTGACTTTAACTTAAATAGGATATATTAATTATAAACAAAGCAATGTAACAGCATTGCTTTTTGTAATTACATATTGTTTCTTCTTATAAAATAAGGTTTTTAAATAAGCACTTATTATTTTTGCAAAGAATTTAAAACTAGATGAAAAGAATCTTAAAATTTAAAGACTAAGTCGTAAGTTTTAAGATGCACTATAAAGAATACAAGATGAAAAGAGTTGTGGTAGGATTATCTGGAGGAGTTGACTCCAGTGTGGCGGCATACTTGTTAAAAGAACAAGGATATGATGTGATCGGATTGTTTATGAAGAATTGGCATGATGATACAGTTACTATTTCTGACGAATGTCCTTGGTTAGATGATAGTAATGATGCATTATTGGTAGCAGAAAAATTAGGGATTCCATTTCAAACTGTAGATCTTAGTGAAGAGTATAAAGAACGTATTGTGGATTATATGTTCAATGAGTACGAAAGAGGAAGAACACCTAATCCAGATGTTTTATGTAATCGAGAAATTAAATTTGATGTCTTTATGAAGATAGCGCTGTCATTAGGGGCAGATTATGTAGCTACAGGACATTATTGTAGAAAAGAAACTATCCATAAAGAAGGGAAAGAAGTGCATCGTTTATTAGCAGGCAAAGACCCTAATAAAGATCAATCTTATTTTTTATGCCAATTATCACAGGAACAATTAGCCAAAACTCTTTTTCCAGTTGGGGAATTGCTAAAGCCAGAGGTTAGAGAAATTGCAGCAAATCAAGATTTGATTACCGCAGATAAGAAAGATTCTCAAGGTTTATGCTTTATAGGAAAAGTTAGATTGCCTGAATTTCTTCAGCAAAAATTACAACCAAAACAAGGAAAGATTATAGAAATTCTTTCTTCAGAAGAAAAATATCACCAGTTAGTACCTGATTTTGACTCTAAAAAAGAAAAATTAGAATTTCTTTCATCAAAATATAAGTATGATATTAATGATGGTAAAGTTGTAGGGCAACATCAAGGAGCACACTACTATACAAAAGGTCAGAGAAAAGGCCTTGCTGTAGGAGGTACTCCTGAGCCTCTTTTTGTGATAGAAACAGATGTAGATGCTAATGTGATTTATACAGGACAAGGTAAGAATCATCCTGGATTGTATCGTAAAGCACTTTTTATTACTAATGATGAAGTTCATTGGGTTCGAGAAGATCTCAGATTACAAGTAGATCAAGAGATAGAAGTGATGGCCAGAATACGATATAGACAACCTCTTGAAAAAGCAACTCTCTACCAAGTAGATTCGGGGATGTACGTGGTTTTTGAAAATAATCAGAGCGCAATTACAGAAGGGCAATTTGTAGCCTGGTATCTTGATAGTGAATTAGTAGGATCTGGAGTTATTTCGTAACTTGTATCCGTTATTAAAAACGGTAAGTGTTATGAAAAGATTTCTATTTTTTTTTGTACTTAGTATATCCCAGTTAGGTATTGCTCAAACAGAAGATGCTTGGGTGTATTTTACAGATAAAGAAAATGTAACAGATGCGCTGGCTAATCCGATTACTATTCTTACTCAAGAGGCAATTGATAGAAAAAATCTCCATAATACTGTAATTGATGCAAGAGATATTCCTGTAAATGAAAGTTACATTACTCAACTTAAGAACACTACTGGAATTACCGTTTTGGCTAAATCTAAATGGTTTAATTGTGCTTATGTTAGAGGAACGCAACCTAATATAGCGAGTTTATCTGCTTTGAGTTTCGTTGATCGAATTGATTATGCAGATAACTCTTTGGATTCAAGAAAATCAGTTGTTGAAAATAAAAAGGCTAAACAACCTTCTCCTAATAAGTTTAAAGTAAAAACACTTTTTAATTACGGTAGTGCTTTACAGCAAATTCAACAATTAAACGCAGAGTACTTACATGAACAAAATTTTACAGGTTCAGGAATGATTATTGCTGTTATGGATTCTGGTTTTCCTGGAGTAAATACTATTGATGGTTTTAAGAGAATACGAGATGACGGAAGGTTATTGGATGGATATGACTTTGTGAGTAGAAATGCTGATGAATTTGCTTTTACTGGCAGTTCTCATGGAACGCAAACTTTTAGTGATATCGCTGGTTTTATTGATGGGCAATTTGTAGGGACAGCTCCAGACGCAAAATATTATCTTTTTCGCACAGAAGATGTTTCGTCAGAGGGACCAAAAGAAGAAGCTTTATGGGTAGAAGCTGCGGAGCGTGCAGACAGCCTTGGTGTGGATGTAATCAATACTTCTTTAGGATACTCTGCAGGATTTGATAACCCTGCTTATGAATATCAGACATCAGATATGGATGGGCAAACTACTTTTATCACTCGAGGAGCTAATATTGCGTTCGAAAAAGGAATGTTATTAGTATCATCGGCTGGTAATGAAGGAGGTTCTTCTTGGGGTATTATTACAGCGCCAGGAGACGCACCAGGTGTTTTGACTGTAGGAGCAGTTAATTCTAGCGGTAATTATGCTTCGTTTAGCTCTATAGGACCAACAGCTGATAATAGAGTAAAACCGGATGTAGTAGCTCGTGGTGCAAGTGCTGCGGTAATACTTTCTAATAATTCAGTTTCATCAAGTAACGGTACTTCTTTTAGTTCACCTATTATGGCAGGAGCGGTTACTTGCTTATGGCAGGCATTCCCCTCAATGACAAATGCAGAAATTATGCAATTGGTCAGAGCTTCTGGCTCGTTATTTAATAACCCTACAAATCAATTGGGATACGGAATACCTAATTTTAAAACGATATTAGAAAATTTGGCAATAGGAGAAGAAGTTGCCGAAGGTTTTAGAGTATATCCTAATCCAGTAAGAAATCGGTTATTTATAGATTTAAATACAGAAAAAAAGATAAAGATTCGGATTTTTACTTTGGAAGGAAAAATTGTGAAATCTGAAGAACTTTCTAATACAAAATATATATCACTACAAGATTTATCTACAGGATTGTATATGGTAGAAATAAATACCGATAACATTCGTCACACATTGAAGATATCAAAATACTAATGAACAAAATCAAAGAATTATTTAAGATACAATATCCCATTGTACAAGGAGGTATGATATGGGCAAGCGGTTGGAAATTGGCAAGTGCTGTTAGTAATGCAGGAGGTTTGGGTTTAATAGGATCCGGCTCTATGTATCCCGATGTTTTAAGAGAGCATATACAGAAATGTAAAAAAGCAACAAACAAGCCTTTTGGAGTTAATATCCCGATGCTATACCCTAATCTTGAAGAGATCATACAAATTATTATAGAAGAAGGAGTAACTATCGTTTTTACCTCTGCAGGAAACCCTAAAACGTATACATCTTATCTAAAGGAAAAAGGAATAACGGTGGTGCATGTGGTAAGTAGTTTGAAATTTGCTTTAAAAGCGCAGGATGCTGGGGTAGATGCTGTAGTTGCAGAAGGTTTTGAAGCTGGAGGTCATAATGGAAGAGATGAAACTACAACTTTGGCCTTGATTCCAATGGTAAAAGAAAAAATTAGTATACCATTAATTGCCGCGGGTGGAATTGCTACGGGAACAGCTATGTTTTCAGTAATGGCATTAGGAGCAGATGGAGTCCAGGTAGGGAGTCGTTTTGTAGCAAGTAATGAAGCATCATCTCATATGGATTTTAAGAAAATGGTGGTGGATGCAAAAGAAGGAGATACGCAACTTACATTAAAAGAATTGGCTCCAGTAAGAATGTTGAAAAATAAATTCTATAATGATTTAGCAGAATTATATACTAAAAGTCCATCTGTAGAAGAATTAAAAACATTATTAGGACGCGCAAGAGCAAAACGAGGTATGTTTGAAGGGGATCTTGAAGAAGGAGAATTAGAAATTGGTCAGGTTTCTGGTTTAATTCATGAAATTAAACCTACTGCGGTTATAATAGAAGATATGATTCTTGAATTCAATGAAACTAAGGATAGAATGACAGCAATATCTATTTAGTAAGTATTGACGCTTAATTTAATAGCATTTATCAATTGAGAGTGATGTAGTAAATATTAATATTAGGCAGAATAATTTTATAAGGAGTGATAAAAGAAAAAAAAGTAGTTGTCGTACTACCGGCTTACAATGCTGATGAGACATTAGAAAAAACATATAATGAAATACCTTTTGATATAGTTGACGATGTTATTCTTGTTGATGATCATAGTACAGATAAAACAAGTGAGATAGGTGAAAAAATTGGTATTAAGCATATAATCAGACATGAAAGGAATAAGGGATATGGTGGTAATCAAAAGACTTGCTATAACAAGGCGTTAGAATTAGAAGCTGATATTATTGTTATGTTACACCCAGATTATCAATATACACCTAAACTATTACATTCTATGTGCTATTTAATTGCTAATGATGTTTATGAAGCGGTATTGGGATCTAGAATATTGGGCAAAGGTGCTTTACGAGGAGGAATGCCATTGTATAAGTATTTCTTTAATAGAGTTTTGACATTATTTCAGAATATTTTGATGGGACAAAAACTATCAGAATATCATACAGGATATCGTGCTTTTTCTGGACGTTTACTTCGTAATATCTCTTACATGAATAACTCAGATGATTTTGTGTTTGATAATCAAATGCTTGCACAGATTTGCTATAAAAAATATGAAATAGCAGAAATTACCTGTCCTACCAAATATTTTGAAGAAGCATCTTCTATTAACTTTGGTAGAAGTGTTACTTATGGAATTGGAGTTGTAAAAACATCAATACAATTCTTTTTGGCTAGAACGTTTGGTGTTCAATCAAGAATCTTTAAGAAATAAATTTATATAACAAACTATTGCAATCCAAAATGAGCATTAAGTTAAGAAAGTTCTGGCCATTATTTTTGAGTTATATAGTTTTATCAATATTCGTATTGATAAATTCTGAAAATCCTTTTTTCTGGGATACTGTCCAATTAGGATCACATCATGCAAATCACTATTTCTCATCTAATTTTTCAAAGCTTTTGCTTCCTGATCATATCGATAGTGGTCATATACCAGCTTTTGGAATGTATATAGCATTAGCTTGGAAGCTTTTTGGTCGAAGCCTTATAATAAGTCATTTGGCTATGTTACCAATTGTTTTTGGAATCTTATTGCAAGTTTTTAGTTTAATTCAGAGGTTTGTGCCTGTAAAATATTTAGGTATTGCATTTTTATTGATATTAATTGACCCAACATTATTGAGCCAAGTGATATTAGTTTCTCCAGATATTCCACTTGTGTTTTTTTTCTTATTAGGGGTCAATGCAATTTTAGATAATAAAAAAATAATTTTAATGACTGCTGTTGTTTTTCTTTTCTTAAGTAGCATGAGAGGGATGATGGTTTCTGTGTGTTTGTTGATTCTAGATTTATATCTTAATGCTTCTTTTTATCGGAATATAAAAAAGATGATGCTGATGCTTTTAAAGAGAAGTTTAATTTACCTACCAGCATTTTTTATTTTTATTTTTTATAGTTTCTTACATTATTCTGAAAAAGGATGGATAGGTTTTCATGCAGATTCTCCTTGGGCAGAAAGTTTTAGACAGGTGGGATTAAAAGGTTTTGTTTTTAACGTTGGTGTTTTAGGTTGGAGATTATTAGATTTTGGGCGAGTTGTTGTTTGGGTTGTTCTTTTGGTATTATTTGCAACATATAAAAAAGAAATTTTAAAAGATAAAAAAGTACACGTGTTAATATTCTTTTTTATTTGCATTATTACATTGTTGCCAATTAATATGCTATGGGCAAAAGGACTACTAGCACATAGGTATTTATTACCAATATACCTGATTTTATCATTTTTGGGAGTAGCAATTCTATACGCGGATTACGTAAATCAAAGGTTAAGATTTGTTTTAACTGTTTTATGGGTGTTAATAATGATTACTGGTAATTTATGGATATATCCACCTAAAATTTCTCAAGGGTGGGACGCATCATTAGCTCATATGCCTTATTATAAACTTAGACAAGAGGCTAATTTGTTTTTAGATAACAACAATATAAATTTTGAAGACGTAGCTAGTTTTTTTCCTAATACAGCCTCTCTGGATGTGATAGATCTAAATGGTGATAAGAGATCTTTTCAACGATTCTCTAAAGTGAATAAATATGTACTTTATTCAAATGTTTATAATTTAAGTGATGAAGAGTATGATTATATTGTTAAACAATACGATGTTGTCAAGCAATTTTCTAAAAATGGAGTTTTTATTTGCTTGTATAGTAAAAAGTAATCTGCCATATTTAATAGCAACATTTGATTATTGTACATTTTGGAGTAATTTTCTTTTTGACAGAATGGTATTTTGCATATCATAGAATCACTATTTTTGATATAAATTAATCTATAATATGAATTCCAGAGAAAATCAATTAAAGGCTTTTGATCGACTATTAACTATTATGAATGAGCTTCGTGAAGAATGTCCTTGGGATCGTAAACAAACAATACAATCTTTGCGTCATCTAACGATAGAAGAAACATATGAATTGGGAGATGCTATTTTGGATAATGATCTGGAAGAAGTTAAAAAAGAGTTAGGAGATCTTTTACTACACATAGTGTTTTATGCAAAAATTGGTAGTGAGACGAATGATTTTGATATTGCTGATGTTGCAAATGAGATATGCGAAAAGTTGATTAATAGGCATCCACATATTTATGGGGATGTAAAAGTCAAGAACGAAGAAGATGTAAAACGTAATTGGGAAAATCTAAAACTTAAGGAAGGTAAGCAAAGTGTGCTGGAAGGTGTGCCAAAATCTCTACCAGCAATGGTAAAAGCAAGTAGAATTCAGGATAAAGTTGCTGGAGTAGGGTTTGATTGGGAAGAATCTCATCAAGTTTTCGAAAAATTAAAAGAAGAATTAGAAGAATTTCAACACGAGATAAATGTTCAAGATCAGAAGAAAATGGAAGCTGAATTTGGGGATGTGCTGTTTTCTATGATTAATTATGCTCGATTCTTAAATATAAATCCAGAAGATGCTCTTGAGCGAACAAATAAAAAATTTATAAAGAGGTTTCAATATCTGGAGGAAAAAGCAAAGAATATTAATAAAAGCCTTAATGATATGACGTTGTCAGAAATGGATATTTTCTGGGAAGAAGCCAAAAAAATATAACAATCTACTTGTAGTTTATATTAAGTAAACTCACTCTTTTATCCCTAAATTAGACCAGTTTTTTAGGTTTAAAATGCTATTTCACGATTATTATGGTATTTTAACGAGTGAAAATACCTTGTAATAAGGGATTTTTCTGTGTGTCTATACGGTAAAACCGTATTTCTTAAAAAAATATTTTTAGCGTAAACCTTTGATTTTATTGACTTTTTTGGTAAATTCTTATCGGGAAACACTTATTTGTGAGAAATTTAAGAACATCATATCGTAAATTAGCGGAGATAATTATGCTAATGTAATTATGTGGCTGACTCAGAAAAAAAATGCTTCAATATTAATGTTGTGTGCCCTTTTTTTGTTATCTGTTTCTTCTTCGGTTTATAGTTTTAATGAAGGAGAGGAAAGAACAAAAGAAGAGGGTGCTACTTCCTATATCAAAATAGCAGAAAAAAAACAAGATTCTGAGGGGAAACAATTATTGGATAAAGTGCCTATCGAGTCTACTGCTATTAAAAATCCTTCGGACTCTATTGCTGTATTAAAAAAATTAGCGCTCACCTATGCACATGCCAATCAACCAATACTTGCTAGTGAGTATGTTGGTAAATATATTAGGGCAAGTAGGGATTTGACATTTGTATCTCATAGTAGTTTTAAGCAAATCGAAGATTCAGAGGCTTTTAAGTTATTAGAGGATAGGTATCTGAAAAAAGTTGACTTATGGGCATTGTTTTGTTTGTATGTCGGTTTTATTGGTATTTTCATGACCGTAGTGCTGAACCTAAGAAAACAATCAGATAAGATAGCAAACTTGTTAATGAGTGTTTTTGTTTTTCAACATTCGTTCTTTATAATTCATGTAAGTTTATTATTAACGAATTATGAATTATATCTTCCACATTCGTTGTATATGTCAACGGCTTTTTCATTTTTGTATGGGCCTCTTATTTATTTTTATTTTAAGAGAATAAATTCTAAATACCAATTTAAACTCATAGATATATTACATCTGGTACCTACTATATTGATTATTGCTTTATTGATTCCTATCTATATGCTGTCTGCAGAGGAAAAATTAAACTTGATGTTGAATCATAATAGGCCATATATAACACTTATTGTTATTACTAAATTAATGTCATTGCTTATATATGGAACTTTAGTAGTAAAAGCATACTCTCAATCTATTAAGAAAAATAGAGCAATAGCCAAAATACAAAGAAACTGGCAAAGAAATATTGTTATTTTTTGTTCTGGGTATATAATTACTTATTCTATTTATGCGATTTTAGTGATTCAAAATCTGCTTAGTGGATTCTTATTCCATTTGCAAATAGGTATTATGGCTTCATTGGTTTTATATGTAAGTTATACTGCTTTTGTGCAGCCAAGTATTTTTGGGGTGTTAAGAGTTGTTAAGGGTGATAAATCTAAGAAAGAATCTGATCCTGAAATTGCAGAAGAAGATGCTTCGCCTCCTGGTAAGTATGAAAAGTCAGGACTTACTTTGAGTTTATCATTGGAGTTAAAAGATAAACTTTTGCGATTGCTTAATGAAGAGAAGGTGTATAAGCAAAATGACATTACCTTGCAAAAACTTGCCGAATTGTTAGAAACAACGAGGCATAATACGTCGCAAATTATAAACGAACACTTTAATCAGAACTTTTTTGAGCTTATAAATACGTATAGAATTCGAGAAGCTATGGAGATTTTGAAAAAAGAAAAGCCTGGTAATTTTAATATTATAGATGTAGCTTATGAGGTTGGTTTTAATAATAAGGTGACCTTTAATAAATCTTTTAAGAAACAAAACCATATAACCCCTTCAGAATATATTAGTAAATCATCTGTGGCATAATGCTATATGATTGATTATCGCGTTTGTTTCCGTGTAATACATAATAACATAGCTAATTTTCTTTCTTGCCATTATAGTAGGTTTTATTTTTTGTGTTAACTCATCTAATTCGTCTATTAATTACGGTAAATGTAAATGACTTATTTATTGATTTGTTTAATAGTGAGTGTCTTATAACTTCTCCAAATATGTATTTTGATAGCTCAAAATGACTTTAGAAGACTTTTAAATGGGTTTTGTTTCAAATTACAAGTGATACCTTCTCATTTTTGGGTTAAAATTTCGATACAATCTTTTTAAATGTTTCAGGTACTATTTCTTTACTTAAAAAACTACTTTTTATTTACTTCTTAAATATAAGTTTTTATATAAAATTCTACTGATCAGTGAAGTCTGATTGGCTTCTAATATATTTTGAGCATACAAGACTCAAATATTTATTGTTGATCCTTGGAAACTATAATTTTTCTGACTTTTTGATTAGATATTAAAATATGCGAAGCCTTTAATTTCGGAGGTTTGGAGTGGATTTAGTAAATGTTGCAAAATTTTAGTTAAAAAAATGCGGTAAACCCGTAAATCTTCTTCGGGACGGGGTAAACTTTGATAAGTATTACCGATTCTGCAGGTGTCAATACTTTCTTTTGTGGCGTAATCACGTAAAGGGTTGGTGAGTGTTACTATTCCACTAAATTTTTGTTATAGTTTGAGAAAGTAAGATTGAGTTAGCCATCATGATATTCTTGCCTTCCTTTTAGTGATTACATTAACTATTTAAGTATAATTTTTTAGAATTTTTTATTTATGAGAGTACATCATTATAAATTGCTGGTGCTTGCCTTCTTTATGTCATGCATTGCAATTGCCCAAGAAAAGAAAATCTCTGGATCCGTTACTGATGATAATGGACTACCACTACCGGGAGTTAACATTATCATCAAAAATACTACCAAAGGAACGCAGACTGATTTTGATGGAAATTATTCTATTGATGCTAATAAAGGTGCAGTTATTACCTTTAGCTATATTGGTTTTCAAACTAAAGAAGTAGTAATAGATGATAATAACACTATTAACATCAAACTAGCTACAGACGCATCTCAGTTAGAAGAAGTAGTAGTAACAGCATTAGGTATCGAGCGTTCTGCTAGATCACTAGGATATGCTGTATCTACCATTAAATCAGAAGATCTTAATGAAGTAAGAGAAACTAATTTACTTAGTGCACTTCAAGGAAAAACTTCTGGGGTTGTTATTCAAAACCAGAGTGGTAACGTAGGTGGGTCTACCAGAATATTAATTCGTGGTATTTCTACACTACAAGGAAATCAGCAACCACTATTCGTAGTTGATGGTGTGCCTATTTCTAACCAGAACATTGCTACAGGATCTAGAATTACTGGAGGATTTGATTTTGGTAACAGAGCTCAGGATATTAACCCTGATGATATAGAAAGTGTTTCTGTATTGAAAGGAGCATCTGCAGCGGCTTTATATGGTTCAAGAGCATCTGGTGGTGTAATTGTAATCACTACTAAAAAAGGAAAAGAAGGTCAAAAAGCAAGTATTAGCTTTAATACTAGTATTAGATTTGACAACGCCTTAAGACTTCCAGATTTCCAAAATCAGTTTATAAGTGGAGACGAAGGAGTATATGATTTTACTGTTTCTAACGGAAATCAAAACTTTGCTGGATGGGGTCCTAGTATTAATGATCCTTCATTAGCTGGACAAACATTCACTAACTTAAGAGGTGATCAAGTTCCATTTAGAATATTTGAAAATGGAGTAGAAGATTTTTATGATACAGGTAGTACTATTATCAATAGTGTTACAGTTTCAGGAGCTTCTCAAAACGGCGATGACTACAGGCTAAGTGTCGCTTATAATGACCAACAAGGTATTATACCTAACTCAGCGCTAAACAGAACTAACATCGGATTAAATGCAGGAAAGACATTTAACGATCAATTAAGTTCAAGATTTAGTGTAAATTATGTAAGAACTAATACAAGAGGTACTGCTGCAGCTGGAGCTAATGACCCTAATGTATTGACTAACGTAATCAATGGTTTATCAAGAATTACTGATTTCTCTTTATTCGAACAAGATGTTGATGACCAAGGAAATCAAATAAACGATCCAGGAGGACAACAGAATAACCCATTATTTATTGCACGTCAAAATGCTACAGAGACAACTGTTCAACGTTTCTTCGGTAACGCTTCTTTACAGTATAGACCTTTTGAAAACTTTGACGTTTTAGGTAGAGTAGGGTACGATACATTTACAGATACAAGATTAATTCATAATAGTATTGGTACTATTGGAGCACTTGAAGGTAACTTTACGGATGATGCTATCAATAACCGAGAATTAACATTAGATTTAATTGCAACTTTTGAAAAAGATTTCGGAGATGACTTTAACCTTGTTGTAAGAGGTGGTACTCAATGGAATGAAAGAGTTTTTGAAAGAATTGGTAATACAGGCCAAAATTTAACAGTACCAGAATTATTCGATCCAGGAAATGCTGAAGTAAATAGTCCTTTCAAGGATTTTGCTAAAAGAAGAATTTTTGGAGCTTTTGGAGATTTAACATTAGGATATAAGAATTGGTTAATATTAAATGCAACAGGAAGAAATGACTGGTCGTCAACATTACCACAGACTAATAATAGTTTCTTTTACCCATCAGTTTCTTTAAGTTGGGTGTTCTCTGATGCTTTAGATATTCAAAATGATATTCTTAGTTATGGTAAAGTAAGAGGTAGTTGGGCAAACGTAGGTGTTGATACTGGTGCTTATTTACTAGATTTTACATTTAACCCAGATAATGGATTCTTCCAGCAGTTTGGACAAGGAGGTACTTTCCCATTTGGAGGAGCCTTAGCGTTTAACTCGGATGGTACGTTAGCAAATCCAAACCTTAAGCCAGAGAATCAGGAGAATTTTGAAATAGGTGTAGAATTAGGATTATTTAATAATCGTATTTTAATTGATGCTACATACTATGAAAACTTCACTGAAGATCAGATATTGAATGTTCCTACTCCTCAGAGTTCTGGATTTGGAGGATTCTTAACTAATGTTGGTAAGATTAGTAACAAAGGTGTAGAATTACAGATAAATGCTAAAGTTATTAAAACTGAAGATTTCAGTTGGGATGTTGATTATAACTTCACAACAAACCAATTTAATGTAGATGATTTAGGAGCTTTACCTGGTGGAGCATTAAACCTTGCTACTGGTTTTAACGGAATATCTGTAAGAGCAATTGAAGGAGAAGATCTTCAACTTTTCGGACCTAGATTCTTAAGAGCTACTGATGCTAATGGTAATGAAATAGAAGATCAAATATTAGTTGATGCTAATGGTATTCGTCAAGTAGGACAAGCTGAAAAATTAGGAAGTATCTTCCCAGATTATACAATGGGTATTACTTCTACTTTTAGATATAAAGGATGGAGATTATCAACTACTTTTGATTACCGAGAAGGAGGAAAAATATTCTCAAATACTGTAGGTCAATTAAGAAGAAGTGGATTAGCAGAAGAAACTGCAGTAAATAACCGTGAGGTATTTATTGATACAGCAGCATTTATGGATGATGGATCAGGAAATATTGTTCCTAATACAACTCCAGTAGCTAGTGTACAACAATACTGGCAAGGTTTTGCTAATGCAAGTGTAGTAGAAGGTAATGTATTTGATGCTACATTTATTAAGTGGAGAGAGCTTAGTTTAGCATATACATTCCCATCTAAGATTCTTCAAAAAACACCAATAAAGGCTTTACAAATAGCTTTAGAGGGACGTAACCTGGCAATATTTAATACAGACGTTCCACATATAGATCCAGAATCTGGTCTAGGAGGATCAGGAAGTAACCTTCAAGGAATTGAAAGAGGTGGTGTACCTTCTACAAGAAGTTTCGGATTTAACATACAAGCTAATTTTTAAAATTAAAAAAATAACAAAATGAAAAATATCTTGATAAATAGGATAGGAATACTATTCTTATCTTTCTCTATACTTCTTATCTCGGGATGTGAAGATTCAATAGAAGGTATTAATACAGACCCGCTTGCGGCTACTAATATTGCTCCGGATTTACTTATGCCAGAAGTGTTATTAGGAGGTATTACTGCTAATAGAACGATAGAATCAATTCAGATGGGTACGCACTCACAGCAGATATCATTTTCTGCACCGTTTGGAGTATTTCTTAATCCAGAAAGAGGAACCATTAGTACAAACACTACTAATAACTTATTCTTCGGTAATTATACAACAGGTTTAAGAAACCTGCAGCAAATGCGTGTACTTACTGAGCGTAATAACCCGACTGCGACTAATATTATAGGTCAAGCCAAAGTATTAGAGGCTTTCATTTACTTAAATCTTACTCAGGTTTTCGGAAGTGTACCATTTAGTGAAGCAATTCAGGTAGAGGATTTCCCAACACCTAACTTTGATACTCAAGAAGAGATTTTAAGAGGAATTCCGGTTTTAATTGATGAAGCGATCGCAGCTTTAGCTACAGATACTGATATTGTTGAAGCACCTGCAGATTTAATTTACGGTGGAGATAGAGAGAATTGGATCCGTTTTGGAAATTCTTTGAAATTAAAAGCACTTATGTTAATCGCTAATGTAGATCCAACATCAGTTCAAGCGCAGTTACAGGAAGTGGCAAACCAGCCTCTTATTACTGCTAATGAGTTTGAGGCTCAATTAGATTATCTTGATGTTGCTGGTAACCAAAACCCTATCTATACATTAATTGTGCAGTTTGCAGGAAGTGTTAATCAGTTCTATGCGGCAGGAACACCTTTAGTGAACATCATGAATGCTAATAATGACCCAAGAAGAGCTACTTATTTTGATGATGTAGTAGGTAATTATGTAGGACAAGATCAAGGTGTGTTTACATATACTCCTAATGCAGTATCTCAAGTTTCTTTAAATATTGTTCGTCCTGAAATGCCAGACCGTTATAGTACTGCTTCAGAAGTTAATTTCTACTTAGCAGAAGCAGCTTTAAATGGATGGATCAGTGGAGATGCTAATACTTATTATAGAGCTGGTATTTCTGCATCATTAGATTATTATGATGGGCAGCCAGGAGCAATCTCTCAAGCGGCAAAAAATGCATACTTAGCTTCACCAAGAGCAACAATCACTGGAGATTCTCAGGCGGTTGCACTTACAAAAATTCACGAAGAGCAATATGTAGCGGATTTCACGAGAAGTTTAGAAACTTGGACAGATATACGTCGTAATAAAGTTCCGGCTTATCAGCCTATTATAGGGACTGTGTTAACAGATAATATCCGTAGATATCAAATTCCACTTAGTGAGATTACATCTAACCCAAATGCCCCAGATGTAGTGCCATTGATAACACCAATGTACTTCGAAAACTAAGATTTATAGTATAGTATTTATAAACTATAAACACAATTATAAGATCCCGATGAGAATTCTCATCGGGATTTTTTTTGTATTAAACTTATTTATAAAAAAGGATGTTTAATTATTAAACAAAAGGAGTGGTGTTAACTTGCTTTTTATTTTGTTAAAAATTAATCAATTTAACATTTTAATAACCATATCGATATTAATTATCAAAAATATTTACATATAGTATTGGTATTTGTGTAAATAATATTAGTATTTGCTTAAGTTTGTAATAGAAAATAATCTATATTTGAATCAGAGGAAATATAATGCAACCACTATTTGTTGCTCATTCGCTCTTCATCATTAAGGAAGAAAATTGGAAGAATGAATGAATTTCTTGCGGATATGTCCGTATACCTTAATAAACAAAATTTGTTTAGAGGTGTATGGATTTTTTTATGCACTTCACGGGAAAATAATTTTAACTTAAAATTTTAACAATATGAAAGACAACTTAAATTTTTTAGGGTTAATTTTAATACAATACCAACATTAACCGTAATCATTAAATTATAACTGTATCGATTATAATTTTACTTAGACCTCTAATCAGATAGTTTGAATAAACTACTGAAGACAACAAAATCAAACAAATCAATCTAAAATCACAACAATTTAGTGTCTATTTTCTGTTTTTTTCTTTCATTATAACAGAAAATAGGAACTTTCTAAAAGGGTAAACCTTGATAGGCTTTACCTAGATTAAAAAGGACAATTTGTTCCTTTATGTAGTAATCATAATAAGGATAGGCAGGTATACATATAGTTTCCATCTAGACTTTGTTCAAATTTGGGAAGTAAATTGAGTTAGCCATCAAGATATTCTTGCCTTCCTTTTATGGTTACACTAACTATAACTAATTTATAATTTTTGAAAATTTCATCTATGAGAAAACATCACTACAAATTGCTGATGCTGGTCTTTTTCATGACAAGTCTTGCATTTGCACAACAAAACGTATCTGGAACAGTTACCGATAACAGTGGTTTACCATTACCGGGAGTAAACATACTAGTTAAAGATACGGACAGGGGAACACAAACAGATTTTGACGGTAACTATACCATTGAGGTCAATACTGGGGAAATCATCACATATTCTTACGTCGGGTTTATTGCTCAGGAAGTTGCAGTAACAAGTCAAAGCACAATAGATATTGTGTTAGAAGAAGATGTAAGTACATTAGAAGAGGTTGTGGTAGTTGGATATGGTACACAATCCAGAAGAAGAATAACAGCGAATATCGCCTCTGTTTCTTCAGAAGAAATTAATGAAATCCCAACACCGAGTGTTCAGAGTACACTATCAGGAAAAGCTGCCGGTGTACAAGTAACACAGCTTAACGGTAAAGTAGAAGGAGGAATTAAAGTTCGAGTTCGAGGTATTTCTACTATTTCTTCATCTCAGGAACCTCTCTATGTAGTCGACGGAATACCGATTACAAATTCTGATGAATCGATCAATGATTCACCAATTAACCCTCTGGTTGCATTGAATCCTAACGATATCGAATCTATAGATATCCTTAAAGATGCATCTTCAGCTGCTATTTATGGAGCTCGAGGAACCAATGGGGTTATTATTATAACAACCAAGCAAGGAAAGCAAGGAAAGACAAAAGTTTCTGTAAATTCTTCTTACGGTGTTAGTAGAGCTACCAATACTAGAGATTGGTTAAATGCAGCGCAATATGTAGAATTAATGACAGAATCTGCTTTAAATAATGGATTTTCGCAAGCTTTTATTGATGGACAATTTGATTTTTACGCTAATGGATTAGATTGGAGAAATGGAGAAGTAGATACAGATTGGCAAGAATTGGCACTAGTTGATGGTTCTGTGCAGGATTTTGGAGTATCTGCATCAGGAGGTAGCGAAAAAACAAAATTCTTTATCTCTACAGGTTATAACAATACAGATGGTATTGTAAGAGGAAATCAATTAGAAAGATATACGTTTAGAACCAATATAGATCATAATATTTCTCAAAAATTTAAAGTAGGAACTAATTCTAGTATTTCTAAAACGGTTATTGATAGAATCTCTAATGATAATGCTTTTGCAACACCACTTCAGGCGATTGCACAATCACCATTATCACCGGCATATCTTGCAGATGGAGTAACACCTAATAACGATACTACAGAATACTACAACTTCTTAACAGAAGAATTTAATGGTAGTTTTAAAACAAACGTTTGGAGAATTTTGGCAAATGCGTATTTACAATATGAAATATTACCAGAATTACGTTTTAGAACCGAAGTAGGATATGATTATTTGTCACAAGTAGCAGAGCGATTCTCTGGTAGTTTAACAGAATCTGCATCAGTAGGAGGATTTGGAACAGCTAATGCAGTGCAAACAGAGAAGTATAACCTGAATAATTACTTTACCTATAATAAAGTTTTTAATGAAACTTATGATTTTGAAGGTACATTGGGTATGAGTTATGAAGATAGTCAGAGAAGGCTGCAATTTGCTCAGGGTCAAGGATTCCCTTCAGATGATTTACAAACATTAGATAGTGCTGCAGAAATTACTGCAGGAGGATCTAATCGTACGCGTTTTAACTTTCTTTCTTATTTTGGTAGAGCAAGGTTATCTATTTCAGATAAATATCTATTTAATGCCAGTTTACGTTATGACGGATCATCAAGGTTTGGAGAAGATAATAGATTTGGGTGGTTCCCTGCAGCATCTGTGGGATGGATTGTTTCTGAAGAAGACTTCTTGAATAGCTCACAAACATTATCGTTGTTAAAACTTCGAGGAAGTTGGGGTATAACTGGTAATGCAGGTATCGGAAATTTTGCAAGTTTAAGTTTATTTCAAGGATCACCATATAATCAAAGAGCTGGACTGGCACCAACTCAATTAGGTAATCCAGGACTTCAATGGGAAAATACAACTCAGGTAGATATTGGTTTAGATTTTGGATTTCTTAACAATAGAATTTCAGGAGAAGTTGATTACTACGTAAAAAATACTGAAGAATTATTACTTAATGAACCAGTACCTGGAACTAATGGATTCTCAACAATTACCAGAAATGTAGGAGAATTAAGGAATAAAGGTTTTGAATTTGTATTAAATACTAAAAACATTGTTACACAAGATCTTACCTGGAGTACTTCTCTTAATTTCTCTACAATAGACAATGAAGTGACAGAATTACCAGGTGGTGATATTATCTCAGGAAGAAATATTGTAAGAGAAGGTGAGACAATATCTTCTTTTTATGTAGTCGAATTTGCAGGAGCTGATCCAGCGAATGGAGATGCTTTATTTGTTAGAAATACTGTAAATGCAGATGGAACAATTGATAGATCTACTACCAATAACTTTAATGAAGCGGATCGTATTATTGCAGGTAGCCCTTACCCAGATTTAATAGCAGGTATTACTAATAATGTATCTTATAAAGGGATTGATTTTTCCTTTACTTTTCAAGGAGAGTGGGGAGCATCGATTTATAATAATGGAGGTAGATTTCAGTCAGGAAATGCTAGATTCTTCGATAATCAAACGGTGGATCAATTAAGAAGATGGCAAAATCCTGGTGATATTACAGATGTTCCTCAGGCTAGACTATTTAGTACTAATGGACAACAAGCTTCGACAAGATATTTACAAGAATCTGATTTTATAAGATTGAGAAACCTTACTTTAGGATATACTATTCCTGGAGATATTAGTAGAAAATTCCATATGAGTAGAGTTCGACTTTATTTTACAGGGTTTAATTTAATAACTATTACAGATTATGATGGTTATGATCCTGAATCTACTGCCGATTTTAATGGAGATTCAAATATACAGGTTGGTGAAGCATTTTATTCTGCGCCACCAGCTAGGACGTATACTTTAGGAATAAATATTGACTTTTAAACCGGTACAACTATGAAAAATTTGAAATATATAATAAAACTGTCATACATATTAATAGCTATTTTCATATTGGGGTGTGAAGATAATCTTGAATTAGAACCAGAACAAAGTTTATCTCCAGAGATTGCTACTTCTAGTCCCGCCAATATCCAGAATATATTAATCGGGATTTATAATGAAGCTGGACAAATAGCTTCTTATGGAGGAAGAATTAATTTGGCTTCTGAATTATTAGCAAATAGTGGAAATTTATCCTGGA
This sequence comes from Aquimarina callyspongiae, assembly GCF_034322225.1. Classification (NCBI taxonomy): domain Bacteria; kingdom Pseudomonadati; phylum Bacteroidota; class Flavobacteriia; order Flavobacteriales; family Flavobacteriaceae; genus Aquimarina; species Aquimarina callyspongiae. The sequence continues at coordinate 29,771 of NZ_JAXLPA010000001.1, read as the reverse complement.
ATGGAACTTTTGAGCAACCCGCTCAATTAGATGAAAAACAACTAGTACCTGATAATACTTTTGTTAGAGATTATTGGTTAAATGCATACGAAGTCAATAATCAGGCAAATATTGTGATTTCTAGTCTTGATGTGTTTGATGATCAAACAGAAAGAGATAGAGTAGAAGGAGAGACTAAATTTTTAAGAGCTATGGTTTATTTTGATTTGGCTCGTCTTTTTGGACAACAATATGATCCTGCAACTACCAATAGTCAATTAGCAGCACCTATTGTGTTAGATCCTGTAATAAACTCAAGTGATATTACTTCTCCTACAAGAGATTCTGTAGAAGATGTATATGCAAGAGTGATTTCGGATTTAACTGATGCTTATAATTTGTTACCTGCTAGTAACGGGATATTTGCAGATAGATACGCCGCGCAAGCATTATTGGCTAGAGTATATTTACAACAACGTAATTATGCAGCAGCAAGAGATGCTGCGAATGATGTTTTACAGAATAGTGGACACGTACTTACTACTACGTATGCGGCAGCATTTAATAATGATGGAGACTCTAGCGAGGATATTTTTGCTTGGCAAAAAACCAGTCAGGAAGCTGCTAATTCAGTTAATAATATGAATACCTTTTGGGCTACCAGAGATTTTGGAGGTAGATCTCCCACTGCAGACGTATCTATTAATGTTTCATTCTTTGCTATTTTTGATGACCCTACCAATGATGTAAGAAGTCAATTCTTCTATAACGGTAATTCGGTAACCACAAAATGGCAATCTCAGTTTGCTAATATACCTTTTATAAGAGTTGCAGAAATGCATTTAATAAGAGCTGAAGCAAATTTTAGATTGGGTACTACAATTGGATTAGATCCATTAGCTGAAATTAATGCACTTAGAGGACGTTCTAGCGCAACTGCATTACCATCACCTCTTACTTTACAGAACGTTGTAGATGAACGTATACGTGAGCTATCTTTTGAAGGTTTTGCATTACACGATATAAAACGTCTTGAAGGAACTGTAGGTACGTTAAACTTTGATGATAATTTCTTAGTAATGCCTGTTCCTCAACGTGAGCGTGATGCTAACCCTAATCTAGATCAAAATCCAGGATATGGGAATTAATTGTTGGTCAATACATTAATAAAGATTGCCTGTAAAGCAGGTTATATTTCTTGCAATACCCATTATAGGATATTACAGAAAAGCTTTTCAGGCTATCTTTTTGATAGATTATAAAAGATATCTTTTTTGACCTCTATACAAATTACCCGTTAGTTTATTTTAAACTAACGGGTAATTCTTTATATATGATATTAGTTTTAAAACTATTTTTTAAAAACAATAAGGTTCTTAGCATTATTTAGATTCTTGAAACCATATTTATTACAAATCCATTCTAAAGTCTCCCGAGTATAGAAAAAAACATGAGTATCATCGTTTTTGTACCACCATGTCTTAAAATCAATAGATTCATTAAATAGATTTGTTTTACAATATAAAACCCCATCTTTTTTTAACAACGAATAAAGTAGTTCAAATTCTTTTGCAGGATTGTAAAAGTGTTCCATTACTTCACAGCAGATGATATAATCATAAGTCTTTTCTAAAGCTTTCTGATCTGGATTAAAAAACGGATCATAAGTGGTAACATTATATTTCTGTTTATGAAGTAGCGAAGTGATTACTGGCGCTGTACCACTACCAAAATCTAATCCTTGATGATTGCAATCAAAATCATTAAATATTGTTTGTACAATTGGGGAGACAAATTTTTGATAACCTGGATCTTCTACATTATTGTTATGGAGTTGGTATCTTGCTTCTTCTGCTTTAGGAGTTAAAAAAAAATCCGTGTGCAAAGTAATGCCTTTACACACGGAACATTTATAATAAACTTTTTGATGTATTTTAGAAAACACAATGGTCTCAGAATTACAAAGAGAACATTGCATATTGCCTAAAGTTGTTTAATCTTAATTAATTTGGCTTTCCAAACCTCTAGATTTTCTCTGTGTTTTGCGATGTTTTTCTGAACTTCAAGTACTAAAGGATTATCATCTTTAGCATTTTTGAAAAACTGAAGATTATTTTCTAACTGACGAATTTCTCCATTAACTTCATCGATTTTTTTACGGATAAAACTCTGTTCACTTCTAAGCGCTCTGTCGTCATTTTGGTTAGATAATGAACTTAACTTATTCTCATATTTAATAAGCTCAGTTTCCTTGCGGCTAAGGTTAAGTTGTTTAAAGAGCTCGTCTAAAGCCTTATTATACTCAGCCTCTATGTTTTTCTTTTTATAAGGAACTCTTCCGATGGTTTTCCAAATAGCAATATTATCTTTTATCGTTTTAAGATCTGTTTCTGGGTCACCAGAAAGCTTTAATTCAGAAAGAGCTTCAATATGGGCTTGCTTCTTTTCTAATGCGATCAATTCTTCTTTATTTGCTTCATTTCTTTCAGCGTGCAAACGATCAAAATAAGAATTACAGGCATCTTTAAACTTTTTCCATATTCTATCGCTGTCTTTACGAGGAACGTGCCCTATTTTTTTCCAGTCAGATTGAATTTTTTTCATCAATGGAGTAGTGGCAGTAAAATCATCATTATCCTTATTATCTTCGGCGATTTTGATTAACTCCATCTTTTTGTTTAGGTTCTCAAACTGTCCTTTTTTAAGATTTTTATAAAACGCATTCTTATTTCTATTAAAATCTCTAACAGCTGATTTAAAGCTACCCCAGGTTTCTTCATTCACATTAGAAGGAACTTTTCCTGCCTTAAAAAAATCTTCTCTTAGAGCTTCAATTTCTTTAATCTTTTGTTGCCAACCATTATGATTTTTAGGAAGATCACTACTTACTTCAATAATCTTAGCTATTATATCATTTTTTGCTTCTAGATTTTTTTCATAGACTTTATCCTGCTGCTTAAAATATTGTTGGCGATTTTCATGAATTTGCCTAGTAAGCGAACTAAATTTTTCCCATATAGGTTCTCTGTATTCTTTACCTACTGGTCCAAGATCTTCTTTCCACATTTTGTGGAGCAATTGTAGTTCTCTAAAAGCTCTATTTACATCAGTTTCTTGTGCTAATTCTGTAGCTCGCTCAATAATTTTAAGCTTTTGCTCTAGGTTGTGCTTAAAATCCAGATCTCTGAACTCTCTATTCAGGTGAAGGAAATCATAAAAGTTTTCAGTATGATGATGATATGTGTTCCAAACTGTATTGTATTTATCTCTTGGTATTGGTCCAGCATTGCGCCACCTCTCTTGTATACTTTTAAAATGATTATAGGTAGTATTAATATTTTCGTCTACATTAAGTAGGCCTTTAAGTTCATCAATTAACTCCAATCTTCTTTTTAAATTTTCCTGAAGATCTTTTTTTAAGTTTTGATAATAAGAATTTCGTTTTTCTTTATAATCAAAATAAACAGAATTAAAGGCTTTTTTTACAGGAGTAGAGTAATAGAAATCGATAATATCACCTCCTTCTGCAAGGAATTCTTCTTTCTTCTGTTCTACTTCTTCATTGAATTTTTCATTAAATTCTGTTTTAATTTCCTCTACGTGTTCCTTGATAGCTTGAATCTTTTCATTCTTGATCAATTCTCTTAATTCTTTGATCAATTCTTCTTTATCCATAGAATGATAATCCTTTTTCACGATATCGTGTCGCTCTAAAGTACTTTCATCTTCGCTATCTTCTGCTACTGCTTCATCTATATGATTGAGATGATCATCATCTTCTGGTGTTTTTGAAGCAGCTGCTACTTCATTAGATTCATTTTTTTGACCTACAGGTTCCTCTGCAGTTTCTTTTGAAGTATCAATGTCTGTTGTAATATCCTCTTTCTTTTCAGTTGTATCATCTTCACTAGATTGAGGAGATTCTTGAGAATCGTTTTTAGATTCTGCTGGAATTTCATTAGCTGATTTTTCAGAAATACTATTATCTTCTGAAGTTTCAGTTTCAGATTCTGAGGTATTTACATCAGATTTTTCTGTAGTAGAAGTAGGAGGTATAGCCTCATTTGAGGTAATTTCCTCTGCACTTACCTTCGAATCTTCAGTATTAGAATCTTTTTCGGTTGTTTCCAGGATATCTATTTTATTTTCTTTCTCTCCATCTGCCTTAGGCAGGTTATCACTTGTTGACATTATGTGAACGTTTTTGTTTGTCTGAGTTCTAATACCACAAAAGTTTAGACCATTTTTAAATGATCTTAAGAACTAAGATGGTGTAATCTATGACTAAGATACTAACATATTAGAAAACCTCAAAGGGATTAGAGGGTTTTAGGATTTACTTAGAAGTGATCTAAGTAAGAATTTTAGGACAAAATGAAATGTTATCCGTTCCAGGTTGCCCAAGCTTTTTCTGCCTGTAGTATAAGCATTTGCAGTCCATTGGTAACTTTAGCTCCTTTTTGAACACCTTTTTTCATAAAAGTAGTTTCTGAAGGATTATAAATCAGATCATACAAAACGTGATTTTCTGTTAGGTATTCATATGGGATATCTGGGTGATTATCAATATTGGGATGTGTCCCTAAAGGTGTACAGTTAATAATCAATTTAAAATCTTGTATGATATCTTCATCTAGATCGTTATAACTAAGCTCATTAAAATCTGGATTACGAGACACAAAATTATAATGGATGTCTAATTGAGTTAATGCAAAAGCGATAGCTTTTGAAGCTCCACCAGTCCCTAAAATCAAAGCTTTTTTTATAGAAGGATTTAATAATGGTTTTAAAGATTCGGTAAATCCATAATAATCGCTATTATACCCTATTAATTTTTGGTCTGCATTAAATTTGATAACATTAACTGCTCCAATTTGTTTTGCAATAGGGTCCAAATCGTCGAGATATTCGATTATTTCTTCTTTATAGGGAATGGTGACGTTAAGGCCTTTTATTTCTGTATTCTTGACAATATTTTTTATTTCATCAATTTGTTTAATATCAAAGTTATCATATTGGCAATTGAGGTTTTCTTTTTCGAATTTTTCTGAGAAATACTTTTTGGAGAAAGAGTAACTAATATTCCGGCCTAATAATCCGTATATTTTTTTCATTTTGAAGTTTTTATTGTTCGTTTACCATACCACTCTAACCATAAGACAATGCCTACGCCAACGAGTATAAAAAAAAGACCTATGTAGGTTTGTGTAGTATTGAAATCTGGCAGGTAACGATCATAATTGTCTAAAATAGGATTGCCTTGGGCATCAATTAATACGTTTCCTAAATGATCAAGTTTATACATCTTATGTTTCCAGGGCCATACTACTCCTAAAGAACCTGCAATAAATCCAATGATAGCAGCAAAAGTTGCGCTTTTATATCTTTTTAAAACGTATCCTAATAAATGAGATAATGTTACCAATCCAGTTAAAGAACCGAGACTAAATACAATAAGAACCTTTAATAGTCGAATTCTTTTAGTGTTTTCTAAAAAAGAAAGATCCCAACGTATTAAATCAGCAATGGTATCATACAAGGCATTTACTGAATCGACTAAAAGTAGTACATAGTTTCCTAACAATATCAAAATAAAAGAACCTGATAATCCAGGTAGTGTCATTCCTGAAACTCCTACGATTCCACAGAAAAAAACAAACCAAAGGTTGTCATTTTCTTTTGCAGGATCTAACAGGCTAATGCTAACTCCCACAATGGTTCCTATAAGGATTAAACAAATATTTCTTCTACTCCAATCATCAAAATCTTTGACAATATAATATATGGAGCCAATGATCATTCCAAAAAATGCCGCCCAAACATATAGTTCATAATGAATAATTAGATAGTCCAGAATTTTAGAAACACTAAAATAACTGATGAGCATTCCTAAAATAAGTAATCCAAGAAATCGACCATTGATATATCTCCAAAAACTTTTAAACCTTAAGTTGATAAAAAGTTTAAATGCTTTAAAGTTTATTTTTTGTAGTGAGTAAATGAATTCTTCATAAAACCCAGCAACAAATGCAACTACTCCTCCTGATACTCCAGGAACTTTATTTGCGGCACCCATAGCCAACCCTTTGATAACGAGGAAAAATCTGTCAGAAAAGGTTCTGGTACTCTGTTGCATATATTAATTTGCTTTTTTTATGGCAATACGTTCTAAAGTAAAAATTAATAAAAAACCAATTATAACAAACAAAATCACCCATAAAATTCTGGGATCTCCATCGTACTGCATTGGCAATATACTTTGCTCTAGAAAAGAAACTTGAATACCTTCTGAGTTAGTTCTCCAGGATAGAACCTTCTTCCAGGGCCATAATTTATTCAATGACCCTATCATAAATCCTGTTAGGATAGCCAAAGTTGTGTTCTTATGATTTTTAAACATCCAGTTTAATATTCTTGAAAATAATTTTAAACCGGCAATAGCACCAATAGCGATGATAATGATCTTATATATTGCTTGCCATAATAAATCAAAATCTAGTTGTAATAGTCCATCTCTAAATTGATTGAGGATATCTATAAATGTTTGATATGCTCCTAATATTAGTAGGATAAAAGCACCAGAGACTCCTGGTAAGATCATTGCAATTATTGCAATAAATCCACAGAACAAAAGATACCAGTTACTTTCTGGTGAAGCAATCGGTTCTGCAACTGTTATAAAATAAGAAATTATAGCAGCTATTATAATACCTATAAAAACCTTTGGTTTCCATTCAGTTATTTGTTTACCTATATAAACAATACTTGCCAGAACGAGACCAAAGAAAAATGCCCAGAGTAATAAAGGTTCATTGTGTAAAAGCCATTTTATAAGTTTTGCCAGAGACAAAATACTAATCGCAATACCCAAAAAAAGCATAGTTAAAAAAGAGAGGTTGTATTTGGCCCAGGAAACTTTAAATCCTTCTTTTTTCCAAACTGAAAAAAAGGATAGGTTTAGTTTGTTTATGGTTTCTATTAATTCTTCGTAAATACCCGAAATAAAAGCGATTGTTCCTCCAGAAACTCCTGGAACCACATCTGCAGCTCCCATGGCAAGCCCTTTAATAGAGATTATAAGGTAGTCCTTAAGACTTCTTTGCATTCTTTTGATTTTAGATTTATATGACCTAAACAAATGTATGCATTTTTGTAATGAAATGTATACATTTCAGATTTTGAATATTGATTGATAATTTAAAAATAAAAAGAAAAGAAAAACAATGTTTACATGAGGTAATTACAATGATTTGTTACAAAATATATCCAGATGAAATAAAAAACAATATGTTTTAGCTCTAGATAATTTAGTACATAAAGCAAACCCAAAAACGCATTCAAGTACTTCTATAAAAAATAAAAATCATTAAATGCGTTTTTGTAGTTTTTATCTTATTTGTATTCTGAAATTATATTTTGAATCAAGGTAAGTTTAAAAACTTTCTCAAAAAGTTCTTCTAGAACAATGTGATATTCAAAATCCAATTCAAGTGCTTTTCTTAGATGATATTCTCCTTTTTCATAATCTTGACTTTCATAATATAGTCCAGATAACCGGTATTGAATTTCTGCATTTTCAGGGTAAAACTCTATAGCCTGATGTAAATTTTGAACAGCAGCGCTAGATTCTCCTATAAACTTTAAGATGTCAGAACGGTTTAACCAGGTTTCTAATTCATAATTCCCTAGTTCTAATGCTTTACGATAACCTCTTTCTGCTTCTTCAAAAAATGCAAGTCTATTATTTATTTTTGCATATCGTTTCCAGTATAATACATTTTCTCCATCTATATTAATTGCTTTATTAGTGTAGTATAATGCTTTCTGGTAATTTCGTTTTCTTAAATAAAAATCTGTAATAGCAATCCAGCCTTTATCTAACAAAGGATCTTCATGTACAGTTTTAGAATAATGTTGTATTGCCAAATCATCACAGCCAAGCTTTTCAAAACATTTTCCTATTCTTAATAAAGCAAATGAAGTAGGATCATCTAGTTCTAATGTAATGCGATAATTCTCTATTGCTTCGTTATAACGTTTAAGTTTTTCAAGTACTTTTCCTTTTTCAAGGTAAGCACCAATAAAATATTCATCACTTATAATTGCAAAATCATAAGCTGCTAATGCTTTTTCATATTCTTTAAGATCAAAATATTGTTTTCCAACCTGATGCCAAGCAACTTCACAATATGGATTCTTATTTAAAAACATATTTAAGTACTCGATGGCTTCTTCATGTTGTTCAAGAAAATCAAAGCAGTATATAATATTGTATAATGCAGAATAATCCTGATCATCTGCTTCAAGGCATCTCATAAAGTTGACTTTGGCATTTTCAAAGTCATCCATAAAGAGATATTCCATTCCTATAAGAGAATATACATCAGCTTCATCATTGGTGTATCCTAATGCCATAGTTAGTAATTCTATAGCCTTTACATGATTATTTTTTTTGGATAAGATATTTGCCTTCTGAATATAAATTTCCTCATTTTCAGGCTCAATTGCGTGTAATTGAGCTAATAAATTATCTGCTTTGTCCAATCGATCTTCAAAAACCAATACTTCTACTTGCAGTAATTTTAGATTTACAGATGATGGATGTTGAGAAAGACTTAAAGAAATTGCTTTTTTTGCTTTTGCTATTTTTCCATTTTCAAGGTAGTGATGAATAATAGACTCAAACTCATCAGAATCAAAAAACTTAAGATCATTAGATCTAAGCATGGATTCGTATCGAGTAATTGTAAAATTATTTTCTTCTTCTTCGTGGTTAAATTTCATCCAGTCGTGTTTATTTTTATATAAATGTCAGATGGAATTCGCTTGATAAAGTATTAAATGTTATTAAAATACGGATCAAGCTCATTTCATACACGTTGATTAAAGATGTTCAATAAATTATAAAAGCAATGCGAATACTTATTTTTGCTTCCCCAAGCAGAGTATAAGGAAACTCCATTACTTCATTATTTTTTGCATTATTGATTTCCTTAGTATTAAAATTACAAATGAAATTGAATGATTGAACTTTCAAAACCAATTGTTTTTAACAAACTAATTAACAAAATGTATACCGTTTTAGGTATAAGTCAGTTAGTCGTTGGCTGTATTACAGAAAATGATTAGTGAAGAGTGTTATTAATATACGAATTTTAAATTACAATTACTAAAAATAGTAGATTGTATCTTCATAAGAGTTTATAAATAATTAAAAATAGCAGATGATTTTAGGCTTTTTTTTTCTAAGAAATCTCTTTTTGGATTTCATCCAGAACCTGAAGAATTGTTTTGCATCCTTCTGTAATCTCTTCTATTGATATGGTTAGAGGAGGTGTAACTCTAATTGCTTTGGGTTCAAATAATAACCAGAATAGAATTAAATGCTTGTCTTCGCATTTAAGTATAACTTTATTTGTAATTTCTTCAGATGGAGTAAATAAAGCGAGCATTAATCCTCGACCTCGAATTTCAGTAATAAAAGGATGTATGAGTAAGGATCGGATTATTTTTTCTTTTTTTAAGGTTTCTGCCATTAAGTCACTTTCTGTGATTTCCTGCAATGTTGCCAAAGCGGCAGCTGCAATTACAGGATTTCCACCAAAAGTTGTAATATGACCTAGTTTAGGGTTGTCTTGCAATTTATCCATCATTTTAGCGGAGGCTGTAAAAGCACCAATGGGCATACCTCCACCCATTCCTTTGCCCATTACTAAAATATCTGGAATGATATCAAAATTCTGAAAACCAAATAATGTTCCGGTTCTACCAAAACCGGGTTGTATTTCGTCCAGAATCAGTAAAGCACCTACTTGATCGCATCGATTACGCACTTTTTTGAGGTAATCATTTTGAGGTTCAATAAAACCAGCACCTCCTTGTATAGTTTCAAGGATAACAGCTGCTGTTTTATTTGTGATATTTAGGAGATCATCTTCTACATTAAAAGTGATAAAGCGTACATCGGGAATTAGTGGCCTAAAAGCTTGTTTACGTTCTTCATATCCCATAACGCTCATTGATCCCATTGTATTACCGTGATATGCATTTTTTGCAGATATCACTTGACTACGACCCGTAACTCTTCTAGCTAATTTTAAGGCTCCTTCAATAGCTTCTGTTCCAGAATTTGTGAGATATGTCTTTTCTAGAGGAGTAGGTAGTTGTGAAGCTAATAACTTGGCTAATTGTACGGCAGGTTGTTGGATATACTCGCCATACACCATAACGTGTAGATATTTATCTAGTTGTTCTTTTATAGCACTTACAACTCTAGGATGCTTATGACCAAGACTACAAGCAGATACACCTGCTACAAAATCTAAATACTTTTTATTGTCATTAGTATATATGTAACTGCCTTCTGCATGAGAAATTTCTAATCCTAATGGATGTGGCGTGGTTTGGGCTTGATATGCAAAAAAATCTTTTTTCAAGATTAATTATCTGTTTTTTTACTCGATACTTGGATAGTCTTTGTGCTATCACTCAGCTTTGATTTGGAATGCTGAAGAGAGGTAACTGTAATGCTATCTCTTTCTTTAGCAGAACGATTTAGGTTGGGATCAATAAAAGAAGTTTTTTTATTGTTATCTTTTTTTTTGATAGGATCTATTTTCAACTTCTTTTTTTGTTTTATAGGTGTAATAGAATCTAATTCTTCATTAGTTTCTTTAAGTTCTGCATCTTTTAGTTTTTGTTCTAATAATCGAGAGCCTTCTGATTTATTTTCTTCGAGTCGTTTGATTGTTTCTTCATCAAAGAAATCAGCTTCGTCTTTTGGTAATGGAATACCTGTAATTTTTGTAAGTTTAGGAACAGCTTCTCCTCTAAACAGGTCTGCTTTACTAGTAATACGTTCTTCTCCTCTCCAATTAAATCCAGATAATTCTCTTGCGTTTTCTGGTAAATCACCTTCTCTATATAAAGTACCATCAACATTTTGATAGTAATAAACATCTTCAATCTCTTGTTTGTTGAGGAGTAATGTAATTGAACTAGAAAGTACTTTGTTTATTCCAATAAGTTTTAATTCTCCTTCACTTTCTCTTTGATAAAAAATAGTTTCTGTGTTTTTGTCAATATCTACCTGATAAATTTCATTGTCTTTAAATAAACCATATAGGGTTTGACCTTTGACCTGGTTATATCCAGCTTTTAAAGTATCTTCCTGAACGAGGAAAGCATTCTGATAAACTACTAAAGAGTCTAATTTTTCTGTTTCGGTATTAGAGATTATTTTAATGGTATCTCCTGTCATTTGGTTTTTTTGTGACCAGATAATAGGTCTGCCAATCATTTTTGTATATCCAGTTGTTTGATCTACATTAATAGAATCACTTTTTCCGCTCATGTTGCTTTTATAGATTCTTACATCATAAAAACCATTCATAATACGATGCTCTGGTTTACCGGTCACCCTCAAAGTATCACTATGTATGTATATAGAATCTTTTTCCTGTAATGTAGCGGCTAGAGCACGTTTTGTTATGAATACAGAGTCTTTATCTTTAAATACTTCTGCATAATGGCCGGTAATGACGGTGCTATTGGCAGTATCTAATACTTTGATATTATTAGTTGCAGATGCAAATTGTATTGCACTGTTGTAAAAAATACTATCACCAAAAACGGTGCGATTATCATAGTCAATTCTGGCATTTTTAATTGCATAGCCCGTTTTAACTTTAGTATCATAAAATCCTCGTTCGCAGTATAAAGTACTTTCTTTCCCTTTAACGGTTGAAGGACCGTAAAGATAGGCGTGACCATTCTCAGTGTAATAATCAAGACGATCAGAATCAACAGTATTTTCAGGATTTACAATTTTCACATCTGTATTAAATGAATATTGTTTTCGCTCCATAAAGTAACGACCGATACGACTCGTCAGCGTATTTGAAGAATCTTTTACAGTTCCTCCACTACGATAATAAGCTTGTTGACGTAATCGATCAAAAAACAAAGTATCGGTTCTTAAAGTATTAGAAGGAGTCTCCATAAATACTTTTTCACTGGCATAAGCAAATTGTGTATTGCCATTATACTCAGCATATGTACTGGTCATAGTAAGCGTATCTCCTTGTTTTATTTTTACATTACCAAAAGCTTTTACGAAACGATCTTCACCATAGTGTACAGCTTGATCACACCAAATCTCAATTCCTTCATGTTCCATATATACCTGCTTATTTACTTTGGCTAGAATGGTAGCTCCAGGAAATCGGTTTTGATCTTTGATTGTACGATCAGATTGTACTTTGATTTTTTTTCCTTCTTGGGCCATGATAATGCTAGAAAAAAGAAGCAAAAAAGTGATATATAAAAATGTATTTTTCAAGTATCCTAAATTTGTATGCAAAATAACGAAAATTGTATCTAATGATTGTAGGTGAGGTTATAAAATCCTAAACCAATATAAGTACTCGCAGATTTACGTAAAGTTGCAGTGTTTTTTATGTGTGTTTATAATAATTAGACAAAGCCAACAATAAATTTATCATAGTCAAGATAAAATTTGAAGTAAAAAAATAACTTCAAAACATCTATGTTTAAAGAAAAGTTGTGTTGTATATCGTTTTTTTAGGTTTTTCAAAGATGTTTTTGATGTTTTTTTTAATTGATGAACAGTGAGTGTTAAAATGTTTTTAAACTTTTAACATTTTATAAGCTTAAGTATCAGTAAATTGTAAACGGAATACAAAAAAACATGACCAATGCTATGGGGATAGCGTTGTCTTAATTTTTATAAAAATAATTTAAGTTTTCTATGATTGTTTAGGTTAATCAATCATAGAGATATGAACTGTTTTTATACTTGAGATTATTGGTCATTATATAACGAATTACGAAAAATCAATACATGTTTTTGAGGAAAAACTATCTGGGGCTGTTTTTTTTCTCATTGGGAAATACTGTATTTTCACAAGGGAAACAATTAGAAATAGCAAACACAAACTTTGTAGAGAATACTTTTGTTGAAACAGAAGTAGCTATAAAAGAGGTTCAAAATGATTTGACGATAGCTAAACTATATGAAAAATCAGTTGATGAGAATGTACTTGATATAGGTGCTAATCAAAATAAAAACCTTAGTAAAGAATGGGCGTATGATTCTTTATTGACACTTCTAACATCAAAAGAGGAAAGATCTGAGAGATTTATGATTAATACGTTGAAGATTAATTCAGAGTATTCTGATTATGCCCCTAGTTTTTATGAAAAAGAGTTAGTATTTGCTTCTTCAAGAAACTCGAATCGAGTAACAAGATTAATCGATGAATTAAGTAATCAACCTTTTTTGGATTTATATAGCACAACAAGATCATTAGATAAAATCAGTATTAATAGGTTGAGAGGAAGTGTTAATACAAAATTTCATGAATCTTCTGCTGTTTTTAGTAAGGATAAAAAGGCGGTTTACTTTACAAGAAATAATTATTCAAAAAGAAAGTCTAAAACAAATACGGAAGGTACGGTTTTATTGAAAATTTATAGAGCAATTTATAAAGAAGGTAAATGGGGAAAAGTAGAAGAATTACCTTTTAATAGTGATGAGTATTCTATCGCGCATCCTGCATTGTCTTCAGATGGTAAATATTTGTATTTTGCCAGTGATATGCCAGGAAGTTATGGCAAATCAGATTTATATATGGTAGAAATATATAAAGATGGTAGTTTTGGAGTTCCTGAGAATATGGGAGATCTGATTAATACTCCAGGAAGAGAAACTTTTCCGTACGTTAGTGATAAAGGTAATTTGTTTTTTGCAAGTGATGGACATCCAGGTATGGGAGGTTTAGATATCTTTATGCTATTACCTAGTAAAAAAGGAATGACAGGAGTTTACAACTTGGGACTACCTCTTAATAGTCCAGAAGATGATTTTACATTTATCATTAATGAAAAATGTAAGACTGGATATTTTGCAAGTAATCGTAAGGGAGGTAAAGGAGATGACGATATTTATGGTTTTAGGCAATTATTGCCATTTCCGAAGTATTTTCCTGACTTTAAAGTTAAACGTAGTTTAGAACGGCATATTGATAAACAAGAATCAGAACAAGCTATTACTTCATATTAAAAAAAAAGATAGTTTTTAGAAATTCATCTAAAAACTATCTTTTTTATGTAGATACAATTATCCTAAGTATTATCTATGGATAGTTTGTTTTCTATCCGGACCTACAGACACTATAGTTATAGGAGTTTCTAACTCTTTTTCAAGAAATTCGATATAATTATTTAGCTCTTTAGGTAATTGCCCATCGTCTGTCATCCCAGTAAGGTCTTCTGACCATCCTTTAATCTCAGTATATACTGGTGTTACATTTTCTGGTTCAATGTTGTAGGGTAGGTGATTTATAGTTTCACCTTTGTATTTATATGCAGTACATACTTTTAGTGTTTTAAAACCACTGAGTACGTCACCTTTCATCATCATTAATTTTGTAACTCCATTAACGTGTACAGCATATCTTAATGCTACAAGATCAAGCCACCCACATCTTCTTGCTCGTCCAGTAGTTGCGCCAAATTCGTTTCCTACACGGCCCATAGTTTCTCCATCATCATCAAAAAGTTCTGTTGGAAAAGGTCCACTACCAACACGTGTGGTATACGCTTTAAAAATACCAAATACATCTTTGATCTTGTTAGGTGCTATTCCTAAACCAGTACAAGCCCCAGCAGCAGTAGTGTTAGAAGAGGTTACAAAAGGATACGTTCCAAAATCAATATCCAATAGAGATCCTTGAGCACCTTCTGCTAAAATTGTTTTTCCTTCTTTTTGAGCTTGGTGTAAATACTCTTCGCTATCAATAAATGTAAGAGTTTTTAAAGTTTTGACAGCTTCAAAAAACTCGTTCTCCAATTCTTCTAAGTCGTATTCAATTTTTGCATCATAGAAATCAATCATCGCTTCGTGTTTATTAGCTAGATTTCTATATCGTTCTTTCCAATCACTTAATTCTAAGTCACCCACACGAATACCATTACGCCCTGTTTTATCCATATAGGTAGGACCAATTCCTTTTAAAGTAGAACCAATTTTAGCTTTTCCCTTAGAGGCTTCTGAAGCGGCATCTAGAATTCTGTGAGTTGGCAGTATTAAGTGTGCTTTTCTGGAAATTAATAACTTGGATTTGTAATCTAGATTAAATTTGGCCAGATTATCTAATTCTTTTTTAAAAATAACAGGGTCAATCACAACGCCATTTCCTACTAAATTAATAGCTTTATCGTGAAATATACCACTAGGTATAGTATGTAAAACATGTTTAATTCCGTCAAATTCTAATGTATGCCCGGCATTTGGGCCTCCCTGGAATCGTGCAATGATATCATAATCTTTTGTAAGAACGTCTACAATTTTTCCTTTACCTTCATCTCCCCATTGAAGACCAAGTAATAAGTTTACTGCCATTAGTATTATTTATTGTCTTGATTAGTAGTTGATTTCTTTTTTATTCCGTAGAAATACAGTGAGTGATTTGTAATATCAACATCAAAAATTTCTTCTATTGTTTTCTTTATAGATTGAATTCTTGGGTCACAAAACTCTAATACATCTCCACTATCAGTTAAAATGAGATGATCGTGTTGTCTATCAAAATAAGATTTTTCGTATTGTGCCTGGCTTTGCCCAAACTGATGTTTTCTCACCAATTTGCAATCCATTAAAAGTTCTATAGTATTATACAATGTTGCACGACTTACACGGTAGTTTTTATTTTTCATTTTGATGTAGAGTGACTCTATATCAAAATGTTCATCACTTTCGTAAATTTCCTGCAGAATCGCATATCGTTCCGGTGTTTTTCTATGGCCATTTTCTTCTAAGAAACTGGTGAAAACGTTTTTAACGATATTTTGATCGTTTTGCGAAGTTGTTTTGGTACTCATATGCTTAAAAAAACAAAGTTACATTATTTTTTATTAGTGAGACTCTGATTTACTAAACGATTATTTAAGTATGCTAAAATTAATGAATTTGAAAGCCTATTGATATACTATTATCCTCTATATTGAATAGTTACCTAGATAAGCTGTGAAAAAAGTAGAAGTAAAAAGTATTTTTTACTCTCTAAGAACTTTGTCAATACCATTTATTTTGGAAAGATTTTTCATAACGGTCTTAAGAATGTCTTTATTTTTAACTCCAACTGTTATTTTACCTGTAAAAACACCATCGTGAGTATCAAAATTCATGTTGTAAATAGCTAGATGCATATTGTTAGAAATAATTTGAGTTACTTCGTTAACAACACCTATGTTATCTATACCATTAAGCTTGATAACGGCTTTGAACTCTTCTTGACTAGAATCAATCCATTTGGCCTGCATAATACGATAGGCATAATTACTCTGTAGTTGTAATGCATTAGGACAGTTTTTCTTATGCACTTTTATTCCTTCATTAACGGTAATAAAACCAAAAACATTATCTCCAGGGATTGGATTACAGCAATTAGAGAGTTTATACTCTAGTTTTTCAGAATCTTTACCAAAAACTAATAAATCATATTTAGAAGTAATTTCTTCTTTGTTAACATCTCCGGCTGTTCCTCTACGAATTCTATTTTTGATAAAATTCATAAAAACATTACTACGGGTAGTAGCAAACTCCTTAATCTTTTGATTGTCAATAGTTCCTATGCCAACCCTGTAGAACAGATCTAAACTCGTTTTAAGTTTAAAGTATAGTACCAATTCATTAATCACTTTTTCGCCCATAGCAATTTTTTGAGAGCGAAGCTTGCGTTTAAGAATTACTTTTCCTTCTTCTGCAATTTGTTTCTTTTCATCACGTAAAGCTGATTTGATCCTTGCTCTTGCTCTTGCTGTAGTAGCATAATCTAACCAACTCGAAGAGGGTTTAGATTTAGTAGATGTGATAATTTCTACTTGATCTCCACTTTTAAGTTCGTGACTTAGAGGCATTAGTTTTCCATTAACGCGAGCGCCACGAGTTCTAAGCCCTACTTCTGTATGTACACTAAAACCAAAATCTAAGGCAGTAGCACCTTTAGGTAATGATTTTAAATCTCCTTCTGGTGTAAAGACAAAGATTTCTTTAGCGTAAAGGTTGAGCTTAAATTCTTCTACAAAATCAACCGCATTAGATTCTGAGTTTTCAAGAGCTTCTTGTAGCCTATTTAACCAGCCATCTAATCCTTGATCTTGTTTTTCTTCTGTGTTTTTGTATTTATAATGTGCCGCATATCCTTTTTCTGCAATTTCATGCATACGTTCACTACGGATCTGAACTTCTACCCATTGGCTATCGGGGCCAATAACTGTTATGTGTAATGCTTCATAACCAGTTGATTTGGGTTGCGAAATCCAATCTCGTAATCGTATTGGATTAGGTCTGTAAAAATCAGTAACTACAGTATATATTTTCCATGCAATAAATTTTTCATTCTCAATATCTGACCTATAGATGATTCGTATGGCAAACTTATCATACACTTCATCAAAAGTGATGTTTTGTTTTACCATTTTTCGACGTATCGAAAAAATAGATTTTGGTCTTCCTTGAATTTCATAATTCAAGCCTTCTTTGTCGAGCCCTTCTTTAATTCGATTAGAAAACCTTTTTATATATGTATCTTGTTCTTCTTTACTCTCTTTTATTTTTTCAAGAATATCTTTGTATACATCAGGTTCTGTGTATTTTAAACCAAGATCTTCTAACTCTGTTTTTATATTATATAAACCGATCCTATGTGCAAGCGGAGCATAAATGTATAATGTCTCTGAAGCAATTTTAACTTGCTTATCTGGGCGCATAGAATCCATAGTTTGCATATTATGCAAACGATCGGCGATTTTAATAATAATTACACGTACATCGTCATTAAGTGTAAGTAGCATTTTTCTGAAATTTTCTGCTTGCAGAGAAATGTCTTTATCTTTTTTTAATGATGAGATTTTGGTTAGACCATCTACAATTCGAGCAACAGTTTCTCCAAACATTTGCTCAATATCTACCAATGTGTATTCTGTGTCTTCTACGACATCGTGAAGTAATGCTGCGGCTATAGAAGTGGCATCTAGACCTATTTCACTAGCAACAATTTTTGCTACAGCAATAGGGTGGAATATATAAGCTTCACCACTTTTGCGACGTTGATCTTTATGCGCGTCTACTGCTATATCGAATGCCTGACGTATAAGTTTTTTATCCTCAGTACTAAGGTTTCTGTAACTTATACGAAGTAACTCTTTATATTGCTTAGCAATTTGTTTATTCTCTTCTTCTATAGCAGCTTCTGTCATAACATTAAGTTTTTTTTGAAAGCCCTATTTAATGTCGTGTGCAATGTTCCCTCAATAATAAATTAAAAATACAACTAAGAATTGTAATCACCAAGCCCTAAGTAAAGGTTTTACTTTCTGAGGTTCCTTATGCGCTGTAAAAGAGTTGGATGCGAATAATGTATGAATACCATTGCTGGATGAGGAGTTAAATTGCTTAGATTGTTTTTTGATAGTTTTTTAAGACTATTAATCAATGCTTCTTTATTATAAGTATGTTTAGCATAATTATCAGCCTGGTATTCAAACGCTCTGGAAACTATATTCATAATCAGTCCGGTAATCTCAGAAATAGGGCTGTATAAAATGCCAAATGCTACAAGTCCGATATGAAAAGAAGGTTCAGCCACACCCAATGCTTCAGAAAGCAAAGGGTTTGCTATAAAAAGAGATAAAAACCATAAAGTTACTCCTGTAAGTATCATGGATAAGAAAAGATTTATAATCACATGTCTTTTTTTGTAATGACCTACTTCGTGAGCTAAAACGGCAACAATCTCTTCGTTATCCAAATCTTTGATTAAGGTATCATATAAAGTAATTCTTTTTTCACTTCCAAAACCTGAAAAATAAGCATTAGCCTTTGTACTTCTTTTAGAACCATCTATTACAAAAATATCTTTTAATTGAAATCCAACTTTTTTAGAATATGCTTGAATGGTATCCCTTAATTCACCTGGCTCTAAAGGAGTTTGTTTGTTAAATATGGGAACTATAAGTTTTGCATAAAACATATTCATCGCTAAGGTGAATATAGAGATTAAAAGCCAAGCGTATATCCAAAAGTTTTTTCCTGTAATTTCATAAAACCAGATAACTAAGGCCAATAATCCTCCCCCTACAACAATCATCATTATGACACTTTTTATTTTATCTATAAAAAAGGTTTTGACAGTAGTTTTATTAAAACCAAATTTCTCTTCGATTACAAAGGTTTTATAATATGATGTAGGAAGAGATAGAATATCACTACCGATCATTATAATACCAAAAAAGATGAGTCCAATTAAAATGGTATTTTCAGAAATACTTCTGGCAAAGTTGTCTACCCAGGCAAAACCATCATAAAAGAAGAATAATAGCATGATACATAAAGAGATACTGGAAGAAACTAATTTAAATTTGAAATTGGTTTTCTTGTATTCAATTGATTTTTCATATTCTTCTTTAGGATAAACGTCAGAAAGCTCTTCAGGGATTTTATTACCATAATGTCTAGCGTTAAGTATGTCTAATAGAGAATCTATAATAAACACAATAATAATAATGGCTATTAATAAATTAAATAGGGAATTTGGAGTCATGTGTCTCTGGCAATTAGTAGTTTGTAGCTTTGGGTCGCGGTAAACGGTAAGGTAATGATTTTTAATTTATTTAAGGTGTTTTTTCCGCCTTTTAATCTATAAAAAACCTCTTTGTCTTTTTGCCTCAAATATAAGAATCCCTGCTGCTACAGAGACATTCATTGAATCTATTGCACCATTCATTGGGATTTTGATATTTTGAGTAGAATTTTTCAACCACTCATCACTTAAGCCCGTAGCTTCTGTTCCAACGATAATTGCAGTAGGTTTAGTATAATCTAGTGTAGAATAATTTACAGAGGCTTGTAGTGCCGAACTATAAATATCAATCTTTTTATCATTTAAATAATTAATAATTTCTTGTGTGGTACCAATAGCAATCTTATTTGTAAAAACACACCCTACACTTGAGCGTATGATATTAGGATTGTATATATCTGTTTTAGGGTTGGCGATAATGAAAGCATCAACTTGAGCAGCATCCGCAGTACGTAATAAAGCTCCAATATTCCCTGGTTTTTCTGGAGCTTCTGCAACTATAATTAGAGGTTTTTTTGAGGTTAATTCTAAATTTTCAAGTTCTAAGTTTTTAGTTTTTGCAACTCCCAGGACGCCTTCTGTAGAAGTTCTATAGGCAAGTTTTTGATAAATTTCCAAAGTAATTTCAAATATCAAAGTAGTCTCATCAAGTTTTACTTTGATGTCTTGTAGCTCATCTTTAGAAATTATTTCTGGGCAATAGTATAATTGAGAGATGTTATATCCTCCTATTGATGCTAGGGTTATTTCTCGTTTGCCTTCTATAAGAAAGATTCCTTCTTGTTTTCGAGCTCTTGATTTTTCTCTAAGTTGATTTAGAAGTTTTATTCGGTTGTTTTGAAGGCTTGTAATTTGATTCTGCATGGGAACAAATATAACAAGAGATGGATAAAAAGTAATTTCTTTTCTATGAATTTAAAGAAGCCAGATCTTGCACAGATTGTTTAATTTCTTTAATTATATATGGATAGGTTTGATTCAGTTTTTCTGCCAATTGCTGAATCTTTTCAAATTCATCTTCTTTTTTGGCCATATGTTCCATTTTTTCCAGAACATTAGTTTCGTTTTCCAAGCCTATAGTTTTAAAGCTAGATTTTAATTTGTGAGCAAATTGAGTAATAGATTGATGATCTTGACTTTTAGTCGCACTAATTAATTTTTTATAATCCTCGGGAGTGTCTTCTATGAATATTTCAAGAACACTACGTATAATCTCATTATCATTATCAAAGGTTTTTTTAAGAAAAGAAAGGTCACAATATTTTTTTGTTACTTTTTCAATTTTAGAATTCGAAGACATGTTAATCTCTTCATTATTTTGTTGTATTGTATGAACTGGTCTAAATCTAAAAAGTATTTCTTCTAATGCTTTTTCGCTGATAGGTTTAGTGAGATAAAAATCCATCCCAGATTCGAGTGCTCTTTTCTTAGATTCTGGAAATACATCTGCTGAGCAAGCAACTATTGGAATTTGATTGATTTTTGGATTAGATGATTGTCTGATATGTTTTGTCGTTTCAGCACCTCCCATTACTGGCATATGCATATCCATAAGAATTAAGTCGTATGCAGTACCGTTGATTTTTTCTAAAGCGATTTTTCCGTTTTCTGCCAAGTCTGCCCTAATATTCCAGTTAGAGAATAATTGCTTGATGAAGAATTGATTCATCTTATTGTCTTCTACAATAAGTACTTTCATGTCATTTAAACTATGCTTGTTTTCAATTACCGATATGTTTTCTTGGGATTGGTTCAAAGAAGTAAATTTACTTTTGGTGTATCCTATAGAGAATTCAAAAGTTGATCCTTGATCTGGTTGGCTATTGGCAATTAGTTTACCTCCTTGTAACTCTATAAGTTGTTTAGAGATTGAAAGCCCTAAGCCAGTTCCTTCGATTTTGTTTTTTCCGGGTTTATTAACTTGATAAAAACTCTCAAATATATTATCAAGCTTATCTTTTGGAATGCCTACTCCAGTATCTTTAACAGAAAAATTGACTAATAATTTATCATTGTCTTTATTTACTACTTTTATTTGAATACTTATTTCGCCCTCGTATGTAAACTTAATTGCGTTACCCAATAGATTTGTAAGGATTTGATTTAATCTTAATTGATCTCCAATAATAAATTTTGGTAGAGTAGGGTCAATACTTGTAGTGTATTTTAAACCTTTTTCGTCAGCTTTAATTTTAAAACCACGTGATACATTGTTGATAAGCTCATAGATATTAAAATCGGTTTGTTGTAAGGTTAATTTACCAGCTTCAATTTTACTGAAATCTAGAATATCATTGATAAGCACTAGAAGGTTTTCTGCAGAAAACTGTATGCCATCGAGATTTTTTCTATCTACCTGTAAATTGGTGAAATCACTTTTTTGGAGAATACCGGTAAGTCCTAAAATTACATTAAGAGGGGTTCTAATTTCATGACTCATATTGGATAAAAAAACAGATTTAGCTTTGGCAGATTTCTCAGCCATCACTTTGGCTTCTCTCATCTCAATATCAATAATTTTTTTATTTGTAATATCTCTAAAAAAGGCATTGAACAAATAATCGTATTTTGTTTTTATGGCTACTATGGTTAGTTCGATATATATTTGTCCGCCATCTTTTCTATTTACAGAGGTCTCAACCCTTCGGTTTATGAGTTGATCATCCCCAGTTTTTATATAGTTTTCAAAACTTCTTTTTAAATCTTGTTTGAGTTTTTTGGGAACCAAAGCATAGATACTTCTACCAATGGTTTCTTCTTTTTTAAGTTCCAGGATGTTTTCTGCCTGTCTGTTCCAATTTAAAACAATCCCTTGACTATCTACAAGGATAACTCCATCCATTGCAGTCTCAAGAATTGTTGTTTTTAAATGCTCACTATGTTTTAATTCATCGTCTACTTTTTTACGTTCAATAACTTCTTCAGTCAATCTTTCATTAATTTCTTCAAGACTATGAAGTTGTTTTTGAAGCATTTTAAGCATTTGCTGCTTACTCGGAAAATTAATAAGATCTTTTGCTAGAATTTCTTCAGGGATAACATTTAATGTAGCCGTAAAAGAATCTAGTAAGTGATATGACTGAAAATGCTTTTTGTAAATAAGTAAATAGATATTAGTAATAGCATTTATCCCTAAGCTGTTCTTTATTCTGGAAAATATTTGATTGGAAAACTCAAGTAGGTTTTTTCTTTCTTTTATAAGATCAATTTCTTGAAAATTATAAGGAGTATCTATAGCTTTTTTTATGGATAGGATTTCGGAGTCATTATATGTTCCCACTAGCTCTGATGATTTTAACAAAACCTGTGAGAGGAAAACTCTGCAGAGAGTTAATTCTTGCTCCCTAAGAGGTTGAAAGATTAACCTGAAATTGGGATAGTTAAGTAAGGTCTGGTATTTTTGAAAAATCTGATCTCTTATGAGTTGTTTGGTTGGGCGCCTGATTAAGTTTTTTTCTGTGATATATTCTTCTAAAAGAAGATAAATTTCAGGTAAACATTCGATTTTTTTGGCATAGGAAAGGCTTCTAAAATTTTTGATTTTAGTTTTTAAAGCAGATGCATTAGCAGGAATGTCAATTTCTTTCCACAGAAAATCAATAAGATCATTTATGATTCTTTCTTCTTGATTTTTAGGTGGATCAGCTTGTTTGGGTTTTATTATTTTGTTGATCCATGATATGATCATTTTGAGGCTTATATTTTGCTGGCTTTATATATTTTGTAAAATCCAAGAGCTGATAATCCCCAAGTTAAAATCAATGCGATAAACCAGATATAATTACCAGCAGTTTCCCCAAAAACATTCTGAAAAATATTATAATTAAAGATATGGGCTATTTGCATGTGTAAATGACCTAATGCCATAACAACAAACCCCCAGGCTAGTAAAGCCATTCCGGAACCAAATTTCCCACCTTTCAATCTTGTTGCTGTTAGAAAACTAAAAACAAGTGCGATTGCAAGAAAAGGCATTTCTAATAGCCCAAAAATCTGCTCTACACCTAATTCGCTGGAAGCGTTTGCGTTATGATTTTGTGCGAAAACAGCTCCGTTGGTCAATAATAGTAAGGATGTAAGTAAAAAGTAGTTTTTTCTCATATCATATTAATTTTGTTAAAAATAAGAAAAAAATATGATTATTTATGATTTTTAATAGATAAAACGCTTGATTTTATCGATAAAATACATATTTACTAAATGTAAGATATAAAAAAACCCATCTTAAAGATGGGTTTTATAAGTGAGATTAGGTATTATATTTTATTAAAGAATTACTTTACTTTATCTACAATAGCTTTAAAAGCTTCAGGGTTATTCATAGCTAAATCGGCAAGAACCTTACGATTCAATTCGATATCATTAGCTTTCATTTTACCCATAAATTGAGAATAAGACAAACCGTGTAAACGAGCACCTGCATTAATACGGGTGATCCATAAAGCACGGAAAGTTCTCTTTTTATTTCTACGGTCTCTATACGAATATTGCATCGCTTTGTCAACCGCATTTTTTGCTACTGTCCAAACATTCTTACGACGTCCGAAGTAACCTTTTGCCTGCTTAAGAACTCTTTTTCTTCTAGCTCTTTTAGCAACTGAATTTACTGATCTTGGCATATTTTAAATTTTTTAGTAGTAGGCGATCGATAATCGATACTTGCTTTTTATTATTTTAGTATATCACTAATCATAAAAGCCTAACTCCTGGGTTTGTAATAATTTTAACCGGATTAAAAAACGATTACTTTAATCGTAATTGTTCCTTAATACTATTTTCATCGCTTTTGTGCACTAATGTTGAGTGCGTTAAAGCAAGCTTACGCTTCTTAGATTTTTTTGTCAATATATGACTCTTAAAAGCGTGCTTTCTTTTGATTTTACCAGTACCGGTAAGCTTAAAACGCTTTTTAGCACTGGATTTGGTTTTCATTTTAGGCATTGTATCCTTGTTTTTATAATCTCACTTATTATCTTGATAATTACTTCAATTTATAGAGTAATTATATATTTCTATTTTTTTGGAGCGATAAACATAATCATTCGCTTACCTTCTAGTTTTGGCATTTGCTCTACTTTACCATACTCTTCTAATTCTTGAGCAAGTCTAAGAAGTAATATCTGCCCCTGATCCTTGTATATAATAGAACGTCCTTTAAAGAAAACGTAAGCTTTTAGTTTTGCACCTTCAGTCAAAAATTTGATAGCATGTTTTTTCTTAAACTCATAATCATGCTCATCTGTATTAGGTCCAAATCTAATTTCCTTAATAACAACTTTGGTGGCTTTT
Organism: Aquimarina callyspongiae; assembly: GCF_034322225.1. Lineage (NCBI taxonomy): Bacteria > Pseudomonadati > Bacteroidota > Flavobacteriia > Flavobacteriales > Flavobacteriaceae > Aquimarina > Aquimarina callyspongiae. The sequence goes on along the minus strand of NZ_JAXLPA010000001.1, from coordinate 4,839 downwards.
GCTTTTAAAGCCTTGTCTCTTTTCTTTTGTTCATAAAGGAATTTTTTATAATCCATTATTTTACAAACAGGTGGCACTGCTTTAGGTGAGATCTCAACAAGATCTAGCCCTTGCTCTTCGGCAAGAGATAATGCTTTTTTAGTAGGGTATACACCTACTTCTACATTGTCACCTACAAGACGCACTTCATCAACCCTAATTTTATGGTTAATTCTATGCGCATCTTCTTTAATTACTCTTAGTGGTTTTTGAGACCTTCTTCTTCTTATTGCTATGACTTAAAAATTTAAATTAAACTTATTTTTTATTATCCGTTAAACTGCTTTAGAGTTCTATTAATTTCTTCTTTTATTATTTCAGAGAATTTTTCAATACTTACAGCTCCTAAATCTTCTCCTCCATGTTTACGAACCGAAATAGTATTATCTTTTTCTTCTTGTTCCCCTACAATTATAATATAAGGAAATTTATTCATTTCTGCCTCTCGAATCTTTTTACCTATAGTTTCATTTCTATGATCCGCGAGGGCGCGAATTTCGTCATTTTCTAACAAATTTAAAACTTTTTCAGCGTATTTTTCATATTTCTCACTGATAGAGAGTATAATAGCTTGCTCAGGCATTAGCCATAAAGGAAAGTTTCCTCCAGTGTGTTCAAGCAGTATCGCTATAAATCTTTCCATACTTCCAAAAGGAGCTCGATGAATCATCACAGGTCTGTGTAATTCATTATCGCTACCTTTATAGGTTAGATCAAATCGTTCTGGTAAATTGTAATCTACTTGTATTGTTCCTAATTGCCAGCTTCGACCTAAGGCGTCTTTTACCATAAAATCTAACTTTGGACCGTAAAATGCTGCTTCACCACTTTCAACGACATAATCTAATCCTTTGTCTTTGGCAGCATTTATAATCGCATTTTCAGCTTTTTCCCAATTAGCAACATCTCCAATATACTTTTCTGGTTTATCTAGATCTCGAACAGATACTTGAGCAGTAAAGTTTTCAAAACCTAAAGAGCCAAAAACGTATAAAACCAAATCGATTACTTTTTTGAATTCTAAATCAAGTTGATCAGGAGTACAGAAGATATGAGCGTCATCTTGAGTAAAACCTCTTACACGAGTTAATCCGTGGAGTTCACCGCTTTGTTCATATCTATATACGGTACCAAATTCTGCATATCTTTTTGGTAAGTCACGATATGACCAAGGATCATTGTTGTATATCTCACAGTGATGTGGGCAATTCATTGGCTTTAATAAAAATTCTTCGCCATCAGCCGGAGTATTAATAGGTTGAAAACTATCTTCTCCATATTTTGCATAATGTCCAGAAGTGACATACAATTCTTTTTGACCGATATGAGGAGTAACTACCATCTCATAACCAGCCTTTTTTTGTGCCTTTTTTAAGAATTGTTCTAAACGATCACGTAGAGCAGCACCTTTAGGAAGCCAAAGAGGTAATCCTTGTCCTACTCTTTGAGAAAAAGTAAATAATCCGAGTTCTTTACCTAATTTCCTGTGATCACGTTTTTTTGCTTCTTCTAATAACTCGAGGTATTCTTTAAGTTCTTTTTGTTTAGGAAAAGAAGTTCCGTATACTCGAGTAAGCTGCTTGTTGTTTTCATCACCTCGCCAATATGCTCCGGCAACGCTCATGATTTTTACAGCTTTTATGATTCCTGTATTAGGAATATGACCTCCACGACATAAATCGGTAAAAGTATCATGGTCACAGAATGTAATCGTACCATCTTCCAGGTTTTCAATTAATTCTACTTTGTATTCATTGCCTTCATCTTTATATTTAGATAAAGCATCTGTTTTAGAAACAGATCTCATTTTAAATTCGTGCTTTCCTCTTGCGATTTCAAGCATCTTGTCTTCGATTGTTTTAAAATCTTTTTCAGAAATATTTTTATCTCCAAGATCAACATCATAATAGAATCCATTATCGATAGCTGGTCCAATGGATAATTTAACTCCTGGATATAGTTCTTCTAAGGCTTGAGCCAAAACGTGAGAAGTAGAATGCCTAAATGCATCTTTACCTTCTTTGTCTCTCCAGGTAAATAAAACAAGATTACCATTGGTGGTTAATTGGGTTGAGGTTTCTATAGTGGTGTTATTAAATTTTGCAGAAATAACATTTCTGGCAAATCCTTCACTAATATCTTTTGCAACGTCCATAGCTGTTACTATGTCGTTATACTCTCTAACCGAACCGTCAGGTAACGTAATTTTGATCATCATTTTTATAATTAAAAGATGCAAAGATAATACGTTAATAAAAGCCACACAATATTTAAGTATACATTTACTAAAATATCAAAAAGCATAAATCATAAAGTGCCTATACATCTACAGGTATTTGATTTTTAATAACAAAATGTTAAAGTCAAAAAAATAAAACGTACTAAACTTCTTTAGGTGATTACATATAAAAAGCTTGTTTTATCGAGACTTTATATGTGATTAATTCAATAAAACATTTACGTTTTTATAGGGTATTGTTTTTAAGTGTGACTTAAGTCACAAAAAGATTAATTAATGTACAATATATTTAGCAGTGATTTAAACTTTTCCCCTTGTTATATAGCGTAAAATAAAAAGAGACGCTATTTTGATTAATTATAAAAAATAAAAAAAATGAATAAAAAAATTACTAGTTTAAGATTTGTTTTTTTGATAAAGGTAAGTTGTCTAATGGTTGTTCTCTCATCTTTCTCTGGAGAAAGAGAAGCAAAAAGGGAGGTAGTTAAACAAACAAATGTAAACGCACATACCTCAGAAGTAGTTGTAGAATGGTATTCGCTAATAAAAACATTAACAAAGAAAACAAAAGGTTATTCACCGCCAGTTGCAGCGAGAGCTTTTGGGTATACAGGTGTTGCTTTATATGAAGCATTGGTAGAAGGAATGCCTAATAGAAGATCTATGTCTGGGATGCTTAGCGGTTTAGAAATAAAAACTACATTAGAAGAGGATAAGATATATTATTGGCCGGCAGTTGCAAATGGAGTTTTGGCAGAAATGACGAAGTATTTTTACAAAAATACAGCTAGTAGAAGGTATAAAGCAATATTGGCTTTAGAAAGTAAATTTGAAGAACAATATATATTGGCAACTTCAGAAGAAATATATAGAGATTCGTATTTGTTAGCAAAAAGGACAGCGGAGAAAATTATTCAATGGTCAGGAAACGATGGAGGTAGAGATGGTTCATTGCATAATTATCCACCAGAATATACATCACCAATAGGAGACGAGTATTGGACACCAACACCGCCAGAGTATCATGCAGCGCTACAACCATATTGGGGTACTAATAGACCTTTTGTAACAAGTAATGTTGAAGAAACGCAACCCAAAGATCCAATACCTTTTTCTAAGAAATTTAATTCTCAGTTTTATAAAGCAGCAGAAGAAGTGTACTATGCAGTTAAAAATATTACACCAGAACAAAAAGATATAGCTGAGTTTTGGGCTGATGATCCAACAACGACGGCAACACCTCCGGGACATTCTATTTCTATTTTAAATCAAGTGATAAAAAAGGATGATTGTAAATTGGATCTTGCGGTAGAAGCTTTTGCCAAAGTAGGAATTGGGATTTCAGATGCATTTATCTCTTGTTGGAAAACTAAATACAGGACCGTATACCCAAGACCTATTACATATATAAATACATATATAGATGAAGAATGGGAAGCTGTATTAGCCACACCACCTTTTCCAGAATACACATCTGGACATTCTGTGCAATCAGGAGTGCTGGCAGAAATACTGACAAATCTATTTGGGAAGGAATATTACTTTGTAGATAGAACACATGAGGGTAGAAGAGATATTAATGGATTTCCGCGTACATATATAAACTTCTATGAGATGGCAGAGGAAGCGGCAATATCAAGACTCTATGGAGGGATTCATTATAGAGAAGCTATTGAGTTTGGGCTTGAGCAAGGTTATAAGATAGGAAAGAATGTAAATTCATTAGATTTAATAAAGTAATTAATAGGTTATATTAATATGTATGGCGCCTAAACAGGTTGAGTCCCTGTTTATCGAGCTATTCGTTATATCTTTTTATGTTTTTTTTTAAACATAAAAAGGATGTTACTACTATCTCTGGCGCAAAAAAGCTACTTGTTTTGTTAAGGGTTGTTGTTTGTTTAGGGGGAATAGATATTTTTTGTGTTTGTAAATTATGGTTTATCAAGGAGTTATAAAAAGGTTAAAAAATACTTTAAAAAAGTTATTGTTAGTTTAATAAATGGTTATATGTTTGCACCCGCAAAACGGATGAGGTTTTATATGAGGATTGGTTTTTGCGATAGTTCATTGAGGAGTATGTAATGAGTTCTGAGGTATTGTTTTTAGTGATGTTTAGGAGTTTTAAAAAACTTTTAAAAAAAGCGAAAAAAAACCTTGTAAGTGTAAAAAAGAGTTTTACATTTGCACCCGCAAAACGGAGTTTAGTTTTGAGGGGAGTTCATAGATTTACAGGTTTGTTTTAAGGAGTAAAAAAACTTTCAGAAAAATATCGAAAAAGTTTTGGTGGGAATAAAAAAGCGTTTTATATTTGCACCCGCTTTGAGAGACAAGCGAAGTTCATAAGAAATAATTATACTGGAGTGGGGATGTTTAAGTGCATTTTATAGGGTTCGATTCCTTATTGATTAGCGATTATATGACTAGTGATGAAGATTACTTTAGTTATAGAAAAAGTTCATAGACATATTGATTGACAGCGCGTATTTGATTATTTATAATTAGATGCAAATTAAGAATTAAAAGACTAGAATCATTTTAGAGATACGATTAAAAATTCC